>NZ_JACVAQ010000002.1:0-1200000 GCF_014851905.1 Pseudomonas sp. PDM14 | reverse complement strand
GCGGAGTACTGCGCCGGCTACGTCAAACAGTACCTGCCGCTCAGCGACTTTCTCGATGATGCCGCCCGCAAACGGGTGACCGCACGTGGCCTGGGCAGCAACCAGACGGCGGCCTGGACCGGCCCGCGTGAAGGTTGCCAATTGCAGCCGCAGGCCGATCCGCTGCCCTGATCGCAGCATCGCCTGACGGTACGGCCGAACACGTCCCCCGCGCAGCGCTGCACGCGGGGCGACGCCCGGGCAAACCGCTACGGCCACATGGCCTTTGCATTGCCGGCGCGGGCCGTTATCGTGGCGTGAACCAGCCGAACCGCGAGCCCCCATGCCCAAGCTGTATGCCTTCCTCGTCGCCGCCTGCCTGACCCTGCCAGCGCACGCCGACTGGTACCTGGACAACGAGTCCTCACGCCTGTCGTTCATCTCCACCAAGGCCGGCAACTTCTCCGAGGTGCACCGCTTCCTGACCCTGCACGGCCAGGTCGACGACAAGGGCGCGGCGCGCCTGCGCGTGGAGCTGGAGTCGGTCAGCACCGGCATTCCGGTGCGCGACGAGCGCTTGCGCAGCCTGCTGTTCGAGGTCGAGAAATTTCCCGAGGCGCGCATCATGGCCCAGCTCAACCTGGCGCCGATCACCAACCTGGCACCCGGCGCGCAGCTGGAACTGCGCCTGCCGATCCAGGTGGAAATCCGCGGGCGCAAGCACGGCTACATCGCCGAGCTGCTGGCCACGCGCCTGGACGATCGACGCTTTCAGGTGGTGACGCTGGCGCCGCTGGTGCTGCAGGCGGAACAGTTCGGCCTGGTCGACGGCGTCGAGGCGCTGCGCACCTCGGCACGCCTGGCGAGCATCGGCCTCGCCGTGCCGGTGGGCGCCGTGCTGATCTTCACCTCGCGATGAGCGGCTCGATCTTTCCCTGGAAACCCGGCAACCGCTTCGAACTGCTGGTCGACGGCCCGGCTTTCTTTCCCGCGATGCTGGTGGAGATCGCCCGCGCCGAGCGCCGCGTGGCCCTTGAGTTGTACATGGTCGAGGACGGTAGCTGCTGCGATGCGCTGATCCAGGCGTTGGTCTCCGCCACCGAGCGCGGTGTCGAGGTGCAATGCCTGTTCGATGATTTCGGCTGCCTCAAACTCAGCCGCGCGGCGCGTGAACGCATGCTCGCCGCTGGCGTGCAGCTGCGCCTGTACAACCCGATCCGCTGGCGCCGCGGCCTGCGCAACCTGTACCGCGATCACCGCAAGATCCTGCTGATCGACGAGCACAGCGTGTTCGTCGGCGGCGCCGGTGCCACCGATGAGTTCTGGGATGCCGATGCCCCCGAACACTGCTGGCACGAAGTGATGGTGCGCGTGGAAGGGCCGCTGGTGGCGCACTGGCGACAACTGTTCGACCACCAGTGGCATGCCTGCGAAGAGCGTCGTCCGTGGAAGCGCGCGCTGGGCCCGGGCCTGGCCCATCTGCCAGCGAGTCCGCCGGCGGGGCAGGGCATGGGTCGCCTGGCCTACGCCAGCGCCAACCAGCACCTGGATATCGTGCAGTCGCTGCTGCGCAACGTCAGCCGCGCGCGCCAGCGCCTGTGGCTGGCCACGCCGTATTTCCTGCCGAGCTGGAAGGTCCGCCGCCACCTGATTCGCGCCGCCAAGCGCGGGGTGGAAGTGCGCCTGCTGCTCACCGGGCGCAACACCGATCACCCGCCGGTGCGCTACGCCGGGCAGCGCTACTACCCGCGCCTGCTGCGCGCCGGGGTGCGCATCTTCGAGTACCAGCCGCGCTTCCTGCACCTGAAGATGGTGCTGGTCGACGACTGGGTCAGTGTCGGTTCGTGCAACTTCGACCACTGGAACCTGCGCTTCAACCTCGAAGCCAATATCGAGGCACTCGACCCGGCGCTGACCCTGGCGGTGGCCGAATGCTTCATCGAGGACTTCGAGAAGAGCCGCGAAATAACCCTCGACGACTGGCACAACCGCCCGCTGCTGCGTCGGCTGAAACAGCGCCTGTGGGGCTGGCTGGATCGCCTGGTGGTGAACCTGCTCGACCGCCGACACTGAGGGCATCGCGCTACGAATACACGCCTGCTAAACCGGCCACACCCCACCATCCCCCAGCGCATACAACCGTCGCCCCACCTTTGCGTCGACCTGCATGCCGCCGGTGAAGGCGCCGAACGCCGGTAGCAGGCAAACCCCCTCGTCCAAGCTGAAGCAAGGTAGGCGCAAGCGCTGGCGGCCGCGCCCGCGCAGCACGCACACCGGGTGCACGTGGCCGGCCAGCACATGGTGGCTGGGATGCGGATCGGGTTCGTGCTGCAGGGCGAACGGGCCGAGCAGGTGCGGTTCGGCGACCACCTGGATGTTCAGCGTTGCCGGTGGATCACCCGCACTGCGGTCGTGGTTGCCGCGGATCAGCAGGATCTGCAATTCGTCGTTGCGTTCGCGCCAGGCGTGCAGCGCCGCCAGGGTGGCTGGCGCATGGGACTGGCGCGCATGCAGAAAATCGCCGAGGAAGATCAGCTGCCGGCACGGGTACTGCGCCAGCAGGGCATCCAGGCGCTGCAGGTTGTGGGTCGTGGTGCCCTGCGGCACCGGCTGGCCGAGGGCGCGGTAGGCCGCCGCCTTGCCGAAGTGGATATCGGCGATCAGCAGGGCCTCGCCGGCGGGCCAGTACAGCGCCTTGTCGGCCAGCAGCCAGATTTCCTGGCCGGCGATCGGCACGGCCAGAGCGGGTGTGGGGGCGTGGGTCGGATCGATGGCGGTGTTCCTCCAGGTCGGTTAGCCGGTGCGCTTCTTCACCCGTGGGCGACCGTCCTTGCTCAGCCGCGGGGTGCGCGCCCGCGGGCGTTCACGCTCCACCTGTGGCGCGGTGGCGACGTGGTAGGCACCAGGGCCGGCAGCCTTTTCCAGGTCGGCGAGCAGGCGGGCGATGCGGTCGGCGAGCTTCTCCGAGCTGAGACTCTCGCGAAAGCGCTCGACCAGCAGGGGAAAGGCCAGCGGCGGCGGGCGCTTCACCGCGCGCAGGTCCAGGCGCAACCCGCGCAGGCGTTGCAGGGTGTGCTGCAGGTGCTGCACGTCCAGCTCCTGGCGCAGCACTTCCTCCTGGGCCTGGCCGAGCAGCAGGTTGTCGGGGTCGTACTGCTGGAACACGTCGAAGAACAGCGCGCTGGAGGCTTGCAGCTGGCGCACGCTTTTTGCTGCGCCGGGGTAGCCGCCGAACACCAGCCCGGCGATACGCGCGATCTCGCGAAAGCGCCGCCGCGCCAGTTCGCCGGCATTCAGGCTGGCGAGCACGTCGTGCAGCAGGTCGTCGCTGCGCAGCAGGTCGGCGTTGAGCCAGCGCGGCCAGTCCACGGGGCTGGCGCAGAGCAGCTCCAGGCCGTAGTCGTTGACGGCGATGGAGAAGGTCGCCGGTTGCAACTGGCCGAGGCGCCAGGCCAGCAGGCTGGCCAGCCCCAGGTGCACGCTGCGCCCGGCGAAAGGGTAGAGGAACAGGTGCCAGCCTTCGCGCGAGTGCAGGGTTTCCGCCAGCAGCGAGTCGGCGGTGGGCAGCGCCGACCAGGCCTGCTGCACGTCCAGCAACGGCCGTAGCAACTGCATCTCTGGGCCGCGAAACTGGCCCTGTGCCGCTTCGCCGAAGCGCGCCACCATGGCGTCGGCCAGTTCGCTGGAGAGCGGCATGCGCCCGCCATTCCAGCGCGGTACCGCGGCCTTGCGGGCCTTGGCGCGGTTGACGTAGGCGGTCATGTTCTCCACCCGCACCAGTTCCAGCAGGCGCCCGGCGAAGAGGAAACAGTCGCCGGGGCGCAGGCGGGCGATGAAGCCTTCCTCGACGCTGCCCAGCGAGCCGCCGCTGCCGCCCTTGGCCCAGAATTTCACGGCGATGCTGGCGTCGCTGACGATGGTGCCGACGCTCATCCGGTGGCGCCGCGCGAGGGCGGCATTGGGCACGCGCCAGATGCCGTGCTCGTCGGGCTCTACGCGCTGGTAGTCGGGGTAGGCGGTCAGCGAGTTGCCGCCGTGGCGGACGAAGGCCAGGGCCCACTGCCAGTGTTCATCGCTGAGGTTGCGATAGGCCCAGGCGCTACGCACTTCCTCGCGCAGTTCAGCGGGGCGAAAGCCGCCGCCGAGGGCCATGCTGACCAGGTGCTGAACCAGCACGTCGAGCGGCTGCTCCGGTGACTGCCGGGCCTCGATGCGTCCGGCGGCAACGGCGTCCTGCACGGCGGCGGCTTCGACCAGCTCCAGGGCGTGGGTCGGTACCAGGCTGATCCGCGAAGCGCGCCCCGGTGCATGACCGGAGCGCCCGGCACGTTGCAGCAGGCGCGCCACGCCCTTGGCCGAGCCGATCTGCAGCACCCGTTCCACCGGCAGAAAATCCACCCCCAGGTCGAGGCTTGAGGTGCACACCACGGCTTTCAGGCGGCCTTCCTTGAGGCCCAGTTCGACCCAGTCGCGCACCTCGCGCGACAGCGAGCCGTGGTGCAGGGCGATCAACCCGGCCCAGTCCGGGCGGGCGTCGAGCAGCGCCTGGTACCAGATCTCCGCCTGCGAGCGGGTGTTGGTGAACAGCAGGCTGGTGCCGCTGGTTTCGACCTCTTCGACCACCTGCGGCAGCATGCGCAGGCCTAGGTGCCCGGCCCAGGGAAAGCGTTCGATGCCCGGTGGCAGCAGGGTGTCGATGCGCAGGCGCTTGTCCTGCTTGCCCTGCACCAGGCGCCCCGGCGTGTCGCCGAGCAGCACCTGCAACGCGTGCTGCTGGTTGCCCAGGGTCGCCGACAGGCCCCAGACGATCAGCCCCGGATTCCAACGCCGCAGCCGCGCCAGCGCCAGTTGCAGCTGCACGCCGCGCTTGTTGCCGAGCAGCTCGTGCCACTCGTCCACCACCAGCATGCGCAGGCCGGCGAACTGCGCCTCGGCATCGCTGCGGGTGAGCAGCAGGGTCAGGCTTTCCGGGGTGGTGATCAGCGCGCTGGGTAGCTTGCGGCCCTGGCGCGCGCGTTCGCTGCTGCCGGTGTCGCCGGTGCGCAGGCCGACGCTCCAGGCAATGTTCAAGTCGTCCAGCGGCGCCTGCAGGGCGCGCTGGGTGTCGGCGGCCAGCGCGCGCATCGGCGTGATCCACAGCACGCTGAGCGGCGCCGCAGCCGGTTGGCGCTTGCGTGGCTGGCCGCTGCTGGTGATCGCCGGTGTGACTCTGGCGAAGCGATTGAGTGCGGCCAGCCACACCGCGTAGGTCTTGCCTGAGCCGGTGGTGGCGTGCAGCACGCCGGACTCGCCCTTGGCCACCGCCTGCCAGACTTCCTTCTGGAAGGCGAAGGCCTTCCACCCGCGCTGGACGAACCAGGCGCTGGCCAGGCTCATTGCAACAGGTCCTGGAGGATGGCCAGGGTGTCGGCATCTTCCACACGCTTGTCCTGCCGCCAGCGCAGCATGCGCGGGAAACGCACGGCGATGCCGCTCTTGTGTCGCTTGGACAGGGCGATGCCCTCGAAACCCAGCTCGAAGACCAGGGTCGGGGTGACGCTGCGCACCGGGCCGAACTTCTCCACGGTGGTCTTGCGCACGATGGCGTCGACCTTGCGCATTTCCTCGTCGGTCAGCCCGGAATAGGCCTTGGCGAACGGCACCAGGCTGCGCTCGCTGGCACCCGGCGGGCCGTCCCACACGGCGAAGGTGTAGTCGCTGTAGAGGCTGGCGCGGCGGCCGTGGCCGCGCTGGGCGTAGATCAGCACGGCGTCGACGCTGAACGGGTCGACCTTCCACTTCCACCACACGCCCATGTCCTTGGTCCGGCCCACGCCGTACAGCGAATCGCGGGCCTTGAGCATCATCCCCTCGACGCCGAGGCGGCGCGACGCTTCGCGCTGCTCGGCGAGCGCCTGCCAGCTGGTGCCGTGCAGCAGGGGCGAAGGCATCAGTCTGGGGCTGGCGCAGGCGGCGATCACCTGTTCCAGCTGAGCGCGTCGTTCGTGTTGCGGCCGGCTGCGCCAGTCATGGCCCTGCCACTCCAGCAGGTCGTAGCCGAGCACGGCCACCGGCACCTCTTCGAGGAGCTTCTTGCCCAGGGTCTTGCGGCCGATGCGCTGCTGCAGCAGGGCAAAGGGCTGGATGCCGTAGCGCTCGACGTTGTCTTCCACGTCCGCTTCCAGGGCGGCGCTGTCGAGGTCGACGTCCATCAGGCTGGCCTGTTCGGTGCCGATGGCCGGTGGATGGCGCCAGACCACCAGCTCGCCGTCGATCACCGTGCCGTCGGGCAGGCGCGCGCTCAGCTCGTCCAGCTCGGGAAAGCGCTCGCTGATCAGCTCCTCGCCGCGCGACCACAGCCACAGGCGACCGTCGCGCTTGACCAGCTGGGCGCGGATGCCGTCCCACTTCCACTCCACCTGCCAGGCGTCGACCGGACCGAGGTTTTCCTCGAAGGTGTCCACCGGCAGTTGCAGGGCGTGGGCGAGAAAGAACGGGTAGGGCTGGCCGCCGCGCTGGGCGTGTTCGTCGTCCGATTCGGCGGCGATCAGCCGGCGATAACTCTCGGCGCTGGGCCGGTGCGAGAGGTCGGTGTAGCCGACCAAACGCTGCGCCACGCGCTTGGCGTCGATGTCGGCAAGGCTGGCCAGGGCGCGGGTCACCAGCAGCTTGGACACGCCGACGCGGAAGGCGCCGGTGATCAGCTTGATGCAGACCATCAGCGCCTGGCGGTCGAGCTGTGCCCAGAATGCCGGCAGCCGTGCGGCCAGCTCTTCCGGCGGCAGGCCGCGCAGGGGCAGGAGTTTTTCCTCGACCCAAACGGCCAGGCCTTCATCCGATTCGTGGCTGGATTCGGGCAGCAGCAGGGCGATGGTTTCGGCCAGGTCGCCGACCGCCGAATAGCTTTCCTCGAACAGCCATTCCGGCAGGTTGGCCGCCTGCATCGCCAGCTCGCGCAGCTGCCGCGACGGCACCAGTTGCCGCGGCCGCCCACCGGCGAGAAAAAACACCGCCCAGGCGGCGTCCTCGGCGCTGGCGGCGCGGAAGTAATCCTGCAGCGCGGCGAGCTTGGCGTTGCTCGAGGTGGTGGCGTCGAGGCGCCCGTAGAGGTCGGCGAAGGCCTTCATGGGCTCGGCTCCGCTTCCGCACTGGGTGGGGTCTCGTCTTCGTCGCCGTACTCGGTGCCGAAGCCCTGGGCATCCAGGCCCTGTTCGCGCAGGTAGCGCACCAGCACGCTGACCGAGCCGTGGGTGACGAACACCCGCTCGGCGCCGGTCTGCTCGATGGCCCAGAGCAGGCCTGGCCAGTCGGCATGGTCGGAAAGCACGAAGCCACGGTCGACGCCACGGCGCCGGCGCGTGCCACGCAGCATCATCCAGCCGCTGGCGAAGGCGTCGCTGTACTCGCCGAAGCGGCGCATCCAGGTGCTGCCGCCGGCCGAGGGCGGGGCGAGGATCAGCGCCTGGCGCAACAGCGGGTCGCTCTTCTTGAAGTCGCCGGCGTAGAGGGTCGGCGGCAGGTGCACGCCGGCATCGCGGTAGACCTGGTTGAGCGGCTCCATCGAGCCGTGTCCGAGGATCGGTCCGATGCCCGCGTCGATGCCATGGAGGATGCGCTGCGCCTTGCCGAAGGCGTAGCAGAACAGCACGCTGGCGCGTCCGGCCGCCTGGTTCTGCCGCCACCAGTCATCGATGCCGGCGAAGATCTGCGCCTGCGGCTGCCAGCGGTAGATCGGCAGGCCGAAGGTCGATTCGGTGATGAAGGTGTGGCAGCGCACCGGCTCGAACGGCGTGCAGGTGCCATCCGGCTCGACCTTGTAGTCGCCGGATGCGACCCAGACTTCGCCACGGTATTCCAGGCGCACCTGGGCCGAGCCGAGCACGTGCCCGGCAGGGTGCAGGCTGAGGGTCACGCCGTGGTGGTCGAGGCGTTCGCCGTAGTCCAGGGTCTGCAGGTTGATGTCGGCACCCAGGCGGGTGCGCAGGATGCCGGCGCCGGCAGCCGCGGCGAGGTAGTGGCGACTGCCACCGCGCGCATGGTCGCCATGACCGTGGGTGATCACCGCGCGTTCGACCGGGCGCCAGGGGTCGATGTAGAAGTCGCCGGGTGGGCAGTAGAGCCCCTCGGGGCGGGCGATGACCAGGTCCATGAGACGTCGATAGTCCTGCTGCGGGCGCGAGTTGCGTTGTTCAGTTGACCGGCGCGCCGGGCAAAAGGTTGGGCTGAATGTGCAGGGCTGCAGGTCGGCGAGGTTCACCCAGGGCGCGCGATGCGCACCCTGGGTGGCGAAACAAGATGCTTAGAAGCGGCCGCTCATGCGGCTGGCGGTAGCCGGGTCGATGGCATAGGTCCCGCCGGGAATCTGGGTGGCGTCGAACACGTCGTCGCTCGGCGCGGGGCGGAGTACACGGGAGTTGGTGCTGTGCGCGGATGCCTTGGCCAGGGCTGCACTGAGCTGGCGCATGCGGGCACGCAGGTGGCGGATCTCCGTTTGCGGGTCGTCGAGCAGGCCCTTGACGTTGCAGTGGCCGGTGCCGCCACGGGCCAGCAGCAGGCTACCGACGGCGATCCTGACCAGGCCCACCGGGCCGCCGCGATGCAGACCTAGGCCGGTGAGGATGATGCCGGCGCCGGTGGACAGCGCGCGTTCCCAGTTGGGAATGTTCTGCTGCTGATGGGGATGGCGGGCCGCGCGACGCGACTGGGGATCGAATGCAACCATGTCGGTTCTCCTGAGAGGGGTGTTAAGTAACCGACTGGATGCCGCAGGCCGTGTTCATTTGCGGCGATGAGTGGTGGCGGGGCAACAGGCCGTGCGGCCGTCTGTTGCAGGGGGCGTTGTGCGCACCAGGGCCTATGATGGGCTGCTTGGTGCGCACAGCGCACCCTGCGAGAAGTCGCCGTGCGCAGGCATTTTCCCGTAGGACCTAAATGACGTAGCGCAGGATGGCCACGAAGTGCAGCAGGCTGCCGGCCATGACGAACAGGTGCCAGATGCCGTGCCAGTGGCGGAAGCGGCTGTCGTAGGCGAAGAACACGATGCCGACGGTGTAGAAGATGCCGCCCGCGGCCAGCCAGGTGAAGCCGGTACGGCCCAGCGCGGCGAGCAGCGGCTCGATGGCGATCAGCACGATCCAGCCCATCACCGCATAGATGATCAGCGACAGCACCCGTGCCTCCGAGCGCGGCTTGATCTCCTGCAGCATGCCGATCAGGCCCAGCGTCCAGACGATGCCGAACAGCGTCCAGCCCCAGGCGCCCTTGAGCGTGACCAGGCAGAACGGCGTGTAGCTGCCGGCGATCAGCAGGTAGATCGACAGGTGATCGAGCTTGCGCATGATCAGCTTCGCCCGCCCGCGCAGGCTGTGGTACAGCGTGGAGATGCTGTACAGCACGACCAGGGCGACCCCGTAGATGGCCACGCTGACGATCTTCAGCGGCTCGCCCGTGAGCGCCGCCAGGACCAGCAGCCAGATCGCGCCGATGCACGCCAGCACCGCGCCAACCAGGTGGGTCCAGGCGTTGAATTTTTCCCCGTGGTACATGCGTGGCGTCTCGTGCTGGGGGCAGTTGGCCCGAAGGCGGCCAACTATACCGACTCGGTGCGCCGCCGCTAGCTGCTCGAGTGCGGGGATTTGCAGTGCGAGTTATCAGGTATGTCCTGGTGCGTATGGTGTCAGGGCGCACACTCACTTCTGTCGTAACGCCTGCCCCATGCTCTGTTGCACATGGTGACGCCATTCGCGGTCTCGCTCGCTGGGCTCATGCAGGTCGCGTTCGATTTCGGCTTCCAGCTGGCCATGGCACTGGCGAAAACCGTCTTCCCAGCCGCCTGCGTAAAGCTTGTCTTGCAGATAGCGGGGCACATCTTTACGGAATGAGTCGAGTGAGCCCGCTGCCTTTCTGCCGCTGCTGCATCCGGCATCGAAGCCATCGACGAAGGCGAGTGGGTAGCCTTCGCCAAGCATGTGTTCTCGGGTGCTCTGGCAGCCAGACAGGAGTAGTGCCGTAAGCGGCACTGCGAGCAGTAAGGCGAGGCTGCTCAAGCCCATCAAGGTGGTTGCGAGCGCTTGCGGTCGAGGGGGACGCCAGGTGTGAGACATGCTGCTTTACCTTATGTGGCAGTGCGGTCTACTGAGCTTGTTGGCAGATTCAGGTGCTTGAAATGACAGATGTTTGGGTGGTACCGATAGAAGCAGTCGCGGCGTTTTTTCCCGCTGGTAGAGCACCAGGCGATAGCACGTTGCGCAGATGAGCCAGTCGAAGAGCAACGTCCACAGGTTGTGAGAAAGGAAGTGTGCGCCTTGCATCATCCGGCCCAATGAAAACAGCGAACCGAGTGCCAGTGCCGTGACTAGTGCGATGCGCGCCAGGCGCGGGTGCCGATCACGCAGCACAAAGAAAAATGCCAGTAGCGAAAATCCTGCAGACGCATGCCCGCCTGGCCAGCAACGGCCGGGGTTCTCGGTGACGGGGCGCTCCCCAATCAGCGAGCTGAAAGTTTCCTGGCCCCCGAATTCACTCAGGCTCCAGGGGCATTGCACGCCAGTGAGCGTTTTCAGTGGCGTGACAATGCTTGTCGAGAGTCCCAGGGCCAATACCAGGTAGCCCAGATGGCGCCGCCAGGCACGCAGGCGTGTTGGTAGCAGGCTGAGCATGAAGCCGGCGATGGACAGGACGCCCAGCAGGATGACCGCCTGCTTGGCACGATCATGGAGAACATCTTCCAGCCAGAAGCTGTTCTTGCCGATGAAGCCTTGGCCAGGCAGGTAGAAAAGATGCGCGAGTGCAAAATCTATCCTGACGGGATCGACGATCAGCAGCAGCGCCATCAGACCGAGCGGAACGCCGAATACCAGGCGCCAGTTCAGCGGACGTGAAGCGAATGCAATAGCGGTAGTCATGGCGTTATTCCTGGCTCAGGGGGCAAGCGCGCTGATTGCTTCATGTGTGGCAGTGCGTTCAGGTGCGCTTGGCTGATGCCAGGCGATCAAGCCGCTGTTGAAGGCATGGCTCGCACCCTGGTAGTACGCCACGTCTCGGCGTACCAAGGCGTCCGCTGTCGTACTGATCGACTCCTGGCTGTTGCCCTGCGCGTGATCATGTCGCCGGATGCCTCGGCGCGGGCTCAGAATGGCAAGGTCGACGCCGTCGAACAGTCCGAGGTGCTGGTAGTTGCCCAGCAACGCGCGACCCGGGGCCGCGTCATCGCGCAAGACGTTGCGGCCGAAAAACGTAGAGGTGTAGTCGACGTTGAGTAGACCCAGCAGCGTGGGTGCCAGGTCAATCTGGCTGGTTAACTTGGAAAACTCCTGATGCTGGATAAGCCCCGGCGCGTAGATGAACAGCGGAATATGGTAGTTGGCCACCGGCAGGTCTTCTTTGCCGGCGCTGCCCGCGGTGTGATCGGCGACGAAGAGGAAGATCGTGTTGGTGAACCAGGGCTTTTCCTTGGCTTTGGCCAGGAACTGGCCGATGGCGTAGTCGGTGTACTTCACCGCACCTTCACGGCCCTCGCCTGAGGCAATGTCGATCCGCCCGTTTGGGTAGGTGTAGGGGCGGTGGTTGGACGTGGTCATCAACTGCAGGAAAAACGGTTTGCCGGCAGCGTTATCGGCATCGGCCACTGCGAGTGTCTGGGTGTAGAGATCCTCGTCAGACATACCCCAGGCGTTCTTGAACGAGATGTCGCGCTCGGCAACGCTGCTCTGGTCAACGATGCGATAGCCATTGCCGCTGAAGAAGGCGTTCATGTTGTCGAAGTAGCCGCGCCCCCCATAGATGAACACGCTGTCGTAACCCAGCGCATTGAACTGCTGGCCAAGGCTGCCGTAGCCCGATTCGCGGCCAATACGTTTGACGATCGAGCGGCCTGGTGTCGGTGGAATCGAGAGCGTTATGGCCTCCAGCCCCCGGTCGGTGCGAGTGCCGGTGGCATAGAAGTTGTTGAAGAACAGGCTGTGCTGGCGCAGCGCGTCGAGATTCGGTGTCAGCGCGCGGGTATCGCCGAAGCTACCCAGGTAGCGTGCGCTCAGGCTCTCGATGGTGACGAGGACGACGTTGTGCTTTTGCTGCTCGCCTGGGTTGTCGATCAGCCGACGAATATCCATGGGGTCCTGACCGATGAAGTGGGCGTTCGGCTCGGCCAGTTCGCTGCGCAGTTGCTGAGCAACCTCGTGGTCGTCCATCGTCGCGTAGAACTGCTGATAGTCGAGCTCGTTGTTGCGAAACGCGGCGAAGAACTGGAACGGCCCGTTGCTGGCCAGCTCGCGCTGATAGGCGTTCCCGCCTAGGCCGCGTGGAAAGTTCTGGCCGATCAGCGCGGTAGAGGCCAGGGCGATGAGCACAAGGCCACCGAGTGCCACTGCTGCTTTCGATGTGCTGATTGAAGGCGCCGCGAATGCTGCTGTTAGTTGATGGCGCAGTGCTGCGGTAATGCCAGCAGCGATCAGGGCCAGTAGAGCCAGCAATGGGTAGATCGGGTAGGACTCGAGGATGTTGTTGATCACTTCTTCGGAGTACACCAGATAGTCGACTGCGATGAAGTTGAAGCGCACACCGAACTCGTCCCAGAACAGCCATTCGGCGACTGCAGTGAACAGCATGGCGAACAGACTGAGGCCCAGCAGCACGCGTAGGAGCCATTGATGCGAGCGGTGCCGCCAGAGACGTTGCGGGCATAGCAGCAGGTAGGTTGCCAGTGGCGCCGCGGCATAGAGCAGGAAACTCAGGTCGTAGATCAGGCCCACGCTGAACATGCCGAACAAATCTGTAAGCGACGCGTCGGCATCGCCGAAATGGGTGATCAACAGCAGGCATCGCGTGAGCGTGAACACACCCAGCCAGCTGAGCATGACGATCTTCAAGTAGCGCAGTTGGGCGTAGTGAAACTGTGGCATCGTAGGATCCCTGATGGATGAACGGCCGCAGTTTGTCGTCGCCTTCGTCAGGCGCTCGTCAATGCAATGTGAAAAAAGGATCAACTTCCGTGAAGAGATCGTGAATGCGCATTCTGGTCATTGAGGACAACCGCGACATTCTTGCCAACCTGCTCGATTACCTCGAGATCAAGGGTTATAGCGTCGACTGCGCCCAGGACGGCCTGGCCGGCTTGCACCTGGCTACCAGCGCGCATTACGACTTGATCGTGCTGGATCTCATGTTGCCGGGCATGGACGGTGTGCAGCTGTGCCAACGCTTGCGCAACGAAGCGCGCAATGCGGTGCCAATACTGATGCTCACTGCGCGGGACACGCTCGAGGACCGCCTCGAAGGACTGCGCTCGGGTGCGGATGACTACCTGATCAAACCGTTCTCTCTGGCGGAGCTGGTGGCACGTATCGAAGCGGTGCTTCGACGCTCCCACGGGCGCCAGAAACGACGGCTGCAGGTGGCTGACCTGACCTACGACCTCGATACTTCAGAGGTAACGCGCGCGGGCAAGGTGCTAAGGCTCAATCGTCTGACGATGCAGCTGTTGAAAATCCTGATGCAGCGAAGCCCGTCAGTCGTTCGTCGCGAAGTGCTCGAGGAAGCCCTGTGGGGTGATGAGCCACCCAACAGCGACAGCCTGCGCAGCCACATTCATTTGCTTCGTCAAACTATCGACAAGCCATTCTCGACTGCACTTCTCCATACGCAGCATGGCGTCGGATATCGCATCGTTTCGGCTGTAGAGAGCGATTGCTGAGCGTCCACTGTTCTGCGCAACAGCGGCTGTGATGAGTCGTTTGATGGGGCAGGGTCTTTTTCGACTATTCCTCGTTACACGCCCTGTCGCCGCATCTGAATAATCCAGCAGTACTGCGCTATTTGCACAGCACGATCATGCTGCGGCTGGAGAAGCCTGCAGGGTTGAGGCCGAATACGAAGTCTGCCGGGTCATCCTCACCGGTCTCGCCGCCCGCCTTGGCCATGACCTTGTAGCCCTTGGTGCCGCAGGCATCGCGTGCCCGTTGCTCGCACTGTTCCCAGCTCGAGGTGAGCCCGGAGCAATTGATGTGCAAGCCTTTGCGGCCTTTCTTCTCATAGGTTTTGGCAGTTGCGGAACAGCCGGCAAGCGCCAGCACGATGGCCAGCAGCACAAGCCTTTTCATGTCGATCCCCGGTTGGCTTGTTCTGACGTGGGCCGACTGGTGGTCGACCCATCCCCTAATACCTGTCCGGCATCTGCGCTGAGACGCAGGACAGTTCAAGCAAATGACCTGACCCGTGCCGCAGTTTTCTGGCGAAGTCGCTGCGTTACACCCTGGCAAACCAGGTTGGGCGGTGGCAGGGACAAATAACATGAAGGGCGCCGCGCAGGCGAGTTAAAAATTGCAACGGAACCGCTACCTTCGTGCACCTCGCCGAGGTGCGGCGACCAGCGGTCGGTTGCAGTGTTAGCAGGTGGCTGGCGCGTGGCGGCGGGCAGGCTGGCGACACCCTTGGCTCGCTGGCTGCAGCGTTGCACGCGGTCGCGTTGACAGCGGATGGCGAAGGCGGCGGATTGGCGTGAAACCGGCTGCGCTCGAGGGCACGCCGGTCCGGGGCTGGGAACTTCGGTTAGCGCGGCCCAGTCGACCCTCCATCAGCCCTGTTTTTTCGTGGAGGTGAGCATGGAGTTATCAGGCATTGCCAGCGCCGTATCCACGGCCAACGCCGCGCAGACCAACGCGACCATCTCCGTCATCATGTTGCAGAAGGCGTTGGAGATGCAGTCGCAAACCGCCATCGGCGCGATCCAGGCGATTCCCAATCCGGCCAGCAACCCGCCCAACCTGGGCAACTCGGTCGACGTGATGGCCTGAGCCCGCGGCGTGGCTACCAAGGAAAGCCGCTGCAAACGCAACGGATAGCAGGAAGACGAGGCCGCCCAGTCGGCGGCCTCTACATCAGGCGGACGTGTCTTCGGCCGCCAGCTTCTCGGCCTGGGCCACTGCCGCGTTCAATGTGCACAGCCAACTCGAATCGGCGCCTGGCCCGTGCACCGAATGACCGACGACCTCCAGGGTGCCATCGGCATGGTTTTCGATGCGTTCGACGACCGTGAACCGGCCTTTGGTGAACACCACTTCTCCCAACTTCTGCATGTGTCCTCCGCTCTCTGGTGCCCGGTGGGTTACACCTGGGCGATACCGGTGATGGTGATGCCGTAGCGCTTGAGCAGCAGGGTCGCCCGCTCGCGCGAATCGATCTGCGTATCTTCATGGTGCTCGGGTTCGACGTTGGCTTCGGCCCACTTCATAACCTGTGCGACGGCCTTCTCCATGGTTGGCTTGGTCGCGCTGTCGATTTCGATCTTGTTGGTGCTGTTGTCACGACTGAAGGCGATGGCCCAGGTAGACATGGCTGCATCCTCGCTTGCCGGGAGCCGATGGCTCGTTGCAGTTTGGAGCCCGTCGCGTCGTCGCCGGTTCAGCTTTTCTCGGTGCCTGTTACAGTTTTCAGCCAGGTTGCGGGTGCGTGTCGGCGGCGCGCGCCAGGCGTTGCCAGATGCACCGCGCTGGTCTTGAATGATCTTCAGCGTCGTCCCGCGTGGCCTGCCGGCTCGGCAATCCATACGGGGTTACGGGGCAGGGTGCGGCAAAACGTCTTTGCCGCGCCGCTTCTGTACTGCCGGACCGCAATGCTAGAGTCGCCGCCATGAAAATTGCCCGCCCAGACCGCTCGCTGATCGCCCTGATGCTATTCGTCAGCGTGCTCTTCAGCCTGTTCGTCTGCGGCGTACACCACGGCCAGATGAGCGGCCTCAGCCTCAGCGGCCTGGACGGCGGCTTCTGTTCGGAAAGCGCCCACGGTTCCGGTGTCGAGCTGGGCGGTGACGAAACCGGTCATGCCATGGCCGACTATTCCTGCCCGCTGTGTTCTTCCTTCGGCATGGCCCTGGCGCTCAACTCCGCCAACTGGGGCGTGGATTTCCAGGCGCCGCTCGCCGCGCTGCCGAACGAGCAGTCGAACGGGGCACAAGCGCCGCCGCGCTACCTCTGGCCCTCGCTAAATCCCCGCGCTTCGCCTCTCGCATAACCCTGCATGACGCCACCGCCCAGGCCGCTACCGCGGTCGCTCGGGCGAGTCATTTTCCCTGCATGGATATGCTGCATGACCCAGAAATATGCCTGCCTGGCGCTGCTGTTCAGCGCTTGCAACACCGCGTGGGCCGACCACGCGCTGCAACTGCCTGGCAGCACCGTCAGCGCAATCAAGGAACAACCCTCGGGCCTGGTGCTCGACCAGCCGATCAAGACCGGCTCGCGCCTGGGCCTTACCGCCCGCGAAACCCCGGCCTCGGTGAGCGTCGCCGACCGCAGCGTGATCGAGGCGCGCGGGGCTACGGACACCCAGGACGTGATCAACGGCATGACCGGGGTGAATGCCTCGGCCAACCCCGGCTACGGCGGCTTCGTCTCCTACCGCGGCTTCACCCAGAACCAGATCACCCAGCTCTACAACGGCATCAATCTCGGCTACAGCAGCGCGACCCGTCCGGTGGACGCCTGGATGATCGACCGCGTCGAGCTGATCGGCGGGCCGTCGACCTTCCTCTATGGCGCCGGCGCCGTGGGCGGCTCGATCAACTACCTCTCCAAGCTCGCCAGCCGCGAGAACCTGGTCGAAGGTCGTTTGCGCTACGGTAGCTTCGATGAGTCGGACGTATCATTCGGCCTCAATCAGGCGCTCGGTGACGAGGCCGACGCGCGCCACTTCGCGCGCCTGGATTTCAGTCGTGGCAACGGCAATGGCTACATCGACCGTAATCAGCGCGAGACCAGCAGCTTCGCTTTTTCCCTGCTCAGCGACCTGACGCCGGACCTGAGCCATACGCTGGCCATCGAGTACCTGGAGGACCAGGAAGACAGCCCGTACTGGGGCACGCCGGTCCTTCCGGGCCGCGACACGATGAAGATCGACAAGAGCCGCCGCTTCGAGAACTACAACGCCGGCGATGGCCGCTACGAGCAGCGCGTGCGCTGGGTACGCTCGATCACCGATTACCACCTCGGTGAGGCCAGCAGCCTGCAGAACACGCTCTACCACTACAACGCCCAGCGCGACTATCGCAACATCGAGACCTACAGCTACAACGCTGCCGGCGACGTTGCCCGCTCCGGCGCCTACCTGCAGCGCCACGACCAGAACGTACTCGGCAATCGCCTGGAACTGCGCCATGACAACCAGTTGTTCGGCCTCGGCAACCAATGGTCGCTGGGCGTCGACTACTCGCGCATGCGCCAGACGCTGCACCCAACCGGCAGCAGCTGGAGCGACAGTGTGGACCCGGATCACTTCGATCCGGGTAGTTTCTACGACATTCCTGGCGTCAACGCAGGCCTGCGCAAGCAGCGCCGCCACGAGATCACCACCGCGGCGGTGTTCCTGGAAAACCGCCTGATGCTCAGCGAGCGCCTGTCGCTGCTCAGCGGCTTGCGCTATGACCATCTGAACATGGAGGTGACCAACTACGGCACGGTCTCCGCCACCAGCCCGGCCTATTTCGAGCGCACCTGGGAGCCGCTCAGTGGCCGCCTCGGCGTGGTCTATGAGCTCACGCCAGCGGCCAACCTCTACCTGCAATACAGCACCTCGGCGGACCTGCCCGCGGGTTCGCTGGCCTCGGCGACCTACTCCAACGTCGGCCTGTTCGACCTGTCCAAGGGCGAGCAGTGGGAGGCGGGCAGCAAGTTCGACTTCCTCGACGGCCGTGGCTCGGCCACCGTGGCGCTGTACCAGATCGTGCGCCGCGACTTTGCCGTGCGCGATTCGAGCAACCCCAACCTGACCGTGCAGGCGGGGCAGCAGACCTCGCGCGGCATCGAGCTGGCGGGCAAGCTGCAGATCACCCCGCAGCTGCTGGCCGAAGCCAACTACGCCTACGTGGACGCCGAGTATGACGAGTTCAACGAGGCCGCAGGTGGCGTGTCGGTGTCGCGCAAGGGCAACACGCCGATCAACGTGCCGGACAACGTCGCCAACCTCTGGCTGACCTACGAGATCACCTCGGCCTGGGCGGCGGGTGTGGATGCGCGTTACGTCGACTCGGTGTTCGCCGACAACGCCAACACGGTCAAGGCGCCGGCCTACACCCTGTACGGTGCTTTCGCCCGCTACCGGATCGACGAGCACACCGCCGTCACCGCACGGGTGCGCAACCTCACCGACGAGGTGTACGCCAAGCAGGCCTACGGCACGCAGTACTACATGGGCGCGCCACGCACCTTCGAAGTCGCCCTGGACACGCGGTTCTAGGCCATGAAGATCAAGCGCCATCTGTACCTCTGGCACCGCTGGCTGGGCATCGTCCTCTGCCTTTTCATGGCGCTGTGGTTCGTCTCCGGGGTGGTCATGCTGTACGTCGGCTACCCCAAGCTGACCCCGGCCGAGCACCTGGCGCGGCTGCCGGTGCTCGACCCGCGCACCTGCTGCATCAGCGCTGCCGATGCCCTGCGCGCCAGCGGCGTCGAGCAGCCGCCCGCGACCCTGCGCCTGACCTCGGCGGCGGGCACGCCGCGCTACCTGCTCGGCTATGCCGATGGCCGCAGCGTGGCAGTGGATGCGCGCAGCGGCGGGCGCATCGAACGGGTCGACGCCGAACAGGCGCTGGCCAGCGCGCGGCAATTCGATGGCAGCGTTGCCGCGCACTACCGCGAGCAGGTAGAGGAAGACACCTGGAGTCGTTCGCGCGCCCTGGATGGCGATCGGCCGTTGCACGTGGTGCAGCTCGACGATGCCGAGCAGCGCCTGCTGTACATCTCCAGCCGCAGCGGTGCGGTGGTGCGCGACGCGACCTGGAACGAGCGCGCGTGGAACTGGCTCGGCGCCTGGTTGCACTGGCTGTATGCCTTTCGCGACAGCAACTGGTGGACCGACATCGTCATCTACCTGTCGCTCGCGGCCACCGCCATGGCGCTGCTCGGCCAGGTGGTCGGCGTGCTGCGCTGGCGCTTCTCGCGGCCCTACCGCAACGGCGCGCGCACGCCGTACAGCGGCTTCGCCCGCTGGCATCACGTCGGCGGCATGCTGTTCGGCCTGGTGCTGATCGCCTGGATCTTCAGCGGCCTGATGTCGATGCGCCCCTGGCACCTGTTCGAGAATCAGTCGACCTTGTCGCTCGCCGCCTACCAAGGCGGTGCGTTGAGCGCCGAACGCCTGACGCTGGCACCTGCCGACGTCCTGCAGCGCATGCAGCAGAGCGGTGTGCAGGCGCGCGAGCTGGAATGGCGGATGCTGGCCGGCACGGCCTACCTCACCGCGCGCGATGGCGCCGGTCGCAGCCGCGTACTGGCCCTGGAGGAGGAGGGCGGCCTACCACTGCAGCAGCTGCCCGACGAGTTGCTGCGAAACGCCGCTCGGGCGATGCAACCCGAGGGGAAGCAGCAGGTCGCGGTGTTGCAGCGTTACGACAGTTACTACTACGCACGGGAAGCGCAGAGCATGTACGGCAACCAAACACGTCCGCTGCCGGTGCTGCAGGTGCGTTTCGACGACCCGGCGCAGACTTGGCTGTACCTCGACCCACGCAGCGGCGCGGTGGTGCTGCAGCTGGATGCCAGTGGCCGCAGCGGACGCTGGCTGTTCAACCTGCTGCACAGTTGGGATTGGCAACCGCTGCTGGAGCGGCCGTTGCTGCGCGAGGTGCTGATCATCGCCTTCAGCCTCGGCGGCCTGGCGATCAGCCTGACCGGCGTGGTCCTCGGCTGGCGGCGCTTGCGGCGCCAGCGGACGGCAAACCTGGCGAGTGCTGCGCGTGTGCTGCGCCAGTCGCGCTGAGCATTCTGCAGGTATAAAAAAACAGGGCCCGCAACACAGCTTGGGCCCTGGTTACCAAGGGAGCTTTTTCAGTCGCGCGGTGGGCGCATCAACGCAGGGTATAGCCGTTGTCCACCACCAGATCCTGGCCATAGAGGCCGCGCGCGGCATCCGAGAGCAGGAACAGGATGGCGTCGGCGACGGCGCCGGGTTCGAGGAACTGGCCACTGAGCAGGCGCTGGTTGACGCTGCCGGCGACGCTGGCGAGCTGCGTGTCGTCCAGCCCTAGTGAGCCCCAGATCGGCGTGGCGGTCGGGCCGGGCGATACCAGGTTGATGCGAATGCCCTGGGTGGCCAGCTCCACCGCCAGCGTGCGCGCCTGTGCCTTCAGCGCCGTCTTCGAGGCGATGTAGGCGGCGAGCCCGGGGAAGGTCACCTGCGAGAGAAATGTGGCGATGAACACCACCGACGCCGGCTTGGCCAGCTGCTCGCGCAATACCGCCAGGGTATTCAGTGCGCCGGCGCCATTCACCGCCCACTGACGGTCGAACGCGTGGCTGTCGAGGCCATCGGCGAGCTGGGCGATACCGGCATTCGGCACCAGAAAGTCGATGGGCCCGAGGGCGCGCGCCCGTTGTGCCAGGCGCTCGAGGTCTGCCTGCTGGCTGACGTCACCGGCCAGCCAGTGCAGGCGGTCGCCGAAGCGTGCGTGCAGATCCGCCAGGCCGCCCTCACGGCGAGCCATGGCCAGCACCTGGGTACCGCGTTGCAGCAGGCCCTCGGTCAACGCCAGGCCGATGCCTGAACTGGCGCCGGTGACCACGGCGATACGGTCGTTGAACTGTTCATTGAGCATGATGCGACTCCTGTTAGCGGTACGAACGGTGGATGCGCGAACCGCTGCGGGTCACGGTCTGCCCCGGAGCGAAGCTGGCGTTGGGCGAGCGCACGGTGTGGCGTTCACCGGCCTCGCTTTCCACCTCGTAGGCACGCTCGCTGAGGCCGGCACCCTGTTGCGTGGCGCCACCGAGAAAGAAGCCGGCACCCGCCCCGACGATGGCACCGGCCGGGCCGCCGGCAGCCGCACCCAGCATCAGGCCGCTGAGCGTGCCGACGCCTTTGCCGGCGGTGGTATCGGGAACTTCGCGAATCACCTGGTCCGCCGCGGCGAACAGCGGCAGAGACAGACCGAGGCACAGTGCAAGGCATGGAGCGGTTTTCATGGTTGATCCTTTATGGTTTCGATTGAAGGCGGATCTACCTTTTTCAGATTTTGTGCCAAGTAATTAACCGATAAAAATCAATTAGTTAAAATATTTAGTGTTTTAATGACTCTTTTTCTATGGTGTCTTTATGACTTAGTTTTGAGTCTTAATGACCCTTTTTCTTTGATAAAAGCGAGCAAGAACCCCTGGAAGAGTTTCAGATGAAAATGCGGTTGGACCATTGGCGCGGGGGCGAAGCCGCAAGGCTTTCGCGTAGGCGAGGGTGCGATCACGGGACCCTGTTGCCATCAAGGTTGATGGTGCTGCGACCGCTATGGTTCGGGCTCGATGGCTTGCCCTGGGCGTGACAGGAAAAGCCGCTAACAACCGGCTTGGTTATTTGAAGTCCGTCTATAACGAACTGCACAAGCTCGACGTGATCGACTATCCGTGCCCGTTCACCCGTATCAAGCCGATTCGGCTACAGGAGCGTGAGCTGACCTACCTGACCAAACCGCAGATAGCTGCGCTGCTGGAGGATCTGCGTACTCGAGATACCGCACCGCACAGTTACATGGTCGCGGTGATCTGTTTATCGACAGGGGCGAGGTGGGGAGAGGCCCAGGCTTTGACCCCGGAAAGGATCGGCTCAGGGGTTATAACCTTCGCCAATACAAAGTCGAAGCGGGTGAGGGCGATTCCGGTTACTCAGTCCCTGGTGGATTCGATCCATAAGCACTGGAGCGAGCATGGGCCGTTCACTAACTGCATTGGCGTGTTCCGCAAGGTTCTGCTCGAAACCTCGATCAAGCCACCCAAGGGGCAGTCTAGTCACATCCTGCGCCACACCTTCGCCGCTCACTTCATCATGGGTGGTGGGCACATCGTGACGCTGAAAGAGATCCTGGGTCATGCCTCGCTGAGCATGACGATGCGTTACGCCCACTTGGCGCCTGAGCATCTGCATGACGCAATCAGGTTGGGGCCCATGGCTGACTTCCCGACCACTGCCAGTAGTTAAACCAATTGAATGGAGGTGCGCCACTGGCGTACTATTTTGACATGATCTTTATTGAAACCCCGGTTTTCACGAAGCGTCTGAAAGAGCTGCTCAGTGACGACAGCTATGCAGAGTTTCAGCGCCTGCTGGCCGAGCGGCCCGATATGGGAGATGTGATCGAAGGGACTGGTGGCATCCGCAAGGTGCGTGTGGCTTCCAGTGGTCACGGTAAGCGTGGCGGCTCCAGGGTCATCTACTACCACTTCACGTCCGCTTCCCAGATCGCATTGCTGCTGATCTATCCGAAGAACGAGAAGGATGATCTGTCAGCCGATGAGCGCAAAGTGCTCAAGCAAATTATTGATGGGTGGAGGTAATCACCATGAACAAGCTCTTTGACGACCTTCTGGAAAGCGTCCAGCAGATGGACGAGATCCGTCGTGGCGAACGTCAGCCTTCGCGGGAGTTCGCCGTGGATGCCCTGCAGGTTAAGGAAATCCGCAAGGCCACCGGCCTGACCCAAGCCAAGTTCGCCGCCATGATCGATGTTCAGCTCGGTACGCTGCGCAACTGGGAACAAGGCCGCCGTGAACCTACCGGCCCTGCAAAAGCGTTGCTCCGGGCAATCTACAAAGACCCGAAGCACGTCATTCAAGCGCTTTCATCGGTTTGATATGGCTCAATCTTGGATCGAATAGGTAGGAGTACATAGCTTGCCCCGTCGGCTAGTAACCGAAGATCGGGCCTTGATCGCCCTTGGCTTAGCGAAGCAGTGTGAGCGCGGTGAGTTGTCTCGGCAGAGTGCTTACGCCCAACTGATTGAACAACATGGCTTTGCCGGCCATACGGCCAATGCTTATCTGAACTGCTATAAGCACCTGCGCAATGGCACGCCGATGAAAGCTACAGTCAGCGCTGCGGCTATTCGCTTGATGCTAGATGACTTGCTTCCACTTGGGCCCGAGGCACTCCTAACCGCACTCCAAGCACTTATGGGGCATATTCAATACCTAGAAGGGCTCAACTCGATCAGCGTCGAGCGAGGTTTGCGAGCAGTCCACCAAAAGTACATGGGGCAACTGGCAGGGATAGCAGAGCTGGAGAGTCTGCCAGGTGATCTTGAGAGGAGAGTTCAGGCATCAATTACTGATAGCCCTTCAGCTCGTGCCAAACGACTGGCAGAAGCAGTCCAGAGGCCCGGGGTCATTTATAGGGTGGTACGTGAGTATGATCGCAATCCAGATGTAGTTGCCGAGGTTCTTCTTCGAGCTAATGGTCATTGCGAACGGTGCTCGCGTCCGGCCCCCTTTGTACGCCGCCGAGACAGCACACCGTATCTTGAGGTGCATCACGTCCAGCAACTGGCTCACGGTGGCGATGACACAGTAGCCAACGCAATCGCCTTGTGTCCGAACTGCCATCGCGAATCGCATTTTGGAAATGTAATGCCAGTGAGCAAGCGCTAATGGCCTGTTGAACGCATCGTTTTTTGGTTAGCTATCGCCAGAATGCTCGACACTTCTTCGACACCACTAAACCCCAGAAACGACAAAGCCCCGTAAAAACAGGGCTTTATCTTTTGGATTCTGGAGCGGGCGAAGGGAATCGAACCCTCGTCATGAGCTTGGGAAGCTCAGGTAATGCCATTATACGACGCCCGCTTCGAGCGGCTGCCTTTGTACCAGAATCACCCGCACAGGTGAAGCTGATTCCTCTGCCCGGCATGCCGCTGTGTTGCTGAACGTCGCGATCCTGACCTTCTCGGCAAGCTCGGACATCCCCCCTCAGCCAACCAGGGCGTGCTGCTCCCGCGCGGTGCTGCGCGGGCGTTGTTGGCCCAGTGGTGGCAGCAGGAAGGCCAGCAGGGCGTCACGGGTCTGCAGCCAGGCGGCCTTGTGTTCCATGTCGAGGAAGTGCCCGGCCTGGTTGATGATGCGGAACTCGCAGTGGCGCACGTACTGGGCGAACAGGCGGGCATCTTCGGCGGTGGTGTACTCGTCCCACTCGCCGTTGACGAACAGCACCGGGATGTCGATCTGGCCGGCGAAGCTGACGCAGGAGCGGCCTTCCATGTTCAGCACGGTCTCCACGTGGTGGCTCATCTGCGCGTACTCGTAGGGTTCCAGGCCGCTGACGTGGCGGTGGTTGTAGCGCTTGAACAGCGAGGGCAGGTGCTTGCCGATGGTGGCGTTGAGCACGGCGCCGATGTTCTCGCGATCGCAGGCGCGCATCACGTCCACGCCGCGTTGCAGATAGCCGAGCATCGAGGGGTTGACCACCGGCGAGAACGAGTTGATCACTGCCTTGACGATCCGCCGCGGGCGCCGCGCCAGTGCCTGCAAGGTGGCGATGCCGCCCCAGGAGAAGGACAGGAGGATGTCGCAGGCGAACTGCTCGATCAGCTCCAGCAGGATGTCGGCTTCTTCCTCGCGGCTCATCAGCCGCGTGTGGTCGTTGTGTTCGCGCGATTGCCCGGCGTAGGGCAGGTCGAACAGCACCACGTTGAAATGCGGGTAGAGGTAGCGCACCGACTGCGCGAAGGAGGCGGTGGTCGAGAGCGAGCCGTTGACCAGGATGATGGTTTGCTCGGCGCTGTCGGATCGGTAGAACTCCGTGTAAACGCGATATTGCCCCTGAATGTCCAACACAGCGATTTCTGGTCTCATCGTGCATGCCCCTGAGTACGGCGTTGCGGGCGCGCAGCCGGATGGTTTCGGCGGCGCGAACGTCGACAGGTAGGCATATGCCTTGAGAACTGGGGAGCCTTGCTCGGCAGGTACTGGCTTGCCGGCGTTTGTTATGAGGCGGGGTGTTTTTCCGATCCGGGCATCTTCCGTGCTGGCGAGATGTGGGCAGCCCCGTTTGCAGTGCCGTGGCACCTTGAATCTGGAAAAAGCGTCTTAGAAGTTATGTGTGACTCTTCGGTCACAAGCGGACCGTTGATTGGGATTCAAGCAGGCTTGTATGACCGCTGCAAGTCACTTGGACGATTGCTTTGCGTTACCCGCTGGAAGGTCGATTGCCCGACCTGTTCAGGTGCGTTGACCCCGCCCTGGCCCCACTTCGGTTCAAATCAGGCCGATCTCGTCGGCATGTAAAGCACGGTACTCACCGGGTTGCAGGGCCGGGTCGAGTTGCAGCGGGCCCATGCGCTCGCGGTGCAGGCCGATGACCTTGTTCTGGAAGTGACCGAACATGCGCTTGACCTGGTGGTAGCGGCCTTCGTGCAGGGTCAGCAGCGCTTCGTGGCTGCTGAGTATTTCCAGCTCTGCAGGCAGGGTGGTGAGGTCTTCGTAGGTGAAGTACAGGCCGCGGGCGAACACCTCGATGTACTCGGGTGTGATTGGCTGTTCGGTGGTCACCCGGTAGACCTTGCCCAGGCGGCTGCGTGGTTCGGTCAGGCGGCGCGACCAGAGGCCGTCGTTGGTGATGATCAGCAGGCCGCTGGTGGTGAGGTCGAGGCGCCCGCCGATATGCAGTTCGTGTTTGTCCGGCTCGTCGAGCAGGTCGAGTACGGTGCGGTGCTCGGCATGCTCGGTGGCGCTGACCACGCCGGGCGGTTTGTTGAGCATGAAGTAGCGCGCCGGTTTGCCGGCCTGCAGCAGCTCGTCGTCGAGTTCGATGCGGCTGAACTCGCGTACCTCAACGCGGCCGTCGCGCACCGTTGCACCATCCACCCGTACGCGTCCGCCCGCGAGCAGCAGACGCGCGTCAGCGCGGCTGTGCCGGGGCAGGTTGCTGAGGAAACGGTCGAGGCGCATCGCTCAGTCGGCGGCCGGCTCGACGGGCAGGCCCTGGGCGCAGCGGCTGCACAGGCAGGCCCGGTCGCGCTGTTCCTCGGGCAGGGCGTCGAGTACCGCGCGGTCGATGGGCGTGGTGAAGCACCAGCACGGCGTACCGTTCTCGACCTCGCTCATGCCGCAGGCGTTGACCTGGCCGCAGCGCGGGCAGCGGTTGGTGTCGGTCATTCCAGGGGCTCGAAGGTCTCTTCGCAGACCCGGTCGCGCCCGGACTGCTTGGCCCGGTAGAGCGCGCGGTCGGCGCGGGCGATCAGGCGGTCGAGGGTATCGTCGGCGTGCAGCTCGGTGAGGCCGATGCTGGTGGTGATCTGCAGGTTGACGCCGCCGTAGCTGTAGCGACTGTCCGCGGTCTGCTGGCGAATCTTCTCGGCCAGCTGGCGCGCGGTGCTGCTGCCGGTGTCCTTGAGCAGGAGGATGAATTCCTCGCCGCCCCAGCGGCAGATGATGTCTGACTGGCGCAGGTTGCTCTGCAGGTGCTGGGCGAAGCCGCGCAGCACTTCGTCGCCGGCCAGGTGGCCATAGGTGTCGTTGAGCTGCTTGAAGTGGTCGATGTCGATCAGCAGCGCGCTCAGCGGATTGCGGCTGCGTTTGCTCTCGTGCAGGGCCTGGGTCGCCAGCAGGTTGAAGCCGCGGCGGTTGGGCAGGTCGGTGAGCGCGTCGGTGGTCGCCAGGGCGGCGATGCGCAGCTGATAGCGACGCATCGCCAGGTGCACCATGAACATCACCACGCCACTGATCAGCGCGCAGATCAGCAGGTTGAGGTAGAGCGTGTGGCGGATGCCGGCGAGGGCGCTTTCTTCCTGTTTGTCGACGTACAGGTACCACTCCAGCTCGGGAATGAAGCGCACGTTGAGGAAGTGGTTGCGGCCATTTTCCTGGTACTTGAAGTTGCCGCTGGTGGGCGTCGGCACCTTGGCCTGCAGGCTTTCCAGGCCGGGGATGGTGTTCAGCGACTGGCCGGAACGGGCGTTCAGCGGGCCGCCGCTGGCGCCGGTGAGCACCAGGCGGCCGGTGGTGTCGACGAAGTACACACTGCGCTCGTAGCGCTGCTGGTAGTCGTCGACCAGCTTGACCACGGCGTCGACGGTCAGGCCCACGCCGGTCACGCCGAGGAAATTGCCCTGGTAGTCGAACACCTTGTAGTTGATGAAGATGGTCATGGCGTCATGGTTGGCCATGTCCACGTCGACGTTGATCTCGTAGAGGTCCTGCATGTCGCGCACGCGGAAGTACCAGACGTCGCGCGGCTCCTCCTGCTTGACGGTCTTCAGCACGCCCTTGGCCTGGTAGTAGGTGTGCGTGCGGTCGGAGATGAAGAAGCTGGTGTAGGCGCCGTAGTGCTCCTGCACCTCGCGCAGGTAGCGGGTCATCGGCTCGGCATCGGCCTCGCCGGCCAGCACCCAGTCGCGCACGAAGGTGTCGCGCGACATCATCGAGGCGATGAGGATCGGCCGCACCAGGTCTTTCTGGATCTCCGAGTAGATGTTGTCGGAGGTCAGCGGCAGTTCGGTGGTGACGATGTTGTGGCGGATGCTGTCGCGCGACGCGTAGTAACTGACCAGGCTGGTGGCGAGGAAACCACCGAGCAGGAGGATCAGCAGAAGCAGGAGCAGGTAGTTCTGGGCCTTGCGGGACGACTGCAGCGGCATGACGGAAAAGCCTTGTGATGATGGCGCTATGCTAGCGTGCCGGCGCGTCTGGCGTCACCGGGCGCGCGGTAGTTTCCACCGCGGTGACGCGGTTCGCTGAGCGATGCGGGGGATCGCCTGCCGCCGACTGCGGGTCATTGCAGCATAGTCCGTGGGGCAGGGTGTGCGGAGTTCCTTGCCTGCCGTGGGCGCAGGGCATACCGTGCACGCATGAGGTACTCCTCGGTGACCTGCAGCGCGCCCGCGCTGCCCCTTGCTGATCCGTTCCGGACCTGTCGCCGCCATGCGACGCCTGCAGCAAGCCGAGCGTCGCCATGCCGGGTTATCGCATCAAGTATTCCACCCTCAGCATCGGTGCCGAGGATTTCCACCTGTGTTCCCTGCGCGACAAGCAGCAGTTCGCCGACCACGACGGTCTGGCCGAGCGAGCGGGGATTTCCTCGGCCACCTGGTCGCTGTTCGGCCAGCTGTGGCCGTCCGGCGAGGTACTGGCGCAGACCATGAGCCGCTTTCCCACCGAGGGTCTGCGCATTCTCGAACTGGGCTGTGGCCTGGGTTTGAGCAGCCTGGTGCTGCAACGCCTGGGCGCCGATATCACCGCCAGCGACCATCACCCGCTGGCTGGCGAGTTCCTGCTGCGCAACGCCACGCTCAATGAGCTGCAACCGATCGATTACCAGGATTGCGACTGGGCCGAGGCCTACCTCGAGCTCGGTCTGTTCGACCTGATCATCGGCAGCGACCTGCTCTACGAGCGTGACCATCCGGGCCTGCTCGCCGGCTTCATCGACCGCCACAGCAAACCGGTGGCCGAGGTGCTGATCGTCGATCCGGGGCGCGGCAACAGCGCACGCTTCAGCCGCGAGATGCTCAGCCACGGCTACCAGCAGCAGGCCGATCTGCTCAATGACCTGGACGACCCGCAGGCGCCGTTTCGGGGGCGCATCCTCAGCTACCAGCGGGCGGCTTAGCCCTTGCTCTGCATGTAGGCCTTCCAGCCGCCGAAGTGGGTGATGTCGACGGCGCCGGCCAGGCCGTATGGCTCGCAGATGAAGCCGGTTTCCCAGCTGCCATCGGCCAGCTGCACCTTGCCCAGCCCCAGCGGCGCGGGAATGCCGGTGAGGAACGAGCCCAGCTCGGTGCTCGGCAGTTCCCAGACTTCCACGGCGATGGCCACGCCACCTTCGGCGACGCGAACCATGCCCGGGCGGAAGGGTGGGCCGCCGGCCAGGGCGTACAGCTGGTAATCCGGCGAACTCTGGGTGGCTTGCAGCAGGCGGCCGCCGCGCTGCTTGAGCTGCCAGTTAAGCGGCAGACCGTCGAGGTGTGCACCGCACACCACCACGCGGGCGCGGTCGTTGCGGGCGACGGTGGCCGGGGTCGGGGTATCCAGCGCGCGCGCACCGGCCAGCGGCAGGCCGTGTTGGCGCTGCAGGCCGTCGGCCAGGCTCAGCAGGTACTGGTCGGTGAAGGCGCGGCCGAACAGGGTCACGCCCCACGGCAGGCCGTTGGCCATGAAGCCTGCTGGCACAGCGACGGCGGCGTAGTCGAGCATGTTCATGAAGTTGGTGTAGTAGCCCAGGTCCGAGTTGCGCTTGACCGGTTCGGCGTGCAGCTCGTCCAGCGTCACCGGACGTGGGTAGGCCGGGGTGAGGATGCAATCGACCTCGGCGAGGATGCGGTCGCAGATCGCCTTGAGCGCCTGTAGGCGGTACTGGGCGCGGAAGGCGTCGACGGCGGTGGTGCCCGGTGCCTTTTCCAGCACGGCCTTGATCACTGGCAGTACGGCGTCCGGCTGCTGCTCGATCAGCGCGCCGGCGACGCTATAGCGCTCGGCGACCCAGGGGCCTTCATAGAGCAGGCGCGCGGCTTCGAGGAAGGGCGCGAAGTCGATCTCCACCGCTTCGCCACCGAGGGCTTTCAACTGTTCGATGGTGCTGGCGAACAGCGCCGGGCTTTCCGTACAGCCGAGAAATTCCAGCTGCGTGGGCACGCCGAAGCGGAAACCGGCGCGCGGCTTGCCGAAGGCGCTGGCGTCGTTCCACAGCGGGTTGGCGCGGCTGTATTCGTCGCGGGCATCCAGCTTGGCGGTCAGTGCCAGCAACTGGCTGGCCTCGACGGCAGTGGCGGTGAAGTAGGTCACGCAGTCCAGGGTGCGGCAGGCCGGCACCACGCCAGCGGTGGAAATCAGCCCCTTGGTCGCCTTGAGGCCGACCAGGTTGTTCAGCGCTGCCGGCACGCGGCCGGAGCCAGCGGTGTCGGTGCCGAGGGCGAAGCTGGCCACACCCAGCGCCACGGCCAGCGACGAACCAGCGCTGGAGCCGCCGGACGGGTAGTCCGGGTGCACGCTGTTGCGGCATTCACCATAGGGCGAGCGGGTGCCGTTAAGGCCGGTGGCAAACTGGTCGAGGTTGGTCTTGCCCAGCGGTACGGCGCCGAGGGCGATCAGCTGGGCGACCAGGGTGGAACTGGACTCGGGCACATAGGCGAAGGCCGGGCAGGCGGCGGTGGTTGGCACGCCGGCCAGGTCGATGTTGTCCTTGATGGCGAAGGGCACGCCGAACAGCGGCAGCTCGGCTGGCGACTTGCCGTCCAGCGCGGCCAGGTAGGGCTCCAGCTCGGCGGTGCTGAGCAGGTGGATGAACAGGTGGAATTCCGGGTTGAGCGCAGCGGCCTTGTCATGCAGGGCAAGGATCAGCTGGCGCGGGGTCAGGCTGCCATCGGTGTAGGCGGTTTTCAGCGCGCCGAGGCGCAGGTCGAATTCGTGGGTCATGTCAGGCTTCCTCGTTTCTTGCGAGTTCGTGCTGGGTCGATAGAGCCTGACCCAGCCTACGGTTCGTTCCCTCTCCCTTTGGGAGAGGGTTAGGGTGAGGGGCTTTCGTCGGCCACCTTGTCGCAGCGACCGATCTCGCTCCCTCACCCCGGCCCTCTCCCGGAGGGAGAGGGGGTAGTCCGTGTGTGGCTCAAATTCGTAGGGTGGATCGGGGCGCGTAGCTGGCGTTTTCCATCCACCGCGTGGCCCACCCTACGGGTCCGTACTGCTTCAGGCCTCTTCCAGCACCACCACGCGCTGGCCGGCACGCACCGGCGAGCCAGGCTGTACGCGGACTTCGCGCACCACGCCGTCGCGCGGGGCGAGCAGGGGGATTTCCATCTTCATCGACTCGAGGATCACCAGCACATCGCCAGCCTTCACCGTGCTGCCTTCCTCGACCTGCACCTGCCAGAGGTTGCCAGCGATGTGGCTGTCGATGCTGTGCTGGCCGGCCGTGAGCGGGGCGTCGTCACCCAGTTCGGCGACTACTTCCTCGCTCTCGTAATGAGCCTGGCCGGAGGCGATCCAGCGCTGGCGCTCGGCGTCGAAGGCGGCGCGTTGCTGGGTGCGGAAGGCGTCGATGCCCTCGGCTTCCTCGGTGAGGAAGTCCTGGTAGTCGGCCAGGGCCAGTTCGCTGTCTTCGATACGCAGTTCATAGCGGCCGAGCGGGAAGTCGCGGCGGATCTGCAGCAGCTCTTCGGCCGCCACCGGGTAGAAGCGGATCTGGTCGAAGAAGCGCAGCAGCCAGGGCTTGCCATGGAAGGCGGCGACTTCGCGGTAGCGGTTCCACATCTGCAGGGTGCGGCCGACGAACTGGTAACCGCCGGGGCCTTCCATGCCGTACACGCACATGTAGGCGCCGCCGATGCCCACCGAGTTTTCGGCGGTCCAGGTGCGTGCCGGGTTGTACTTGGTGGTCACCAGACGATGGCGCGGGTCCAGCGGCGTGGCCACCGGTGCGCCGAGGTAGACGTCGCCCAAGCCCATCACCAGATAGCTGGCGTCGAACACGGTCTTGTAGACCTCATCCAGGTTGGGCAGGTCGTTGATGCGGCGGATGAACTCCAGATTGCTCGGGCACCAGGGTGCGTCCTTGCGCACCGTGGTCATGTACTTGTCGATGGCCAACTGGCAGGCCGGGTCGTCCCAGGACAGCGGCAGGTGGACGATGCGCGATGGCACCTTGAGGTCCTGGGCGTTGCACACTGCGTCCCACTCGCCGATCACCACCGCCAGCAGGTTGGCCAGTGACAGGGTTTCCGGCTGGTAGTGCACCTGCAGCGAACGGATGCCCGGAGTCAGGTCGATCACGCCGTTGAGGTTCTTCGCCTCCAGCGCCTGCATCAGCGCATGGCCACGGAAACGCAGCACCAGGTCCAGCTCGGCCTGGCCGATTTCCAGCAGCAGGTGGGTGTCGCCGGAGAGGCGGGCGACCAGGCGCTTGTCCTGGCTGCCGATGTCGAGGATCACCGGCGGCTCCAGCGGGATCGGCTTCCAGCTCACCGCGACGGCTTCCAGCCCGGCGACTTCGGCCTTGCGCGCCTTGGCCAGCTGGCGCGCGGTGTCGATGTTGACCGGTACGAAGCGCAGCTTGTCGCCGGCCTTGAGCTGGCCGAGCTGCCACAGGTCGGCCTCGATGATGGTCACCGGGCAGACGAAACCGCCCAGGCTCGGGCCATCAGGCCCCAGGATGACCGGCATATCGCCGGTGAAATCCACCGCGCCGATGGCATAGGGGTTGTCGTGGATGTTCGACGGGTGCAGGCCGGCTTCGCCGCCGCTGTCGCGCACCCACTCCGGTTTGGGGCCGATCAGGCGCACGCCGGTGCGGCTGGAGTTGAAGTGCACTTCCCAGTCGGTGGCGAGGAAGGTGTCGATATAGGCCGGGGTGAAGTACTCCGGCGCGCCGTGCGGGCCGTAGATCACGCGGATTTCCCGGACGGCGGGCAGGGCGGTGCACAGCGCGTCAGGCAGTTGCGCACCGTTGTTCGCATCGCTCAGAGCGGGGATATGCAGCACGTCGCCGGCACGCAGGGCGCGGCCGCCGTGGCCGCCGAACTGGCCGAGAGTGAAGGTGCTTTTCGAGCCCAGGTATTCCGGCACTTGCAGGCCGCCGCGCAGGCACAGGTACGAGCGCGCGCCGCTACCGGCGATGGTGCCGAGGCTCAGGGTGCTGCCGGCCTTGATCAGCAGTGCGGTGTTAAGCGGTTGTGCCACACCGTCCACGCTTAGCGGGATTTCTGCGCCAGTGATCGCTACCACCGCATCGGTGTTGAAGCGCAGCAGCGGGCCGCTCATGGTGATTTCCAGGCCGGCGGCGCCTTCGTCATTGCCCAGCAGGCGGTTGCCCAGGCGCAGCGCGCGGTCGTCCATCGGCCCGGACGGCGGCACGCCAACTGCCCAGTAACCGAGGCGGCCGGGGAAGTCCTGCACGGTGGTCTGGGTGCCGGCGGAGAGCACCTCGAAGGTGTGCGCCTGGTAGGTCAGGCCTTCCAGGCAGCGGGTCCATGGCGAGCCGCTGGCGAACGGGGCGTCGACCAGGATCTGCCGCAGGTACTGGCTGTTGGTTTCCACGCCGTACAGCAGGGTATCGGACAGGGCCTGGCTGAGCGCGGCGCTGGCTTCTTCGCGAGTTGGCTTCCAGGTGATGACCTTGGCGATCATCGGGTCGAAGTAGGGCGGAATCTCGCAGCCGGCTTCGACCCAGGTGTCGATGCGCAGGGCCTTGCCGTCGGCCTTCGGGAATTGCACGGCGGTGAGCAGGCCGGGGCTCGGCTGGAAGTCGCGGCCCGGGTCTTCGGCATACAGACGCGCCTGGATGGCATGGCCGCTGGGTTTCAGATCTTTCGCCAGTTCGCTGAGCGGGGCCAGGTCGCCGGCCGCCAGTTCGATCATCCAGCGCACCAGATCGACGCCCCACACCTGTTCGGTGACGCCGTGTTCGACCTGCAGGCGGGTGTTCACTTCGAGGAAGTAGAAGCGCTCGGCCTCGCTGTCGTAGACGAATTCCACGGTGCCGGCGCTGCGGTAGCTGACCGCCTTGGCCAGCTTGATTGCCGCCGCGCACAGCTCGTCGGCCATGCCGGCCGGCAGGTTGGGTGCCGGGGTTTCTTCCAGCACTTTCTGGTTGCGTCGCTGTACCGAGCAGTCGCGCACGCCCAGGGCGAGGACTTCACCTTTACCGTCGCCGAACACCTGCACTTCCAGGTGGCGGGCGCGCTGGATGTACTTCTCGATAAACACGCCGCTGTCGCTGAAGTTGTTCTGCCCCAGGCGCTTGACGGCCTCGAAGGCGTCGCTCAGCTCGGCGGCGCTGTTGCACACGCGCATGCCGATGCCGCCACCGCCGGCGGTGCTTTTCAGCATCACCGGGTAGCCGACTTCTTCACCAGCCTTGAGCGCGGCGTCGAGGTTTTCCAGCAGCTCGGTGCCTTCCAGCATTGGTACGCCGTGCTGTTTCGCCAGCGCCCTGGCGGTGTGCTTCAGGCCGAATACGCGCAGCTGCTCCGGCGTCGGGCCGACGAAGGCGATGCCGGCGGCTTCGCAGGCTTCGGCGAAGGCAGCGTTCTCGGAAAGGAAGCCGTAGCCGGGGTGGATAGCTTTCGCGCCGGTCTGCTTGGCCACGGCGAGGATCTTGTCCACCACCAGGTAGGTGCCGGCGGCCGGACCCTCGCCGAGGCTGAAGGCTTCATCGGCCTGCTGGATGTGCAGGCTGGCGGCGTCGGCCTCGGAGTACACGGCCACGCCCTGCACATCGAGCTGGCGCAGGGTGCGCAGGATGCGGCAGGCGATGGCGCCGCGGTTGGCGATCAGGAGTTTGTCGAACATCTGCTTGCCCTCGAAAGGGTTGGCGGGCCGTCCCGCCGCTATTCGGTCTGCACCACGGTCGTCCGGGGTGGGAAATGCTTTGCTCCCTCTCCCTTTGGAGCGGGGCGCGTAGCCAGGGTTAGGGTGAGGGGCTTTCAGTGTTGGATCGCGCATCCCTCACCCCCGGCCCCTCTCCCGGAGGGAGAGGGGAGGAGGCGTCCAGGCACTGGCCCGAGCGGCTCTGGCTCAGCTGGTACAGCCACAGGCGCAGGTTGGCAGGGCCCCCGGCGCTCCGGACGAAGTCCGGAATAAACCGGTTCAGTCCCATACCAGCACCTCGGCCGGGGTTGGGTTCCAGCCGTTGCACGGGTTGTTCAGTTGCGGGCAGTTGGAGATCAGCACGATGACGTCCATGTGCGCGACCAACTCGACGTACTTGCCCGGTGCGGAGATGCCGTCCTCGAAGGTCAGGCCGCCCTCGGGCGTCACCGGCACGTTCATGAAGAAATTGATGTTGGCGCCGATGTCGCGCTTCTCCAGGCGACCGTCGTGCAGGCTGGCGCGCAGGAAGTTGTCGCGGCAGCTGTGCATGTAGCGTTTGTCGAGGGCGTATCTGACCGTATTGCTCTCCTGGGCGCAGGCGCCGCCGAGGGTATCGTGGCGGCCGCAGGTGTCGGCGCTGATGGTCAGCAGCGGGTTGCCCAGGTTGGAGTAGAGGACGGTGCCGGTGGTGAGGTACACGCTGTTCTGCTTGCGCAGGGTGCGTTGCGGGTCGTAACGCTCGCGCGGGTTTTTCGCGCTGAAGAACAGCGTGTCGACCGCCTGGTTGCCTTCGAGGTCGAGCAGGCGCACGGTCTGCCCGGCTTTGACTTCGCAGAGGAACGGCTCGCCGGCCGGGATCTCGTGGCGGTAGACGGCGGTGGCGGCGTGTTTGTCGCTGGCGGTAAGGCTCATGTCGGCGTCCTCAGATGTACAGGCGTTCGGTGTTGTGGAAGCCGCGGCCGTTTTCCGGGCGCGAGGTGCGGCAGAGCACGCTGATGCCGTCGCTCTCGACCTTGCTCCAGCTCAGTTGCACCGGCTTGGGTGCGTACTGCGGGTTGGGGTCCAGCGGGTGCTGCAGGGCGGTGAGCACCACCAGGGTGTCCATCGGCGCGTACAGCTCGATGTAGTCGCCGGCCTTGGAGTTGCCGGGCTCGAAGTGGAAGCGGCCGTCGCCGTCGACGCTGACCTTGCTGAACAGATTGAGCGCCATCAGCAGATCCTGGATGTTCAGGTTCCACTTGCCCATTTCCACCAGCAGGTTGTCCACGCCATTGCGGAAGTAGCCGTTACGCAGTTCCTGGTAGCGGCCGGCGCCGTACTTCTCGCTGACTTCCTCGGCGTTGAGCACGCCACCAAAGCTGTCATGCCAGCCGCAGGTGTCGGCGGTGATGGCGGCGAGCACGCGACCCATGTCCGAGTACAGGCAGTGGCCGGCGGTGAGTTTGGCGGTGTGCTGGCACTTGAGGGTGTCGGGCAGGTTCAGGCGCTCGCTTTTCTCGGCGGCGGAAAGCAGCAGCAGGCTGACGTTGGCGCCGCCTTCGAGGTCGGTGATGCGCAGCAGCTGGCCGCGCTTGAGGACGAAGGAGGTGTGGCCACCGCCGGGGACGAGTTCTTCGTACAGGCTGGGGCGCAGGGTCAGGGATGCGGTCATGGTTGCTCCTTACAGGGCCGGTTGCACGGTGCCGGTGACATGCGCCGGCAGCGCTTCGACGGCGGCGCGGGTGGCGCGGCGGTCGCTATTCAGGGGGATGTCGTAGGTGATGCGCGCGCCGAAGGCGTTCGGCGCGTGGGGGTCGATGCGGGTCTTGTCGAACACCAGCAGGCGGGTGCCAAGGCTGAAGCCCTCGCTCAGGTCATGGGTGACCATGAACACGGTCAGCTTGGTCTCGTGCCACAGCTCCAGCAGCAGGGCGTGCATGTCCTTGCGGATGCCCGGATCGAGGGCGCCGAAGGGTTCGTCGAGCAACAGCACGCGCGGCTTCATGATCAGCGCCTGGGCGATGGCCAGGCGCTGCTGCATGCCGCCGGAGAGCTGGCTGGGGTATTTGTCGAGGGCGTGGCCGAGGCCGACCTTCTTGAGGATCACCTCGGCCTGGGCGCGGGCGTCGCGCTTGGCGGCGCCGAACAGGCGGCCGAGCAGCGCTGAGCGCGGCAGCTCAAGGCCGATGGCGACGTTGTCCAGCACGCTCAGGTGCGGGAACACCGAGTAGCGCTGGAACACTACGCCACGGCTGCTATCCGGCTCGCCGGCCAGCGGCTGGCCACCGAGCAGGATCTCGCCACGGCTGGCGCGCTCCTGGCCCAGCAGCAGGCGCAGGAAGGTCGACTTGCCGCAGCCGGAGGCGCCAACCAGGGTGCAGAACTCGCCCTCGTTGATGCTCAGGTTGAGCCTTTCCAATACGACCTGATCGCCGTATTCCTGCCACACATTCTTCACTTCTATAAAGGCGCTCATGCTTTCGCTCCCTCATACCAGGGGAAGCACAGGCGGGTGAGCTGGCGCAGACCCAGGTCCATCAGCCAGGCGAGCAGGGTGATCCACACCACGTACGGCAGGATCACGTCCATCGCCATGTAGCGACGCACGAGGAAGATGCGGTAGCCGAGGCCATCGGTGGAGGCAATGGCTTCGGCGGCGATAAGGAACAGCCAGGCCGAGCCGAGCACCAGGCGCAGGGCGATCAGCAGGCGCGGCAGCAGTTGCGGCAGCACCACACGGAGGATCAGGGTCCAGGTGCTGGCGCCAAGGGTCTGTGCCTTGATCAGAATTTCCGTGGGAATCTCGCGGGCGCGCTGCTCCAGATCACGGGCCAGCACCGGGGTGATGCCGATCACGATCAGCATCACCTTGGACAATTCGCCGAGGCCGAAGACGATGAACAGGATCGGCAGGATCGCCAGTGGCGGCACCATCGACAGCACGGTCAGCAGCGGCGACAGCGGTGCACGGAACAGCGGCAGGATACCCGCCGCGATGCCCAGGCACAGGCCGGCCAGGGCGGCGATGCCGATGCCCATGGCGAGACGCTTGAGGCTGGCCGCGCTGTCTTCCCAGAACAGGTAGTTGCCGCTGCGCTTGTCTTCGGTGAAGGCCAGGCGGTCGATTGCGCTGACCATCTGACTGGCGCTGGGCAACAGCTTGTCGTTGGGGTTCTCCGTCAGCCGCGCCGCCGAGCCCACGAAGTAGGCGAACAGCAGCAGGGCGAACGGCAGCAGGATCAGCAGCAGACGGCCGCCGCGGTCCGGATGTCGGTTGATCAGGCGCATGGTGTTCCTCGGACGTTCACGTTCCCCTCTCCCTCTGGGAGAGGGGCTAGGGGTGAGGGCTTTTGAACTGCACGGTTTCTCCCTCACCCCAGCCCTCTCCCGGAGGGAGAGGGGGCTAAAGGCAGCTGCCTTACAGCTTGCCGTCGGCCGCCATCTGCATGAACGACGGGTCGAAGCGCAGCTTGACGTTGCTCTTGTCACCGGTAACCACGCCGCGGGCGAAGCTCATGCCGATCGCGTCGGCACTCTGCGCGCCCTCACCGAGCAGGCCGTGGTCGAAGGAGAAGCTGGCCACCTTGCTCATGGTCGCCGGCAGTTTCGGGCTGTTGGCAAAGGCCACGGCATCCTTGGCGCTGTAGAACATCTTGGTCGCGGCGAGCTGGGCTTCGTAGCCAGCCAGGTCGGTGCCGGAGGCCTTGGCCATGTGCTCGCGGGCAGCCTTGCCGGCGGCCGAATCGGCGCTCATGGTCGCCATGATTTCGTACCAGGCGCCGGTCAGGGCTTTGCCCAGGGCCGGGTTGTCCTTCAGGGTTTCGCTGTTGACCACCATCAGGTCGATGATCTCGCCGGGAATCTGGCTGGAGTCGAACACCTTGGTCACCGCCGGGGTGGCTTCGATTTCGGCCAGCAGCGGGTTCCAGGTGGCCACCGCCTTGACGTCGTCGGTGGCGAAGGCGGCGACCATGTCGGCGTCGGAGGTGTTCACCACTTTCAGGTCCTTCTCGCTCAGGTCAGCCTTTTCCAGGCCGCGGGCGAGCAGGTAGTGGGAGACGGAGAGTTCGACCAGGTTGACGTCCATGCCCTTGAGGTCGCCCAGGGTCTTCTTCTCGCCCTTGATGACGATGCCGTCGTTGCCGTTGGAGAAGTCGCCGATGACCAGCGCGGTACTGTCCACGCCGCCAGCAGCGGGGATGGTCAGGGCGTCCATGTTGGTCATGGTGCAGCCATCGAACTGGCCGGCGGTGTACTGGTTGATCGACTCGACGTAGTCGTTGAGCTGGGTCACTTCGATGGCGATGTCGTACTTCTTCGCCCACTTGGCGACGATGCCTTCGGCCTGGCCGTATTCCCACGGCATCCAGCCGGCGTAGATGGTCCAGCAGACGTTGAAGTGATCTTTCTTTTCGGCGTGAGCAGGGATGCTCAGGGCGGCAGCGAGGCCGGCGGCGATCAGCGAGGACAGCAGGGACTTGCGCATGGATGAACCTCCAGTTCTGGGAATACGGGCAGGAGCGGCGCGACACTTTCCTGCATCAACAGGTGGCGCGTTCTCCCGGGCTTTTGTCCCGCCGTGTAACCCCGAACGAGGTCGCCAACTCTCGGACCAGTCACTCGTCTGTCTCCTACCTGGAGCAGTCGAGCCGGAACCCTAGTCAGCCATTGCAAATTGTCGTGCCGCACCCCTTGCGGGGTTTCTGCATGAATCGGTTAAAGCGAACATCGTGCCAGCTCGCCTTGGGCCCATTCGACGCGGCTTCGCGCGGGTCGAATGGGGGGCGTTAGGTGAGCGTTGCGCCGTTGTGGTGCGCGCATAGCTCGAGCGGACCGTTATGGTGCCGCTGTGTTACAGGTTCTTGTTGGCGGCCATTTCCATGTACGCCGGGTCGAAGCGCAGCTTCACCTGTGCCGGATTGCCCAGTACGCGCGCGCCGCTGAAGCTGATGCCCAGGTGCTCCAGGCCCTTGCCATCGGCGCCGAGCAGCTTGTGCGCGTCGGCGAAGTTGGCCACGCGCTGCATCAGTGCCGGCATCTTCTCGCTGCTGGCGAAGGCATAGGCCGAACGCGGTGCGTAGAAGGAGCGGATGGTTTTCAGCTGATTCTCGAAGTCGGCCAGGTCGGTGCCGGCGGCGACCGCCATTTGCGTGCGCGCGGCGCGGCCTTCGTCGGTCGGCATGCCCATCAGGCGCATGCCCTCGAACCAGGCGCCGGTCAGCGCCTTGCCCAGCTCGGGGTTGGCGGCCAGGGTGGCGCTGTTGATCACCAGCAGGTCGAGAATCTCGCCGGGAATATGGTGCGAGCTGAACACCAGGGTGGTGTCGCCGTCCTGGCGCAGGTCGGAGAGGATCGGGTTCCAGGTCACCACCGCGTCACCCTTGCCACTGCGCCAGACGGCGGCCAGATCCTTGTCGGAAACGTTCTCCACCTTGACGTCGCTTTCGCTCAGGTGCGCCCATTCCAGCGCACGGCTGAGCAGGTAGTGGGACACCGAGTTTTCCACCAGCAGGATGGTCTTGCCGCGCAGGTCCTTGATGTCGCGGTTGCCGCCGCGTACCAGGATGCCGTCGGCGCCGGCGGAGAAGTCGCCGACGATCAGTGCGGTGGAGTCCACGCCGGCAGCGGCGGGGATGGTCAGGGCGTCCATGTTGGTCATCGAGCAGGCGGCGTAGTCACCGGCGGTGTATTGCTCGATCGAGGCCACGTAGTCGGGCACCTGCTCGACCTGGATCTGAATGCCGTACTTCTTCGCCCACTTGTCGATGATGCCCTGTTCGGCCATCTGCCCCCAGAGCATCCAGCCGGCATAGATCGACCAGCAGACCTTGAAGGACTTCTGTGGTGCGGCATGGGCGGGCTGCAGCAGCGCCAGGGCGAGGATGGAACAGGAGGTGAAGCGGATCAGTGAGCGAAGGGACATTGCAACCTCGGGCCAGGAAAAAAGAACAGGATGGCGGCAGCCGCGCTGCGCGTTCTCCCGGGCTTTTATCCCTCCGTGTGACCCCTCGCGAGGTTGCCCACTCTCGGACCAGACACCTGCCTGCGGCAGATCGGAACCCTAGTCGACCATTGCTGATTGTCTGACGGCTGGCCCTCGATGGGCTGCATCCTGCAACGGCTGCCAAGCGAACGGCGTGCCAATCGCCGGATCGACCGTGATTGTGTGCTCCGCTTGGCACACGCGAGCGCTCTGCATCGGCACGTTGCACCAACAAGGCGCCATGCGGGCGCCGTGCTGGTGCGCAGGAGTAACGCGCGGATACAACTTATGCGCGCGGCACTCGCCGCACTTCAGCTGTTGGCGAGCAGTCAAAGCCAGTGGGAGCGATCCCGGGTGCCGGCACTGGTCGGCGCTGTCCCAGCGGTCGAAGGAGGCCGCCATGTCCAGCAAATTGATTCTTGGTGCAGTACTGGGTCTGAGCCTCAGCGGGTGCGTCGCCTACGGTGGCGATGATCGCAACTACTACCGGCAGTACGACGGCTATTACGGTGGCCACGTGCAGCGCTACGAGTCACGGCCGATCTACCGTGGCTATTACGATGACAATCGCCGTGCCTGGCACCGCGACCGTTACCAGGACCGCCGCCACTCCCACTATGCCCCAGGCTATGACGGGCGTTACGGTTGGCAGGACGGTCGCCCGCGCAATCAGGAGCTACGTGGCGCGCCCCGTGCCTACCACGAGCACACCTGGCAGCAACGCCGCGAACATGACCGCGACCGCCGCCAGTCCTGGCAACCCCGCCACGACCGCTGGCAGCAAGGCTACCGCCAGGACCCTCGCCAGCAGCGCCACGACTTTCGCCCACCGCAGCAGCGCCCGGAGGGCAGAGAGCGGCGTAACCTGAGGTAAGTAGCGGCCCTTGATCGGCGGGCGGAGGATTGTGTTTTCAGCCTGCGCCGCTCACCATGACTGCCGTTAATCGGTATGGGTGTGCCGGCTTTGCCGCTCCGTCGCCTGGTGTCCTTTCAGCAGCATCTCGGTAGGCCCGCAAAAGCGCTCATTTTGCTGGTCTGCCTGGTTGTTGCTGGCGTTCTGCAGGCCGACTGGGACTTCACCCTGATCAACACGCGTGCCGAGCAGCTCTACGGCCCGTTGGGCGAAGGGCGCGGGCGCATCAGCGACTGGCAGCGCCTGCTCGAGCAGCAGCAGGGCAAGCCCGAGCAGCAGCAGCTCAAGGCCGTCAATCAGTTCTTCAACCTGCGCCTGCGCTTTCGCGACGACATCGTGCTCTGGCGGGTCAAGGATTACTGGGCCACGCCGGTCGAGGCACTGTTTCGCGGTGCCGGCGACTGCGAGGACTTCGCCATCGCCAAGTATTTCAGCCTGCGCCAGCTAGGTGTACCCAGCGAAAAACTGCGCATCACCTACGTCAAGGCACTGCGCCAGAACCAGGCGCACATGGTGCTGACCTACTACCCGCAGCCATCGGCGATACCGCTGGTGCTGGATAACCTGATCGATGCCATCGAACCGGCCAACCGCCGGACCGATCTGGTGCCGGTCTATGCCTTCAATGCCGAAGGCCTGTGGCTGCCCGGTGCGGGCGGCGGCAAGCAGGTCGGCGATGCCAAGCGTCTGTCGCGCTGGCAGGATCTTTTGAGAAAAATGCGTGCCGAGGGCTTTCCCTGAGTTCGGCCGAGGGGGTCATTCATGTCACTGTTCAAACAGCTGTTCATCGCCATCTGCGTGCTGATGCTGGTGAATTTCACCGGTAGCTTTCTGGTCAGCGTCGAGAGCTCGCGCGAGCAGCAGGTCAACCAGCTGCGTGCCCATGCCCAGGACGCTGCCACGGCGCTGGGCCTGTCGCTCAGCCCGCATGCCGAGGATGTGCCGATGATGGAGCTGATGGTCAGCTCGATCTTCGACAGTGGCTATTTCCAGAGCATCCGCGTGCTGGATGGCGAGAGTGGCGAGGTGCTGGTCGAGCGCAGCGGTGTGCCGGTGGTCGCGACTGCGCCGGAGTGGTTCGCCCGGCTGGTCGACCTCGCGCCGGCCAGCGGCGATGCCATCGTCAGCGATGGCTGGCGCCAGGCCGCACGGGTGGAAGTGATCAGCCACCCGCTGTTCGCCGTCGGCAAGCTCTGGCAGAGCGCGCTGGGGATACTGACCTGGCTGGCCATGAGCAGCGTGCTGTGCATCTGCCTGGGCGTGCTGTTCCTCAAACGCCAGTTGCGCCCGCTGGAGTACCTGGTGGAGCAGTCCAATGCCATCGCCCGGCGCGAGTTCCTTAGCCTGCCGGCGCTGCCGAAGACCCCGGAGTTCCGCCGCGTGGTCAGCGCCATGAACCAGATGGTGGAGAAGCTCAAGGCGCTGTTTGCCGAAGAGGCTTCGCGCAGTGAGAAGCTGCGGGCCGATGCCTACGAGGACAGCCTCACCGGGCTGGCCAACCGCCGTTATTTCGACCTGCAGCTGCACAACCGCCTGAGTGGCGAGAAGGCCAGCAGCGGCTTCCTGCTGCTGTTGCGCATCAATGACCTGGCCGGGCTCAACCAGCGTATCGGCGGCCAGCGTACCGACCAGTTGCTCAAGGCGGTCGGCGAGCAGCTGCAACTGCTCAGCCGTGGCCGCTATGTGCTGGCGCGCAACCGCGGCGGCGAGTTCGCCCTGCTTGCTGTCGGCCTGCAGCGCGACGAGGCCGAGCAGCTGGCCGAAACCCTCGACCAGGCCCTGAGCACGCTGCAGCAGACCGGCGTGACCGACAGCCTGCCGGTGGCGCATATCGGCATGACCGCCTTTGCACCGACCGACGAGCCTGCCGGCATCTACCAGGCTGCCGATGAAGCCCTGGCCCAGGCGGCCAGCCAGACTGAACGGAACTGGGCCTGCCACGACCACGAGGTGCCGCAGCAGGCGGCGGATGAGCGCCAGGTCTGGCATCGCCTGCTGGATGCTGCCCTCAACCAGGGCCGCGTGCAGCTGTACACGCAGCCGGTGGTCGACGCCAACCAACCTGAGCGGGTGCTGCACCACAAGGTGCTGGCACGTTTGCTCGACGACCAGGGCAACCTGTTGCCGGCCGGGCGCTTTCTGCCTTGGCTGGAGCGCTTCGGCTGGGCCGCGCGCCTGGACCTGAGCATGCTCGATCAGGTGCTGGCGCATCTGCTCAAGAGCAGCGACAGCGTCGCATTGAGCCTGTCCGGCAGCACCCTGCGTGATCCGCAGGCACTGGCCAGCCTCTACGACAAGCTGCGCCAGCACGGGCAACTCGCTGGGCGCCTGGTCATTGAGCTGGACGAAGACCAGCTACCCGAGCAGGACGAACTGCAATCGCTGGCCCAGCGCCTGCGCGCGCTTGGCTTCGGCCTGGCGCTGCAACACTTCGGCGGGCGCTTCAGCATGATCGGCAACCTGGCCAAACTCGGTTTGAGCCACATCAAGGTGGATGGCAGCCACATTCGCGCCATCGATCAGGAAGACGACAAACGCCTGTTCATCGAAGCCATGCAGCGTGCGGCCAACAGCATCGACCTGCCGCTGATTGCCGAGCGTGTGGAAACCGAAGGCGAGTGGCAGGTGCTGCGCTCGATGGGCATTCTCGGCGTGCAGGGCCGTCTGTTCGGCGAGCCGCAACCCTGGGAGTAATCAACCAATCTCGCGGCGTGCTGTTAGGAGCGCACAAGGTGCGCGCCGTGCGCACCATTAACGGCACGGGTCGCTTCTGATAGACGCGGTCGGCAGTATACGTAGGGCGTGGGCGCCGGACCTATTTGCACAGGTGCGCTGGTAACTTGTCTTCGGCTTTGGCGGTGCGCACGGCGCACTCTACGCACACAGGATCGGGGTGTTTCTCAGCCCGGTTCGCTCTGTGAGGGGATGCATGGCAGGAGGCTCTGCGCCCGTGTGATCCGGCCATTTCTGCCCAAGAGCACCACGTGGGGCGAGCAAATACGGGAAGCGATCAAGAACGCAGCCGGAGCTGATCTCGACGAGTCTTGCAGCGGCTCAAGCGAGCAGTGGTAAACGCCTAGATCAGCCCGGTTTCTTCATCATTGATCAGGCTATGCGCCCCACCCAGGGCATCACGCGCCTTGCTGCGACCGACCAGCTTGGCCTGGGCGGCTTCCGGCAGATCGGTAATGCGCACCACGCCCTTGTGCATCAGCGCGGTGATCAGGTCCTCCAGCACGCGGATCATATCCAGGTCACTCTGCTTGAGCTGCAGCAGGCTGTTTTCCACGGTCTGGTTGGCGAACCAGGCCTGAGCCTCCTGGCTGTCGGCCACCAGCTCGCCATCCATCCCATCGAATGGCGCCGGCTCCACCCGCTCCAGGTTGCCCCAGGCGTCGCGTTTCACATACAGCATGATCTTGTCCTCGGCCGTTGACGTCGCCCAAGCGTACCCGCTGCCTGGCGGCAGCGGGAGCCTTTGTCATCAGTGGTCGACTTTGACGATGGCGTTGTCGCCACCTGCGATCAGCGAGTTGATGATCTGCGACGAAGTGGAACCATAGCTGGACAGATCCACCGGTGCACCGCCGTTTTCCAGGGTGATGGTGACATCTGCTACGGCACCATGGGCGAACTCGCCATGGGTACTGATTTCCAGCTTGGTTTCGGTTCCGGTAGTCACCACGCGCAGGAAGTCGCCGATGTTGCCGTCATTCTCGCCCTGCAGCAGGTCGCGCAGGTCGATGGTGTCGCGCTCGGTACCGCTGATGGTGAAGTCCTTGATGACGTCCTTGCCGAGATGACCAGCGTTCCAGACGAAGGTGTCGCTGCCCGCGCCGCCGTAGAGGATGTCATCACCTTCGCCGCCGATAAGGATGTCCTTGCCAGCGTTGCCGTACAGGGTGTCGTTGCCGCCTTTGCCTTCAAGGTGGTCGTTGCCAGCGTTACCCGTCAGAGTGTCGGTATTGGCGCTTCCCAGGATCACATCGTCGCCACTAGTACCGTTCAACGTGCCGCTGCCGGTAATCGGCGTAGGCTCGGTGTAGGGGGTACTGCCAATGTTGATGACCAGGTTGGCGGTGTCGTGATCGCCATCCGCCTGGCTCAGGGTGTAGGTAAAGGTCTCGCTTTTGCCGACGTTGCTGATATTGGCGATCGGTGTGTAGGTGTAGTCACCGTTCGCTTTGACCGACAGCACGCCGTATTGGCCGTTGATGGTAGTAAGGCCGCTGCTCGTCACGTTTTGGCCGTTGACCGCGCTGATGAAGGTGGCTTCCTGGCCGAGGCTGTCTACCGAGCCCCAGTTGTTAGTGCTGCCGACATGGTTGTTGGTGTCGGTGAGCACATTGCCGCTCGCAGCTGCCGCTTCGATCATTGGCGTAAGCAGTGTGGTGACCAATGCAATGTTGGTCAGCGTTGCAGTGGCATTGCCGCTACCTGAGGACCGATCCAGCACCTGCAGGCGAAGTCGATAGGTGCCAGCGGCCAGATTGCTGACGGTATTGCTGCTGGCTAGGTCCGTATAGTTTCCAGTAGTCCACGTGTTGCCGTTCAGCTTTTCCAGCGCAAACCGGTAGTAGTCATTGTTGCTACCGCTCAATGTGGCATTGAAGGTGATGATGCCAGTACCGCCGGAAACTGTCATAGATCCGCTGGTGACTACAGAAGACCCTTCGTTGGGATCATTATCGCCCCCGAAACTGCGAGTATCAGTCACCGAAAATCCTGTGACATCTGTTCTGTCGATGAGTCTCTGAGTCACTACCGCCTGGGCAAAGTTGTCATTCGCCACCGGCGTGGAGTCTTTATCTGCCTGCAGATTGATGGTCAGCGTGCTGCTGAAGGCATCACCGTCCTTGTCGCGAACGGTGTAGCTGAACGTCGGAGCAGGTACTGCAGTGCCCTTCTGGATCAAGGCATAACCGGCCTCGTTAAGGACGAAGCGGTAGCCGCCGTCGGCTGTGGTGGTCAGGGTGCCGTAGTCATTGGCCAGGTTGCCCCAGGTCACACTACCGAAGCCATCCGCGCCTGCGGTACCGGCAACGCTACCGGAGACACTCGGCATAGCCAGGGTGGTATTGAGGCTGCCGTAAACCTCGAAAGTGCTGGTTGCATTTTCGTTGGTGTAGATCGTGTTTACGATACTGCCGGTGCTGTCTTTGAAGCCTTCGAGGCTGAACGAGTAAGTCTGGCCGTTTAGCACCACCGTCACGTCCTGGCTCGGCAGAGTGATGATGTCGCGCGCGGCAAGTGAGTTGGAGTTGTTGCCGTTCGGTGTTTCCGTGTGATCGAGCAGTACGGTGAACGGTACTTTGACCGTAGTGCCGTTGATGACCACATCCATGCTCATGGTCATGTTGACCTTGTCCAGCGATGCAATATCGCTGTCTACCGGCTGGTTGACGTGCGAGAAGTCCGCCAGCTTGAAGAGTGATCCTGCAGTGACCGTTTGCCCAGTGGAGTTGGTCAGCGCAGTGTTGTCCACCAGCTCGTAGCCTGAGCGACCATCGGAGTTGCCCCAGTAGATGGCGTCGGTGAGGCTGTCTGTATCTCGGTTGGCTGTGGTGGAAGACTGCGTGCCTGAGTCGAACGTCTGGCCAGTCCAGCCACCTTGCAGGTTCTTGATGACGATAGTGTCGACCGGAACCTCCAAGGTGCGCACGATGGCGCCGCTCGCCATGTCGTCTTCGATACCCACGGTGAGGGTGCTATTAGCAGACAGCGCACCATCGCTGACAGTTACCCCGATGCCGAGCTGGAGTACGTCTTCAACATTGGCGCCACTGTGGTCCAGCGGCTTCGACAGGGTGACGTTGTAGTTGCCGCTATTGTCGATGCTGACGCGGATGGCTTCGTTGGCCGGGGCAGCACTGCCTACATAGCCAATCAGCAGGCCTGTGCCGACACCGGCCCAGATAACGGTCTGACCACCGGAGGTGACCGTCGCGGTCGGGGCATTGAGGGTGACGCTCAGGCTGCTGCTATCAACATCCTGGATACTCATCTTGCCTGAGACTGTAGTGGCGTTGGTGGTGTCGGAAACCCCGGCGGTGTCAGTGCGACCGCCAGGTAGGCCTTCCTCGGACACACGTGCGCTGCTGGCGGAAATCGTCGGCGCATCATTGACTGGCGTGACGCCGATGTTGACGGTCACGATGTTGCCGTTGGCAGCGCCGTCATTCGCCCGGTAGGTAAAGCTGTCGCTGGTGGTCTCGCTGCCGTTGTGCACGTAGCTGAAGGTGCCATTGGCATTCAGCGTCAGGGTGCCGTTGGCTGGGCCGGTGACCAGCACTGCATTCAGCGGGCTGTTTTCGATATCGCTGTCATTGGTCAGAACGCTGGTGGCCCCACCTACGAGTGTGGTCGCGGTACCGCCTTCGGCGACGGTGATGCTGTCGGCGCGGGTTACAGGCGCATCGTTGACCGGGGTGATATCCATCGTGGCGCTGCCGGTAACCGAGGCGCTGCCATCGGTGACGGTGTAGCTGAATGTCACGTTGCTGTCGTCGTTGGCTGCTGGGGTGTATGACCAGGTGCCATTGCCGTTGTTGACCAGCGTGCCGTTGCCGGAGCTGATGCTCAGGTTGGTAGCGGTAAGGCTCGGGCCGTCGACGTCGCTGGCGTTGGCCAGCAACTGAGCCTGAGTGATGATCCGAGCACCGCTGTCTTCAGCGATGGCGGCCAGGGTCACCGGTGTGGTGGTTGGTGCATCGTTGACCGGGGTGATATCCAGCGTGGCGCTGCCGGCAACCGAGGCGCTCCCATCGGTGACGGTGTAGCTGAACGTCACGTTGCTGTCGTCGTTGGCTGCTGGGGTGTATGACCAGGTGCCATTGCCGTTGTTGACCAGCGTGCCGTTGCCAGAGCTGATGCTCAGGTTGGTAGCGGTAAGGCTCGGGCCGTCGACGTCGCTGGCGTTGGCCAGTAACTGAGCCTGGGTGATGATCCGAGCACCGCTGTCTTCAGCGATGGCGGTCAGGGTCACCGGTGTGGTGGTTGGTGCATCGTTGACCGGCGTGACGCCGATGTTGACGGTCACGATGTTGCCGTTGGCTGTGCCGTCGTTTGCCCGGTAGGTAAAGCTGTCGCTAGTGGTCTCGCTGCCGTTGTGCACATAGCTGAAGGTGCCATTGGCATTCAAGGTCAGCATGCCGTTGACTGGCCCGGAAACCAATACTGCGCTCAGGGTGTTGTTCTCGGCATCGGTGTCGTTGGCCAGGACGCTGGTGGCCCCACCCACGAGTACGGTCGCAGTGCCGCCTTCGGCGACGGTAATGCTGTCGGCGCGGGTTACAGGCGCATCGTTGACTGGGTTGACGGTGATGCTGCCGGTAACAGCCGGGCTGGCAAGGCCGTTGTTGTCGGTGGCGGTGAACTGGAAGCTGGTGTTGCCGTTCCAGTCCTGGTTGGGCTTGAAGTAAATAGTGGCTGCGTTGCTGGTAGCGTTGATCACGCTGTTCAGGGTCAGCGCTGTCGTGGCGCTGGAATCGCTGTAGAAGGTGCCGTTGGCGGCCATGCTGGCCAGCTTGAAGCTGGCGACGGTGCCGTCCACGTCAGTGCCGCGCAGAGTCACGGCGATAACGCTGTCTTCGTTGCCCGATGCTGGGGTGGCGACAGCCACCGGTACATCGTTCACGGAGATCACGTTGATGTTGCCGGTTGTGGCGGTACTGACGGCCCCGTTGTTGTCGGTGGCGGTGAACTGGAAGCTGGTGTTGCCGTTCCAGTCCTGGTTGGGCTTGAAGTAGATAGTGGCTGCGTTGCTGGTAGCGTTGATCACGCTGTTCAGGGTCAGCGCAGTGGTGGCGGATGCGTTGCTGTAGAAAGTGCCGTTGGCAGCCATGCTGGCCAGCTTGAAGCTGGCGACGGTGCCGTCCACATCGGTACCGCTCAGGGTTACGGCGATAACGCTGTCTTCGTTTCCGGATGCAGGCGCTGCGACTGCAACGGGCGCGTCGTTCACCGAGGTTACGTTGACGGTGACCGTGGCGGTGCTGGTGCCGCCATGGCCGTCGGAGATCACGTAGGTGAATGTGGCTGGGCCGTAGTAGTTGCTGGCTGGTGTGAACGTGATGCTGCCATTCGTGTTGAGCACGACGGTGCCATGAGTTGGGTTGCCAACGCTGACAATGCTCAGGCTGTCGCCGTCAGCATCGGTGTCGTTGCCCAGCAGGGTGGCCGCCGAAATATTCAGGCTGGTGTCTTCCGCGGTTACCAGTGCCGAGTTGGCCTGGTGCGGCGAGAACTTGTCCAGCGTCTGGAAGGCCCCACCATTGAAGCTCAGTGTCGGTTGCAGCACGGCCTGGCCGCCCTGATCCCAGTAGATGATCTCGATGGTATGGGAGCCCGAGTCGTTGATGGTGAATGCACCACTGTTGGAGCTCGGCGACTGGTTGCCGTCGAACTGAGCGACGACGATCCCATCGATCAGGATGCTGTAGCCGTCGTCGGCACGGACCTGGAACTGGTAGCTACCAGCCTGCAGCTGCACGGTGCCACTCAGGCGAATGATGGCATCGCTGCTGTTCTCGGGGTCGACACCATTCAGCGAAGCCGCATCGGAGCCCAGGAAGGACTGCAGGTTATTGTTGCCGCCTAGGTCACCACCGCTCAGCGTGTAGTTGATGTTGTTGGCAACGAACGAAGCATCTGCCGCGTTGGCGCCGATGAAGGTGCGTACCTGGGCCAGGGAGCTCAGGTTTCCGCCGTCCGGGCCTTCGTGGTAGGCGTAGTACTGGCCGGTCAGGCCGCCCAGTGTGCCTGGGTCGTTTACCGCAACCGGGTCCTGGTTGGCGGTGATTGTCACTTTCTGTGTGTCGCTGGCGCCGACGTTGCCGGCGGTGTCCACGACGCGTACCTGATAGGTGTGGTCACCCAGCGCCAGGGTACGGCCGTCGACATAGTTCCAGTTGCCATTGCTGACGGTCAGGTCGGTCCAGTTAGCACCACCATCGATGCTGATCTGTGCTTTCTCGCCACTACCCAGGGTGCCAACGGTACCGCTGACGGTCAGCGTACTGTCGCGGGTAATGAAATCGCCCGGAGTGCCGGTGTCGTCGGAGATGCTGACGATGTCGATGGCTGCTGTCGGCGCTGCAGTATCGACGGCCACCGAATCGCTACCGCCGGTGCCGGCGTTGCCAGCAGCATCGGTATAGGTGCCATTAGCGACGCTAACGGTCACGGTGCCGGTGAAGTTGGCGTTCGGCGTGAAGGTTGCGGTCCAGACAGCCGGATTGGTCGGGTTCTGCACCAGGTTATTGACGTTGCCGTTCGGCGAGCTGATATCGCCCACGGCGAAGCCGACCGGGGGTTCGGAGAAGGTAAAGGTGACGGTCGAGGTGCCACCCATGGCCAGGCTGGTTGCCGCAATGTCGACGCTCAGGGTCGGGGCTTTGGTGTCGACGGTGTAGTTGTCGCTGGTAGCGGCGCTACCGGCGTTGCCCACGGTATCGGTGTAACCGGTGCCGATGGTGACGACGTTGGTGGTGTCTTCGATGTTGGCTGTCGGGGTGAAGGTCCCGGTCCAGGTCACGCCACCGTCGGTGCTGGTGAGGGTGCCGAGGGTACCGTTCTGCACGGTGACATCGTTGTTATCGAAGTCTTTGACGGCTTCGGTAAAGGTGATGGTGACGCTGGTGGTCTCACCGATGCTCAGGGCCGGGTCGGCGATGACGATGCTGGCCACGGTCGGCAGTACGTCGACAGTGAAGGCGTCGCTGTCATCGGCCTCGTTGCCCTGTGCATCGCTGCCTTTGATGGTGGCGGTGTAGTCACCGTCTGCCAGCGCAGCGTTGGTTGGCAGGGTGAAGGACCAGGTGCCATCGGCGTTCGGGGTAACGGTGTAGTCGGAACCGTTGACGGTCAGGGTCAGGTTGCCCGAAGTATTGGACGAAGTGCCGCTGAAGGTCGGGGTGTTGTCGGCGGTGGTGGTGATGTCGGCGATGGTCACGGTCGGCAGTACGTCGACGACGGTGATATTTACCGTCGCCGAAGACGTGCTGTTCCCGTCACTGATCGTGTAAGTGAAGCTGTCCGAGCCCACGAAGCCTGCGTTGGGGGTGTAGATCGGATTGCCCGTTACGGCGTCGATCACTACAGAGCCGTTAGCGCCCTGGGTGACTCCGGTGACGGTCAGTGAATTGCCTTCCGCGTCGGTATCGTTGGAGCGAACGGCGATAGTGACGGAGGCATTTTCGTTGGTTGTCGCGGTGTCATTGTTAGCAACAGGCGCGTCGTTGACCGGTGTGACGCCGATGTTGACGGTGACGATGTTGCCGTCGACGGTGCCGTCGTTGACCTTGTAGGTGAAGCTGTCAGTGGTGGTTTCACTGCCATTGTGGGTGTAGCTGAACGTGCCGTTGGCGTTCAGTGTCAGCGTGCCATTAATGGGGCCGGTGACCAGAATGGCGGTCAGAGAATCACCATCGGCATCAGTGTCGTTTGTCAGCACGCTGGTCGCACCGCCGATCAGGAAGGTGGCGGTACCGCCTTCGGCGACGGTAATGCTGTCGGCGACGGCGACGGGTGCATCGTTCACCGGGTTAACGGTGATGTATGCCGTAGCCGAGGAGCTGCCCCCCTTTCCGTCACTTACGCTATACGTAAAACTTGCTGTGCCGCTAAAGCCCGCAGTAGGCGTGAAGACCAGGTTGCCACCCACTACAGAGAGGGTGCCGTTTACAATGTTGGATGCCGAGGCAACATGCAGGGTATCGCCATCAGCATCTGTGTCGTTGACTGTCAGCGTGCTGAACGGAATAACCAGAGGCTGGCCTTCGTTGGTGGTATAGAAATCATCGTTAGCAACCGGTGCATCGTTGACCGGTGTGACGCCGATATTGACGGTCACGATATTGCCGTTGGCGGTACCGTCGTTGGCGCGATAGGTAAAGCTGTCGGTGGTGGTTTCGCTGCCGTTGTGGGTATAGCTGAACGTGCCGTTGGCATTAAGGGTCAGCGTGCCGTTGGTGGGGCCGGACACCAGTATGGCGGTCAAGGCGTCACCATCGACATCGGTGTCATTGGCCAGCAGGCTGGTGGCGCCCCCCACCAACAGGGTTGCGGTGCCGCCTTCGGCAACGACGATGCTGTCGGCAACGGTGACAGGTGCGTCGTTAACTGCATTGACGGTGATGTCGACGGTGTCGGTATCGGTCAGGCTACCGTCGGTGGTGGTGACGGTCAGTTTGTCGGCGCCGTTGTAGTTGGCGCTTGGGACATAGCGCAGGCCATTGAGTGCCAGGTTGATCAGCACCTGATTGCCGGACAACGTGAGGCTGCTGGTCCCGCTGCCGCTGATGGTGACGCCCGGGAACCCGCTGAGATTCAGCACGCCGTGCTCGACGCTGAGCGTGGTGCTCAGGTTGGCATTGTCCACGTCGCCGACACTGATGCGGTTGCCGCCGTTCAGACGCAGCGAGCCATCTTCATTGACACTCTGGGCGCCCGGTACGTTGTTGACCGGTGCATCGTTCACGGCAGCGACGCTGAGGTTCAGCGTGGCCGTGTCGGTGAGTGAGCCATCGCTGAGGGTATAGGTGAACTGCGGCACCGGGCCGTTGTAGTTAGGAGCCGGTGTGAAGGTGAAGGTACCGTCGCTGGCGACCGTCAGTTGACCGACTAAGGGGATGGTTGCAGTGCTGCCGGCGGCAAACGTGAAGATGGGCAGCGCAGTGATGCTGAACTGGGTAACGCTGAGTGAATCTCCCTCGATGTCGGAATCGTTGGTCAGCAGGTTACCAGTGAAAGGCGTGTCTTCGGTGACGACGAAGCTGTCATTGACGGCGGTCGGTGCATCATTGACCGGGGTGATGTCCAGGCTGGCACTGCCAGGCACCGATGCGACGCCGTCGCTGACCGTATAGGTGAAGCTGACTTGCGTGTCATCGTTGGCGGCAGGGGTGTAGGTCCACGTGCCGTCGCCATTGTCGACCAGGGTGCCATTACCGGTGCTGATGCTCAGGTTGCTGGCGGTCAGTGTTGGGCTGTCGATGTCGCTGGCGTTACCCAGCAGCTCGGCCTGGGTGATCACGCGAGGGCCACTGTCTTCCGCGATGGCGGTGAGGGTCACTGGCGAGTTGGTGGGGGCATCGTTCACCGGGTTGACGGTGATGGCGACGGTGTCTACATCGCTCAGGCTGCCATCGGTAGTGGTGATGGTCAGCTGGTCGGCACCGTTGTAATTGGCGTCGGGGATGTAGCGCAGGCCGTTGAGGGCGAGATTGATCAGCAGCTGATTGCCCGACAGGGTGATGGTGTCGGTGCCGCTACCGGTGATGGTGATGCCGGGGATATTGGCCAGCGTCAGGATACCGTGCTCGACGCTCAGCGTGGTGCTCAGATTGAGGTTGTCCACATCGCCGACACTGATGCGGTTGCCGCCGTTCAGGCGCAACGTGGCGTCTTCGTTGACGCTCACTGCCCCCGGAGCATTGTTGACTGGCGCATCGTTCACCGCAGTGATGCTGATGTTCAGGGTGGCCGTATCCGTCAGCGAGCCGTCGCTGAGGGTATAGGTGAACTGCGGCACCGGACCCGCGTAGTTCGCGCTTGGCGTGAAGGTGAAGGTACCGTCGCTGGCGACAGTCAGGCGGCCAACGAACGGAATGGTCGCGGTGCTGCCAGCAGCAAAAGTGAAGGCGGGCAGGGCAGTAAGGCTGAACTGGGTAACGCTGAGCGAGTCGCCATCGACGTCGGTGTCATTGGTCAGCAGGTTGCCGGTGAACGGGGTGTCTTCGGTGACAACGATGCTGTCGTTGACGGCTACCGGTGCGTCGTTCACAGCTGCAACGGTGATGGTGGCAGTAGCGGTATTGGATACCAGGCTGCCGTCGGTGACGGTGTAGGTGAAGTCCGCCGTGCCATTGAAGTTGGTGTTCGGGGTAAAGGTCACCGTGCCATCCGCGTTGAGCACAGCGGTACCGCCATTGCCGCTGGTAACGCTGGCAATGGTCAGGGTGTCGCCATCGATGTCGCTGTCATTGCTGAGCAGATCAGCCGCGGAGAAGGTGACGGGGGTATCTTCGGTGGCGGTGAGGCTGTCGTTGACGGCTACCGGTGCATCATTGACCGGCGTGACCGTGCCGCTGACTGTGCCGGTTGCGCTGAGTGCGCCATCGGTCACGGTGTAGGTGAAGCTGGCCGGGCCGTTGTAATTGGCGTTCGGGGTGAAGACCAGCTGGCCGTTGGTCAGTGTGACCGAGCCATTGCTGACGTTGACCGTGCCGCCTTCGGCGATGGCCTGGCCGTCGACCTGGGAAATACTCAGGGTGTCGCCGTCGGCGTCGCTGTCGTTGCCGAGCACGTCGATGGTGATGGTGCCGTCTTCATTGACGGTGAATGTGTCGGCCTGAGCCGTCGGCGCGCGGTTAGGTTGCACGGCACGCGCAGTATTCGTGTCAGCGAAACCGTTCAGCTCATCCTGTGCCACACCGTCGAAGCCAAGTCCCTCGGTCTGGAAGCCGATGGTCGGATCCAACTGCTGGCCGGTCGCATCCAGCACCACGAAGCTGTGGCCGCCACCTGCTGCACCGCCCGCACCGCCGGCTGCTGCGCCCGCGGCGGTTTCATCCAGTTGCGTGGTAGGGTCGAAGCCGGCTGCCAGTGCCTGCTCCAGATCGCCGCTCGGTTGGTCGTCTGCGGCCGTTGCCGTATCGGAATTGCCGGCCTGCCAGGTGGCGTTGGCACCGAGCTGAATGACGTCGCCATTCACCAGTTGCAGTGTGGCGCTGCCGCCAGCGGCAGTGAGGAGCTGTTCACCTGCGAGCAGTTGGTCGCCTTCGAAGACCTGGCGTTTGAATCCGTCCACAGAGACGGCGAAAACCTGGCCAACGATGCTCTTGATGATGGCGACAACACTCATGGGTTTGCTCCTTAAGGCTGCGCACTTAGTCCGTTGCGCACGCAGATAGTGTAGGGGTAGGCGTCAAAAATCGATTAATCAGGTGACAAAAAACACTCGCCAGAAAAATGGCTTATTTCGATTTGGAATTGATAATATGCCAAAGTATTGACCGCTCGCTGATGATCATAAACAATCGCCACCCCTGATGTCACTTTGATATCGATAAGTTTATTTTGTGAACTGCGTCGCTTTAATGCGGCGGCTTAATCAGCGCCATTAATAAGGGGCTTTTAAGCGACTTTTCAGCTGCGCCTACCCGTCTTGCCACTGCACTAGGGACTTTCATTCATCATGCGTTTTTCATCCGTCGCGTTGCCGTTGATCTTCACTCTTTCTCTTTCTGCCCAGGCTCAGACACTGAGCGAAGCCATCCAGGGTGCCCTGGAAAACCATCCGGAGATCCAGGCCGGCGTAAATGCCCGTTTGTCCGTGGAAGAACAGATGAATGTAGCCAAGGGCGGCTACCTTCCGCGAGTCGACCTGCTGGCCGGTTATGGCCGCGAAGGAACCGACAGTCCGGGCACTCGCGGTGGTGGTGATCATTCCTATGAAACCCTGACGCGCGGCGAGTCCAGCCTGCGCTTGCAGCAGATGCTGTTCGACGGTTTTGCCACCAAGAGTGAGGTCGCTCGCCAGCGTGCCACCGTCAACGCGCGCGCCTATGAACTGATGGGGACTTCCGAGCGCACCGCGCTGGATGTAGTGCGTGCCTACATCGACGTGATCAACCGTGAAGAGATGGTGCGTCTGGCGCAGAACAACCTGAGCAGCCACGAGCGTATCTACGACCAGATCTCCCTGCGCAGCGAGCGCGGCGTCGGGCGCATGGCTGACCTCGACCAGGCCGAAGCGCGTCTGGCGCAGGCGCGCAACAACCTGATCACCGAGCAGACCAACCTCGCCGATGCGCGGGTCAACTACTACAGCGTGGTGGGTCTCGAGCCGACCGAACTGAGCCTGCCGGCCGGCCTGCTGGGCCAACTGCCGGCGGACCTGCAGGCTGCGCGCAGTGAAATGCTCGCCAACAACCCGCTGCTGCGCTCCGCCGAGGCCGACGTTAAGGCCACCGAGCAGCAGTACGAAGCCGCCAAGTCGCCGTTCTACCCGCGTTTCGACGCCGAGCTGTCGCACGGTGCCGACAACAACATCGATGGCGTGACCGGTCACTCGAACGAATGGCAGGCGATGGTGCGCATGCGCTACAACCTGTTTGCCGGTGGCAGCAACAAGGCCGACCTGCAATCCAAGGCACACCTGACCAACCAGGCGATGGACATCCGTAACAACGCCCTGCGGGTTCTCAACGAGGAACTGGGCCTGGCCTGGAACGCCCTGGAAAATGCCCGTCAGCAACTGCCCATCGCGCAACAGTACGTCGACCACAGCAGCCGCGTGCGTGAGTCCTACCAGAAGCAATTCAGCCTCGGCGAGCGCACCTTGCTCGACCTGCTGGACAGCGAGAACGAGCTGTTCACTGCATCTCGTCGACTGGAAGAAGTTCGCTTCACGGAGCTGTTTACTCAGTACCGCATCAAGGCCACCATAGGCGCGCTGCTCAAGAGTCAGGGCGTGGTTGCACCGATGGCCTCCGCACCGCTGGACGAGATCCAGACCGAAGCGACGCTGCCAGGTCTGAACTGAGTCCCTCGCCGGCCGATGCATCGCGAGCCACACCCGTGCAAGGTTCCAGACCTTGCGCTGGTGGGTTCCGGTCTATGCTCCCCGTGGCTTTGAGTCAGCTTTCCCCGGCGCAAGAGTGACCCCTGTGGCAGTAGATATCAGTCAGACCCAGACCCGTAGCGACCCTCGGGACCGCTATGACGATCCACTGCTGGACAGCTTGCTGTCGCTTTGCCTCCTGCATCAGAAGTCGGTCAGCCGCGCCATGCTGACGGCGGGGTTGCCGTTACCCGAACAACGCCTGAGTGCCGATCTGCTGCCGCGCGCTGCTGCGCGTGCCGGCCTGCAGGGGCGCTGGCTGCGCCGCGACCTGCAGCAGATTCCGGCCATCGCCATGCCCGCGCTGCTGTTGCTGCGCGACGGGCGCAGCGCCTTGCTGCTGGGCTGGGACGAGGAGAAGCGTGCCCGGGTCATGCCCTGCGAGAGCGAGGGCGGCGAAGTGCTGGTCAGCCTGGAAGCGCTGAACGACGATTACAGTGGCCAGGTGTTCTTCGCCCAGCCGCAGCACAAATTCGATCTCAACCGCGGCGAGCTGATTCCGCGTACCACGTCCTGGTTTCGCGACACCCTCAAGCGTTCGCGCTGGCTGTATGTCGACGCCGTCGCCGCCAGCCTGCTGATCAACCTGATCGGCCTGGTCACGCCACTGTTCGTGATGAACGTCTACGACCGCGTCGTGCCCAACCAAGCTGCTGCCACCTTGTGGGTGCTGGCCATCGGTGTGACCGGCGCCTTCGCCTTCGACCTGCTGCTGAAGACCCTGCGCAGCCTGTGCCTGGACCTGGCCGGCAAGAAGACCGACCTGATCATTTCCGCCACGCTGTTCGAACGCATCGCCGGCATGTCCATGAAGTACCGCCCTGCGCGGGTCGGCAGCTTCGCGCAGAACATCCATGAGTTTCAGTCGCTGCGCGACTTCCTCGCTTCGCTGACGATGACCAGCATCATTGACCTGCCGTTCACCATCCTGATCCTCGCGGTGATCGCCATGCTCGGCGGTCACCTGGTGTGGATTCCGCTGCTGGCATTCCCCTTGGCGGCCTTGATCAGCTGGAGCCTGCAGCGCCCGATGGCGGAAACCATGGAGCGCACCATGGCGCTGGCCGCCGAGCGCCAGTCGAGCCTGATCGAAACCCTGTCCGGCCTCGATGCGGTCAAGGTCAACAACGCCGAGAGCGAGCGCCAGTACCTGTGGGAGCAGACCATCGGCACGCTGAGTCGCCTCGAACTGCGCGTGCGCATGCTGTCGAGCCTGGCGATGAACGCCACCGTGCTGCTGCAGCAGATGGCCGGGGTGATCGTCATCGTCTTTGGCGTGTACCAGATCATCGACGGCAACCTGAGCATGGGTGGCCTGATCGCCTGCTACATGCTCAGCGGCCGCGCACTCGGCCCGCTGACGCAGATGTCCGGCCTGCTCACCCGCTACCAGCAGGCGCGCGTCACCATGGGCTCGGTCAACCAGATGATGGACCTGCCGCAGGAGCGCCAGCCCGACGAGCGCCCGCTCAAGCGCCAGGCGCTGCAGGGTGCCATCGAATTCCGCCAGCTGGATTTCCATTATCCGGACCAGCAGCAGGCCGCGCTGAAGAACATCAACCTGGTGGTTCGCCCCGGCGAGAAGATCGGCATCATCGGCCGCAGCGGCTCGGGCAAGAGCTCGCTGGCCAAGCTGATCGTCGGCCTGCACCAGGCCGATTCCGGCAGCTTGCTGGTGGATGGCATCGACGTGCGCCAGCTGGACGTCAGCGACCTGCGCCACAACATCGGCTACGTGCCGCAGGACATCCAGCTGTTCTCCGGCACCTTGCGCGACAACCTGATGTCCGGCGCCCGCTATGTCGAAGACGAGCTGGTCCTGCAGGCGTCCGAGCTGGCCGGCGTGCACGAGTTCGTACGGCTGCACGCCAAGGGCTACGAGCTGCAGGTTGGCGAGCGGGGTCAGAACCTTTCCGGTGGTCAGCGGCAGAACGTGGCGCTGGCCCGTGCGCTGTTGCTCGATCCGCCGATCCTGCTGCTGGACGAGCCGACCAGCGCCATGGACAACCCTGGTGAAGAGCGCCTCAAGCAGCGCCTGAGCGCGGTGATCGGCAGCAAGACCCTGCTGCTGGTCACGCACCGTTCCTCGATGCTGTCGCTGGTGGACCGGCTGATCATCGTCGACCGTGGCGAAATCATCGCCGACGGCCCGAAAAGCACGGTCATGGAAGCGCTGAAGAAGGGGCAGATCAGTGTCGGCTAAGGACAACGTCAACAGCGCCAAGCGTTCCATCGGCGCCTACTTTGGCAAGCGCGCGGGGCAGGGCGACGAGCCCATGCCGGAAGTCGGCAAGGCGCTGATCGAGGATGCGCCACGGGTCATCCGCCTGACCATCTGGGGGCTCATCGGCTTCGTCGCGTTCTGCCTGATCTGGGCCCACTTCGCCAAGATCGACGAGGTGACCCGCGGCGACGGCAAGGCCATTCCCTCATCCAAGCTGCAGAAGATCCAGAACCTCGAGGGCGGCATCGTCGCCCAGCTGTTCGTGCGCGAAGGGCAGATCGTCGAAGTCGGCGATCCGCTGCTGCGCCTGGACGACACCCGCTTCGCTTCCAACGTTGGCGAGACCGAGGCTGACCGCCTGTCGCTGCTGATGCGCGTCGAGCGCCTGAGCGCCGAAGTGGCCGGGCGCGAGCTGCAGATTACCGACGAGGTGCGCAGCAAGGCGCCGGGCCTGGCGGAAAGCGAGACCGCGCTGTTCGTCAGCCGCCAGCAGCAACTGAAGGACGAGATCGCCGGCCTCGAAGAGCAGTTGATCCAGCGTCAGCAGGAGCTTCGCGAGTTCGCCTCCAAGCAGGGTCAGTACCGCAACAGCCTCAACCTGCTGCGCCAGGAAATCCAGATGTCCGAGCCGCTGGTGGCCGAGGGGGCGATTTCCCAGGTGGAAGTGTTGCGCCTCAAGCGCGCCGAAGTGGAAAGCCGCGGCCAGCTCGAAGCCACCACGCTGGCCATCCCGCGCGCCGAGTCGGCGATCAAGGAAGTGCAGCGCAAGGTTGACGAGACCCGCGGGCGTTTTCGCAGTGATGCGCTGACCGAGCTGAACGAGGCGCGTACCGAACTGAGCAAGATCCAGTCGACTGGCAAGGCGCTGGAGGATCGGGTCAACCGCACCCTGGTCACCTCACCGGTGCGCGGTATCGTCAAGCAGCTGCTGGTCAACACCATCGGTGGCGTCATCCAGCCGGGCAGCGATCTGGTGGAAATCGTGCCGTTGGACGACACGCTGCTGGTCGAGGCGCGCATCCGTCCGCAGGACATCGCCTTCCTTCATCCGGGGCAGAAGGCGGTGGTCAAGTTCACCGCCTACGACTACACCATCTACGGCGGCCTGCAGGGCAAGCTGGAGCAGATCGGTGCCGACACCATCACCGATGAAGAAGGCAACAGCTTCTACCTGATCCAGCTGCGCACCGACCGCAGCCATTTGGGCACAGACGAGCATCCGCTGCTGATCATCCCCGGCATGGTGGCCTCGGTGGACATCATCACCGGCAAGAAGAGCATCCTCAGCTACCTGCTCAAACCGATCATCCGTGCACGCGCCGAGGCACTGCGCGAGCGGTGATCACGTACCGGAAAAGAGCAACGCCGCAGCAGTGCGGCGTTTTCATTGGTGGGCACGCCGTGTTGGTCGTTTCCCTCACTCTGCGCAGCGGCGCCCACCATGCCAATCGTTGTTATGCGGTGCGCATGGCGCCGACTACGGCCAGCGGGGCGTGTCAAACGCTACTCGACGAACAGCTTCTGCACTGCCGAGAAGTCCAGCTTGCCGTCGCCTTGCTTGAGCAGCATGCGGTACAGCTGCAGGGCGAGGGCGCCCATCGGTGTGCTGCTGGCCGTGGCCTGGGCGGCTTCCTGGGCCAGGCCGAGGTCCTTGGTCATCAGCTCGGCCATGAAGCCGCCGCTGTAACCCTTGGAGGCCGGGGCGTTCTCCATCACCCCAGGCCAGGGGTTGTACTTCTCCAGGGTCCAGTTGCCACCGGAACTCTGGCGCATGATCTCGGCCAGCACCGCCGGGTCGAGGCCGCTGGCCACGCCCAGGGCCAGGGCTTCGGCGGTGCCGATCATCTGCACCGCGAGCAGCTGGTTGTTGCACACCTTGGCTACCTGGCCGGCACCGTCGGGGCCGGCGTGGAAGATGTTGCGGCCCATAGCATCGAGGATCGGCCGGGCCTTCTCCAGGGCTTCGGCCTTGCCGCCGACCATGAAGGTCAGGGTGCCGGCCGTGGCGCCTGCCGTGCCGCCGGACACCGGCGCGTCGAGCAGGGCGATGCCGCGTGCGGCGGCTGCGGCGTGGACCTTGCGTGCGGAATCCGGGGCGATGGTCGAGCACTCCAGCACCAGGGTGCCGGGGGTGATCTGCGTCAGCAGGCCCTGGTCGCCCAGGTACAGGCCTTCGACGTGGCGACTGGCCGGCAGCATGCTCACCACCACGGCCGCGTCGCGCACGGCATCGGCGGCGTCGCGCGCAGGCGTTGCGCCTTCGCCCGCCAGTTCCTCCACCGCTGCCGTGACCAGGTCGAACACGCGCAGGCGGTGGCCGGCCTTGAGCAGGTTGCGGGCCATGGGCAGGCCCATGTGGCCGAGGCCGATGAAGGCAATCGTGGTCATTGTTGTTCTCCTTGCCGGGGTGGATGAGGGATCGCGGATCACGTCTCGAACAGGGCGTTGACGCGGGCAAACGGGGCGGCCTGCTCGGCAAAGTCGAAGGTGCCATGGCTGTGCACTTCCTCAGCGGCGCGCAGGAAGGCGCCGAAGGCGGCGCGGGCCAGGGAGGAGCCGAGGCTGACGCGTTTGACGCCCAGTGCGCTCAGCTCGGCGACCGAGAAACGCGCGGCAGCCAGGCCCATGACCACGTTGACCGGCGTGGGCGCGACAGCGCGTACCACCGCCTCGATCTGCTCCGCGGTGGTCAGGCCGGGGGCGAACAGCACGTCGGCGCCGGCCTCGGCGTAGGCCTGCAGGCGACGGATGGTGTCGTCGAGATCGGCACGGCCGTGAAGGAAGTTTTCCGCCCGGGCACAGAGCAGAAAGGGGAAGGGCAGGCTGCGTGCGGCGGCGACGGCAGCCTGGATACGCTCGACCGCCAGTTCGAAGGGGTAGATCGGTGCATCGGGCCGGCCGCTGGCGTCTTCGATCGAGCCGCCGACCAGGCCGGCGCGGGCGGCCAGGATGATGGTTTCAGCGCAATCGGCGGGGCTGTCGCCGAAACCGTTTTCCAGGTCCGCGGCCACCGGCAGGCCCGTGGCTTCGATGATCGCCCGCGCATTGGCCAGGGTTTCTTCGCGGCTCACGCGGTTGGCGCCATCGGCGCGACCGAGGCTGAAGGCCAGCCCGGCGCTGGTGGTGGCCAGTGCCTCGAAGCCGAGACCGGCCAGGGCCTTGGCCGAACCGGCGTCCCAGGGGTTGGGCAAGACGAAGCAGCCCTCGCGCTGATGCAGGGCCTGGAAGGCCAGGGCGCGTTGCAGTTGGGCGGACATGCTAGAGGTCCGCCAGCGGGTGGCCGCCGTCCCAGGCCGGGGCGAAGTGCGCGTCGACCACCGCGGCGGGGATGCTCGCCACGTCCGGCCAGTGCCAGCGAGGCGTCTGGTCCTTGTCGATCAGCCGTGCACGCACGCCCTCGGGGAATTCCGGGTGGCTGCAGCAGTTCAGGCTCATGGCGTATTCCATGCGGAACACCTCGGCCAGCGACAGGTGCCTGGCGCGGGCGATCTGCTGCCACACCAGGTGCGCGGAGAGCGGGCAGCCGGCGGCGACGGTCTTGCCGGCGCGGGCCAGCAGGCCGTCTTCGTCGTCGTGCAGGGCGGTGAGGGCGTGGCAGGCGGCCGGCAGGTCGCCGACGTCGAGTAGCGCATCGATGCGCGCGCGGCGCGGCAGCCACTGCGCGGGCGGCAAGTCGTCGCGGGCTTCGTGTTCCAGCGCGCGCAACAGGCTGTTGAGCTGTGCCGGGGCCTGTTCCTGCCAGTTCATCTGCACCAGGCCTTCGATCAGCACCTCCTGCTGGGCGTCGTGCAGGAAGCGGTCGGCGAGGTCGAGGTCGAGGGCATCGCGGGCGTTGATGGTGCTGGCGGTGAGGCCAAGGAACAGGCCGAGCTTGCCTGGCAGGCGGGCGAGGAACCAGCTGCCGCCGACATCCGGGTAGAGGCCGATGTTGATCTCCGGCATGCCCAGGCGGCTGCCGGGGGTGACGATGCGCACGCTGGCCCCCTGCATCAGGCCCATGCCGCCGCCCAGCACGTGGCCGTGGGCCCAGCAGATCAGCGGTTTCGTATAGGTGTGGATGAGGTGGTCGAGGCGGTATTCGTCGGCGAAGAAGCGCCGTGCCAGCGGCGGGATTTCACCGGGGTGGGCGCGGCACTGTTCGACCAGTTGCACCACGTCGCCACCGGCGCAGAAGGCCTTGGGTCCGTTGCCGCGCAGCAGCACACAGGCAATGTGCTCGTCCTCGGCCCACTGGCGCAGCTTGGCGTTCAGCGCCTCGATCATTGGCAGGGTCAGGGCGTTGAGGCTCTTTTCCGCATCCAGGCTGGCGATGCCGATGCGGTAGCCGTGCAGGCCGGGGCGTTCTTCGAAGTGCACGTTCATGTTCGGTTCCATCATGGGGTGGAGGCGCGGGCTCCACCGTGCGTGGTTCGGGGCCCTGTGGGCTCGGATTATTTGTTGCGCCAGTGCGCGTCGCGTTTTTCCAGGAAGGCGTTGACCCCTTCGCGGGTGTCGTCGGCGTCGAACAGGTCGACGAAGCGCTCGCGCTCCTCGGGCAGCCAGGTGTTCGCGCCCCGCTCGCGGGCGCCCTGGATCAGCGGCTTGATGGTGCGCACCGCCACCGGGCTTTGCCGTGCGACCTTGGCCGCCAGCAGCAGGGCATGGCCGCGTGCTTCACCGGTGTCGACCACCTGCTCGACCAGGCCGATGCGCAGCGCGGTTTCCGCGTCGATGCGCTCGCCGCAGAGGATCATGCGCTTGGCCCAGCCTTCGCCGACCAGCCAGGGCAGCGCCTGGGTGCCGCCGGCGCAGGGCAACAGGCCCACGGTGGCTTCCGGCAGGGCCATCTGCGCCTGACGTTCGGCGATGCGGATATCGCAGGCCAGGGCGCATTCCAGGCCGCCGCCCATGGCGTAGCCGTTGATCGCGGCAATCGACACACCGCGGAAATCACGCAGCGCCTCGAAGGCTTCGCCGAAGCGCCGGGCCATCTCGCGGGCACGGCCCTTGTCGCCATCGGCGAACAGGTTGAGGTCGGCGCCGGCGCTGAAGAACTTGCCGCCCTGGCCGGTCACCACCAGGGCGTAGATGTCGTCGTCGCGGTTGAGGTGTTCGATCAGCTGCTTGAGGCCGATCAGCGAGTCGCGGTCCCAGGTGTTGGCCGGCGGGTGGTTGATGGTGATCAGCGCGGTGTGGCCGTGCTTCTCCACGGTGAGCTTGTGGGTCAGGTCGAAGACGCCGGGTTTGTAGGCTTCGATGGCGTTGCTCATGAATATCCTCACAACGGTCTGCGTTTGTAGGAGCCAGCTTGCTGGCGATCCTGGCTAGCGAAGTCGATACCTGCAGGGCACTGATCGCCAGCAAGCTGGCTCCTACAGGTGCGGTGTTGCCTGCGGTTCAACAGCCTAATCAAAGGCTACAACAGGCGATCGAGCAGGCCGCCCTGATCCAGCAGGCGGCGGGCGATGATCACCCGCATGATCTCGTTGGTGCCTTCCAGAATCTGGTGCACACGGCTGTCGCGCACCCAGCGCTCCAGCGGGTAGTCGTTGAGGTAACCGTAGCCGCCGTGCAGCTGCAAGGCCTGGTTGCACAGGTCGAAGCAGTGGTCGGTGGCAAACCGCTTGGCCATCGCGCAGTACAGGCTGGCCTCGGCATGGCCGTGATCGAGCTTGTGGGCGGCCAGGCGCACCATCTGCCGGCTGGCGGTGAGGTCGGTGAGCATGTCGGCCAGCTTGAACTGCAGGGCCTGGAATTCGCTGAGTGCCTTGCCGAACTGCTTGCGCTCCTCGACGTAGCGCAGCGACTGCTCCAGCGCCGCCTGGGCCGCGCCGAGCGAGCAGCTGGCGATGTTGATGCGCCCACCGTCCAGGCCCTTCATGGCGTAGACGAAGCCCTGGCCTTCCGGACCGATGCGGTTGCCCGCCGGGATGCGCACGCCCTCGAAGGTGATGGTACGGGTCGGCTGCGCGCGCCAGCCCATCTTCAGTTCGTTGCGCCCGTACTTCACGCCCGGCGCGTCGCCCGGTACCAGGAAGCAGGACACACCCTTGGCGCCGTCCTCGCCGGTGCGCGCCATGACGATCAGCACATCGGTGCTACCGGCGCCGGAGATGAAGCACTTGCTGCCGTCGAGCACATAGTCGTCGCCGTCACGCCTGGCGCGGGTGCGCAGGCGCGCGGCGTCGGAGCCGGCGTCCGGTTCGGTCAGGCAGTAGGAGGCCAGCAGCTCGCCGCTGGCCAGGCGCGGCAGCCAGGCGTCTTTCAACGCCTGATCGGCGAACGAGGCGAGCATCCACGAAGCCATGTTGTGGATGGTCAGGAACGCCGTGGTGGCCACGCAGCCGGCGGAGAGCTGTTCGAAGATCAGCGAGCTGGACAGCCGCGACAGGCCGAGGCCGCCATCCTCTTCCTTGAGGTACAGGGCCAGGTAACCCTGTTCGGCGGCGCGCTTGATCACGTCCACCGGGAAGTGATGGTCGCGGTCCCAGTCGGCCGCGTGTGGCGCCAGCTCCCGCGCGGCGAAGGCGCGGGCGCTGTCGACCAGCAGGCGTTGTTCTTCGGTCAGCTCAAAGTCCATGGGCCCTCACTGCAATGTCGGTGGTTGCTTGGCGGCGCGCCGCTCGGCCTGCCATTCGGCAAGGCTGGGCGCGGCTTGTTCGCCGTCCAGCTGGTGGACGATCTCGAAGTAGTCCTGGTGCAGGCCGTCCTTCATCACCTCGGCGCGCGGCTTGACCCGCACGGCATAGACCGTCTGCACGTTCTGGTGATCGAAGGCGCGCCATTGCTGCGGGCCCTTGAGCAGGCTGTAGCTGTGGCCTTCCAGGGCCTTGATCAGGGTTTCGCTGTCGAGGCTCTTGCTGCGCGTGGCGGCATCGGCCCACTGGTAGACGATGCTGTAGGCGGAGGCGGCGGAGCTGGAAGGGTAGACCCCGTTGCGTTCGGTGAAGTTGCGCACGAAGGCCTTGCCGGCCTCCGAGCCTTCGCGCTCGGGCACGGTCCAGGTCCAGGGCTCGGTGCCCAGTACGCCGGCCATCAGGCTCGGGCCGGCCTGCTCGATGATGCCCTGGGTCAGGTTCGGCGCGACAATCTGCGTGCTCTTGGTCAGGCCGAGGGTCTCGGCGATGCGCATGGCGCGCACCAGGTCGTCACCGAACAGCACGAGCACCAGCACGTCGGGTTTGCTCGCGGCGGCCTGGGTCAGGGCGTTCTGGTAGTCGGAGAGGCGCGCGCCGGGGAATGGCACCTTCACGCCGGGGTTGTTGGCGGTGTCCTGGGTGGCGGTGGTTTCGCGCAGCGAACTCTCGCTGGTGGTGCCCCAGGTGTAGTCGGCGGTGACGTAGAAGTAGCGCTTGCCCGGCAGGGTCTTGGCCAGGTACTGGCCGAGTACGCGGGCGCTCATCCAGGCGCTGTTGCACTCGCGGAACAGGTAGCGGTGGCCGTCCTTGCCGGTGGTGTCGTTGGAGTAGGTGAGGGTGCCGAAGTAGAGCAGGCCACGCTGCTGGGCGCGCTTGCCGGCGGCGATGGCCACCGCACTAGAGGCTCCGCCGAAGAGCATCGCCGCGCCTTCGTCGGCCAGCTTGTCGACGTTCTTCACCGCCTTTTCCGGGCGCGAGGCACTGTCGTAGCTGGACAGGCGCAGCGGTCGACCGAGTACGCCGCCCTTGGCGTTGAGCTCGTCGATGGCCAGCAGGGCACCACGCATCTGGGCCAAACCTTCCTCCTTGTAGTTGCCGGTGCGCGGGTAGTTGAGGCCGAGGGTGATCGGCTCAGCAGCCTGTACACAGGCAACGAGCCCGGCCCACAGGGCCAGGCAGGCAGTCAGTCGTTTCATCGTGATCCTCCATGTTCTTGTTATGTTGCTGCCGACTGTGAGGCCGCAACGCGCGAGGAGGCATTCTCTTTTGGTCGTATGACGTGCTGCATTGCAGTGCGTCAAGGAATCTCACTTGAGCTGAATGGTCATGTTCGGCCCCAGTGCGGTGCTTGCCGCGTCGTCGTCGAACCAGCGGCTGGTGACCGTCTTGGTCTCGGTGTAGAAACGCACCGCCTGCTTGCCGTAGGCGTGCAGGTCGCCATAGAACGAGCCCTTCCAGCCAGTGAAGGAGAAGAACGGCAGCGGCACCGGGATCGGCACGTTGATGCCGACCTGGCCCACTTCCACAGCGTGCTGGTAGCGCCGCGCCGCGCCACCGGAGCGGGTGAAGATCGAGGTGCCGTTGCCGTAGGGGCTGGCGTTGACCAGTTCGATGGCCTGCTCCAGGGTGTCGACTTCCATGCACACCAGCACCGGGCCGAAGATCTCCTCGCGGTACAGGCCCATCTTGCTGGTCACGCCACGGAACAGGGTCGGGCCGAGCCAGTTGCCGTTCGGATAGCCTTCGACCGTGCACTGCGAACCGTCGACCAGGCACTGCGCCCCCTCGGCCTTGCCCTCGGCGATCAGGCGCAGCACGCGCTGTCTGGCCTGCTGGCTGATCAGCGGGCCGTAGGCGGCGCTCGGGTCTTTCCAGTAACCGGGTTTGAGGTCGGCAATCTGCGCGGCGAGGTCGTCGATCCAGGCTTTCGAATCACCGACGAACACCGCCACGCTGATCGCCATGCAGCGCTGTCCGGCCGCGCCACAACTGGCGCCGAGCAGGTTGCTGATGACCTGGTCCTTTGGCGCGTCCGGCATGATCACCATGTGGTTCTTCGCCCCGGCGAAGGCCTGCACGCGCTTCAAGTGCTGGGTGCCGGTGCGGTAGATGTGCTGGCCCACCGGCACCGAGCCGACGAAGGAAATGGCGCGGATGTCTTCGTGGGTGAGCAGGGTGTCGACCACCTCGCGGGCGCCATGCAGTACCTGCAGCACGCCTTTGGGTGCGCCAGCTTCGATAAACAGTTCGGCCAGGCGGTTGGGGGTCAGCGGGTCCTGCTCGGACGGCTTGAGGATGAAGGTGTTGCCGCAGGCGATGGCCAACGGAAACATCCACAGCGGGATCATCGCCGGGAAGTTGAACGGGGTGATGCCGACGCATACGCCCAGCGGCTGGATGTAGCTGGCGGTGTCGATCTCGCGGGCGACGTTCTCCACCGTCTCGCCCATCATCAGGCTGCAGATATTGGCGGCGTGCTCGGCCACCTCGATGCCACGCCAGACATCGCCCTTGGCATCGGCAAAGGTCTTGCCGGTTTCCGCGGCGAGGATTTCCGCCAGTTCGTCGTGGTGTTCCTTGAGCAGGTGCTGGTAGCGCAGCATCAGCCGCGCGCGTTCTGGCACCGGCACTTCGCGCCAGCTGAGGAAGGCCGTCTTGGCGCTGGCGATGGCCGCTTCGATTTCCTCGTGCGTAGCCTTGGGCGCCAGGGCCAGGACTTCCTGGGTGGCAGGGTCGGTAACTTCGATCAGTTCGCCGGCCTGGCTGGCTTGCCATTGACCATCGATCAACTGGGGGATCACACGGGGCATCGCGGGCCTCCTGATTCTTGTTTTGTGCCCCTTTATAGCCAGTGAAGGCGACACTGTGGATTGACGATCTTGCGTCAAGGATGGACGATCTTGGCATTCAGTCTGCGGAGCGGGACCTTGAGCACCCGAGTGGAAACCTCCAACTGGCCGCTGCCGGCCAACGGTGTGCGCTTCGTCACGCCGCCGCGCCTGCGTCGCGTGTTGGCCCGCCATGCGTTGTCCAGTGGCTGTTATCCGCTGGCTCTGGGCTTTTACCCGGAAGCCGCGGGGCACCGCATGCAGCGCCCGCAACCGGACGATCACCTGCTGATTTACTGCCGCGCCGGGCGGGGCTGGCTGCAGGAAGAGGATGGACGATTGGAGGTCGGCGGCGGCGACTTGCTGCTGTTGCCCAAGGGCCAGGCACACACTTACGGCGCCGATGCCGAGCGGCCCTGGACGATCTACTGGGTGCATTTCGACGGCGCCTTGTGCGAGGACTTCCTGCGCCTGCTCGGCCCCGCACGGTTGCGCCGGATCGGCCTGCAACCGCGCCTGCTGGCCGACTTCGAGGCGCTCCTCGGCCTGCACCGCCAGGGCCTGAACCCGGCGCACTTCCTCCATGCCGCGCACCAGTTGCAGGCGCTGCTCAGTTCGCTGGCGGTACTGCCGGCGCGGGCCAAGCTGAAATCCGGGCGGGTGCTCGACGTGGACGCGGTGCAGGCGGTGATGCGCGCGCACCTGCATGGCAGCCTCAACCTCGACGAGCTGGCGGCGCAGTTCAAGCTGTCGCGCTTTCACTTCGCCAAGACCTACCGCGCGCTGACCGGCCACGCGCCGATCGAGGACTTCATCAACCTGAAGATGGCTCACGCCTGCCGCCTGCTCGACCAGGGTGCGGCGCAAGTGAAGCAGGTCGCCGAACAGCTGGGCTACGACGACCCCTACTACTTTTCCCGGCTGTTCAGAAAGGTGGTGGGGATGGCGCCCAGCCATTACCGGGCGCTGCACCAGGGGTAAGAGGTTTGGGCGCGGTGTAAGCGGTGGGATCTAGGCCCCGTCTGCCACCGAGTTGCTGATTGCCAACTGACAGAAGCGCTCCATCTGCTCCGCCCAGCGCTGCATGCCCGGTTGATCCAGTTGCAGCAGCAGGGCGTAGCGGCGGCCGCCCCATACGGCCAGGTGCAGCGCGTCGATGGTGGCCGGGTCGGGCATGGCGGGCAGATCGGCGGCAGCATCCAGTACGCGGCGCCAGATGCCGCGCATTTCTTCGTAGGCGCGTTGCTGGTGTTTCTGCTCGGCAACCTGCGATTCCAGTTCGAGCATGTCCGGGTGGAACCAGTTCTGGTTGCCCTCCACGCCGGAGAGGATGCGCACCAGCTTGCTCACCCGCGCCTGCCAGCTCAGGTCGCCGGGCTGCACCGCTTGCACTTCGATGGCCTCCAGCAGGGACTCGATGCAGTGGCGCACGTAACCCGAATGCAGGGCGTGCTTGCTGGGGAAATAGTCGTACAGGGTGCCCACCGCGACCCCGGCCTCGAGGGCGATGGCGCGGGTGGTCAGGCGCTTCCAGCCATCGCGCTGCCAAATCCGAACATAGGTGTCGAAGATCGCCTGCACGGTGACCTTCGCCCGCGCCTGGGTCGGGCGCTTGAGCGGTTTGGCGCGGCTTTCGGCAGGTGCTTTGCTGGTCATGGCTTTCCGAACCCGTCAGTCAGCGGCACAGGCTACAGTCATTTCTCCGTCGTTTCACGCCCTCAAGGTTCGCCCTCATGACAGTGATCAGCCAGCTCCAGAACAACAAAGCGGACATGCAGCAGACCCGCATCCACACCCAGCCGCTGCCGACCCTGCAGCCCGGCGAGGCGCTGCTGCGCATCAGCCGCGTGGCCCTGACCACCAACAACATCACCTACGCCGCGTTCGGTGAAACACCGCACCTGCGCTACTGGGATTTCTTCCCCACCGGCGCGGCCGAGTGGTTCCACATGCCGGCCTGGGGCTTTGCCGAGGTGGTCGAGACCACCGTCGAGGGCATTGCCAAGGGCGAGCGCTTCTACGGCTATTGGCCGATCGCCAGCCACGTGGTGATGAAGCCGGTGCGCATTGGCGAGCGGGGTTTCTACGATGGTGCCGAGCATCGCCTGCAACTGACCTCGGCCTACAACCAGTACCAGCGCATCAGCACTGACGCGGCCTACCGGGCGGCGGACGAGGACTATCAGATGCTCCTGCGTCCGCTGTTCATCACCTCATTCATGCTCGCGGACTTCCTCGACGACAACGACTTCTTCGGCGCACGCCAAGTGGTGGTATCCAGCGCGTCGAGCAAGACTGCCTACGGCACTGCTTTCTGCCTGGAGAGCAATCCGCGCGTCGAGCTGATCGGCCTGACCTCGGCTGGCAACACCGGCTTCGTCGAGGAACTTGGCTGCTACGCCCGCGCGGTTGAATACGCCGATGTGGAGAAGCTCGATCCGTCGCTGCCGACCCTGTACGTGGACTTCTCTGGCAACCGCAGCCTGCGCGCGCGGGTGCACCAGCATTTCGGCAGCGCCCTGGTGCACGACTGCTACGCCGGCTCGGCGCAGAGCCACGAGCACATCGGCGAGGCGGACATGAGCCTGCCGGGCCCGCAGCCGCAGCCGTACTTTGCCCCGTACCAGATCAAGAAACGCAACGCCGACTGGGGCCCGGAGGAGGTGACGCGCCGGTTCAACGAGGCGCAGCTGGCGTTCATTCGCCGCGTCAGCGACCCGCAGCACGCGTGGATGCAGATCAACCAGCACGCCGGTCTGGACGCGGCGCAGCAGCTGGTGGAAGCCCTGATCGCTGGCGACATCGACCCGCTGGCCGGCCATGCCGTGCTGCTCGACTGATTCATCTGCTCAAATCAGCCAGCCAGACAGCAGAAAACCACGACCCGTGAGGGCCGTGGTTTTTTGCTGTAACGACTGCGAAATCAGATGGCGCAGATAGGCCATTGAGCTCGACACGTCCGAAGCGGCCGTTGGCGATCAGCGGCGTGATCGCCAGCAACTGGTCCAGGCGCACCTCGCAGGGGCCGTCGTCCCGGAGCAGGACGAAGAACTCCTCCTTGGCGGCGTTGGTTCGTGTGGTCAGCGCCTTGGCTTCGAAGCTCGAGCCGTCTACCTGTTCGACCAGCAACCGGTAGCCGTACAGACAGGCGATCTCGAGGTAGTCATGCAGATCGCAGTTGAGGGGCTGATACGCGTCCATGTCGTGCTCCTAGCAGCCTTGCAGCGGGATGATGTAGTAGCCCTGTTTGTCGATCGACTCCGCCACCGCCGGGGTGGCGAACTCGCTGTGACAGAACTGGCATTCGCTCTGCGCGATGTCCGCCTCCTGTACACCTTGGCGGGCCAGCCAGCTGCGGGCGAACTGCCCGGCTTGCGCCGAGTCGCCACCACTGGTCAACACATCGAAATGTAGATAACGACCGTCACTCGTGCGTACGTGGGTGTCGAAAACTTTCACGTTCATCACTGCTTCTCCTTGAGTTTCCAGGTGCCGGGCAGGGACAGGTCGCCGGACGCCACGTCCCACACACTGCTCACGCAGAGCAGCGGGTTGTGCAGGTCGGCGTTGACCTTGAGCGCCGCGGTGACGCCGTCGTAGTTGAAGCTCTGCGGGAAGCCAACGGCGGCCAGCGGTACGCGGATCTGCGCGGCGTCGTTCTGCACGCTGAGGTCGTAGCCGGGCGAGTCGATGTAGATCGGCGCGCCGGGCCAGGTCGCCGGCAGCTTTGGCTTGGCACCTTCGGGGATGTCACGCACCTTGAGGCCGCTCGGGCCGCAACTGGCGTCCTTGGTCAGCACTACCTAGTGCGAGTGCCAGAGGCCACCGTCGTTGTCCTTCTTGCCGTCGCCGTTTTCATCCAACTGCGGGGTGTCGTCGAAGTCCGGGTGCGAGGTCAGTGCCAGGGCGAGGATGCCCGAGCCCTGCTCGAAACCCACCGAGCCGCTGTCCAGGCTGGTCGGCCAGACGTAGCTATAGACCTCGGCCTTGGCGAAGCTGCCGGTGGCGGACGGGATGCGGCTGCCGGCCTTGCCGTCGACCAGTTGTTCGAACACCAGGTTGTCGCCTTCGCTGAAGACGCGGGTGTGAACGAGATCGAAGGCGGCGTCGGCCTGGCCTTTTTCACTGTGGATGCCGCCCGGGCCGTGGGCCCAGACCTGGCTCGCCAGCAGTGCGCTGAGGGCGAATACGAAAGGGGCTTTCATGGCAGCCCCTTATTTCAGGTCGGCGATGGCGGCGCCGAAGTTCAGGTGCAGCACCTGACCGTCGACCACCAGTGCCGGAACCGACTGCACGCCGGCCGCTTCGGCTTCGGCAACACGTGCCGGGATATCGCCGAGGTGAATGACGTCGACCTTGACGCTCGGGTCGAGCAGGTTGAGCAGGGTCTGTTCAGCCGATACGCAAACGGGACAGCCGGCATGGTAGAAGCGTGCGTTGGTCATTTCCTAATCTCCTGAAGTGCTGGTAGTAATGATTTGGTATCGAATCGATACTGATGCGAAGGCTACTCTCGTTCGCTTCTTTGTCAATATGGTTTTTATTCGATACTATTTATCGACAGGAGTGATTCCCATGACCGGCACTGCACTATTCGATCTGTTTGAACGGCTCACCAGCCTGATGCGGGTGTGGAACCGCCAGCACCCGCTGCTGGCGGATCTGCAGCCGATCCAGGTCAGTGCGTTGCTGTATCTGGCGCGCTGCAACCATTACTCGAACACGCCGCTGGCGGTGACCGAGTACCTGGGGCTGACCAAGGGCACGGTGTCGCAGTCGCTCAAGGCGTTGGAAGGCAAGGGCTTGATCGTCAAGGCACAGGACCCGCGGGACAAACGCAGCGTGCACCTGGAACTGACGGCGCCGGCGCTGGATCTGGTGGCGGCGATTGCGCCCCCGGCGTTTCTCACCGAAGCGCTGGCGCAGATGGGCGATCAGGCGGTGCAGCTGGAGCGGCTGTTCGGCACGTTGCTACGCACCATCCAGCGCAATCAGGATGTGCCGGGCTTCGGCCTGTGTCACAGCTGCCGCTTTCATGAGCAGCGAGATGGCCAGCCGTTCTGCGGGCTGACCCAGGAACCGCTGGCGCCTGCGGCCATCGAGTTGATCTGCCGCGAACACCAGCCGCTCGACAAGGCCGGTTGAGGCGGGCGTCAGACCATGCCCTTGCCGCCGAGCAGTTTGAACCAGAAGCTCACATTGCCTTCCAGTTCGGTGCGCAGGTCGGCCGGGCCGAGTTCCTCGGCGCGTTCGCCCAACAGGTTGTGCCAGGCCGGCAGGCGCAGCAGCAGGGCATCGTCGAGGCTGTTGTCACTGAGCTGGCGGGCGACCTGCACCACGTCCAGCAAGTCGGCCGGGCCACTGTGCTGGCGCGTCCAGTCCGAGCGATAGCGGGCGCAGTCGATGAACAGTTCGGGCAATTTCCAGGTGCTCAGGACGATCACCCCGGCATCGCCGGAGAGCTGGTTGCACAGGGCCTGCAGCTCCTCTTCCGAAGGCGTCTGCTCGAACCAGTTTTCCACTTCCTCGAGCAGCGACAGGCTGCCGATATCCTGCACCAGGCCGCCGAGCATGGCGTCCTCCAGTGGCAGCTTGGTCAGTTGCTGGGCCAGGCAGGCGCTGTAGGCGGCGCAGAGCAGGGCCTCGTTCCAGCGGGCTCGGAAGACCTTGATCAGCCCCGGGTCCTGCTTGGTGAACAGGTGCTGCACGGTGAAGATCATCACCAGGTTGTTGAGCCGCTGCATGCCGAGCCGCGAGACCACTTCCTGCAGGCCGCCGGACTGACGCGCACCGCGCAGCAGCGGACTTTCGGCAAATTGCAGGAGGTAGGCGGCGAGCGGCGGATTGCTGTGCAGCAGGCGCACCACCTGCTCCAGCGACACATGCTCTGAGGCCAGCAGCTTGCGCAGGCGCAACGAGGTTTCCGGCATTTGCGGGACCTTGGCGTTGCCTTGCAGAAAGCTGAAGTAGAGGGAGAATTTAAGGCTTTCGTTGCGCTGTTCCATGCCTGAGGCCTCGGGGCGATTCACAGGACAAGCGTAGAGCGCTTTTGTCCGTGGCGACTGTCAGTCTGACGGACGCTCCCCGAGAGGCGGCGTACTTGAGCCTCGCTCAGACCCTTGCGATGGTCGCCAGGCCTGTGGCGACGAGCTTTTCCACGCCATCCTTGACCGCGAACACATCGGCGCGGCACACCGCCTGGCGCTGCCCGGCCTTGAGCACCTCACTGCGACAGACCAGGCGTTCGCCGAGCGCCGGGGCGAGCAGGTTGAGCTTGTACTCGCTGGTGACCACATCGCCGACCATCGAGGCCGCTGCCCAGGCGCAACCACTGTCGACCATGAAGCCGACGACTGCGCCGTGCATGTAGCCGTGGTGCTGGCACAGGTCGGGGCGGCTGCGAACCTGCAGGCTGACCTTGCCTGGCGCAAAGTCGAGCAGTTCGGCGCCCAGTAGCTGGGCGAAGGTGGAGTGCTCCAGGGCTTGTTCCAGGCGTTCGCGGCTGATACCGGTGGCAGTGCTCATGCGGTGTGCTCCAGACAGGGAGCCTGCAGTCTTGGCCGACTTTCATCCGCCTGCCATGCGCATCCACAGGCGTGATGGCCGGGCATCAGCAGGGCGGGGCGGACGTGCAGTGGTGCTGACGTGGTTTCGCGGTCTGCGCCTTGACTTGTTCTGGCGCCTTGCCTAGCGTGCCGCTTTCGTTTTTTCAGCAGGAACGCCCATGAGCGCCGACGACCGCATCAAACTCGAACCGGGCTGGAAAGATGCCCTGCGTGACGAGTTCGACAAGCCCTACATGACGGCACTGAGCGATTTCCTGCGGCGTGAGAAGGCGGCCGGCAAGGTGATCTTTCCGCCGGGACCGATGATCTTCAATGCGCTGAATTCCACACCGCTGGATCAGGTGAAGGTGGTGATCATCGGTCAGGACCCGTACCACGGGCCGGGCCAGGCCCACGGCCTGTGCTTCTCGGTGCAGCCGGGCGTGCCGGCGCCGCCGTCGCTGGTGAACATCTTCAAGGAGCTGCACCGCGACCTGAACCTGCCCATTCCCGCCCACGGCTATCTGCAGCGCTGGGCGGAGCAGGGCGTGCTGCTGCTCAACACCTCGCTGACCGTGGAGCAAGCCAACGCCGGCTCGCATGCCGACAAGGGCTGGCAGCCGTTCACCGACAAGGTGATCGAGGCGGTCAATGCGCGGCCGGGCAACCTGGTGTTCCTGCTCTGGGGCGCCCATGCGCAGAGCAAGCAGAAGCTGATCGACGCCACTCGTCACCTGGTGCTGAAGTCCGCACATCCGTCACCGCTGTCGGCCTATCGCGGCTTCCTCGGCAACGGCCACTTCAGTCGCACCAACAAGTACCTGGAGCAGTGCGGCCTCACTCCAATCGACTGGCAACTGCCGGCGCTGCCGGCTTAGCACAGGCCAGTTCGGCGATGTTCTTGCGCAGGCCGCCGAGGCTGGCCTGTAGCTTGTCGCGCTGGGCCGCGTCGGCGTTGTTGATCAAGTCGGCGAAGAGCATCGCCAGTTGCGTCTGCGCGTTGTCGAACTGCTGGCGATAAGCCGGCGTCCACAGCTCGTGGCGCTGTTGCAGCAGTTGCGTGATGCGCGTGGGGAAGCTGGCTTCGTTACGCGCGCGCAGGGCGGCGATGAACTGATCGCGCCAGTGCCAGCGGTTGTCCAGCCAGGCGCGGTTCTGTTCGCCGAGATTGCGTGACCACAGTTCCACGCGTGCCTGCTGCAGCGGCGACAGCTTGCCGAACCAGGGTTGCAGGCGGTCCTCCATGCGCTCCACGCGTTCGTCGATCTGTTCCTGCAGCGGAATTTCCAGATAGTCGGCGGTCATCTCTTGGCGCTCCTTGGCGAAGCGCGCCTGCAACTCGTCCACCTGCTTGTCGCTGAGCGTCTGCAGCAGCTCGATGCTGGTGGGGGTGATCTGCTCGGCGATGGCGTCCACCGCCACGCGGAATTCGTCGAACTGCGCCTCGAACTGCTGGGGTTCGACGTGGGATTGCGCGGCCAGCTCCTGGGTGCGCTGCAGCCACGACGAATAGCTGGGCAGCTGGGTGCTGCAATGCCAGCGCAGGTGCTCTTCGAGGCGCGGCTTGAACAGGCCTTTCTGCTCGCGGTCGAGGGCGACGTAGTCGCTCAGCGACCAGGGAATGATTTTGTCCAGGTTGCGGTAGCCCACGTCCAGGCGGCTGCAGGCGCCCAGAAACAGGCACAGGCAGAGCAGGGGAAGGGTCCATTGACGCAGGCGCATGGCGGGCTCGCAGAGTGGCTGTCGTAAGAAGATAGAGCAGCGCGAGGGGCCTGGTGTTCCCGCGACATGCCCGGTCACACCTTCGCCAGGCAGACGGCCAAGTGCCGTAGGGTGCGTCGCGCTCACCGCGGGCGAGACCGAGCGGCAATACCGCTACGCACGGCGCACCCTACAAAAAAAACGGCAAAAAAAGACCCGCGCGAGGCGGGTCAAACGTGGGTCGAGGAACAATCAGGTGGGTCAACCGCTGCGCCGCTGCCAGAGACGGAACAGCGGTTCGGCGAGAAACAGCACCAGCAGCAGGCGCAACACCTGCAGGGCGGTGACCAGCGGCACGGAGAGCATCAGCGTCTCGGCCGTCAGGCTCATTTCGGCGATGCCGCCGGGCATCATGCCGAGGGTCAGCGAGCGGATATCCAGCTGCGTCAGCCAGCCCAGGCCCAGCGCGCAGGCGGTGGCGGCACCGATCATCAGCGCGGTGCCGAGCAGCGTGCGGGCGAGGAAGGACGGCGCGCGGCGGAAGAAGGCGCGGTCGAAGTGGCAGCCCAGGCCGCTGCCGATCAGCAACTGGCCGACCTGGCTGGCGCCTGGCGGCAGACCGCTGTGCAGGTCATAGAGAATGCTGGCGCTGGCACTGACCAGTAGCGGCCCGAACAGCCAGGGGTTGGGTTGCCTGAGGCGCTGCCAAAGCAGAGCCAGCAGCCCGCCGGCGGGAACCAGCAGGGCCAGCCAGAGCCAGTCCACCGGCACCTCCGGGTGCGTCGCCGGGCCATCGCCGAGCAGCAGCTTGAATACCGCCGGCACGCAGAGCACCACGGCGACCACGCGCAGGCTTTGCGCCGCGGCCACGCGCGCAGCGTTGGCGCCATTGCGCTGGCCGAGGTTGACCATCTCGCCCGATCCACCCGGCATGCAGGAGAAGAATGCGGTGGCCGGGTCTTCGCCGGTACGCCGCAACAGCCATACGGCGATGGCGCTGGACAGCGTTGTGAACAGCGCGCCGAAGAGGATCAGCCAGAAATGCGCCAGCACCTGCTCGACCACGGCGGGGGAGAAGTGCAGGCCGATGCCGATGCCAATGATCCATTGCCCGGTCTTGCGCCCGCCCGGCAGATCACGGATCAGCCAAGGCGTGCTGCAGCGGAACAGAATCACCGCCACCAGCGCGCCGATCATCCACGGCAGCGGCCAGTGGGCGAGGCTGGCGAGCAGCCCACCCACCGCGCCCACCAGGGGCGTTGGCCACCAGGCGCGCCAGCCGTCAGGCATCGGCCAGCTCCTGGGGTTGTTTGGCACGACGACGCCAGATGCGCACCAGCGGCACGGCCAGCATCACCAGCACCAGGGCCCAGGTGCCGATGGCGATCGGGCTGGACCAGAGGATGCCCAGCTCGCCGTTGGAGATCGACAGCGCGCGGCGCAGGTTCTGCTCCATCAGCCCGCCGAGGATGAAGCCCAGCAGCAGCGGCGACAGCGGGAAGTCGAGCTTGCGCAGGATGTAGCCGAAGATGCCGATGGCGACCATCAGGAACAGGTCGAAGGTGGTGGCGTGCACGGCGTAGACGCCGATCGAGGTGATGATCGCGATCACCGGCACCAGCACCCAGTTCGGCACGTTGAGGATGCGGGTGAACAGGCGAATCATCGGGATGTTGAGGATCACCAGCATGATGTTGGCGATGAACAGCGAGGCGATCAGGCCCCATACGATGTCAGGCTGGTTCTGGAACAGCATCGGCCCGGGGGTGATGTTGTACAGCGTCAGTGCGCCGATCATCACCGCGGTGGTGCCCGAGCCGGGTACGCCGAGGGTCAGCATCGGCACCATGGCGCCGCAGGCGGACGCGCCGATGGCGGTTTCCGGGGCGGCCAGGCCGCGCATGTCACCCTTGCCGAACTTGCCTTTGTCGCCAGCTAGCTTCTTCTCGGTCATGTAGGCCACGGCACTGGCCAGGGTTGCACCAGCGCCCGGCAGCACGCCGAGAATGAAGCCCAGCAGGCCGCAGCGGATGTTAACCACGAACACCGACGCCGCTTCCTTGAAGTTGAACAGCATGCGCCCGGTGGCCTGTACCGCGACATGGCCGTGGTGGGTTTTCTCCAGCAGCAGAAGGATTTCGCTGACCGAGAACAGGCCCAGTACCAGCACGACGAACTGGATGCCGTCGGCGACATGGATGCTGTCGAAGGTGAAACGGTACACGCCACTGTTGGCGTCGATGCCGATGGTCGACAGGAACAGGCCGAGCAGGGCGGCGATGAAGGTCTTCATCGGTTTGTCGCCGGCCATGCCGCCGAGGGCGACGATGGCGAATACCATCAGCACGAAATACTCGGCCGGGCCGAAGGCAATCGCCCACTTGGCCAGCAGCGGGGCGAACAGGACCATGCCGCAGGTGGCGATGAACGCGCCGATGAACGAACTCCAGGCGGACAGCGACAGGGCCACACCGGCCATGCCCTGACGGGCCATCGGGTAGCCGTCGAGGGTGGTCATCACGGTGGACGCTTCGCCCGGGATGTTGAGCAGGATGGAGCTGATGCGCCCGCCGTATTCGCAGCCCAGGTACACGGCGGCAAGCAGGATCAGCGCCGACTCCGGTGGCAGGCCGAGGGCGAAGGCGACCGGGATCAGCAGGGCCACGCCATTGATCGGGCCGACGCCCGGCAGCAGGCCGACGACGGTGCCGATCAGGGTCCCGACCAGTGCGGTGATCAGGTTGTACGGGGAGAGGGCAACGCCGAAGCCCTGGCCCAGGTAGCTCAGAGTGTCCATGTGATTACTCCAGGAAGTCGAGGGCGCCCAGCGGCAGCGGTACGTCGAGGGTCTTGTCGAACAGCAGGTACAGGCCGACGCTGATCAGCAGCGCGGCGATGGCACTGGGCAGCCAGCGGCCGCCGTACAGACGCGCCATGAACACGCCGGCCAGGCTGCTGGAAAGGATGAAGCCCAATGGCTCGAACAAGGCGGCGTAGACCAGCAGCAGGGCGATGCAGGCGCCGACCTTGCGCAAGGTGGCGGCGTCCAGCGGTTGCTCGTCGTGCGTGTGCTCGATGGGCGTGGGGCGCAGGGTCAGCCAGAGCAGCGCGGCGCCCATCAGCCCCAGCATCAGCAGGGGAAAGGCACGCGGGCCGACCGGCTCGTAGGAGAACGCGGCGTGGTAATCCCAGGCCAGCACGGTAAAAACCAGGCATGCGACGAGCCAGCCCAGACTGAACAGGCGTTGAAAAAGCATGGTGAGATCCTCGCGGAGTGGGGCGCGGAGGGCCGGCTGGCGGAGTGCTCAGCCGGCGTTGAGGCTTACTGCGTCAGGCCGAATTCCTGGGCCATCTGCTTGTAGTCGCGAACGCGGGTCTTCACGTAGGTGTCCAGTTCCTCGCCGGTCATGGCAAAGGGGAACAGCTCGCGCTGGTCGCGCAGCTTGGCGAACTCCTCGGAGGCCAGCAGCTGGTCGAAGGCAGCCTTCCACCAGGCGTAGTCCTCGTCGCTGACTTTCGGCCCGAGGTAGAAACCGCGCACCACTGGCCAGTTGATGTCGTAGCCCTGTTCCTTGGCGGTGGGGATGTTCGACTTGTCTTCGCCTGGCAGGCGCTCTTCGGAGAGTACGGCGAGGATGCGCATGTTGCCGGCGAGGATGTGCGGCATGGAGTCGGAAATGTCGGTACTGCCGACCTGGATGTGCCCGCCGAGCAGCGCCGTGGCGATCTCGCCACCGCCTTCCAGGGCGACGTAGCGCAGGTTGCGCGGGTCGATGCCGGCGGCCTTGGCCAGCAGCGCGGTCTGCATCCAGTCCTGGCTGCCGACGGTGCCGGAAGAGCCGATCACCACTTTGCCCGGATCGGCCTTGAGCGCCTTCACCAGGTCATCGAGGTTCTTGTACGGCGAGTCGTTACGCACGGCGATGGCGCCGTAGCTGGTGCCGATGCCGGCCAGCCAGCGCACGGCATTCTCGTCGAAACGGCCGAACTTGCCCTGGGCTAGGTTGAGCAGCGAGCCGCTGGACCAGGCGGTGATGGTGCCGGCGTCGCCCGGACGCTGGGCGACCACCGCGTTGTAGGCTACCGCGCCGACACCGCCGGGCATGTAGGTGACGCGCATCGGCTTGCTCAGCAGCTTGGCTTCCATCAGCGCGCTTTGCGCCAGTTTGCAGGTCAGGTCAAAACCGCCGCCAGGGGCAGCCGGGGCGATGCACTCGGGGCGTTTCGGTTCGGCCATCAGCTGGCTGGACAGCAGCGCACCGCAGGTAAGCAGGGCAATTCGGGACAGGGCTTTCATGAGGCGTTCTCCACTGGAGTTTTTATTGTGGCTTACCAGATGGCCAGGCTGTAGCTGACGATCACACGGGTTTCGTCGGCGTCGCGGGCAATGTTGGAGCGGAAGCTGGCGTTACGCAGGCGCACGGAGAGGTCCTTGAAGGTCCCGCTCTGCACCACGTACTTGAACTCGCTGTTGCGCTCCCACTCGCGGCCTTCCTCGTCGCTGCCGGTGATCTGTGCGTTGTCGCCGCTGATGTAGCGGGTCATGAAGCTCAGGCCGGGCACGCCGAGGGCGGCGAAGTCGTAGTCGTAACGGGCCTGCCAAGAGCGCTCGTCAGCGTTGGCGAAGTCGTTGATCTGCACGAAGTTGACGACGAACGGGTCGCTGCCGTCGAGGTAGGCGAAACCGGTGTCGCCGCTCATGTGCTGGTAGCCGAGGCCGAACTTGTGCCCGCTCTGGGCGTAGCTGACCATACCGTTCAGCGCGCGGTTGTCGACTTCACCGGCGTTGGCCGCGCCGACATCGTCGCTCAGCGCCAGGCGCAAGTCGGCGGACAGCGTGCCGCTGCCCAGCGGCTGGCTGGCGAGCAGGCCGAAGAAGTGCTGGCGGTAAACGTCGTCGAGTTCGGCGAAGAAGTAGCGCCCGGTGAAACCCTTGGCGAACTGGTAGTCGAGGCCGGCGAGGTCGTAGTGGTCGCCCGTGGCGGCACGGGCGAAGCGGCGGTTCTTGTTGTTCAGGGCGATGTCTTCGGAGTTGGTCGACGCGCGGTCGATCACCTTGTCCAGGCGCCCGCCGGTGAAGGTCAGGCCCTGCAGCTCGCTGGAGGTCAGCAGGCCGCCTTCGAACACTTGCGGGGTCAGGCGGCTGTCGCTGGCCTTGACCACCGGCAGTTCGGGCACGTGCGAGCCGTAGCGCAGCTCGGTTTCGGAGACCTTGACCTTGGCGGTCAGGCCGAGCTTGCTGTATTCGTCCGGGGTGCTGCCGTCATCGTGTACCGGCAGCAGGTCGGTGCCGCTGCGGCCGGGGCCGGAGTCGAGCTTGATACCGAGCATGCCGAGGGCGTCGACGCCGAAGCCGACGGTGCCTTCGGTGTAGCCGGACTGGATGTCGAGGAGGAAACCCTGGCCCCATTCTTCGCGCTTGTTCTGGCCGTCGCCTTCGCGGAAATCACGGTTGAGGTAGATGTTGGTGGCGGTGAGGGTAGCGCTGCTGTCTTCGATGAACGCGGCCTGGGTGGCCGGGGCGAGGGAGCAGGCAAGCAGGGCAAGGCTGAGGCGATGTGCAGGCGGCAACGCCTGCCGGATGGCAGTACGCATCTGTGGTCTCCAATTCTTGTTTTTGTCTCCCCGGCGCAACCACGCGACCGGCGATTTATGGGTGGTTCTAGCCACCCTGGAGCGATGCTAGGACGCCAAGCTTTCGCCAACCTTTCAGCGTGAAAGAAAGTTTTCGGAGCCCGTTCCGTCGTTACAATCAGCCCACAAGAACATGCTTTTGCGGAGTCTGCTGCCATGCGCGTCCTGCTCGTCGAAGACCATTTGCCCCTCGCCGAAAGCGTGGCCCAGGCCTTGCGCAGCGCGGGTCTCAACGTCGATGTGCTGCACGATGGGGTGGCCGCCGAGCATGCCCTGGCCAGTGAGGATTACGCCCTGGCGGTGCTCGATGTCGGCCTGCCGCGGCTCGATGGCTTCGAGGTGCTGGCGCGCCTGCGCGAGCGCGGCAAGGTGCTGCCGGTGCTGATGCTGACTGCCCGTGGCGAGGTCAAGGACCGCGTGCACGGCCTTAACCTCGGTGCCGACGATTACCTGGCCAAGCCGTTCGAGCTGTCCGAGCTGGAAGCACGGGTCAAGGCGCTGCTGCGGCGCAGCGTGCTCGGCGGCGAAACCCAGCAACGCTGCGGCGCGCTGGTCTACGACCTGGGCACGCGCCGCTTCACCCTCGACGATCAGGTGCTCAGCCTGACCTCGCGCGAACAGTCGGTGCTGGAGTCGCTGATCGCCCGTCCCGGCCGGGTGATGAGCAAGGAGCAACTGGCCGACCAGGTGTTCGGCCTGGACGAGGAGGCCAGCGCCGACGCCATCGAGATCTACATCCACCGTCTGCGCAAAAAGCTGGAGGGCGACACGGTGCGCATCGTCACCTTCCGCGGCCTGGGCTACCTGCTGGAAGCGGTCAATGCTTGAGCCGCGTGCCGGCAGCCTGCGTGGGCGCCTGCTGCGGCGCTTGGCCGCGCTGCTGACGATTCCGCTGCTGATCGGCAGTGTCAGCGCCTATTGGAATGGTCGGGAAGTGGCCGACTCGGCCTACGACCGCACGCTGCTGGCCTCGGCGCGCACGATCGCTGCCGGCCTGTACGCCGAAGACGGCACCCTGCGCGCCGACGTGCCCTATGTGGCGCTGGACGTGTTCGCTTACGACAGCAGCGGGCGCATCTTCTACCAGGTGCTCGACCTGCAGGGGCGCCTGGTCTCCGGTTACGACAACCTGCCGGCAGCGCCGCCCGGCACCGAACGCACCAATGATTACCCGGCGCTGGCACGTTTCTACGATGGCGAGTACGACGGCGTGGACGTGCGCGTGGTCAGCCTGTTGCAGCCGGTCAGCGAGCCAGACATGAACGGCATGGCCGAGATCCGCGTGGCGGAAACCGAGGGCGCCCGCGAGCGCATGGCGCGAAGCCTGCTGCTCGACACGCTGTGGCGCATGGGCCTGCTGGCGCTGATCACCCTGGCCCTGGTGTGGCTGGCGGTGAGCGCTGCGTTGCGCCCGCTGGAGCGCTTGCGCACGGCGGTCGAGGAGCGCCAGCCGGATGACCTGCGACCATTGCCGATGGTCGCCGCGCAGGATGAGCTGCGCCCGCTGGTGGCCACGCTCAACCACTTCACCGAACGCCTGCGCCAGCAGTTCGAGCGCCAGGCGCAGTTCATCGCCGATGCCTCCCACGAATTGCGCACGCCGCTGGCTGCGCTCAAAGCGCGGATCGAACTGGGCCTGCGCGAACGCGAGCCGGCGCTGTGGCACAGCACCTTGGAAAAAGCCGCGCAGAGCACGGATCGGCTGACCCATCTGGCCAACCAGCTGCTGTCGCTGGCGCGCATCGAGCGCGGCGCGCGGGCCATCGCCGAGGGCGGCGCCGAGCGCGTCGACCTCGGCTCGCTGGTGCGTGAACTGGGCCTGGCGCTGGCGCCGCTGGCGCACCAGCGTGGCATTGCTCTGGCGCTGGAGGCCGAGGAGGGCGTGTCCATTCACGGTGAAACCACGCTGCTCAACGAGCTGATCTACAACCTGGTCGACAACGCCCTGGCGCATACGCCCCAGGACGGCAACGTGGTCATGCGCGTGCTGGCGCCGGGCATTCTCGAAGTCGAGGACGACGGGCCGGGGATTCCCCGGGAGGAGCGGGACAAGGTCTTCGAGCGCTTCTACCGGCGCTCGCAGCAGCGTGGTGGCGCGGGGCTTGGTCTGGCCATCGTCGGCGAGGTGTGCCGTGCGCACCGGGCGTCCATCGAGCTGGAAGAAGGCGCGCTTGGCGGCCTGCTGGTGCGCGTGGCGTTTCCGTCGTTGCGTTGAAACTGGGCGTCAGGGCAGGGCGCTGAGCGGTTGTTGCACGTCGAGCAGGTACTGGGACACCCGGCCACTGTCGCGCAATGTCTTCAGGCCGCGGTTGAAGCGCTCCAGCATGGCTTCGTTGCCTGGCGCCTGGCGTGACAGCAGCAGGTGCAGGCTGTCGTCGCGCAGCGACTGCGGGTGAAAGGTCAGCTGTGCGCGTTCTTCACGGCTGAAGTTGCCGCGCAGCAGGTCGAAGGCCACCACCTTGTCCATTGGCATCACGTCCAGGCGCCCGGCTAGCAGCATGCGCAGGCCCTGTTCCTCGTTGCTCAGGCGTTTGACCTGCAAGTGCCCGCTGCGCTCGCCGGCCTGGAAGTCTGCGCCGTAATCGTAATCGATGGCCGCACCGATACGTCGACCCTGCAAATCGTCGACGGTCTGCCAGTCGAAGGGCTGATCCTTGCGGTGAAACAGGTAGTAGTTGCTCTCGACCACCGCATCACTGACGAAGAACGCCTGTTCGCGTTCGGGATTGTGTCGCCACACGGCTGCACCGGCGCTTTTACCAAGCTCGGCACTCTGCAGGGCCCGGGCCCAGGGGTAGAACATCCACTGCACCTCGATGCCTTCGCTGGCGAACGCCTCGCTGACGATGCGCGAGGCCACGCCCTGGTGCGGCAGTTTTTCGCCCATGTACGGGCTCCATTCGCCATTGGTCAGGCGAATGGTTTCGGCGTGTACGGGGAGTGCGAGGGCTACGGCGAGGAGTAACAGCAGACGCATAACGGGATTCCTTCACCAGGCGGAATACAAGGTCAGGTGACCTTCGCGCGGTACCCCGGCGGCGCTGTCACTGCCGGGGACTTTTCATAGCGTAGTGCGGAATCGAAGGGCTGCTTACTGCAGCATGCTGGTAGCAGCTTCCATGGCGGCCGAGAGGTCTTCGTCCTGCTGCATGTCGACGTTCGGATCGAGGCCGAGTTTGGCGAAGGCCGGAATGGTGCTCCAGTCCAGCTGGGTATAGGGGTGTTCGCTGCCCAGGTAGCTCTGCAAGGTGGCGACCTGGACGATGTCCACGTAGTCGACCTTGGCCGAGTCGCGGGTGAAGTCCAGGTGCTGGCCCGGCACCGCAGCGATCTGCTCGGAGAACTCCCAGGCACGCAGGATCTTGTCGCCGATGATCGGGTGGATGCGCTCGATCACGTGGTTGAGGCTGATCGAGTCGGCCAGCAGCTCGCTGTGCTCTTCGGCGTAGGTCAGGATCGGCAGGATGCCGATCTGGTGCACCAGGCCGGCGAGGGTGGCCTGGTCCGGCATCAGGCGGGTGTAGTGCTTGCACAGAACGTGGCAGATGCCGGCGATTTCCGTGCTCTTGTTCCACACTTCGCGCATCTTGCGGTCAATCACGTCGGACGTGGCCTGGAACATCTGCTCCATGGCCAAGCCAGTGGCCAGGTTGCAGGTGTAGTTGATGCCCAGGCGGCTGACCGCCATCTGGATATCGGTGATTTCCTTGTTGGTGCGCAGCAGCGGGCTGTTCACCACCTTGACGATGCGCGCGGTGAGCGCCGCGTCGTTGCCGATCACCTTGGCCAGATCCGGAATGCTGATGTTCGGATCTTCTGCCGCTTCGCGGACCTTCAGCGCCACTTCGGGAAGGGTCGGCAACACCAGCTCATCGTTTTCGATGGCGTGGATCAGTTCCTGTTGGACTTTTTCGGCAAGCTTGCTCATTTCGGCTCTCGTGTAGCGTTTTCGCCGCGGATGGTGCCGAAGCGATCATTGGTCAGATTGTGCCGGGTTGTACCTTGTTTCCACCGGGCCATGCATCCAGTTTTTGCGTCAGCGCTGGATTTCGCGATCCACGTCTATTGCGTACGGCAGCGTCAGCAGGCTGAGTGGTACGCCGTCCACGGCGCCGAGGGCGATGCGGCCGTCGTTCACCGCGTCTTCCTGGAGCACGGCGAGCACCTCGATCTGCTCCTGATCCTGGGCCGCCAGCACCACTTCACCGACGCTGGAACCGTGGACCGGTGAGAACAGTTGGCTGCCGATGGCCGGCAGTTCGGCACTGCTCAGGCTCAGGCGATAGAGACGCCGCTTGAGCTTGCCGAGATACTGCATGCGCGCGACGATTTCCTGACCGGTATAGCAGCCCTTCTTGAAGCTCACGCCGCCGAGGGCGGGCAGGTTGATCATCTGCGGAATCAGCTGCTCGCGGGTGGCGCCGAACACCTGGCCAATGCCGGCGCGGACCTGGGCCAGCAGCCAGTCGTTGAGCGGTGCTTCTCGCAGTTGTGCGGCCAGGCGTGCGTGCAGGGTGTCGGCCTGCTCGGCCGGGGCCCAGAGTTCGGCGCGGCCGTCGGCCAGGCGCAGGGCGATCAGGCCATGGGCGCGGGTCACGCTGTCGGTGCCGGCCGGCAGGTCGAGACCGAGGCTGACCAGTACGCCATCGCCGTCGCTCAGACCGAAGCGCACCCAGCGAACGGTTTCGTCACTGAGGGTGGATTTGGAAAAGGCGGCGTACTTCTTCAGTTCCGCCAGTTGCGCCTCGATCAGCTCGCTGGCCATCGCCAGGAGGAAACCATCGCCCTCCACCACGACGCGAAAGCTCGACAGCATGCGGCCTTTGGGCGTGCAGCGCGCGCCGAGGCTGCTGGTGCCTTCATTGAGGTAGTTGAGGTTGCAGGTCAGCTGGCCCTGGAGAAACTTGGCGGCGTCCGCGCCACGCACGGCGAGCAGGGATTCATGGGTCAGGGTGCAGAAAAAAGCAGAGTCGGCCATTGGCTATCGCAGGTAGGAGAGTCCGGGGACTCATCATAGAGCCGGTCCGCCGGCTTGTCAGCGGGTGCCGAGCAGGGCATCGCTGGTTATACTGCGCACCTTCTTACAGGAGCCGATTTATGGCCGACGATATCGAACTGAACCGACTCTACTGGCACAGCCGCCGCGGCATGCTGGAGTTGGACGTACTGCTGGTGCCCTTCGTGCGCGAGGTCTACGCGACCCTGGAGGCCGAGGACCAAGAGCGTTATCGCAAGCTGCTGGAGTGCGAGGATCAGGACATGTTCGGCTGGTTCATGCAGCGCGAAGAGCCGCAGGACGAGGATCTGCGCCGCATGGTTCGCATGATTCTGGATCGTGTCCAGCCCAAGTAATCACTTCGAATGTCGCTGGCAGGCCTCATTGCTGCTGGCGACGCTGTATGGCCTGGCGCAGCTGCTGGCGCTGATCACCCTGACAATTCTGCCACTCCCGATCTGGCTCGCCGGCTTGGGCGTGCTCGGTTGCGCGCTGCATGCCGGATGGGTGGTGCCGCGCCACATCACCTGCAGGCATCCACAGGCGTTTCGTGGCTTGCGCCGCGACGACAGTGGCTGGCAGTTGTGGAGCGAGGCGAACGGCTGGCAGGCGGTGCAGTTGCGCCGCGACAGCGTGGCCCTGCCGCTGGTCGTGCTGTTGCACGTCCGCGTACCGGGCGAGCGTTGGGCACGCGGCCTGTGCATCCCGTGTGACGCGTTGCCGCGCGAGGCGCACCGGCGGCTGCGTGTGCGCCTGCAGTTCAGTCGGCGTAGATGGGCGGCACCAGAATAGTGTCGCGCGCCTCGGTTTTTAGCCCCGGGTAGTCGAGGGTGTAGTGCAGGCCGCGGCTTTCGTGGCGTTGCATGGCCGAGTCGATCATCAGCTCGGCGACCTGGGCCAGGTTGCGCAGCTCGATCAGGTCGCGGCTGACCTTGTAATTGCTGTAGAACTCGTCGATCTCGCCCAGCAGCAGGCGCACGCGGTGTTGCGCACGCTGCAGGCGCTTGTTGGTGCGCACGATGCCGACGTAGTCCCACATGAAGCGCCGCAGTTCATCCCAGTTGTGCGCGATGATCACGTCCTCGTCCGAGTCGGTCACCTGGCTGGCGTCCCAGGTCGGCAGGTCGAGCGGCATCTGCACACGGTCCAGCTGGCGAACGATGTCCGCCGCCGCTGAGCGCGCGTAGACGAAGCATTCCAGTAGCGAGTTGCTGGCCATGCGATTGGCGCCGTGCAGGCCGGTGAAGCTGGTTTCGCCGATGGCATACAGGCCGGGCACATCGGTGTGGCCGTGCTGGTCGACCAGTACACCGCCGCAGGTGTAGTGCGCCGCAGGCACCACGGGAATCGGCTGTTGGGTGATATCGATGCCGAAACCCAGGCAGCGCTCGTACACGGTGGGGAAATGCGCCTTGATGAACTCGGCCGGCTTGTGGCTGATGTCGAGGTACACGCAGTCCACCCCCAGGCGCTTCATCTCGTGGTCGATGGCGCGGGCGACGATGTCGCGCGGGGCCAGTTCTTCGCGCGGGTCGAAGCGCGGCATGAAGCGCTCGCCATTCGGCAGTTTGAGCAGCGCGCCCTCACCGCGCAGCGCTTCGGTGACGAGGAAACTCTTGGCTTGCGGATGGTACAGGCAGGTGGGATGGAACTGGTTGAACTCCAGGTTGCCGACCCGGCAGCCGGCACGCCAGGCCATAGCGATACCGTCGCCGCAGGCGCCATCCGGATTGCTGGTGTAGAGGTAGACCTTGGCTGCGCCGCCCGTGGCGAGGATCACGAAGCGCGCGTGGTAGGTGTCGACCTCGCCGGTCTGCCGATTCAGCACATAGGCGCCCAGACAGCGGTTGCCCGGTTGGCCCAGCTTGCGCTCAGTGATCAGATCGACGGCCACGCGCTGTTCGAGCAGCTCGATATTGTCGCGCTCGCGAGTCTGTTGCAGCAGGGTGTTGAAGATCGCCGCGCCAGTGGCGTCGGCCGCATGAATGATGCGGCGATGACTGTGGCCGCCCTCGCGGGTCAGGTGAAACTCGAAACCGCCGTCTTCGCGTTCGTGCTCATCGTCGCGGGTGAAGGGGACGCCCTGGTCGATCAGCCACTGGATGGCTTCTCGGCTGTGTTCGACGGTGAAGCGCACGGCATCTTCGCGGCACAGGCCGGCACCGGAGTTGAGAGTGTCCGCCACGTGCGAATCGATGGTGTCGGTGTCATCGAGAACCGCAGCCACGCCACCCTGCGCCCAGTAGGTTGAGCCATTGGCCAGGTCACCCTTGCTCAGCACGGCAATGCGCAAGTGCGCCGGCAGGGTGAGCGCCAGCGTGAGACCAGCAGCACCGCTGCCGATGACCAGGACGTCGTGTTGGTAATGTTGGCTCATTGACTGGGGGTTTCCGCAAAAGGGCGGCGCCTAGTATATAGGTGGGGTCGGCGTCACAATAGGCGCACATGGCCCTGCAAAATCGAGAATGAACTTTTCTCGAGCGGCCACGTTCAATACCAGTCACGAATAACGGAACAGTACCGAACAAGGCCGGTTTGGCGGGTTTGGTCCGTTAGGGAAGATTATCCAGCAGTAGGGCAGGCGGCTCTGCTGCGTAATTTCGTGTCAGCGCATCAGGCGCTGCAGAAAGCTTGTACGGAGGGGAGAACTTTTGCTTAACGCCCGAGTCTATCTTGGCAGACCGATTCACTGGCCGGCGCAGAACTCCTCCGGAACCCAAGAGGAGTATCCATGCTAACGCAGGAAGACGATCAGCAGCTGGTCGAAAGAGTCCAGCGCGGCGACAAGCGGGCCTTCGATTTGTTGGTGCTCAAGTACCAACATAAGATTCTCGGTTTGATCGTGCGTTTCGTGCACGACAACCACGAAGCCCAGGATGTCGCGCAAGAGGCTTTTATCAAGGCGTATCGCGCCCTTGGTAATTTCCGTGGTGATAGTGCGTTTTATACATGGCTTTATCGAATCGCCATCAACACGGCGAAGAATTATCTGGTCTCGCGTGGTCGTCGGCCACCAGACAATGATGTAAGTGCCGAGGATGCAGAGTTCTACGATGGCGATCACGCCCTCAAGGACATCGAATCACCGGAACGCGCAATGTTGCGGGATGAAATCGAAGCCACCGTGCATCGGACCATTCAGCAATTACCAGAAGATTTACGCTCGGCACTAACTCTGCGTGAATTTGATGGTCTTAGTTACGAAGACATTGCGAGCGTGATGCAGTGTCCGGTTGGTACCGTGCGGTCGCGAATTTTCCGAGCGCGCGAGGCTATAGATAAAGCCCTGCAACCTTTGTTGCAGGATGCCTAAGACAGCGGCGACAGCCAAGAGAGGAACCACCATGAGTCGTGAAACCCTGCAGGAATCGCTGTCCGCGGTGATGGATAACGAAGCGGACGAACTGGAACTGCGCCGGGTGCTTGCTGCCAGCGAAGAACCAGAACTGCGCGCCACCTGGTCGCGTTATCAACTGGCTCGTGCGGTGATGCACAAAGAGCTGCTTGAGCCTCGCCTGGATATCGCTGCTGCGGTTTCTGCGGCTCTGGCCGATGAGGCCGTGCCGGCAAAAGCAGTACGTGGCCCATGGCGTGGTCTGGGTCGTGTGGCAGTAGCTGCTTCGGTTACCGTGGCTGTTCTGGCTGGCGTACGTTTCTTCAATCAGGACGATCTGGCTGGTGCTCAACTTGCACAGCAAGGTGCTCAGCCTGTATTGACTGCGCCTCAGACTCAAGGCCCGGCTGTACTCGCGGGTTACACCGAAGATGCCGATGCCATGCGCCAAGGCCCACAGCTGAACGCTCAGCCTCAGCAACTGGGTTCCGAGTGGCATGAACAGCGACTGCCGGCGTATCTGCGCCAGCATGCGCAACAAGCAACCGCTAATGGTGCGGATGCAGCTCTCCCTTATGCACGAGCTGCCAGTCTGGAAGAAAGCCGCTGAGGAAAGTCATGCGCGCGTTGCGTTATATCGCGTTGCTCGGTAGCTGGGCGGTTCTTCCCGCCCATGCTGCCGATGTCCAGGACTGGCTAAGCCGTCTGGCACAAGCCGAAAACCATACCTATCAAGGCGCGTTTGTGTACGAACGCAATGGTAGCTTCTCCACTCACGGAATCTGGCACGAGGCGCAAGCTGGTGCGGTGAAGGAGCGGCTGCTTCAACTTGATGGTGCAGCCAATGAAACCGTTCGCGTGGACGGCCGCCCACAATGCGTCAGTGGTGGTCTAACCGACCAGCTCGGCGACGTAAAGTGGCCGGCACCGTTGCTCAAGCCTGAAGAGCTGGCGCAGCGATATGACATGCAGGTGGTCGGCGACTCTCGCGTTGCCAATCGTGATGCGGTTGTTCTGGCATTCGTGCCGCGAGATCAGCATCGTTATGCGCTCGAGCTGCACCTCGATAAAGAAACCGCTCTGCCCTTGAAGTCGCTGCTGATCAGCGAAAAAGGCGCACTGCTTGAGCGTTTTCAGTTCATTACCCTGGATACTTCCAAACCTCTTGCCGATGATGTTCTCCAAGCGGGTGCCGAATGTCGTCCGGTCAATTTCGTTGCCCTGGAAAAGAACCCCTCGCAAAGTTGGCGAGCGGGCTGGTTGCCGCCCGGGTTCTCGTTGGATCAGTCGGTTCTGCGTCGTAGCCCTGCCTCTGCGGAGCCAGTCGCCTGCTTGATGTACGGCGATGGCCTGGCCAGGTTTTCGGTGTTTCTCGAACCGTTACATGGCGTGGTCGTCGATGACGCCCGCAGTCAACTTGGTCCTACTGCTGTGGTTTCTCGTCGAATGAGCACGACAGATGGCGACATGATGGTCACCGTGGTCGGCGAAGTGCCTTTGGGAACCGCAGAGCGAGTGGCGTTATCCATGCAGCCTGCTCAGGCCATTCCTGATAGCGCTGCGGCCGATGCAACCCATTAAGCGTATCTACAATGATTTTCTGAACGGCACTTAGGTGCCGTCTTTGTTATCTGCTGGATCAAACTTGTTTGTGGGAGTGCTAATCGATGTTTAGCCTGAAGTCCTCGATGTCGTATCTGCTCGCCTTGCTGGTGTTGGGGCAGGCGGCAGTGGTGCGTGCCGAGTTGCCTGAGTTCACTGGGTTGGTGGAGGAAGCGTCTCCTGCCGTGGTGAATATCAGTACTCGGCAGAACCTGCCGACCCGCGATGCATCGGTTCAGGGGCAGATGCCTGATCTTGAAGGGCTGCCGCCGATGCTTCGTGAGTTCTTCGAGCGCAGCATCCCCCAGGCGCCACGTGGGCCGGGTGGGCGTCAGCGTGAGGCGCAGTCCCTGGGGTCGGGGTTCATTATCTCGGCTGATGGTTATGTGCTGACTAACAACCATGTCATTGCCGATGCCGATGAAATCATCGTGCGTCTCTCCGATCGCAGCGAGCTGCAGGCCAAGCTTATCGGTGCGGACCCACGCACTGACGTGGCCTTGCTGAAAGTCGAAGGCAAAGGGTTGCCGACGGTCAAGCTCGGCAAGTCCGAGTCGTTGAAGGTCGGTGCCTGGGTGTTGGCGATAGGCTCGCCATTCGGCTTCGATCATTCCGTTACCGCGGGTATCGTCAGTGCGAAAGGGCGCAGCCTGCCTAACGAAAACTACGTGCCGTTCATCCAGACGGATGTTGCCATCAATCCGGGTAACTCCGGCGGTCCCCTGTTCAATCTGGATGGTGAAGTAGTGGGTATCAACTCGCAGATTTTCACCCGTTCGGGTGGATTCATGGGGTTGTCGTTCGCCATTCCGATCGATGTGGCCATGGATGTGGCCAATCAGCTGAAGAGCGAGGGCAAGGTTAGCCGCGGCTGGCTGGGTGTGGTGATTCAGGAGGTCAACAAGGATCTCGCCGAGTCATTCGGTCTCGAGCGTCCAGCCGGTGCGCTGGTGGCGCAGGTGCTGGAAGAGGGGCCTGCGGCCAAGGGCGGCCTGCAGGTTGGTGACGTGATCCTGAGCATGAATGGTCTGCCGATCGTGATGTCGGCGGATCTACCTCATCTCGTGGGTGGTCTCAAGCCTGGCAGCAAGATCAAGCTGGATGTGGTGCGTGAAGGTGCGCGGCAGACACTCGAGTTGACCATCGGTGCGCTGCCGGAAGAAGGTGCAGTCGCAGCGGGCGCGTCTCCGGAAAGCGAGCGCAGCAGCAATCGTCTGGGTGTCTCGGTCGCCGATCTCAGTGCTGAGCAGAAGAAGTCGCTGGACCTGCGTGGTGGTGTGGTCATCAAGGAAGTGCAGGATGGCCCGGCGGCGTTGATCGGTTTGCGCCCGGGTGATGTGATCACGCACCTGAGCAACCGCGCCATCGATTCCGCTAAAACTTTCACGGAGGTGGCTCAGGGGTTGCCGAAGGATCGCTCGGTCTCCATGCGCGTATTGCGCCAGGGGCGAGCCAGCTTCATCACCTTCAAGCTATCTGAGTAACCCTTCAGTCGAAAAAAGGGGCGGATATCCGCCCCTTTTTTGTGTCTGCCGTGATATGCCTTAACGCCAGGCGGGGCGATCAGGTAGAATGCTCGGCTATTTTCGGCGGGCAGCCTGCCTGCGGCTTCTTTGAGTGTTGATCCGTGAGTGACCTGAGTCATATCCGCAATTTCTCCATCATCGCCCACATCGACCACGGCAAATCGACCCTGGCCGACCGCTTCATCCAGATGTGTGGCGGCCTGTCCGAGCGCGAGATGGAAGCCCAGGTGCTCGACTCCATGGACCTGGAGCGTGAGCGCGGCATCACGATCAAGGCGCACAGCGTGACCCTGCACTACAAGGCGCGGGACGGCAAAACCTATCAACTGAACTTCATCGATACGCCCGGGCACGTAGACTTCACCTATGAGGTCAGCCGTTCTCTGGCTGCCTGTGAGGGCGCGTTGCTGGTGGTCGATGCTGGGCAAGGCGTGGAAGCGCAGTCGGTCGCCAACTGCTACACCGCCATCGAGCAAGGTCTCGAGGTCATGCCGGTGCTTAACAAAATGGACCTGCCGCAGGCCGACCCGGAGAAGGTCAAGGACGAGATCGAGCACATCATCGGTATCGACGCCACCGACGCCGTTGCCTGCAGTGCCAAGAGCGGCATGGGCGTGGACGAGGTGCTGGAGCGCTTGGTCGAGGTGATCCCGGCTCCTACGGGTGATATCGAAGCGCCGCTGCAGGCGCTGATCATCGATTCCTGGTTCGACAATTACCTGGGTGTGGTTTCCCTGGTGCGCGTCCGTCATGGTCGGATCAAGAAGGGTGACAAGGTGCTGGTCAAGTCGACCGGCAAGGTCCACCAGGTCGACAGCGTGGGCGTTTTCACGCCGAAGCATACCGCCACCGAAGACCTCAAAGCGGGTGAGGTTGGCTTCATCATCGCCGGGATCAAGGACATTCATGGTGCACCGGTGGGTGACACCCTGACCCTGTCCAATACTCCTGATGTCGACGTATTACCTGGCTTCAAGCGAGTTAAACCGCAGGTTTATGCTGGCCTGTTTCCGGTCAGCTCCGACGATTTCGAAGACTTCCGCGAAGCATTGCAGAAGCTCACGCTCAACGATGCGGCCTTGCAATATGAGCCGGAAAGCTCTGAGGCGCTTGGTTTCGGCTTCCGTATCGGCTTCCTCGGCATGCTGCACATGGAGATCATCCAGGAACGTCTGGAGCGCGAGTACGACCTGGATCTGATTACCACTGCACCGACCGTGGTCTTCGAAGTGGTGATGAAGAACGGTGAGACGATCTACGTCGATAACCCGTCCAGGCTGCCGGATCTTTCGTCCGTGGAGGACATGCGTGAGCCGATCGTTCGCGCCAATATTCTCGTACCTCAGGAGCACCTGGGTAACGTCATCACCTTGTGCATCGATAAACGTGGTGTGCAGCGCGATATGCAGTTCCTCAGCAGCCAGGTTCAGGTTTGCTACGACCTGCCGATGAATGAAGTGGTGCTGGATTTCTTCGATCGCTTGAAATCGGTCAGTCGCGGTTATGCGTCCCTGGACTACAGCTTTGATCGCTTCCAGAGTGCCAATCTGGTCAAGCTGGACGTGTTGATCAACTCGGAAAAAGTCGATGCACTGGCACTTATCGTGCATCGCGACAGGGCCCATTACAAAGGCCGTGCATTGACCGAGAAGATGAAAGAACTGATTCCGCGCCAGATGTTCGATGTAGCGATCCAGGCGGCCATCGGCGGGCAGATCGTTGCGCGAACTACTGTGAAGGCGTTGCGCAAGAACGTACTGGCCAAGTGTTACGGCGGCGACGTCAGCCGTAAGAAAAAGCTGCTGGAAAAGCAGAAGGCCGGTAAGAAGCGGATGAAACAGGTGGGCAGCGTGGAGATTCCGCAGGAAGCCTTCCTGGCCGTACTCAAAGTGGATAGCTGAGAACTATGTCGTTCAATTTTCCGTTGATTCTGGTTATCGCCGTTGCGGTGTGCGGTGCACTCGCTCTTCTGGATTTGCTGGTGCTGGCGCCACGCCGTCGGGTCGCTATTGCTGCCTATGAAGGGCAGGTCAGTCAACCTGATGAGAGTGTGCTGCAGCGCTTGAATCGCGAGCCGGTACTGGTTGAGTACGGCAAATCGTTCTTTCCCGTATTGGCTATCGTGCTGGTATTGCGTTCGTTCCTGCTGGAACCGTTCCAGATTCCGTCCGGCTCAATGAAGCCGACACTGGATATCGGTGACTTCATCCTGGTCAACAAATTTGCCTACGGCATTCGTCTTCCGGTTATCGACACCAAGATCATCGAAGTGGGTGATCCCCAGCGTGGCGATGTCATGGTCTTCCGTTACCCGAGCGACCCGAATATCAACTACATCAAGCGCGTTGTCGGTTTGCCTGGAGACAGAATCAGCTATACCAATGGTAAGCACCTGCTGGTTAACGGGCAGCCGATTGCTGAAACGTTCCTCGGTGAAGAGGCGGGTAGCTTAGGCAGCGCTGCGCTGTACAAGGAGAAGCTGGGTGAGGTCGAGCACCTGATTCGCAAGGAGCTGCAGCGCAATCGTCGCGAGCCCGGTAGCGAGTGGCTGGTTCCGCAGGGGCACTACTTCATGATGGGCGACAATCGTGACAACTCCAATGATAGTCGCTATTGGAACGACAAGAACATTCCCAAGGAGTTCTTGGGGATGGTTCCGGATCGCAATATCGTTGGGAAGGCGTTTGCGGTGTGGATGAGTTGGCCCGATCCGAAGTTGCGCAGTGTGCCGAATTTTTCGCGTGTAGGTTTGATCAACTGAATTCATCGGTTTTTTATTCGTGAGGTGTGTTGTGGGGGACTATAAATTTTACCGTTCGCAGATTGGTATATCTGTTCTTAGTTGGATGGTCCTTATTGCGATAAGTGCATTTTTTGCCAGCATGATTTTTAAAATGCTTCCACATTACATGGATTATATGACGCTGGAGAAAATGATAACTTCAGTTGAGACGGAGCCGTCGCAGGATGTTCGTAGCGTGAATGACTTCTATGTCCATATGGCTAAGGGGATGGAAGTTAATGGTATGAGAGACCTTAATATTAGAGATATCTTGGATGTTAAGGTTGAGGGCGGAGAGTTTAGGGCACATCTGAGCTATGAAACTCGCGAACCTCTGATCCAAAACCTCGACCTAGTCGCCCGCTTCGATAAAGAATTCCGCGTACGCATGCCGTGAGTGCTTCCCTAGCTCGTCTTGAGCGTCAGCTCGGTCACACTTTCAAAGACCAGGACCTGATGGTTCTGGCTCTGACCCACCGCAGTTTTGCCGGTCGCAACAATGAGCGTCTGGAGTTTCTTGGTGATGCCATCCTCAATTTCGTTGCCGGCGAGGCGCTGTTCGAGCGTTTTCCGCAGGCGCGCGAGGGGCAGCTGTCGCGTTTGCGCGCACGTCTGGTCAAGGGTGAGACGCTTGCTGTGCTGGCCCGCGGGTTCGACCTCGGTGAGTACCTGCGTCTGGGTTCTGGTGAGCTGAAGAGCGGCGGTTTTCGTCGCGACTCGATTCTGGCCGATGCACTCGAAGCGCTGATCGGTGCGATCTACCTGGACGCAGGCATGGATGTGGCACGCCAGCGTGTACTGGCCTGGTTGAGCAACGAGCTGGACGGTCTGACGCTGGTCGATACCAACAAGGACCCGAAAACCCGGCTGCAGGAGTTCCTCCAGTCGCGGGCTCTCGAGCTGCCTCGGTACGAGGTGGTGGATATTCAGGGTGAGCCGCATTGCCGAACCTTTTTCGTGCAGTGCGATGTCGCGCTGTTAAATGACAGGACTCAAGGGCAGGGCGCCAGTCGGCGCATTGCCGAGCAGGTCGCCGCAGCGGCAGCGCTGGTGGCTCTAGGTGTGGAGAATGGCCATGACTGATGCATCCGTGCCGCGTTGTGGCTATGTCGCCATCGTGGGGCGCCCCAACGTGGGCAAGTCCACCTTGCTCAATCATATTCTCGGGCAGAAGCTCGCGATCACCTCGCGCAAGCCGCAGACCACCCGACACAATATGCTCGGGATCAAGACCGAGGATGAGGTCCAGGCGATCTACGTCGATACCCCAGGCCTGCACAAAAACAGTGACAAGGCGCTCAACCGCTACATGAACAAGACGGCCTCGGCAGCGCTGAAGGACGTCGACGTGGTGATCTTCGTCGTTGACCGCACGCGCTGGACCGACGAGGACCAGATGGTCCTCGAGCGCATCCAGTATGTGCAGGGGCCGGTGATCCTGGCGATCAACAAGACCGATCGCGTCGAGGACAAGGCCGAACTGATGCCGCACTTGGAATGGTTGCAGCAGCAGTTGCCGAAAGCGGAAATCGTGCCGATTTCCGCTCAGCAGGGGCATAACCTTGATTCGCTGGAGCGGCTCGTGGCCAGTTTCCTGCCGGAAGGCGAGCACTTCTTCCCGGAAGACCAGATCACTGATCGCTCCAGCCGTTTCCTTGCCGCCGAACTGGTGCGTGAAAAGATCATGCGCCAGCTGGGTGCCGAACTGCCCTACCAGATCACCGTCGAGATCGAAGAGTTCAAGCAGGAAGGACGCATTCTGCACATCCATGCGCTGATCCTGGTCGAGCGTGACGGGCAGAAGAAAATCATCATTGGCGACAAGGGCGAGCGCATCAAGCGTATCGGCCAGGAGGCGCGCAAGGACATGGAGGTGCTGTTCGACTCCAAGGTTATGCTCAATCTTTGGGTCAAGGTGAAGGGCGGCTGGTCCGACGACGAGCGTGCACTGCGCTCGCTGGGCTATAACGACATCTGACCCATGCAGGCCAGCGCGCAATCGGCCTATGTCCTGCACAGCCGTGCCTATCGCGAGACCAGCGCGCTGGTTGACGTGTTCACCCCGCAAGGACGCTTTCGCGCGGTATTGCGTGGCGCGCGGGGCAAGGCGGGTACGCTGGCGCGGCCATTCGTGCCGCTCGAAGCCGAGTTTCGCGGGCATGGCGAGCTGAAGAACATCGCCCGCCTCGAAGCCGGCGGCATTCCCAACCTGCTCAGCGGCGCGGCACTGTTCAGTGGTATCTACCTGAACGAGCTGCTGATCCGTCTGCTGCCCGCTGAAGACCCGCATCCGGCACTGTTCGATCATTACGCCCTGACATTGCAGGCGCTGGCTGGCAATCCGCCGCTGGAGCCGTTGCTGCGTGCCTTCGAATGGCGGCTGCTCGACGAGTTGGGCTATGGTTTCGCCCTGGATAGCGATCTGGCTGGTCAGCCCGTGCTCGCCGATGGCCTCTATCGCCTGCAGCCGGATGCTGGTCTGGAACCTGTTTACCAGCTGCAGCCGGGGCTGTTCCAGGGCGCTGACCTGTTGGCCATGGCCAATGCCGACTGGACGTCACCGGGTGCGCTGGCTGCGGCCAAGCGCTTGATGCGTCAGGCACTCGCCCCTCATCTTGGCGGTCGGCCTCTGGTCAGCCGCGAACTGTTCATGAATCTCAAGGAGTCCGCACGTGACTGAAGCAAACCGCATCCTGCTCGGGGTGAACATCGATCATGTGGCCACCTTGCGCCAGGCGCGTGGCACGCGCTACCCCGACCCGGTCAAGGCTGCGCTGGATGCCGAGGAGGCCGGTGCCGATGGCATCACCGTGCATCTGCGCGAAGACCGTCGGCATATTCAGGAGCGCGATGTGCGCCTGCTCAAGGACGTGCTGCAAACGCGTATGAACTTCGAGATGGGTGTCACCGATTTCATGCTGGACTTCGCCGAAAGCGTGCGCCCGCAACACATCTGCCTGGTGCCGGAAACGCGCCAAGAGCTGACCACTGAGGGTGGTCTGGACGTGGCGGGGCAGGAGGAGCGTATCAAGGCGGCAGTGCAGCGTCTGGCGCGCCTGGGTTGCGAGGTGTCACTGTTCATCGATGCGGACGAGCGGCAGATCGAAGCCTCTCGGCGCATCGGTGCGCCGGCGATCGAATTGCACACTGGCCGCTACGCCGATGCCGTTGCCCCCGAGGAGACGGCACGTGAGCTGGCGCGGATTCGTGACGGCGTGGCTTGCGGCCTTGCCCATGGCCTGATCGTCAATGCGGGGCACGGCTTGCACTACCACAACGTCGAGCCGGTGGCGGCCATCGCGGGCGTGCATGAGCTGAATATCGGCCATGCCATCGTCGCCCATGCGCTGTTTGTCGGTTTCAAGGGCGCCGTGGCTGAGATGAAGCAGTTGATCGTCGCCGCTGCCGGCCGTGGCTGAGTAGTGCCCAGCCAGGCCTGCTAGCTGTCGACGGTGCTATCGCCGTCGATGACGATGCAGTCGCGGCCAGCACCCTTGGCGCGGTACAGGCACTTGTCCGCGCGCTGCAGCCAGCTGTCCCAGTTCTCCCCGTCGCCGAGCATCGCTCCGCCAATCGATGTCGTCACCGGCCCGCCGGGGCCGTGTAGGGCTGCGCGCACTTGTGTTTGCAGGTTGTGCGCCGCTGCCTTTAGGCCTTGCGGTGTGGTGCCAGGCAGCAGCAGGAGGAACTCTTCGCCGCCGAAGCGGAACAGGCGGTCTTCCTCGCGGCAGTGGCGCTTTATCAATTCGACGAAATCGATCAGTACCTTGTCGCCGGCGTGATGGCCGAACTGATCGTTGACGCGCTTGAAATGGTCGAGGTCCATCACCAGCACGCCGTAAGGAGTGCCGTGACGGCGTTTGCTGGACACGGCGATGCGCAGCTCGTCGTTCATGCTGCGCCGGTTGCGTGCGCCGGTGAGCGGGTCCTGGATGGCGAGTATCTGCAGCTGGTCGCGCTGGCTGCGGGTGCGGTAGGCGAAGATGAAGGTCAGTACGCCGGCCATCACGTTGGTCACCAGGAACGAGATCATCTGGTAGTGGCTGTCGAACACGCTGCCCGGTGTCCAGAACGCGTGGATGACCAGGCCGACCAGCACCAGCAGGGTGGCGGCGATGGCTTTGCCGGGGGAGACCATGAAGAAGTTGAACAGGATCAGCGGGTAGATCCAGAACAGACCGTTGACGCCCAGGTTGATGGCGATCAGCGTGGCGGCCACGGAGAACACGCTGGCGAGGTAGATGCCCGGCTTGACCGTATCGCCAGTGCGCCAGGCGTAGACCACGGCGAGCACGGTGGACAGGACGATGATCACGTCGGACGTGCCGACCAGATAGTTGCCGTGCAGCAGACGATAGATCGCGTAGGGCGAGATACCGAGCACGCCGAACAAGCCCATCAGGGTGATGATGGACAGCTGGAAGTCTTTTCTGAGCCGCTTGAACATCGGCGAAGGTCCCCGGCGCCTGAGGCGCTTCTTGTCGTTTTTCTAGGACAAGGATGCAGAGCTTTGCCAGGGCGGGCAAGAGGAGGCTGGATGCAAGCCGTCGGCGTAGTGGGTGCCGAGCGATGGCGGCCTGGAGAGGCCGCTCAGGTCATCACTTCTTGCTGATGGTGATGTGTCGGCTCGGGGTGAGAGACTGTCCGCTGACGCCTTTGGCGATCTGCTGGATTTCGCCACCGGATTTCAGGAAGGCGGCGACCTGGGCTTCGATGGATTCGCTGGTTTCCACGGCCGGTTGCGGCTTGGGTTTCTGGCTGGATCCTTTGACTCGCATGGTTGCTCCTCTCTGTAGGAATTAATGCCGCAGTGCTGCGGTAGGTGAAATGACGGCGATAAAAAAACCGGCCCGTGGGCCGGTTTTTATGACGCGTCGAGTAATTAGATTACTTGGACGTCGTCAGCTTGCATGCCTTTCTGACCTTTTACAGCCACGAAGGAGACCTTTTGGCCTTCCTGCAGGCTTTTGAAGCCAGCGCTCTGGATCGAGCGGTAGTGAACGAACAGATCAGCGCCGCTTTCCGGGGTGATGAAGCCGAAGCCTTTTTCATCGTTGAACCACTTGACGGTGCCAGTTTGACGATCGGACATGGGATATCTCCTTGAACAAAGTGAACATGACACTGGAACAGCCCAGGCCATGACTGAGTGCAAAGAGTAAAGAAACCGATGAAAGTTGGATCGAAATCTAAACAGTCGATTTGCGGTGACACATGCAGCACAGTCCGACCACCCTACAGGGATAAGCGCTGATTTCCTAATGCTTTTTGATTTATCTGCTAAGTGGGGCGCGGCTTCTCCGGCCACTTTGCTGCGTACTATTGACGTGAGTTGCAGCGGCTCGGATCGACTTTACCGACATACGGGTTGCCCCAACCCATCACGCAGGCCAGTTGCTGATTGCGCTGCCGTTCCCAGGTCTGCACCGGGTATTGCTTGTGCCAGGCCTCGAACAGGCGGCGTTCCTGACCTGACAGGCGCAGCGCGTAACGATCGCTCATGTAGAAGTAGGTGCGTGCGACCATACCGCGTACCGTCGCGCGCGGCATCGCCTTGCGCGCCTTGAAGTCGACCACCATCGGGCAGGCGCCATATTGGCTGGGACGTTGCGGCAGCCAGGCGTAGCTGTAGTTGCTGCGGTCAGCGTTCAGTTCGCCGATGCTCGGCACCAGGTTGAACAGGTCCGCCTCGGCGCGCTGGAAGGTCTTGTCGTGGCGCGTGCAGTTGCGCCGTCCTCCGTGTTGCCAGCAGCGGCGCTGATGACCGATCACCCAGGCCGGGACGATGTGCTCCCACTCGATGCTCGCGGCGCGTTGCGGGTTCTTGCGCGGGACGTAGCCGCAGCTTTTCAGGTTGACCCGGTTGCCGCTGTACGCGCAGCCACAGTAGAACTCCACCGATTGCGCGGCATACAGCGCCCGGGCGACTTTCTTGGCTTCGACGAAGGTGCGGGGTGGGGCGGCTTGGATGCCGGTGCAGGCGAGCGCTAACAGCAGTACGGCGAGAGTCCAGCGCAGGTGCATGACGGCAGCATCCCGAAAAAAGCGCGGGATGATACCGTAGCCGTCCGTCTTGCCAAGCCGCCAACCGGACTGCCGGACGACTTAACCGCCGTAGTTGTTGTCGAACGGCTATAGCGCCATACGCGAGGACATCCCCATGCGTCTACTTCCGCTTATTGCCCTGCTGGGGTTCGCTACGGCGAACCAGGCCTTCGCTGGCGAGCCGGTGCGTCGGCCGATCCAGAGCGTGCCCATCGAATACGTCAGTCCCGGTGCCTCGGGCGGTGTCGACTCATCCAGCTCCAGCCAGCGCTACGACGTCTACGGCGGCTACCGGGTGCCCAGCGATCGCAGCAGCACGCGCAGCCATTCCTACGGCAGTTCGCAGATGCAGCAGCACGGTGGCATACGCCAGACCATCGTCTACCCGAACGGGCATGAAGTGCAGCGTTACCCCGGGCAGAACAGCTACGAGATCCAGCGCAACCGCTGAGTGTCGATCATCGCGACTGCTTAACACTTCGCTGGAAAAACGCGGTGCGAGGCTGACAGCCGCCTGCGTCGGTCGCATCATGCCTGGCGAATCAGTCAGTGGATGATCCCTTCGGCATGTCTTCAACACCTCTCCCTGTTCCCCTGTTGTTCGCCGCGCACACGTCGGCGGGGCAGGTGCGTGCGCATAACGAAGATGCGCTGCTGTGCTGCCCGCAGTTGGGGCTGTGGGCGGTGGCCGATGGCATGGGCGGGCACCAGCGGGGTGAGGTGGCCAGTGCGCTGGCCTTGCAGGTGCTGCGCGAGCGCATTGAGCGAGGGGATGCGGTGGAGGCGGCAGTGCAGGCGGCCAACCAGGCGATCATCGCTGCCGGGCAGGACGGCGAAGGTCGCAGCATGGGCAGCACCCTGGTGGCTGTGCGCATGCAGGGCGCCGCTTTCGAGCTGGCCTGGGTCGGTGACAGCCGCGCCTACCGCGTCGGCGCTGGGCGTATCGAGCAGTTGTCCCGCGATCACAGCTGGGTGCAAATGATGATCGACGCCGGCCAGCTGACGCCCGAGGAGGCACGTCAGCATCCGCGGCGCAACGTGGTGCTGCAGTGCCTGGGGCAGGGCGAGCAGGCACTCGAGGTCGGCCTGCTACGCGGCACGCTGGAGTCGGGTGAGCTGCTCCTGTTGTGTAGCGACGGCCTCACCGGCGAACTCGACGATGCGCAGATACATGCCTGCTGCAACGCCGCCAGCACCCTCGATGAGCTGGTCGAACAGCTGATAGGGCTGGCCAATCAGGCGGGCGGCAAGGACAATATCAGTTGTGTCGTGCTTGGCCTTGGCGCGCCGGTATTACCGGAGATCGCCGCCAAGCCGCCTACTTTTCTCAGCCGTTGGCTGAAATCCCGTTAGCTTCTGACCCCATCGGCGCCCCTCCGCTATGAGCGACAACGTGCTTGAGATTCCCGGTTACCGACTGCATGGCGAATTGGGCAAGGGCGGCATGGCCGAGGTCTACCTCGCCACTCAGGAGTCGCTGCACCGCAAGGTGGCGATCAAGGTGCTGCGCAGTGCCGACGACGAGGCGTTCAGCCGGCGTTTCGTGCGTGAGGCGCACATCGTCGCTTCGCTCAGCCACCCGTCGATCATCACCATCCACGACATCGACCGGCTCGCCGATGGCCGTTATTACCTGGCCATGGAGTTCGTTGCCGGTGGTGATCTGGCCCAGCAGCGCGGCGAGACCTTCGCGCCGTCGCGTGCTCTGGACATCGTCCGCCAGGTCGCCAGCGGTCTGGCCGTGGTGCACGAGCGCGGGCTGGTGCATCGCGACATCAAGCCGGCGAATATCCTCTTTCGCGAAGATGGCACGGCGGTGATCACCGACTTCGGCATCGCCAAGGAACTGGAGCTGGACAGCGAGCTGACCCAGTTCGGCATCGCCGTCGGCAGCCCGGCCTACAGCAGCCCGGAGCAGGCGCAGTGCCTGGATCTTGATGCGCGCACCGACATCTACAGCCTGGGCGTGATCCTTCTGGAAATGCTTCTGGGGCATAACCCGTTTCGCGGCGCCAACTACACGCAGACAGTGATGAATCATGTGCAGCAGACGCCGCCCGCGCTGCCGGCCTCGCTCGTCGCCTACCAGCCTCTGCTGGAGCGCATGCTAGCCAAGGACCCGCAGCAGCGCTTCGCCGATTGCCGCGAGCTGCTGGCCGCCCTGGATGGGGCGCAGAGCGCCACCGTGACGGATACCGTCGACCTCGACAGCACGCGCATTGCCCCGGCGGCCGTGCTGCCCGAACGCCAGGCCGGCGCTGTCGAGCGACGCGGCGCGGTGCTCTGGGTCTGGCTGCTACTCGGCCTGCTGCTGGCGGGTACTGCCGGCATGCTCGGCTACAACGCCTACCTGCAGCAGCGCATCGACAACCTGGTCGCCGAGGCTGACAAGCGCCTGGGCGAGGGCAAGCTGATCGAGCCGGCGCTGGACAACGCCGATCACTTCCTGCGCCAGGCCCAGCAGCTCGACGCGGACGCGCCGCAGGTGCTCGCCGGCCTGCAGCGCCTGCTCGATGCGCGCATCGCTCGCGCCCTGCAGCAGGCCGAACAGGCGCTCGGTGAAGATCGCCTGCTGCTGCCCGAGGACGACAGCGCGGTGTTCCATTACCAGCAGGTGCTTGGCTGGGCACCGGCGCAGGAACAGGCGCTGGTCGGCCTGGCCCGGGTGGTGCAGCGTTTTGCCGAGTTGAGCGAGGAGGCTTACAAGCGCCGCGAATACAGCCTGGCCCTGGCCTATATCCAGCAGGGGTTGCAGGTCGAGCCGAGCGATGCGGGGCTGCTGGAACGGCTCGACCACCATGAGCAGCGGGTCGCCAGCCTGGAGGCCAAGCGCCGTAGCAGAGCCAAGGCCAATGCCAATACCGGCGCTGGCTCCAGCGCCGGTTCGACTGCGGCCACGGGCGCCGAGTCGCGCCCGCAGAACCCGATCAAACGTATGTGGAACCGGCTGATCGGCGAATAGGTCACAGCGAACACCGGCCACATACCGGCCACAAGAAGAACCCATTCGAGGTAGCAGCAGCCATGCTCAGAATTCACTTCGTCGATAACCGCCAGGCTCCCATCTGGCTGGTTGAAGAGCGTTTCACGCTCGGTCAGGACAGCCGCAACAACCTGGCCGTCGACGACAGTGGTTTGAGCGCCTTCCACGCCGAAGTGCGCCAGGAAAATGGCCAGTACTACCTCAGCGACTGCGACAGCGCCGGGGGCACCTTCGTCAACGACGAGCGCATCGGCAGTCGCTACCAGCTGCGTTCCGAGGACCGCGTACGCCTCGGTTCGCTGGAGCTGCTACTGGTCGACCCGGCGCGCAGCAAGGCCCGCGCCGAGGTGGTGCCGCGCTGGTTCCTGCAGGTGCTCAAGGGCGAACACGAGGGCAAGAAATTCCACGTGCACGGCTCGATGACCTTTGGCCGGTCGGTGAAGTGCGAGCTGTGCTTCGGCGACGCCGAACTGTCGCGTCGCCACTGCGAGTTCTTCCTCAAGGACGATGTGCTCGAGGTCAAGGACCTGGCCTCGGCCAACGGTGTCTTCGTCAACGGCCAGAAAGCCGCCACCGCCGTGCTGCAACCGGGCGACCAGGTGCGCATGGGTTCGGTGCTGCTACTGGTGATCGGGCCGAAGGTCGAGGTGGCCCAGGCCGAAGACGAGGACGCCACGGTGTTCATGCGCGCCATCGACCTGCCGCCGCCGAGCAAGGCGCCGGCAGCCGCGCAGCCGGGTAACCTCAATCCGCTGCGCGCCACAGCGCAGGCCGCGCCAGTGGCGCCGGTGGAGGCCGCCGCGACCGTGAACCGGATGCTGCCGCTGCTGATTGGCGTGCTGGTCGTCGGCCTGTTGATCGCGCTCGGCCTGACGCTGTTCTGAATTCGCCTACGGGCGCGGCAGTGCGCGCAGGTCGTCGCGGCTGAACCACAGCGCCTTGCGTTGCAGCGGCGTGGCCGCAGGCAGCAGCGGGTTGTGCAGTTCGATCAGTTGGCGTTGGTCCAGGCGCGCCTGGCGCAACAGTGGGCCGTAGTGCTGCAGGAACAGGCGGTCGAACGAACCGTCGGCCAACGCTTTCTCCATGCCGCGGCGCACGGTTGCGGCCAGTTGCGGGTTGCGCGGCGAGAAAAAGAAATAGCAGGCGGTCGGGTAGCGCAGCACCAGGTGCGGGTCGATGACCGCGCCTGCCTGGGGGTTGTGCTGCACTTCGTCCCAGGCTTCCAGCACCGAGCGTGGAAAGTAGTCGAAGCGCCCGGCGGCGAGCATGCGGAACAGGCTGTCGTAGCTGGCGGTGACCACCACCGGCAGGCCTTGCCAGCGCAGGATGTCGGTGTCCGGCCAGTCGTGGCCCTGGCCAGCGCGCAGGCTCTGCAGGTCGGCCAGGTTGCGCACCTCGCGCAACAGGTCGGGGCGGTCCTGACGCAGCAAGGCCACGCGCCAGCCGAACAGGCCCTTGTCGATGCCGATGCGCACGGGCAACAGGCGGCGCTCGCGCTCGACGCTGGTCATGGTCCACACCACATCCACCGCACGGCCTTCTTCCAGGCTGAGCAGGGCGCGCTCCTGTTCCATGGCGAATTCGGAGGGTTCCAGGCGCAGCGGGCTGTCGGCTTTATCCAGGGCCAGCTGCAACTGCGCCAGGGCGTAGGTCTGGCGGTATTCCTCACCGGCGGGCGCACGCGGATAGCGCAGCACATCGGCCGCGCTGGCGAGGGTCGTGGTGCAAAGCAGCAGGGCGATCAGCCGGCCTGCCAGTGCCAACCCTGGCGTCAGGTATCTCGATAGCATCCTTTGCGTATGTCCCGGGCCACAATGCTGCCCTGTTGTGGGGCGAGCATTATGCCCGGAGCGTCGGCAAAGCACGACCGACACCGGCCGAGAACGCGGCCTGTGTCCGTTTCCCTGTTCAGCCGGCTGGCAGCAGGGCACGCTGCGCGGTGATTTCCGGCAGGTCGTGGCGGCGCATGTACACGCGCAGCGGTTCGCTGATATTCAGACGGTCGTCGATGTTCTGCTCCAGCAGCAGCTGGAGGCGCTCGCGGCTGAGGTTCATCAGCTCGCCATCGAACGGGCGCCAGACGAATTCGCAGGTGGGGGTGATGCTGGTGTCGGCGACATCCAGGCCGAAGGAGTCTTCACTGAAGCGCACGATGTAGTGGCCGGTCTTGCCGTTGAAGCCGACGAAGCCGCGCAGTTGGTCGGCTGCTTCGCAGATCTGGGTGGATGTGATGCTCATGGGTAAACCTCGCGCGTGAGTTGTCGTGACCACGGTCAGGGGCCGCACGCAGTGCGGGGTGGGCCTTTGCGGCCTCTGCTATCTGGCAAGGATGCTACCGGGCGAGGTGAAGCGCGCCTTGCTCCGGATCAATGAACCGGAGCGGGCGTGTGTGACAGGGGCTTCAGACGGCGCTGCGCAGGCGCTCGACGGCTTGCACGGCGCCCATGTGCTGGGCCGCGGCGAGGGCGGTCAGGCCGCTGGCGTCCTGGCGCTTGGCGTCGGCACCGTGGGCCAGCAGCAGTTCGACCACCTCGACGCGATTGAACATCGCGGCCAGCATCAGTGTGGTCTTGCCGTCCGGGGTGCTGCCTTCGACATCGGCGCCGTGCTCCAGCAGCAGTTCGATGATCGCCACGTCGCCCTTGAAGGCAGCGCCGGCCAGCGGCGTCTGGCCGTTGTTGTTGCGCAGGTCCGGCGTCGCGCCGTGCTGCAGGAGCAGGCGCGTGGTGTCGACATGGCCGTGGTAGCTGGCCAGCATCAGCAGGCTGTCGCCCTTGTGGTTGCGCAGGTCGGCGGGCAGGCCCTGGGCCAGCAGCGTGTGCAGTTCCTCGCTGGCGCCGTTGCGCGCGCAGTCGAAGACCCGCTCGGCGAACGCCAGGGTTTCATCGTCGAGGGGTTCGCTGGAAGGGGAGACGGGGTGTGGCGTGCTCATGCTCAGCTCCTTTGGGCCAGTGGTCGGTGCGTGCTGGCAGCATAGCCGCCGAGGCGCGAACTGGCCGATTGGCTTTGTCGATGGAGCCGATGTCGTGCCGGCGATTGCCAGCGACGTTCAGGACGTGCTCAGGCGCTGCAGTTCGCGGCGCACCATGGCCGCGTACTCGGCGGGCGTGAGCTGGTAAAGCTCGCCGGCGACACAGCTCAGCCAGCGCGGGCCGAGGGCCTCGCGCTGCTGGAGCAGGCGCTCGGCCTCGGCGCAGGCGCGCGCCGCCTGCTGCTGGTGGAACGCGCTGCGGCTCACGGCCGGGCGATCAGCCGGAGAGGCCGACGTAGACGTTCTGTACGTCGTCGTGGTTGTCGAGGGCTTCGAGGAAGGCTTCGACCTCTTCCATCTGCGCCTCGCTCAGGCTGCTGACCGGGTTCTTCGGCATGTAGCCGATCTTCGCCGCGTTGACGGTGAAGCCGTGCTCGGGAAGGGCCTTGCACACGGCGTCGAGGTCGGTGATTTCGGTGACGAACAGGGTGTCGCCTTCTTCAGCTGGCTCGAAGTCCTGAGCGCCCGCTTCGATGGCCGCCAGCTCCGGGTCGGCACCGTTGTCGGTGGAGGCTTCGATCATGCCGACGTGGTTGAAGTCCCAGGTCACCGAACCGGAAGCACCCATCTGGCCCTTGCGGAACAGCACGCGGATTTCCGCAACGGTGCGGTTCACGTTGTCGGTCAGGCATTCGACGATCACCGGCACCTGGTGCGGGGCGAAGCCTTCGTAGGTGGTGCGCTCGAAGTTGACGGTTTCGCCAAGCAGGCCGGCGCCTTTCTTGATCGCGCGCTCCAGGGTGTCCTTGGGCATCGAGGCTTTCTTGGCCGCATGTACGGCAACGCGCAGCTTGGCGTTGGTATCCGGGTCGGCGCCGTTACGCGCGGCGACCATGATCTCCTTGACCAGACGGCCGAAGATCTTGCCCCTGGCGTTGGCTGCGGCTTCTTTCGGTTTGGCTTTCCACTGTGCGCCCATGTTGTTCTCTCGCTTGCTGCGGATGGAAGTCTGTCCGGCTGATCCGGATTAAGGCGGCAGATTCTAGCCGGTCGCGCGCGCGCAGGCACCCCGTACGCATGCTGTGCGGGGTGCGAGCCGATCTGTGGGAGGGTTGTTGCATGCCCGGCATGGGCTGCCGGTGAGGGGGCGGGTCAGTGGATGCCGTGGCTGCCCAGTAGCGGCGTACCGCCGGATTTCTTGTCGCGTTTGGCCGCACGTTTTTCCACGGCGGTCTTCTGCGGTTTCTTCTTCGCCTCTTTGCGCGATTCCATGCCTTTGCTCACGATGGTCACCTCCGGGGTATGTGGATGGGTAAATGCTCGTTGGCCATTACCACCTCCTGGCTGTTGCAGCCGGCGCAAAGAGATGTCGATGAACTGCAGGCAGCATAGACCGGTAACGCAGGCAGCGGGGATAAACCTCCCCGCCGCCTGCCGGCCCTGGTGAATCAGGCGGCGAAACCGCCGTCGATCAGCAGGTTGGCGCCGGTGATGTAGCCCGCTTCCGGACCGGCCAGGTAGGCGACGAAGCTGGCGATTTCCTCGACCTGGCCGTAGCGCCCGACCGCCATCAGCGGCTTCAGCGAGGTGGCGAAGTCGGTGTTGTCCGGGTTCATGTCGGTGTCCACCGGGCCCGGTTGCACATTGTTGACGGTGATGCCGCGCGGGCCGAGGTCGCGCGCCAGGCCCTTGGTCAAACCGACCAGAGCGGACTTGCTCATGGCGTACACGGCGCCACCGCCGAAGGGCATGCGGTCTGCGTTGGTACTGCCGATGCTGATGATGCGCCCGCCGTCGTTCATGTTCCGGGCGGCTTCCTGGCTGGCGATCACCACGCTGCGCACGTTCACCGCCAGGGTGCGGTCGAGGTCGTCGATGCTGAATTCCTCGATGGGCGCGATGGCCAGCACACCGGCGTTGTTGACCAGGATGTCGAGGCGGCCGAAGGTGCGCACCGCTTCGCCGATGGCGGCGCGGATGTCCTGCTCCTGGGCGCTGTCGGCGCGGATCGCCAGGGCACGGCCGCCGGCGGCCTGAACTTCGGCGACCAGCGCATTGGCGCTGTCGGCGGACTGGCTGTAGGTGAAGGTCACGGCGGCGCCTTCACGGGCCAGGCGTTTGACGATGGCGGCGCCGATGCCGCGCGAACCGCCTTGAATGAATGCGACTTTGTTGCTCAGGGACAGGGAAGTGGTCATGGTCGTCTCCAGAAAGTAGTGGGGTAGTCCGAACGGATTTGCTTACTTGACGGGAGTGAGTATCTACCGGTTATTCGTGCTTGATTAGCCGTTAATTTGTGGTTTCTTTAGATCGCAACGGTTTATAGTCGGGCCATGGATACCCTCAATTGCATCGACTGTTTCGTTCGCAGTGCGGAGGCTGGCAGCTTTGCCGAAGCCGCGCGGCGCCTGGGCCTGACGCCGGCGGCGGTAGGCAAGAACGTGGCCAGCCTGGAGGCGCGTCTGGGTGTGCGGCTGTTCCAGCGTAGTACGCGCAGCCTGACCCTGACCGAAGCCGGCGAGCGCTTTCTACTGGAGTCATCGCCGGGCCTGCTCAGCCTGCAGGCGGCCATCGCCAACCTGGCCAGTGCGCAGGGCCAGCCGGCGGGTGTGCTCAAGGTGAGCATGGGGCTGGCATTCGGGCGCTATTACATCCTGCCGCTGCTGGAGGCGTTCCTGCAGCGCTACCCGGCCGTGCAGCCGGACTGGCACTTCGACAACCGCCCCGTGGACCTGATCGCCGAAGGCTTCGATGCTGCCATTGGCGGTGGTTTCGAGCTGTCGCCCGGCGTGGTGGCGCGTGAACTGGCGCCGGCGCATCGGGTGCTGCTGGCCTCGCCGGCCTACCTGCAACAGCACGGTGAGCCACGCACACCGGACGAGCTGCACGGCCACGCCGGTATCCTCATCCGCTCACCACAAACCGGCCGCGTGCGCCCGTGGATGCTGCGCAACCGCGAGGGCCTGCAGGCTCCGATCGACCTGCAGGTGCGCATGACCCTGGGTGATCCGGAAGCGTCCTGTCAGGCGGCGTTGATGAACCTCGGCATCACCCTGGTGAGCATGCCGCATGCGTTGCCGCACCTGCAGAGCGGTGCATTGCAGCGGGTGTTGCCGGGCTGGTACGTGGACACCGGGATCATTTCCATCCACTTCGCCGCGCAGAAACTGCTGCCGCAGAAGACCCGCGTGTTCGTCGATTTCGTCGTCGAGCAGTTCCGCGCCCAGGGGCTGGACAAGCGCTTCTCGGCACTCTGACGCAGCCGCTTCAGACCGCCATGCTCACCAGCGGCAGGTACAGCGCGACGATCAACAGTGCCACTGCCAGCCAGACCAGCACGGTCGCCAGCAGCACGCCACGATGGGCCCAGCGCTGGCGCACCACGGCCCAGATCAGCAGCCAGGCCAGCACGTGCAGAAGGCCTCCGCGCAGCAGGTTCCAGATACCCAGCGGGTATTCGATCAGCAGCAGGGTCGGCAGCGGCAGGGTTGCGCCGAAGCTGGCGAACAGCTCGTTGAACTGCGGCAGGCTCGACCACAAGCCGAAGGCCGCGACGGCGGCGAGCAGCAGTGACAGACCGTAGAGCAGCAGGCCGAGCCAGGGCAGCGGCTGGGCGCCGCGTGCGCGAGTGAGCGATTGCATGGAGCAGGCACATCCTTGATTGCCGGAAGAGGGCGCGCAGTTTCTCCATAACGCGCGCGTTTGGGTAGGGGGCAACCGAGCGCCCCGTCACACCCGGCTGCGACCACAGCACGGAAGGCGCGGCCCGCCGCAGCGGGCCGCGTGAGGCTCAACCCTTGAGCACGTAGCCGTAGGCGCGGATGCGCCCCTGGTCTTGCTTGAGGTACACGCCCTGCAGCTCCGGGGTGAAGCCGGGCAGGCGGTTGATGCCTTCTTCGAGCGCGAGGAAATACTCCAGCACGGCGCCGCCCCAGACCTCACCGGGGACCATGCACAGCACGCCCGGTGGATAGGGCAGCGCGCCCTCGGCGGCGATGCGCCCGGCGGCCTGTTCCAGCGGGATCAGCTCGACATTGCCGCGGGTGTACTCGATCTGCGCCGCTTGCGGCAGCACGGCCATGGTCGGGAAGTGGCTGTGGCGGAACATGTCGCGCTGCAGCTGCTGCACGTTGCGGCTGCGGTAGAGGTCGTGCATCTCCTGGCACAGCTGGCGGATGCTGTAGTCGCGGTAGCGCTCGCTGTACTGCTCGTAGATGCCCGGCAACACGCGGCTCATCGGCGCGTCATCGCTGATGAAGCGCTCGAAGCGGGCGATCTGCGCCACCAGGTGGCTCATCTTCGCCGTGTCCTCGGCCGGGGTGAGCAGGAACAGGATCGAGTTGAGGTCGCACTTCTCCGGGACGATGCCGTTCTGGCGCAGGAAGTTGGCCAGGATGCCGGCGTGGATGCCGAAGTCGGTGTAGCTGCCGTCGATGGGGTCGATGCCCGGGGTGGTGAACAGCAGCTTGCAGGGGTCGATGAAGTACTGGTTGTCGGCGTAGCCGGGGAAGGCGTGCCAGCGGTCCTGCGGGTGGAAGCGGAAGAAGCGGATGTCGTTGGCGATGGCCTCGGTGGGGTAGTCCTGCCAGTCGCGGCCGTCGATGGTGTCCGGCACGAAGGGGCGGATCATCGTGCAGTTTTCCAGCACCAGTTTGCGGGCGTCGATGCCGAACTTCACGCAGTCGTGCCACAGACGCGGGCCGCTGCGCCCGCCGTGGATGCGCGCGTTGACGTCGAGCGAGGCGAACAGCGGGTACAGCGGGCTGGTCGAGGCATGTGCCATGAAGGCGTTGTTCAGCCGCGCGTGGTTGCAGTAGCGCGCCTGGCCCTTGATGTGGCGGTCCTTCTTGTGGATCTGCGAGGCCTGGGAGAAACCGGCCTGCTGCTTGTGCACCGACTGGGTGACGAAGATGCCGGGATCGTGCTCGTTCAGCTCCAGCAGCAGCGGCGAACAGTCCTTCATCATCGGGATGAACTGCTCGTAGCCGACCCAGGCCGAGTCGAAGAGGATGTAGTCGCACAGGTGGCCGATGCGATCGACCACCTGGCGCGCGTTGTAGATGGTGCCGTCGTAGGTGCCCAGCTGGATCACCGCGAGGCGGAACGGCCGTGGCTGCTCGGCCTTGTGCGGCGCCACTTCACTGATCAGCCCGCGCAGGTAGACCTCCTCGAAGCAGTGCGCATCGATGCCGCCGATGAAGCCGTAGGGGTTGCGTGCGGTCTCCAGGTAGATCGGCGTGGCGCCGGCCTGCAGCAGCGCGCCCTGGTGGATGGACTTGTGGTTGTTGCGGTCGAACAGCACCAGGTCGCCGGGGGTGAGCAGGGCGTTGGTTACCACCTTGTTCGAGGCCGAGGTGCCGTTGAGCACGAAGTAGGTCTTGTCGGCGTTGTACACCTTGGCCGCGTGCTTCTGCGCCTGCAGGGCCGGGCCTTCGTGGATCAGCAGGTCGCCGAGGCGGACGTCGGCGTTGCACATGTCGGCGCGAAATAGCGTCTCGCCGAAGAAATCGAAGAACTGTCGGCCCGCGGGGTGCTTGCGGAAGAACTGCCCGCCCTGGTGGCCGGGGCAGGCGAAGGTCGAGTTGCCGGCCTCGGTGTACTGCTTGAGGGCGCCGAAGAACGGGGGCAGCAGGGTCGCCTCGTAGGCCTTGGCCGCGGTTTCCAGCTGGTGGCCGTAATGCTCGGCGTTGTCGCGGGTCGGGTCGAACACGCCGTTGACCTGCAACAGCAGCTCGCGCAGGTGCGGGATGACTTCCGCGCCGTGGGTGCCTTCGACCGAGACGACGATGAAGATGGGAATGTTGAAGCCGGTGCGCTGGATGACTTCCAGGGCGCCGCCCAGCACGTCGGCCACCGAGACCACGGCAACGGCCACGTCGGTGTAGTCGGTCTGGGCGAGGGGAACGATGGCGCGGGTGGCGTGGAAACAGTCGCGGGCGGTATCGCTGGCGGCAATCTTCAACGGATTCATGAACGCGGACCTCCAGTCGGGCGGGCACAATGGCAGCCGTGATCGGGCTGCCCGCGCGGCTCCTTATGAGCCACTATCCATGCCGTCCTGACCATGGACCCCAAAGGGTATAGACCATTGACCGCAGGCGGCCTAGCCCCGGTTAGATCGTGTAGGTCGCGTTCTAGAGCGGTTTAGAGGTTGTCGCGATAATTCGCCGGGTGGCGTTTGAGCGCTGCAGGCCGCGCCCCTCAGGGCCTGGGGCCAGACGCAGAAGCGGCGCGTGCGACAGGGTGTCGCAACGCGCCGCGGCATGCTGCAGATCAATAGAAAGGCCGCCTGCGCCGCTCACGCAGGCCGGGTGATCAGGGCTTCGGCTTGTCGTGCGCCGGTTTGACGAAGTTCAACGTCATGCGGTCCGACTCGCCGATGTCCAGGTACTTCTGCTTGTCCTTGTCACCCAGGCGCAGCTCCGGCGGCAGGGTCCATACGCCTTCGGGGTAGTCCTTGGTGTCGTCCGGGTTGGCGTTGACCTCCGAGGCCTCGATGAACACGAAGCCGGCGTCGGTGGCGAGTTTCTGCACGTACTCGGTCGGCAGGTAACCGGTGTCTTTCACCGCGTCCAGGGCGGTGTCCTTGGCGGCGCGGTGCTCGACCACGCCGAGTTTGCCGCCCGGCTTGAGTACCTCGAACATGGCCTTGAACATTGCCGGTGCGGTGTCGGTTTTCACCCAGTTGTGCACGTTGCGGAAGGTCACCACAGCGTCGGCCGAGTTCGGCTCGCCGAGTACCGGTGCGGTCTGGTCGTACTCGGCGATGCGCGCCTTGGCGTAGCGTCGCGGGTCATTGTGGAATTTCTTGCGCAGGCTTTCGGCACCCTTCGCGCCATTCACCGCGGCAATGTACTGGCCCTTGTCGCGCAGCAGCGGAGCGAGGATTTCGCTGTACCAGCCAGCGCCGGGGCTGACTTCGATCAGCGTCTGGCCAGGTGAGAGGCCGAAGAAACGCAAGGTGTCCATGGGATGGCGGTAGACATCGCGGGCGCGGTTTTCCGGGGCGCGCCAGTCACCGGCGAGCACCTGGTTGTACTGCGCATCGGTGATGTCGCCGGAGCCGTCGACGGGTTCGGCGGCGGCCGCCTGGCCGGCGCAGACGCTGAACAGGGCGGCGAAGAGGTAGGGCAGCGGGCGTGGCGTCATGGGGAATCCCTCATCTGAGACGAAGGGCGCTGAGAGACGGCATTCGACGGCTGCCGCCCGCGCCCTTTTCGTGGGTCTAAGCAGAAGACCGACACAAACGCGCGAATGCTCCCCTGATCGTGTCTAGAACACCGGCTCTTGCGTGGAAACCGGCCCGGGACGCTTTGCGTCCCACAGACGCAGAGCGTCTGCAACGGCATTCCCACGCGGAGCGTGGGAACGATCTGGGCGCTCCTGCGGGGAGCTGGTCAGTCAGGGTGAGGTGTCAGCGCTTGCCCATCGAGCGCCGCGTGCCGCTGGGGGCCGGACCGATCTTCTTCTCGTGGCTGGCGTTGCTGCCTTTCTGGTGCCAGGCCTGGCCGGCGTTCTTGTTCGGCGCGTAGGTGGCGGGCGAGAAGGGGAAGCGAAAGGCCGGGATCGCGGCTTTTTCCGGGTTGGCCACAGGCGCATCGACAGCGGGGCTGACGTCGGCGGGCAGGGCGTCGGCGAGCGGAAGGTCGAGGGTATCGGGGGAGGTCATGAGCAGTCCGCGGCGAGCCGAGAGGAGGAAGAGGCGCGCGAGTATACCGGTTGCCCGGTTTCCTGCTGGTTTACTGGCTGAGTGGCAGAGAGGGGCGCGGCCAGCAGCGCCGGCCGCAGGCTCCCGCGCGTCGCGCGGGAGCGGTCAGGATCAGTCCTGGCGGCTGGTGACTTCGAGCAGGTGGTAGCCGAACTGGGTCTTCACCGGACCCTGTACGACGTTGACCGGCGCGCTGAACACCACGGTGTCGAACTCCTTGACCATCTGGCCCGGGCCGAAGGAACCCAGGTCACCGCCTTGGCGGCTGGACGGGCAGGTGGAATTGTCTTTGGCGACCTGGGCGAAGTCGGCACCGCCTTCGATGGCGGCTTTGAGTTCGTTGCACTTGGCTTCGCTGGCAACCAGGATGTGACGGGCAGTGGCTCTGGCCATGGGAGTAGCTCCTTTCGAGTGAGGGGGGCAGCCTACCGGAAACCCCCTTTCATTCAAACCGCCGCCGGCCGGATCAGGCCATGCCGGGGCCAGCCGTCTGCTCGTCGCTCACCTCGTCGACCAGGGCCAGGTCGAACAGCGGATCGAAGCCGTCGTAGGCACTGGCAGCCACGCGCTCCATGTGCGGCGTGTGGCCGGGCAGCACGCTGACGTTGCCGAGCGATTCGTGCATCAGCGCTTCGACCGCCGCGACCACGTCTTCACCGGGCACGGTTTCCTCTTCCAGCAGGCGCTGGCTGATCTGGTCCAGTGCCGGTTTGAGCCGCTCCACCAACTTGGTGCAGGTGCGGTTGAGCTGTTGCAGCAGGTCATCGGCAGCTTGCAGCGCTTCACGTGGGTCGCTGTCCAGGTGCGCGTCACGCACGGCCTGCAGGCTCAGCAGCGAGCCTTTCGGGCCCATGCCCAGCGCGCCGACCATCGACAGGGCGAGCTTGCTGGCCTCGTGCAGGTCCTGCCCGGCACCGGACGACACCTCATGGAAATACAGCTGCTCGGCGACGCGTCCGGCGAGGAGCATCTGGATGCGTGCGCGCAGCTCGGATTCCAGGTGCAGGCGCTTGTCTTCCACCGGCGTCACCAGGGTCACGCCGAGGGCCTGGCCGCGCGGCAGGATGGTGACCTTCTCCACGCGCCCGCAATGCAGGGCGGCAGCGACGATGGCGTGGCCGGCCTCGTGCACCGCGATGCGCGTGCGGTCAGTTTCCGACAGCGCGCTGGCGCCTAGCGGCTGCTCGCCGATGCGGCAGGTTTCCAGCGCGTCGACGAAGTGCTGCATGACCACCTCGGTCTGCTGGCTGCGGGCGGCGAGCAGGGCGGCGTGGTTGACGATGTAGGCGATCGCCGCCGGGGTCAGGCCGACGCTGTTGCGCGCCAGCTGGGCGAAGTCGAGTGTGCCGCTGGCCTTGACCTTGCCGGCATAGAGGCGGAACAGCTGCTCGCGCTCGGCCAGGCTTGGCAGGCCGACGGCGATGCTGCGGTCGAAGCGGCCTTCGCGCACCAGCGCCGGGTCCAGCGAGTTGGGGAAGTTGGTCGCGCCCAGCACCAGCACACCGCTGTCGGCGGCGAAGCCGTCGAGTTCGGTGAGGAACTGGTTGACGATGCGGTTGCCCTCGGCGTCGCTCGAGCGGCTCTGCTCACCACGGCGGCCGATGCCGTCGATCTCGTCGATGAACACGATGCACGGCGCATGCTTGCGCGCGGTGCGGAACAGCGCCTTGACCTTGTGGATGCCAACGCCGAAGTACATCGAGGAAAAGTCGCTGCCGGTGACCTGGATGAAGTGCGCGTCGCACTCGCTGGCCAGGGCCTTGGCCAGCTGTGTCTTGCCGGTGCCAGGCTCGCCGGTGAGCAGCACGCCCTTCGGCGGCCGCGCGCCGAGGGCAGCGAAGGCAGCCGGGTCGCGCAGGTAGGCGGTGACGTCCTGCAGAGCGAGTTTGGCTTCGCCGGCGCCGATCACGTCGGCGAAGCGAATGCCGGTGCGCTGCTTCAGGGTTTGCGGCGGGTGCAGTTTCCAGGCGACGAACGCCGCGCCGGCAACCAGCAACAGCAGCAGCGGCCATTGGGCCAGCAGCTTGCTGTACCAGGGCGCTTCACCATCGGTGTCGAACAGGCTGACCGGGAACAGGCTGCCGCTGGCGCTGCTGTAGTCGCGCAGGATCATTTCGCCGATGCGCCCGGACTGGTCTGCCAGCCAGTAGTGTTGGCCGTCGGTGGTGGTGACGTACACCGCGTCCTCGCTCAGCGCGGCGCTGGCGATCCGCCCGTCACGCATGTCGCCGACCAGGGTCGAGAGGTCGCGGCGGTTGGCGGTCCAGGCGTCGCTGGACTGCTGCAGTTGCTGGAGCATGGCGGCCGAGGCGTCGCCCGGCGGCGTGGCCTTCGGCTGGCTGGCGTACCAAAAACTGCCGGCGGCAACGGCGAGCAGAAGGATGCACAGGGTGATCACGCCGAGCGAACGGCGGTGGCGAGCGAAAAACGTCTTCTTCATGGCGATCCCGGAAGGCGCGGACTACGGACAACGCCCGTCCACGACGGGCGCATCAAGGCGGCATCGAGTCTCCGCTCGCGAGGGCCGCCAGCAAGGGCGGTGGTTCGGCACGCGAGAGGATTATCGGCACCTGGCCGGGAGCTTTAAGCGATGAGGGACGAACGGACCTGCCGTTTGTCGTGTAGGCACACGCACGTCGCACTACAGGGCGCGGCGTGGGGAGATTCTGTCAGGCAAGTGCTACAGCGGGCCTGGTTCGGGAATCGGTGCGGGCAGCGGGGCGACTTCTTTGAGGTTTTCCAATACCTCCTCAGGCAGGTCGTGGGCCTTCGGCTCGCTGTCGATGGCGTCGTCTTCGGGCTGGTCGTCGTCGGCCATGCGGGGCGCTCCTGCGCGGTGGCGGATACAGGTTTGGGTCCGCCAGGCCGTGCGAGTTCCGCACCGCTCGGCTGCTCGGAGTCGGTCCGTAGGCGAGTAGCCCGCAACGGTCAGGCCGCGAGGCGATCCTGCGGGTGCACGCTGAGCCCCTTCTCGTGCTCGGCCAGGACCTTCTTGACGATGCGCATCACCTCGACGTTGGAGTCTTCCATCACCGCCAGGTGCTGCAGCGCCGCCATCAGCTGGCCGCTGCCGAACGCAGCCAGCGCGGCGCTGCCGGACTGGTGCACCTGTTCGTGCGGGTGTTCGATCAGGGCGAACTCGCGGCTGCCCTTGAGCGCGGCGTTGCCGTCGCCGTAGTACCAGCGGCCGAACAGGCATTCCTCCTCGCTGACCAGCCGGGTATCGGCCGCGCCGGAGAGAATGCCCTCGTAGACCGAGGCCTTGAGCGACAGCTCGGCGAGGTTGGCCAGCTCGATGCCGGAGCGGAAGAACGAACGGTTGATCTCCAGGTGCATGCGCTGCGCCAGGCTGTACACCTCGAACATCGCAGCGCTGGCCTCGGTGGTCATGCCGTGGAAGGTGTGCGCGGTTTTCACGTGGTCGAGGATGCAGCGCTGCGCCTCGCGGATCACGTTCTGGATGTCGGCGGTTTCGCTGACGATGTCCTTGGTCGCGCTGGCGGTCTTCTCCGCCAGGTTGCGGATCTCGCTGGCGACCACGGCGAAACCGCGGCCGGAGTCACCGGCCCGCGCCGCCTCGATGGCAGCGTTGAGGGCGAGCAGGTTGGTCTGGCTGGCGATGGTGCTGATCAGGCCGACGATGCGGTCGATCTCGCCGGCGCGCTCGACCAGCTCGGAGATCCGCGCATTGAGCGTGCCCAGACCGTCCTCCATCAGCTGCGACTGGTCCTGCAGCTCGCTGAACTTCAACTTGTTGTTGATCGCCGCGGCGGCCACGCTCTGCGCGCGCTGGTTGTTGTCCTCCAGGCGGGCGTTGAGGTAGCTGAACGAGTCGCCGACATGGCCAATGGAGCGACCGAACTTGAGCATGTTGCCGGCCAGGCCCTGGTAGAAGGCCAGGTCGGCCTGGCATTGCGGCTCCTGACGCTGTGCGGCGAGGGCCTGCTGCAGATCGGCGATGGTCTTCTCAGCGGCATCCAGGCGTGCCTGCAGCGCGTGGTTTTCGGTCAGGGCGTGGCGGTAGCGGCTGGCGCGGACGAGCAGCATTTCATTCACCTCAGGGTCGGTTTGGGTTGCCCTGAGCGGTCCATGAAACGTGCCAGTTGAGAAGTGCTTGTGAATCAGTCGCTTGGCGCGCTTGATGTCATTTCGACATGCCGCACTGGCGAGTCGGAATGACTTGCCGAGTCATTCCGACAGCGCGCGGGACTTGCGTTGCAGCCAATCTTCGCGAGTCATTTCCCACAGCTGCGACTCGAAGCGCCCGGAGACGAAATCGCTCATCGTGCTGCCGACCAGACGCATGCCGCTGCGCTCGGAGAGGCGTACCGAGCGCACGTTGGGCACGGCCTTGGGCACCTGTAACAGCGGCTTTTGCAGCACCTCGAACCAGTAGCCGGTGACCACGTCGCAGGCTTCCTGCATCAGGCCACGGCCCTGCCACTGCGGGTCGAGCCACAGGCCACGGTTGTTGCCGGGCTCGTCGAGCAGGTTGATCGTGCCGATCAGCTGCTCGGGCTCTTCGCGCCGACGAATCGTCCAGTGCCACTGCGTGCCACGCGCCATCGCCGGCAGGCAGGCATCACGCACGAACGCCAATGCGCCATCCTCGGGATAGGGCCAGGGCACGCGGTTGGCGAGAAATTCGACGATTTGCCACTGCGGGAAAATCGCCTGGATCGCTGGCGCGTCGCTCAGCTCCAGGGCGCGCAGGACCAAGCGTGGGGTGGTCAGGGTAGGGGGCGGGGTGGGCATGTCCGTATCCAGCTTTCGAGCATCGACTTCCATACTGCCCGCCCTGCGGTGGCTGCGCCAGGCAGGGTCGGAACTACTTCGTGCCGTGCCGGGTCGTTTGTCTGGCGCGATATGCAGGCGCGTGTTGCGCACGCCGGAGTGCCAGGCGGGCGCGCAATCGCGCATCATGGGCGCAGTCAGATCAAGGAGAGGTTCATGGGCATCACATCCGTTCTGCGTCCCGCTGCGCTATCCCTCGGCTTGCTGGTCGCCGCCACCGCGGGTGCGGCTGAAGAAACGCAGCTGATCGAGTCGATCAACACCTACCGCAGCCAGGTTCAGCGTTGTGCCGACAAGGTTTCCGAGGAGTTGCCGCCGCTGGCTGCCGATCCGCGTCTGGTGCTCTCGGTCGCCGGGGGGGAAGACTTGCAGCAGGCCCTGGCGCGTGCCGCTTATCCGCTGGTCAACGTGCAGGCCATCAGCCTGTCCGGGCCGCGCGATGCGCAGTCGGCGATGACCGCGCTGCAGGAGAGTTTCTGCAAGGTGGTGCTCGACCCGCAGTTCGTCGATATCGGCGTCAGCCGCGATGGTCGTGATTGGCGAATCGTCCTGGCGCGGCCGCTGCTGGGGCGCGGCCTGGGTGATGGTGCGGCGGAGGGGCAGAAGCTGCTCGAACGGATCAACGCGGCACGTGCGCAGGCTCGCCAGTGTGGCGCGCAAGCCTTCGCCGCAGCCGCACCGCTGGCCTGGAATGCGGCGCTGGCCAGTGCCGCGCAAACCCATAGCCGGGCGATGGCCAACGGTAACTTTTTCAACCACCGCGACCGTGACGGTCGCACCCCGAGCGACCGCGCGGAGCTGGCCGGCTACAGCGGCGGCAACATCGGCGAGAACATCGCGGCCGGGCAGGACAGTGCCGACAAGGTGGTGGCCGGTTGGCTGGCCAGCCCCGGCCATTGCGCCAACCTGATGAGCACGCAGTTCAGCGAACTGGGCGCGGCCCACGCGCTCGACCCGAAGAGCGACGCGGGCATCTACTGGACCGCGTTGTTCGGCGCGCCATAAGCGCGGCTACCTTGCACTCAGGAGGCGGTCGCGGCCGATGGCGTACTGCCTCGGCCCGGCTTGGCTCGTTGCGGTCGTTCACTTGCCGCCGTTCTGGCCGCGAGGTTCATCAGGCGCTGGAACTTGGGGCAATCGAGGTGGCTGGGTGCCGAGCATGACGCTGCGTGGCGCAGGCCGTCACGGATGGCGCTGAGGCGCTTGATGGTCTGGTCGACCTGATCGGCCTGCTGCAGCAACCGTTCGCGGTCGAGGGCCAGTTCGCCATCGGTGGCGAGCATGTCGGCGATGGCATCCAGCGAGAAGCCTGCCGTGCGCCCCAGGGCGATCAGCGACAGACGCTGGATCACTGTTTCGCTGAACACGCGCTTGAGGCCGTTGCGGCCGATGGAGCGGATCAGCCCCTTCTCCTCGTAGTAGCGCAGGGTCGAGGCCGGCAGCCCGGACCAGCGCGCGACCTTGCCGATATCCATCTCTTTCATGCTTGACCTCAAGTCGACTTGAACTGGCAGGCTACTGAAAACGGCCTTTCACAGAGGGTAGAGGGAGATGGGTATGACAGTCGAGATGATCCTGCGGGTGATGACTCTGGGCCTTGGCGCGACGCTGCTGATGGATGGCTGGGGGCTGCTGCGCCGCCGGCTGTTCGGCATCGCCGTGCTCGACTATGCACTGGTCGGGCGCTGGCTCGGGCATATGCGCCACGGCCAGTTTCGCCACACGGCAATCGGCAAGGCGCCGGCGGTGTACGGCGAGAAAATGCTCGGTTGGGCTTTCCACTACCTGACCGGCTTGGCGTTTGCGGCGGTATTCGTGCTGCTGGTGGGCGGCGGTTGGTTGCAGCAGCCGACGTTATGGCCTGCGCTGGCGTTCGGTGCGGTTACCGTTGCCGCGCCATTTCTGCTGATGCAACCGGGTTTTGGCATGGGCATCGCTGCTTCGCGCACGGCGCATCCCACTCAGGCGCGGGTCCGCAGCCTGGTTACGCATCTGGTGTTCGGTGCGGGGTTGTATCTGGCAGCGACGTTGATGCCGTCGTAGGGCGCGCCGTGCGCACCGAAGACCGGCACGTTGCAGCACCTGGCGCCGAGGTGGATGGCAGATAGTTCATCCACTGAGGCTTCGCCCGGTGGGTCGATGAGGCGCGACCCACCTACGAAAGCGACCTTAGTGGCTGTAGCCCGGTTTGTTGCGGATGGTCTTGAGCAGGTCGTCCGGGCTGATGTGGCCGACCACCTGGGTGGCGGCGCTGCCCGGCAGCGGCAGGTCGAGGATGTGGCCCTTCATCTTGCCGACCACGTGCATCTCGCACGGCTTGCAGTCGAATTTCAGGGTCAGCACTTCGTCGCCGTGGATCAGCTGCATCGGCGCAACCTTGGTCTTCACACCGGTGACGCCCTTGGCCTGCTTGGGGCACAGGTTGAAGGAGAAGCGCAGGCAGTGCTTGGTGATCATCACCGGCACTTCGCCCGGCTCCTCGTGGGCCTCGTAGGCCGCGTCGATCAGCTTCACCCCGTAGCGGTGGTAGAAGTCGCGGGCCTTCTGGTTGTACACGTTGGCGAGGAACGACAGGTGCGCCTCCGGGTACACCGGCGGCGGCACGCTGACGGCCTTGCGCCCGCCACGCGGGTGGGCGGCGACGCGGGCCTCGGTCAGCGCGTCGATGGCTTCGCGACGCAGGGATTTCAGCTGCGAGTTGGGGATGAAGTACGCCTGCGGCGCATCCAGCTCCACGGCTTCGGCATGGTAGATGGTGGTGCCGAGCTGGCCGAGCAGGTCGCGCAGTTGCTCCAGCGCCTGCTCGGGCTTGTTCGCCGCCCCGAACGGGCCGTCCAGGCTGACGCTGGCGCTGATACCTTCCTCGCTGGTGGCGGTCAGCTGCAGGCGCTCCTCGCGCAGGGTCGCCTGCCAGTACAGGCCGATGCGCCGCTCCGCCGAGGTTTTCTGCAGCGCGTGCTGCCAGTTGTGGTCGAGGTTGCGGGAGAGCGGGTGATTCGGGCGCAGGCGGAACATGCCCTCGGGCATTTCGTTAGGCTCGACGCGGTAGCGGTAGCGTTTTTCGCCGTCTTCTTCGAATTCGCTTTTCAGCTCGGCGATGTTGGCGCGAAAGCCCACCACGTCGCGCTTGACCAGCACATTGAGGCCGTCGCCGTTGGACAGCGGTTCATGGGTAACGGCGATCAGGTCGCGCTTGCCGACCTTTTCCACCTGGCCCACGTGCAGGCCGGTGAAGGTCGGCGTGTCAAAGGCGCCGATGTCGATCTTGCGGTCGGTGACGAAATAGTCGGTGCTGCCACGGTGGAAGGTCTTGTCCGGGTCCGGCACGAAGAAGTGATCGGTGCGGCCGCTGGCGGCACGGGCCAGGTCGGGGCGGCCTTCGAGGATGCCGTCCAGGCGCTGGCGGTAGTAAGCGGTGATGTTCTTCACGTAGCCGACATCCTTGTAGCGCCCCTCGATCTTGAACGAGCGCACGCCGGCATCGACCAGGGCACTGAGGTTGGCGGCCTGGTTGTTGTCCTTCATCGACAGCAGGTGCTTCTCGAAGGCCACCACGCGGCCCTGGTCGTCCTTCAGGGTGTAGGGCAGGCGGCAGGCCTGCGAGCAGTCGCCGCGGTTGGCGCTGCGCCCGGTCTGCGCGTGGGAGATGTTGCACTGGCCGGAGAAGGCTACGCACAGCGCCCCGTGGATGAAGAACTCGATGGCGGCGTCGGTTTCATCGGCGATGGCGCGGATCTGCTGCAGGTTCAGCTCGCGGGCCAGCACCAGTTGGGAGAAGCCGGCCTGATCGAGAAACCGGGCCCGTTCCAGGGTGCGAATGTCGGTCTGGGTACTGGCGTGCAGCTCGATGGGCGGGATGTCCATTTCCATCACCCCGAGATCCTGCACGATCAGCGCGTCGACCCCGGCGTCGTACAGCTGGTGGATCAGCGTGCGCGCCGGCTCCAGCTCGTCGTCATGCAGGATGGTGTTGATGGTGACGAACACCCGCGCGTGGAAGCGGTGGGCGAATTCCACCAGTTGGGCGATATCGCTCACCTCGTTGCAGGCGTTGTGCCGCGCGCCGAAGCTCGGGCCGCCGATGTACACGGCATCGGCGCCATGCAGGATGGCCTCGCGGGCGATGTGCACATCGCGGGCAGGGCTGAGCAATTCCAGATGGTGTTTGGGCAAGGACATGGGCTTTCTTCTTTTATCAGGCGTGACACGGCAAGCGCGCATTGTAGCCGGCGAGGGGGAGGGTGGCACCTTGAGGTGCCGGGTGGTGTTGGAGGTGAACGGTGGAGAAGTTTCGGGTTGTCCACCCTACAGGGCTGACGCGCCCCGGACTGAATCAGTGCCTGATCAGGCGTTCTTTCACCAGTGCCTCTGCCTGCCGCTCCATCTGATCGAGCAGGTAGTCGCGGTTTCGCTCCGCGTCGCTCATGGCCTTGTTGCCGTTCTGTTTGAGCAGGTAGGCGTGGATCTGCCGGACTTCGATGGACTGGAAGATCGGCGTCAGGTCCTGCACCGCGATCATGCCGTCCGAGCTGTGGTCGCGGGTGTTCATCAGCACCTGCGGCCCGCGGGCGGCCAGCACCTGAAAACCCAGGGCCTCGAAGGTCGGCACCTTGCCTGCTGCGCAGGCCAGTTCGGCGTGCGGGTGGCGGGCGATCATGTGCTGCAGCATGGCGCGGGCGATGCCGCGCCGACGATGGCTGGCCTGCACGGCCATGTAGGCCAGGGTGCAGGCGTCGGGGTCGTCCCTGCTCGGCAGGTAGAGGGCGAAGCCGAGTACCTGGGACGGGTCTTCATCGTCCAGCGCCAGGATCAGCTGCGCGGTGCTCTCCTGTGCGCTGTCCATGGCCTGCAGGTACAGGTGCACCTCGTAGCCGATCACGTACTGGTACAGCTGGTAGAGCGGGTTGCTGGGCGTCAGCGGCACCGGGCTGATGTCACTGAAATAGTCCACCACCATCTGCAGCACCTGGCTTTTCAGGGATTCGGGCGGTGGGTTGCTCAGGTGGGCGAGGGTGAACATCGAGGGGCTCCGGGCGTGCCTGGCGGATCGGTAGGGCGGCATTGTAGCGCCGGCTCGGGTCGAGCGTTCCCGTGTGTCGTTGGCTGTGTCTGATCGTTCAGGAGCGCAATGGGGCGGGTGGACGCCGGAGCGTCGAGGGCTGCATTCCCACGCGCAGCGTGGGAATGATCTGCGGGGATTAGTCCTGCTTTCCGCTGGCGGCCGTCCACTCGTCATAGAACGCCGGCAGCTCGGAGGCTTTACCGCTGAACCGGGCCGGGCGCTTCTCACGGAATGCGGCCACGCCTTCCTTGCCGTCGCCGATGCTGGTGTAGAACATCGCCAGCGATTCGATGCGGTGCGCCTCCAGCGGGTGGGCCTGCGCGCTGTTGCGATAAAGCATCTGGCGGCTGAGGGCGATAGCGGCGGGCGAGCGATCCTGCACCAGGCGGCGGGCGAAGGCTTCCGCCTCTTCCAGCAGGGTTTCTGGCGAGTGCACCGAGCGCACCAGGCGGCCGCGCAGGGCTTCCTGGGCGTCGAAGATGTCGGCGGTGTAGACCCATTCCAGCGCCTGCTGCAGGCCGACGATGCGCGGCAGGAACCAGCTCGAACAGGCCTCGGGAACGATGCCCAGGCGACCGAACACAAAACCGAAACGGGCCTTTTCCGAGGCCAGGCGAAAATCCATGGCCAGGGTCATGGTTGCGCCGATACCGACCGCGGCACCGTTGATGGCCGCTACCACCGGCTTGCGGCAGGCCTGGATAGCCAGGGTCACCCGGCCGCCGGTGTCGCGCACGCCATTGTGGATGTCCGCCGCCTCGAAGCGCTCGTGCAGGTCGGCCAGGCTCGGGGTGAGGGTTTCGTCCAGGCCGAAGACGTTGCCTTCCTTGGACAGGTCCATGCCGGCGCAGAACGCCTTGCCGGCCCCGGTCACCAGGATGACACGCACCCTGTCGTCCAAGCTGGCGCGGTTGAAGGCGTGCTCCAGTTCGTTGGCCATCTCGACGGTGAAGGCGTTCATCTGCTCGGGGCGGTTGAGGGTCAACTTCAGCAGGCCATCGTCGACCTGCCAATCTATCGCGGAGTAGTTCATCGGCTCTGTCCTTGTTGTTGTCCGGCTCAATGGGTGGCGCGCATTGCCGGCGCAGTGTGCGGCGGTGAGGGCGCGGTCGCTCGCTGAGCCGGTATAGCACGCGGGCCATTGGCGGGGTATCGCTCGTTTCTACGTTTCGCCGGGTGAATTGGCAGGCATTTCCAGGCGCGGTGTGGGCACGCTCAGCGGAGGGTGTTCTGCTGGTGCACGGCGAGGCTTCGGGTCTTGGCGGCGAGCACGGCTGCGCGGATCGCGCTGAGGCTTTTCTTACCCGCGGGAAACTCGAGCACGGCACTTTCGGCCAGCGTGTGCAGGCGCTCGCCGTTGTTCAGCGTGAACTGCAGAAACGCCAGGTGATCGCTCCAGGAGCGGTAGCGGCGAACCATGAACAGGCTGTGCCGGGAGCGGACCGAGCGGATGCTGGCCAGCGGGATACGGCGATGGCCGTCAGCCCTGGAAATGATCAGTTCGTCTTCATGGAGGAATGCCGGCGCGCTCTGCCTGACCCGTCGCCACTCCACGCTGAAACGCGCCATCAGGATGAACGCACCGATAGACATCAGCAGGGCGTCAGTCTGGCCGGTGTTGATCAGGTTGATCAGGCTCAAGCCACACACCGGCAGCAGGATGGCGAGGGTGATGACGCGGTAGAAATGGACGTTGCTGAATTCCAGAAAGGTCAGTAGGCGGACATCCATGCGTAGTATTTCCCGATCCTGCCAGTGGTGTGTTTGGCGGGCTTGCGCCTGCCCGCTCAGTAGTAAGCGTCTTCTGCCGCGTGCTTGCGCTGGCGCACCAGGGCGAAGAACGACACCCCGAGCAGCAACAGGCTTCCGCCGACGCAGCCGGTGAACATCCGCCCATCCGTTTGCCCGGCTGCATAGCTCGCCTCGGGCAGATCGACACTCGGGAAAAAGGCGGAATGCACGATGGCGAGCGTGTCGCCTGGCCTGTATTTCGCGGCGTCTTTCTTCGTGAGTTGGGCGTAGGTGCCGGAGAAATACTTGCCGTCGACGCTGTAGTCGTAGTTGAGGAGGTTCACGCCCTGGTCGGGGAATTCAGTGAGCGTCGTGACGTTGGCCTGCGCCTGGACCTTGCTCGCGGCGATGAGGGTGACGGTCGCGCCCTGGCCGCTCAGCAGCGCCAGCACGGCAAGCGGCAGTATGGCGATCAGCGCCAGCGTGGAGAGCGTGTGGAGAAAATCCCTTTTCTCCTCTCGTGGGTAGTACATGGTGCGTGTTCCTTGGGCTGGGCGGGGCGCTGGGTATGCCGGCGCGGTAGCGGATGGCGTGGTTGGAATGCGGGCTGGTGCAGGGCGTCGTCAGCTCGGGTTGTCTGAGCGGCCCTCGACGCGTTGTGCGAGAAGGCCCATCACGATACCGCCGATGATACCGACGGCGCCGCAGATCAGCCCCATGGGCCGGTGGGTGACGAAGCCGACGTTCTTCACATGGGTTGGCAGACCGAGCAGGCCGGTGAACAACAGCATCGCGGCAGACAGGGCAATCAGGTAGACACCGCCCGCGCGCCAGGATTGGCTGGGAATGCCTGTGCTCCGGCAATAGAAGTAGGCCAGGCCGAGTGGCAGCAGGAACTGGGTAACGAGGAAGAGAATCAGGTGGCTGCCGTCGCTCATGGTTGTCTGCTTGTCCGTGGCTAGGCGCAGGGTAGAGCATCTGCTCGCGAGGCTGGGTGACCGGTGACGCAAAATGGCGGAGCCAAGCGTGTGGGCTGGGAGTGCGTGCGAGGTGTCGTCCCCATCTAATGACTTCCACGTTCGTGTGGGCTTGTGTTCCGTTCGGCCGAAATTGCGCCGTCCCGCTTGCGTCGTCGAGGCCATTTTCAGCCCATCGAGTGGCAGCCTCCGCAGACTTGTGGGAGGATCGAACGCGCATGACTTGCTGGTCATGCCGTGTGGCTGTCGCAGGGCAGAACGTGCGCGTATGTTCCATGCCTGTGGAGTCTGCGCCAGTTGTTCACGTTGGGCGAAGCGCTTGGCTGCCAGCCGGTCCACGCGGTGATGGATGTGACACCCCCCTGAAAATAAGACCTAGAACCAAGGTGCGGGACGTATGTTGATACTCAGATATTCATTGCTGCTGGCTGTTCTGGTCAGCGGTATTTGCCGTGCCGATATGCCCGTGGTGACCGTGGGTTATTACGATTTCCCGCCGTCCATCTACACCACGCCCGAGGGACGCACACAGGGGCCTCTTTTCGACCTGCTGACACGCATGCTGCATCGCGCGGGCTACACGCCGGAGTTTCGGGCCATGCCGATCGCGCGGTTGTACAACGAGCTGCGCGAAGGGCGCGTCGACCTCTGGGCCGGCGCGCCCCACAAGCAGGAACTCCAGGGCCATGTGCTGGAGTCGGACCGCCCGCTGGCCGAGGTCCGGCTCAACCTGTATTACCGCCCCGACACCCCTGCGCCCAAGGTGCCGGATGACCTGGCCGGCAAGGTGATGATCATGCTCAGCGGTTACAGCTACTGGCCGCATACCCGCGACCTGCTACTGGACCCGGCGCGGGAAATCGTTCAGCTGCGCACCCACCATCGCGAATCGGCGCTGGAGCTGCTGCGCCGCCAGCGCGGGGACTATCTGCTGGATTACCAGCTGCCCATCGACCAGGTGCTCAAGAGGACGGGCCAGCCGCCGCTGCCCTACGTCACCGTGGAGAACCTGCCCATTCGCCTGGTCGTGTCCCGCAAGAGCTACGACGCGCCGCTGCTATTGCAGAAGATGGATGAGGTGTTCGATCAGATGCAGGCAGCGGGCGAGGATATGGCGTTGCCGTAGCCGTAGCCGTAGCCGTGCTGACCTGAGCCGTAGGGTGGAAAGCCGCGAAGCGTTTTCCACCGTGAATACACTGGCTATTTGCTGAGCGTGTCTTTGCCTCCCCAGCCATTCACTCGTCAGAAATACGAAACGATTGCGCCAGGCTGGGCTCCATTTTCCGTAACCCACTGAAAATGAGGTGTCACATGAGCAGCACGACAGACAAGATCAAAGGCAATGCCAACGAAGCCATCGGTAAAGTCAAAGAGGGCGTCGGTAAAGCGACCGACAATCCTCGTCTTGAAGGCGAAGGCGACGCCCAGCAGGTGAAGGGCAAAGCCCAGCAACTCAAGGGTGACGCCAAGGATGCGATCAAGAAAGGCATCGACAAGGCCTGATAGCATCCCGTTACGCAAAACCCGGCTTTCAGCGCCGGGTTTTTTATGCGCAGGCGACAGTGGTCGGCTGTAAGTCGTTTGGTGATGGTTCCCACGCTATGCGTTGATCGTTCCCACGCTCCGCGTGGGCATGCAGCCCGTGATGCTCCGCGTCACGAATCCCACCGGTCCACCTCGATCAATCCCACCTGTCCCGCATAGTTCCTGGCACTGGAATATCGCCAATGTTCCGCACGGTCCACATACCCTCGTTTGAGTGGATTGTGATGGATGTAATCGAGCTTCTCCCGCATCACCTCGGCGCTGTATACCAGCTCCGCATGCGAACCCTCCTGCCAGAGCTGGTACACCCGATCATCCTTGTGCGCACGCTTGGCGAAACGTAACCGCTGCAGCAAACGTTCCGCCCCTCGCTCTTGCAGCTGATCGATGATGCGGCGCGCCGTGAAGGATTTGAAGCTGCTGACACATTTGCCCAGGTCAGGCGCCTGGGCAACGAAGTACAGATGGTTTTCCAGCACGACGTAGCCATAGAGGCGCAAGTTCTGGTTGGCCTGCTGATAGCGCCAGCAGTCGAGCAGGATCTTGACCAGAGCGGGGCGGGGGAACAACGGCAGCCACTCCAGCACCGTGCAGGTGAGGAAATGCGGCTTTTCAGGTTCGCTGATGACGTAGCGGCTGCGGCCCATTGGATTCTTCCTTGAATCGGCTGGTTGTGGTGTGGATTGGAGAGAGGCTGCCTCCTATCCCCGATGGCCCCCACGCTCCACGTGGCAGCCTAGCCCGCGACGCTCTGCGTCGCCACGTGTCTTCCGGCGCGCAGTTGCTGGCAGGTGGACGCTGGAGCGTCGAGGGCTGCATGCCCACGCAGAGCGTGGGAACGATCAGAGCAGCGCGCGGCCTTCAATCCCCGATAGCTCCCATGCTTCAGCGTGGGAGCAAGCTCGCGATGCCCTGCGTCGCGACGTGTCTTCCGGCGCGTAGTTGCTGGCAGGTGGACGCTGGAGCGTCGAGGGCTGCATGCCCACGCAGGCCGTGGGAACGATCAGAGCAGCGTGCGGCCTTCAATCCCCGATAGCTCCCACGCTCCAGCGCGGTAGCAAGCCCGCGATGCTCTGCGTCGCGACATGTCTTCCGGCACGTAGTTGCTAGCAGGTGGACGCTGGAGCGTCGAGGGCTGCATTCCCATAGTGGCGCGGGAGCGATCGTCGCCGATCAACCATGACGACACCTTTGTTTTTATCTCAGGTGTCTGGCTTAACAAGCGCAGCCCGCTAGGTCAGCTCTTGATTCCACTGAGCGGCGAGTGTGTTTCATGGCCCATCGGTGTGGTATCGGGCAGCGTGACTTCGGGGTCCTCGAAATCGGGGCTATGCACTTCTGAATCCATCGGCATGTGGCTGTAGCGCGCGATATGCGGCAACGGTTGTTCATTGTTTTCCGCCAGGATTCGTTTGGTTTCACAGCGACCTGTCATCCCCCGCGCAAGCGCCATCCCGCCCATGGCGATCTGCACCAGACCGCCCAGGCCGCCACGGCGAACACCTTTGCTCAGCAATATCAAACCGCCAGCCACCGAAGCTGCGCGCTCCAAGCCGTGGACGTTCTGCGGGGCGGTCTTGTCGAATAATGCGCTCATAGGTTTCTCCGTCATTAAGGTAGTCGTTATAGCTGACTGCCTGATCTCGGGACCGTTCAGGCGCACATCGACAAGCAGGGTTGTGCACCGATGAGTTGCAGGGATTGCTGTACTGGAGAAACCTAAAAAAATGCCGATATGACAGGTAGCCACATACCGCAGCAGATGCCTGCCGATCTCGCGACTATCCCGCTCTGCGTCGCATTGTGGCTTCTGGCGGGCAGTTGCTGGCAGGTGGGCGCTGGAGCGTCGATGGCTGCATTCCTACGCGGAGCGTGGGAACGATCAAAACGATCAGTGCAGCGCGCGGCCTTCAATCCCCGATAGCTCCCACGCTCCAGCGTGGGAGCAAGCCCGCGATGCTCTGCGTCGCAACGTGGCTTTCGGGGCGTAGTGGCTGGCAGGTGGACGCTGGAGCGTCGAAGGCTGCATTCCCACGCGGAGCGTGGGAGCGATCTACCGTGGATATCCAATTTGCTTGCCGCCTGTTGCGGCTTCTCGGTTTTGAGTGCAAACGCGGCGCTTTCCTCGGCAGGGACTACAGATTTCGCCTTGCACGGCGAGTCCCTTTTGGCAAACGCCCCAAAAGGAACCAAAAGGTCTGCGCCCCTGCATCCGGCCCCGCCTGCGGCGGGGTTCCCTCACTCCATCATTGCTCCAGGGGCCCGCCGCGAAGGGCCATCCCTGGCCCATCGCGGCTCTCGCGACATCCATGTCGCTCAACCCCTTACGCAACGATTCCGTTCGGCCTCCTGAAAGGGGCGATTGAAGTTGCCTGACGATCCGATGGCTCCCACGCTCCAGCGTGGTAGCAAGCCCGCGACGCTCTGCGTCGCGCCGTGGCTTTCGGCGCGTAGTGCTGGCAGGTGAACGCTGGAGCGTCGAGGTCTGCATTCCCACGCAGAGCGTGGGAACGATCAAACCCCGTCAGGAGGCCGAGCGTAGGTGTTGCGTAGGGGGACGAGCCGCATGGATGCGGCGAGAGGCTTAAAGGGCCAGGGACGGCCCTTGTAAGCCGGCCCCCGGAGCGGCACCGGAGGGAGGGAAGTTTCGCGTAGCGAAACCCGGATGTCGGGCGCGCTTTCTCTTTGGTTACTTTCTCTTTGCGCGCGCAAAGAGAAAGTGACTCGCCGTGCGAGGCGAAACCTATAGCCGGAAGCCGAAGAAAGTGTTGCGATATCAAATAGACGGTTTGGCCGGGGTGAGGGGATAAGAACTCGAAGTTTTTTGTGACTCCGATGGTGGACAAGCTTCGCGTTGTCCACCCTACAAAAGCCGACCTGTTCGTAGGGTGGAAAACTGCGAAGCGTTTTCCGCCGTGCACATCCAGGCTATTTGCTTGCTAACGAACTAATTTTGCAAAGCTGCTTTGAATACTGCTTCCTCAGGATTGCGTAGTGCAGATAATATGTTCTCTGCAATTTTTTCAATGAGTTTGCTGCCCCAAAATGGGTCGGTTACATCGTAGTAAATAACACGAATATGTTGGAGGTCAAAGGGTACGTCTGACTCGTTTGAGCAGACTAGAACGACTGGTTTGTTCAGTGCGTGTGCTAGACCTAATTCGTAAAAAACATTCGGATTTCTATTTGTAAGCTCTGCGACAAGCACTTTTGAGCTGTTTATTCCTTGCCATATCTGATCAATTATTTTTCCGGTACCAAATATGTCTGCGTCGGCTCGTATTGGAGTTAAACCTGCTTTTTGTATGGCTGGTTCGTATATGGCGGAGTAATATGCGCCTACTGGGTTGGCAAAAGGCATCATTACAAAGCATGTGTCTGAGCTCTTAAAAGATACCTGCCGGCCTAGTTTTTTTATTCGATCATCGCTTGTGTTGGTCGAGGCTTCATGAGCTACATCTAGTATTCTTCTTTTTCCGCTATGCTCATCCAATAAGCTTGCATCACGGATTGTCTCAAGAAAGATGGTTTCAAACTCTGAAACTTTGTCTTCTGGAATTTTAAATTTGTCTACCAGCGCGTTTCTGAAAAATTGAGGGTCAGGCAAATTTTCTCCGCGGTAGTGTTGATAAACATCTCCAAAATCTGGTGCCTGCAGAACTGCTTCCCTTAGGCCGATAATTTCATCTTCTGTCTGCTGTGGTCTGATTATTTTTCTGGCTAGGTCTGTAACGGCTACTTGTCCGGGAGCAAGTCTTTTCAAAATTCCATATTTTAATGCTGAGCTGACTTCAACTTGAAAAGGCCCCCCGAATCCGACACCAACAAATTTGGCGGCCTCCCTTTCGGAACAGGATTGACCAGCATTCTGATCAAGTATTGCTTTTGGAATACGTAGAACTTTGCTCAATGCCTGACGCGGGAATTTCGCCGCCTTTCCGGACTTTGCCGCAGCAGATTTTTTACGCGCAGGAGGCGTTTTTTTCGCGGTGCTGGCTTTAGGTAGCGGCTTCGTCTTATTCGTTTTCGTCGAAGGTTGTTTTGCTTTTGTAGTTTTGGGAAGAGCTATTGGAGATTCAGTTTGTGGCTTTCAACATCAGTAGTCATAGCAGTTCCTTTTGAGACACTTTATGTAGCAAAAAGCCCCGCACAAGGCGGGGCTTTTTTTATTCCCCAACATCCATGGCAGGTGTAGGGTCAATCTACGCTGATGTCAGCTGGCCATCAATCCCAGCTCAACGCCCCACCAGTCTGATATTCAATAACCCGCGTCTCGAAGAAGTTCTTCTCCTTCTTCAGGTCCATGATCTCGCTCATCCACGGGAACGGGTTGGAAGTACCCGGGTACTCTTCCTTCAGGCCGATCTGGGTCAGGCGGCGGTTGGCGATGAACTTGAGGTAGTCCTCCATCATCGCTGCGTTCATGCCCAGTACGCCGCGCGGCATGGTGTCACGCGCGTATTCGATTTCCAGTTGGGTGCCCTGAAGGATCATCTGGGTGGCTTCGTCTTTCATCGAGGCATCCCACAGGTGCGGGTTCTCGATCTTGATCTGGTTGATCACGTCGATGCCGAAGTTCAGGTGCATGGACTCGTCGCGCAGGATGTACTGGAACTGCTCGGCGGTGCCGGTCATCTTGTTGCGGCGGCCCATGGAGAGGATCTGGGTGAAGCCGCAGTAGAAGAAGATGCCTTCCAGTACGCAGTAGTAGGCGATCAGGTTGCGCAGGAACTGGCGGTCGGTGTCCGGGGTGCCGGTTTCGAACTTCGGATCGGAGATCGAGCGGGTGTATTTCAGGCCCCAGGAGGCCTTCTTCGCCACGCTCGGGATCTCGTGGTACATGTTGAAGATCTCGCCTTCGTCCATGCCCAGCGATTCGATGCAGTACTGGTAGGCGTGGGTGTGGATCGCTTCCTCGAAGGCCTGGCGCAGGATGTACTGGCGGCACTCGGGGTTGGTGATCAGGCGGTATACGGCCAGCACCAAGTTGTTGGCAACCAGGCTGTCGGCGGTGGAGAAGAAGCCGAGGTTGCGCATGACGATGCGGCGTTCGTCGTCGCTGAGGCCGTCTTTGCTCTTCCACAGAGCGATGTCGGCGTTCATGTTCACTTCCTGCGGCATCCAGTGGTTGGCGCAACCATCCAGATACTTCTGCCAGGCCCAGTCGTACTTGAAGGGGACGAGCTGGTTGAGGTCGGCGCGGGCGTTGATCATCTGCTTGTCGCCGACCTGCACGCGTGCTGCCGAACCTTCCAGGTCATCCAGGCCTTCCTGGATGTCGAGGTCGTTCAGGGCCTGCTTGGCGCGGGCGACGGCGGCGGAGTCGTTGGCGTCGACGGCACGTGCTTCTTCGACGGAGCCGGCAGCTTCGCTGTCGAGCTTGTCCAGGCCGGCTTCCACGTTGGCCTGTTGTGCAGCGGCGTTGCCCGGCTTGGATGGGGCAGCGTTCTCTTCGGGTTTGTCGAATTCGTCCCAGCTCAGCATGGTGGTTTCCTCCTGATCGGGTGCCGGCTCGGGCCGGTCATGAATATGGGTTGCGTTGGGTGTGCACGCAAAAACGAAAATCTGTAGGGGAGGGCGCTGTCTTGCCCATCCCAAGCGCAGCATTCGCTGCGCTTGTGCAAATCCTGGGCGCTTTCTCGCGTGGAGCTGAGCGAGTGAGCGCTAGGCGCCCGGTGAGTCGGAGCCCCTGAGCGTACGCCTGTACGTGATGGGGGCCGACTTGCCGGGCAACAACGCGCGCGCCGTTTAGCTACGCGCGTTCACGCTTACTGGCAGGCTTCGCAGTCTGGCTCGTCGATGGCACAGGCCTTCGGTACGGGCGCCGGACCGGCTGCCTGCAGGCTTGCCGATTCCGCCGGAGCGGCCTGCAGGCCTTCGGTGTTGCCACCGCTGGAAACGGCGTTGAGCTTGCCGGTGTTGATGGTCGACTTCTCGGTGCTGGTCGCGGCCAGGGCACGGAGGTAGTAGGTGGTTTTCAGACCACGGTACCAGGCCATGCGGTAGGTCACGTCGAGCTTTTTGCCCGAGGCGCCGGCGATGTACAGGTTCAACGATTGCGCCTGGTCGATCCACTTCTGGCGACGGCTGGCGGCATCGACGATCCACTTGGTGTCGACTTCGAACGCGGTGGCGTACAGGTCTTTCAGGTCCTGCGGGATGCGCTCGATCTGCTGTACCGAACCATCGTAGTACTTCAGGTCGTTGACCATGACCGGGTCCCACAGGCCGCGGGCCTTGAGGTCGCGAACCAGGTAGGGGTTGATCACGGTGAATTCGCCGGAGAGGTTCGATTTCACGTACAGGTTCTGGTAGGTCGGTTCGATCGACTGCGACACGCCGGTGATGTTGGCGATGGTGGCGGTCGGTGCGATGGCCATGATGTTCGAGTTGCGGATGCCTTTCTGTACGCGAGCACGCACCGGGGCCCAGTCCAGGGACTCGGTCAGGTCGACGTCGATGTACTTCTGGCCACGCGCTTCGATGAGGATCTGCTGCGAGTCGAGCGGCAGAACGCCCTTGCTCCACAGCGAACCCTGGAAGGTTTCGTAACTGCCTCGCTCGTCGGCCAGGTCACAGGAGGCCTGGATGGCGTAGTAGCTGACCGCTTCCATGGAGCTGTCGGCGAACTGCACGGCGGCGTCGGAACCGTACGGGATGTGCTGCAGGTACAGGGCGTCCTGGAAGCCCATGATGCCGAGGCCGACCGGGCGGTGCTTGAAGTTGGAGTTCTTCGCCTGCGGCACGCTGTAGTAGTTGATGTCGATGACGTTATCGAGCATGCGCACAGCAGTCTTGACGGTTTTTTCCAGCTTGGCCAGGTCGAGCTTGCCGTCGACGATGTGGTTCGGCAGGTTGACCGAGCCCAGGTTGCAGACGGCGATTTCGTCCTTGTTGGTGTTCAGGGTGATCTCGGTGCACAGGTTCGAGCTGTGGACCACGCCCACATGCTGCTGCGGGCTGCGCAGGTTGCACGGATCCTTGAAGGTCAGCCACGGGTGGCCGGTCTCGAACAGCATGGAGAGCATCTTGCGCCACAGGTCTTTGGCCTGGATGGTCTTGAACAGCTTGATCTTGCCGTACTGGGTCAGGGCTTCGTAGTACTCGTAGCGCTCTTCGAAGGCCTTGCCGGTCAGGTCGTGCAGGTCCGGCACTTCGCTCGGGCTGAACAGGGTCCACTGGCCGTCGTCGAACACGCGCTTCATGAACAGATCCGGAATCCAGTTGGCGGTGTTCATGTCGTGGGTGCGGCGACGGTCATCGCCGGTGTTCTTGCGCAGCTCGATGAACTCTTCGATGTCCATGTGCCAGGTTTCCAGGTAGGCACAGACAGCGCCCTTGCGCTTGCCGCCCTGGTTGACCGCCACGGCGGTGTCGTTGACCACTTTGAGGAACGGCACGACGCCCTGGGACTTGCCGTTGGTGCCCTTGATGTAGGAGCCCAGCGCGCGCACCGGGGTCCAGTCGTTGCCCAGGCCGCCGGCGAATTTCGACAGCATGGCGTTGTCGTGGATGGCGCTGTAGATGCCCGACAGGTCGTCCGGCACGGTGGTCAGGTAGCAGCTGGACAGCTGCGGGCGCAGGGTGCCGGCGTTGAACAGGGTCGGCGTCGACGACATGTAGTCGAACGAGGAGAGCAGGTTGTAGAACTCGATGGCGCGGTCTTCTTTCTGCTTCTCTTCGATGGCCAGGCCCATGGCCACGCGCATGAAGAACACCTGCGGCAGTTCAAAGCGGGTGCCGTCCTTGTGGATGAAGTAGCGGTCGTACAGGGTTTGCAGGCCCAGGTAGGTGAACTGCTGATCGCGCTCGTGATCGATCGCCTTGCCCAGTTTTTCCAGGTCGAAGGATTGCAGTTTCGGGTCGAGCAGTTCGAACTCGATGCCCTTGGCGATGTAGGCCGGCAGCGCCTTGGCGTACAGGTCGACCATCTCGTGGTGGGTGGCGCTGGTGGCGACACCGAGGAAGCCCAGGCCTTCGGCGCGGATGTTGTCCATCAGCAGGCGCGCGGTGACGTAGGAGTAGTTCGGCTCACGCTCGACCAGGGTACGGGCGGTCATCACCAGGGCGGTGTTGACGTCGCTCTGGGCCACGCCGTCGTACAGGTTCTTCAGGGTTTCGCGCTGAATCAGGTCGCCGTCGACTTCGGCCAGGCCTTCGCAGGCTTCGGTGACGATGGTGTTCAGGCGGCCCATGTCCAGCGGCGCTACGCTGCCGTCGGCGTGGGTCACGCGGATGCTCGGGTGCGGCTGGGCAACGTCGCTGCCGCTGCGGGTGGCGCGTTCCTTGGAACGGGCGTCGCGGTAGATCACGTAGTCACGGGCGACTTTCTGCTCGCCGGCGCGCATCAGGGCCAGTTCGACCTGGTCCTGGATTTCTTCGATGTGGATGGTGCCGCCCGACGGCATGCGACGCTTGAACGTGGCAGTGACCTGCTCGGTCAGGCGCGCGACGGTTTCATGGATACGCGACGAGGCGGCAGCGGTGCCACCTTCAACTGCAAGGAACGCCTTGGTGATGGCAACGGTGATCTTGTCATCGGTGTACGGCACGACGGTGCCGTTCCGCTTGATCACGCGCAGCTGACCGGGGGCAGTGGCAGCCAGATCCTGGTTGGATTCGGCAGCCTGCGGCGCCACGGCCTGCGGGTTCTCGCGAGTTGTGTCGGTATGCATGGGGATCGGGTCTCCGTGTTTTTCTTTATTTAGTTGGACGCTAAGGCAGTTGAGTGCCGCGCCGTACCACCGTTCATTCCGTATCGACAACGCCAGACGGACAGCACGTGGCTGTACGCATGGGGACTTGCAATCAGGGCAGGGAAGGTACGACTAAAGCGCCTTCCTGGCTCTTGAAGTCTTGTGCTGGCAGTTACGCTAGCACCACTAGATGTTGTGGCTCCATCCCCGAAGGGCCGGAGCGTGATCAAGTCCCCATCGCTCTGCTGGCGTTGCTGGGGTGCTTGCTCGAAATCGGTGAAGCTGGATCGTCTTTGCTGGCGTTCATCTGCACTTTTTTGGTTCGGGGTGTGGACCGAAAGCGTGCAAATGTGCTTGTGGGGTTTTCCGTGCAAAACCCAACATGTAGGTGTTTGCTGCGATGGGGATACAAGATAGTGCGGTGTGCTGGCGAAGGCAAGCTGACAAAACACCAATGCCTGTGGATAAATCTGTGGGTTACTTTGGGGTAACTTTGCCAAGCCCCCGCGATTACTGGGATGAGCCCGGGTAAGCCGTTCGTCGAGGTGCCTGACGGTTTTTTTCAGCACGCGCGAAGCTCTTTTGTCTCATCGCAACAGACACAATATGTAGGGTCTTTGTGCATGCCTGAATCTGCCGTCTGGAGTAGCCTGCCGGCGCCCTGGCCAGAGTTGGTGCAGGGCCGTGCAAGCGCGCCGTGCAGGAGTGCGTATTGCTACAATCGCCGCCTGCTTCGAGCGGCATATAGATAGGTAGGAGGGCGTGTGGAACAGGAAGCCTGGCAGATCCTGATTGTCGAGGATGACCAGCGGCTGGCCGAGCTGACCCAGGAGTACCTGGAGAGCAACGGCCTGAAGGTGGCGATCGAGTCCGATGGCGGCAAGGCGGCGGCGCGCATCCTGCGCGAGCAGCCCGACCTGGTGGTGCTCGACCTGATGCTGCCCGGCGAGGATGGCCTGTCCATCTGCCGCAAGGTGCGCGGCCAGTACGACGGCCCGATCCTGATGCTCACCGCGCGCACCGACGACATGGATGAAGTGCTTGGCCTGGAGATGGGCGCCGACGACTACGTGTGCAAGCCGGTGCGCCCGCGCGTGCTGTTGGCGCGCATCCGCGCCCTGTTGCGGCGCAGCGAGAGCAGCGAGGCGCCGAGCGAAACCCAGCGGCGCCTGCAGTTCGGCCAACTGGTGATCGACAGCGCCCTGCGCGAAGCCTGGCTGCGCGAGCAGAGCATCGAGCTGACCAGCGCCGAGTTCGACCTGCTCTGGCTGCTGGTGGCCAACGCCGGGCGCATCCTCTCGCGCGAGGAGATCTTCACCGCGTTGCGCGGCATCGAATATGACGGCCAGGACCGCTCCATCGACGTACGCATCTCGCGCATCCGCCCGAAGATCGGTGACGACCCGATGCACCCGCGGTTGATCAAGACCGTGCGCAGCAAGGGCTACCTGTTCGTCGCCGAAGCCGCCGAAGAGCTGGCCTGAGCCATGTTCCCGACCTTTACCACGGCGCGCTTCGTCCTGCGTGAAATCCTTCAGGCGGATATCGATGCCATCTATAAAGGGCTGTCGGACCCGCGCGTGGTCGAGCATTACGGTGTGTCCTACGACTCGCTGCTGGCCACCCAGACGCAGATGGACTGGTACCGCCAGTTGCAGGAAGAACAGGAAGGCCTGTGGTGGGGCATCTGCCGCCCGGACGCGCCACAGACGCTGATCGGTGCCTGTGGGGTCAATGACTGGGAGCGCGCGCACCGGCGTATCGAGCTGGGCTACTGGCTGCTGCCGGAGTTCTGGGGCGATGGCGTCATGCGCGAATGCCTGGCGCCGGTGATCGAACACGCGTTCACGGTGATGAACGTGCACCGCGTCGAGGCGGTGGTGGTGCCGCAGAACATAGGCAGCTGCCGTCTGCTGGAGCACCTGGGCTTCGTCCACGAAGGCACGCGCCGCGAGTGCGAACTCAAGCACGGGCGCTTCAACGATCTGGACAACTACGGCCTGCTGCGCCCGGACTGGCATCCATGAACACGATTTTCCTGCGCATCTACGGCGGCATCATCGCCGCGCTGGTGCTGGTGGCGCTGCTCGGCGTCGGCGCCCTGCAGCTGACCAACGAGCTGCGCAGCGACCAGTACCGCGAGCTGCTGGCGCGCGGCACCTTCCGCCTGATGGCCGATAACCTCGAGCGCATGGAGGAGGTCGACCGCCGCCGCGCGCTGGTCACCTGGAGCCGCCTGCTCGGCGTGCCGCTGGCACTGGAGCCGCTGTACAGCGAGCCGCTGGATGGCCGCGCCCGCGGCCAGCTGTTGCGCGGCCAGGTGCTGGTGGAACAGACCGGGCCGCACGCGGCCAGGGTCTACAGCCTGGTCAGCAGCGACCAGCAACTGGTGCTCACCGCCGAGGTCGAGCAGATCAGCGAACAGCTGGCGCGCGCCACGGTGTACCTGTTGATGGACGAACTGGTGCGCTACCCGATTGTCGAGCAGCCGCGACGCCTGGCCGAGTTGAAGGAGGCCAAGCAGTTCGGTTTCGATCTGCGCCTGGTCACCCTGGAAAAGGTCGACCTCGACGACGATCAGCGCCGCCGCGTGGACGAGGGCGATACCGTGCTGGCGCTGGGCAAGGGCGGCGACTCGATCCGCGTCATCGCCGGCATGGTCGGCACGCCCTGGGTGCTGGAAGTCGGCCCGCTGTTCCAGATGAACCCGTACCCGACCGAACTGCTGGTGCTGATCGGCGTGCTCGGCCTGAGCCTCACCGGGCTGATCCTCTATCTCCTGGTGCGCCGCCTGGAGCGCCGCCTGCAGGGCCTGGAGCAGGCCGCCGCGCTGATTGCCGGTGGCCACCTGGAAACCCGCGTGCCGACCCTCGGCGCCGACTCGGTAGGCCGCCTGGCTTCGACCTTCAACGCCATGGCCGAGCAGCTGCAGCGCCTGCTGAGCATGCAGCGCGAGATGGTTCGCGCCGTCTCTCACGAGCTGCGCACGCCGGTGGCACGCCTGCGCTTCGGCCTGGAGATGATCGGTGACGCCGAGACCGACCAGGCCCGGCAGAAGTACATGACCGGCATGGACAGCGACATTCAGGAGCTGGACAAGCTGGTCGACGAGATGCTGGTCTATGCCCGCCTGGAGCAGGGCTCGCCGGCGCTGAGCTACCAGATGGTCGACCTGCGCGCGCTGCTCGAGCAGGTGATCGCCGAACTGGCGCCGTTGCGCGCGGATGTGCGCGTCGAGTTCGCCGCCTCGCAGAGTGCGCCCGACGGCAGCACGCTGGTCGAGGCCGAGCCGCGCTATCTGCACCGCGCGCTGCAGAACCTGGTGAGCAACGCCCTGCGCCATGCCGACTCGCGCGTACGGCTGTCCTACCGCATCGGCCGCAAGCGTTGCCGTATCGATGTCGAGGATGACGGCCCCGGCGTGCCGGAAAGCCACTGGGAACACATCTTCGCGCCATTCCTGCGCCTGGATGACAGCCGTACGCGGGCCTCTGGTGGCCACGGCCTGGGCCTGTCCATCGTGCGGCGGATCATCTACTGGCACGCCGGTCGTGCACACATCGGCCGCAGCACCGCTCTCGCCGGCGCGCAGTTCAGCCTGGTCTGGCCACGCACGCAGCCCGAGGGAACGTCGTTCTAGAGGGCTTCGCGCTTCCGCTTTTATCCCCTCTCCTCCGGGAGAGGGTTAGGGTGAGGGGCGCGCTCCTATGACCAGCTTCCAGCCCGCCCCTTCACTTTTTGCCCAGCGAAGGCTCCAGCTCGACCGTTCGGCAGGCTTCATCAAACTGTCACGGTTGTGTGGCAGCGCGCGTCTACGGATGACGGCAGACTCCTGCTCCATTGGGGTTCTGCGTTCCGGGTATTTTGTGATGCGTGCGTTTTTTCTGTTGGCTGCGTTGTTGTGCGGCTTGCCGTCCTTTGCGGCCTCCCGTTGTGATGTGAACGTGCCGGTGGCGACCGCGCCGGTGGGCGACGTGCGCCTGGCCTACCAGAGTGTCGGCCGCGACAGCGACCCGGTGCTGCTGCTGGTGATGGGCCTCGGTGGGCAGCTGATTCACTGGCCCGACGAGGTGGTGAGCAGCCTGTGCGAGCAGGGCTTTCGCGTGGTGCGCTTCGACAACCGCGACGTCGGCCTGTCCAGCTGGGTTGCCTCGCCGCCGGTGCCGAGCCTGGCCTACGAGGCAGTGCGCTACCGCCTGGGGCTGAGCGTCAGCGCGCCTTACAGCCTGCGCGACATGGCCGGCGATACCCTGGGCCTGATGGATGCCCTCGGCGTGCAGCGCTTTCATCTGCTGGGCGCGAGCATGGGCGGGATGATCGCCCAGCACGTCGCCGATATCGCCCCGCAGCGGGTGGAAAGCCTGACCCTGCTGATGACCAGCTCCGGCGCGCCTGGTTTGCCCGCACCGCACGCCGCGCTGCTGGAGCTGCTGGCTCGCCGCGAGGCGCCGAGCCGCGACGCCGCCATCGCCCAGCAGGCCGACCTGCTGGCCGCGCTCGGCAGCCCGAGCATCGCCAGCGACCGTAACGGTTTGCTGCACGAAGCAGCGCTGTCCTATGACCGCGCGTTCAACCCGCAGGGCGTGCAGCGGCAGATCATGGCGATCCTCGCCGAGCCGAGCCGGGTCGACCTGCTCAATCGCCTGCGCGTGCCGACCCTGGTGGTGCACGGCACGGCCGACCCGTTGCTGCCGGTGATGCATGGCGTGCACGTGGCGGCGCATATAAAGGGCAGTGTGCTGAAACTGATCCCGGGCCTGGCCCATCGCTTCCAGCCGGCGTTCAAGGCGCCGCTGCTGGCCGCAGTGCTGCCGCACCTGCGCGCCCATCGCCTGGATGGCGAGCAGCAGCTGGCGCAGATGGGGGATGCCGGGCCGCAGCCGTTGTAGGCGCGCCCCACGCGCACTAGGACGCCACGATGTGTTTGTGGTGCGCACGGCGCACCCTGCGGCGATTGCGCGATCAGGCGCTAGCCGGGAGCACCTGGCGTGAATTGCTCAGGTAGTCGCGCAGACGGGTCTGCTGGCCGGGTGTCATGAACAGGCCGAGCTTGGTCCGCCGCCAGAGAATGTCCGCCGCCTCGACTGCCCACTCCTGCTCGCGCAGGTAATCGACCTCGCGGGCATACAGGCCGGCGCCGAGGTTTTCACCGAGGTCGCCGATCTGTCGCGCGCCTTCGACGATGCGCCAGGCGCGGCTGCCATAGGTGCCGGCCCAGCGCTGGGCCAGTTCGCGCGGCAGCCAGCCATGCCGGGAACACAGCTGCTCGACCAGCACCTCGCGGCTGCTCATCTGTTCGCCGCCGGGCAATGGCGCCTCGGCGGTCCAGGGCGGGCACAGGTGTGGAAAGTACGGTGCCAGTTCCGTCAGCGCCGACTCGGCCAGCTTGCGGTAGGTAGTCAGCTTGCCGCCGAACACCGATAGCAGCGGCGCTTCGCCGGCCTGGGTACTGAGCGCCAGGGTGTAGTCGCGAGTCACGGCGGCGGGGTCGTCCGATTCGTCGTCGCACAGCGGGCGTACGCCGGCATAGGTGTGCACGATGTCATCGCGGACGAGCTGGCGCTTGAAGTGGGCATTGACCACCTTGAGCAGGTAATCGGTCTCTTCCTCGCTGATCGCCACCTTGGCCGGGTCGCCCTGGTATTCGCGGTCGGTGGTGCCGATCAGGCTGAAACGCTCCAGCCAAGGAATGACGAAGACGATGCGCTGGTCCTCGTTCTGCAGGATGTAGGCCTGCTCCTGATCGTGCAGGCGCGGCACCACGATATGGCTGCCCTGGATCAGGCGGATACCGTAGGGCGCCTTCTGCTTGAGGTCGTCCTGGATAAAGCGCGCCACCCAAGGGCCGGCGGCGTTGACCAGGGCGCGGCTGCGAATCGAGAACAGGCTGCCGTCGCTGCGTTCCAGATGCAGGTGCCACAGGCCCTTGCTGCGCCGCGCGCTGACGCAGCGGGTGCGGGTGTGGATGTGCGCGTTGCGTTCGCGCGCAGCCATGGCGTTGAGCACCACCAGGCGTGCGTCGTCGACCCAGCAGTCAGAGTATTCGAAGCCGCGGCCGATCTCCGCCTTGAGCGGGCTGCCGGCGCCGAAGCGCACGCCGTTGGAGCCGGGCAGTTTCTCGCGCTTGCCGAGGTGGTCGTAGAGGAACAGGCCGGCGCGAATCATCCACGCCGGGCGCAGGTGCGGGCGGTGGGGCAGGATGAAACGCATGGGTTTGACGATGTGCGGCGCTTTGGCCAGCAGCACCTCGCGCTCGGCCAGCGCCTCGCGCACCAGGCGGAATTCGTAGTGCTCAAGGTAGCGCAGGCCGCCGTGGATCAGCTTGCTGCTGGCCGACGAGGTGTGGCTGGCCAGGTCGTCGCGTTCGCAAAGGAACACCGAGAGGCCGCGCCCGGCAGCATCGGCGGCGATGCCGGCACCGTTGATGCCGCCACCGACTACGGCGAGGTCATAGATTTCAGCGATGGGAGGCGTTTGGCTGAGGGGCATGGCAAGCACCGGAGAGTTTTAAAATGAACATTAATGTTCGTTTCCGAAAATATGCTAGTCGAAGCCAGCTGCTCGCGCCACCCCGAAAGCGGGCCGCACGTCAGATCGTCCCAGGGATTCGGGCGCCGTGAACGCGCCGTCAGACGACGTTGAGCTGGATCTTCCGCTCGGTGAGCAGGCGCGCCAGGGCGGGCGAGGGTGGGGCGTCGGTGTAGACGCGGTCGACCAGGCTGATCGGGCCGAGGCGAACCACGGCGTTGCGGCCGAACTTGCTGGAGTCGGCGGCCAGGTAGACCTGTCGTGCGTTGTCGATGATCGCCTGGGAGACACGCACTTCCTGGTAATCGAAGTCGAGCAGGCTGCCGTCTTCGTCGATGCCGCTGATGCCGACCAGGGCGAAGTCGACCTTGAACTGGTTGATGAAATCGACCGCCGCCTGGCCGACTACGCCGCCGTCGCTGCGCACCGTGCCGCCGGCCACCAGCACTTCGAAATCCGGCTTGGTGCTGAGTTGCGCGGCTACGTGCAGGTTGTTGGTGATCACCTTCAGGCCCTTGTGGTTGAGCAGGGCGCGGGCGATGGATTCGGTGGTGGTGCCGATGTTGATGAACAGCGAGGCGTGATCGGGGATCTGCGCGGCGATAGCTTCGGCGATGCGCTGCTTGTCGTCGCGCATCAGCCCGGCGCGCATGGCGTAGGCGGTGTTCTGCGTGCTCGAGCCATCGCTGGCGGCACCACCGTGGGTACGCCGCAGCAGGCCCAGTTCGGCCATCTGGTTGATGTCGCGGCGAATGGTCTGCGGGGTGACGGCGAAGGCCGCGGCCAGTTCGTCGATGCTGACGTAGCCGCGTTCGCGGGTGCGTTCGAGGATGCTGTGCTGGCGGGGCGGGAGGCTCATGGGCGGTCCTTGGTCTGTCGCGCGGCATTATAGCGAGGTGTGGTCGGCTGACGATTCTTGTGACCGGCCGTTAGGCGTTACGCTATGGCCGTCGCGGTACGACGTTAAAAACTGCTCCTGGCAGTTTTTTCCGCTAAGGTAGCGCAATTCATCGAACAATTTTCACATTCGAACATGACTCCAGCCATCGATCTGTTGAAGAAGGCCAAGGCCGTACACAGCGTGCACAGTTATGCGCACGATCCCAAGGCGCCGTCCTACGGTTTGGAAGCGGCGGAAAAGCTCGGTATCGAGCCGCAGCGGGTGTTCAAGACCCTGCTCGCCGCCAGCGAAAAGGGTGAGCTGCTGGTCGCCGTGGTGCCGGTGGCCGGCACCCTCGACCTCAAGGCCCTGGCCCAGGCGGCGGGAATCAAGAAGGCCGACATGGCCGACCCGCAGGCCGCGCAGCGGGCCACCGGCTACCTGGTCGGTGGCATCAGCCCGCTGGGGCAGAAGAAGCGCCTGCGTACCTTCATCGACGCCTCGGCGCAGCAGTACCCGACCATCCATGTCAGCGCCGGCCGGCGCGGCCTGGAGGTGGAACTGGCCGCCGAGGTGCTGGCGCAGCACACCCAGGGCCATTTCGCCGATATCGGCCGCGGCTGACGGTGTAGACGCCGGCTGCGCTTGCACATGATCGACTGCCGGGCCGCTCGCGAGGCCCGCACGGTTTGAATGCCACCCCATAACAACAAGGAAACCTGCATGACCCACTACCTGCTTGCCATCGACCAGGGCACCACCAGTTCCCGTGCCATCGTCTTCAGTGCCCAGGGCCTGCCCCTGGCGCGCGCGCAGCAGGAGTTCAAGCAGTACTTCCCCAAGGACGGCTGGGTCGAGCACGACGCCGAGGAGATCTGGCTGAGCACGCTCAAGGTCTGCCGCCAGGCGCTGGCCCAGCAGGGCGTCAAGGCCACGGACATCCGCGCCATCGGCATCACCAATCAGCGCGAGACCACGCTGGTGTGGGATGCCAAGACCGGCGAGGCGATCCACCCGGCCATCGTCTGGCAGGACCGGCGCACCGCCGACTACTGCGCCTCGCTCAAGGATGCCGGCCATGAAGACCTGGTCAGCGAGCGCACCGGCCTGCTGATCGACCCGTACTTCTCCGCGACCAAGTTGCGCTGGACCCTGGAAAACGTGCCCGGCGCCCGCGAGCGGGCCGAGCGCGGCGAACTGCGCTTCGGCACCGTCGACAGCTTCCTGCTGTGGCGCCTGACCGGCGGCAAGGTGCACCGCACCGACGCCAGCAACGCCTCGCGCACGCTGCTGTTCAACATCCACAGCCAGCAATGGGACGACGACCTGCTGGCGCTGTTCGACATCCCGCGCAGCCTGCTGCCCGAGGTGCTCGACTGCGCCGCCGAGTTCGGCGTGACCGACGCGGAGCTGCTCGGCGCGGCAATTCCGGTGCTGGGCATGGCCGGCGACCAGCAGGCTGCGCTGATCGGCCAGGCCTGCTTCAGCCGCGGCATGGTCAAGAGCACCTACGGCACCGGCTGCTTCATGATCCAGAACACCGGCAGCACGCCGGTGGTGTCGAAGAACCGCCTGCTGACCACCGTCGGCTATCGCCTCAAGGGCGAAGTCACCTACGCCGTGGAGGGCAGCATCTTCGTCGCCGGCGCCGCGGTGCAGTGGCTGCGCGACGGCATCAAGCTGATCAGCGATGCGCGCGACACCGAGCCATTGGCCGAGCAGACCGGCGACTCCTGCGGCGTATACCTGGTGCCGGCGTTCACCGGTCTCGGCGCGCCGTACTGGGACCCCAAGGCGCGCGGCGCGATCTTCGGCCTGACCCGCGATACCGGGATCAAGGAAATCGTCACCGCCGGCCTGCAGTCGGTCTGCTATCAGACCCGCGACCTGCTCGAAGCCATGCGCCAGGACGGCGCCGCCGAGCCCAGTGCGCTGCGCGTGGACGGCGGCATGGTGGTCAACAACTGGGTCATGCAGTTTCTCGCCGACATTCTCGGCGTGCCGGTGGAGCGCCCGCAGGTCACCGAGACCACGGCACTGGGCGTGGCCTACCTGGCCGGGCTGCAGGCCGGGCTGTACCGCGACCTGGAAGAGATCGCCAGTCACTGGCACCGTCAGCACCGCTTCACCCCGCGGATTGACGCCGCTCATCGCATTCGCCTCTATGAGGGTTGGCTGGATGCGGTAAAGAGGGTGCGCAGCGAGGCGTGATGGCTGTACAACGGTAGAGATCGTCGGCTTCACGGAACGGAGGACGCACGCATGCCCAATCGAAGTGCTTCGAGACGCCTGCGTAACAGCCTGCAGGGAATGCTGCTGAGTACCGGCCTGCTCGGCGCCGCGCAGGCGGAAACCCTGGTCATCGCCGGGGACATCTGGTGCCCGGTGAACTGCGTGCCGGGCTCGGCGCAGCCCGGCATCTTCGTCGAGCTGGCGCAGGAGATCTTCGCCGAGGCCGGTATTCAGGTGCAGTACCAAACCCTCAACTGGGCCCGCACCCTGCGCGAGGTGCGCGCCGGTGAACTGAATGCGGCGATCGGCGCCGGTGTCGAGGACGCCCCCGACTTTCTCTTCACGCCCACGCCCGTGGCGCAGTCGCGCTACTGCTTCTACACGCGCACGGACTCGACCTGGGATTACCGTGGCGTGACGTCGTTGCCCGGCCAGCGCCTGGGCGTGATCAACGACTACAGCTACGGCGAGCAGTTGAACGCCTACGTGAAGAAGCACGGCAAGACCGATCAGGTGCAGGCCGTGGCCGGCGACAACGCCCTGGAGCTGAACCTCGGCAAGTTGCAGCGCGGGCGGCTCGACGTGGTGTTGGAAAACAGCTGGGTGATGCAATCGACCCTGGCCAGTGCCGGGCACGAGCCGCTGCGTGAGGCCGGTTGCCGCGAGCCGGACGTGCCGATCTACCTGGCGTTCTCGCCGACCCATGTCCACAGCAAGCGCTATGTCGACCTGTTCGAGCGCGGCTTGCAGCGCTATCGCGCCAATGGCCGCCTGCAGGCGTTGCTGGTCGAGTACGGCGTGAAAAAGTGAGTGTTATGGCGTAATCGCGGCGGACTGTATGGCGCGGGGCGGGTCGCCAAGCTGGCATGCTGACGGTCTTCATCTGCAACAGGAATGCCTCGTCCATGCCCCTCGAATTCCACCAGATCGATGCCTTCACCCAGCGTGCTTTCAGCGGTAATCCCGCGGTGGTCTACCGCCTCGACACCTGGCTGGCCGACAGCCTGATGCAGCAGATCGCTGCCGAACACAACCAGGCGGAAACCGCCTTCGTCGTGCGCGACGGTGCACGCTGGCACATTCGCTGGTTCACCCCGGCCGCCGAGGTGCCGCTCTGTGGCCATGCCACCCTGGCCAGCGCCCATGCACTGTTCGAGATCTACCGCGAGCCGGGCGAGCGCCTGGACTTCATCTGCCAGTCCGGCGCGCTCAGCGTCACTCGCGAGCAAGGCCGTCTGGTGCTGGATTTCCCCACGGCCAGGTTGACGGATGCGCCGGTCACCGCCGAACTGGAGCGGATTCTCGGGCAGCGCGTGGTGGCAGTGCAGCAGGGCGCCGAGCTGATGGCGGTGCTCGAATCGGAGCAGGCGGTGCGTGCCTGCTTGCCGGATCTGGTGGCGCTGGCGCAGTTGCCGGGGCTGGGGGTGATCGTCACTGCGCCGGGCGAGGCGCACGATTTCGTGTCGCGCTACTTCGCCCCGGGTATCGGCATCAACGAAGACCCGGTGACCGGTTCGACCCATTGCGCGCTGATTCCCTACTGGGCGGCGCGCCTGGGCAAGAGCGAGCTGCTCGCCTACCAGTGCTCGGCACGCGGCGGCGAGCTGCATTGCCGGCTGGCGGGCGAGCGGGTGAAGATCGCCGGCCATGCCGTGCTGGTCAGCAGCGGAACGCTGTTCATCTGAAAGAAAATGGGCGGCCAACGCCGCCCTGTCTCAGCTGCCGCTGTAGCGGCGGACGCCGGATTCCTTGAGGCTGACCTGCGCAGCGACGCTGCCCTGGGCGGCGAACACCACCAGGTGGTCGGCGGCGACGCGAATGCCAACGTGCTGACCGGGCGCGTGGTCGGCGTGGCTGGGGAAGATTGCCTCGAGCTGGGTGCCGGTCGGCAGTTGCAGGCGGTACAGGGTGGCGGCGCCGAGGAAGGTCTTGCCGACGATCTGCGCCTGCAGCGGGCTGTCCGGGGCGTAGACGATGTCGTCGGGGCGCAGCAGCACGTCCACCGCACTGCCTTCCGGCCAGGTGTAGGCACGGTTGCCGCGGATCACGCCGAGCTCGGTCTGCACCGTGTCCGGGGTCAGCAACTGACCGCGGATGAAGTAACCCTGGCCGACGAAGCTGGCGACGAAGGGCGTGGCGGGCTCGTGGTAGAGGTTGTAGGGCGTGTCCCACTGCTCCAGCCGGCCATCCTTGAATACGCCGACCTGATCGCTGACGGCGAAGGCTTCTTCCTGGTCGTGGGTGACCAGGATAGCGCTGGTGCCGCGCGCCTTGAGGATGTCGCGCACCTCGTGGCTGAGGCGCCGGCGCAGTTCCCCATCGAGGTTGGAGAAGGGCTCGTCGAGCAGCAGCAGCTGCGGCTCCGGCGCCAGGGCGCGGGCCAGCGAGACGCGCTGCTGCTGGCCGCCGGACAGCTCGTGCGGGTAGCGCTTGCCGAGCTGGGCGAGGTTGACCAGTTCCAGCAGCTCATGGGTGACCTGCTCGCGCTGTGGGTGCTTGCGGATGCCGAAGGCGACGTTCTCGGCCACGGTCAGGTGTGGGAACAGGGCGTAGTCCTGGAACACCATGCCGATCCGCCGTTTCTCCGGGGCGAGGGTGAAACCGGCGCGGGAGATGACCTCCCCGGCCAGCTGGATCTCGCCCTCGTGCACCGGCTCGAAGCCGGCGATGGCGCGCAGCGTGGTGGTCTTGCCGCAGCCGGACGGGCCGAGCAGGCAGCCGATATCGCCGGCGTTCAGGTGCAGGTTGAGCTGCTGCACCACGCGGTGTTCGTGGTAGCCGCAGGCGAGCCCGCGCAGGCTGAGAAGCATCGAATGGCTCATGCGTGGTGGTACGCCGGTTCAACGAGAAGTTCGAGCAGCGCCTTCTGCGCGTGCAGGCGGTTTTCCGCCTGGTCCCAGGCGAGGGCGCGCGGGTCGTCGAGCAGGTCTTCACTGATCTCCTCGCCGCGGTGGGCGGGCAGGCAGTGCAGGAAGATCACCGACGGATCGGCGGCATCGAGCAGGGCGCGACTGACCTGGTAGGGCTTGAACAGGGCGAGGCGCTCGGCGGCTTCCTCTTCCTGACCCATGGAGGTCCACACATCGGTGCTCACCAGGTGCGCGCCGGCCACGGCTTCACGCGGGTCACGCACGATGCGCACGCGCTCGCCTGCGGCGGCGAGGAATTCGGCCTTGGGCTCGTAGCCTTGTGGGCAGGCGATGCGCAGCTGGAAGTCGAACTGCTGCGCCGCTTCTATATAGGTGTTGCACATGTTGTTGCCGTCACCGACCCAGGCCACGGTCTTGCCGGCGATGCTGCCGCGCTGCTCGATGAAGGTCTGCATGTCGGCCAGCAGCTGGCAGGGGTGCAGGTCATCGGACAGGCCGTTGATCACCGGCACCTGCGAGTGGGCGGCGAACTCCGTGAGGGTACTGTGGGCGAAGGTACGGATCATCACCGCGTCGAGCATGCGTGACATGACCTTGGCGCTGTCGGCGATCGGCTCGCCACGGCCGAGTTGGGTGTCGCGCGGCGAGAGGAAGATGGCCTGGCCGCCAAGCTGGATCATGCCGGCCTCGAAGGACAACCGGGTACGGGTGGACGCCTTCTCGAAGATCATCCCCAGCACACGATTTTTCAGCGGTTCGAACAGCACGCTGCGCTTGCGCAGATCCTTCAGCTCGATAGCGCGACGGATCAGACTGCCCAGTTCCTGGGGAGTACAGTCCATCAACGAGAGAAAGTGTCTAGCGCTCATCATTAACTACCTTAATTCAACAACGAGTCGCCGTTCCGGGAGCAGGAAACAATGGAAAAAAGCAGACCGGACAGCGGCTGGAGCCGCGTGGGGGCGACAAACGGGGAAGGCGGATCTTATCCGCTAATGTCGCACAGGAGCAAATTGATGGCCCGCAAGCGGTTGAATCAGAGCCGTTTTCTGCCAGCCGGCAGGCTGCATCGCCGGGCATGATGGCGCTCGATTCACGCGGCTGACTACTCTGGCGCCGCGCAGGGTCTGCCGCCATAGTCAGGGTTCACGACCCGACCGGTCGTCTCGAACACCATAAGAGGCTAGGCCATGACCAAGACCCTCCATCACCGTGCGTGCCATCTCTGCGAAGCCATCTGCGGCCTGAACATCGAAACCGAACGCCTGGACGACGGTAGCCAGCAGATCCTGTCGATCAAGGGCGACCCACTGGACAGTTTCAGCCGCGGCCACATTTGCCCCAAGGCGGTGGCCCTGCAGGACATCCAGCATGATCCCGATCGCATCCGCCAACCCATGCGGCGCATCGGCAACGAGTGGCAGCCGATCGGCTGGGACGACGCCTTCGTCCTGGTCGCCGAGCGCCTGGCGGCGATCCAGGCGGAGCATGGCAAGAGCGCCGTGGCCGTGTACCAGGGCAACCCGAGCGTGCACAACTACGGGCTGATGACCCACAGCAACTACTTCCTTGGTCAGCTGAAGACGCGCAACCGCTACTCGGCCACCTCGGTCGACCAGTTGCCCCATCACCTGACCAGCTACCTGATGTACGGCCACGGCCTGCTACTGCCGATCCCGGACATCGACCACACCCAGTTCATGCTGATCCTCGGTGGCAACCCGCTGGCGTCCAACGGCAGCATCATGACCGTGCCGGACGTGGAGAAGCGCCTGAAAGCCTTGAAGGCACGCGGCGGCAAACTGGTGGTGGTCGATCCGCGGCGCAGCGAGACCGCGGCCATGGCCGACCAGCACGTGTTCGTCCGCCCCGGCAATGACGCGGCGCTGCTGCTGGGCCTGCTCAACACCCTGTTCGAGGAAAACCTGACTCGTACCAGTCATCTTCCGGTGGCCGGTCTTGAGTCCGTGCGCGAGGCTATCGCCGGCTTCAGCGCCGAGGCGATGAGCGCGCGCTGCGGTGTACCGGCCGAGGCCATTCGCCTGCTGGCGCGCGAGTTTGCCGCGGCGCCGTCGGCAGTCTGCTACGGGCGCATGGGCGTTTCGACCCAGGCCTTCGGCAGCCTTTGCCATTGGCTGATCCAGCTGATCAACCTGGTTACCGGCAACCTCGACCAACCCGGTGGTGCGCTGTGCACCACTCCAGCCATCGATCTGGTGGCGAGCAGCTCTGGTGGCAACTTCAACCGCTGGCAGAGCCGTGTGTCCGGCTTGCCGGAGTATGCCGGCGAGCTGCCGGTGGCGGCGCTGGCCGAAGAGATGCTTACTGCCGGCGAAGGCCAGGTGCGCGCGCTGATCACCGTGGCTGGCAACCCGGTACTGTCCACGCCCAATGGCCGGCAGCTGGAAGAAGCACTGGATGGCCTGGAGTTCATGCTCAGCGTCGACTTCTATATCAACGAGAGCACGCGCTACGCCGACCTGATCCTGCCGCCGACCGCGCCGCTGGAGCACGATCACTACGACACTACCTTCAACATGTTCGCCGTGCGCAATGTCACCCGCTTCAACGAAGCGGTGCTGGACAAGCCCGACGGTGCGCTGCACGACTGGGAAATCTTCATCGGCCTGGCCAAGGCCTTCGCCGAGAAGACCGGACAGGAGCTCAAGAGCACCGTGCCGCCGCAGCAGATGATCGACATGGGCCTGCGCTTCGGCCCCTACGGCGACAAGTCCGAGCGCCAGCTCAACCTCGCGGTCGTGCGCGAGCATCCCCATGGCATCGACCTGGGGCCGCTGCAGAGCAACCTGGCCGAGCGCCTGAAGACCGCCTCGCAACAGGTCGAAGCGGCGCCGGCGCAGCTGCTGGGTGATCTGCAGCGTTTCGCTGCGCAGCCGCAACCGGCCGAAGGCGAGCTGGTGCTGATCGGTCGCCGCCACGTGCGCAGCAACAACTCCTGGATGCACAACTACCAGCGTCTGGTGAAGGGCAAGCCGCGTCACCAGTTGCTCATGCACCCGCAGGACATGGCCGGGCGCAGCCTCAGCGATGGTCAGCGCGTGCGCGTGCAATCGCGGGTCGGCATGATCGAGGTGGAAGTGCAGGGCAGCGACGAGATGATGCAGGGCGTGGTCAGCCTGCCACACGGCTGGGGCCATGCGCGTCCGGGTGTACAGATGGGGATCGCCAGTGCGCAGCCGGGTGCCAGTGCCAACGACCTGACCGACGAGCGACAACTCGACGCAGTCTCCGGCAATGCCGCCCTCAACGGCGTGCCGGTGAAGGTCGAAGCAGCCTGAAACCGAGATGGGTGACGGCGCAAGCCCGAGCCCACCGCTAGGTTTTTCGGTTACAATCGCGCCATCCCGCCCGGCACTGGTCCGGGGAAGTTAGATGAGGTGAGTCGTGGATATTATCGATACCATCAAAGAGCAGATCGCCAACAACACCATCCTGCTGTACATGAAAGGCTCGCCGAACGCGCCGCAGTGCGGTTTCTCCTCGCGCGCCGCGCAGGTGGTGATGGCCTGTGGCGAGAAGTTCGCCTACGTGGACATCCTGCAGAACCCGGAAATCCGCGCCAACCTGCCGAAGTACGCCAACTGGCCGACCTTCCCGCAACTGTGGGTCGGTGGTGAGCTGGTCGGCGGCAGCGACATCATGACCGAGATGTTCGAGAAGGGTGAGCTGCAGACCCTGATCAAGGATGCCGCGCAGAAAGCCAGCGCCGAGTAATCCGCCTGCAATAAAAAAGCCCCGCATTGCGGGGCTTTTTTATTGGGGCTGGTTTTATTCTTCCATCTGCGACTGCAGGTAGTTTTCCAGACCGACCTTGTCGATCAGGCCGACCTGGGTTTCCAGCCAGTCGATGTGCTCTTCCTCGGATTCAAGGATGTCTTCCAGCAGTTCGCGGCTGCCGTAGTCACCGACGCTTTCGCAGTAGGCGATGGCGGCTTTCAGGTCCGGTACGGCTTGCAGCTCGAGGCGCAGGTCGCTGGCGAGCATTTCCTTGGTGTTCTCGCCGATCATCAGCTTGCCGAGGTCCTGCAGGTTTGGAATGCCTTCGAGGAAGAGGATGCGCTTGACCAGTTTGTCAGCGTGCTTCATCTCGTCGATGGATTCCTTGTACTCGTGCTGGCCGAGTTTGCTCAGGCCCCAGTCTTCATACATGCGGGCATGCAGGAAGTATTGGTTGATCGCCACCAGCTCATTGCCGAGGATCTTGTTCAGGTGTTGGATGACTTGCTTGTCGCCTTTCATGACGCGCCTCGAGAGTAAGCGGTGGATATAGGTCGCAAGTTTGCGCTGGCAAGTTATTTTGGTCAAACATAAGTTATTGAATTATATATAAAAATTAATATAAATAAGAATGTTTAGCTTCCGCGTCTTGGCGCTAAATCATTGAATTGAATATATAAAGTTTGGTGCGTTGGAGTTGCTTCGAGATCGAGCGGGTGAAAAATAATTGCGCCCTGGAATGCATGATCCGCGACGAGGAAGACAATGAGAGTGATTGCAGCCGATAACGGCACGTTTCGAGTACGTTGCAGCATGCCTCGCGCGCGTCGCTTGCACGTGCACCAGGGGGCGCGATGATCTGGCGTCTTGCCGCCGATGGCGTGGTGTTGGTGCACCTGGCGTTCATCCTGTTCGTGCTGTTCGGTGGCCTGCTGGTGCTGCGCTGGCCGCGCCTGATGCTTTTGCATCTGCCGGCCGCGGCCTGGGGGTTTGCGGTCGAGGTACTGCACCTGTACTGCCCGCTTACGCCACTGGAAAACCATCTGCGCCAGACGGCGGGGCAGGCCGGTTATGACGGTGGCTTCATCGAGCACTACCTGATCCCGCTGATCTATCCGGCCGGCCTCACACCGCAGATCCAGCTCTGGCTGGGTGGTGTGGTGCTGGTGATCAACCTGCTGGTCTACTGGATGTTGCTGCGGCGCCGGTGGCGGCGCTGAGCGCTGTAGCCGTCGCTGCTTCCGCGTGTTGCCGCACGTCGGATGGCGGCGTCCTAGGGGCGCCTTTCTTGGTCGTCATTCAGCGCCCTGATGCTGCGGGGCAGGGCCAACGTCCTTGGCTACACTCGGCGCACCCTCACTAAACAACAAGGCAAGCAGTATGCAAAATCGCATGATGATCACCGGCGCCGGTTCCGGCCTGGGACGTGAAATAGCCCTGCGCTGGGCCCGTGAAGGCTGGAAGCTGGCGCTGGCCGACGTCAGCGAGCCGGGCCTGGTGGAAACCCTGAAGCTGGTGCGCGAAGCCGGCGGTGACGGCTTCACCATGCGCTGCGACGTACGCGACTACAGCCAACTGACTGCCGTGGCACAGGCTTGCGAGGAGCGTTTCGGCGGCCTCGATGTGCTGGTCAACAACGCCGGTGTGGCGGCGGGTGGTTTCTTCGGCGATCTGAGCCTGGAAGACTGGGACTGGCAGCTGTCGATCAACCTGATGGGCGTGATCAAGGGCTGCAAGGCCTTCCTGCCACTGCTGCTGAAGAGCAAGGGCCGCATCATCAACATCGCTTCCATGGCCGCGCTGATGCAGGGCCCGGCGATGAGTAACTACAACGTGGCCAAGGCCGGCGTGGTGGCGTTGTCGGAAAGCCTGCTGCCAGAGCTGACCCCGGAAGGTGTGGGCGTGCACGTGGTGTGCCCGTCGTTCTTCCAGACCAACCTGCTCGACTCCTTCCGTGGCCCGAACCAGACCATGAAGCAACAAGTCGGCAAGCTGCTGGAGTCCAGCCCGATCACCGCCGCGGAAATCGCCGACTACATCTATGACGAAGTGGGCAAAGGCACCTTCATGATCCTGCCGCACGAGCAGGGCCGCATGGCCTGGCAGATCAAGCAGCAGAATCCGCAGGTGATCTACGACGAGATGACCCGCATGTGCGAGAAGATGCGCAGCAAGAACACGCCGGCCTGAGCCAGCGGCGCGGTGCATATGCAACAAGGGCGGCCCAGGCTGCCCTTGTCGTTTTCGTCTTCCCCCCAACCGTGCTATGCCGAACCTTGGCAGGTGGACCGCTGCAGCGTGATCCACCCTGCGCGGCGCACAGCGTTGGCGGGGCTTAGCCAGCGACCAGTACGCGGATCGACTCCAGGCGCATTGCCGCTTTTTCCAGGTAGCCCAGGCCGTCTTCACGCTGTTTGCGCAGCGCTTCGATCTCCGCCGGGCGTACCGATGGGTTGACCGCCTGCAGCGCGGTGAGACGGGCGATTTCCTCGTCCAGGCCGGCGCTGAAGCGGCGGCGCGCCTCGTCCACGCGTGCCGTGTGGCGCGGCATCACCAGGGCTTCGGCCGCGTTGATCTGCTTGGTCAGCACCTCGCGTTGCGCCTGCACGAACTTGTTGGCGCTGGCGCGTGGCACAGTTTCCAGCTGTTCGTTGAGCTTCTCGAACGAGACCTTGCTGCCCAGGTCGTTGCCGTTGCCGTCGAGCAGGCAGCGCAGGGCCACCGGCGGCAGGTAGCGACCCAGCTGCAGGGCGCGCGGGGCGACCACGTCGCTGACGTAGAGCAGCTCGAGCAGCACGGTGCCGGGTTTCAGTGCCTTGTTCTTGATCAGCGCCACGGCGGTGTTGCCCATTGAACCGGACAGCACCAGGTCCATGCCGCCCTGCACCATGGGGTGTTCCCAGGTGAGGAACTGCATGTCTTCGCGCACCAGCGCCTGGTTGCGGTCGTAGGTGATGGTCACGCCTTCGTCGTCACCCAGCGGGAAGCTGGCGTCGAGCATCTTCTCGCTCGGGCGCAGCACCAGGGCGTTCTCGGAATGGTCTTCGCTGTCGATGCCATAGGCCTCGAACAGCTCTTCCATGTAGATCGGCAGGGCGTACTGGTCGTCCTGCTCATGGATGTCCTCGACCAGTTGCTGACCGTTGCCGGCACCGCCGGAGTTGAGTTCCAGCAGGCGGTCGCGGCCGCTGTGCAGTTCGCCTTCGAGGCGCTTGCGCTCGCTTTCGGCTTCGTCGAGCAGGGCCTGCCAGACGCCGTCGTCCGTGTCTTCGAGCAGCGGCAGCAGGCGCGGGCCGAACTGGTGCTGCAGCGCGTTGCCGGTCGGGCAGGTGTTGAGGAAGGCGTTCAGCGCGCGGTGGTACCACTGGAACAGGCGTTCCTGCGGGCTGTTTTCCAGGTACGGCACGTGCAGCTGGATGACGTGCTTCTGACCGATGCGGTCGAGGCGGCCGATGCGCTGTTCGAGCAGATCCGGGTGCGCCGGCAGGTCGAACAGCACCAGGTGATGGCTGAACTGGAAGTTGCGGCCTTCGGAGCCGATCTCGGAACAGATCAGCACCTGAGCGCCGAACTCTTCGTCGGCGAAGTAGGCGGCGGCGCGGTCGCGCTCGAGGATGTTCATGCCCTCGTGGAACACCGTGGCCGGAATGCCGGAGCGCACGCGCAGGGCGTCTTCCAGGTCCATCGCGGTTTCGGCGTGGGCGCAGATCACCAGTACCTTCACGCGCTTGAGCATCTTCAGGGTGTCGATCAGCCAGTCCACGCGCGGGTCGAACTTCCACCAGCGCTCGGTCTCGCTATCCTGCTGCGACTGGTAGCTGACTTCCGGGTAGAGGTCGGCGTGCTCGCCCACTGGCAGCTCCATGTATTCCACGGGGTTGGCCAGCGGGTAGGGGTGCAGTTCGCGCTCGGGGAAGCCCTGCACGGCGGCGCGGGTGTTGCGGAACAGCAGGCGGCCGGTGCCGTGGCGGTCGAGCAGCTCGCGAATCAGCCGTGCGGCGGCGTCGCTGTCGCCATCGGTGACCGCAGCCAGCAGCGCTTCGCCTGCGTTGCCGAGGAAGCCGCTGATGGTGGCGTGGGCCTTCTCGGACAGGCGGCCTTCGTCGAGCAGCTCCTGCACCGCTTCGGCGATCGGCTTGTAGTTGGCGCTCTCGGCGCGGAACGCGGCGAGGTCATGGAAGCGGTTGGGGTCGAGCAGGCGCAGGCGCGCGAAGTGGCTTTCCAGGCCTAATTGCTCCGGGGTCGCGGTGAGCAGCAGTACGCCGGGGATGACCTCGGCCAGTTGCTCGACCAGCGAATACTCGGCGCTGGCCTTTTCCGGGTGCCACACCAGGTGGTGGGCTTCGTCGACCACCAGCAGGTCCCAACCGGCGGCGAACGCGGCGTCCTGCGCCTTCTCGCTGCGCTTGAGCCATTCCAGCGAGACCAGGGCCAGCTGGGTGTCTTCGAACGGATTGCTGGCATCGCTTTCGGCGAAGCGCTCGGCGTCGAACAGCGCGACTTCCAGGTTGAAGCGCCGGCGCATTTCCACCAGCCACTGGTGCTGGAGGTTTTCCGGGACCAGGATCAGCACGCGGCTGGCGCGGCCGGAGAGCAGCTGGCGGTGGATCACCAGGCCGGCTTCGATGGTCTTGCCCAGGCCGACTTCGTCTGCCAGCAGGACGCGCGGGGCGACGCGGTCGGCGACTTCGCGGGCGATGTGCAACTGGTGGGCGATCGGTTGCGCGCGTGCGCCGCCCAGGCCCCAGAGGGTGGACTGCAGCAGGCGGCTCTGGTGGTCGAGGCTGTGATAGCGCAGGGAGAACCACGGCAGCGGGTCGATCTGCCCGGCGAACAGGCGGTCGCTGGCCAGGCGGAACTGGATGAAGTTGGACAGCTGGGTTTCCGGCAGGCTGTAAGGCGCGTGCTGGGCGTCGAAGCCATGGTAGACCAGCAGGCCGTCGACATCCTCGACTTCCTGCACGGTGAGCTTCCAGCCCTCGAAATGGGTGATCTCGTCACCCGGGGCGAAGCGCACGCGGGTCAGCGGCGCGTTGCGCAGGGCGTATTGGCGGGTTTCCCCGGTCGCCGGGTAGAGCACCGTGAGCAGGCGGCCGTCCGATGTGAGGATGGTGCCCAGGCCGAGTTCTGCCTCGCTGTCGCTGATCCAGCGTTGCCCCGGTTGGTATTGCTGCACAGTGCCACTACTTGCCATGAATTGCCCCAGCTGCGAAAAAAGCCGCGTATGGTAACGGAACGCCGCGCGCAGAGCGACGGCGAACCCCGCTTTGGATGAATCAAAACGCGCGCGTCGAGTCGAAAGTGTAGCGAGCGCCTGCTCAAGTTGATGGCCGTCCGGCCGACAGCAGCCTTAAGCGAGAGGAAATTTCATGCTGCCGCCCATCCCCCACAGCCTGGCCCCCGTCACCGCCCAAACGGACGTCATGAAGCCGCGCCCGGACATTCCACCGGTGACGCCAGTCAACCAAAGCTCCAACGAAAGCGCGGTGGAGCTCGATCGGCGGCACCCGCAGGAAGCCGAAGAACTGATGCGCGAGCAGCAGCGTCGTCAGCAGCGTCACGGCTATACCCCCGAGGAGCTGGCCGAGGGCGAAGTGGCCGAGGAAGACGAGCCGCTGCTCGAGGAAATTCCCCGCCAGGGCCTGTGGGTGGATGTCGAAGTGTGAACCCGGCAGACTGTGCCTGACCCTTTCTCTCCCCATGTTATGCCGACGCCTGTGGACCTTTTCGCCGACATCCCCCTGCAACTCGCCGACGCCGAGCTGGACTTTCGCCCGCACTGGCTGACCCCGGCGTGCGCCGACCAGTGGTTCGAGCAGCTGCAGCGTGAAACGCCTTGGGAGCAGCCGCAGGTGTTCCTGCATGGCCGTCACTACCCGGTGCCGCGCCTGCTCGCCTGGTACGGCGATACCGCGTATCAGTATTCCGGCCTGGTCCATCCGCCGCAGCCGTGGACGCCGCTGCTCAGCGAGATCCGTGCGCAGGTCGAAGCGGTTGCCGGGCAGCCGCTCAACGGCGTGCTGCTCAACTACTACCGCGATGGCAATGATTCGATGGGCTGGCACAGCGACGAGGAGGCGACCCTGGGGCGCAACCCGCTGGTGGCCTCGCTCAACCTCGGTGGCACGCGGCGTTTCGATCTGCGCCGCAAGGGCGCCAGCCGCATCGAGCATTCGTTGCAGCTGGCGCACGGTGCGCTACTGGTCATGCGCGGTGCAACCCAGCATCATTGGCAGCATCAGGTGGCGAAAACCAGCAAGCCGGTGGCGCCACGCATCAACCTCACGTTTCGTCTGATCCGGGCTTAGAACCTGTTTACGATCTTCTGACTGTCGGTCATACCGCGTTAAAAACGGCCTCGGATGCGAGCCCAGTCGGAATGCTCATTTACAACTCGTAAACTCCGCTTCCTCGCCGTTTTTGCGGGGGCGCCTAGCCCTTGTCTGACTCTAATTCAGAAGATCGTGAACAGGTTCTTCGGGTCTGTTCCCGTTTCGTTCGCGGCCGCGACGGAGCCAGTATTTGCGCGGAACTGGGCACGAGACGCGTGGTTTGGTCGTCCAAATGAGCCGTCGAGTAACGACGTTCCGCGCAAATGCTGGCCCGTCCCTTCGGGTTGCGTGCAAAATTGCGCCATGCGGCGTTGCGGGACTTGGCAAGGGATCACCATTCCCTGCGTCCCGCGCCTTGCCTGGCACAATTTTGCCCAGCAACGCGGTTCGCGAACGAAACGGGAGCAGACCCTAACCATGAGCAACGATGAAAAGCTGATCGACTTCAATGCCGAGCGCGGCAAGCGCATCCATGACCTGCATGAGAAGAAGCTCGACGAGATGCGCCAGGCCTTCGAGCAGGCGCTGCCGCTGAAGCCGAAGAAAAAGACCAAGAGCAAGCCGAAGAAGCGCTGAGTCGGCGTTTTTTCCTCTCCGTTCAGTGCTCCCGCCTATCCATTGACCCCGGTCAATATCCCCCTGCACCTCTGCGCGTACCTTGAAGCCATCCCAGACAGGCTTAGCGCAGGAGGCTGCCATGTTCGTCGATACAGTGGTTCTCGCCGGAATCGGCACAGTGGCATTGATGTTCGTCTTCTTTGGCGGCTTTACCTATTTCATCTGGAAGGATTCGCACAAACGCAAATCCTGATCCTTCCGGATTCACGAGCACGCAAGGCATTTAGGGCGACTTCGGTCGCCCCTTTTTTTGCCTGCAGAATCCTGTGCACGCCTAGTCCAGCCGCTTGCTCACGCGGGTGACGGCGATGGCCAGCAGCACCACCGAGAACAGCAGCAGAACCAGCATCTCCAGCCACAGTTCGACCAGCGTCGCCTCGCGCAGCATGATGCCGCGTGCCAGACGCAGATAATGGGTCAGCGGCATCAGCTCGGCGAACCACTGCGCCAGTTTCGGCATGCCGGCAAACGGGAACATGAAGCCGGACAGCAGGATCTGCGGCAGAAAGCTGAAGAACGCCAGCTGCATGGCCTGGAACTGCGTAGTCGCCACCGTCGAGAGAAACACGCCGAACGCCAGGCTGGCCGTGATGAACAGCAGCGAGGCGCCGTACAGCTCAACCAGCGAGCCGCGCACCGGTACCCCGAAGATCCAGTGGCCCACCACCAGAATCACTGTGACCTGCGCCAGGCCGATGCCGACGAAGGGCAGCACCTTGCCCAGCGTCAGCTCCCAGGGCGACAGCGGCGTGGCGATGAGCATCTCCAGGTTGCCGTGCTCGCGTTCGCGCACCAGCGACACGGCGGTGAACATCACCATGGTCATGGTCAGGATCACCCCGATCAGCCCCGGTACCGTGTTCAGCGGCGCCAGGCGTTCCGGGTTGTAGAAGTTGACCACCTCCACGCCTTGCAATGCGCCCCAGCCGGGCAGCGGGTAGGCTGCCAGCTGGCGCGCCGAGGACTGTACGCTCTGGTCCGAGCCATCGACCACCAGCTGCAGCGGCGCACGGTCCTTGCGCTGCAGGCGTGTCTCGAAGTCGGTCGGCACCACCAGTGCGGCGCTGATCTTGCCCTGGCGCAGCAGGTGGTCGATTTCCTGCGGCGTGTTCAGGTGATAGCGCAGGTTGAGCACCTGACTGGAGGCGATCTCGGCCACGGCTTCGCGTGAATGGGCGGTGTTGGCCTGGTCCAGCACCGCGGCGTCCATGCCGCGGATGTCGGTGTTAATCGCATAGCCGAACAGCACCAGCTGCAACAGCGGCACGCCGGCGATCATGACGAAGGTAAGTTTGTCGCGGCGCAGCTGACGCAGCTCCTTGAGGACGATGGCGCCCAGGCGACGCAGGTTCATGGCGTGGCCTGCACGGGGTTGCGGGTGACGCTGACGAAGACGTCCTCCAGATTGGCGCTGCTGTCTTCAATGTCGGCCTGGATGCCAGCTTGCTGCAGGCTCTGGCCAATCACGCCGCGTGCCTCGCTGCTGGCGCAGAGTACGCGCAGGGCTGCGCCGATCTGCGCCATCGCCACCACCTCCGGGTTGCCTTCCAGGGCGCGCTGGGCCTGACGCGGTTGCGCGCAGTGGATCAGCAGCGGATGGCCGGGCAGGGCGTCCATCAGCTCCTGTGGGCTGCCGTCGGCGACCAGGCGGCCGGCGTCGAGGATACCCAGGCGCGTGCAGCGCTCGGCCTCGTCCATGTAGTGGGTGGACACCAGCAGCGTGGTGCCGGCGTCGGCCAGCTCGAACAGCGAGTCCCAGAATTCGCGGCGCGATTGCGGGTCGACGGCACTGGTCGGCTCGTCGAGCAGCAGCAGGTCAGGCTTGTGCAGCACGGCGCCGGCCAGCGCCAGGCGCTGTTTCTGCCCGCCGCTGAGGGTGCCGGCCATCTGCTTGCGGCGGTCGTCCAGCCAGTAGCGCTCGAGCAGCTCCTCGATGCGCTGGCGCGCGTCGCGCTTGTTCAGGCCCTGCACGGTGGCGAGAAACTCCAGGTTCTCGATGACGCTGAGGTCTTCGTAGAGGGAAAACTTCTGCGTCATGTAGCCGATGCGCCGTTTCAGCTCTTCGGCGTCTCGCGGAATCTGGCAACCAAGCACTTCGATCTCGCCTTCGCTGGGCAAGAGCAGGCCGCAGAGCATGCGGATGGTGGTCGACTTGCCGCAGCCGTTGGGGCCGAGAAAGCCGAACACTTCGGCGCGGCGCACGGTGAGGTCGAGGTGGTCGACCGCGGTCAGCGCACCGAAGCGCTTGCTCAGGCCGCGAGCCTGGATGACGGCCTCAGGGCTGTTCATGGCTCACCTGGCGATCCTGGGTCGGGGTGCTGTCGCGCTCATCGTCGCGGGCGATGCGCTCGGCGTGCAGGGGCAGGCCGGCGGGCAGCTGGCGTGCGGCCTGGTCTTCGATGATCAGCTCGGCGCGGTACATCAGGCGGCTGGCGTCGTTGCCGGTCAGGGCGTAGTAGGGCGTGAAGCTGGCCTCGCTGTGCACGCTGCGCACGCGGGCGGTGAACGGCTCGTCGACGCCTTCGACATGCACACGCATGGCATCGCCAATGCGGATCTGCGCCCTCACGCTGGCGGGGATGAAGATGCGTGCGTAGGGCGCCTCGCCAACCAGCAGGCTGACCAGTTCGGCGCCGGCTGGCGGTTGGTCGCCGACCTTGAACGGCAGCGAGTCGACACGCCCGGCCCGCGGCGCGCGCAGGCTCAGGTGGTCACGGCTGACCTGCAGGTGGGCGAGGTTGGCGCGGGCGCTCTGCAGCGCGGCGGCGGCCTGTTCCAGCTGCTCCGGGCGCGTGCCGTTGGTCAACTCGCGCAACTGCGCCTCGGCATTGCGCGTGGCGGCGTTGGCCTGGTCGCGGGCGGCGCGCGAGCGGTCCTGTTCGGCGATGGCCACCTGGCCGCGCTGGTACAGGGCGGCGATGCGCTGGAAGTTGCGCTCGGCATCGCGCTGTTCGGCACGGTTGCGCGCCAGGGTGGCCTGGGCCGCGTCGATGGTTTCGGCACGGGCGCCGTTGCTCAGTTCGGCCAGGCGCGCCACGGCCTGGTCCACCTCGCCCTGGGCCTGGGCAATGCGCGCGTCCTGGCGGCGCGGGTCGAGTTCGAGCAGCAGTTGACCGGGCTCGACCACGTCGCCTTCGGCCACGTTCCAGGCGAGGATGGTTTCCGAGGCTTCGGCGGGCAGGCCGACGCGGTCCCATTCCAGGCTGCCGAGCAGTTCTTCATCGGTGCCGCTGCAACCGCCGAGAGCGGCGAGTAGCACGAGGAGTATCGGGGCAGTGCGCATTCAGGGCTCCATGCCCTGCCGCAGCAGGGCGAGGGTGTGGGTGATCAGCGCGTCGTCGCCGATCTGCGGGTTGGCGAACACGCCACGCCAGATCGGCGCGGCGGCATAGGGCAGGATGGTCAGGCCGATCAGTGACACCACCATCAGGCGTGGGTCGAGATCGGCATTCAGTGCGCCGCGGGCCTGGGCTTCGGCGAAGCGCTGGGCCAGCAACAGCGGGACCAGCGGCGCCACACGCTGCATCAGGCGTTCGCGCAGCAGGCCACCTTCGCAGAGGATTTCGCGCACCCACAGCTGGGAAATCCACGGGTGCTCGACGGCCGTGCGGCTCATGTCGCGGATGAAGGCGGCGACCAGTGCATGGGGATCGTCACCGGCCTGCGCCAAGCTTTCCGAGGCGTGCAGTACCAGCGGCATGAAACGCTCCTCGACCATCGCATCGACCAGCTTCTGCTTGTTGCCGAAGTAGTAGTTGAGCAGGGCGGGGGTAACGCCGGCCTGGTCGGCGATGGCGCGCAGGCTGGTGGCCTGGATGCCGTGGTGGGCGAAGCGCTCGGTGGCGATGTCGAGCAGCTGCTGGCGCTGCGCCTGGGTATCGCCGGTTGGACGGCCAGGGGCGCGTGAAGGTCTGCTGGAAGGGTTTGATGTCGTCATGTCCAGATAATTAACTACTTAGTTAATTAATTTCAACCGCCGTTGATCGGTCTGCGTTTTTCGGGATTTATGTTAGCTTGCTAATAATTAGCTATGGTTGTAAATTTCTTCGCAGAACCCGCTATGTTCAGATAGGACATCCTCAGGTAACCGCCGTGCGTGAGTTTTTGCCGGTCTTCTTCGCCCCCAGCCGTGCCGCCCTGCAATTCGCCTGCAAGACCTTGCTTGGCGGCGGGTTGGCGTTGTGGTGTGCGTTCCGTTTCGGTCTGGAGCAACCGCAGTGGGCGCTGATGACGGCGTTCATCGTCGCCCAGCCATTGTCCGGCATGGTGGTGCAGAAGGGCCTGGCGCGGCTGCTGGGCACGTTGGTCGGCACCTTCATGTCGGTGCTGTTCATGGGGGTGCTGGATCAGGCGCCCTGGCTGTTTCTGCTGGTGATGGCGCTGTGGCTGGGGCTGTGCACGGCCGCTTCGACGCTGCTGCGCAGTGCCTGGGCCTATGCCTTCGTGCTCGCCGGCTACACGGTGGCGATCATCTGTTTGCCGGCGATCAGTCAGCCGCTGACGGTGTTCGACCAGGCGGTGGCGCGCTGCACGGAAATCTGCCTGGGCATCCTCTGTGCCACGGCGACCAGTGCGCTGCTCTGGCCGCAACGGGTGGAGCACCAACTGGCGCAGCAGGCGCGGGCCACCTGGCAGGCCGGCATGCAGTCGGTCAGCGGCGCGCTGAGTGGTGCGCCGCAGGGGCGTCAGGGGTTGCTGGAAGTGCTTGGGCGCATCGTCGCGGTGGATGCCCAGCGTGAACACGCCTGGTTCGAGGGCGAGCGTGGTCGCCAGCGCGGCCGTGCCCTGCGTGTGCTGACCCGCGATCTGCTCGGCCTGCTGCGTTTGGCGCGTGGGGTGGCACGGCAATGGCGTGAGCTGTCGCCCATCGAGGCCTTGGGTCTGGCGCCCTGGCTGAGCGAAGTGCAGGCGGCGCTGCTGGAGCCTGATACCGCTCAGGTGCAGCCGTTGCGCGAGCGCTTGCAGGCCGAGTCGCAGGACGCTCGCCATCCGCCGGCGCGGCAGTTCTGTCTGGCGCGTCTGGCGCTGCTGTTGAGCCGCTTCGAACAGGCGCGCGAGGCGATGCTGGCGGTGGAGCGGGGCGTGGCGCCGGTGGATGCGCCACCGGCGCTGTCCTGGCACCGTGATCCGCAGACCGCCGCGGTGTATGGCCTGCGCAGCGCCCTGACCTTCGTCGTGTTGTCCGCCTTCTGGCTGCTCACCGGCTGGCCTGCCGCCAGTGGCGCGCTGCTGCTGGCCAGCGTGGTCTGCAGCCTGTTCGCCAGCCGTGAGAACGCCGAGCAGATCGGCTTCAGCTTCCTGCGCGGGATTCTCTACGCGGTGCCGGTGGCGTTCGTCGTCGGCCAACTGCTGCTGCCGCAACTGAGCAGCTTTCCGCTGCTGTGCCTGGCGCTGGGCGTGCCGCTGTTCTTCGGCGCGCTGGGCATGGTCAAGCCGCAGATCGCCGGCACCGCGACGGCGTTCTGCCTGCACATGATCGTGCTCTGCGCACCGCAGAACGAAATGCGCTACGACGTGGCCTTCTTCCTCAATGAGTCGCTGGCCATGCTCTTCGGCGTCGGTTGCGCGGTGCTGGCCTTCCGCCTGGTAGTGCTGCGCAACCCGGTGTGGCACGGCCGGCGCCTGCTGCGCGCGACCCTGGATGACCTGGCGCGGCTGACCTCGCGCTCGCTGCATGGCGCGGACAACTGGTTTGGCGGGCGTATCGCCGACCGTCTGCTGCAGCTGGCGCGGCATTACCCGATCCTGCCGAGCGAAACGCGCAGCCGCTGGGATGACGGCGTGGCCAGCCTCGACCTCGGTGACGAGCTGCTGCACCTGCGTGGCTGCCTGGCGGTCGCCCAGGTGCCGCTGGGCAAAGCCGAGCAGCGTTTCTGGCGCAGCCTGGAGCAGGCGTTGCGCGCCGGGCCGCAGTTGGCGCAGATAGACGCCCTGGAACACACGGCCGAAGAACTGCTCAACGCCCTCCAGGCGCAGCCCAATACCGTGGAAGTGCGACTGGCCCAGGCCGCGTTGCTGCAGCTGCGCAATGGCTGGCGGCAGTGGTGTGAACGACAAGGAGAACTGCATGGCATTGCGTGAATGGGCGCTGGGCGGCGTGCTGCTCAGCCCGATGCTGCTGTATGCGCTGCTCGCCCTGCTGCTGACCGGCGTGCTGCGCCTGGGTTTGCAGCAACTCGGCGTGGCGCGCTGGATCTGGCACGAGGCGCTGTTCGACTGCGCCCTGTACGTCTGTGTATTGGCGGCGCTGGTGGCGTTGCTGTCCGCCTGGTGAGGAGAGAATGATGCGAGCGACCCTGCGAGTCGTGATTACCCTGAGCCTGGTTGCCGTGGCCATATTGGCCGGCTACTGGCTGTGGCAGCACTACATGCTGTCGCCCTGGACCCGCGACGCCCGGGTGCGCGCCGATGTGGTGACCATCGCCCCGGATGTGTCCGGCTGGGTGGTCGAGCTGCGCGTGCACGACAACCAGCAGGTGGCGAAGGGCGAGGTGTTGATGAGCATCGACCGCGAGCGCTACCAGGCGGCGCTGGACAAGGCCAAGGCGCTGGCCGAAACCCGTCACCATCAATTGCGCCTGCGTGAGCACGAGGCCTCGCGCCGTGCCCACCTCGGTCCGCAGGCGATCAGCGCGGAGTTGCGCGAGAACGCGCAGATCACCGCCGATGTCGCCCGTGGCGAGTACCGTGAGGCGCTGGCCGAACAGAAGATCGCCGAACTCAACCTGGCACGCAGCGAGGTGCGCGCGCCGCGTGCCGGGCAGATCACCAATCTGCACCTGGCCCAGGGCAACTACGTGCAGGCCGGGCAGGCGGTGATGGCGCTGGTCGACGACCAGTCGTTCTACGTGCAGGCCTATTTCGAGGAAACCAAGCTGCCCGGCATCGCCGTCGGCGCGCCGGTGCAGGTGTGGCTGATGAGCAGCGGCGAGCCGCTGGCCGGCACGGTGGAAAGCATCAGTCGCGGCATCACCGACCGCAACGCCAGCCCGGACGGGCAACTGCTGGCCAACGTCGAACCGACTTTCAACTGGGTGCGCCTGGCCCAGCGCATCCCGGTGCGCATTCGTCTGGACGAAAAGCCGCAGCACCTGCCACTGAGTGCGGGGATGACCGCGAGCGTGAAGGTCGGTGCGCTACAGGCGGCGCCGGAGTCGGCGCAGGACGCAGGCGCGCCGCACTGAGCGGCGCGTGCCCTCGGCCGCTAGGCGAGGGCGCCTGGGTGATCAGCCGATGGCGACGGTGGGCATGTCCGGCATGGTCACCGTCTGTTCGGCGCGCGGGGCGAGCACTTCGGCTTCACCGTCGACCACCTGCTCACCGTTCTGGTTGAACACGCGGGTGGCCAGTTTCACGCGGCCCTTGGGCAGCTTTTCCAGCACTTCCAGCTTCACCGTCAGGTTGTCGCCGAGCTTCACCGGGCGGGTGAACTTCAGGCTCTGACCCAGGTAGATGGTGCCCGGCCCAGGCAGGCGGCAGGCGATGGCCGCACTGATCAGCGCGCCGCTGAACATGCCATGGGCAATACGCTCCTTGAACATCGTCTCGGCAGCGAAGGCGGCGTCCAGGTGCACCGGGTTGTTGTCGCCGGAGACCGCGGCGAACAGCTGGATGTCGCGCTCTTCGACGAGCTTGTCGAAGCTCGCCTGCTGGCCGACTTCGAGGGCTTCGTATGGGATGTTGGTGACCTGGGTCATGGGGTTTCCTCGGCAGGTGTGGGGCACGAGCGGCTGCGGCTGAGCGCCGCGTTGAGCCAGTCGCGCAGATCGCGGGTGACCTCGTCGCGGTTGCTCTCGTTGAGCAGCTCGTGACGGGCGTGCGGGTAGATCTTCAGATCGACATGGCGCATGCCGGCCGTGCGCAATGCATCGGCCAGATCGGCAAGACGCTTGCCCTGGCTGACCGGGTCACAGTCGCCGCCGGTGACCAGTAGCGGCAGCTCGCTGTCGATCTGCGCCAGGTTGTCGAGTGGGGTGATCTGCTGGAAGCCGCCCATCAGGTCCCACCACAGCTGGGTGCTGCAGCTGAAACCACAGAGCGGGTCGGCGACGTACTTGTCGACTTCGGCCGGATCGCGGCTGAGCCAGTCGAAATCGGTGCGGTTGGGCTTGAAGGCCTTGTTGAACGAGCCGAACGAGAGGAAATCGATCAGCGTGCTGGGCGCCTTCGGCCCCAGGCGCCAGCGTTCGAAGCGCACCAGCTGCCTGGCGATGTTGTACAGGCCGATGGATTGGTAGTTGGAGCCGGAGAGAATCACGCCCTGCAGGCTGCAGCTGTGCTGCATCAGGTAGGCCATGCCGATGTAGCTGCCCATGCTGTGCGCCAGCAGGAGGATCGGCGCCTGCGGGTGCTGCTGGCGAATCAGGTGATTGAGGCTGGAGAGGTCGTCGACCACTTTGGCCCAGCCATCGGCGTCGGCGTAGTGGCCGAGCGTGCCGTGTTCGGCCGTGCGGCCATGGCCACGCTGGTCGTGGGCGTACACCTCGAAGCCATCGGCGACCAGCGCCTCGGCCACGCGGGCGTAGCGCGCGCTGTGCTCGGCCATGCCGTGGGCGATCATCACCACCGCCTTTGGCGCGGTGTCGGCGAACCAGCGGTTGACGTACAGCTGGGTCCCGTCGCTGGCGGGCAACCAGAAGGCCTCTTGGCGCATGTGAAGACATCCCTGCATGAAAAGTCCGTGCATTGTGCACAGGGCATCACGACCCGCCTAGTCTGCCTGTTGGCACGGTCGGCGGCAGCTCTGAAATTCACGGTATCAATGACGCGCCCCGAACTATTTGCCTGACACCGCATAGCTGTTAAGTTCGGGAAAGCTTTTCCCGCCAGACGGGAAGCTTCAGACACATTCAGGTCAAGGGGAACAAGAACAATGCAACCTGACTTCTGGGACGACAAGCGCCCGGCCGGCGTCGCTAGCCAACTGGATTTTTCCACCTACCGCTCGGTGGTCGAAGTCTTCGAGCGCTCCTGCAAGAAATTCGCCGATCGCCCGGCCTTCAGCAACCTCGGCGTGACGCTTACCTACGCCGAGCTGGAGCGCTACTCCGGAGCATTCGCCGCCTGGCTGCAGAAGAACACCGATCTTAAGCCCGGCGACCGCATCGCCGTGCAGATGCCCAACATCCTGCAGTACCCGATCGCGGTGTTCGGTGCCATGCGCGCCGGCCTGATCGTGGTCAACACCAACCCGCTGTACACCGTGCGCGAGATGCGTCACCAGTTCAAGGACGCCGGCGTGCGTGCCCTGGTGTACCTCAATACGTTCGGCAAATCGGTGCAGGACGCCCTGCCCGACAGCGAGATCGAGTACCTGATCGAGGCACGCCTCGGTGACATGCTGCCGAGCCTCAAGGGCTGGCTGGTCAACACCGTGGTGAAGAAGGTCAAGAAGATGGTGCCGGACTACCATCTGCCCCAGGCACTGTCGTTCAAGAGCGTGCTGCGTCAGGGCCAGGGCCACGGGCTCAAGCCGGTCAAGGTCGGTCTCGACGACATCGCCGTGCTGCAGTACACCGGCGGCACCACCGGCGTGGCCAAGGGCGCGATGCTGACCCACGGCAACCTGGTGGCGAACATGCAGCAAGTGCACAACTGCTTGCAGCAGACCGGCGAAGACGGCATGCCGCTGATGAAGGAGGGCGGCGAGATCATGATCGCGCCGCTGCCGCTCTACCATATCTATGCCTTCACCGCGAACTGCATGTGCATGATGGTCAGCGGCAACCACAACGTGCTGATCACCAACCCGCGCGACATTCCCGGCTTCGTCAAAGAGCTGGGCAAGTGGCAGTTCTCCGCGTTGCTGGGCCTGAACACCCTGTTCGTCGCGCTGATGGACAATCCGGAGTTCAAGAACCTCGATTTCTCCCGCCTCAAGCTGACCAACTCCGGCGGCACCGCGCTGGTCAAGGCCACCGCCGAGCGCTGGCAGGAAGTCACCGGTTGCGCCATCGTCGAGGGCTACGGCCTGACCGAAACCTCGCCGGTCGCCACTACCAACTGCTACGGTGAACTGGCGCGCCTGGGTACCGTGGGTATTCCGGTGGCGGGTACCACGCTCAAGGTGATCGACGACGATGGCCTCGAGCAGCCGCTCGGCGAACGGGGCGAGTTGTGCATCAAGGGCCCGCAGGTGATGAAGGGCTACTGGCAGCGCGAAGAGGCGACCGCCGAAGTGCTCGACGCCGAAGGCTGGTTCAAGACCGGCGACATCGCGGTGATCGACCCGGACGGCTACGTACGCATCGTCGACCGCAAGAAGGACATGATCATCGTCTCGGGCTTCAACGTGTACCCGAACGAGATCGAGGATGTGGTCATGGCTCACCCGAAGGTCGCCAGCTGTGCAGCCATCGGCGTGCCGGACGAGAAATCCGGCGAGGCGGTCAAGCTGTTCGTCGTGCCGCGTGAAGGTGGCGTGACGGTGGAAGAGCTCAAGGCCTATTGCCGGGAGAATTTCACCGGTTACAAGGTGCCCAAGCATATCGTCCTCAGGGAATCGCTGCCGATGACCCCGGTCGGCAAGATCCTGCGCCGCGAGCTGCGCGACATCGCCTAAGCACCTGTTCAAAGTCTGCTGCGCGTCGGCCATGCTGCGTTGAAATTGGGTCGGGACACGGCGTCTCAGAATGCTCATTTACCATTCGTAAACTGCGCTTCTTTGCCCAATTTCGCTTTGCCTGGCTCTAGCTCGCGAGACTTTGAGCAGGTTCTGAAGCCCTGCCGGACAGGGTTCGGCAAGTCGCTCGAAGGGATGATAAAAGTATGACCGATCAGCAATGATCGGTCATTTTTATGACCGGCAAGGCCATGTTTGGTGCTAGGCGCTATCTGGCAAAGCTGCTACTCTCGGCGCGGTTTTTTTGCCGATCCGTCGGCCTCAAAAGCACACCATCACAACAAATAGCCGCCATTGCGCGGGTAAATAAGCTGTAGCTCAGGAGTAGGCTTTCATGACCGAAAACTTCTGGAAGGATAAGTATCCTGTCGGGATCGCTGCCGAGATCGATGCCGATCAGTACCCCAATATCCAGGCGGTACTGAAACAATCCTGCCAACGCTTTGCCAACAAGCCTGCATTCACCAATCTGGGCAAGACCCTGACCTACGGTGAGCTGTACGAGCTCTCCGGCGCGTTCGCCGCCTACCTGCAGAACCACACCGACCTTCAGCCTGGCGACCGCATCGCCGTGCAGCTGCCCAACGTCCTGCAATACCCGGTCGTGGTATTCGGTGCGATGCGTGCCGGCCTGGTCGTGGTCAACACCAACCCGCTGTACACCGCGCGGGAAATGGAACACCAGTTCAACGACTCCGGCGCCAAGGCGCTGGTGTGCCTGGCCAACATGGCCCACCTGGCCGAGGAAGTGCTGCCCAAGACTGGCATCAAGCACGTGGTCATCACCGAAGTGGCCGACCTGCTGCCGGTGCTCAAACGCACCCTGGTCAACTTCGTCGTCAAGCACGTGAAGAAGATGGTCCCGGCCTACAACCTGCCGCAGGCCGTGAAGATCAACGAGGCGCTGGCCAAGGGCCGCGGCAAGCCGGTCAAGGAGGCCAGCCCGAGCAATGGCGACGTCGCCGTGCTGCAGTACACCGGTGGTACCACCGGCGTGGCCAAGGGCGCGATGCTGACCCACCGCAACCTGATCGCCAACATGCTGCAATCCAAGGCGCTGATGGGCTCCAACCTCAATGAAGGTAGCGAGATCGTCATCTGCCCGTTGCCGCTGTACCACATCTACGCCTTCACCTTTCACTGCATGGCGATGATGCTGACCGGCAACCACAACATCCTCATCACCAATCCGCGTGACCTGCCGGGCACCGTGAAGGAACTGGGCAACTGGAAGTTCAGCGCCTTCGTCGGCCTCAACACCCTGTTCGTCGCCCTGTGCAACAGCGAAGACTTCCGTCGTTTGGACTTCTCCGCCCTGAAGCTGACCCTGTCGGGCGGCATGGCCCTGCAGTTGGCGGCGGCTGAGCGCTGGAAGGAAGTCACCGGTTGCGCCATCTGCGAAGGTTACGGCATGACCGAAACCAGCCCGGTGGTCTCGGTCAACCCGTTCCAGAACATCCAGATCGGCACCATCGGCATCCCGGTTCCGTCGACCCTGTGCAAGGTCATCGACGACGACGGCAAGGAGCAGCCGCAAGGCGAGCGTGGCGAGCTGTGCGTCAAGGGCCCGCAAGTGATGAAAGGCTACTGGCAGCGTCAGGAAGCCACCGACGAGATGCTCGATGCCGAAGGCTGGCTGAAGACCGGTGACATCGCCGTGATTCAGGAAGACGGCTACATGCGCATCGTCGACCGCAAGAAGGACATGATCCTGGTGTCCGGCTTCAACGTGTACCCGAACGAGCTGGAAGACGTGCTCGCCACCCTGCCGGGCGTGCTGCAGTGCGCGGCGATCGGCGTGCCGGACGAGCGTTCGGGCGAGGCGATCAAGGTCTTCGTCGTGGTCAAACCGGGCGAGAGCCTGACCAAGGAGCAGGTCATGGAGCACATGCGTGCGAACCTGACCGGCTACAAGGTGCCGCGCTTCGTCGAGTTCCGCGAAGGCCTGCCGACCACCAACGTCGGCAAGATCCTGCGTCGCGAGCTGCGTGACGAGGAGTTGAAGAAGATCGCCGCCAAGGCCTGATCTTCTTCAGCGTGAAAAAGCCCCGCTTCGGCGGGGCTTTTTCGTTCCTGCGGTTCTCTATTCGGGCAGTAGAGCTTGGCGTAGCGCATCGGGCAGAGCGGTCGGCTGCTTGCTCTCGGGGTCGATGCACACTTGGGTCATCGAGGCGCGAAAGGTCACCTCGCCCGATGTCTGGCGACCTTCCACGGCGAAGCTGAACGAGGTGGCGCCGGGTGTTTCGCTGCGCACCTCGATGTGGATCACCTCGTCCCAGGTCATGGGCGAGAGGAACTCGATCGACAGCGCCCGCGCCGGCGGCAGGATGCCCATGGCGAAGAGCTTGCGCAGCCCCTCGCCACCCAGTCGATGGGAGAGGAATTCGTGGATCGCCTCGATGACGAAGTAGGCGATGCGCGGCGTGTAGACGATCCCGGCGGGGTCGCAATCGCCAAACACAACGGTGCGGCTAGTGGTGAAGGGCATGACTGGTCCGTGCCTGCTTGATCCGGTAAGTGATGCCGCGATCATAACGGCTGCCGCAGGCTTTCAGGTGCCGGCACTAGGGCTCAGGCGCTGTTCCAGCCAGTCGCAGAACTGGCGGGTGAGCGGGTCGTGCTCGCTGTCGCGGTGCACCAGCCAGGTCCAGCGCGGGCCGCGCACCCGCTGTTCGCTGAGCGGTTGCAGCAGCGCCTGTGCGCAAGCCGACGAGGCCAGCAGCTCGCTGACCAGGGCGATGCCCAGGCCCTGGCTGGCGGCGTCCAGCAGCAGGCCGGGGTCGGAGAAGTTCAGCCCCTGGCTGTGCTGGCCGATATCGGCGCCGCCCTGTACCTGCCAGTGGGCCCAGTCCATCTCGCGCTCGCCGTGCAGAGTGGTGCGCTCGCTTGCCGGTGTGGCCAGTACGCGCGGGTGGCAGGCCGGGTAGAGACGGTCCTCCAGCAGCACGCGGAAGCTGCATTCGGCCTGGGCGCTGAGGTCGTCGCGCACGGCGATGTCGATGGTCTGGCTGCTCATGTCCGGCACCTCGTCGCTGGTGAACAGCCACAGATCCACTTGCGGATAGCGCCGATGGAAGTCGCCCAGGTGCGGCACCAGCCAGTGGCGGGCGAAGGCCGGCGTGGTGTTGACCACCAGTTGGTTGGGCTTGCGGTACTGCTCCAGGCGGCGGATGCCCACGGCCAGTTGCTGCAGCAGGGCCTGGGTGGTGCTGAGCAGGTCGAAGCCGGCATCGGTCAGTGCCACGCTGCGGCCGTTGCGGAAAAACAGCGGCTGTTCGAGGAAGCTTTCCAGGCTGCGAATCTGCTGGCTGATGGCCGACTGGGTGAGGTGCAGCTCCTCGGCGGCCTTGTGGAAGCTACCCAGGCGGGCGGCGGCTTCGAAGCCGCGCAGGGCGTTTAGCGGAGGCCAGTGTTTCAACATGATCGATAAGTCCAGCTAATCAGAATTACGCAAAATCTATCGTTTGTTGCGCCGTTTTCACAGGCCTAGCATGCAAGCCATCACCGCATCTGCGGTTTTCAGTGATAACAAAGACTTAACTGAAGGCACTTGTATGCAACAGAACGCCGTCGCTTCGAACGCTTGGTTCATGCCCGCCGAATGGGCCCCGCACGCTGCCACCTGGATGGTCTGGCCGCACAATCAGCCGCTGTGGGAGTCCGGCTGGGGCGTGACCCTGGAAGAGGTGCAGGTCGACTTCGCCCGTGTCGCCAACGCCATCGCCCGCTTCGAGCCGGTGAAGATGGTGGTCGACCCGTCGGCGGCGTTCCGTGCTCGTGAACTGTGCGGCAAGGGTGTCGAGTTGATCGAACTGGCAGTGGACGACAGCTGGTGCCGCGACTCCGGGCCGAGTTTCGTCTGCCATCCGCAGATGGGCCTGGCCGGTGTCAGCTGGCGCTTCAACGCCTGGGGCGGCAAGTCCGAGCACAGCCTCGACGAGGGCCTGGCGCGGCGCATCCTCAACGGCCTAGGCCTGGAATGCTTCGGCACGCCGCTCTCCAACGAAGGCGGCGCCATCCACGTGGACGGCGAGGGCACGCTGATCACCACCGAGTCGGTGCTGCTCAACCCCAACCGCAACCCGGGCATGAGCAAGGCCGAGATGGAAGAAATCTTCGCCCGCCTGCTCGGGGTGAAGAAGACCATCTGGCTGCCGGGCGACCCCAAGTACGTCACCGGCGACATGACCGACGGTCACGTCGACGGCGTATGCGCCTTCGCCAAGCCCGGCGCGCTGCTGGTCGACGCTACCCATGACCACGGCTCGGTGTACGCCGAGGTGGTGCGCGAGAATCGCCGCGCCCTGGAACTGGCCACCGACGCCAAGGGCCGCCAGTTCGAGCTGCTCGAACTGTACGAAGCCAGCGATGCGGTGGACACCGAGGCCGAGGTGTTCTGCGCCTCCTACACCAACTTCTACATCTGCAACGGCGCCATCATCATGCCGGCCTACGGCATCGCCGCCGACCAGGTGGCCGCGGACACCCTGCGCATGGCCTTCCCCGGCCGCGAGGTGGTACCGGTGCGCATCAACCAGCTGGCCCACGGCGGCGGCGGGGTGCATTGCATCACCCAGCAGCAGCCGCTGTGGCCGCTGAAGGGTTGATGCCATGAGCAGACTGACCGTCGCCACCACCCAGTTCGCCTGCAGCTGGGACCTCAAGCAGAACCTAGACCGCGCCGAACAGCTGGTGCGTGACGCCGCCGCCCGCGGCGCGCGGCTGATCCTGCTGCAGGAGCTGTTCGCCACCCCGTACTTCTGCATCGAGCAGGACCACAAGCACCTGGCCCTGGCCGAGGAATACAGCGCCAGCCCGCTGCTCAAGCGCTTTGCCGCGCTGGCCGGCGAGCTGGGCGTAGTGCTGCCGCTGAGCTGGTTCGAGAAGGCCGGCAACGCCTACTTCAACTCCCTGGCCGTGGCCGACGCCGACGGCCGCCTGCTCGGCGTGTATCGCAAGACCCACATCCCCAACGCCATCGGCTACCAGGAGAAGGAGTACTTCAGTCCCGGCGATACCGGCTTCCGCGTCTGGGACACCGCCGTCGGGCGCATCGGCGTCGGTATCTGCTGGGACCAGTGGTTCCCCGAGACCGCGCGCTGCCTGGCCCTGCAGGGCGCCGAGGTGCTGCTCTATCCTACTGCCATTGGCTCAGAGCCAGGTGCCGCCGCGCTGGATTCGCGCGATCACTGGCAATTGACCCAGCGCGGCCACGCCGCCGCCAACATCGTCCCGGTGATCGCCGCCAACCGCGTCGGCCGCGAAGTGGCGACCACCGATCCGGGCCTGCAGATGAGCTTCTACGGCTCGTCCTTCATCACCGACCACAAGGGCAAGTTGCTCGCCGAGGCGGATCGCGACACCAGCGGCGTGCTGTTGCGCGAGCTGGACCTCGCCGCCATGCGCGAGGACCGTCTGACCTGGGGCATCTACCGCGACCGTCGCCCGGAGATGTACGGAGCGCTGCTGGGCCTGGATGGCCGCCACCTGCATAGCCACTGGAACCCTCGGGGAGCCTGACCATGAGCCACAAGAAAAGCCTGCTGTTCGCCGCCCTGGCGCTGTGTTGTGCCCAGGCCTCGGCTGCCGTGGAGGAGAAGACCCTGCGCCTGTACAACTGGGCCGACTACTTCGCCGAGGACACCCTCGCCAACTTCACCAAGGAGACCGGCATCAAGGTGATCTACGACGTCATGGAGGGCAGCGAGACGCTGGAGGCCAAGATGATGGCAGGTGGCAGCGGCTACGACCTGATCTTCCCCGGCGACACCGTAGCCGAGCGCCTGATGCGTGCCGGCGCGCTGCAGAAGCTCGACCCGGACAAGCTGCAGCACCTGGCCGACATCGAGCCTGGCCTGCGCACCCTGCAGACCAAGTACCCGTACTCGCGCCACGCCACCGTGCCCTACACCTGGGGCAGCATCGGCATCACCTACAACGCCGAGATGGTCGGCAAGCGCATGCCGGATGCCCCGGTGAACAGCCTCGACCTGTTGTTCAAACCGGAGCACGCGGCCAAGTTCGCCGACTGCGGCATCTCGATCATCGACTCGCCGGACGAGGTCATGGCCGTGGCGCTCAACTACCTCGGTCGCTCGCCGCGCAGCGCCGAGCCGCAGGACCTGAAGGCGGCCAGCGCGCTGCTGCTGGCGATCAAGCCGTACATCCGCAAGTTCCAGTCGCAACCGGTCACCGACCTGGTCAACGGCGACCTGTGCCTGTCGCTCGGCTACAGCGGCGATGTCACCCAGGCCCAGCGCGCCGCCAGTGGTGCCGGCAAGCCGGCGGACTTCCGCTTCCACATCCCGCGCGAGGGCACCACGGTGTGGATGGACACCATGGCCATCCCGGTGGATGCGAAGAACCCGGAATACGCCTACGCCTTCATCAACTTCGTCATGCGTCCGGAAAACATGGCGGCGATCAGCAACTTCACCGGCTACCCGACCTCCAGTGTCAAGGCGCGGCCGATGGTCGACGCCGACATGCGCAACAACCCGGAGATCTACGTCGACGAAGCCACCTATGCGCGACTGATTCCCGGCAAGGACATCCCGCAGCGCGAGATGCGTGCGCGCATGCGCGCCTGGACCAGCTTCAAGACCGCCAGCCACTGATGACGGCCGCGCGCCCATCACCACCCCACGAGAAGAGGGACATCGCATGTCTACCCGTCGCGATTTCATGAAACACCTGACGATGGCTGCCAGCCTCGGTGCCGTCGCCTCCCTGGGCCTGGGTGTCGGCGCACCGCGGGTGCGTGCGGCCCTGGCCGGCAACTGGTACATGCCCGACGAGCACGGCCCACAGGAACGGGTAATCCTGGCGTTCGCCGCGTCCTCGGCGGTCTGGGAGGACTGGACCACGCCGGTCAACGACTGCATCGCGCTGTTGGCCAAGACCATCGCCAGGTACCAGCCGGTGACTGTGCTGTGCCGCGCCAACCAGCTGGCCCAGGCCCGGCAGAAGTGCGGCACCAATAACATCGGCTTCCTCAGCATGCCGCTGGATGATGTGTGGGTGCGCGACTATGGCGGCTGCTTCGTGGTCGACGGCGAAGGCGGGCGCGGCCTGGTCGACTTCAACTTCAACGGCTGGGGCGGCAAGCAGCGCGCCAGCAACGACACCCAGGTTGCCGATAACCTGAGCTACGAGCTGGATGCCAGCTACATCTCCAGCCAGCTGGTGGGCGAGGGCGGTGGGATCGAAGTGGATGGCCACGGCACGGCGATCATCACCGAGAGCTGCTGGGTCAACGGCAACCGCAATCCGGGCATGAGCCGCGCGCAGATCGAGGCCGAGCTGAAGGCCAGCCTCGGCCTACGCAAGATCATCTGGCTGCCCGGCATCAAGGGCAAGGACATCACCGACGCTCACGTCGACTTCTATGCGCGCTTCGTCAGCCCCGGTGTGGTCATCGCCAACCTGGACAACGACCCCAAGTCCTACGACTACGCGGTGACCCGCACCCACCTGAACATCCTCAAGGCGGCTACCGATGCCGACGGCCGCAAACTGGTGGTGCACACCCTGCCGCCGCCCCTCAAGGTGCGCAGCAACGTCTACACCCGCAACAACCCGGACTTCGCCCCCGGCTACATCAACTACCTGCCGATCAACGGCGCGGTGATCGCCCCGCAGTTCGGCGACGCGGCGGCGGACAAGTACTGCAAGGACCTGCTTACCCGGCTCTATCCGGGGCGCACCATCGTGCAGGTGAACATCGACCCGATCGCCGGCGGCGGTGGCGGCATCCACTGCGTGACCAAGAACATGCCGCGGTTATGACGGCTTTCCAAGGCGCCAGGCTATGTTTCGCGGTCCACGATTGCTGTAGGAGCCAGCTTGCTGGCGATGCTTATGTACGCAAGACCGGATCGCCAGCAAGCTGGCTCCTACGCACTACTGCCAAGCACGTTTGGCTCTTAGCCCCCTCTCCCTCCGGGAGAGGGCCGGGGTGAGGGAAGCCCCACTCGGAGCCTCCTGTAACGCGAGTCCTCTTCTCCCCAGAGGGCGTGAGGCCAGCTCTCCTGGCCCACCCTTGAGCAGATCGACGCCAACGCCTCCGGCTTATACAGTTGCGCCCACTGCAATCGTTGCAATGGGAGGGTGCGTCACATGCAATTGCCGGATCTCAACCTGCTGGTGGCCCTGGATATCCTGCTCGACGAGGGTAGCGTGGTCGGCGCCGCACGGCGCATGCACCTCAGCGCACCGGCCATGAGTCGCACCCTGACGCGTATCCGCGAGGCGGTCGGCGATCCGATTCTGGTGCGTGCCGGGCGCGGCCTGGTGCCGACGCCGCGGGCGCTGGAACTGCGCGAGCAGGTGCGTGGTGTGGTCGAGCAGGCCGCCGGGCTGTTTCGCTCCTCGGAGGTCGACCTGCCGACTCTGCAGCGCCACTTCAACGTGCGCACCAACGACATCTTCATGGTCTGCTACGGCGGCCAGCTGGTCGAGCGTATGCACCAGCAGGCACCGAACGTGGTGCTGCGCTTCGTGCCGGAGATCGACGGCGACGACGATGCCATGCGCGAAGGGCGCATCGACCTGATCGTCGGAGCGTCCAGCAGCCTGACGCCAGAAATCAAATCCCAGGGGCTGTTCGAGGCGAGTTTCGTCGGTCTGGCGCGCCAGGATCACCCGATCTTCGACGAGCCCATCAGCCCCGAGCGTTTCGCCCGTTTCGACCAGATCAGCATTTCCCGCCGCGGCCTGGCGCGTGGGCCCATCGACCAGCGCCTGGCTGAGCTGGAGCTGACCCGGCGCGTGGTGCTGATCTCGCCGAGCTTTTTCTCCGCGGTGCTGGCGCTGATGGAGTCGGACCTGATCCTGCCGGTGCCGGACCTCGTCGCCACCACCTGCCAGCGCCTCGGGCTGCCGCTACGCCGCTTCGAGATTCCCCTGGCGCTGCAACCGGTGCCGGTGCGCCAGTCGTGGCACCCGCGGTTCGACAACGATGTGGGTCACCGCTGGCTGCGTGGCCTGATCAAGCAGTGCTGCGAGGAGGGCCTGCGCAGCTAGTTGTCAGGCGTGCGTTTCACGCATGTATTGATTTGAAATATTGCAATTTTCGGCATTGCCGGCGACCCATAGACTTTGCGCACTCACCATTGTCCGGGTTTGTCGCATGTCGCTATTCGTTTCACTCACCGCCAGGGTCCATGCCCGATGAGCGCTGCGCTGGCTGCCCAACTCGCGCCTGCCCAGGCGCCTGTGGCCGCGCCGCCAGTGGCTACGCTCGGCCCGCGCATTATCGTCGGCCTGCTCGGGGTACTGCTGGCGGTGCTGGTCGCGGGCTTCAACGAGAACGTCACCAAGGTCGCCCTGGCCGATATTCGCGGCGCCATGGGCATCGGCCATGATGAAGGCAGCTGGCTGATCGCCCTGTATGCCGCGCCGTCGGTGTGCGCCATGGCCTTCGCCCCGTGGTTCGCGGTGACCCTGTCACTGCGCCGTTTCACCCTGTGCGCCATCGCCGCCTTCATGGTCCTCGGCCTGCTCAGCCCGTTCGCCCCGGACGAGCGTAGCCTGATGTTGCTGCGTGCCCTGCAGGGCCTGGCCGGCGGCGCGCTGCCGCCGATGCTGATGACCGTGGCGCTGCGCTTCCTGCCGGCCAACATCAAGCTCTATGGCTTGGCCAGCTACGCCCTGACCGCCACCTTCGGCCCCAGTCTGGGCACGCCGCTGGCGGCGTTCTGGGTCGAGTACGTCGGCTGGCAGTGGGCGTTCTGGCAGATCATTCCCAGCAGCCTGCTGGCCATGGCCGCCGTCGCCTGGGGCCTGCCGCAGGACCCGCTGCGCCTGGAGCGTTTCGCCCAGTTCGACTGGCAGGGCCTGCTGCTCGGCTTTCCCGCCATCAGCATGCTGGTGATCGGCCTGGTTCAGGGCGAGCGCCTGGACTGGTTCGCCTCGCCGCTGATCACGGTGCTGCTCGGCGGTGGCGCGGCGCTGCTGGTGCTGTTTCTGATCAACGAGTGGTCGCATCCGCTGCCGTTCTTCAAGTTGCAACTGCTCAAGCTGCGCAACCTCAGCTTTGCTTTGTTCGCCCTGGGCGGGGTGCTGTTCGTGCTGTTGGCGTCGAGCCTGATTCCGTCCAGCTACCTGGCTCAGGTGCAGGGCTACCGGCCGCTGCAGACCTCGCCGGTGATGCTCACGGTGGCGTTGCCGCAGTTGCTGGCGCTGCCGCTGGTGGCGGCGCTATGCAACCTGCGCGGGGTCGATTGCCGCTGGGTGCTGGCCACCGGCCTGGCGCTGCTGGCGGGCTCCTGCGTGCTCGGCTCGCAGATCACCTCGGCGTGGATTCGCGACGATTTCTACCTGGTGCAGGCGCTGCAGATCTTCGGCCAGCCGATGGCGGTGCTGCCGTTGCTGATGCTCTCCACCGGCAGCATCGTGCCGGCGCAGGGGCCGTTCGCCTCGGCCTGGTTCAACTCGGTCAAGGGCTTCGCCGCGGTACTGGCCGGTGCGCTGCTCGACGTGCTGAGCACCGCGCGCCTGCATTTCCATTCCACCAGCCTGGTCGACCGCCTCGGCAACACACCGTTGCTCGACGACAGCGTCAGCCTGGCCGCACGGGTGCACCAGCAGGCAGTGGTGCTGACCTCGTCCGACCTCTACCTGAGCATGGCGCTGCTGGCTGTCGTGCTGATCCTGATCATTCCTTTCGTGCCCACGCGCATCTATCCGCCGCGCGCCGTTACCTGAACCGGAGACCGTCATGAGCGATTCCATCTCGCGCCCATCCAACCCCGTCCTGCTGCCCGGCCTGGCGCTGCTTCTCGGCCTCGGCGTGTGGGGCGTCTGGCACCTGCTGCTGGCCGAGCGCCATGAGCAGGGCACCAACGATGCCTTCGTCAGCGCCGACTACACCCTGGTGGCGCCGAAGGTCTCGGGCTTCATCGACGAGGTGCTGGTGCAGGACAACCAGCGGGTCAAGGCCGGCGAGTTGCTGGCGCGCATCGATGACCGCGACTACCGCGCCGCGCTGGATGGTGCGCGCGCCGAAGTGGCCAGCGCCCAGGCGCAACTGGCCAATGCCCAGGCCACCCTGGACCGCCAGCAGTCGCTGATCGACCAGGTACACGCCACCCTGCAGGCCGACCGCGCCGAAGTGCTGTTCGCCGAGCGCGAGCGCGAACGCTACGAACGCCTGGTCGGGCGCGGCGCCGGCACCGTGCAGAATTCGCAGCAGGCGCAGAGCCGCTACGACAGTGCCCGCGCCAAGCAGCAGGAAAACCGGGCCGGCCTGCTGGCCACGCAGAAGCAGACCGACATTCTCGCCGCCCAGCGCGACGCCGCCAGTGCCGCCCTGCAGCGCGCCCTGGCCAATCAGGAACGGGCCGAACTGGACCTGTCGCACACCCAGTTGCGCGCGCCGGTGGCCGGTATGGTCGGCCGCCGCGCGGTGCGCGTCGGGGCCTACGTGAAGCCGGGCGATGTGCTGCTGGCCGTGGTGCCGCTGGAGCAGGCCTACGTGGTGGCCAACTTCCAGGAAACCCAGCTCGACCACATGCGCCCCGGCCAGGTCGTCAGCATCCGCGTCGACAGCTTTCCCGACGAAGTCCTGCGTGGCCATGTGCAGAGCCTGGCGCCGGCGACCGGGGTGACCTTCGCGGCCATTGCTCCCGACAACGCCACCGGCAACTTCACCAAGGTGGTGCAGCGGATCCCGGTGAAGATCGTGCTTGACCCGGACCAGCCGCTGATCGGCCACCTGCGGGTCGGCATGTCGGTGGATGCGCGGGTCGATACCGCGGCCACCGTCGACGGCCTGGCCTGCAACGACGATGGCTGCCAGGCGCAGCAACCGCTGGCCGAGCGCCGTCCGAACCAGAGCGCGGACGCCACCTAGTGTGGTGGGTGAATAGCGTGGCGGATATCGACGTAAGGTGCGCCATGCGCACCGCAGTCACCGCATAGGTGATTGGTGCGCACGGCGCACCAATCAGTGCTTGTGATGGATGAACAGAGCGTCATCCACCCTGCGGACGGTGTGCAAGAGACGGCGGATGTCGTGAGGCGAAGAGGGCGCGCCGCCTGCTGGCGACGCGCCGGGTTGGCTCAGAGCTTGAGCTGGCCGATGGCCTTGCTCAGCTCGCTGGCCAGGCCGACCAGCTCGGCGCTGGTGTTGGCCGAGTCGAGGGTCTGTTGCACGGTGCGTTCGGTGACATCACGGATGCCGACGATGGAACGGGTCATCTCCTCGGCCACCTGGCTTTGCTGTTCAGCGGCCACGGCGATCTGCGTGTTGCTCTCGCGCATCAGCGCCACTGCGTGGGCGATGGTCGCCAGGGCCTCGCCGGTGGCGCCGGTTTCTTGCACGCACTGGTCAGCCTTGATCGAGCTTTCATGCATGAAGTCCACCGCGTCGCGGGTGCCGGCCTGCAGGTTGCCGATCATGCGGGTGATCTCGTTGGTCGACTCCTGCACGCGCTTGGCCAGGTTGCGTACTTCATCGGCGACCACGGCGAAGCCACGGCCCATCTCGCCGGCGCGTGCCGCTTCGATGGCGGCGTTGAGCGCCAGCAGGTTGGTCTGTTCGGCGATGCCGTGGATGGTGTCAACCATGCCGCCGATGGTCTGGCTGTCTTCGGCCAGGCGCTGGACCATTTCCGCGGTCTGCTGCACGCCTTGCGAGAGGCTGGCGATGGCATGGCCGGCACGGTCGACCACTTCACGTCCGGCGCCGCTGAGGCGGTCGGCCTCGGTGGACTGGTCACGGGTATCGGCGGCGTGCTGGGCAATGTGGAACACCGTGGCGGACATCTCGTTGATCGCGGTAGCGGCCTGGTCGGTCTCGCTCTGCTGACCGAGCATGCCGTGGCGCACTTCGTCCATGCTGCTGGCCAGGCGCTTGGCGCCTTCGTCGAGGCGTGCGGCGGCCTGGGCCACGGTGCTGACCACGCGCTGGTAGCCACCCTGCATGGCGTTGAAGGCGCCGGCCATCTGCCCGACTTCATCGAGGCTGTCGCTCTGCGCGCGGGCGGAGAGGTCGCCGCTGCGCTCGACGTGGAGCATGATGTCCTTCAGCGAATTGAGGTGGCTGAGGATGAAGCGGATCAGCAGCTGCGAGGCGGCGAGCAGCAACAGCATCAGCACGGCGACGGCTACGGCGTAGGCACCAGCGCGTTCCTGGAAGATCTGCCACGGGCTGGGTGCGCGGGCGAGCAGGGCCAGGCGCTGGCCGTCGGCAGCATCCTGCACCCAGGCGCCGACCGCAGCGTCGTCCTGCCAGAGGCTGTCGGGCTGCAGCTCGACGAAGCCGCTGCCCGTTCCCAGGGCGGCGGTATCGACACCGCTCACGTTCGGGCGGCTGCCCTTGGCGAAGCTGATCAGGTCGGCGTTGCGCGGCAGCGGGCTCTGTGCCGGCCAGGACGCGAGCAGGGCGCCATGGGTCTTGGTCGCCTCACGGGCGGCGTCGAGGCGGCCGCTGTGTTCCTGGCAGATGGCGAACAGCACCAGCAGCAGGGTGATGACGAAGACCACCAGATTGACGGCCCAGAATTTGTACTTCAGCGAAAGGTTGCGGATCCAAGTGCCCATATCTGACTTCTTTTTGGGTAATTGACTGGCATTTGGCCATAGCTTGCCCGGATGCTGCCAGCGCAGCATTGACTCCAATCAAGATGACGCAAAAGACCCCTGCTTACTGTAGCGGATGAGTGGCGCCGATCTTTAGCGTGCGGGTTGGCGGCGCATGCTGGCGGCTGGCCAGTGCGAAGGGCCCGTTGGTCGAAAAATGACCTGCCTTTCGTCGATTGGCCGTCCGGGCTCTGGTGTCGTCACGTCGATTTCGCATAATCGCGCCTGTCATGCGGGGCGTCAGGTTTGCCGTACCCGGTTACGGTCAACCCGCCACTGCGAGTGCATCGATGCGAAATCATGTTCGTAACATCCTGCTGGCCTGCCTGTTCTCGGCGCCGGCCCTGGTCCTTGCGGCCGAAGCACCGTTCACCCAGCCCACCCTGCAGCACAACCCCGTGGCCCAGTCCGTGCTCGGTCAGGCCGAACAGGGCAAGCCGCTGAGCGTGCTGTTCGTGGGCAACAGCTACACCTTCTACAACGACCTGCCGAAGATGGTGCAGCAGATGTCCGTCGACGCCGGCCAGGCGCGCCCGCTGCAGGTCAAGGACGTCACCTTCGGCGGTGCCAGCCTGCAGGCCCACTGGCAGCGTGGCGAGGTGCAGAAGACCATCGCCAGCCAGCACTGGGACTACGTGGTGATCCAGGATTTCAGCACCATGCCGGTGGACAACCCCGAGCTGACCCGCCAGTACGTGCGCCTGGTCAGCGCCGCGGCACGCAAGGCCGGCGCCCAGCCGATCCTCTACCTGACCTGGGCGCGGCAGAACAACCCGGCCATGCAGACCCAGCTGGACAGCGTCTATACCGGCCTGGCCAGCGAGACCCACGCGCTGCTGGCGCCGGTCGGCCAGGCCTGGCAGAAGGCCCTGGCCAGCCAGCCGCAGCCGGCATTGTTCATCGATGACGGCAGCCACCCGTCGTACACCGGCTCGTACCTCACCGCCTCGGTGTTCTACGCGCTGATCTACGGCACCCAGCCGCCCGCGCCGTCGGCGGCCCAGGCCGCGCGTTTCGAACGCGCCAAGGCCGCTGACCTGCAGCAGGTGGCGTGGAACTCCCTGCAGTCGCTCGACGTGGCCCTGCGCACCGTACCGGCCGAACTCGCCGCGGCGGGCATTCAGGCCACCCGCTAAGCGCCACAGCCAACCGCCCGGGCACCGCTCCGGGCGGCACGGCGACCAGGCGCCGCGGCCGGGGGAAATCTGCGACAATCGCGCCTTTGCCACGATTGCCAGCCGCCAGATGACCGACGCCGTTCCCGCCATCGACCCCCTCCTGAAGAACCTCTCGCAGACCCTGCTGGCCGACCGCCATCGGTTGCGCCGGCAGTTGCACGAGCTGCACAAGGCCGGCCACGCCGACGAGGCCAAGCTGGCGCAGTGGCTGGAGCGCTTCCAGGCTTCCGTGGCCAAGGTCGAGGCGCGCAAGCGCAGCGTGCCGGCCATGCGCTACGACGACAGCCTGCCAATCGCTGCCAAACGCGACGAGATCAAGAAGGCGCTGCAGGAACACCAGGTGCTGGTGATCGCCGGCGAAACCGGTTCGGGCAAGACCACCCAGCTGCCGAAGATCTGCCTGGAGATCGGCCGTGGCGTGCATGGCCTGATCGGCCACACCCAGCCGCGCCGTCTGGCCGCGCGCAGCGTCGCCACCCGGGTGGCCGAGGAAATCGGCACGCCGCTCGGCGAGCTGGTCGGCTACCAGGTGCGCTTCGAGGACCAGAGCAAGGACAGCACGCTGGTCAAGCTGATGACCGACGGCATCCTGCTGGCCGAGACCCAGCACGACCGCTACCTGGAAAAATACGACACCATCATTGTCGACGAGGCCCACGAGCGTTCGCTGAACATCGACTTCCTCCTTGGCTACCTGAAGACCCTGCTGCCGCGCCGGCCCGATCTCAAGGTGATCATCACCTCGGCGACCATCGACCTGGAGCGCTTCAGCAAACACTTCAATGGGGCGCCGATTGTTGAGGTCTCCGGGCGCACCTACCCGGTGGACACCTGGTACCGTCCGCTGGCCGCCGAAGTGGACGAGGAGGGCGAGAGCCTGCTCGACGACCTCACCGTCGACCAGGGCATCCTCGCTGCGTTGGATGAGATCGCTGCCCATGAGAAGGCCGAGGGCAAGCGCCCCGGCGACGTGCTGATCTTCCTGCCCGGCGAACGCGAGATCCGCGATGCCGCCGAAGTGCTGCGCAAGGCCAACCTGCGTTTCACCGAAGTGCTGCCGTTGTATGCGCGACTGACCCCGGCCGAGCAGCAGAAGATCTTCGCGCCCATGAGCGGGCGCAAGATCGTGCTGGCCACCAACGTCGCCGAGACTTCGCTGACCGTGCCGGGCATCCGCTACGTGATCGACAGCGGCACCGCGCGGATCAGCCGCTACAGCTACCGCGCCAAGGTCCAGCGCCTGCCCATCGAGGCCATTTCCCAGGCCAGCGCCAATCAGCGCAAGGGCCGTTGTGGCCGCGTCGAGCCGGGTATCTGCGTGCGCCTGTACAGCGAGGAGGATTTCCTTGGCCGCCCGGCCTTTACCGATCCGGAAATCCTGCGTACCAACCTGGCCGCGGTGATCCTGCAGATGCTCCATCTGCGCCTGGGCACCATCGAGGATTTCCCCTTTATCGAGCCGCCGGATGGCAAGGCCATCAGCGACGGTTTCAACCTGTTGCAGGAGCTCTCGGCGGTCAACCGCGAGAGCCAGCTCACCCCGCTCGGCCGCCAGCTGGCGCGCCTGCCCATCGACCCGCGCCTGGGGCGCATGGTGCTGGAAGCGGCCAAGCTCGGTAGCCTGGACGAGATTCTCATCGTCGCCTCGGCGCTGTCCGTACAGGACCCGCGCGAGCGGCCGATGGAGCGCCAGCAGGCCGCCGACCAGGCCCATGCACAGTGGAAGGACGTGGATTCCGACTTCGCCGCGCTGATCAACCTGTGGCGCGGCTTCGAGGAGAAGCGCCAGGAGCTGGGCAGCAGCCCGCTGCGCAACTGGTGCAAGAAGAACTTCCTCAACTACATGCGCCTGCGCGAATGGCGCGACTCGCACCGCCAACTGGTGCTGATCGCCCGCGAGCTGCAGCTGGCGGAGAGCAAACGGGGCCAGACCGCCAACGCCGAACCCGCTTCCCGTAGGAGCGAGCTTGCTCGCGATCAGCGTGGTGTCGGTCAGGCACCGAGCGGGCAGGATCGTCGGGATGCCGCACCACAGCAAGCAGGCTCCTACACACCAGCAGAGCAACCGACCACCGACACCAAGGTCAACGTGATCCTTCGCGAGCAGGCCGAGGCCAGCGAAGCGGCGCAGCGCGCCAAGGGCTACGCCGCGGTGCACAAGGCGATCCTGTCCGGCCTGCTCAGCCAGATCGGCCAGAAGACCGAGGACGGCGACTACCTCGGCGCGCGCCAGCGGCGTTTCTGGATTCACCCCTCCAGCGTGATCGGGCGCAAGAAGCCGACCTGGGTGATGGCTGCCGAACTGGTGGAAACCACCAAGCTGTTTGCCCGTCAGGTGGCCAAGATCGAGCCGGACTGGATCGAGCCGCTGGCCGGCCACCTGATCAAGAAGAACCACTTCGAGCCGCACTGGGAGAAGAAGCGCGGCCAGGTGGTGGCCTTCGAGCAGGTCACCCTGTACGGCCTGATCGTGGTCGGCCGGCGCCCGGTGCACTACGGCCCGGTCGACCCGGTGGCCTCGCGCGAGCTGTTCATCCGCGAAGGCCTGGTGCGCGGCGAAATCAACAGCCGCGCCAAGTGCCTGAACGCCAACCGCCTGCTGCTGGAACGGCTCGACGAGCTGGAGGCCAAGGCGCGGCGCCGCGACATCCTCGCCGACGAGGAAACCCTGTTCGCCTACTACGAGGCGCGCATCCCGGCCGAGATCAACCAGGCCGCCACCTTCGAGCACTGGTACAAGAGCGAGAGCGCGAAGAACCCGCAGCTGCTGATCATGCGCGAGGAAGACGTGCTGGCCCGTGACGCCAAGGAAGTCACCGCCCAGCAGTACCCGGACATCCTGCACATCGGCGAGCTGCAACTGCCGCTCACCTACCATTTCGAGCCCAACCACCCGCGCGATGGCGTGACCCTGCGCGTGCCAGCACCGTTGCTGCCGCAACTGCCGCCCGAGCGCCTGGAATGGCTGGTGCCCGGCCTGCTGGAAGCCAAGGCCATCGCCCTGGTGCGCAACCTGCCCAAGGCGCTGCGCAAGAACTTCGTGCCGGTGCCGGACTTCGTCGGTGCTGCGCTGAGCAAGCTCACCTTCGGCCAGGGCAGCCTGCCGGACAGCCTCGGCCGCGAGCTGCAGCGCATGACTGGTGCGCGGGTTTCCGAGGAAGCCTGGGTCGAGGCCGCTGCGCAGCTCGACAGCCACCTGAAGATGAACCTGGAAGTGGTCGACGCCAAGGGCAAGTTCCTCGGCGAAGGCCGCGACCTGGCCGAGCTGTGTGCGCGCTTCGCCGAAGCCAGTCAGGCCGCGCTGGCCATCCCCCAGACGGACAAGGCGCAGCAGCCGGTGCAGGCCAAGGCCTTCGCCGAAGTCGCCGAGAAGACCCAGCAGAAGATTGCCGGGCTCTCCATGACCGTGTTCCCGGCGCTGGTGGAAGAGGGCGGGGTGGTCAAGGAAGGGCGCTTCCCGACCCAGGCCGAAGCCGAGTACCAGCACCGCCGCGCCCTGCAGCGCCTGCTGCTGCAACAGCTCAACGAGCCTGCGAAGTTCCTGCGCAACAAGCTGCCAGGGCTGACCGACCTGGGCCTGCTCTACCGCGACCTGGGCCGCGTCGAGGCACTGGTCGAGGACATCCTCCTGGCCAGCCTGGACAGCTGCATCCTCGACGGCGAGGCGACCTTGCCGCGCGATGGTGCCGCCCTGGCTGCCCTGGCCGAGAAAAAGCGCGGCGCCTGGGCCGATCACGCCGAGCGCCTGGCCAAACTGACCCTGGATATCCTCAAGCTGTGGCACGGCCTGCAGAAGCGCTTCAAGGGCAAGATCGACCTGGCCCAGGCCATGGCCCTCAATGACATCAAGGCGCAGCTGGCCAACCTGGTGTATCCCGGCTTCGTCCGCGAAACCCCGGCCGAATGGCTCAAGGAAGTGCCGCGCTACCTCAAGGCCATCGAGCAGCGCCTGGACAAGATCGGCAGCCAGGTACAGCGCGACCGCGTCTGGGCTGGCGAGCTGGCCGGCTACTGGGAGCAGTACCAGGCGCGCCTGGCCAAGCACGCCCAGGAGGGCAAGCGCGACGCCAACCTGGCGCTGTACCGCTGGATGCTCGAGGAGTACCGCGTGTCGCTGTTCGCCCAGCAACTGGGCACGAAACTGGCGGTGTCCGACAAGCGCCTGAGCAAGCAGTGGAGTGCGGTGGAGAGCTGATCGTTGGTAGCGGCCGCACCCTGCGGCCGCCATGATTGCCTTGCCCGCGTGCCTTCTCGTATGGTGGCGCAACCGCGGCGCCTGCTCGTCAGGCGCCGTGTTCCGTCCCGCCGGAGCCGACGACCCCGTGCCCCATTCACGACCTTCCATGCCGAATGTACTGATATGCCTGACGGTTGTGCTGGCTTGCCTGGCGGTGTTCCTCTGGCAACCGTTGCCGTTGCAAAACCTGCGTACCGCGCTGTTCGACCAATACCAGCGCTGGCAGCCACGGGTGCATCAGGACGTGCCGGTGCGCATCATCGATATCGACGAGCAGAGCCTGCAGCGCATTGGCCAGTGGCCATGGCCGCGCACCCAGGTCGCCGCGTTGGTGGAACATCTGCAGGCAGCGGGCGCCGCAGTCATCGTTTTCGACGTGCTCTTCGCCGAGGCCGACCGCACCTCGCCCGAGGCGCTGATGCGCAGCGACGACCTGCCAGCCGCTCTCGTGGAGCAACTTGCCGCGTTGCCCCGTCATGATGCCCGCCTTGCTGCGGCCATCGCGCGCAGCAAGGTGGTGCTGGGCTTCGCCCTCGAACGTAAACCGTCGTCTGCCGGTTTGCCGCTGAGCCGCTTCGGCCTGGTCGAACTAGGCGGCCCGGTACTCGGTCATCTCCCCGCATTCCAGGGGGCGATCCGGCCATTGTCATTGCTCGAGCAGGCGGCCAGCGGCAGCGGCACGCTGACGTTCCGACCCGATAGCGATGGCGTGGTGCGTCGAGTGCCGCTGCTCGTCGGCGTCGACCAGGCTGTTCGCCCCTCCCTGGTTGCCGAGGCCCTGCGCTTGCAACAGCGAGCCGCGCACTACCGCACCTTGACCGGCGCGGCGGGCGTCGAACGCATCGATATTGGTCGCCTGAGTATCCCGACTACCGCCGAGGGCGAACTCTGGGTGCATTTCAGCCGCTCGCACGGCCCGCGCACGGTGCCCGCCTGGCAGGTGCTGGCAGGGCAGGCACCAGCGGCGCTGACGGGCAGCATCGCGATTGTCGGTACCTCCGCCCAAGGGTTGCAGGACCTGCGTTTCAGCCCGCTCGGCGGGATCATTCCCGGTGTCGAGGTGCATGCCCAGGCGCTGGAGCAGATCCTCACCGGCAGTTACCTGCAGCGGCCGGGCTGGGCCATCGCCGTGGAAGCGCTGAGCCTGGTTCTGGGCGGCCTGCTGGTGTGCCTGCTGGCGCTACGTCTGCAGGCGCTGGCTTCGGCACTGCTCGTCCTCGGTCTTCTCGTCGGGCTCAACGCCGCGGCCTGGTATGCCTTCAGCAGTCAACGCCTGCTGCTCGACCTGTTCACCCCGGCGCTCGGCCTGGCGCTGGTCTTCATCGCCGCGAGCCTGATCCGCCACATGGCGGCCGAACGGGAGCAGCGCTGGATCCGTCAGGCGTTCTCGCGCTACGTGTCACCCAACCTGGTCAAGCACCTGGTCGAGAACCCCGGCCAGCTGACTCTGGGCGGCCAACGCCAGACCTGCAGCTTCGTCTTCACCGACCTCACCGATTTCACCGAAATGGTCGAGCGCAAGGAGCCGGAAGCGGTAGTCAGTTTGCTCAATGCCTACCTCGACGAAGTCATCGCCATCGCGTTTCGCCATGAAGGCACGCTCGACCGTATCGTTGGCGATGCGGTGGCCATCATGTTTTCCGCGCCGCTGGCGCAGCCGGACCATTGTGCGCGGGCGCTGGCCTGTGCACTGGAAATCCATCATTTCGCCCGTCGCTATGCGGCCGAGTTGCAGGCGCGTGGTGTCCGCTTTGGACAGACGCGCATCGGCGTGCACAGCGGCGAGGTGGTGGTGGGCAACTTCGGCGGTTCGACGATTTTCGACTACCGCGCGCTCGGTGATCCGGTCAACACCACCTCGCGCATCGAAGGCCTGAACGCCCATATCGGCACGGCCCTGTGCGTTTCCGAGGTGATTCGCCAGCAGTGCGCGCAGGTGCCGATGCGGCCGGTCGGCAAGGTGCTGCTCAAGGGCAAGCGGCAACCATTGCGGGTGTTCGAACCGCTGCAGGCTGCGGGCATCGGCGGTGAACGGGACGACCTCTACGAGGCGGCTTACCGCCTGTTGGCGGACGATGCCGCAGGTGCCCGTGAGGCATTCGAGCTTCTGCATGAGCAGCGCCCCGATGATGGCCTGGTGGCCTTCCATACCGGGCGCCTGCGTGCCGGGGAGCGGGGCGATTCGTTCGTCATGACCCGCAAGTAGATGCCCGCAAAACGCTAGCGGATGGTGACTTCCACCCGACGGTTCTTCGGTTCCGGCGTCTCATCGGGAGTGGGGATCAGCAGGTTGCTTTCGCCATGCGAGGTGACGATCAGCTCCAGTGCCTGCAGGCCGGCGGCTTGCAGCAACGTGGCGATATGCTGCGCGCGGCGTAACCCGAGCTTTTCGTTCCAGGCACTGCCGCTGGTGGTGTCGGTATGGCCGATCACCGATACGGCCGAGGGGCCGCGGTCGCGCAAGGTCTGCAACAGATCCTGTACGGCGATCTGCGACTGCTCGGTCAGTGCGGTGCCGCCGGTCTTGAAGTACAGCTGGTAGCTTTTTGGTAAGGCCGGCTGCGCCGCCATGGCTGCGGCAAAATCCTTGTCGATGCGCGGGCGCTCCACTGCGAAGGTCTGCATGTCCGCGCCATCCAGTGCCACGCCGTGCTGGCGCTTGTCGATGCGCGTCACGCCCTTGGCCGTCTCGACGACGATCGCGCCGGTGCTGCCGTCCGGACTTTCCATCAGCACCACATAGGATTTGCTCGACGCGCAGCCGGAGGCGAGCAGGGCGAAGAACAGCAGGAACAACCCGCGTTGGAAGGACCGGAGCATGCTTGGCGTCTAACTCAGCTGACCTTGACCAGGAAGTGAGTGCCCCGCACGCCGATGGTTCCGGTCGGAGTGTTGATTTGCACGGCTTCGGGCTTGAGCTTGGCGATGATGCCGGAGATGTAGTTGAGCGTGCCGCGGGTGATTCGTGCGCTCAGCTGCAACGAGTCCTGGCTGGGCTCGAACGCGTAGGCGTCGATGGACAACTCGCTTTGGGGCCCGACGGACATCACCGTGCTGTCTTCCAGGGTCACGCCCATGGAGCCCGTTGGTCCGGTTTTCAGCAGGCTGCCGAGGTGCAGGGGGGTGCCCACGACGGCGGGTTGTAGCTGGCCATTTTCCTGGACGAAGGCTTCCCCCTGCACTTTCATCACATAGCCGATGATCGGCTTTTGCTCTGCAGCCGAGAGGGCGGGCGACATCAGCAGGCTGGCGAACAGATAGAAGCCGATTCTTTTCAAAGCAAACATAGTAATCTCCCTGCTGGCATCGATTCCGTAGGTGAATTGACGTCAAATTCTGCACGATATGGTTATACAAGATCCAAACGTCATGAATTGCCACTATTTCGATCAAAAAGGAATTTAAGGCAGGCCGCTGTATGACCTCGGGACCTCTCAAGCTGCGCTTGAAGAACTGGACAATCGTCCTCGCCACGTTTTTCGTGATGCAACTGCTGCCTGCACTGGCGTTGGTATTTGGCTGGGCGCCCCTGCACGTGTTGTATCTCAGCATCCTCATCCTGCTGTGCACACTGCCGCTGGCCCTGGCCTGTCTGCAGAACATCAATGCCACCCTCGATAGCCTGGCCGACGATACCCGACGCATCCGTGAACTGGATTTCTCCGGCCCCGCGCCAGGCGGCTCGGTGTTCTACGAAGTCGATTGCCTGAGCCGCAATCACGGCAGCATGAAAGCCGCGTTGCAGCGCCAGACCCAGGCGTTGCAAGAGTCGCAGTCGAAGCTCTCCAGCCTGGTGGAAAACGGCCTGCTGCTGTCGTCCGAACGTGACCGCGAGGCGCTGTTCCGGCACATCCTCATGGAGGGCAAGCGGATCTGCAACGCCGAAGCCGCGACCATGTACCTGAAGACCGGTCACGGCACCTTGCGTTTCGCCCTGCGTTCCATGGATGACACGCTGCCGGCCGATGAGATCGCGCTACACGATCCCCTCAGCGGTGCGCCCAACGAAGCCCACGTTTCCACCTATGCCGCACTGCACAACCGCACCGTGGTGATCGACGACGTGTACGCCGAAGCGCGTTTCGACCTGAGCGGCACGCGCCACTTCGACGCCCAATCCGGCTATCGCACCGTATCGATGATCACCGTGCCGCTGGCGGCACGCCACGATGACGTCATCGGCGTGCTGCAGTTCATGAACGCCCTGGACCCGCACAGCGGTGAGGTCGTGGCTTTCTCCGAGCAGTCACTGTCTTTCATCGAGGCCCTGGCATCCCAGGCTGCGGTGGCCCTGGAAAACCAGAACCTGATGGATGCGCAGAATGCGCTGATCGACGCAATGATCGAGATCCTCGCCGGTGCCATCGACGCCAAGAGCCCCTACACCGGCGCCCATTGTGAGCGGGTGCCGGCACTCGCGCTGATGCTGGCCGAGGAGGCCTGTGAAGTCAGTGAGGGGCCGCTGGCGGAATTCCGCTTCAACACGCCGGACGAGTGGCGGGAGTTCCGTATCGGCGCCTGGCTGCACGACTGCGGCAAGATCACCACCCCGGAGCACGTGGTCGACAAGGCCACCAAGCTGGAGACCATCTACAACCGTATCCACGAAGTGCGTATGCGCTTCGAGGTGCTCCTGCGCGATGCGCAGATTGCCCGCCTGCAGGCCGTCCGAGACGGTGTCCCGGAGGCCGTTGCCGATGCCGAGTACCAGCGCCGGTTCCAGCAATTGCAGGACGAGTTTGCCTTCGTTGCCGACTGCAATATCGGCAGTGAGCTGATGGCGCCAGAGCGCATCGATATGCTGCAACGCATTGGCGAGCACACCTGGCAGCGGCATTTCGACGATCGACTGGGCCTGTCCCAGGACGAGACCATGCGCATCCAGAATCTGCCGCCGGTGCCGCTGCCGGCGACTGAACGGCTACTGGCGGACAAGCCGCAGCACATCTTTCCGCGCCCGCCGAGCAAGGCGCTCGATCCGAAGTACGGCTTCCAGATCAGCGTGCCGGAACACCTCTACAACTTTGGTGAGCTCTACAACCTCAGTGTCAGCCGCGGCACGCTGACGGCGGAGGAACGCTTCAAGATCAACGAGCACATCATCCAGACCATCGTCATGCTCGAATACCTGCCGCTGCCGGCCAACCTCAAGCGTGTGCCGGAATACGCCGGCACCCACCACGAGACCCTGCTCGGCACCGGCTACCCGCGCAAGCTGGACCGGGACAGCCTGTCGATTCCCGCCCGGATCATGGCCATTGCCGACATCTTCGAGGCACTTACCGCTTCCGATCGGCCTTACAAGAAGGCCAAGACCCTGTCCGAGTCGGTGGGCATCCTCGCCAACCTGCGAGACAAGGGGCATATCGACGCCGACCTGTTTGCCCTGTTCCTGCGCAGTGGCCTGCCTCTGCGCTATGCGCAGCGCCATCTGCGGCCCGAGCAGATCGACGAACTCGATATCGAAAAATACCTGTGTGGCGTGCCAGTCTGAGTGCGGTAGGTGCAGCTTGTTGCGACACGTCATGCGCTGTGATGGCAATTTGAGCTCATGCCTGGGCGCTAACGGCCGATATGGATGAACCGTCCCTGAACGGTATGTATCTGGCCACTGGACAGGAGTTCCCGGTGAGTGTGATCGATAGGCTGATGCGGTCGCTGGACCCGTTGCACGGCTTGCCCGTGGCGACGCACCAGGAATTTGCCCGCTGGTACCGGCAGGCCAAACTGCCGCAGATCCGCTCCGTCGCCTTCCTGACCACGGTGCTGTATTTCATCTACGCCGCCATCGAGCAGCGGGTGGCGCCGGATCACCACGACCTGCGCCTGCTGGTGCATGGCGTGCTGGTGCCGCTGGCGCTGCTCGCCGTGGGCCTGATGAGCTTCTACGAGGGTGCGCAGCGCTGGATGCTGGTGCTGCTGGGCGTGGCGCCGGTGAGCGCGGTGATCGCCAACCTGGGGTTCAACGCCGGCAATCCCGATTTCGCCCACTTCGTTCCCGAGCTGTACCTCAACCTGATGTGGACCTTCACCGTCTCCGGCCTGACCCTGCGCCAGGCCCTGGTGACAGCGTCGATCTCCGTGCTGGTCCTGCTCGCCGTCACGCTGGCCGGCGTGATGCAGGCGGTGGTGGAGCAGTTGCACTTCCTGTGGATTCTCGCGGCGTTCTCCTTCGGCCTGCTGTGCGGCTTGGTCATGGAGAAGGCGCACAAGGTCATGTTCCTGCACCAGAGCCAGCTGGCCCTGAGCGCCAGTCTCGATGGCCTCACCGGGCTGTGGAACCGCGTGCGCATCGACCAGTTCTTCGCCGAGGAAATCGCCCGCGCGCAGCGCTACGACACGCCGTTCTCGGTGATCCTGCTGGACATCGATCACTTCAAACTGGTCAACGACCAGCACGGCCACGCCGTGGGCGACAGCGTGCTGCGTCAGTTCGCCCGGCTGCTGCGCGACAACGTGCGCAGCATCGACAAGGTCGGTCGCCTGGGCGGCGAGGAATTCCTCATCATCCTCCCGGAAATCGACGCAACGCAGGCGCGCGCGGCGGCGATCACCCTGCAAGAGCGCATCCGTCAGTTCGACTTCGACACCGTGCTGCGCAAGACCGCCAGTTTCGGCATCACCCAGTTCTGCGGCGATGAAAGCCCGCAGGGCATGCTCGATCGCGCCGACCGTGCGTTGTACAAGGCCAAGGAAAACGGCCGCGACCGCATCGAAGTGCACTAAGCGCCCGTTGCAGGTCATGTGCTGGCCGGCGGCTGATCCAGATCAAGGGCCGATCCAGCGCGCGGCGTAGGCTGTGTCCATCGCAGCCTGCACGAGGCGCAGCATGGCCAAGAAATTCCCCCTGCATCCGGCCCATCCCGAGCGCATCTGCTGGGGATGCGACCTGTATTGCCCGGTCGGCTCGCTGGCCTGTGGCAACGGCGCCGAGCGCACCATGCACCCAGTGGAAACCTTCGGTGACGACTGGCACCTGTTCGGCGATACGGGCCTTGGCGTCGAACCCGGTGCCAGGCATGTCGAGCTGATCGCGACGACCCGTGAAGGCGACTGAATGGGCGCGGCGTCGTGACTGATGCACGTCAAGGTTTGCCGTCACCGGGCTCGACCCACCGGGCCTGATCAGGCATGGTGGCGACCTTCCGTTATCCGCCGGGATCGCCATGACCAGCCTGTTCGAAATCCAGCCCACGAATCCCGAAACCTACCGCCAGCAGACGCGCCGCATCACGCTGTGCCTCGCCGCCGGTTTCATCCTCTTCACCCTGCTGCTGTCCACCGTCACGGTGAAGCTGTTCGGCACGCCGGGCGGCGACAATTTTCGCTGGAACCTGATCGGCGTGCTCGCCGGCCTGGCGACGACCGTCGCGGTGGTGCGCCTGTACCTGTGGCCGCGGCCGTTCATGGCGCCGGCGGTGTACGGCTGGCGCCTCAAGCGCAGCCTGATGCGCGTGACCAACGTCATGCACCACGTGAAAACCGGTGTGGCGGCTGGCGACCCGGCGGCGATGAAGCTGCTGCGCTTCTACCACCTGGGCGTGACGCAGATGCACCTGCTGGACGGCAACACCAGCGAGCTGAGCCAGATGGTTCGCGAGATCGATGAGCACCGCGAGGCGATGCTGGCGCTGGGGCTCGACCCCGAGCAGAACCGGCTCGAGGGCGAGTGGCTGGACGCCGTGAAGCAGACGGGCGCCTGAGTCGGCGCCCACCTTCCAACGCTCTGTCGAGTCAGCCGAGCATGCACATTTCCCTCATCGCCCATGGTTGCCCTCTGCCCGCCACGTCGCCTGCGCAGTGGGTGCCATGGTGGAGCTTCACCAAGACGGTGCTGGCCAGCACGGCGCTGACACTGGTGCGTGATGGCCTGCTCGACCTCGACGAACCACTCGCCGAAGGGCCGTTCAGCCTGCGCCAGTTGCTGCGCCATGAGGCCGGCCTGGCCGACTACAGCGAGCTGGCCGACTACCATGCTGCCGTCGCCCGGCACGACCCGCCCTGGTCGGCCGAGAGCATGCTGCAGCGCCTCGATGCCACGCGGCTGCGCTACGAGCCGGGCAATGGCTGGCGTTATTCGAATGTCGGTTACCTGTACGTGGTACGGCTCATCGAACGCAGCACCGGCCTGGCGCTGGAGCAGGCGCTGCAGCAGCGAGCGTTCGCCCCGCTCGGCCTGGCGCAGGTGCGCCTGGCGCGCACGTCGGCTGATCTGCAGACCGTGAACATGGGCAGCGCTGCCCGCTATCACCCCGGCTGGGTCTACCACGGCCTGCTGGTTGGGCCGCTCGGCGAGGCTGCGGTGTTCCTCGACTGCCTGCTGCGTGGCGACCTGCTGCCGGACGACCTGTTGCAGCAGATGCAGAGCGTCCGTGTGCTGGGCGGGCCGATTCCCGGGCGACCGTGGACCGCTCCGGGTTATGCCCTCGGCCTGATGCAAGGCCCCGCGGAGGATGGCCTGCTGCTCAGCGGCCACACCGGCTGCGGGCCGGGCAGCGTGGTGGCGGTGTACCACTGCACGCAGGGCGAGCGCACGGCCACCTGCGCGGTGTTCGCCACGGATGAACAAGAAGGGGTGGTTGAAGCCGAGGTGGTGCGCCAGCTGAGCGCTGCGGTTGCTCTCGGCGGGTCGTCAGGGCACGCCTAGAGCAGCAGGGCCAACCAGGTCGAAACGAACAGCAGCAGCGCCAGCACCTGATTGAAGCACTGCATGCGCTTGGGTGACTGCAGCAACCGCGCGCTGCCGACACCGAGCAGGGCCCAGGCGCTCATGCTCGGCAATGCCATCAGCAGGAAGATCAGCGACAGCTGTGCTACCCGAGCAGCCTTGTCCGGGCTGTCGGCGGCAAACACGCTGACCACCGCGACCGCCATCATCCACACCTTGGGGTTGACCAGCTGCAGCAGCGCCGCGCCCAGCGGCCCAAGTTCACGCTGGCCGCCGGCCTCGGTGTTCAGCGGCGTGGCCGCGCTGCGCCACAGCTGCCAGGCCAGCCAGCTCAGCCACAGTGCGCCGAGCCAGCTCATCGCCAGTTGCACGCGTGGGTAGCGCAGCAGCGCCTCGCCCAGGCCCAGCCCGACCAGCATCACGATCAGCGCCGCCGCAATACAGGCGCCGAGCACCAGCGGCCAGGTGGCGCGCAGGCCGAAGCGCGCGGCGTGGCTCAGCGCCAGGATATTGGTCGGCCCCGGCGTGATGGTGGCGACGAAGGCGAACAGCAGGAAGGGTAAGAGCGATTGCATGGTGTGGCGTCTCCGGTTGGGGATGCGCCATGTTCCCTTGCGCCGGCGGGTCAGTCTGGAAGCTTTGAGCAGCGGCGACGGTAGTCGGCGGGAGTGAGCCGGTAAGCGCGGCGGAACCAGCGGCCCAGGTGGCTCTGGTCGGCAAAGCCCAGCGCGCTGGCGACATCCGCCGGGTTGTCGCCACGGGCCAGGCGCTGGCGTGCTTTGGCCAGGCGCAGCTGGATCAGGTACGCGTGCGGCGCCAGACCGAAGGCGCTCTTGAAGGCGCGACTGAGACGGAAACGATCCACCCCGCAGGCCGCCGCCAGGTCGTCGAGGCCGATGTCCTGGTCGAAATGCGCGTGCAGGTAATCACGCGCGCGTTGCGCCACCAGCGGCAGGCGTGGGTCCGGATTCGTCCGTTTGCGCCACTGCAGACGGCTGGTCATGGTGCCGAGCAGGTCGTCGATTGCGGTCTGCCGCACGATGCGCAGGTCGCCTTCGTGCAGGGTCTGGAAGGCACGGAAGATGGCGCCGGCCAGGCGGCTGTCGCTGTTGAGGATGCTAGCGAAGCTCGGCGTGCTGTCCGCCGGCGCATGCTCGAACAGCGCGTGCAGCTCGCGCTCCAGCCACTGCGGGTCGATGTACAGCATCGAGTAGGTAAAGCCTTCCTCGGTCGGCGCATGGCCGTCGTGGATCTCCCCCGGTTCAAGGAGGATCACTTTGCCCGGCGTGCTCAGGTGCTTCTCGCGCCGGCAATTGAACTGCTGCACGCCCTGTTCGGTGACGCCGACCAGGTAGCTGTCGTGCCAGTGCGGGTCGTAGGCGTGGCCCTCGAAGTGGGCACGGATCGACTCGATGCCGGTGTCGGCATCCTGGGTGAAGTCGATCCAGTTGCGTGTGCTCACGGGGCGCTCCGGGCGGGGGAAGGGACTGTGACCTTAGCGCGATCCGGGGCCTGGGGTTTAGAACATTTGTGCAGAAGGGCCGCGCTGCGGAAGGGCTGCAGGTACTGGCGCTAGTGGTCGGCGCGCGGGGCGGTCGCTGAACTCTGCTGGTTATGCAGGGTCTGTCAGCAGTCGGCCCGGTCGGGGCGTTTTGCCTACCGCGTGAGGTGGCCGGCGGCCATCACGCCCGTGTTGCGGGCTTCATTCCTCTGTATTAGTGAAGATCGCCCCATGCCTGTTTTTCGCCCGTTTTCTGTTTCTCGCTTCACCCTGCGTTACCCCGTACTAGCGGCCTGCATGCTGGGCTCGCTGTGGACGACCGACGCCAGTGCCGAGGAGGTGCGCTGGATCAGCGACAGCCTGACCACCTACGTGCGCAGCGGCCCCACCGATGGCTACCGCATCGTCGGCTCGCTCGCCTCCGGGCAGAAGGTCGAGCTGTTGCGCAGCCAAGGCGACTACAGCCAGGTGCGCAGCGAGAACGGTGACAGCGTGTGGATTGCCACCCGTGACTTGCAAAGCGTGCCCGGCCAGGCCGAGCGTCTGCCGCAGCTGGAGCAGAAGGCCGCCGACCTGGGCGCCGAGCTGAAGGGCATCGACGACACCTGGAAGACCCGCGTGCAGGGCATGCAGGAGACGCTGGATTCGCGCAAGGCGCTGATCGACGAGCTGCAGGCTGCCCGCAGCGACCTGGACAGCCAGCTCACCCAGGCCCAGGCCGACCTGCGCGAGGCCCAGGCGCAGTTGGGCGACGAGAACAAGCAGGTGCTGATGCGCTATATGGTCTACGGCAGCAGCATCGGTGGCGCCGGCCTGCTGCTCGGGCTGGTCCTGCCAACCATGCTGCGCGTGCGGCGCAAGCGCAACGACGGCTGGGTGTAGCACCTGCCGGGCGCAGTGCGCAGCAGAGGTCATCTGCGGGCTTGCTGGTGCGCCTGGCGCACCTTACGGCGGCGCGCGCAACGTTGATCCGAAGGCGCTTATCGCCTCAGTCGTGGGCGCCGGCGCGCTTGAGCAGTTGCTTGCAGCGTTCGGACAGGTGCACCACGCGCAGGTGCTTGCCCGCGCGTTCGTAGCGCTCACGCAGGGTCTTCAGCGCGGCGATGGCCGAGTAGTCGACGAAGCTCAGGTGGCGGCAGTCCAGGGTCACCTGCTGCGGATCGTTGGCCACGTCGAACAGATTGAGGAAGGGCGTGGTGCTGGCGAAGAACAGCGTGCCGTGGGCGCGGTACAGCTTGCTGCCGTCGGCCTGTTCGTCGGTGTCGGCGTACAGCTCGCGGGCGTGGTGCCAGGCGAAGTTCAGCGCGGCGACGATGATGCCGCAGAGCACGGCGGTGGCCAGGTCGGTGAGCACGGTGATCACCGTCACCGCGCCGATCACCAGCACATCGTTGGCCGGCACCTTGCCGAGCACGCGCAGCGAGCCCCAGGCGAAGGTCTGCTGCGACACCACGAACATCACCCCGACCAACGCGGCCAGCGGGATCAGTTCGATCAGCGGCGAGAGGAACAGCACGAAGAGCAGGATCATCACCCCGCTGACCACGCCGGACAGCCGGCCTCGGCCACCGGAGCTGAGGTTGATCACGGTCTGGCCGATCATCGCGCAACCGCCCATGCCGCCGAACGCGCCGGACACCACGTTGGCTGCGCCGAGGGCCACGCACTCGCGGTTGGTGTGACCACGGCTCTGGGTGATCTCATCGGTGAGGTTGAGCGTGAGCAGGGTTTCCAGCAGGCCGACCAGGGCCATGAGCGCCGCATACGGCGCGATGATGCGCAGGGTTTCCAGGTTCCACGGGATGTCCGGCAGGGCGAACTGCGGCAGGCCGCCGGCGATCTGCGCCATGTCGCCGAGGGTACGGGTCGGCAGGTCGAGGAAGTGCACCAGCAGGCCGACGCCGAGGATCGCCACCAGCGCCGGTGGCACCGCACGGGTCAGCTTGGGCAGCAGGTAGACCACCGCCATGGTCAGGGCCACCAGGCCGAGCATCCAGTACAGCGGCGTGCCCTTGAGCCAGCCTTCGCCCTCATGGAAGTGCTCCAGCTGCGACAGGGCGATGACGATGGCCAGGCCGTTGACGAAGCCGAGCATCACCGGGTGCGGCACCATGCGCACCAGCTTGCCCATGCGCAGCACGCCGAACAGGATCATCAGCAGCCCGCCGAGCAGCACTGTGGCCAACAGGTACTGCACGCCGTGCTGCACCACCAGCGCGACGATCACCACCGCCATCGAGCCGGCCGCGCCGGAGATCATTCCGGGTCGGCCGCCGAACAGGGCGGTGATGGTGCAGATGATGAACGCGCCATACAGCCCCATCAGCGGATTGAGCTGCGCCACCAGGGCGAAGGCGATGCATTCGGGCACCAGGGCGAAGGAGGAGGTGAGTCCGGCCAGGATGTCGGCACGCAGACGGGCGATTTTCATGGAGTACCTGAGGCGAAAGCGGCTGTGCCCCGGCGCGGCGGGCGAGGCGCGGACGGGCAGGGCGGAAAGGCTGCGGATAGTAAGGAATCGCGCGCGCCAGGGCCAGTTCCCCTGTCGCCGCTGCGGCTGTCAGCGTCCCGGTGCCTTGGCGCTGCGCTGGCCGATGCCCGGCGGACGGCGCTTGATCGGCTGGGATTTGACGATGGCGGTGCTGGTCTGCGCCTTGTCGGCGATGCGGTCGAGGATATGGTCGAGCTGGTCGATGCTGCGCACGTGCAGGCGCACGATGTAGCAATCGTCACCGGTGACCTTGTCGCACTCGCAGAACTCCGGGGTGTCCTCGATCAGCTTCTGCACCACGTGCAGCATGCCCGGCAGCGGCTTGATCCGCACGATGGCCTGCAGCTGATAGCCCAGTGCGCGCGGATCGATCTCGATGGTGAAGCCGCGGATTACCCCACGCTCCTCCAGCCGACGCAGGCGCTCGGACGCGCTCGGCGAGGACAGACCAACCTGGCGCGCCAGTTCCTTGAGCGACACGCGCGAGTCGGCCAGCAGCACTTCGAGGATTTTCTGGTCGGTATCGTCGAGCATTTTTCGATTCTCCGAAAATTCGCCGATCTGGCTAAGGAAATTAGGTTTATTTATCGCTGTGCCTTTTTTAGGTCATGTAAAAGCCGCGCGCCACAGAATAATTTATCCACCTGATTCACGCAGGAGGGTATTCAATGAACAGCACGGCGCGCGGCACGGTCGAGATGACCGCTGCCATGGTGATTTCCGGAACCATCGGCTGGTTCGTGGTGATGTCCGGACAACCGGTGATGGACGTGGTGTTTTGGCGCTGCCTGATCGGCGCGCCGGTGTTGCTCGCCGTCTGCGCCGCCCTCGGCTTGCTGCGCGGTACGCTGACGCCGCGCCTGCTCGGCCTGGCCGCGCTGGGCGGCGTAGCCATCGTCTGCAACTGGCTGCTGTTGTTCGCCGCTTACCCGCGCGCGTCGATCTCCATCGCCACGGCGGTGTACAACACGCAGCCGTTCATTCTGGTTGGCCTGGGCGCGCTGTTCTTCGCCGAGCGCCTGACCGCGAGCAAGCTGACCTGGTTGGTGCTGGCCTTCATCGGCGTGCTGCTGATCGTGCAGGCCAAACCCGGCCACGGCACGGGCGGCAGCGACCCGCTCAGCGGCATGCTGCTGGCCTTCGGCGCGGCATTCTTCTATGCCCTGGCGGCCATCGTGGCCAAGCAGCTCAAGGGCACGCCGCCGCACCTGATCGCACTTATCCAGGTCTGTGTCGGCACACTGATGCTGGCGCCGTTCGCCAACTTCAGCAGCCTGCCCTGCGACGCCGGCACCTGGGCCATGCTGATCGCCCTGGGCGTGGTGCACACCGGGTTGATGTACATCCTGCTCTACGGCGCGATCCAGAAGCTGCCGACCGCGCTGACCGGCACGCTGTCGTTCATCTACCCGGTGGTGGCGATCCTGGTCGACTACCTGGCCTTCGACCACCACCTGCAGGCACTGCAACTGCTCGGTATTGCCGCGATCCTGCTGGCAGCAGCCGGCATGACCCTGGGCTGGTCACTGTGGCGTGCGCCGCGGCTTGTGCGACAAGCGTGAGCGGGATGGCTTTGAAGGCGTTGCCGGGGATGGCGAGACGTCTGACGCATGCCCGGAACCACCCTGTTTGTCGGTGCTTCAGGCGTCGCTCCGGCCGATGAACTAGGGCATGATGGCCGTCTGCCATTTCTGCTCTCCAGGGACTCGGATGAAACCGTTCGTGAAGCACCTGCCCGCCGCGTTGTTCTTCTCTGCAACCTGCCTGGTGCTGCCTGCCCATGCCGATACCGATCTGCGGCGCCTGGCCGACCAGCTCGACCGGTTGGACAAGATGGATTTCGACGAGGCCATCGACAAGGCGGAAACCTGCATCATCAACCGCGACTACAGCTGCGTGGAGCAGCGGCTTCAGCTGGCGGCGCGGCGAGCCAATACCCCGACTGACAAGGCGATCGTGAAACGGGTGCAGGCTGACCTGCTGGCCGAGCAGGAGCAGGCCCGTGAAGAGTCGGCATTGCTGGCCCAGCGCGAGCGCGAAATCGAACAGGAACAGGAGCGCCTGCAAGCTGCGCAGAGGCAGGCCGAGCAACTGGCGTACCAGGACAGCGATAGCGGTGCCAGCACGGCGCAGAACATCGCCTTGTTCGGTGCCTTGCTGAATCAGTCTCTGGCCAACCAGCTGGCCGAGCAGCAGGCGGCCAATGACCGTATTGCCCAGGCTCAGCAGCAACAGGCAGAGCTGGCTGCTGTCGTGGCCGACAGGCAGCAGCAATACGCCGAGCAACGGATGGCGCTGGAGCAGCGTCAGGCGCAGCTGCAGGCGGATGTCAGCGCGCAAGCCGAGCGCCGCCGTCAGCAGCGGCTCGACGAACAGCGTGCGCGTCAGCAGGCTGAAACGTTCCAGCAGGGCGAGGCATCGCTTAGCGAGGCACGGCAGCAGCCCGCGCTCACCCTTCGCTCCACGACCACCCCCGTCAAGGCGGTGGAGCCGACGAGGCAAGAGAGCAAAGCGGACATCACCGAACGCAACCCTTACGAACAGTATCCCGACAGCGTCATGAGCTGGGGGCATGTCATCGCACCCTGGATGGGGTCTGGTAGTGGCACGGGGGAAACGCGGACACAGGCGTGCGCTATCGCGAAAGACCGGCAGACGACCAAGCTGGCCGAGGAAGAGGGGCGGGGGTATGTAACCGTCACGGCCAGGACCGACTGTATCTGTGGCACGTCCAATAACCAGTACAGCTGGGGTTGCTTGACCTACTACCAGGCAGCGGACACCGGAAAGAGGCGCCCGACCTCCAGCCGCTGAAACCCACTCACTTTGGGAACATCACGACACCATGCGCACATCCGTCGGCATCACCTCACTGCTTGGCTTTGCCAGCCTGAGCCTTCTGCTATCCGCTGACCTGCAGGCCGCCAATACGGCCTTGCTGCGCATCAGTTGCGACGATAAGGGCAACGGCGCGGAGGTGTACATCAATGGCCAGTTCAAGGGCGAGTGCTCGTTGGATGCCGAGGTTGCCGCAGGCACGGTCGAGCTTCGTGTCGTCAAGGTCGTGAACAGTGCTCGTGAGCGCGTGTTCGAGAAGACGCTGCGCCTTGGTGCTGGCACGGCCAAACGCATCGATGTCGAGTTCGGCAGCTCGCAGCTGAATGCCAATGCCCTCAAGCAGCAGGAACAGCAACGCCAGCTGGAGACGGAGCGTCAGCGCCAGGAAGCGGCACTGGCCGCGCAGCGCGAGGCCGAGCGGCAGAAGCAGGAACAGCAGGCCGCAGCGCAGCGCGAGGCCGCGGCGCGGGAGCAGGCCGAGGTGGAGCGTCAGCGTGTGGCCCAGGCCAGGCTGGCCGAGGAACAGGCCACCGGCCAATTGCGCACGCAGGCCGAGGCGGGTGATGCCAAGGCGATGTATCAACTCGGCTACCGCTATGAATCCGCGATAGGTGTCAGTCACGATCGGGGCAAGGCGCTGGACTGGTACCGCAAGGCTGCCGCAGCGGGAAATATGGACGGTAGCGGGGCCATCGCCGATTTCTTCTACCACGGCTGGGGCGCCGCCGCTGACCTCGAGCAGGCGCGGAGCTGGGCACAGAAGGCCGCGAAAGCTGGCAACGTCAGGGCCCAGGTCGTGCTGGCCAGGCTCTCGCTGAAAGGCCAGAAGGGTTTTGGCAGGGCGCACGAGAAGGCCATCGAGTCGCTGGAGCCGGCCGTTGCCAGCGGCAATCGTTATGCCCGTTCACTGGTGGGCGAAATTCTGTATTTCCAGCGTGGTGGTGTCGATCTGCGGGAAGGGCGCGGCACCCAGCTGCTACGCGAAGCGGCGCAGGCCGGAAGCGACGGCGCGCTGGGTGATCCGGATGCCATTTCGCTGCTCGGTCACTTCAGTCAGTACGGTCCGGCCAAGGACCTGGCGAGCGCCCTGGACTTCTACCAGCGGGGGGCTGATGGCGGTTCGGGAATCGGCGAGTACTTCCTGGCTGCCAATGACAAGAGCGGGCAAGCCGAGGCCCTCTACCGCCAGTCGGCCGATCATGGCTTCGGCCCGGCAATGACAGCGTTGAGCCTGGGCTATGAATTCGGCATGCACGGGCTGCCGGTCGACAAGCAACAGGCCGCATTGTGGAAGAAGAAGGCGGCGGCCTTCAACTGATGAGCCGTAGCCGATTTCGCTGCGGGGCGGCGCTCCGATCAACCGTGCCCTGTTGCAAGCCACGCCGGAGCCGGTATGGTTCGCCCACGACAAATCGGTAACGGAGAACCCTGATGAGCCTGCTCGGCGATTACGATTCGCAGAACATCTTTGCCAAGATCATTCGTGGCGAGGCCCCTTGCTACACGCTGTACGAGGACGACGATGTGCTCGCCTTCCTCGATGTGTTCCCGCAGTCCTTCGGCCACACGCTGGTGATCCCCAAGCGCAGCGCGGCGCGCAACATCCTCGAGGTGGACCCGGACGCGCTGGCCAAGATGGTGCTGGCGGTGCAGAAGCTGACTCGCGTGCTGGTCGACGAGTTGCAGCCGGCCGGGGTGCAGGTGGCGCAGTTCAACGGCGCGCCGGCGGGCCAGACGGTGTACCACATCCACATGCACATCGTGCCGCGCTTCGACGGCGACCAGCTGGGCATGCATGCCAGCAGCAAGGCCGACCCGGCGGAGCTGGAAAAGCTCCAGGCGCGGCTGGTGAAACGTATCAACGGCTAAGCCGTGCTGCCCCTTTCGCGACGGTCGTCGATTACGGGGCGGAGCCGAGGCTAGAGCCCTCGCGGCATGGCGCTGTGGTCGCGGGCGCAAACACTGCTGGCCGCTGCGCAGAACCTTGGCCGATTTCGTTGTCCACATGGGGCGGCGCGCCGTCGGCGTCGCTCCCGTTTGCCACGGATCGCGCTGCCATGAAACTGCTCCTGCCTCTGCTTTTTGCCTCGCTGCTCGCCCAGCCGGTTCTCGCCGGCGAACCCTCGGCGCTCGCCGGCCTGCAATGCCGCACCATCGACCAGATCCAGCGACCCGACTCGCCCCAGGTGCATGCCGTGGCGCTGTGGGTCGAGGGCTATCTATATGACTACCGGGAAGAGCTGGCGGGCGAGGACGACCTGTTGCAGGAGTTCGATGAAGGCCAGCGGCGCCTGTGGATCAGCGCCTATTGCGGTGAGCATCCCGAGGCCAGTGTGGCGGACGTGGCACGGGCACTGGTGCGCTTCCTCGACAGCGGCCTGATCGGCCGGCCGAAGAACATCAGTGGCTGAGAGTTGGAACTTGCCGCGGTCGCTTGCGCTCCCATCTGCGTGTTTCTTTCGACGACTTGTTGATCGTGGCCGCAGCGCCAATACTCAGGCGTCCGTCATCTGCCCAAGGAGGGCTTCATGCGACTGATTTGTGCACTATTGCCGATGCTGGTTCTGACTGGCTGCTCGTCCTTCCCGGCAGACCCGGAGCACCTGAAGCCGGTGCCGGCGGATCGCCTGCTCGGTTATCAGGAACCGTTGGAGAAGGGCGGCACGGTGGCGATCGAACGCGACTTCGGCGGCATGGGCGCTGGTTGCTACATCGCCTTCAAGGTCGACTACAAGGTGGCGGCGCGTATCGGCATGGGCGAGGCGGCGCGCTTCCAGGTGCCGGTGGGCACGCGTGTGGTGGGCATCGGTATCGATGAGCAGGATGACACGCTGTGCGGCATGGGCCGGCTGCGACGCGAACTGGCGGTGCCGGTGCAGGCTGGCGGGGAATACTTCTTCCGCATCGAGAGCAGCAACAGTTCCGGCTTCGACATCCTGCCGGAGAAAACCCTGTCGCGCTGATGAGGGCAGGCAACCAGGGGGCTCGCATGGCGAGCCCTTTTTCGTTTCAGCCTCAGCCTTGCTGGCTGGTCTTACCGCCCCACTCGAGGAAGCGCACCTTGTGTACGTCGCCGTCGGCGTCCTGGTAGACCACGACGGTTGGCACGACGCCGGTCTTGTCCGAGTTGTCGGTGCGGTGCAGGACTTTCTGGATGTCCAGTTGCATGCCGTAGTGGTAGTCGACGGCGGCTACGCCTGCGCCCGGCTTGCCGATGTCGTCGGCGAAGGCCATCGGTGCGAGGCTGGAAATTACGGCAGAAACGATCGATGCGATTTTCATGGTCAGGTCCTCGGCGAAATCCATTGGGGCGTGATTGCGCGAGCGCTGGCAGCGGAGGGGCCACTCCATTTCGGAGGGCGGGTCGCTGCGGCAGGCTTGCGCGGTGTCGCTCTTCACGGGGCCAATAAGAACATCGCCAGGCAGCCGGAAAAAATCGATGCGCCTGCTAGTAAGCATCACCAGGGTCGATAGGCACGCGGCCAGTGCACGGGGCAGTCGAGGACTTGGGACGGCATCCGCTCGCGCGGGGCGGATGCCGTGTGGTCACATCGTGTGTGCAGGGACGCAGACCAGCTTGGCGTCGATGCTGTTGCCGGTGGAGCGTGCGTCCACACGCAGGGTTGCGCCCTTGCCCGGTTGCAGCGTGGCGCGCTCGCCGAGTGGGTCGGGGCTGTCGCTGGGGCCAGGCTGGACGTGGCACTCGACCACCTGGTCGCTGTGGTTGGTTACCTTGAGCACGTGGGTGCCGTCGCCGCTGGCGGTGGTGCTGCCAGTGTTGTTCGCCGAGGCGACCGCACTCAGCGAGGTCTCGATATTGAGGCCGTTCAACTCCTTGTGCATGTCTTCGTCGGCCGTGGCCAGCAGGGGCAGGCAGGCGGTCAGGCCGCCGATCAACAGGAACTTGTTCATGGGTCTCTCCAGGCAGATGAGGCAGGCGCCTCTACAGAGCTGTAGAGAAGGCCGGCGCGCGGCAAGTTCAGGCGATTTCCCCGCGCATTCCGCCGGTATGGCGCCAGCCGGCGCGCTAGACGCATCGCCCTGCAGGAGCCGGTAATCAAGGGCCGCGCCTCGGCGGCAGTCGTCCTTCACTCCGCGAGCCTAAACCAACCCCGGCGTGGCCCTGTCACCTGAAAGACAGTCACGGATGCCGGAGGAGGCGCCATGCGTATCGAATTGCCCCGTATCGGTCTGGGCGGTGCACCGCTCGGCAACATGTTCCACCCGGTCAGCGAGCAACAGGCCGATGCCACGTTGGCGGCTGCCTGGAGCGCCGGCTTCCGCTACTACGACACCTCGCCGCACTACGGCGCGGGCCTGGCCGAAGAGCGCTTCGGCCACCTGCTGCGCGACAAGCCGCGTGACGAGTACCTGCTCAGCAGCAAGGTCGGCCGCCTGCTGGAGTCGGCCGAACGGGCGGAGAACGCCAAGCCCTTCGTCGACGAGTTGCCCAACCGGCGCATCCTCGATTACTCCGCCAGCGGCGCGCGCAGGTCGGTGGAAGACAGCCTGCAGCGCATGGGCGTGGAGCGACTCGATGTGGTGTTCATCCATGACGTGTCGGAGGACCAGCACGGGCCGCAGTGGCGCGAGTACTTCACCGAGGCGATGCAGGGCGCGGCCAGTGAGCTGACGCGTATGCGCGAGGAGGGGCTGATCAAGGGCTGGGGACTTGGGGTGAATCTGGTCGAGCCCTGTCGCCTGGCGCTGCAGCAGTCGGACCCGGACGTGGTCCTGCTTGCCGGGCGTTACACCGTGCTCGACCATCGCGAGGCGCTCGACACCTTGTTTCCGCAGTGCCTGGAGCGTGGCGTGGGCATCGTCGTCGGCGGGCCGTTCAACTCCGGTGTATTGGCCGGTGGCGGGCATTACGAATACGGCAGCATCCCGGACGACGTGCGGGCCAGGACCGAGCGGTTGAAAGCCCTGTGCCAGCACTTCCAGATCGACACCCGCGCCGCGGCGTTGCAGTTCTGCCTGGCCAATCCGGTAGTGGTGTCGGTGATTCCCGGCACCGCCACGGCCGAGCGTCCGGCGCAGTACATGGAGCAGCTCGGTGCGGCGATCCCGCTGGAGTTCTGGCTGGCGTTGCGCGAGGAGGGCATCCTGCCGGTGGATGCGCCAATTCCGAAATGAGCGGTGCGCCGGAACGGGTGGCTCGGCAACGCGCAAGGGCGGCGCGTCAGCGGTAGCGCGAGAGGATCTCGTCGAACTCGCCGTCTTCCTTCATCCGCACCATGGCGCGCAGCAGCTGCATGGTCGGCACGTCCGGCTCGTTGCGCACGATGCAGGACATCAGGTCGTTGCCCAGCTCGCTGCTTTCGTAAAGCCGCTGCCCGGGCGGCTGGTGGCGGTTGTACCACTCCAGCGACTTGTCGTTGCTCACCGCATAGTCGTAGCGGTGCGCCAGCAGCTTGTCGAGCACCAGGTGCTGGGTGCGCGCATCGTCGCGGCGCAAATCGCCACGGGCGAACAGCGGCTCGAGCCGCGGGTAGGTGAAGCCCAGCACGGTGCCGATGGCATGGCCGGGCAATTGCTCGGGGTGCAGGTCCTGCGGTGGCTGGCTGCGGCTGACCAGCACGTCGCGCTGGTTCATGAACGGCACGCTCCAGATGTACTGGTAATGCGACTCCTGCAGGAAGGCCGGGTTGACGTAGCAGCGCACGTCGATCTCGCCGCGCACCATGATCTGCTGCACGCGCATGCGCGGCATCACTTGCAGTTCGGCGCGTCGGCCGACCTTCTGCGCCAGGCGGTGCTGCAGGTCGTAGAGGATGCCGCCGGTGGCCTGACCGTTCTCGATGCGGATCATGGGCATGGCCCAGCTCTCGGTCACGGAGAAGCGCAGGGGCCGTTCCTCGGCCGTGACGTGGGCGCTCAGTGCCAGGACGATCAGCGGCAGCAGCCGCATCAGCGCGTCATCGGCAGGGCCGCGCCCATCAGGGCGAACAGGCTGCCGCAGCAGCGGTTGAAGCCCTTGCCGCTGCGTTCCAGCCAGGGCCGTACGCGATGTGCCAGGCGTGCCAGCAGGTATTCGACCAGGCCTTCGACCACGGCGAAGGTGCCGGCCATGATCAGGAACTGCAGGAGCAGGTCGCCGCTGGGGTCGAGGAACTGCGGCAGGAAGGCGCCAAAGAACAGGATCACCTTGGGATTGGAAATTGCCGAGAGCAGGCCCTGGCGAAACAGCGCGGGACCGGAGCGCAGCGGGCTGTCGGTCGGCGCGCTGAGGTGCAGCGGTGGCGAGCGCCAGAGCTGGATGCCAAGCCAGATCAGGTAGGCGCCGCCGCACAGCTTGAGCACCACCAGCGCATGGGCCGACGCCTTGAGCAGGGCGCCGATGCCGAACATCGACAAGGCCATCAGCAGCACGAAACCGAGCATCCCGCCGCTGACCGTCCACAGCGTGCGGCGGTGCCCGTAGATTGCGCCATGCGTCAAGGCGAGCAGGCCGTTGGGCCCGGGCGTCAGCGACAGGCCGAGAACCGCGGTGAGATAGATGAGCCAGGTGTGCAGGGCCATGGACGCGTTACCGACGTGGAGGAGGCCCGACTGTAATCCGACTCGCCGGCCTATTACAGCCCTGCGGTGGCCGCCCCCGCGCTGCGACACGTTGGCGCGCCTGAAAGGACGCTCCGAGAGCGCCAGACTTCGCGGCCTTGTCGGCGAACTTGGCGGCCAGATCGCCACTTTCTTCCACGTGTTGTGTGCCTTTGTCAGCGCGAGCGACATCTTCTTCTAACAACGGGACACCGGGGCTCGCGCTTGTCTGACGGGCGGACGCGAGCCACTGGCCTGTGGCAAACTCTGCGGCTCGACGCGCGGCGTGCCACTGTCAGGTCCCTGCCGTTTGCTTGCCAACGAATTTCCGCCTGCCGCCGCTCGGCGCGGGCCAACGCCTAGCTGGTCGCCTGCCGACCCAGAACAAGAGGAACGCCCCGTGCACAAAGCCGTAATCAGTGGCACTGGCCTGTATACCCCGGCAAACAGCATCTCCAACGAGGAGCTGGTGCAGTCGTTCAATACTTACGTTCAGCAATTCAACGCCGACAACGCCGCCGCCATCGAGCGCGGTGAAGTCGAGGCGCTGAGCGAGTCCAGCGTGGCCTTCATCGAGAAGGCATCCGGCATCAAGAGCCGCTACGTGATGGACAAGGCCGGCATTCTCGACCCGCAGCGCATGACCCCGCGCCTGCCGCAGCGCAGCAATGAAGAGTGGGGCATCCTCTGCCAGATGGCCGTCGAGGCCGCCAAGCAGGCACTGCAGCGTGCCGGCCGTACCGTCGCCGACATCGACGGCGTGATCGTCGCCTGTTCCAACCTCGAGCGTGCCTACCCGGCCGTGGCCATCGAAGTGCAGGCGGCCCTGGGCATCCAGGGCTGGGGCTATGACATGAACGTGGCCTGCTCCTCGGCTACCTTCGGCATCCAGGCGGCGACCACCGCGATCCAGACCGGCCAGGCCCGCGCGATCCTGATGGTCAACCCGGAGATCTGCACTGGCCACCTGAACTTCCGTGACCGCGACAGCCACTTCATCTTCGGCGATGGCGCCACTGCGGTGATCATCGAGCGCGCCGACCAGGCCACCTCGGCTTACCAGTGGGACATCGTCGGCACCAAGCTGCTGACCCAGTTCTCCAACAACATCCGCAACAACTTCGGCTTCCTCAACCGCGCCGCGGAAGAGGGCATCGGGGCGCCGGACAAGCTGTTCGTGCAGGAAGGCCGCAAGGTGTTCCGTGACGTTTGCCCGATGGTCGCCGAGCTGATCGCCGCGCACCTGCAGGAGAACCAGCTCGATGTGGCCGACGTGAAGCGCTTCTGGCTGCACCAGGCCAACCTCAACATGAACCTGCTGATCGCGCGCAAGCTGCTCGGCCGCGATGCCGAGCCGAACGAGGCGCCGGTGATCCTCGACACCTACGCCAACACCAGTTCGGCCGGTTCGGTGATCGCCTTCCACAAGTACCAGGACGACCTGGCGAGCGGCACCCTGGGCGTGCTCAGCTCGTTCGGCGCCGGCTACTCGATCGGCAGCGTGATCCTGCGCAAGCACTGATTCGCACGACGAGCACGACGGACGCGGAGGCATGCAGATGCCTCCGCGTTTTTGTTTGCGCGCGAATGATTCAGGGCTGCGCGGTGGTGTCGATCAGACCGGAGAGGCCCTGGCGGATTCGCGCGTCCTCCAGCGCCCGGTTGAATTCGGCGAGGAACGCGCGCTTGTTCATCGACTTGGCAAAACCCAGGTACAGCGAATCGTGCACCAGGGGCCGCTCAAGAATGACGAAGCGATCCTGGTGCGCGGCCAACTCCGGGTCGCTTTTCAGCAATGTCTGCAGGCCCAGCTTGCCGTTGCCGAGGAAGGCCGCATCGACACGTCCGTGCAACAGCTTGCGCATGCGCGCCACGTGGGTCTGGTCGGTTTCGACGACGATCTGCCCGGCAGCGATTGCGGCATCGACCTGCGAACCGTAGCTGGCACCCAGCTGTACGCCGATCTTGCGCCCCGCGAGGTCCTCCAGGCTGGCGAAGGCGAATTCGCGGCCCTTGAGCACCACCACGTTGATGTTGTCGTCGTAGATCGGCGCGGAGTAGTCGAACAGCGCCAGACGCTCGTCGGTCTTCGACAGGCCGATGACACCACCCTGGGCGCTCAAGGCGCTAGCGTAGGCGCGCTTCCACGGGTACAGGCGCAGGTTGACGGGTTCGCCGCTGAGCGCGGCAAAGTGGCCGAGCACCTCGGCCAGCAGCCCGGCCGGTTGTCCATCGGCATTCAGGTAGATAACCGGAGGGTAGTTCTCGTCGCCGAAAATCAGCGTTTCGGCCTGGATCATGGCGCTAACGGGTAGACACAGACTCAGTGCGAGAAGGCGCAGGAAATGCAACATACGAACTCCCGGGCAGATCGGCGAAGAGCGGGGGCGGCGACGCTGCCGGGCCAGTATCCCGCTGGTGTTGTGTCGAGGGCCAGCAAAAAGTCATGCGATGGTTTCATTACAGCCCGACTGGGCTCGATCGCCAGCCCCGACATCGGTTGGATAGGCTGAAAGTCGCGGGCTAAAGCCTCGCGCCTCTTATTTCTGATTGAAGTAAAAAAGTTCCTTTGTCATCTAACTTTCATCTAAAAGCAACTGAGCTGAAATAACCCCCCGCCAAGATTCCCCTCCAACACCGCTGGCACTTGCCGCGTGTTTCAACGCTAAAGACCAATTAGGGGAATCTTCGAATGATCCGTAAGCACTTCGCCGGTTTTGCCGCCAGCGCCCTGGCTCTGGCCATCTCCGCCCAGGCTTTCGCCGGTGCTGTCACTACTGACGGCGCCGATATCGTGATCAAGACCAAAGGCGGTCTGGAAGTCGCTACCACCGACAAAGAGTTCAGCTTCAAGATCGGCGGCCGTGTGCAGGCCGACTACAGCCGCTTCGACGGCTTCTACACCGTCAATGGCGACACCGCTGACGCTGGCTACTTCCGCCGCGCCTTCCTGGAAGTCGGCGGTGTGATGTTCACTGACTGGGCTTACCAGGTGAACTACGACCTGTCGCACAACTCCGGTGGCGACGAGCGCAGCTCCGACGGTTACTTCGACGAAGCGTCCCTGACCTACAACGGCTTCAAGCCGCTGGCGATCAAAGTTGGTCGTTTCGACCCGGAATTCGGTCTGGAAAAAGCCACCAGCTCCAAGTGGGTAACTGCTCCTGAGCGTACCGCTGCCTATGACCTGGTTGACTGGACCAACGGCCACAACGGCGGCCTGGGCATCCAGCTTTCCGGCTCCGTAGGCTCCAGTCTGTACGGTTCTGCCGGTATCACCGTCAAGGACGGCACCACTGTCGACACCCAGACTGAAGACGGCGACAGCGTCAAGCAGTACAACCTGCGCGGTGTGTTCGCACCGATGCACGAGGCTGGCAACGTTCTGCACTTCGGTCTGAACTACGCCTACCGTGACCTCTCCGACTCCGCTATCGATGCACGTATCCGCAGCCGTCTGGGCATGCGTGGCGTGAGCACCGACGGTGGCCAGGATGCCGGCACCAACGGTAACCGTCTGCTGCTGGGTGGCCGTAGCGTGACCGGCGCTAACTCGGGCGCCTACGGTGACGACGCTGCCTTCGGTCTGGAAGCGGCCTGGGCTGCTGGTCCGTTCTCCGTACAGGGCGAATATGTATCTCGCAGCATGGACTCCGAGCGTGCTGGCTATGACGACGTAGATGCCGATGGCTACTACGTGCAACTGGCCTACACCCTGACCGGTGAAGCCCGCGGCTACAAACTCGGCAAGTTCGACTCCCTCAAGCCGAGCAACAAGCAGATCGGTGCCTGGGAAGTGTTCTACCGCTACGACAGCCTGAACGTAGAAGACGACACCGCTGGCGGTATCGCAGTGACCGACGACGTCGAAGCCAAGGTGCATAACCTGGGCGTGAACTGGTACGCCAACGAGTCCGTCAAGATCTCTGGTGCCTACATCAAGGCCAAGGTCGACAACGCTCAAAACAGCGTTGCTGCCGGCGACGACAGTGGTGATGGCTTCGTAGTCCGCGCCCAGTACGCGTTCTAAGTTCCAGACAGCCAGTCCACAGCCTTGGCGGTGGACCGGTTGCGTATGTTGTAAATCCGTAATGCTCCTCTCAAGCCCCGCCCATGCGGGGCTTTTTTTGCCTGCGCGATGGCCATCACCGGCTGCCCCGCGGGCTTCTTTTTTTGCCCGCCGTTGTGCTGACCGCCGGGTGTGGCGCGCGCACCAGCTTGCACGTGACTCGTCCAGGTGAGCCGATGATGCTGGGCCCGCCGAGACCGCAGGCGCAGCATCCAACAGACGCCGACGCTTTTTTTCGGCGAAGCAAACCGCCAGACTGGCGGCATGCCGATGACCGTTCTCTCCAGCCTTGACCAACTCGCCCCCGCCGCCTGGGACGCCCTGCTGCCCGCGGCGCAACCGTTCCTGCGCCACGCCTTTCTGAGCGCCCTCGAAGACAGCGGTAGCGTGGCCGCGCACAGTGGCTGGCAGCCGGCCCATCGCGTGTGGCTGGATGCGCAGGGGCAGCCGGTGGCGGCATTGCCGGCCTATTTGAAAAGCCACTCCTACGGCGAATACGTGTTCGACATGGGCTGGGCCGACGTCTGCCACCGGGCGGGCATCGCCTACTACCCGAAGCTGCTCGGTGCGGTACCGTTTTCCCCGGTCACCGGGCCACGCCTGCTGGGGAGTCCGGAGGCTGCCGGGCAGCTGCTCGATGTGCTCACGTCGGGCCTGGATGACGAGGGCCTGTCCAGCCTGCACATCAATTTCACCGACGCCCAGGCCGATGTGCTGCTCGCCGGCCGCGAAGGCTGGTTGCCGCGCATCGGCTGCCAGTACCACTGGTTCAACCGTGACTACCGCGACTTCCAGGATTTCCTCGACGCGCTGACCTCGCGCAAGCGCAAACAACTGCGCAAGGAACGTGGACAGGTGGCCGGGCAGGGCATCGCGTTCGACTGGTACAACGGGCACGAACTGAGCGAGGCGCAGTGGGATTTCATCTACGCCTGCTACGCCAACACCTACCACGTGCGCCGGCGGCCGCCGTACCTGACGCGCGCGTTCTTCAGCCTGCTCGCCGAGCGCATGCCCGAGATGGTTCGCGTGGTCATTGCCCGTCAGGGTGCGCAGCCGGTGGCCATGGCCCTGAGCCTGGTCGATGGCGATACGTTCTATGGCCGCTACTGGGGCTGCCTGGGCGATTTCGACCGCCTGCACTTCGAGACCTGCTTCTATCAGGGCCTGGACTACGCCCTGGCGCACGGGCTGCGTCGCTTCGATGCCGGCGCCCAGGGCGAGCACAAACTGATCCGTGGCTTCGAACCGGTGATCACCCGCTCCTGGCACTACCTGCTGCACTCTGGTTTGCGCGGTGCGGTAGCGGATTTTCTCGAAGACGAAACCGCCGGCATCCTCGCCTACGCCGACGAGGCACGCAGCCTGTTGCCCTATCGCCACGCTGATTGAGTTGCTGAGCAGACTTGGATGATCGCCTTTCTGAAGTCCATGCTGTGTGGACTGTCAACCGCGGAGATGCTCATGGATCACATGCTGTTTTGCTCTCAGTCGCGACTATTGTGCGAGCAGGGTGAACCGTGAGCCCGCGTGGTTGGCGAGTCGCTGCGCTCGTTGCGGTGGCGCTAATGGTCGCCGGCGTTGGCATTGGCATCTGGCTGCAGGCAACACCTGCCAACGAGGAGGCCATTGCCGTGGCCGACGCGTTTCTCCTGCAGCTGGAGCAGGGGCGCGTCGAGGGCGCCTACGCGTTGACGCTGCGCGAGCGCAGCCTGCTCGGTGCGGACCTGGCGAGCTTCGCCCGGATCAGCGCGCGGCAGCTCTGTGGCCGTGGCAGTTGGCAGGCGCTGTGGACGCACCCGCCGCAGTCGCGGGGCAATCGATTGCGGCGCTGGCTGGCCGGGCGCGAGGTGGACATGCCGAGCGTGACGGTGCGTTACGACGGTGCGGCGAATCCCTGTCCGCTGAGTATCGAACTGCGCCGCGACGAACAGGGCGCCTGGCGTGTCTTCAATTTTCAGAGCACGGCGGGTTAACCTGCAGCGAACGCTCTGGAACGAGGCTCCCATGCATACCACCTACCTGATCATTCCCGGCTACGGCGATTCCGGGCCGCGTCATTGGCAGAGCCTGTGGCTGAACGATCCGCGCTGTCGGCGGGTCGAGCAGCGTGACTGGTTGCACCCGCGTTGCAGCGAGTGGGTGGCACAGCTGGAGCAGGCGGTGGCGCAGAGTGGGCCGGATACCGTGCTGGTGGCGCACAGCCTCGGTTGCCCGCTGGTGGCGCATTGGGCGCAGCAGACGCGCCTGAGCGTGCGCGGCGCCTTGCTGGTGGCGCCGCCGGATCTTGACGGCCCGGCTGCTGAACTGGACCTGCAGGGCTTTGCGCCGTTGCCGCGTGCGACCTTGCCGTTCCCCAGCCTGCTGATCGCCAGCGACGACGATCCCTACGCCAGTGTGGCGTACACCCGTGCCCTGGCCGAAAGCTGGGGCAGCCGCTGGCAGAGCATCGGCGCCGCCGGACACATCAACGGCGACAGTGGCCTGGGCGAGTGGCCGCAGGGGCGCGCCTTGCTCGACGCGCTGCTCGGCTGAGCGCAGCCGCTCGCGCCAAGTTGCGTTAAAGTGGCGACCCCGCCGTTACCCCTACACGCAGGCCCGTCGTGACCGAACAAGCCAAGAACCCGCTGCATGGCATCACCCTGGAAAAGCTGCTTACCGAGCTGGTCGCCCAGTACGGCTGGGACGGCCTGGCCGCGCGTATCGACGTGCGCTGCTTCAAGAATGACCCGAGCATCAACTCGAGCCTGACCTTCCTGCGCAAGACGCCCTGGGCGCGCGAGCAGGTCGAGGCGTTGTTCGTGGCGATGCGCGCCAGGCAGTAATCCGCCACACCAGGCAACCGGCGCTACTGCGCTGTGCTCGACGCTGCCGCGCAGCCGCTCTGGCTACCAGGTTCGAGGTAGGGTGAGAGAATCGGCGCCATGCCCTTGAGCACCTGCACCGGCAGCCCCGAGGTGAAGCGGAACCCCTCCGCGTCGCGCCCCGGGACGAAGGCGATCAGCGTGCCGAAGTGCCTGGGCCCCAGGTAGAAGACGAAGGTCGCCGTGCGGTTCATCGCCCGTGAACTGAGCACGTGGCCGCCACGGGTGACGCTCTCGATGCGGTTGTCGCCGGTACCGGTCTTGCCGCCCACGGTCAGCGGCGTGCCATCCGCCAGGTTGAAGCTGCCGTGCAGGCGCCGCGCGGTGCCTGCTTCGACCACCTGCGCCAGGGCACCACGCAGCGCCGCGGCGACTTCGCTCGGCAGTACGCGCTGGCCACGCTCGGTGTCCTGCTGCAGCAGCGTTTCGTAGGGCGTGCCGGCGGCGAAGTGCAGGGTGTCGAGGCGCACGCTGGGCTGGCGGATGCCGTCGTTCTGGATGATGCCGATCAGTTCGGCGAGCGCGGCCGGGCGGTCGCCGGAGCTGCCGATGGCGGTGGCCAGCGACGGCACCAGGTGATCGAACGGATAGCCCAGGCGCTGCCAGCGCTGATGGATGTCGAGGAAGGCTTCGACCTCCAGCATGCTGCGGATACGGCTGTCGCGCGCGCTCTTGTGGCGGGTCTTGAACAGCCAGCCGTAGACCTCCTGGCGCTCGTCGACGCTGGCGGCCACGGCGTCCTTGAAGCTCGCCTGCGGGTGTTCGATCAGGTAGCCGAGCAGCCACAGCTCCAGCGGGTGCACGCGGGCGATGTAGCCCTGGTCGGGCAGGCTCCAGGCCCCCGGGCCGTAGTCGCGGTACAGCGCCTGCAGGCGTTTCTCGCTGAGTTTTTCCGCCGGCAGGTGTGCCTCGAGGAAGGCGGCGAAGGTGGCTTCGTCGACTTCCGGCATCAGGTAGCGGTGCACCGCGGCCAGTCGGGTGGGCGTATGACGCAGGCCATCGAGGAAGGTGTCGAGGCGCTCCTGGGCGCTCTTGCCCTGGTACTTGCGCCAGAAGCGCAGGAGGAAGGTGGTGCCTTTACGGTCGGCGAAGCGGCTCAGGTAGTCGGCGCGCTGCGGGTGATGATCGTCCTTGAGCAGCTCGGCGCTGTTGCTCTCGCCGTGGTAGGTGCTGTAGCGCACCAAATCGCGCAGCAGGCGGATGAAGGGCAGGTTGATCGATTCGCGCAGTGACTCGCGCAGGGTCGGGATGCGCCCGTTGTCCTCGCGGCGGAAGTTGCTGAAGCTGTGCAACCCGCCGCCGGTGAAGAAGCGTTCGTAGGGGCTGGCCGAGTATTTACGCTCCAGCGCGGCGTCGAGCAGTTCGGCGAGGCTGCGCTGCGGTGTGGCGAGCAACTGGTCGATGACCCAGCGGGTCAGGTGGTCCTGTTCGGCCGCCTCGACCTTGCGCAGCTCCTCGGCACGCTGCCCGGCATAGCGCTGGTGCAGCTCGGCGATCACCTGCAGGTAGGTGGTCAGCACGCGCAGCTTGGCGGTGGAGCCCAGCTCCAGCTTGCTGCCTTCGTTGATGTCGAACGGCTGCTCGGTGTTGTCGGTCTGCACGCGCACGCGGGCGCCATCGGGGGTGCGCTCGAACAGCGTGAAGCTGTAGCGCACCTCGGCGGTTTTCTCGGGCGAGAGCAGGCGCTCGCCGAACAGGCCGATCTGCCCGGCGAACGCGGGATCGGCCAGGCGTGCGAGGTAGTCGCTGACCTGCTGCTGCAAGTCGGCGTTGAGCGTGCTGCTGGCGCTGAGGTCGAGGCGGTCGAGGTCGTACAGCGGCATGTCGAGCAGGTTGGACAAGCGCGTGCGGGCAGCGGCGATGCCCTTGTTGCTGCGCACCGGCTGGATTGCCGGTTGCTGCTCCAGGTCGCGGAACGCCAGGTGCTGCGCCAGGGCCGCCTCGCGCAGCTGCGCGTCGATCACGCCACCGCTGGCGAGCAGGCGGATATGGCTGTCGGTCAGCGCTGCCAGTTCCTCGCGCCCCTGTTTGTGGGAGAGGTAATAGGACGGCCGGCGCTGGGCAATCATCAGCGACAGCACCTGGCGCAGCGCGCGGCCCCGTTCGGCCAGGCTGGCCCGGGGCGTGCGCTGCGGGTCGAGGAGGGCGTTGACCTGCGCGAAGTCGGCGCCGTACCAGACGCGCAAGCCGTCGGCCAGGCCGTGCACCTCGCCGTGCCCTGGCGCGGCGGAGAGCGGCACGCTGTTGAGGTAGTCACGCACGATGGCCTGGCGCGCGGCAAAGCTCTGCGGCCCCTGCTGGTAGGCGCGCACGCTGGCGGAGACCATCTGCCGCAGCTTTTCCATCGCCGACAGGGTCAGGCCATCCGGCGAGTGGCGGTACTTCTCCAGTTGCGTGGCCAGGGTGCTGCCGCCGGCCGACTGTTCCTGTACGGCGAAGTTCTTGCCCACCTGCGACAGCGCCGCCTTGGCGAAGCGTGGCCAGTCCACCGCCGGGTTGGCGGTCGGCTGGTCGCTGTCGAGCAGGTGGCGGTTCTCGATGAACAGCAGGCTGCTCACCACCAGCGGTGGAATGCTGTCGAAGCGCGGGTAGAGCTGCTGCGGGTAGCGAAACTGGTACAGCGGCTCGCCGCGGCAGTCGCCGATGCTCAGGCCGCTCTGCAGCTTCTCGGTGAATGGTGCGAAGTAGCCGCGCGCGGTGTAGTCGAGCAGGGCCGGGGAGAAGCGCGCCTGCTGACGGATCAGGTAGTTGCGCTGCTGCAGGCGCTCCAGCAGCAAGGGCAGATGGGCATAGCCCAGGCGTTTGTCGAAGGGGCCGTTGCCGGGGAAGTGGATGGCGTCACTCGGGCCGGGTTGTACCTGGTAGGTGAGGGTGGCGGCATAGCGGCTGAACTCGCGTGCCTGCAGGGTGGCGCTGTTGAATTCGTGCAGGGCCAGCAGGCCGAGCAACAGAAGGATCAGCACCACGGCCAGTGAGGCGATGATCCGGGTACGCAGGCGCGACGACGGAGTTTTCGGCGAAAGCGGAGCGGGTCCGCTCACCGGGAGCGCGGTCTGCGGTGTGTCTGACTGCCATAAAGCGCCCATAGTGATGGCCTGGCTACACGCGAAGCTTGCTCTTGTGGAAAGCTTAGCCGCCAGGCACGAGGCTGCAGGCTTTTCTCCACGGCGGGGGACGATGACCGTGAGCGGCGACACCCAGACCCAGCTGATGCACAGCTGGCAGTGCAACGCTGCCGGCTGGACCCGCGCGGTGCGCGAGCGGCGCATCGCCAGCCGGCAGATCACCGATGCCGCGTTGCTCGAGGCCATCGCCGAGCGGGCGCCACGGCGGGTGCTGGACATCGGTTGCGGCGAGGGTTGGCTGTGTCGCGTGCTGGCCGAGCAGGGCGTCGACACGCTGGGTGTAGACGCCTGTGCGGCGCTGGTCGAGGCCGCGCGGCAGGTGTCGGCACTGGACTATCGCGTGTGCAGCTACGCCGACCTGGCCGCCGGGCGCGGCGAGCTGGGGCGTTTCGATCTGCTGGTGGCCAACTTCGCGCTGCTCGACGAGGCGCTGCTGCCATTGCTGCTGGGACTGCACGCCCTGCTCGAGCCCGACGGACACCTGCTGATCCAGACCGTTCACCCCTGGACGGCCAGCGGTGAGCAGGGCTACCGCGATGGCTGGCGGCTGGAGACCTTCGCCGGTTTCGGTGACGGCTTCGCCGCGCCGATGCCCTGGTATTTCCGCACCCTGCAGTCCTGGCTGGAGGTGCTGCGCGCCGCTGGTTTCAGCCTGTGTTCGTTGCGTGAGCCGAGCGATGCGCAGGGTATGCCGCGTTCGTTGTTGCTGGTGATGCGTGCCGCAGGTTGATCGACAGTGGACGCGGCTTGCCGACGAATGTCGCCTTTCTGACAAATAACTGAAATTTAAGATGTTTTTCTGTTTTTAGGGCAAATGTCAGCAGATGTTGCTGCGGCCGGGCCAGGCGTCGCGGTAAAGCCGCGCGCGGGTTGCCAAATCCGACGCAACCGCTCTGGCACGGGGCATGACGCTGCCCCATCTTTGTGCAAGACTCGCCGCCGATCTCGGTCCCAACGACTTCAGCCTGGCTGTCCGGCCCCCATCGGGGCGAGCAGCAGAGTCCGGTTCACGTGGCTATCCGCCGCGTTTTTCCGCGCTTGCGGCCGAATCCTCCCAATAAATACAAAATGAGGTATCGCTGCATGTCTGTCGGTAACCAACCCCAGCATGAAACGCTGCACCGCGATCTCGGTGAGCGGCACATCCGCCTGATGGCGCTAGGCGCCTGCATCGGCGTCGGTCTGTTTCTCGGCTCGGCCAAAGCCATCCAGATGGCCGGCCCGGCCATCATGCTGTCCTACATCATCGGTGGCCTGGCCATCCTGGTGATCATGCGCGCGCTCGGCGAAATGGCCGTGCACAACCCGGTCGCCGGCTCCTTCAGCCGCTACGCCCAGGACTACCTCGGCCCGCTGGCGGGCTTCCTCACCGGCTGGAACTACTGGTTCCTCTGGCTGGTGACCTGCGTGGCGGAAATCACCGCCGTGGCCATCTACATGCAGATCTGGTTCCCCGACGTGCCGCGCTGGATCTGGGCGCTGGCTGCGCTGATCAGCATGGGCTCGGTCAACCTGATTGCCGTGCGTGCCTTCGGCGAGTTCGAGTTCTGGTTCGCCCTGATCAAGATCGTCACCATCATCGCCATGGTCGTCGCCGGTGCCGGGATGATCATGTTCGGCTTCGGCAACGACGGCGTCGCCACCGGTATTGGCAACCTGTGGAGCCACGGTGGCTTCATGCCCAACGGCATCCAGGGCGTGCTGATGTCGCTGCAGATGGTGATGTTCGCCTACCTCGGCGTGGAGATGATCGGCCTCACCGCCGGTGAAGCGAAGAACCCGCAGAAGACCATTCCGCAGGCGATCAACTCGGTGTTCTGGCGCATCCTGCTGTTCTACGTCGGCGCGCTGTTCGTGATCATGTCGATCTACCCGTGGAACGAGATCGGCACCCAGGGCAGCCCGTTCGTGATGACCTTCGAGGCGATGGGCATCAAGACCGCCGCCGGCATCATCAACTTCGTGGTCATCACCGCCGCGCTGAGCTCCTGCAACGGTGGCATCTTCAGCACCGGGCGCATGCTCTACAGCCTGGCGCAGCAAGGCCAGGCGCCGCGTGCCTTCGCCGTCACCTCCAACGGCGTGCCGCGTCGCGCCTTGCTGGTTTCCGGCGTGGCGCTGTTGTTCGGCGTGCTGCTCAACTACCTGGTACCGGAGCAGGTGTTCGTCTGGGTGACCTCGATCGCCACCTTCGGCGCGATCTGGACCTGGGCGATGATCCTGCTGGCGCAACTCAAGTTCCGCCGCAGCCTGACCCCGGCGCAGCGCGACAAGCTGACCTTCCGCATGTGGCTGTTCCCGCTCAGCTCGTACCTGGCGATGGCCTTCCTGGTGCTGGTGGTCGGGCTGATGGCGTACTTCCCGGATACCCGCATCGCCCTCTACGTGGGCCCGGCGTTCCTCGCCCTGCTGGTGGTGCTGTACCACGTGTTCAAGCTGTCGCCGAAGAACCTCGCCCCGGTGGCGGGCGAACCGGCTGCCTGAACCGGACCGCACTGAAGAAAAAAGGAGCCAAGCGGCTCCTTTTTTTCATGCATGTACGATCAGGCCGGGCTGGGGCGCAGCTTCAGGCTGCTTTTCGGGATGGCCTGCTGGCGTTCGACCTTGCGTTCGCCGACCCGCTTGATGAAGTCCAGCCAGCCGGCCAGGGCCATCATCAGCAGCAGGCCGAGCAGGGCGGTGCCGATCTGCGCCGGCCAGCGGTCCTGCAGCAATGCGTTGCCGGCGTCTGCCAGCGGGGCGAGCAGCACGCCGAGGCAGAACACTTCCAGCGAGTAGCGGCCCATGCGGCACATTTCCCGCGCCGGCCAGCGCTCCAGCCAGTCACCCTTGGGCAGCAGCACGGCCACGCAGTAGGCGAGGGCGAGGAAGTGCAACAGGCGCAGTGGCGACAGGTCGGTCTTGTCGATCGGGTAGATCACCGCCTTCACCGCTTCCGGCATCCAGGTGTCGTGCAGCTGCGGCCATTTCCACGACAGCGCGAGCAGGCCGGTGACCACCAGGTACACCGCGCAGGTGATGAACAGCGGGCTGCTCGCGCGGGGCTCCGGTGCATCGGCCGGGCGCTGCTGGGCGTGCAGCGCGGCGGCGCCACCGAGGACGAACAGCAACTGCCAGGCCAGCGGGTTGAAGAACCACTCGCTGCCCTGCGGGCCGGCGAAGTTCATCTGCGGCAGCGGTGCGAGCAGGTAGATCACGCTCGACAGCGCCACAGTCAGCAGCGGCGCGCGCAGCAGCAGCGGCAGGATCACCGGCAGCGCCATCAGAAGCACGATGTACAGCGGCAGCGGGTCCATCAGGTTGGGCTTGAAGCGCAGCAGCAGCTCGTCGGTGACCGCCTGCTGCGGGTGGGCGAGGAAGTAGTCGAGTCCCATGGCGCCGACGAAGTCCTTCTGCTCCACATGGTTGTTGGTGAAGAACACGATGCCCATCAGCACCGCCAGCAGGAAGATGTGCGCCACGTACAGCACCCACACGCGCCGCAGAATGCGCAGGCAGGCGACCAGATAGCCGTCGCGGCGCAGCAGCTTGCCGTAGGCCAGCACGGCGGCGTAGCCGGCGAGGAAAACGAAGATTTCCGCGGCATCGCTGAGGCCGACGTTGCGTGGCGTGACCTGGCCCAGAGGGTTCCCCGGGATGTGGTCCCAGAAGATGAACACCAATGCCAAACCACGGAAGAGGTCGATACGTAGGTCGCGTCCGGTCTGCGGCATGCTGGCTTACTCGCTTGGGGCCGAGGGAACCGCTCCGACGGCTTGGCATACGCATCGACCCGCCGCGACCGCGGGCCACCGCGCCGGGAGGGGCGCCAGGCCTGCAGGATTCGCAGCGGGTCTATTCGGTGAGACTGCGTGACGATTGCGGACGATCCGCTGGCGTGACCAGCGGTCATCTGTGCGGCGACGTATGGACCAGGCTGGAGGCGATACAGAGTCTGCAGCGATTTGGGTAATGCCCGCTGACAGTGGACGACGGCGGAATTTCGTAGCTTCCGTAGGGTGCGCCATGCGCACCACAAGGCATCTGCGGGCTGGCCGGTGCGCATGGCGCACCCTACGTGGAGCATCGGCGCAGGCCACTGGTGACCCGCACAGGTGGTAAAGCAGGGTCCAAGCTGCCGCGCCCCAGAAGGCCACTTATGTCTCCTGGAGCGCAGAACCTGCTCATGATTTTCAGGTGCGCCGCTGCCGGTCCTCGGCGTAGCGGCGCAGGATCCACTGGCCGGCAGGGCGGGCGAACACCTCGTCGAGGAAGGCCTGGGTCTGCGCGTCGTGCCCGGCGATGTCAGCCCAGGGTGTACCGGCCGGGGTGAACATCGGCGCGTACAGCGAGGCCGCGGCGATGTCGGCCAGGCTCAGGCGCTCACCGACCAGGTAGCGCGACGGGTCGCCGCCGATCTTCTCCTCGATCAGCTCCAGGCCCAGCAGCAGTTCGGCCTGGGACTTGGCCACCCGCTCCGGGGTGACGCCGTAGAGCTTCTGCACGCCGTTGATCAGCACCGGCTTCATCAGGTCGCGCAGGCCGAACAGCGGGCGATAGACCTTGAGCATGGCGTGCATCACGCTGTCCCACTGCCTGATCTGGCCATACAGCCAGCGGCGCACGTGCACGCCCATGCGGTCGAAGCGTTCTTCCAGGGCCAGCACCTCGGCGCGCTCGGCGAGGTCGTCGGGCAGCAGCGGGCGGTCGGGGTACTGCGCTTCCAGGTACAGGGCGATGTCGGTCGAGTCGCCGACCACCTTGGCGCCATCCTGCAGGATCGGCAGGGTGACGATGCCAGCCAGGCGCTTGCTCTTGAGGCGATGCAGGCCGGGGAACAGGTCATCCACCTGATAGTCGAGGCCCTTGTGGTCGAGGTGCCAGCGGGTCTTTTCGCAGTAATGGGAAATCGGGAACTGGTAGAGGGTACGCATCGGCGGCTCGCGGTCGGTGGAAGGCCGGCCAGTGTAGTGGCCGGCGCGGTGACCGCCGAGTCTTGGATCGGTTGCCTAGTTGAGCAGGTAGCCCTGGGGCTGCAACGGCGCCGGCAGCGGCTCGCCGAGGGCGTCGAGCAGATCGATCTCGATGCTGCGCACCATGGCGTTCAGTGGCAGGTCGTTGTCGCTCAGGCCGAAGGGTTCTTCCAGCTCGTCACCCAGGGCATCGAGGCCGAAGAAGGTGTAGGCGATGATCGTCACCAGCACCGGCGTAAGCAGCTCCAGGGAGCTGACCAGGCCGAACGGCAGCAGCAGGCAGAACAGCCAGGCGGTGCGGTGCAGCAGCAGGGAGTAGGCGAAGGGGGTCGGCGTGTTCTTGATCCGCTCGCACACGGCCTGGATGGTGGCCATGCGGTCCAGGCGCTGTTCCAGGCTGCGGTAGAGCACGTCGCTGAGGTGCTGCTGGCGCACGCAGCTGGCGAAATCCTGGTTGATCCAGCCGAGCAGCGCTTCCGGCACGTTGCGCCGTTGGCGCAGCTGCTCGACTTCGTTGGCCTCGATCCAGGCGGCGCTGGCGGCCACCGTGTCCTGGTCGCGCAGGTGAGCGGCCAGGGCGTGGGCGAAGCCGATGCAGCGGCGCACCGTGCGTCGGCGCAGCGGGGTGAGTTCGTCAGCGATCAGCAGCGCCTGGCTTTCCCGGGCCAGGCCGCGGGCCTGGATGATCAGTTCGCCCCATTGCTTGCGCGCTTCCCACCAGCGGTCGTAGCAGGCGCTGTTGCGAAAGCCGAGGAACACCGACAGGGCCAGGCCGAGCAGGGAGAAGGGCGGGGCGCTGAGGTGGCTGAGCCAGTTCAGCCAGCCGAATTCGTAGAGGCCGACCACCAGGCATGACAGCGCGGTGATGGTGAACAGTTTGGCGGCGATATCGGGAAAGATGGAACCACGCAGGATGAAGAACAGCTGCAGCGCGCTGGGGCGCGGACGAACGATCATGTCGGGGGTGTATCCAGGGCGGGCGGGGCGATGACGGCGCGGATTATGCGCCGCCATCCGGTGAGTGAACAGGTCGCCCGGGGAAAAGTCCGCGCGCTCGACGAGTGCCGGCCAGACGCGGCGCGCCCTGGGACGGGCCGTGAATCTACAGCGTGTTGGCCTCGAAACTGTCGGCCCGCGCCATGCCCCACATGCGCGCATAGAACTCGCCGGAAATCTCGCCGCTGAGCAGCTCGCCGGGTTTGAGGAACACGTGCAGCTGCGAGAACAGCTTGATCTCGCTGGCCGACATGCGCCGCACCAGGTGCTTGGCCTGCACCTGCGAGGGGTGATCGAGGCCGGCGGCGGCAAGCATTTCGCTCAGCGCGCGCATCGTGTTGCGGTGGAAGTTCTGCACCCGTTGGGCCTTGTCCGGCACCACCAGAGCGCGCTGACGCAGACCGTCCTGGGTGGCAACCCCGGTCGGGCATTTGTTGGTGTGACAACTCTGCGACTGAACGCAGCCGATGGCGAACATGAAGCCGCGTGCCGAGTTGGCCCAGTCTGCGCCCAGGGCCAGCACGCTGGCGATGTCGAAGGCGCTGACGATCTTGCCGCTGGCGCCCAGGCGGATCTTGTCGCGCAGGTTGAGCCCGACCAGGGTGTTGTGCACGAACAGCAGGCCCTCGCGCAGCGGCACGCCGATGTGGTCGGTGAATTCCACGGGCGCGGCGCCGGTGCCGCCTTCCTTGCCGTCGACGACGATGAAGTCCGGCAGGATGCCGGTCTCCAGCATGGCCTTGGCGATACCCATGAACTCCCACGGGTGGCCCAGGCAGAACTTGAAGCCGACCGGCTTTCCTCCCGCCAACTGACGTAGTTGCGCGATGAACTGGAGCATCTCGATCGGCGTGGAGAAGGCGCTGTGGCGTGCCGGCGAGATGCAGTCCACGCCCATCGGTACGCCGCGGGTCTGGGAGATTTCCTCGGTGACCTTGTGCTTGGGCAGGATACCGCCGTGGCCCGGCTTGGCGCCCTGGCTGAGCTTGATCTCGATCATCTTCACCTGTGGGCTGAGTGCCTGCTGGGTGAAGCGTTCCGGGCTGAAACGGCCCTGCTCGTCACGGCAGCCGAAGTAGCCGCTGCCCAGCTCCCAGACCAGGTCGCCGCCGTATTCGCGGTGGTAGGGGCTGATGCTGCCTTCGCCGGTGTCGTGGTAAAAGCCGCCAAGCTTGGCGCCCTGGTTGAGCGCGCGGATGGCGTTGGCGCTGAGCGAGCCGAAGCTCATCGCCGAGATGTTGAACACCGAGGCCGAATACGGCTGCGTGCACTGCGGCCCGCCGATGCTGACGCGAAAGCTGGCGGGGTCGCAGTGATCGGCCGGCAGCATGGAGTGGCCGATGAACTCGAAGCCGCTCTGGTAGACATCGGCCAGGGTGCCGAAGGCCTTGTCCGCACTCTCGTTCTTGGCCCGCGCGTACACCAGCGAACGTTCGGCACGGGAGAACGGCAGCTTGTCGCCATCGGCCTCGAGCAGGTACTGGCGGATCTCCGGGCGGATGCCCTCGACCAGGTAGCGGATGTTGCCGAGGATCGGGTAGTTGCGCCGTACCGCCTGGCGCTTCTGCAGCAGGTCGTTGATGCCGACCAGGCTCAGCACGCCGCTGAGCAGGGTGAGGGCCCACAGCCATTCATGGGCGCCGAGAAACGGCAGGCTGAGCAGGGTGAACAACACACAGAACGCGAAAAAGGCGTAACGGTTCAGCAGTGACAGGCTCATGCACGGCTCCGGGCGGAAGGACGGTTGGTACCTGTTTGCGACCTTCGCGGGTCATTCACGTCACCTGGCAACCCCGACTCTACAGGTCGGTAAGGCCCCATATAGGGTGCGCATGGACCAGGCGGCCCGGCGTACCCTGCCGGCGATCCGAAACAGGTGCTCAGAGCCTAACCGCTGAACGCGGAGGCGGCCAGGATTGCGTGGCCCTGATCGCCGCCGCATTGATGCCTGGGTCAGCTCGGCGGGGCGAAGGCATCCATCAGCAGGAACGTGCCTTCCTGGCGCTGGTACTGGTTGATCTGTGGCACCAGCGCGCGGAAGTGCTCGGTCTGGCAGTGAAAATCCAGTGCGGCCCGGTCGGGCCATTCCTCGATGAAGATGAAGTGGCCGGGGTCTTTCTGGTCGATGAACAGCTCGTAGGCGATGCAGCGCTCTTCGCGCCGGGTGCTTTCCACCAGTTGCGCATACAGCGGCAGGACCCGGTCGATGAACTCTGGCTTGATGAAGTCTTGGGCGATCACTTTCAGCATGGCGTGCTCACTGGGTTGCCGGGCGGGAAGCGCTAGCGCGCCACGCTCACCCCTTCGAGGTTGGCGAACGAGGTGTCCTTGGCCGTCAGCAGGAAATCGCGCATGAACGGTGCGTCGAGCATGTCGGTGCGGATGCCGGCGTAGAGGGTGGCGAACAGGCCTTTCTCGCCCAGGCGGCGGGCGGTGACGTAGCCGCGCGAGCTGTACTCGTGCAGCGCCCAGTTGGGCAGGCCGCAAACGCCGCGGCCGCTGGCGACCAGTTGCATCATCATCACCGTCAGCTCAGAGGTGCGCACCTGTGCCGGTTCGATATCGGCCGGTTCGAGGAAGCGGGTGAAGATGTCCAAGCGGTCGCGGTCCACCGGGTAGGTGATCAGCACTTCGCTGCCGAGGTCTTCGGCAACGATGTAGGGCTTGCTCGCCAGCGGATGCTGGTTGGCCACGGCCAGCAGCGCCTCGTAGGTGAACAGCGGCACGTAGGTGATGCCGGCGAGGTCGACGGGGTCGGAGGTCACCACCAGGTCGAGGTCGCCGCGGGCCAGGGCCGGCAGCGGCGCGAAGGAGAAGCCCGAGGCCAGGTCCAGCTCCACTTCCGGCCAGGCATCGCGGAACTGGTCGATGGTCGGCATCAGCCACTGGAAGCAGCTGTGGCATTCGATGGCCATATGCAGGCGCCCGGCGGTACCACCGGCCAGGCGCGCCAGGTCGCGCTCGGCGCCGCGCAGCTGCGGCAGCATGCTGTCGGCCAGTTGCAGCAGGCGCAGGCCGGCGCTGGTGAAGCGCACCGGCTTGGTCTTGCGCACGAACAGCTGCATGCCCAGGCGCTCTTCTAGCTCCTTGAACTGGTGGGACAGGGCCGATTGCGTCAGGTGCAGGCGGTCGGCGGCGTCGACCAGGCTGTCCGCTTCACGCAGCGCATGCAGGGTCTTCAGGTGGCGGATTTCGAGCATGCGAGCCTCGGCATATAGGGTGGATGACGCCTGTTCATCCATTGAGCGTGTGCGGTTTGGCGGTGGATAAGCGCAGCGTTATCCAGCTTTTGGTGATCATGCATTGTCTGGAACGGGTGAAACCCACGAAAGACCCTCACGTTTGATCATGAGCGAAATCGTAGATCATCACGAATAGGTTGAGTTTGTCTCATGCGGGGTCGGGTGTCGAGAATAGCCGTCATCCACTTACCAGGAGACGGACCCATGGCGCTCGCCCACACCCTAGGATTTCCCCGCATCGGTCGCGACCGTGAACTGAAAAAAGCCCTCGAAGCCCACTGGAAGGGTGAACTGGACGAAGCCGGCCTGCGTGCCGTTGGCCGCGAGCTGCGCGCTCGTCACTGGCAGGTGCAGAAGGACGCCGGCATCGAGCTGCTGCCGGTCGGCGACTTCGCCTGGTACGACCAGGTGCTGACCCACTCGCTGACCTTCGGCGTGATCCCCGAGCGCTTCCACACCCACGGTGGCAAGCCGACCCTGGACACTCTGTTCGGTATGGCGCGCGGTGTTTCTGGAAGTAAGAGCAGCCAGCACAGCTGCTGCGGCAGCGCCCATGCACAAGAAATGACCAAGTGGTTCGACACCAACTACCACTACCTGGTCCCCGAGTTCAGTGCCGACCAGCAGTTTGCCCTGAGCTGGGAGCAGCTGTTCGAGGAGGTCGAGGAAGCCCGCGCCCTCGGCCACACCGTTAAGCCGGTGCTGATCGGCCCGCTGACCTACCTGTGGCTGGGCAAGGAGAAGGGCGGGGTTGCTTCTGAAACAAAGAATTTTAACCGCCTGGACCTGCTCGAGCGTTTGCTGCCGGTCTACGGCGAAATCCTCCAGCGCCTGGCCGCCCAGGGCGTCGAATGGGTGCAGATCGACGAGCCGATCCTCGCCCTCGACCTGCCGCAGGACTGGAAGAATGCCTTCGAGCGCGGCTACAACCTGCTGCAGCGCGAACCGCTGAAGAAGCTGGTCGCCACCTATTTTTCTGGCCTGGAAGACAACCTCGGCCTGGCCGCGGGCTTGCCGGTGGATGGCTTGCACATCGACCTGGTGCGCGCCCCGGAGCAGTTCCCGAGCATCCTCGACCGCCTGCCGGCCTACAAGGTGTTGTCCCTAGGCGTGGTCAACGGCCGCAACGTCTGGCGCACCGACCTGCACAAGGCGCTGGACATCCTGCAGCAGGCCCAGGAGCGCATCGGTGATCGCCTGTGGGTGGCGCCGAGCTGCTCGCTGCTGCACAGCCCGGTCGACCTGGGCCGGGAAGACAAGCTGGACGCCGAACTGCAGAGCTGGCTGGCCTTCGCCGTGCAGAAGTGCGAGGAAGTCGCCGTGCTCGCCACCGCCCTGAGCGACCCGCAGAACGCCAAGGTGCAGGCCGCGCTGGCGCAGAGTCGCGCCGTGCAGGCCAGCCGCGCGCAGTCGCCGCGCATCCACAAACCGCAGGTGCAGGCGCGCCTCGCGGCGATCACCCAGGCCGACAGCCAGCGTCAGTCGGCGTTCGTCAAACGTATCGACTTGCAGCGCGCGCACCTCGACCTGCCGGCATTCCCCACCACCACCATCGGTTCGTTCCCGCAGACCGCGGCGATTCGCCTGGCGCGGCAGTCGTTCAAGCAGGGCAAGCTGAGCGCGGCCGAGTACACCGAAGCCATGCACAGCGAAATCCGCCACGCGGTGGATGTGCAGGAAAAGCTTGGCCTGGACGTGCTGGTGCACGGTGAAGCCGAGCGTAACGACATGGTCGAATACTTCGCCGAGCAGCTCGACGGCTATGCCTTCACCCGCTTCGGCTGGGTACAGAGCTACGGTTCGCGCTGCGTGAAACCGGCGGTAATCTACGGCGACCTGAGCCGCCCGCAGCCGATGACCGTGGCGTGGATCCGCTACGCGCAGACCCTGACTCGCAAGGTGATGAAGGGCATGCTGACCGGTCCTGTGACCATGCTCATGTGGTCGTTCCCGCGTGACGACATTTCCCGCGAGCAGCAGGCGCGGCAACTGGCCCTGGCCATTCGCGACGAAGTGGTGGACCTGGAAGCCGCCGGCATCCGCATCATCCAGATCGACGAAGCGGCCTTCCGCGAAGGCCTGCCGCTGCGCAAGGCGCAATGGCAGGGCTACCTGGACTGGGCCACCGAATCATTCCGCCTGACCGCCTCCGGCGTGCGTGACGAGACGCAGATCCACACCCACATGTGCTACAGCGAATTCAACGACGTGATCGAGTCCATCGCTGCCATGGACGCCGACGTGATCACCATCGAGACCTCGCGTTCGGACATGGAGCTGCTGGATGCTTTCGAGGCCTTCGAGTACCCCAACGAGATCGGCCCGGGCGTGTACGACATCCACTCGCCGCGCGTGCCGGACACCGGCGAGATGGTGCGCCTGATGCGCAAGGCGGCGCAGCGTGTGCCGGCCGAGCGCCTGTGGGTCAACCCGGACTGCGGACTGAAGACCCGCGGCTGGCCGGAAACCGAAGCGGCGCTGGTGAACATGGTGGCGGCCGCGCGTCAGCTACGCAGCGAACTGGCCTGATTCGGGGCTTTTCGTAGGAGCCAGCCTGCTGGCGATCAGCGGGCTTGCACAACGAGCATCGCCAGCAAGCTGGCTCCTACAGCGTGCTCAGGAATCCTCGCCCTCGCGCCGACGCATCAGGTAGGTGTCCATGATCCAGCCGTTGTCGGCGCGGGCCTGCTTGCGCACGCGTTCGATCTGGTCGGCGACATCCTTGAGCTTGCCGGCGATCAGCAGTTCGTCCGGCGTGCCGATGTAGGCGCCCCAGTAGATGTCCAGGTCCTGGTCGACATGGTGCTGGTAGCTGTCCTCGGCATCCAGCATCACCACCACGCTGTCGGTGTCCGGCAGGCGCTCGGCCAGGCGGCGGCCGGTGGTGATCTCGATGGGGCGGCCGATGCGGTTGAGCGGCACCTTGTGCCGCGCGGCGAGGGCCTGGACGCTGCTGATGCCGGGGATGACGTCGAACTCGAACTGCAGGCGGCCTTCGGCGAGCACGGCCTGGAGGATGCGGATGGTGCTGTCGTACAGCGCCGGGTCGCCCCAGACCAGGAAGGCGCCGCATTCGCCATCGGCCATGTCCTCGCCGATCAGGCGCTCGAAGGTCTGCTGCTTGGCCAGGTTGAGGTCGACCACCGCCGCGGTGTAGTCGCCGCCCCCGCGTTCGCGTTCCGGGCTGGTGGCCTCGACGAAGCGGTACTCGCGCTCGGTGATGAAGCGCTCGCAGATCTCAACGCGCAGGTCGATCAGCTTGCCCTTGCTCGCGCCCTTGTCCATGAGGAAAAACACGTCGACGGTGTTGAGCGCCTTGACCGCCTGGATGGTCATGTACTCGGGGTTGCCGGCGCCAATGCCGATGATCAGGATCTTCTTCATGGGGTCTCAGTCTGCTGCGAGCGTGCGAGGCACGGATTATCCGCTCAGGCGGGAATGGCGACCAGGCTCAGCAGGCGGTCGTCGTAAAGGGCGAACTGGCCGTTCAGCTCACGACCGCTATGCCAGGCGGGCGACAGGTCGATGAGCAGGCGCAGGCGGGCGCTGCCGTCGTCGGCCCAGGCCAGCAGTTCGGCGTCGTGGAAATAGAAGCGCTGGCGCACCAGTGGGTAGAGCGCCTTGAACAGGCTTTCCTTGAGCGAGAAGGTCAGCGTCACCAGCAGGGCGAAGCCCTCGTTGGGCAGGTCGCCGGCGCGTTGCAGCTCGGCTGGGGTGAGGATTTCCCCGGCCAGCTTGCGCGCGCGTTCGACGCTCAGGCGTTTTTCCAGGTCCAGGCCCAGGCCTTGCCATTGGCTGCTGTGGGCGACGAGGGCGGCAGCCTGGCCCGCGCCGTGGCTGATCGAGCCGAGCGTGCCAGCAGGCCAGCGCGGCGCGCCGTCTTCGTCGCGGCCGGGTGTGCCGGATTCGCCCAGTTGGCGCAGCGCTTCACGGGCGCACAGGCGTCCGGCCAGGTGTTCGCTCTGGCGCTTGGCCACGCCTGGCACCGGCGTGATGCCGCAGCGTGCCGAGTCCTCGGCCTGCCACTGCGCCGGGTCGAACCGCAGGCGCAGCAGGTGCGCCCCGGCAAGTGCCAGCGGCGCGGGCCAGGTGGTGTCGAAGGGGCTGCAGAAGGCGGGGAGCGGGGCGGATGTCATGGGTCGGTATTCTGCCGCGTCGCCGGGAGGCGGACCAGCCGTTTACATTTCTTTGCACGGCGATAACGAAGCGCTACAGAGCAACCGCTTGGTTTTTGCCAGACTGGCACCAGCGTTCCACTGAACGCTGGTGAGGTTTTAGCCGCGGCGGAAAATGCGCTGCTGCGGTTTTGCTCTACTGATCGAGTGCGGGAGCCCAATTGGGCTCCCGTTTTTTTTTGCGGGGTAGAAAGGCGGCTTGAGCCACGAGCCGTGCGCATCTGCTGTCGTAGGGTGCGCCGTGCGCACCGCCCGCGCATGGTGACGGGCGGCATTCAGATCGCATTAGCCGGCGCCTCAGCTTCACACGGTAGGCTTCGCCTGGTGGATCGGTGAGTCGTGATCCACCCTATGGTTCTGCGGGTTTTAGCGGCTTAGAACACCTGCTTGAACAGCGCCTGCATGTCGGCCCAGGAGCGCTCGTCGGCGGCTTTCTGGTAACCGAGGTCGAGGCCGTGGCCCTTGTGCGCATCGGCATCCGGGTTGCTGAAGCCGTGCTTGGCGCCGGGCAGGGAGACGAACTGGTAGTCGGCACCGGCCGCGTCCATCTCGGCCTTGAAGTCGGTGACCTGTTGCGCGGTGATCATGCTGTCCGCTTCACCGTGCTCGACCAGCACCTTGGCCTTGACGCTGCCCTTGGTCGCCGGTGTGGCGGTGACCAGCGCGCCGTGGAAGCTGACCACCGCGGCCAGCGGTACGCCTTGGCGCGCCATGTCCAGGACCACCTTGCCGCCGAAGCAGTAGCCGATCGCGGCCAGGCGCTGCGGGTCGGTCTGCGGTTGCGCCTTGAGCAGCGCCAGGCCGGTCTCGAAGCGCGCCTTGGCGGCATCGGTATTGGCCAGTGCGGCGTTCATGAAGGCCATGGCGTCCTTCGGGTGGGTGGTGTTCTTGCCTTCGCCGTACATGTCGATGGCCAGGGCGCTGTAGCCGAGGGCGGCGAGTTCGCGGGCGCGGCGCTTGGTGTAGTCGTTCAGCCCCCACCACTCATGCACGACGATGACGCCCGGGCGCTTGCCGCTGACCGCATCGTCCCAGGCGTGGTAGCCGATCAGCTGCGTGCCGTCCGGGCCGGTGTAGGGAATCTCGCGGGTTTGTACCGCGGCGTGGGCCAGGGTGCTGCAACACAGCAGCAGGCCGAACAGAATCTTGTACATGGCACCTCTCTCCAGAAATGGCTGTGGAGCGGACAGTATTGATGCATTTGCTCGCGACGGGAGAGTTTCTGTGGTGGTTTTCGGCAAACAGTTAGCCAGCTAAGCGTGTTGTGATAGCCTGACCATCCGTTCCGCTGTCGACTCGCCGTTCACTCGATCTATGGACTCCCATCTGCTGCAAGGCACCGCTGCTTACCGGCGGGCCACTCTGGCACTGTTCTGTGCCGGTTTCTGCACCTTCGCCTTGCTCTATTGCGTCCAGCCACTGTTGCCGCTGCTGGCCGCGGACTTCGCCGTGTCGGCCGCGAGCAGCAGCCTGGCACTGTCGCTGACCACCCTGAGCCTGGCACTGAGCCTGCTGCTGTCCGCGGCCCTGGCGGAAAGCTGGGGCCGCAAGCCGGTGATGGCCGCGGCGCTGGGCCTCGCCAGCTTGCTCGGGCTGGCCTGCGCCTTCGTCGATGCCTGGCCGGCGCTGTTGGTGCTGCGCGCGCTGCTGGGCCTGGCGTTGAGCGGATTGCCGGCGCTGGCGATGGCCTATGTCGGCGAAGAGTTCGACCCGCGCTCGCTGCCGGCAGCGATGGGCCTGTACATCGGCGGCACGGCACTGGGCGGCATGCTCGGACGTTTGCTCGCCGGCCTGCTGGCGGACATCGGCGGTTGGCATCTGGCGCTGGCGGGTATCGCCGGCTTGGGGCTGCTCAGCCTGCTGCTGTTCCTCTGGCTGCTGCCGCCTTCGCGGCATTTCCAGGCGCAGCCGCTGTCGCTACGCGGCGTGCTCGGCAACTTCGCCCTGCATCTGGGCAACCCGCAGCTGCGCCGGCTGTTCCTCCAGGCATTCCTGCTCATGGGCGGCTTCGTCGCGTTGTTCAACTACATCGGCTTTCGCCTGGCGGCGCCGCCGTTCGCGCTGTCGTCGACGGTCATCGGCTTGCTGTTCGTCGTCTACCTGGGCGGTATCTTCAGCGCCGGATGGGCCGGGCGCCTGGTGTCGCGCTTCGGCGCGCGACAGGTGTTGCAGAGTGGTATCGGCCTGATGCTGCTGGGCCTTGCGCTCTGTGCGCTGCCCTGGCTGGCGGCGGTGGCGCTGGGGTTGGGGCTGTTCACCCTGGGCTTTTTCGCCGCCCATTCGGTGGCCAGCGGCCAGGTCGGCCAGCGTGCGACCCAGGCCCGCGCCCAGGCCTCGGCGCTGTACCTGTGCGCCTACTACCTGGGTTCCAGCCTGATCGGCTATGCCGCGGGCTGGGTCTGGCAGCACGCCGGCTGGGGCGCGCTGCTGGCGACCCTGGCCGCGGTGTTCGGCCTGGCCGCGTGGAGCGCGCGCAAGCTGTGATCAACCGCGTGCGGCGGATTTGCTCTTGAGCATGTAGCCGAAGGCCACGCTGCAGGTGCCGAACAGCGCGAGCACGAGTATCCCCGGCAGCGGCTCGCCGAGGGCCAGCATCAGTGCGCCGAGCACGCTGAACAGCAGCGACACGATCAGCAGCAGCCACAGGGTGAAGGTGTTGTGGCTGGCGGCGGAGTTGCGATAGCCCTCCTTGAGCGTCAGGCGTTCCGTGCTCACCGGGCAGTCCTTGAGCAGCACGCGGCTCTTGATGAGGAACCAGGCCGTCAGCGCGACCACCACCACACCCAGTAGCCACCATTGGCGGAATACCGCGATCACGATCACCAGCGGTAACGAAATCTTGTAGTAGAACAGCATGAAATTGCGCAGTTGCTCGCGGGTGGCCGGGTCCTTGATTACGCGACCCTTGCCCAGCGCGCCCCAGGGGTAGAACACGCTGTCGCCGTTGCTGTCCTGCTTGAACACGGCGTCTGTCAGTCCTTCGAAATAGCCCATCGGCTTGCTCCTTGTTGTGGCGGATTACGGTTGTAGAAGGGATGGCTTGGCCAGGGCGGCCGCGGTTGGCGTCGGCGGCGTGATACCCATCGAGACGTAGATGCTGGTGAACCGGTCCATGCCCATCTCGGCCGGCTTGACCCATTCCACCGGCACGTAGAGCAACCCGCCACCGACCGGGATAGGCGCGGTGGGCACCAGGATCGCGTGGTACGCGCGGCCATCGATCTCCACCGGTTGCGGGTTCGGCAGCAGGGCCAGCACGGCGGTGCCGTCGCCGCCGAAGAAGCACCAGACCGGGCTCATGGCGGCGAGGTCGGCGTCCTGCTTCTGGTCCAGTAGGCCGACGAAGCGGTCGGTCAGGCTGTACAGCTTGCCGAACAGTGGGATGCGCCGCAGGGTCAGGTCGATCAGCCGGCTCAGCGGCTCCTTCAGACCCAGCTGCACGGCCAGGCCGATGGGGTAGAGCGCCGCCAGCAACAGCAGGGTGCCGAGTGCCCAGGCCAGCATCGGGCTGGTAACGAATGGCTGGCCGACTTCGGAGAACAGCCGGCCGACGAAGCTGGTCGGACCGATCAGGCGGTTCAGCAGGCTGGCGACCCAGCCGAGCAGCGCCAGGCTCAGGGCCAGCGGCAGGAGCACCAGCAGGCCGGCGAGCCAGGTGCCGAGCAGAGAATTGAAGCTGCGTTTGAACATGGGTGGGCGTCCGTTGGGCTGGCGTGTGGGCGGGTTGCGCATGGCTGGCTAGGCTGATGCCTGGGCAGCGGTCGACAGGGGCGAGAGCATGAGCGAAGCAAGGGACAATCTCGAGCGGGTGCAGCATTCGGCCATATTTCGCTGGGCGCAACTGGCCCAGTGGTTCGGCCTGGCGGCGTTGCTCGTGGCGGTGCTGCTGGGCTTCTTCAGCGAGCTGACGCAGACGCCACGGGGCATCACCCTGATCGCCTTGCTGGGCATGCTCGGCCTGTTGGCGCTGGTGCCGGCGCGGTTCATCCTGACCTTGCACCTGATGAAGCGTGAGCAGAAACCGTAGAACACGTCAGTTCTCCTGCGCGCGGTAGGCGCCAGGGGTGAGCCCGGTCCATTTCTTGAATGCGCGGTGAAATGCCGACGGCTCGGAAAAGCCCAGTTGCTCGGCCAGGGTCTGGATCGACAGCTCGTCGCGGCCCAGGTGGTAGATGGCCAGGTCGCGGCGCAGGTGATCCTTGAGTTCCTGGAAGCTGCTGCCTTCCTCGCGCAGGTGGCGGCGCAGGGTCTGCGGGCTGATATGCAGCTGCTGGGCGACCTGTTCCAGGTCCGGCCAGTTGGCGCAGTCGCGGCCGAGCAGGCGGCGGATGCGGCTGATCAGGCTGTCGCCGCCGTCGGGGCGAGCCAGCAGGTCGGCTGGGGAGTGGTCGAGGAACTGCTTGAGCGTGCGTTCGTCCTGCAGCAGCGGCATGTTCAGGTAGCGCGCATGGAACAGCAGGCTGGTACCGCCGGCGGCGAAACGCTGGGGGCAGGGGAACAGCAGGTCGTACTCGCCGATGTGCGCCGGTTCGGGATAGTCGAAGGTGGCTTCCTCGAGGCGGATGCGCTGGCCGATCAGCCAGCTGCCGAGGCGGTGCCAGATCACCAGCAGGCTCTCGGTGAGGAAGTGGTCCGGGTCCCATAGCGCCGCGCTGTCGATGCTCAGCCGGGCCATCTCGCCCTCGCGCTCCAGGCGCACGCCAGGGGCATCGGGAAACAGGCCGTAGAACAGCATGCCGCGTACCAAGGCTTTCTCCAGCGAACGGCAGTGGATGATCGCATGGCACATCATGGCGAAGGTGCCGCGCCGGCTGCGACTGGGGCCGAAGCCCATGTATTCGTCGTCGAGCAGCGCCCACAGCCCCTGCAGCAGGCGAGTGAACTGCTCGGGCGCCAGGCGTGCGCGCGGCTCGTCGAGCAGCGCCGGCTGGATCCCCAGTTCACGCAGCAGGCCGCTGTAGTCCTGACCCATGCGTTCGGCACCGCGCAAGGCGGCGCGGACGAAGTGACTGGCGATGGTGCGTTCGCGCATGACCCGACTCGTGACAATACTGGCCGGATGGTAGGCCGGGCAACCATCTGCGAACAAGCCGCAGGCGTGCGAGCGGGTATGGGGACGAGTGATGCGCAGCGGCGTCGTTTCCCACCAGAAGGCGGGGGAAACCCGCCGCGTGCTTGGCGGGAACCCGCCAAATTGGCCGGGGTAAAGGCTTGTTGTATTTGTTTTAAGTTATTGTAATTGAAGGGTATTTGTTAATTTTTCGGTTGTGGCACAGGCCGTGCAATTGGCGTTGCAGCTCCCGAGTGGAGCCCAAAACAAAATCCTCCAGTGCAGGAGGGTTAGCGCTAATAAAGCGGCTGTGCGACGTCAAAGGGATTGTTGGGTCGACGCAGCAAGTGAGGATCTGCCATGACCCGCAAACCGCTCTACAAGAGCCTCTATGTTCAAGTGCTGGTGGCCATCGCCATCGGTATCGCCCTCGGCCATTTCTATCCGGAAACTGGCGTTGCGCTGAAGCCGCTCGGTGATGGCTTCGTCAAACTGATCAAAATGGTCATCGCCCCCATCATCTTCTGCACCGTGGTCAGCGGCATTGCCGGCATGCAGGACATGAAAGCGGTGGGCAAGACCGGCGGCTACGCGCTGCTGTATTTCGAGATCGTGTCCACCGTCGCGCTGATCATCGGCCTGGTCGTGGTCAACGTGGTCGAGCCTGGCGTCGGCATGCATGTCGATCCGGCAACCCTGGATGCCAGCAAGATCGCCGCGTATGCCCAGGCGGGCGAGGCGCAGAGCACCATTGGCTTCCTGCTCAACGTGATTCCGGCCACCGTGGTCGGTGCCTTCGCCAACGGCGACATCCTCCAGGTGCTGTTCTTCTCGGTGATCTTCGCCTTCGCCCTGCAACGCATGGGTGAGTTCGGTCGCCCGGTGCTCGAGTTCATCGACCGCATCGCTCACGTCATGTTCGGCATCATCAACATGATCATGAAGCTCGCGCCGATCGGTGCCTTCGGTGCCATGGCCTTCACCATCGGCCAGTACGGCGTTGGCTCGCTGGTGCAGCTCGGCCAGCTGATGGCGTGCTTCTACATCACCTGCGTGGCGTTCGTGTTGATCGTGCTCGGCGGTATCGCCCGTGCCCACGGCTTCAGCATCCTCAAGTTCATCAAGTACATCCGTGAAGAGCTGATGATCGTGCTCGGCACCTCGTCCTCCGAGTCAGCGCTGCCACGCATGCTGGCGAAGATGGAAAAGCTCGGGGCGAACAAGTCGGTGGTGGGTCTGGTGATCCCGACCGGCTACTCGTTCAACCTTGATGGCACATCGATCTACCTGACCATGGCTGCGGTGTTCATCGCCCAGGCCACCGACACGCCGATGGATATCACCCACCAGATCACCCTGCTGCTGGTACTGCTGGTCGCCTCCAAGGGCGCGGCGGGCGTCACCGGTTCAGGCTTCATCGTGCTGGCCGCCACCCTGTCCGCCGTCGGCCACCTGCCGGTTGCCGGCCTGGCGCTGATCCTCGGTATCGACCGCTTCATGTCCGAAGCCCGCGCGCTGACCAACCTGATCGGCAACGGCGTCGCCACCATCGTGGTCGCCAAGTGGTGCAAGCAGCTCGACGAAACCACCCTGCAGCAGGAACTGGCCAGTGGCGGTAGCGCCCTGTCGGAAACGGAAATAGGCGCACACAAGCCAGCCTGATACCGCGTTCTCCGCCGCCCTAGCGACAGGGCGGCACCTTATGGCCCGTCCTCGTTGACGGGCTTTTTTTTGCGCGCTTTTTCAATAGCCTGGCCGCGGTTTGGCGGGCCGCGGTTTTTCGACGTACTTCACAGGCCGTTGGCGAAGGGCGCGACAGCTGTGCGACGAATCGGCTTAATGGGCGCCCCGCAAACCGACTCTGGAATGGATGCCATGTCGATACGTTACCGCGTGCCCGCTCTACCGCTTCGCCCGTCTTCTCGCCTGTCTCGGGGAGGGTGGTGCGATGGCCGTGCATGATTTCTTCATCAACCTGATCCTCAGCGTCATCCTGATCGTCGGGGTCTACCAGTTCTACTTCTTCACCCAGCGCTACACCCTGACCGAGGTGCGCATCTTCAATTCGCGCCTGGATGAGAAGATGCCGTTCTGGCCGTCCTGGTCATGGATCTACAGCTTTCTCTACTACCCGGCAATTCTCTACATCAACTGGCTGGTCGAGGACTCGCGGCATTTCACCATCACCGCGTTCACCTACATCGTGCTGCTGGTGATGCAGATGTTCTTCTTCTCGGTGTTCCCGGTGTCCACGCCCGAGCACTGGCGCAGCGTCAACACCGGCAGCAGCTGGTCGGAGCGCTTCCTGCTGTTCGTCCAGCGCTTCGATGCGCCGTCCAACTGCTTTCCCAGCATGCACGTCTCGGTCGCCACACTGACTGCGTTGCTGGCCCTGGGCTCGCTGGGGCCATGGGTGTTCCTCTTTCCGCTGCTGATCGCGCTGTCCTGCACGTTTACCAAGCAGCACTACCTGGCGGATCTGCCGGCCGGTGCCGCCCTCGGCTGGGTGGCCTATCAGGTGTACCTGGCACTGATCTAGACACGCCTCGATCAGGCTGGTTGGCAAGGCGATGAAGCGTCCCGATTCATCGCCTTGTTTTTTTCCGGCCGTTTCCTGCGACCTATGGCGCATGCGTTTGCGACTTTCCCTCGCGCCCGGCTCTGGCTAAGCTCGCGGTTCCGTATTCGCAGCAGAGGCTTTCCCATGGCGCAGCAACGGCCAGCCGCCGATATCGCCCGTCTGATCCTCGATGGGTTCGATGACTATCGTGCGCACTTCCGTGAGATCACCGATGGCGCCCGCGCGCGTTTCGAGCAGGCGCAGTGGCAGGAGGCGCAGGCCGCCTCTGCGGCGCGGATCAACCTCTACGAAGAAAAGGTCGCCGAAGTCAGCGGGCGTCTGCGCCAGAGCTTCAGCGACGAATTCCTCCTCGATGTCGAACTCTGGCCGCTGGTGAAGAGCGCCTACATCACCCTGATCGACCAGCGCTTCGACGACGAACTGGCGGAAACCTGGTTCAACTCGATCTTCTGCGGCCTGTTCAGCCACGATTGCATCAGCGACGGCTGCATGTTCATCCACACCACGCGGCCTTCGCTGCGCCCGCACGCCAGCCTGCCGCAGACGCGCAGCTACCTGCCGCTGGGCGATCTGCACGGCGCCCTGCAGCAGGTCTTCACCGACTACGGTTTCGATGTCGCCTACGAAGACCTGGAGCGTGATATCGCGCGCCTGGAAAGCCAGTTGCGCAGCAGCCTGCCGGACTGGGTGTGCAAGGACCCGGAGCTGAGCATCGAGCTGTTCTCCTCGACCCTGTACCGGAACAAAGGCGCCTACCTGGTCGGGCGCATCTTCACCCGCGACGAGCAGTGGCCGCTGGTGATTCCGCTGCTGCACCGCGAGGGGCGCGGCATCCAGATCGACACGCTGATCACCGACGAGGCGGAAGTGTCGATCATCTTCTCCTTCACCCGCTCCTATTTCATGGTGCAGGTGGAAATTCCCGCCGAGTTCATCGGCTTTCTCAAACGCATCCTGCCGGGCAAGCACATCGCCGAGCTGTACACCTCGATCGGCTTCTACAAGCACGGCAAGTCGGAGTTCTACCGCGCGCTGATCAACCACCTGGCGACCACCGATGACAAGTTCATCATGGCCCCCGGCGTGCGCGGCATGGTCATGAGTGTGTTCACCCTGCCGGGCTTCAACACCGTGTTCAAGATCATCAAGGACCGTTTCTCACCGTCGAAGAATGTCGACCGCGCCACGGTGATCGAGAAGTACCGCCTGGTGAAGAGCGTCGACCGCGTCGGGCGCATGGCCGATACCCAGGAATTCGCCGACTTCCGCTTCCCCAAGAGCAAGTTCGAGCCCGAGTGCTTGGCAGAGCTGCTGGAAGTGGCGCCGTCGACGGTGGAAATCGAGAACGACGACACCGTGCTGATCCGCCACTGCTGGACCGAGCGACGGATGATCCCGCTGAACATCTACCTGGAAAGCGCCAACGAGGCGCAGGTGCGCGAGGCCCTGGAAGACTACGGCCTGGCGATCAAGCAGCTGGCGGCCGCCAACATCTTCCCCGGCGACATGCTGCTGAAGAACTTCGGCGTCACCCGCCACGGTCGCGTGGTGTTCTACGACTACGACGAGATCTGCTACCTGACCGAGGCCAACTTCCGGCGCATCCCGCCACCGCGCTACCCGGAGGACGAAATGTCGTCCGAGCCGTGGTATTCGGTGGCGCCGCTGGACGTCTTCCCCGAGGAGTTCCCGCCGTTCCTGTTCGCCGATATCGGCCAGCGCCGGCTGTTCAGCCAGTTGCATGGCGACCTCTACGACGCCGAGTACTGGAAGGGCCTGCAGGAGGCGATTCGCGCCGGCAAGGTAATCGACGTGTTCCCCTATCGACGCAAGGGTGACCAGGCGATCTGAGCCATTGGGTGTGCGGGTGTGGATGGCTTTGGGCCAGGTTGGCACGAGTGTGCTAAACCCTATTGAGCACAAGGTCAGGAATTCCACGCCCACCCACTATCCAAGGACGGCTCGCCGATGCGCCAGAACCTCCCTGTCAGCCAGCGCGAAAGAACCTTTCCCGCTGACGAACGCCTGATTTCCACCACCGACCTGCACAGCAAGATCACCTACTGCAACGACGCTTTCGTCGAGATCAGTGGGTTCACTCGGGAAGAGTTGATCGGCCAGCCCCACAACATGGTTCGCCACCCGGACATGCCGCCGGCGGTGTTCGGCCACATGTGGGAAACCATCAAACAGGGCAAACCGTGGATGGGCGTGGTCAAGAACCGTTCGAAGAACGGTGATTTCTACTGGGTCAGCGCCTACGTCACCCCGGTTTACGAGAACGGCCAGATGGCCGGCTACGAGTCGGTGCGCTCGTTGCCGACCGACGCGCAGAAGCGTCGGGCCGAGGCGCTGTATGCCAGGCTGCGGGCGGGCAAACCGCCAATCCCGAAGATTGATCAGCTGACTTACGACCTGATCCGCTCCTGGCCGCTGATCCTCGCCGGGCTGGTGATTCTGGGTGCACATATGGTGCTCAGTGATCTGTGGCTGGCGGCGTTCATCCTGGTGGTCATGTTCGCCCTGGGTTCCTATCAGCTCTACAGCAAGCGCCAGCTGATCCGCAGAACCCTTTCCGAGCATCCCAAGGCCTTCACCAGCTCTCTGGTGGCGCTGACCTACAGCGACAACCGTGGCGCCCAGGCACTGCTCGACATGGCCATGATCAGCGAGGAAGCGCGCTTGCAGACGGCGCTCACACGGCTCGAAGACGCCGGCGAGAACGTACGCCAGCGCGCGGCGCAGTCCGCCGAGCTGTCGCGCTCCGGTGCCGAACTTCTGGAGCAGCAGCGCAGCGAGACGGACCAGTCGGCGACGGCGATCAACCAGATGGCTGCGACGATTCAGGAAGTCGCGCAGAACGTGCAGAGCACCTCGCATGCCGCGGAGGAGGCCGACCGTCTCGCCAGCGACGGCCGCCAGCTTGCCGGTGGCAGCCTCGAGGCGATGCAGCATATGGCCGATGCGGTGCAGGAGATCGGCCAGGCGGTGAACGAGCTGGCCAATTCCACCCAGTCGATCGGCAGCGTGGCGGACGTGATCACCTCGATTGCCGAACAGACCAACCTGCTGGCGCTCAACGCCGCCATCGAAGCGGCACGGGCGGGCGAGCAGGGCCGGGGGTTCGCCGTGGTCGCCGACGAAGTGCGTGCATTGGCGGCGCGCACGCGCGAGTCCACCGAGCAGATCCACCACATCATTTCCTCGCTGCGCAGCGGCGCGGACAAGGCGGTGCACACGGCGAGCAAGGGCGACGCGATTTCCCGGGAAAGCGTGCAGAGCGTCGAGGCCGTGCGCCAGGCGCTTGAGGGCATCAGTAGCGCGGTGACGCGCATCACCGGCATGAGCCAGCAGATGGCCGCGGCGTCCGAGCAGCAGAGCCATGTGGCCGAGGACATCAGCCGGCAGATCACCCGCATTGCCCAGCTCTCCGACCACAGTGCCGGTCAGGCCCAGCAGGGCGCGGCGATCAGCCAGGAGCTGGAACAGATGGCCGAGTACCTGCACAGCCTGGCGGAGCGCTTCAACCGCTGATGCGTCAGCCGTTTCGAGCAGTGTGGCCCTGCGTACGATGATCGTTCCGACGCTCTGCGTGGGAACGCCGTTACAGACGCTCCGCGTCTGAGGGACGTGGTGCGTCCCTGCATCGAGCTTTCACGTTAGGGCAGGGAAACAATCGGGTTTCGCAACAGGTAACGCGGATATCGCCGTTGCATGCTGGCGGACGTACCGACGTTGATGGTGCTCGAGGCGGCCAGTGACACTCGCCTGTGGCAAACTGCCGGGCCTCAGGAGATCCTATGCCTCGCCCCGTCTGCCCGCGTTGCTGTCGCCCGCTCGGCCATTGTCTGTGCTCGCTGATTCCCAGCCTGCCGAGCCGCACGCGCGTGCTCATCCTGCAGCACCCGGACGAAGTGAGGCATGCGCTGAACACCGCGCGGCTGGCCGCGCTGGGCCTGCAGAATGCCGAGCTGAAGATTGGCGAACATTTCCCCGATCTGCCGCATTGGCTGAGCGACGAGTACCGTGCCTGCCTGCTGTTTCCCGGCGATGGCGCACAGACGCTGCCGCTGAGTGATGGCGAGGATTCGCGGCCGCTGTTGCTGGTGGTACCCGATGGCACCTGGCGCAAGGCGCGCAAGCTGATCTACCTGAATCCACTGCTGGCAGGGCTGCCACGCGTCAGCCTGCCGGTGGGGTTGCCGTCGCGCTATCGCCTGCGCAAGGCACCGGGGGAAGTCGCGTTGGCGACCATCGAGGCAATCGTCGCCGCGCTCGAGCTGCAGGAGGCGCCCGCGCGCTTCGATACCCTGTTGAGGCCGTTCGAGGCGTTGATCGACGGGCAGATCGAGGCCATGGGCAGCGAGACGTTCCAGCGCAATCACCAGCGCTAGTTTGTGTGGCAGGTCCTAGCGTTCGCGCAGGGCTTCGGCGCGGGCTTTGAGCACCGGTTTGAGCAGGTAGTCGAGCACGCTCTTCTCGCCGGTGATGATGTCCACCGTGGCGACCATGCCGGGAATGATCAGCAGCGGGTGTTCATCGGTACCCAGGTGGCTTTTGTTGGTGCGCACCTGGATCAGGTAGAAGCTGTTGCCTTCCTCGTCGGTGATGGTATCGGCGCTGATCAGTTCGAGGTTGGCCTTGAGGCCGCCGTAGATGGTGTAGTCATAGGCGGTGAACTTGACCATCGCCTTCTGCCCGGGATGGAGGAAGGCAACATCCTGCGGACGGACCTTGGCCTCGATCAGCAGGTTGTCTTCCAATGGGACGATTTCCAGCATGTCGCTGCCGGGCTGCACCACGCCTCCGATGGTATTGACCTTGAGCTGCTTGATTACCCCATGCACCGGCGACACCACGGTGGTGCGGCTGACCCGGTCTTCGATGGCGACGCTGGTCGAGGTCAGTTTGGTCAGTTCGGTGCGGATCTCGTTGAGTTCTTTCAGCGCATCGGTGCGAAACACCAGGGTCGACTCTTCCAGCCGACTCTTGATCTCCTGCATCGCCGATTCGGCCCGTGGAATCGCCAAGTTGGTGGCGTCCAGCGAGCCGCGCATTTCCACCGAACTGCGTTTGAGGCGCAGGATTTCCACTGCGGAGATCGCGCCCGATGCTACCAGCGGCTGCGACATGTTCAGTTCCTGCTGGATCAGGCCGAGCGCCGAGCGGTATTGCTGGGCCTTGGCGCGAAACTCCGCCAGCTCTTGGGTTTTCTGCCGCAGTTGCTCGTTGAGCGTGTTCTGTTCGCTTTCCAGGCGCTGCAGGCGCGAGCGGTGCAGGGCCATTTCATCTTCGGCCAGTTGCGGCACGTTGGCGACCAGATCATCGGGCAAGGCCAATGGGCGACCCTCGGCTTCTGCACTGAGGCGTTCCACGCGCGCGACCAGGGCCATGCGGTCGGCCTCGGTTTCGCCCTTGTTGGACATGAACCGGGTGGCGTCCAGGCGCAGCAGCACATCGCCCTTGTTCACCACCTGCCCTTCGCGGGTGAAGATCTCGGTGACGATGCCTCCCTCCAGGTTCTGGATCACCTGCACCTTGCTTGATGGAATGGCCTTGCCTTCGCCGGTGGTGACTTCCTCGAGCACGGCGAACTTGGCCCAGATCAGCGCCACCAGCAGGCAGGCGCTGACCGACCAGACGGTGGCGCGGGCCAGCCAGGGTGAATCCTCGCGGACTACGCCATCGACTTCCGGCATGAACTCGGTGTCCTGCCGGCGTGTACGCAGGCTGCCGAAGTAATCGCGAACCGATTGTGTGAATTCCATGCGCTTCTCCTGGCTAGACCGATGCGGGGCCGACACGGCCCTTGCGCAGGGCTTCGATCACAGCGTCCTTGGGGCCGTCGGCGACGACATGGCCGTTGTCCAGCACGATCAGTCGGTCGACCAGGCTGAGCATCGAGGCGCGGTGGGTGATCAGCAGCAGGGTCTTGCCCTGGGTCCAGGTGTGCAGGCGATTACGCAGGGTGTCTTCGCTGGCGTTGTCCATGGCGCTGGTAGGTTCGTCGAGCAGCAGGATCGGTGGGTCGAGCAGCATGGCGCGGGCCATCAGCACGGCCTGGCGCTGACCGCCGGAGAGCAGCTGGCCGCGTTCACCCACCGGGCGGTCGAAGCCTTGCGGGTGCTGCCGCGCCAGTTCCGATACGCCGGTAAGTTCGGCGACTTCGAGCATGCGTGCGTCGCTGACGTAGCGCGCGCCAAGGGTCAGGTTGTCGCGCAGGCTGCCGGCCAGCAGCGGCAGGTCGTGGGCGACGTAGCCGATCTGGTGGCGCAGGTCGGCGACATCGAGCTGGCGCAGGTCAAGGCCGTCAAGCAGCAGCTGGCCGTCATCCGGGGTGTAGAAGTTCATTACCAGGCGGCCGAGGGTGCTCTTGCCCGAGCCGCTGCGACCGATGATGCCGATGTGCTCGCCGGCCTTCATGCGCAGGTTGATCTTGCTCAGCGCCGCACCGCTCTGGCCGGGGTAGGCGAAGCTGACCTGGCGGATGTCGAACGCGCCCTTGAGCTGGGTTCTGTCCAGCGGCCGCTGCTTGGCTTCGCGCTCCTGTGGCAGGGCCATCAGCGCATCGGTGCTGGTCATGGTCAGGCGCGCCTGCTGGTAGCGGGTGATCAAACCGGCGATCTGCCCGAGTGGCGAGAGCACGCGGCTGCCGAGCATGTAGCAGGCGACCAGGGCGCCGACGCTGAGCTTGCCGGCGATGATGATGTAGACCCCGGCGACGATAGTCGCCATGCCGGCGAACTGCTGCAGGAATAGGGTGCCGTTGGTGGCCAACGCCGCGAGGAAGCGCGCATGGTTGTCGAGGCGGGTGAGGGCGCCGTGGGTTTTTTCCCAGTGGTGCTGGCGCTCGCTTTCGGCGCTGCACGCCTTGAGGGTTTCCAGGCCGCCGAGAGTTTCGATCAACAGGGCCTGGCGTTCGGCACCCAAGGCGAGGCTCTTCTGCACCGTGTCGCGCAGCCGCGACTGGATGATCAGGGCGAAGACGGCGGTGATCGGAAATGCCAGTAGCGGAATCACCACCAGCCAACCGCCGAGCAGGCCGATTACCACCAGCATGAGGATGGAGAAGGGCAGGTCGATCAGGCTGGTCAGGGTGACTGCGGTGAGGAATTCACGCAGGCCCTGGAAGTCATGGATGCTCTGGGCGAAGCCGCCAACGGTGGCCGGCTTGGCTTTCAGCGACATACCGGTGATGCGCTCGAACAACGTGGCGGAGAGCACCACGTCGGTCTTCTTGCCGGCAACGTCCAGCAGGTGCGCGCGCAGCACGCGCAGGAGCAGTTCGAAACCGCTGCCGATAAGCAAGCCGATCACCAGTACCCACAGCGTCGACGTAGCCTGGTTGGGCACCACGCGGTCGTAGGTCTGCATGACGAACAGCGGCACCATCAGGCCGAGCAGGTTGATCAGCAGGCTGGCGAGCACCGCGTCGGTATACAGCCAGCGGGACAGCTTGAGGGTGTCGCGGAACCAGAACTGCACGCGGGGCAGCAGCGGGACGCGCGCGTCTTCCAGTTCATGACGCGGACGGGCGAAGAGCGCGCGGCCACTGTATTCCTTGGTCAGCTCGGCGAGCTCGACCCATTGTTCGCCACCTTCGGCCTCACACGGCAGGATCAGCGCCTTGCCTTTGGGGCCGTATTTGCGCAGTACGGCGCTGCGGCCGTCCTTGAGCAGGAGCAGCACGGGCAGGTTGAGTGAGGAAATAGCCGGCAGCTCGCGGCGCAGGATGCGCCCCTGCAGGCCTGCACGGGCTGCGGCTCGGGGCAGCAGCTCGGCACTCAGGCGTTGATCGGGCATTGGCAGCCCGGCGCTCAGGCTGGCTCGACTGGCTACGCAGTCGTGCAGCTTGCAGAGAATCAGCAGGCCGTCCAGCAGCGGGTCGTCATGACTCTGCCGCTGATCGTCGGTAAGGCTCCGTTCCATGGTCGTCACGTTCACTACTCCAGAGAAACAGGCCGGCAGACGCTGGTGGGCAGCGTCTGCCGGGCAGCTTCTTCGCCGGGACTACTTCATTTCCGGCAGACGCGCCTCGCTCTTCACTTCCGTGAGGGCTACAGCTTCGGCCGGGACTACGACGTTCTGCTTCTTCAGCAGATCGCCCATGGCAGAGATCACGCGGTACATGGAGAACTCTTCGGTGTAACGCACCTCGCTGTAACGGCGATTGGCGGTGAACAGTTCGTTCTCGCTGTCCAGCAGGTCGAGCAGGGTGCGCTGGCCGAGACCGAACTGCTGCTGGTAGGCCTCGCGCACCCGCGAGGTGTAGTCGGCGTAGTCGCGCGCCTTGGGCGTTTGCAGGCGCGCGTTTTCCATGGCGTTCCAGGCCAGGGAGAGGTTTTCGTTGATCACCCGCAGGGCGTTGTTGCGGATGTCCATCGACTGGTTGATCTGGTGCGCCGCCGATTGCAGGCGGGCCTTGTCGCGCATGCCGTTGAACAGGTTGTAGTTCATCACCACGGCGGCTCGCCAAGTGTTGTAGTGGCCTTCGTCGCCCTGCACGTTGTCGTCTGCGGAGGTCGCCAATTCCACGTCGAAACGTGGGTAGAAGGGTGACTTGGCGACTTCGTACTGCTTTTCGGCGGCATTTACGTCGGCCTGCGCCGACTTCAGGTAGGGGTTGTTGTCGATCACGGTCTGCCGTGCGACGAGCAGATCGGCCGGCATTTCGCCCTTCACCGTGACCGGGCTTTCCAGCTGGTCGGGCAGGCGGCCGACGGCGCTGAAGAAGTTGGCTTCGGCGTCGGCGAGGTTGACCTGTTCGGTGTACAGGTTGTTCGCCGCCAGGGCCAGGCGTGCTTCGGCCTGGTCGAAGTCGGCAGTGCTGCCGACGCCGCGTTCGCTGCGCATGCCGATCTGGTCATGGATGCGCGTGTGCGCCTGCAGGTTGTTCTGCGCCAGGCTCACCAGCTCGCGGCGCTTGAGCACCTCCAGGTACACCTCGACGGTGCGCAGGGCGAGCCCTTCCGAGGTGCCCAGTACGTAGTAGGCCTTGGAGTTCACCACTGCCTCGGTACGTGCCACTTCGTTCGGTGTATTGAAACCGTCGAACAGCATCTGCCGCAGACGCAGCTCGGCGTCACGGTAGTTCATGGTCTCCTTGTTATGGTCACCCAGGGCCCGGGTGCTGGGGCTGTCGGTATTTTCCCGGCCATAGCCAACCAGCAGGTCCACGGTCGGCAGGTAACCGCCCTTGGCAATCTTCACTTCCTCATCCGATGAGAGGCGGTCATTCATGCTGGCATGCAGTTCGGGGTGGTTGTCCAGGGTGCTCTGAATGGCTTCCGAAAGGGTAATGGCATGGGCCTGAGAGCAGGCAATGGCCAGCACAATGCCACTGTAGAGCGGTGCTAGAACGCGCATGGGGTACTTCTCCTTGTGTCGATGCTCTTTGTTACGTCGCCATTTTTATGGCGTTTTATCCTGAATAAACGTTTCAGGTTTGTAACATCACAGCTAAGAACAACTTTTGACTTAGCTAAGAAATTTTTTTCACAAGGTTTATGAGGAAAAAGTCTTATGCACTCTGTGAAAACGAGCACATTGTTTTTTCCGTACTCCCGCAGAAATCGGGCCTTAGAAGCCTTTTTGCGGCAGAAATGGTGGGTCAAGAGCGATTTGGAGCATAAGGGCGGGGAGTTGTTTCTGGTGTAGTGAGTCGGTGCAGTTGGAGCGACACTTTTTTGTCGCATTTAAAAAGTTTTCTGATAGCACAGTGCCATTTCACGCAGATTTCTTCGCAAATGCCTTGGTTCGGAAGGTGTTTTTGGCCCTTTTGAAACGTGTCGACGGTGGTCGGCAGCTGTAGTGCGGAGGAAGGAATCATGGCTACGTTGATTGGTGTCGTCAGTCAGGTTGTCGGCGAGGTCTTTGCAGTAGCGGGCGATGGATCGCGCCGACCGTTGATAGAAGGCGATCGGGTGTATGCCGGCGAGCAGTTGCAGACTGGCGCAGCCGGGGCGATCGCGATTGCCCTGAGCGGCGGAGGCGAACTCACCCTGGGGCGCGACAGCACACTGGCGCTCGATCAGCAGATGCTTGCAGGCAACCAGGACAACTCCGCTGCCAATGCGCAAGAGACCGCGTCTGATGCCCCCAGCGATGCCGACCTGACCGATGTCGAGCAATTGCAGGCAGCCATCGAGGCGGGTGTGGACCCAACCCAGGCGGGTGAAGCCACGGCTGCCGGCCCGGGTGCTGGCGGTGCGGGTGGTGCCGGCGGCGTGGGTGGTGGTCATTCCTTCGTATTGCTGGGCGAAACCGCTGGGGCGCTGGACCCGGTGATCGGTTTCCCTACCGCTGGCTTGAATGCCGGCCCGGAATTCCCGGAGGCGGAAATTTTCGCCATTGCGGATTTCAGCCCTGAACTCGACATCGTTTTCTTTGATGACAATGGAAATGTCGTCACCGGCCCCGGTGTGGTCGATGAAGAAGCCCTCAACGGCGGGCCCGATGGCGGCGGCCAGCCGGGCACCAATCCGGGAAGCAATGCCGAAACCACCTCAGGCGCGCTGATCATCAACTCGCCTGATGGTATCGGTCGCATCGAGGTGCTCGGCAACAATGGTGTCTGGGTCAACGTCACTGGCGGCGGTGTGGTACAGGGTGCCTACGGCGTCCTCACCTTCGACGCGGCGGGCAATTGGACCTATACGCTTACCGACAACACCCTGGATCACACTGACCCCAATGCCACCGGTGCAGACGATCAGTTGTTCGATAACTTCAGCGTACGGGTGTTCGACCTCGACAACGATGTATCGCCAACTGTACCGCTGACCATCGCGATCAACGACGATGGGCCGACCGCAGCGCTTTCCCTCTCGGAAGAAGGCGGTTCGGTCGTGGTGGACGAGAGCGCTGGTCTGCAACCCGATAGCGATGATGTCGAGGGCCCACTCGACGTTTTTGCGGGCGTCACCAATGTGTCGACTGACATGCTGGGTTATGCCGTCGGCAAAGGTCCGGTCGTGATTGCCAACTTCGAAACAGGTGCCGATGAAGCCGGCGCCACGGTGGTTTACAGCCTGGAGCTGAACACCGACGAGGGTGAAGGTGAAGGCGAGGGACAGTTCGGTTTCCTGGCCTTGAACACGCTGACTACCACGGATGGCGATCCGGTTTCGCTAACGCTGGAGAACGGTCTCATTGTCGGTCGCGGCAGTGACGGACAGGCCGTGTTCGCGATCTCCATTGATGCGGCCACGGGCGTCATCAGCGTGGTGCAGTACGAGTCCCTGCGTCACCCGGATACCGGTAGCGATGATGAGTCGATCGACCTGGCGGGGCTGGTCAAGGCTGTGCTGACGGTCACCGATGGTGATGGCGACAAGGCGGTGAGCAGTGTCGATATCGGCCAGATGATTCGTTTCGAGGATGACGGCCCCACCGCCAGCATTTCGCTGAATGAAGGCGCGCGTGTGGTGCATGATGAAACTGCCGGCTTGCAGAACGGCACAGACACACCGACGCCACCGCGCGATGCCAATGACAACGACACGGCCGACCCAGCTGTCGCCAATCTGTTCGCAGGCGTTGCAGATGTCGGCAGTGACCTCTCACCCGCCGGCTACGCCCGGAGTAATGGGTCGCTGGTCAATATCTCCGGCAGCAGTGCCGGACAGGACAATGAAGGTGCAAGCACCGTCCTCAGCCTGGAAATCGTAGGCGGTGACGGCGCCGATTCAGGTCTGCAGACCACCGGCGGTAACGGCATCGTTCTTTCTATCGAAAACGGATTGGTGGTCGGCCGTATCGTGGGTGGTCCGGAGGCGGGCAACGCCGCTTTCGCCATCGCTATTGGCGCCGATGGGTCGATCAGCGTGGCGCAGTATGTGTCCTTGTATCACCCGGATACTGGCAGCCCGGACGATGCCGTCGACCTTGGCGGCAAGGTTCGGGCGGTGGTCACGGTGACTGATGGTGACGGCGATATTGCTGTGGACAAGGTCGGCATCGGCGGCTCGATCCGTTTCGAGGATGACGGTCCCACCGCCAGTATTTCGCTGAACGAAGGCGTACGTGTCGTTCATGACGAAAGTGCCGGGTTGCAGAATGGTTCGGCGACTCCTGTCCCTGGCAGCGATGCCAATGACGACGACACCGACAGCGCAGATGTTGCCGGCTTGTTCGTTGGCGTCAGTGACGTGGCTGGCGACCTGTCTCCAGCCGGGTACGCCCAGAGTGGCAGTCCGCTGGTCAGTGTGACTGGTAGTGATGCCGGGCAGGACCAGGAGGGTGCGAGCACCGTACTGAGCCTGGAAGTAGTCGGCGGCAACGGCGCGGACTCCGGTCTGAAAACCACCGAGGGCAACAGCATTGCGCTCTTTGTCGAGAATGGTCTGGTCGTCGGTCGTATCGTCGGAGGGCCGGAGGCGGGCAATGCTGCTTTTGCCATCGCCATCGGTGCCGACGGTACGGTCAGCGTGGCCCAGTACGTTTCTCTGCAACATGGCAACACCAGTAGCTATGACGAAGCCGTGAGCCTGGCTGGCAAGATCCAGGCGGTGGTTACGGTTATCGATGGCGATGGTGATGTGGCGGTGGACAAGGTGGGTATCGGTGGCGCCATTCGCTTTGAGGATGACGGCCCCACTGCCAGCATTCAGCTGATCGAAGGGGTACGTGTCGTTCATGACGAAAGTGCAGGTCTGCAGAATGGTTCTGCAACGCCGACACCCGGCAGCGATGCCAATGACAATGACACCAGCAATCCGAGCGTCGTTGCGTTGTTCGCCAGCGTATCTGGCGCGGGTAGCGATCTATCACCGGCCGGTTATGCCCAGAGCAATGGTGCAGTCGTAAGCGTGGCCGGCAGTGATGCCGGGCAGGACCAGGAAGGCGCAACCACCGAATTGAGTCTGGAAGTGGTGGGTGGTGACGGGGTTGATTCGGGACTGCAGACCACCGATGGGCACAGCATTGTGCTGACGCTTGAAAATGGCCTGGTGGTCGGGCGCATTGCCGATGGTAGCGATACCGGTAAAGCGGCCTTCGCGGTTGCCATCGGTGCCGATGGCACCCTCAGCATTGCTCAATATGTATCCCTGCAGCACCCCGATCCGAACAGTCACGATGAGGCGCTGAGCCTGGCTGGCAAGATCCGTGCGGTTGTCACCGTTACCGACGGCGATGGTGATGTGGCCGTCGACAAGGTTGGCGTCGGCAATGCCATCCGCTTCGAGGACGATGGCCCCTCCGCGGGCAGCAGCGATGCAGGCACATTGGATGACGAAGGCCTGTCGGGCGGCATCAATGGTGGCCCTGATGATGCGCCCGGCAACAACACCAGTGTCACTGGCACCCTCAACTTCAATGCCGGCGTCGATGGTGTGAAATCCATCGTTCTCAGTGGCCCGAGCACATTGGGCTCGGAGGCTGTGACGTCGACCTGGGACAGTGCCAGCAACACGCTGACCATCAGCAGCGGGCGCGGTTCGCTGGTCACCGTGGTGGTGACCGATCTGGCTACCGGTGCCTACAAGATCAGCCTGTTGCAGCCATTGATGCATCCGATTGTCGATACCGAGGACGATATCCTCCTCAATGTCGGCTACACCGTGACCGACGGGGATGGCGACTCCGCCCAGGGCTCTCTGGTCGTGACCGTCGACGACGACACGCCGACCATCCAGGCCGGCAATCTGTCCCCGGATTCGTTCGTGACCTTCCATGGCACCGATGCCAGCTATGCCAACACTTACGGTTACTACGTCAAGGGTGAAGACGGCACACCGCAGAGTGGCAAGGTGATCTGGGCCAATGTGCATAACCAGGTTGCTGGCGATACGGCCGATCTGGGCGGACTGGACCCGGCACACACCGGCTTCTTCATCATTCCCAATGGTGGTGCCAACGCTGGTTTGGGCAATGGTGCCGAACTGACCTTCCAACTGGTTGGCGGCAAGTGGACGGCCTTCCTCGGCGGCACTCCGCTGACGGGTGAGGGTGGCGCAAACGTGCTGTTCAGCGATGCGGCACTGAACCCGGGTGGTTCACATCTGCAGGACAATGCCGGCATCGGCAATCAGAACTGGGAGGATGTCACGACCGGTTCCGACTACGACTACAACGACCTCAGCACCAGTGTCACCTGGGGTACAGGCCTGCAGCTGCAGGTCGATGAGAGCGATTTCAGCATTGATGCCGCTGCCAGCTTCAGTGGCGTGTTCAACGTACAGCCTGGTGCAGATGGCCTGCAGAGCCTGACCTATAGCCTCAGCGTGCAGAATGCCGATAGCGGCTTGGTGGATACCGTCACCAATCAGGCTGTGTTGCTCAGCGTCGTTGGTGGCGTGATCCAGGGGCGTACCGCTGGCAGTGACGAGCTGGTGTTCACCGTCAGCGTGGATGCGACTGGCAAGGTTACCCTCGACCAGTCGCGCTCCATCGTCCACCCAACCTCTGACCCGGACGAGGCCAAGTTCCTCGGCCTCGGTCACATCAAGCTCAATGCCACGGTCGTCGACAACGATGGTGACAGGGCCAGTGCCAGTGTTGACCTTGGTGCCGTGATCAGCTTCCGCGACGATGCACCGAGCGCTGGCAGCAACGCGTTGGTGAAACTGGACGACGATGTATTGCCTGGCGGCAACCCCGGCGGCACTGGCGACGACGACAATGCGGTCAATCTCACCGGTACCCTCGGCCACAGCTTCGGCAATGACGGTGCCGGCAATATCCAGCTGCTCGCCACCGGCACACCGCCTTCGGGCTTCAGCTACGTGAAGGACGGTGACGACCTGCTGGTCAAACAGGGCTCAACCGATGTGCTGCGCGTAACGCTGAATACGGCAACCGGGGTTTATACCGTCACTCAGCTGGCCGCTATCCAGCACGCTAGCGGTGGCAATGAAAACAACGCCGACTTCACCCTCAACTACCAGGTCACCGACAAGGACGGCGACACTGCCAATGGCACCCTGCAGATCAGCGTCAATGACGATACACCGACTGCCAGCCAGGTAATCGCGCCAGCGATTCTGGATGACGAAGGCCTGTCCGGCGGGATCAACGGCGGCCCTGCCGATACCAATGGCGCCGCTATCAGCACCAGCGGTTCGCTGACCTACAGTGCGGGTGCCGATGGCTTGCAGAGCATCGTCCTCAGCGGCCCGAGCGTGTTGGGTAGCGAAGCCGTTACCTCGACCTGGAACGCAGCAACCAACACCCTGACCATCAGCAATGCCATCCGTGGCGACTTGATGACGGTGGTGCTGACCAATCCCGCGACCGGCGCATATACCGTCAATCTGCTGAAGCCGCTGATGCACCCCGAGAGTGGCACCGAGGATGACATCACCCTGAACGTCGACTACACCGTGACCGACAAGGACGGTGACAGCGCCAACGGCTCGCTGGTGGTGACCATCGATGACGACACGCCGACCATCCAGGCCGGCAATATCGACACCGGCTCCTATGTCACCTTCCACGGTACCGACGCGGGCTACTCCAACACCTACGGCTATTACGAGAAAGGGCCGGATGGCTCGCCTGTCGGCGGCAAGGTGATCTGGGCCAACGTGCATAACCAGGGCACTGGTGATAGTGCGGACCTGAACGGGCTGGACCCCAACAGCGTCGGCTTCTTCATCATTCCCAACGGTGGTGCCAATGCCGGTCTGACCAATGGGGCCGAGCTGACCTTCCAACTGGTCGGTGGCAAGTGGACGGCCTTCCTCGGGGCCAACCCGCTGACCGGTGCCGATGGCGCCAATGTACTGTTCAGCGATGCGGCTCTCAATCCTGGCGGCTCGCACCTGCAGGACACCGGCGTCGCCGGTAACCAGAACTGGGAAGACAAGACCGATACCTCCGACTACGACTACAACGATGTCAGCACCAGCATCACCTGGGGTTCGTCGCTGCAGGTTGACGAATCGAACTTCGCCATCGACGCCACGGCCAATTTCAGTGGTGTGTTCAACGTTCAGCCCGGTGCCGATGGCTTGAAAAGCATGGCCTACGACCTGACCGTGCAGAACGCCAACAGCGGGCTGGTGGATACCGCCACCAACCAGGCGGTGATCCTCAGCGTCAATGGCGCCGGAGTGGTGGAAGGGCGTACTGCGGTGAGCAACCAGCTGGTGTTCACCCTGTCGGTGAATGCAGGTGGCACCGTAACCCTCGACCAGATCCGTTCCATCGTGCATCCCACTGGTGATCCGGACGAGGCCAAGTTCCTCGGCTCCGGTCATGTCGGCCTGCGTGCCACCGTGACCGATAGCGATGGCGACAAGGCCAGCGCCAGCATCGATATCGGCAAGGTCATCAGCTTCAAGGACGACGGCCCCAGCGCCACGCCGAACCAGGTGGTGCAACTGGACGATGATGCGTTGGCCAAAGGCATCCCCGGTGGTGATGGTGATGACGATAACGCCGCCTTTGTCAGCGGCACGCTCAATCACGCCTATGGCAATGATGGCGCCGGTTCTATCCAGTGGACCTATACCGGCGCACCGCAGGGCTTCACCTACGTGCAGTCCGGTAGCGACCTGCTGATCAAGCAGGGCGCCACCACGGTCCTGACCGTCACCCTGAACAGCGCCAACGGCGCCTACGAGGTGAAACAGAACGCGCCGATCAAGCATGCCAATGGCGATGATGAAAATAACCAGGCTTTTACCCTGACCTACCAGGTCACCGACAAGGATGGCGACAAGGCCAATGGCACCCTGGAGATCAACGTCGACGACGACACCCCGGTGGCGCAGCACGACGTGGCCAGTGTCAGCGAGAGCGTGGCACCGAATATCAACATGGTGTTCGTGCTCGATTTCAGCGGCAGCATCAGCGACAGCGAGCTGGATCAGATGCTGTCCGCGGTAAAAGCCGCAGGCCAAGCGCTTTTCCAGGGTAATCCAGGTGATGTGCAACTGCAGATCGTGGCGTTCTCCGGCCAAGCGCAATCCTATGCCCCGGTCACCAGCTTCGCGGCATTCGAGAACCTGCTGGACTCGCTGAATCCGGAGGAGGGCGGTCATCGCCCCTACGACGGCAACACCGACTTCACGGCGGCGATCGAGAAGACCATGGATGCTTTCTCCCCCTTGCCGGGCTGGAGCAACCAGGTGGTGTTCATCAGCGATGGCAACCCCAATGAGCAGACCCAGGCCAACAATGCGCTGGCCAATCAGACGGCGGCCGACTGGCAGCAGTTCATCAACGACAACGGCCTCAACGTCACCACCATTGGCGTTGGTAACGGTATCGACAACGACAACCTGCAGGATGTCGATCTGGACGGCAGTGGCTCGCCTATTCGGGTCGGCGATTTCGACGACCTGGTGGATACCCTGCTCAGCCAGGTCAGCACCGGCCAGGTCTCCGGCAATGTGCTGCATGGCAGCGACGGTATCGCCGGCAATAGCGACGATGATGGTTTCGGTGCCGATGGCAAGGGCGGCATCCGTTCCCTGTCGATCGACGGCGATACCTATACCTGGGATGGCAGCAATGCCACCGCGAGCCTCACCATCACCACCGACCTGGGCGGCAAGCTGATCTTCAACTTCGCGACCGGCGCCTGGAGCTACACGGCGCCGGGCGGGCTGACTGGCAACAAGGTGGAGCAGATCGACTACACCATCGTCGATGCTGACGGCGATCCCTCCAGTGCGACGCTGACCATCAACATCGCTGCGCTCAACGAAGCGCCCATCGCGATCAACGACACCTTCAGCACCAGCGAAGACACCTCGGTCACCATCACCAGTGCCGGTCTGTTCGGGGCCGATGGCACCGGGCCGCTGAACGACAGCGACGGCGATTCCGGCAGCTTCACCAGCATCAAGGTGACCCAGCTGGCCACCGACGGTGTGCTCAAGCTCAACGGCGTCAACGTGACCCTGAACCAGGAGGTCAGCAAGGCCGATATCGACGCCGGCAAGCTGGTGTTCGTACCGGATGGCAATGAAAACGGCGCGCCGTACGCGACCTTCAAGTACCAGGTCAGTGACGGCAGTAGCTACAGCAACATCGCCACCGTGACCATCAATGTTACGCCGGCCAACGATGCGCCAGTGGCGGTCAACGATACCTTCACTACCAGCGAAGACAATGCCGTAACCATTACCTACAATGGCCTGTTTGGTGCCGATGGCACAGGTTCTAACAACGACTATGACGTCGACTCGAGCAGCTTTACCGGCATCAGGGTGACCCAGCTGGCCACCGATGGTGTGCTCAAACTCAACGGCGTGGATGTGAGTCTGAACCAGGAGATCAGCATTGCGGATATCAATGCTGGCAAGCTGACCTTCGTGCCTGACAGCAATGAGAACGGCGCACCCTACGCAACCTTCCAGTACCAGGTGAGCGACGGTAGCCTCTACAGCAATATCGCGACCGTCACCATCAACGTGTCGGCCGTCAACGATGCGCCGCTGCTCGACCTGGACGGCAATGACAGCGCCGGCGTGGTGGGTACGGGTTACCAGACCACCTTCACCGAAGGTTCGTCGGCGGTGGCCATCGCCGACATCGACACCTTGGTCACCGACATCGACAACAGCACCATCGCCTCGGCCAAGATCGTGCTCACCAACGCCCAGGCCGGTGATGTGCTGACTGCCAGCGGCTTGCTTGGCGGCATCAGCGGTGTGGTGGATACCAGCGTGGCTGGCAAGATCACCGTGACTCTTACTGGCGTGGCTAGCAAGGCGGAGTACGAAACGGCAATCGAGGCGATCCGCTTCGGCAACACCAGCAGCACGCCGAGTACCACGCCCCGTACGGTCACCGTGGTGGTCAACGACGGCACCACGAACTCCAATGTCGCGAGCACCAAGATCAACGTGGTTGCGGTGGACAACGGGCCGGATGCCAAGAACGATGTGGCGACCGTGGTCGAAGGTCATGGCCAGGACTTCAACGTGGTCTTCGTCCTCGACTTCAGCGGCAGTATCGACAACACCGAGCTGAACCAGATGCTCGCTGCGGTTCGGCAGGCCGGTGCCGCGTTGTTCGATGGCACCTCGGGCCATGTGCAGCTACAGGTCGTGGCGTTCTCCTCGACGGCCAAGGCCTACGCACCGGTCACTAGTGTCGAGGCGTTCAGCTCGCTGATTTCCAGCCTGAATCCAACGGAGGGCGGCACTCGCCCATTCGATGGCAATACCGACTTTACCGATGCCATCAAGGAAACCATGGCGTCTTACCAGCCGATCACCGGCTGGAGTAATCAGGTGGTGTTCATCAGTGACGGCAACCCCAACGAGCAGACCGGCAATAACGGCAACTCCCTGGCCAACTCCACAGCAACAGCGTGGAATACCTTCGTCAATGGCAACGACATCAACGTCACCACCGTGGGCATCGGTAACGGCATCAACAATGTCCGCTTGCAGGATGTTGATCTCGATGGGCAGGGTTCGCCACTCAACGTGGCAGGCTTCGGTCAGCTGGTGGATGCGCTACTCGGCCAGGTCGTTGGTGGCGATGTGTCCGGCAACGTGCTGTGGGGCAGTGACGGCATCGCCGGCACCGCTGACGACGACAGCTTCGGGGTGGACGGCGCCGGCTATATCAAGTCGTTCACCATCGGCTCCGTCACCTACACCTGGAACGGTACTTCGACCATCACGCCGAGCACGGGTCCTGCCATCTCCGGCAGTGTGCTGACCGCTATCGAGACGCCACAACATGGCAAGCTGACCTTCAACTTCGCAACCGGAGCCTGGAGTTATGTCGCGCCTGACGGGATCACCAGCAATGTGACCGAGCAGTTCGGCTACAGCCTGGTGGATGCCGACGGTACCAGCGATTCGGCGACCCTGACGGTCAACGTGATCGATGCCAACAGCCCGCCGGCAGGCGCCGATGCGACGCTGAGCCTGCTGGAGGACACCAGCCATGTGCTTGGCGCGAGCAGCTTCGGCTTCTCCGATGCCGAGGGCAACACCCTGGCAGCGGTGAAGATCACGACCTTGCCTACCGCTGGCCAGCTCACCCTGAACGGCAGTGCGATCGGTGCGGGCACTCTGGTGTCGGTGGCGGATATCAATGCGGGCAAGCTCATCTTCACCCCGGCGGCCAATGCCAATGGCTACGCCACGTTCACCTTCCAGGTACAGGACAGTGGCGGAACGGCGAACGGTGGGGTTGACCTCGACCCGAATCCGAACACCATCACCTTCAATGTCACACCGGTGAACGATGCACCGGTGTTGAGTGGGATGGGCGGTACGCTGAACTACACCGAGAACGCGAGTGCGAAAGTCATCGATAGCAGTGTGACGCTGAGCGATATCGACTCGGCCAACTTCAACGGTGGCTCACTGGTGGTGGCATTCACTGCAAACGGCACGGTTGCTGATCAGCTGTCGATCATCAATCAGGGAACTGGCAGTGGGCAGCTCAATGTGAGCGGTAGCAACCTGCGCCTGGGGAGTACCACCATCGGTACCCTCTCAGGTGGTGCCAATGGTGCGGCGCTGACGGTCAGTTTCACCAGTAACCTGGCGACGCTTGCGGTAGTCCAGACACTGATCCAGCAGATCGCCTACGCCAACACCTCTGACAATCCGTCCACTGCGGATCGCACTGTGAGTTTCACCGTCAAGGATGGCGACGGTACTTCCAATGGCGGCGCCGACAGTGCATCTGCCGTCGCCTACGTACACGTCAATGCCGTCAATGATGCGCCGACAACCAATGCCGACAACGTGGTGGCTTACAGTGCGGCGTCGGTTGTAGTGCCTGATTGGGCCTTGCTGTGGAATGACCGCGATGCCGAGGGCAATGACTTCGCAGTGAACACCGCTGGAAGTGCCAGTAGCGGCTCGATTACACGCGGTACGGACACTACAACCTTCACTGACTCGGGGTTGATAAGGGGGGGGGCGTTCACCTACACCACCAAGGATGAGCTGGGTGCGGTCAGTACATCGGCAACCGTGAACGTCGATCGCGACAACAGTGGTGTGATCGGCAACTCAAGTGCCAGCTATGACCAGATCATCATCGACAACAGTACCGGAGTTAATGCGGGCAACACCCTGTCGGGAGGCAGCGGTAATGATGTGCTTATCGGCGGTGCTGGCAACGATACCCTCAACGGGGGCAATGGTGACGACCTGCTGGTTGGCGGTGCGGGTAATGACACCCTCAACGGTGGTGCGGGTATAGATACCGCCAGCTATGTGGATGCTACATCCGGCGTCACAGTAAGCCTGGCCATCAGTGGCGCTCAGAATACCCTGGGTGCAGGTAACGATACCCTGACAGGCATCGAGAACCTGATTGGCTCGCGCTTCGACGATGTGCTGATTGGGAACAGTGGCAGCAATACGCTGAGCGGAAATGGAGGCAACGATACCCTGACTGGTGGAGGCGGTGCAGATACCTTCAAGTGGCTGGCCGGCGAAACGGGTACCAGCCATATCACCGACTTCACCAAGGGTGTGGACGCGCTGGACCTGTCCCAACTGCTTTCCGGTGAGCACAGTAATGTGGGCAGCCTGAGCCAGTACCTGACCTTCAGCTTCGGCACCAGCACCACCATCACGGTGGATGCCAATGGTGCTACTGGTGGATCGGCCGGGCCAACCATCGTGCTCGATGGCATCAACCTGCAGGCGTCTTACGGAGCGATGGATGCGGGCGGTGTCATCACCGGCATGCTGGGCGATGGCAGCTTGAAAGTAGACGTCTAAGCTCTTCAACTAAGGCGGCCCGCCACCTTCCCGGTGGCGGGCTTTTTTGTGCGACATGATTCGGGAGTGATTCATGGTCTATGTGCAGCGCGATGAGAAGGGAAGGGTTCTGCGGGTAGAGAAAGAGCCCTTCGACAGCATGACCCACAGCATGCCGGCCGCCGATCCCGAGGTGCAGAGCTGGCTGGCCAGTCGTTCGCTCCATGAGCACCTGATGTCGCTGCAGCACTCCGATCTGGAGCTGGTGCGGGTCATCGAAGACCTGGTCGGGGTGCTGGTTGATCGCGGCGTGATGCGCTACACCGACCTGCCCGATGCTGCGCGCAACAAGCTCCAGCAACGTGCGCAGGCGCGTGTACAGGTCGAGGGTCTGGGTGGGCTGGTCAAGGACGAGAGCAAGCTGCCGTACTGAGCGCGTCGACAGGCGCGCGTACGCTGCCGTGCTGCAGCCCACCTGCAGGACGGCAGGCGTTAGCTCTGCCAGGGTGATGGCGCGCCGATCAGGCGACCCATGGCGCCGTGAATGCCCAGCTCGTTGAGCACGCTCAACTCCCCCTCGGTCTCTACCATCTCGGCAATCAGCGGCAGGTCGATGCTGTTGGCAGCACGGAAGATGGCCTCGATGAATACACGCTTGTCGCTCTCGCTGTCGATGGCGCGGATGTAGCTGCCATCGATCTTCAGGTAGGCCAGGCCCAGGCGCGTCAGGTTGCCGATCAGGCTGAAACGCCCGCCGAAGTGCTGCAGGCCGAGTTGATAGCCGGCCTCGCGAACCGCCTGGCTAAGGCTTTCCAGTTCACTCGGTGGTGGCAGGTAGCGTTCGTCCAGCTCCAGGATCATCAGACTGCCCTGTTGCGGGTGCTCACGCAGGATGCCAAGCATCTTCGCCAGGCTGGCCGGTTCGCGCAGGGTCGCGGCGGATAGGCTCAGCGCCAGTGGATGCGGGTGTTCGGCCAGGTGCGCCAGGCTGTGTTCGAGCATCGCCAGGTCCAGGCGCGAGGCCCAGCCCAGGCGTTCGATCCAGGGCAGGAAGCGCCCAGCGGCGATTGCGTCGCCCTGTGGGTCGAGCAGGCGCGCGAGCACCTTGCGGTGCAGGATGTGCTGAACATCCGCGCATTGCGCCACCGGCTGAAAGTACAGCTGCAGCTTGCTCTGGCTGAGCGCCGCATCGATCCATTGGCGCCAGTCGTGCAGGCCCTGGCCGGGGAGGGCATTGAAGTCGTCCAGACGTTCCCACGACTTGCCGGGTGTGCTCTGCGCCTGCGCCAGGGCCTGATCGGCACGGCTGATTACCGCACCCGCGTGTTCGCCCGGTCTGAAGGCGGCGATGCCCAGGTGGGCGACCGGTGTGCAATCGCTGGCGCCGGTCTGACGCAGGCTTTCCAGGCCCTCGATGAGCTCGCTGGCAAGGCGGTCGGCGTCCTCGCCAACCAGGCCTGGTGCGAGCAGGGTGAATTCGCCGCCGCGGCTGCGCGAGGCGGTCCAGTCCGGCGTGCCACGCTGTTCCAGCAGGCGCTGCAGCAGTTCGCCGATGCCGAGGATCAGGGTGTCGGTGCGCTGGCTGCCCAGACGCTGGTTGAGCCCGCCGAGGTCGTTGACCCGCAGGAAGATCAGGTAGCCGGCAGTGTGCTGTTCGCTCACTGTCAGCTGGTTGGCCAGTTTGATGTCGAACAGGCGCCGGTTGCCGAGGCCGGTGAGGCTGTCCTGGTAGGCCTCCTCGCGCAGTTTTTCGCTGCGGGCCGCTTCCTCGGCGAACAACGCCTTGAGCTTCTCGACCATCTGATTCATGGCCGTGACCACGCGGCGCAGTTCCGGTGTGCGCGGTACGCGGGGCAGGGTGAGGAATTCGCGCCGGGTGATGGCCTGGGCCTGCTGCACCATCTTGTCCAGGGGTTGCAGCTGCGTGCGCAGCAGCCAGCCGCCAAGCACCGCGCTGACCAGGCCGCAGAGCAACAGCCAGAGCAGGCTGCCGATGGCGCCGTCCCAGAGCTTGGCCAGGGCGAACTGGGGATGGCTGAGCACTTCAACGCGAGCGGCCTGGTCCCAGCCGCGCATGATCAGTGCATCACCACCTTGCGGCTCGAGGTTGACCAGCCTGACGAACCAGGCCGGCACATTGTCGGCCGCCGCGCTGGTGTTGCGTTCGACGATGATCTTTTCATCGGGGATGCGCACCACGCGGATGGTGGCGAAATAGCCGCTGTCGAAGATCGAGCTGACCATCAACTCGAGCATCGCCGGATCGTCGACGTGCGGCGTCATCGACAGGCCCAGCGCGGTGGCGGCGTCCTGGGCATGGGAGCGCAACTGGCTGAGCATCTGCTCGCGCGAGGTTTCCATGCCGGCGATGAAGCTGCCGGTGAAGGCCACGACCAGGAACAGGCAGATGGCCAGGAACAGCTGTTTCAAAAGAGACATAGCGTTCTCCTCAACCCTCGTCGATGGCAAAGCCTTCGGCGCGCATCTTCTTCATCAATTCCTGCCAGCGTGAGAGCTTCTTGGCATCGCTCTTCTTGCTCACCGAGCCCGGCAGGTACAGGCCTTCGGCGTTGAATGAGTAAACCGGCAGCAGGTCCTTGCGCTCGGCGGCGGGGCGGATCTCGCCGATCAGGTTGTCCAGCACCAGCGGCGGTGCACCCGGCTCGGCGTAATAGGTCAGCACCATGTGCGCCTGGTTGTAGCGCAGTGCCTTGACGTAGGTGATGCGCAGCTTCTCGCTGGGAATGCCCAGCCGGCGCAGGGTGAAGTACTTGGCGACCGAGTAGTCCTCGCAGTCGCCCGCGCCCTTGAGCAGCGCCTCGATCGGCGTCGCCCAGTAGTCCTCCTGCTGCCAGTTCTGCTGGTCGGCGGAGAAGCGCAGTTGACGGTTGAAGAAGCGGTTCACGGTGACCAGCTTGTCGCGTTCGGCGAGTGTGTCGCTGCTGTCGATCAGCTCGCGCCAGGCCTCGATGCGACCTTTGCCGAGGCCGAGGTTGCCGTAGCGCTTTTCCGCGTTCTGCAGGATCTGGTCGAAGTCCCAGTTGGCCTGGGCGGCGCCCAGCACGATCAGTGAAAACAACAGCAAGCCGGCCACGTGCCGGGTTGCCGGCAGGCGCGCTGACCATCCGTGAGTGCACTGCCGTCGCTGCATGGCGAGATCTTCGTGGGAAGTGCGCAAAGTCTAGGCGGCGTCTGTCCGGGCTGCCGGATTTCCAGGCGTTCTGGTGAGGTATTTTTTCAGCGCGGCGGGAGGGTTTTCTGACGCAGGATATAGAGGCTCACCAGCACCGCACTGGTCAACATGAAACCACGCGCCCAGGGCATCGGTACCAGGTAGCAGGACACGCCGATGCTCAGCCACATGCTGACGATCGCGTAGACCTTGCCCTTGAGCGGAATGCCGTTGCCTTCGAGGTAATCGCGGATCCACGGGCCGAGGCGCGGGTGGTCCACCAGCCAGTGGTAGAAGCGTTCGGAGCTGCGCACGAAGCAGGCGGCGGCGAGCAGAAGAAAGGGCGTGGTGGGCAGCACTGGGACGAAAATACCGATCACCCCGAGCGCCACGCTGAGCCAGCCGACTGCGAGCAGCAGGTAGCGCACGCTGCGATGGCGGCTGCGGCGAATGTCACGGTGCGCCATCAGTACTTGGCCTCGCTGCTCGGCGCGGTGCCCTTCGGCGCAGCGCCGCTGTGCAAGCGACAGCCTGCAGTACGCGGTTCACGTGGTGCGAGCGAGCGCTGCGAGGCTGCTTTCGACGCGGTGCGGGCGAGTGCGAGCACGTCTCGACAGGGTGTTAGTGGTGGCGCGGCTTGAGCAGTGCCGGCTTCTCTTCCGGCGCCTGGCAGAGCAGGAACAGTGCGGTGAGGATTTCGGGGATCTGGTCGATCATGGTGTCGACGAGATCGCGGTCGCGGGCGATTTCAGTGAACTCCGGCTGTTCGTCGAACAGACCCGAGCCGACCATGATCGGCAGCAGCAGCTCGCTGACTTCGTCTTCGGCGTCTACGAACCAGATTTCTTCGCGCAGGAACACGCCTTCCATGAAGCCGATGCACCAGCCGCGCAGGTCGGAGTCGTCCGGATCTTCACCGAGGTCGACGTCGCAGGGGAATTCCGGCTCGTCGTCGCTGGCCAGCTGACGACCGATGTGGGCCTTGAGCTGGATCAGGGTGGCTTCGATCTCCTCGCGCTCGGCGTCACTGCGGTAGTGCGGCGGCTCGGCGAACAGGGCGTCGATCCACTCGCGCTCGGGAACCTGCTCGGGGCAGATGGCCAGGGCGGTCAGGTAGCCGTGGGCGGCGACGTAGTCCAGGGCCTCCTCGTGCAGTTCATCGGCATCGAGGAAAGCTTGCAGGCGGGACAGTTGCTCGGCAAAGGACATTGCGGACTACCTTGAGGAAAGATCAGAGCGGATTCTAGCCCCCTGCGCCGGCAAAAGCACGGCCCGCGCTGTGTGGCGGCCGTTTGCCGCGGTGCTTTGCGCAGGGCGACAGGCGTTGGACTTATTCGGACCGGTGCTCGCGTATACTGCGCCGCTGCAAACGGAGACCCGCATGCTCGACCAGGCTCAACGCATCCTCAAAGACGTTTTTGGCTACGACGCCTTCCGCGGCAACCAGGCCGCGATCATCGAGCGCGTGGCGTCGGGGGACGATGCGCTGGTGCTGATGCCCACCGGCGGCGGCAAGTCGCTGTGCTTCCAGGTACCGGGCCTGCTGCGTGACGGTCTGACCGTGGTGGTGTCGCCGCTGATCGCGCTGATGGACGACCAGGTCGCCACGCTCGACGAACTCGGCGTGGCCGCGGTGGCGCTGAACTCCACGCTGGATGCCGAGGCGCAGCGCAGCATCGCCGAGCGCATTCGTCGCGGTGAGATCAAGTTCCTCTACGTGGCGCCCGAGCGCCTGGTGCAGCCGCGCATGCTGGATTTCCTGCAGCGCGTGCAGGTCGGCCTGTTCGCCATCGACGAGGCGCACTGCGTCTCGCAATGGGGCCACGATTTCCGCCCCGAATACCTGCAGCTGGGCCAGCTGGCCGAGCTGTTCCCCCAAGTGCCGCGTATCGCCCTGACCGCCACGGCGGACATGCGCACCCGCGAGGAGATCGTCCAGCGCCTGCACCTGCAGAATGCCGAGCGTTTCCTCTCCAGCTTCGACCGGCCGAACATCTTCTACCGCATCGTGCCCAAGGATCAGCCGCGCAAGCAGTTGCTGGCGTTCCTCGCCCAGCGCAAGGGCGATGCCGGCATCGTCTATTGCCTGTCGCGCAAGAAGGTCGAGGAGGTCGCCGGCTTCCTCAGCGAGCAGGGCTTCCCGGCGCTGCCGTACCACGCCGGCCTGCCCAGCGAGCTGCGGGCCTATAACCAGAAACGCTTCCTCAACGAGGAAGGTCTGATCATGGTCGCGACCATCGCCTTCGGCATGGGCATCGACAAGCCCAACGTGCGCTTCGTCGCCCACCTCGACCTGCCCAAATCGCTGGAAGCCTATTACCAGGAAACCGGCCGCGCCGGTCGTGATGGCCTACCGGCCGATGCCTGGATGGCGTATGGCTTGCAGGACATGATTTTCCTCAAGCAGATGCTGGCCAGTTCCGAGGGCGACGAGCGCCACAAGCGCGTCGAGCAGCACAAGCTCGATGCCATGCTCGCCCTGTGCGAGGAAACCCGCTGCCGACGCCAGGCGCTGCTGGCCTATTTCGACGAAGACCTGCCCAACCCGTGCGGCCACTGCGACAACTGCGTCGACGGCGTGCAGACCTGGGACGCCACCGAGCCGGCGCGACAGGGCTTGTCGGCAATCTACCGCAGCGGCCAGCGCTATGGCGTCGGTCATCTGGTCGATGTGCTGCTCGGCCGCGAGAACGACAAGATTCGTGCTTCCGGGCACCAGCACCTGGCGGTGTTCGGCATGGGCAAGGCACTCAGCGAAGGCGACTGGCGCACGCTGTTCCGCCAGCTGGTGGCGCGTGGCCTGGCCGATGTCGACCTCGACGGCTACGGCGGCCTGCGCCTGTCCGACAGTTGCCGGCCGCTGTTGCGTGGCGAGGTCAGCCTGGAGCTGCGCCGCGACCTGAAACCGCAGCAGGCGATCAAGGCCTCCGGCAGCAGCGCCAGCCAACTGGTGCGTCAGGACGAGCGCGAGCAGTGGGAAGCCCTGCGCACGCTGCGGCGCAAGCTGGCCGAAGAGCACAGCGTACCGCCCTACGTGATCTTCCCGGACGCCACGTTGCTGGAAATGCTGCGCAGCAAGCCGGCCTCGATGAGCGACATGGCCCAGGTCAGCGGCGTTGGCGCGCGCAAGCTGGAGCGTTATGGCGAGGCGTTTCTCGAGGTGCTCAACGGTGCGCGCAGCGAAGCGGCAGTGGTCGACCTGCGCCACGAGCTGGTCAGCCTGGCCCGTGCCGGGATGACGCCGCTGCAGATCGCCGCACAGCTCAAATGCACCGAGAAGAACGTCTACAGCCTGCTGGCCGAAGCCATCGGCCGCCAACACCTGAGCCTGGAGCAGGCACTGGATTTGCCCGAGGATCTGCTCGGCGAGATTCAGGATGCCTTCCTCGACGGCGAAGGCGAACTGCCGCCCGTATCGGCCATCGCCGAGGCTTTCGTTGGCCGGGTCGACGATGGCGTGCTGCATTGCGTGCGAGCCGCGCTACAGGCCGAGTTCGAGGTCTGACCCGCACCTGCGCGAGCGGCACGGCAAGGCCGCATTTTTGGCGCGTATGGCGTGCTGGCGCGTGACGCGCGGGTGCTAGCATCGCCGCTCCCCAGCTAAGGAGCGGTCGCCTCATGGAGTCACTGATTCAGGCCAACGGTCAGCCGCACTACGGCATCTTTCCCGCCGCGCCGCGGCAGGTGAACTACCGCGACTTCGACTTTCGCTCGCCCATGGGGCGACGCCTTGGTGCGCTGGCCAAGTGGCGGCGCTTTCATCAGTTCCAGTATTTCGGCCTGGTCAGCGATGAGCTGATCGGCGGCTGCGCGCTGGCCAACCTGAGCCTGCTGAGTGTCGGCTTCGTTTACCTGTTCCACCCGGCGAGCGGACGCATGATCGAGCGCCAGGTGCGCATGCCGCTGGGTTTCGGCAGCCGTTTTTGCCAGGAGCCGGACGAGGGCGTCTGCGAGCTGCGCAGCGGCGGCAACCTGCTGCGCCTGGAGAACCACCGCGCGACGCGCGATAAGCATCTGCTGGTGGAACTGGATGACGGCACGCGGATCGATGCGCAGTTCTCCGAGCAGCAACCGGCCTTTCAGCCCATGCACATCTGCACGCCCACGGCGGTCAATGGCTGGGTCTACGCGCAGAAGGTCGCCGGCGTGCGCTGCCAGGGTTCGGTGCGCAGCGCGCTGGGCGATTTCGACCTGGGGGAGATCGGTGCCTTCGCCCACCACGACTGGTCGGCGGGCTACATGCGCCCGGAGACGCACTGGAACTGGGCGTGCCTGTCTGGCGAAGTGGCGGGGCTGCGCGTCGGCCTGAACCTGTCCTGCGGGGTCAACGAAACCAGTTTCAGCGAGAACTGCTACTGGCTCGATGGCGAACTGCTGCCGGTCGGCGGCGTGCAGTTCCAGTTCGACCGCGACCTGCCGCTGCAGCCCTGGCAGATCCACTCTGGCGACGGCCAGGTCGAGCTGAGTTTCCGTGGCCACGGCCTGCACCGCGAGCACCTCAACCTCGTCGTGCTGGCCAGCAACTTCAAGCAGGTGTTCGGTTGTTTCCAGGGCACCTTGCGGCCGCCGGGCCGAGCGCCGGTGGGGATCGACAATCTCTGGGGCTTCGTCGAGGACCAGTACGTCAAATGGTAACGGCGGGGTTGGCGGATGCAGGGGTACGGGTTATGGTTAGGTGACTAATAATTAGGTTTTTCTGCTGTTTGCCCGAGAGTGGGGAAGGCAAGCCGCAGCGAAAAGCCAAGCAAACGGTCATACGTACCCATGCAAATGTTCGCGCAACACAGTTTTGGCATGCAGCTGGCCCAGTTGTCCCGCGCCTGGCGCGCCGAGCTGGATCGCCGCCTCTCTGGCCTGGGGCTGTCCCAGGCACGCTGGCTGGTGCTGCTGCACCTGGCCCTGCTGGAAGAAGCACCCACGCAGCGCGAGCTGGCGAAAACCGTGGGTGTCGAGGGCCCGACCCTGGCACGCCTGCTCGACGGACTGGAAGCCCAGGGCCTGGTACAGCGCCAGGCCGTACCGGAAGATCGCCGGGCCAAGAAGGTTGTCCTCAGCCCCCAGGCGCGACCGCTGATCGAGCAGATCGAGAGCATCGCCCAGGGCTTGCGCAGGGAACTGTTCGAAGGCATCAGCGATGCCGACATCCAGCGGTGCCAGCAGGTGCATGCGCAGATTCTCTGCAATCTCGAGAAAGATTGACCTAGTGGATTGACCCATAACGGTTTTCCGACGCCTCCCTCCGTCGTTTATTTAGTGAGAGCTGGTTGGCATTTTTCTGACGCTCTCATATGCTGGCTATATGCCTTTGCCTTTTTTGCCTGTCGTACCCGATACGGCTGCAGAAAGGACGAGCGAAACGATACCGGGTCGACAGGGAAAGCCCTCCCGAGATGCATCACGCGTCGTTCTCATGCCAGGGATACTCGCTGTCGCGAGACTGCTGACTACTCACGCGTACCGGACATTCCGGGGGAGGGCCAATGGCTCGTTTTCGTCATATTCTGCTGACGCTGGCCTCAGGGTCCGCGCTGTATTCCGGCATGGCGCCGGCGCTGGGCCTGGGCGACATCAGCCTGCACTCTGCACTCAACCAACCACTGGAAGCCGATATCGAGCTGATCCAGGCCAGTGACCTGACGGCGGACGAGATCCGTGTGCGGCTGGCCTCCAGCGAGGACTTCGAGCGTTCCGGGGTCGACCGCTTCATGTTTCTCAACGATCTGCGCTTCTCGCCGATCATGCGCAACGGCAAGCAGCTGATTCGTGTGGTGTCGAGCAAGCCGGTGCGTGAGCCTTATCTGAATTTCATCGTTGAGCTGAGCCGCCCGGGTGGCAATCTGCTGCGCGAGTACACGTTGCTCATCGATCCGCCGGGCTCGGCCGCGTACACCGCCGTGGCGGCGTCCAACGAGCAGTTGCAGGCGCCCGTGCGCCAGAGTGCACCTGCGGCCCAGCCCGCGCAGCCGCGTCCGATGCCGAGCGCCAGCAGCGGTCAGCGTTATCAGGTGCGCAGCGGCGACAGCCTGTGGACCATTGCCGGGCGCCTGCAGGCAGCCGGCAGCACGGCATCGCGTGATGCGCTGATGGCCGATATTCATGCCCTCAACCCGCAGGCATTCAGCGGCGGTGATCGCAATCGCCTGCAAGCCAATGCCGACCTGCTGCTGCCGGACAGCGCCGTTGCCGGCGGCGGTACGGTACAGGCAGCGGTTGCCGCCGAGCAGAGTGTCTCTGCGCCCGCCGCGCCCGCACCGCAGGAAACGCCGGGAACCCAGCAACTGCAGGCGACCCAGCGCGAGCTGGATCTGCAGGTGGCCAGCCAGGGCGCCGAGAACCAGCAACTGCAGACCCTGATCGGCGATCTGCAGGCGCAGTTGCTGCAACTGCAAACGCAGATGGCGGAGAAGGACGAGCAACTGGCAGCCATCAGCGCCCAGCTCGAACAGCAGCGCCAGGCTGCCGTGCCGGTGGAGCCGCTGATCAATGAGGCGCCGCCGGCCAGCGCGCCTGCCGCGGTCGTGCCCGCAGAAGAAGCCCAGGCAGTGGCGACGCCGTCGGCAACTGCCAGCGACGCTGCTCCGCCGACCGCTGGATCCTCGTTCGGCAACTGGTCGCTGTGGTTGGGTGGGCTGGCGCTGCTGCTGGGTCTGCTGGCCGGGTTCTTCCTGCGCGGTCGGCGCCAGGTTGTCGTGGCACCTGCCGAGCCAGTACACCAGCCCGTGACCGCGGTCGTGGCGCAACCGCCGGCCGTCGCTGCCGTACAACCCGAGCCCGTGGCGCCGGTTGTCGCCAGTGCATCGGCCCCGCTGATGCCGCGCACGCCGACGTTCAGCTCGGACGCCCTGGAAGGCGCCAACATCTATATCGCCTACGGCCGCTTCGGCGAGGCGCGCAATGCCTTGCGCAAGGCCATCGAGCACGAGCCGGCTCGCCTGGATCTGCGCCTGCGTCTGCTCGAGGTGCTGGGCGAGCTGGGGGATGCCACGGGATTCGCCGACGAGGAGCAGCGTGCCCGCGAGCTGGGTGCCAATCCGGTGCAGATTGAGCAGATCCGCGCGCGCTACAGCCACGTGCAGCCGGTAGCCGAGCCCGTCGAGCCGCTGGCCGATGCGGTGTTGCAACTCGACGAACCTGCCGCGCCAGCCAGTGAAGTGGTGGCGGACGATTTCCAGCTCAACCTCGACGACCTGTCGCTGGATGCCGACTGGGACCTGGTCAGCCCGTTCAAGCAGGATGTTCCGCCGGTACGCGGCAAGGTCATCACGCCGCCGGCATTCGACCCGGCGTTCCGCTCCAACCTGCGCGAGCTGCCGGAGGTCGAGGAGCTGGCACATCACGAGTCCAGCCCGTTCGGCGAGGAGCTGCTCAACGAGGAGTTCGTCGACGCCTTCGCCGAGCAACCGCTCAAGGCCGACCTGGAACACCTGGCGGGTAACCGTGAGCACCTGGTGACGCTGAACATGGCGTTGGCCTACATCGACCAGGGCGACATCGGCAGTGCCTGCGACATCCTCAACGAGCTGATCAGCGAGGGTGACGAGCACGAGAAGGCCCGTGCGCGGGAGTTGCTCGCGCAGATCGCCTGACCGCTGCACCACGACGAACGCCGCGGCCGATGCCGCGGCGTTTTCGTTTGTGCGGCGCTATCATCCGCAGCGCGCGACACAGAGGAGACGCCCAGCATGTCCGACAAACCCGAAGTGGTGATCAGCTATTGCACGCAGTGCCAGTGGCTGCTGCGCGCTGCCTGGCTGGCCCAGGAGCTGCTCAGTACGTTCAGCGACGAGCTGGGCAAGGTCAGCCTCGAGCCGGCCAGCGGCGGGCTGTTCCGCATCACCTGTGACGGTGTGCAGGTGTGGGAGCGCAAGGCCGATGGCGGTTTTCCCGAAGCCAAGGTGCTCAAGCAGCGCGTGCGCGACCTGATCGACCCGGCGCGCGATCTCGGCCACAACGACCGCTGAGCTGCGCACCCGGTGCCCGCCTGAGCGGGCGCGGCTACGGCGTCAACTGAGGTCGTCGACGCTCGGGCTGTGTTTGCTCAGGCGTGCGGAAATCACCGTCGCCAGAAGGATCAGCGCGCCGCCGACGAGCATGCGCAGGCCCGGCTGTTCATTGAATATCCACCAGGCGAAGGCGATCCCGTAGACCGGCTCCAGGGCGAACACCACCGAGGCGCTGCGTGCATTGAGCACGCGCAGGCTGGCGACGAACAGGCTGTGTGCCAGCGCCGTGCAGAGCAGGCCGAGCAGGCCGATCCACAGCCAGTCCAAGGCGCGTACATCCGGCAGCAGGCTCCAGGCGAAGGGCAGGCTGCACAGCAGGATGCTGACGTTCTGCCACAGTGCCGCCTGCGCCGGGTTCAGGCCGCGCGTGGTGGCGCGGTTGGACACCGACACCAGGGCGAACAGCAGGCCGGAGAGAATCGCCCAGCCGAGGCCGACGGTCGCTTCGCTGCCGAAGTCGAAATGCGGGGTAACCAGGATCAGCCCGAGGCAGACCAGAGCGATTACCGCGAATTCGCTGCGACGAATCTTCTCCTTGAACAGCAGCCCTTCGAGCAGCACGGTGAAGGCCGGGAAGCTGGCGAAGCCGAGGGTCGCCACCGCTACGCCGGCGACCTTCACCGCGATGAAGAAGCTCCACCAGTGGCCACCGAGCAGCAGGCCGGCACCTGCCAGGGCCAGCAGGCGCATGCGGCTGGGGCGCTGGTCGTTGTCCCCGGTGCGGGAAAACACGCCGAGGGCGGCCACGGCGAACAGCGCGCGGCCGAAGACGATCACGATCGGTGCGGCCAGCGCCAGCTTGCCGAAGATCCCGGAAAGGCCGAAGAGGACGGCGCCCAGGTGCAGGGCGAAGAGTGCCGAACGCCGGTTCATGCCAGGCGTGCGCCGTTGGGCAGCGGGTGGTCGAAGCTGGCCAGGACCACCCGGTTGTCGCTGTCGTAGACGCCGGTGACCAGCACCTCGGAGCGCACGCCGGCCACGTGCTTGGGGGCGAAGTTGCAGACGCAGAGCACCTGGCGGCCGAGCAGCTGTTCAGCTGTGTAGTGGGCGGTGAGCTGGGCGCTGGAGGTTTTCACCCCGAGTTCGCCGAGATCGACTTCGAGGACGTAGGCCGGCTTGTTCGCCTTCTCGTTGAGGCGGGCGCTGAGCAGGGTGCCGACGCGCAATTCGACGCGCTCGAAGTCCTGCCATTCGATGGTGTGCATAGTGAGCTCCTGAGTACCGAGCGAGTCTAGGCAGGCCACCCTCGCGCGGTCTGTCGCGCTACTCGCGGTGTTTGTCGCGCAACTCGCGGCGCAGCTGACGCGGGGTGCTGCCCAGCTCGCGCGACAGGGCTGCGGTGAAGGCGCTCTGCGAGGCATAGCCGACGCGGCTGGCGACTTCGCCGACCGCCAGATCGCTGGCCAGCAGCAGCTCGCGGCCCAGGCGCAGGCGGCGCGCCCGCACGTAGTCCATCGGCGTTTGCCCGGTCTGTTCGAGGAAGCAGGCGTGGAAGCGCGCCACCGACAGACCGCAGACCCGCGCCAGGTCCGCGACCTGCAGCGGATGGGCGCAGTGGCGGTCGATATGGGCGTCCAGCGTCGGCAGGTGCAGGCGCTCCCGCGGCAGCGGCGCCGGGCTGGTGCTCAGGCTGGCGAGCAGCAGGGCCGCACCTTGCTGGGCGATCACCTCGTCGTTGATCGGGCTCGCCGCCAGCCAGTTGACCAACTGGCTCTGCGCGGCATTCAGCAGCAGGCTGCCCGGGCGGTCGAGCAGGCGCCGGCTGGCATCGGCGTGAGCGCCCAGGCGCTGGCGCAGCCAGTCATCGGAGGGCACGTCGAGCACCAGGCATTGGCTGCCGGCCACGCTGGCGCAGGCGTGGTGCGCGGCAGGCGGAACCACCGCGAGGTTCTGGTTGAACACCTGGCAACCGCGCCCCGCGACCTCGAAATCCAGCCGCCCGGACAGGCCAAACACCAGCTGCGCGTGGTCGTGGCTGTGGGCGATTTCCTGGCTGTAGTGGCGCAGAGAGAGGACCGAGTGCATGGCGGGCTCCGGAGGCAAGGGCTGCAGTCTACACCGCGCATGACGGTGGGTGGGCTGTCATCGGATCGACGCGAGGCTGTCACAAACGCGTCACCGCTGGCGCGCAAGCTCGGCAAAACAGAGCCGGAGGCAAACGATGAGCATCGCCGAGCGCAGCACACCCAGCCGCAAGCAACGTGTTCGCACCCTGTGGATTTCCGACGTGCACCTGGGCACGCGCGATTGCCAGGCCGAGCGCCTGTCGGGCTTTCTCAAGCGCTACCAGGCCGACCGTGTGTACCTGGTCGGCGACATCATCGATGGCTGGAAACTGCGCGGCGGCATCTACTGGCCGCAGGCGCACACCAACGTCATCCGCCGCCTGCTGACCATGAGCAAGCGCGGCACCGAGGTGATCTACGTCACCGGCAACCACGACGAATTCCTGCGCCGCTACTCGAAGCTGATCCTTGGCAACATCCAGCTGGTCGACGAAGCGGAGCACGTCACCGCCGATGGTCGCAAGCTGCTGGTGATCCACGGCGATCAGTTCGACGTGATCACCCGCTATCACCGCTGGCTAGCGTTTCTCGGCGACTCGGCCTACGGCTTCACCCTGGTGCTCAACCGTTGGCTCAACCACTGGCGCGAGCGTTATGGCTACGGCTACTGGTCGCTGTCGGCGTACCTCAAGCACAAGGTCAAGACGGCGGTCAGCTTCATCAGCGATTTCGAGGAAGCCATCGCCCACGAGTGCACGCGCCGGGGCTTCGACGGTGTGGTCTGCGGGCACATCCACCACGCCGAGATCCGCAAGGTCGGCGAGGTCGAGTACCTCAACTGCGGCGACTGGGTGGAGTCCTGCTCGGCGCTGATCGAACACCTGGACGGCAGCATCCAGCTGTTCCGCCTGGCCGAGGAACAGGCGCGCGAAGAGCAGCTGGCTCGCGTGGGCCAGGCTGCATGAGGATTCTCATCGTCAGCGATGCCTGGCACCCGCAGGTCAACGGTGTGGTCACCAGCCTGCAGGCGCTGATCGACGAACTGCGCGGCCTCGGCCATCAGGTGAAGCTGCTGTCACCGGTGGATTTTCGCAGCCTGCCATGTCCCAGCTACCCGGAGATCCCGCTGGCCTGGGACTTGTGGCGCGTGGGCCCGGCGATCCGCGGCTTTCGCCCCGACTGCGTGCATCTGGCCACCGAGGGGCCGCTCGGCTGGGCCGCCCGGCGCTGGCTGAAACGCCGCGGTCTGGCGTTTTCCAGTGCCATCCACACGCGCTTTCCGGAGTACGTGAACACCCGCTGGCCGGCGATTCCGCTGAGCTGGGGGTATGCCTTCCTGCGGGCGTTCCACCGCGCCAGCCAGGCGGTGCTGGTGAGCACCGAGCGCATGCGCGACGAGTTCGTCAGCCAGGGCGTGCGCCGCGTGCAGGTGTGGCGCAAGGGCGTGGATGGCGGGCTGTTCCATGTTCGCGGCGTGGCGCCGAGCGCGCCGGTATTCCTCTATGTCGGGCGTCTGGCGGCGGAGAAGAACCTGCCGGCGTTCCTCGACCTCGACCTGCCGGGCGTCAAGCGCGTGGTTGGTGATGGCCCGCAGCGCGCGCAGCTGCAGCAGGACTATCCGCAGGTGCAATTCCTCGGCTACCAGCAGGGCGAGGTTCTGGCGCAGTCTTTCGCCGCCGCCAGCGTGCTGGTGTTTCCTTCGCGTACCGACACCTACGGCCTGGTCATGCTCGAGGCACTGGCCTGCGGTACGCCGGTGGCGGCATTTCCGGTGGCCGGACCACTGGATGTGCTGGAGCCGGGTGTGACCGGGGTGATGGACAAGGAGCTGGGCCGGGCGTGCCTGGCAGCATTGCAGCTGGATCGCGCGGTATGCGCAGAGCGCGCAGCGCGGCAATCCTGGCGCGCCTCGGCGCTGGAGTTCCTCGCTCGCCAGCCATTGCTCGATGGCGAGCTGGTGGCGGTCGGCGCGGCCCCTGCACTGCAGGTGTAGTACGCGACGCCGCAGACGAAGAAGCCGCCTTTCGGCGGCTTCTTCGTTTCGCTGTCTTCGCTGCTAGAGGATGACCTTGTCGCGCAGTTTCTCGGCGGCCTGGTTGAGCGCCTGGATGACCTTTTCCTTGTCGTAGTTCTGGATGCCGGTGGTATCCAGGTACATGGAGAAGCCGGGCAGCTCGTGTTCGACGTAGCTGGACTTGGCGCCCAGGTCGCGACGGAAGTCGACCACCTGGTAGATCTGCACCGGGCGACTGAAGCCCTTGACCGCGATCTGGCCCTTGTCGCGGCACATGATCACGTCCTTCACCAGCGAGTAGGTCTCGTGGGAGATCAGCACTTCGCCGGCCTCGGAGGAGCTTTCCAGGCGGCTGGCCAGGTTCACTTCGCGGCCGATGATGGTGTAGTCCATGCGCGTGTCGGCGCCGAAGTTGCCCACCGTGCAGTAGCCGGTGTTGAGGCCCATGCGGATTTCCAGCGGCTTGGTGATGCCCTGGGCGCGCCATTGCTGGCGCAGGACCTTCATGTGCTTGCGCATGGCGATGGCCATGGACACGGCGTTCACCGCGTCCTTCTTGGCACCCTGGGTGGTCGGGTCGCCGAAGAAAATCATCACGCTGTCGCCGACGAACTTGTCGATGGTGCCGCCGTACTTGAGGGCGATCTTCGACATTTCCGTGAGGTAGGTGTTGAGCAGGTCGGTGAGCTGCTCGGCTTCCAGCTCTTCGGACAGCTCGGTGAAGCCCTTGATGTCGGAGAAGAACACGGTGAGCTTCTTGCGCTGGGTTTCCAGGCGCACGGTGCGCTTGCCGCTGAAGATCATTTCCCAGACCTGCGGCGACAGATACTTGGCCAGGTTGCGCGCCAGGCGCGCGGCCTTTTCCTGTTCCTTCTTTATCTCGCCGCGGGCCAGGGCCAGGCGCTTGCCCTGCTCGTGGACGAAGTAGGCGGTGATGCCGATGTAGAGAATGCTCAGCAGGATGCTCACCAGCGAGACCAGGATCGGCGTCGCCGCGCGCACCGGCGGATGCACCAGGGCGGTGGTCAGGGCCATGCCGCCGGCGGCGATCAGTAGGGCCAGGCCGACCTGGCGCAGGCCGCCGGAGATCATCGCGCTGAAACTCAAGATCAGCAGGCACATCAGCCCCGGCACTACCGAGAAGCCCATCATCACCGCGGCGATGCCGGCGTGCGCGGCGTCGATGAACAGCAGCACCAGGCCGGTCTTCTCTGGATGATCGCGCTTGAAACGGTTGCCCAGGTGGTAGGCCAGGTGCGGGTAGAGGAGGGCGTAGGGCACCAGCCACAGAATGTCGTAGCTGAAGTGCTGGGAATAGGTTCCGGCGGCGATGCTGGCGGCAGTGGCGATATAGGCCAGAACGCGCGAGTAGTACTCACGCAGCAACGGAGCAGGCTGAACCCTGGATGGTTCCTGAGCGGCGGACTTCATTGAATTGGAGCGATCCCTGATGTTTATCTGGCGCTTCTGCTGAGCGCCTGGACGGTCTGCAAGACCTGAGCCAATGCCTTGGCGGGTGGGGGATCATAACCACGGGCACCGTCGGCGGCCAAGCACGACCGCCGAACGGCGAGGAATCACGGATGGATCAACTGGCCTGGCGCTCCATGGCGGCCTTGTAGATCGACTGCTTGGGCTGGGCGAACACGCGGCGCAGCATGGGCTCGAAGAATGCCAGCGGCAGCGTTTCGGCCTGCGGGTCGAATGCCGCGGCGTCGTAGCGGGCGCAGAATTCGATGGTGCGCTGGAACTGCGGGTGGTCCTTGAACTGCTCGCGCAGGTGCCGATCCATGCCCAGGTGATGGAAGAAGTAGTAGCCCTGGAAGATGCCGTGCTTCTCCACCATCCACAGGTTGTCGGCGCTGACGAAGGGCTTGAGGATGGCCGCGGCGATATCGGGGTGGTTATAGCTGCCCAGGGTATCGCCGATGTCGTGCAGCAGCGCGCAGATCACGTATTCCTCGTCCTGGCCGTCGCGGTGGGCGAGGGTGGCGGTCTGCAGGGAATGGGTCAGGCGGTCCACTGGAAAGCCACCGAAGTCGCCGTCGAGCAACTTGAGGTGAGCGAGGATGCGGTCCGGCAACTGCTTGGCGTAGGCGGCGAAATCCTGGGCGATGATGGCCCAGTCCTCGGCGCTGCCGTCTTCCATATGGGTGAAGCGAGCGTGAGCGTTCATCAGGCGTCCTCTTGTTATGTATCGGGACTGCATAGGGATGCGAGCTTGCAAGCCGGGCAAGGCAGATTTCTAGCGCCCTGAGGCCACTGCCAATGCCTATGGCCGACGTGCAGCCGGTCGCAAGGGCTTAGAAGCGAATGCGCCCGGTAAAGGCGTCCTTGAGCATCACCCAGTCGCCCATCAGGCTGTACAGCGGGTACTGGAAGGTCGCGGGCTTGTTCTTCTCGAAGATGAAGTGGCCGACCCAGGCGAAGCCGTAGCCGGCAAGCGGCATGGCCAGCAGCCACAGCCACTGCTGGGTGACCACGGCGTAAGCGAAGATGCTGAGGACCAGCAGGCTACCCACGTAGTGCAGGCGGCGGCACACGTCGTTGCTGTGCTCCTGCAGGTAGTAGGGGTAGAACTCGGCAAAGCTGTTGAAGCGTTCGGTGGTTTCGGCGCTCATGGCGTACCTCCTGTCATTGTCGCGCTCAGTGTAGGACGGCGGTCCGTGGCGGCCAGTGGCATACGGCGCCAGATTAGTATCCTTGGGCGCACGAAATTGGCCGTGAATGGCACGCGGCGACTGTCTCCACTATGCGCAGATTGGCGCGCAAGGAGAGACCGGCTGACGATCAGGGTCGGCTGTTGGCAGGTATAGGGAGAGGGGGGCGGTGAGGCTCCACGCGCTACAGGCAGGACGCCTGCAGCTGCGCGGATAGGCGGGGTGCTGCGCTAGCGCGGTGCTGCAGGGCTCAACGGCCACCACCGGAGAGCGTGCCGCCGGTGCGCCAGTCGCCGCCGCGATCAGTGCGTACGCCGCGGAATATATGGCCGCCATTGTCGAACGGCTTGCTAACGGGACGCTCGATTTGCTTGGTGGCGTGGGAGGTGGTCACAGGCTGAATGGTCGAAACGGGCATGGTGTCATCCTCTGGTGAGCGCTGAAGGGCGCGCACGATTCATTGAACAGGACTCTTGTGACACTTCGTTTGCCGGGCTGGTTCGGGAGAGAGGCGTAAAACCGACGTTCGGACATGTTGGTGTCATTTATCCGGCATTTCGCCCTTGGCGAGCCGTGCTGGCAGGCCACAACCCGCATTCCTGTGCGGTCTGTCATCTTTTGCCGTGGGTTAGTATCCTTGGCCCGCCTGCCCGTGATTCACCACAACAAGAAGACGCCCATGAGCGAACGCACCACATCCTCCAGCTGGGCTTCCAGCATCGTCCAGGCTCTGGAGCTGGGCGGCGTCGACTGCCGCGCCATCTTTGCCAAGCTGGGCCTCGATTACGCCGCCCTCGACGATCCGGAGGCGCGCTTCCCGCAGGACGGCATGACCCGCCTGTGGCGCTGCGCTGTGGAGGCGTCCGGCGACCCGGCCATCGGCCTGAACATGGCGCGCCTGTCGGTTCGGCCCATGGCGTTCCACGTGGTCGGCTACGCGCTGATGTCCAGTCGCAATCTGCAGGAGGGCTTCACCCGCCTGGTGCGCTATCAGCGCATCATCGGCGAGGGCTCGGACCTGAGCTTTCATCCCACGCTGGATGGCTACGAGCTGATCTTCGCCATCCATGGCGACCAACTGCCACCGGCGCGGCAGAGCTCCGAGGCTTCCCTGGCCTATACCCTGGCGTTCTGCCGCTGGCTCACCGGCAAGCCGATCCGCGTTCGCGAGGTCACTTTCCAGGGGCCGCCGCCGGAGAACCTGCAGCCGTATCGCGATGTGTTCCAGGCGCCGCTGCGCTTCAATGCCGAGCGCTACGGGATGATCTTCGACCGCGCCGATCTCGACGCTCCGCTGCCTTCCGCCAACGAGGCACTGGCGCAGCTGCACGACCGTTTTGCCGGCGAATACCTGGCGCGTTTCTCCGACAGCCGCGTGACCCACCAGGTGCGCCAGGTGCTGTGCCGCCTGCTGCCCCAAGGCGAGCCCAAGCGCGAAGCGGTGGCCCAGGCGCTGCTGTTGTCCGAGCGCACCCTGCAGCGCCGCCTGCAGGATGAGGGCACCAGCTACCAGCACCTGCTCGACGACACCCGTCGCGAGCTCGCCGGGCAGTACCTCGCCCAGCCGAACCTGACCCTGCTGGAGATTGCCTACCTGCTGGGCTTCGCCGACCCGAGCAACTTCTTCCGCGCGTTCCGCCGCTGGTTCGACAGCACGCCGGGCGAGTACCGCGCGAAGTTGTAGGGAGCGATCGTTTCCTGCGCCGAAAAAGCCGCTCCGACCGTAGCGAGCGCGCCTCAGTCGCGTGCGGCCAGCGCGCAGCAAGCGCAGTGGACTGTCTGTCCATGAGCATTGCGAGCACTGCCCGCACGCGACTGGGGTGTGCGCAGTAGGTCCGAGCGGCTTTTTCTCAGTGGCGCCAGAAGGCGGGTAGCAACAGCACCAATACGGTGAGGATTTCCAACCGCCCCAGCAGCATGCCGCAGGTCAGCAGCCACTTGGCCGCGTCTGGCAGGCTGGAGAAGTTGCCGGCCGGGCCGATGATCGGGCCCATGCCCGGCCCTACGCCGGAGACCGTGCTGGCCGCGCCGGACAGCGCGGTGATCCAGTCCAGCCCACAGAGGGTCAGGGCCAGCGCCAGGGTGGCGATGGTGATGGTGAAGAAGAACGAGAAGGTCAGGATCGAGCGGACGATGTCCTCGTCCAGGCGGTGGCGGTTGTACTGCTGCTTGATCACCGCGCGCGGATGCACCAGCTGCTGCAGGTTGGCCTTGAGCAGGATGTAGGCGACCTGGAAACGGAAGATCTTCAGCCCGCCGGCAGTCGAGCCCGAGCAGCCGCCGATGAAGCCCAGGTAGAAGAACAGCATGCCGGCGAAACCGCCCCACAGGGTGTAATCGCCGAGGGCGAAGCCGGTGGTGGTGAGCACCGAGGTGGTGTTTACCGCCACGTGGCGCACGGCGTCGAGCCAGTGCAGGTTGGTCGTCGCCCAGTACCAGGTGCCCAGCGCCAGCCAGCAGGCCAGCAGGATGAAAATGAAGCCGCGCACCTGCTCGTCGCGGATCAGCGCCTTGTAGTTGCCGCGCAGAGTCGAGACATAGAGTACGAACGGCAGGCTACCAAGGATCATCACCACCACCGCGACCCAGTGCACCGCCGGCTGCTGCCACTTGGCCAGCGAGGCGTCGGAGGTGGAGAAACCGCCGGTGGAGATCGCCGACATGGCGTGGTTGATCGCGTCGAACAGGTTCATCCCGGCCAGCCAGAAGGCCAGCACCGCCAGGCTGCTGATGCCGACATAGGCCACCACCATGTACTTGGCGACCATGTGCGAGCGCGGCATGACCTTGTCCGAGCGATCCGAGGATTCGGTCTGGAACAGGCGCATGCCGCCGATGCGCAGCATCGGCAGGATCGCCACGGCCATGGCGATGAAGCCGATGCCGCCGAGCCAGTGCAGCAGCGAGCGCCACATGAGGATGCCCGGCGACATGCTGTCCAGGCCGGTGAAGATGGTCGCGCCGGTGGCGGTGATGCCCGACATGCTCTCGAAGTAGGCGTCGGTGTAGCTGACGTGCTGGGTGAAGACGAAGGGCAGGGCGGCAAATATCGACACCAGTACCCAGCTCGACACGGTGAGCATGTACATGTCGCGCGGGCGCAGCTGCGAATTCTGCGGGCGGCCCTGGATCACCATGGCCAGGCCGGCGATGAAGGTGATCAGGCTCGACCAGAGGAAGGAGTTGATGTCCTGCGGGCGCTCGAAGACCAGCAGGGTGACGATCGGGACCATCATGCTGATGGCCAGGGTGATCAGGAAGATGCCGTTGATGAACGCGATGATGCGCAGGGTCGGCACAGACATTAAGAAAATTTCCGCAAGGTGAAGAGCTGAGTCTAGGTGGGCTCGGCGCGCAACGCGCTGGCGCCTGTTCTTGATGCGCCATTGGCAGTTGCCTGCCGGCGGAGCAGCATCGACCGGCCGGGCATTCTACCTGCGCTGGCCGCTCCCTTGAATAGCGTCTGCGTGCGGCATTTTTTGCCAAAACCGCGGAGCCGGGCACTAGAATGCCTGCCTGTTCCCGTGGAGATGGCCAATGCAAGCCCTCGACCTGCTACTCAACCGTGTGTCCGTAGCGCGCCTGCATGCGCCGGCACCCGATGCCGCACAGCGTGAGCTGCTGTTCCGCGCCGCCCTGCGCGCGCCTGATCACGGCCAATTGCGGCCTTGGCGTTTTCTCTGTGTCGAAGGTGAAGGGCGCGCGCAGTTGGGCGAGCTGTTCGCCGCTGCGCTGCTGGCTGGCAATCCGGACGCCAAGCCCGAGGCGCTGAGCAAGGCGCGTGGCATGCCGCAGCGGGCGCCGTTGCTGGTGGTGGCCATCGCTCACCTGCATGACCACTTCAAGGTGCCGGCCGAGGAACAATTGCTCGCGGCAGCCTGCGCGGCCCACGGCATCGTCCTTGCGGCGCATGCTCAGGGCCTGGGCGCCATCTGGCGCACGGGCGATCTGGCCTACGACGCGCACGTCATGGCTGGGCTGGGGTTGGCCGACAACGAGCGCATCGTCGGTTTCATCTACCTCGGCCAGGTGGAAGGCGAGCGGCGCCAGCCGTTGCCGCTGGCCACGGCTGATTTCGTCAGCGACTGGCCGCGCTGAAGGATTTAATCCTTCAGCGCGTTGCCTTGTGGCAGTTCGAGGGTGGCGATGAAGCCGCCCTGCGGGTGATTGGCCAGTAGCAGTCGCCCGCCATGCCGCTCCACTGCGCGCCGCGTGATGGCCAGCCCCAGGCCATGCCCGGCGGCGCTCTGCCCGGGCACGCGGTAGAACGGTTCACCAAGCTTCTCCAGCAACTGCACCGGCACGCCGGGGCCGTGGTCGCGCACGCTGATGCGCAGCCAGCCCGGCTGCTCGCTGACCTGCAGGTCGATCGGCTGGCCCGGCGGGTTGAAGCGCAGGGCATTGCGCAGCAGGTTGTCCAGCGCGCGGGCGAGCATGTCCGGCCAGCCTTGCAGCGGCGACGGCGAGGCATTCAGGTGGATGTGCACCTGCTGCTGCGGATCGCTCAGGGTCGCGTCGCTCTTCAGGTTGACCAGCAGGTTGGGCAGGTCGATGGGGCTGGGCGCGCCGGGGTCGGCATCCAGGCGGGCGAGAGCGAGAATCTCGCTGATCAGGTTTTCCAGGCGATCACATTCCTGCGACAGGCGCGGCCAGAGCTTTTCGCGTTCTTCCGGGCCTGCGCGTTCAGCCAACGCCAGGGCGATGCGCAGGCGCGCCAGGGGCGAGCGCAGCTCGTGGGAGACATCGCGCAGCAACTGGCGCTGGCTGCCGATCAGGTCCTGCAGGCGCGCACCCATGCGGTTGAAGTCGCGGGCCAGCACGCCAAACTCATCACCGCGCCCGGACAGCTGATCCAGGCTGTGCTGTTGGTAGGCGGTCTGGCCGAGGTCATGCACCGCACTGCGCAAGCGTCCCAGCGGGCGGGTGATGGAGAGTGTCAGCAGCACGCTGAGCAGGGTCAGCACCACCAGGGCGATGCCCAGCGCACTGAGCGGCCAGAGCAGGCTGTCGCGGTGCCATTCGGCCAGTTCCGGGTGCGGAATGCGGTAGATGAACAGGTAGGTTTCGTCGGTGGTCGGGCTGGTGTATTCGGTGGTCATGCGCCGCCAGGGCAGGCGCTTCTCGTTGTTCTGGCGTGCCTCGAAGGCGGCGGCTCGCGGTGGAAACGTGCCCTGTACCAGTGGTTCGCCGTTGTCGCCGAGCACTTGGGTGTCGAGGTGGAAACGGCGCTTGCGCATCTCCAGCAACTGCTGGGCGGCGCCCTGACCCTTCTGTTCGTAGCGTTGCGCCCACTTTTCCGGTAGGCCCTCCACGGCCGGGTGGTGGCTGAGGATCCAGGTGTCCTGGTTCAGCGCGTGGCCGAGCAGGATGGACAGCCCGGCGACCAGGGCGATGGCCAGCCAGAAGCTGGCGAAGATGCGCCAGAACAGAGAACGCATGGGCTTTCCTCGAATGAGCAAAACCCGGCGCGCCTGAGCGGGCCGGGTTCTGGTGACGGCGGGTTACTGGGCTTTCTGGTCGCGCTGGGCCTTCCAGGCTTCGAACTCTTCACGTTCGGCGCGGCGTTTTTCCATGTTCTGCTTGTGCTCGGCGAACACCTTCTGCTGTTCCGGCGTGAGGATGGCGTTGAAGGCCTTGTCGTGTTCCAGGCGAGCGGTTTCCAGCTCTTTCTTCATGGCCGCCTTCTCGGCTTCGGGGAGTTTATCCAGGTACTTGCGGGTGATCTCGCGCGGGTCGTCCTTGTGCTCGCGCATCAGTTTGCCGACTTTCTCGCGTTGTTCAGGGGTCAGATTCAGGCCGTCGAACATCTTGCCGCCACGCGGGTGTTCGCCATGCGGGCCTTTGTTGCAGTCGCGGCCACGATGATCGTCACCCGGTGCGGCCATGGCGAGGGTCGGCAGGGCGCTGGCGAGAAGCAGAGCGATGAGGGTCTTGCGCATGGTCTATCTCCTTGTCTCGAAACCGGTGGGTTACCGGATGAGCTCAGTCTAGGGAGGGCAAGGTCAAGTGCTGTCAGGCGTCGGTAAAGGCTGGGTAAAGAGCTGGCGCCGCTGGCTGCGGCATCGCGTTGCGAAACGCGCTATGTCGCGGCAGGCTTGCCGGTTTCAGGTGCTGTAGTAGTAGCCGCGGCTGCGCAGGGCGACGATGCGTGGACGGCCGTCGCCGTGGTTGCCGAGTTTGCGCCGCAGGTTGCTCACGTGCATGTCCAGGCTGCGATCGTAAAGGGTCAGCTTGCGGCCCAAGGCCAGTTGCGCCAGTACCTGCTTGTCGACCGGTTCGCCCGGTTGCTGCAGCAGCGCTTCCAGAACGCGACTTTCCGAGAGCGTCAGGCTGATCTCATGCTCGCCGATGGTGGCCACGCCGCGGGCCTGGCTGAAACTGAGGTCGCCCAGTTCGACGCGGCTCGACGGTGTCGGTGCCACGCTGCGGCGCAGTACGGCACGCAGGCGGGCGGTGAGCTCGCGCGGGTCGCAGGGCTTGGCCAGGTAGTCGTCGGCGCCGAGCTCCAGGCCGAGGATGCGGTCCAGCGGCTCGCCGCGGGCCGAGAGCATCAGCACGGGCAGGTCCGGGTGTTCGCCGCGCAACTGCTTGAGCAGTTCCAGGCCACTGCCGTCGGGCAGCATCACGTCGAGAATCACCGCTGCCGGCGTGTGTTTGGCCAGGTTGGCCCGGGCGCTCACGCCGTCATGGCTGGCGATGACCTGGAAGCCTTCCTGCTGCAGCCAGCTGCTCAGCAGTTCGCAGAGTTCCTGGTCATCGTCGATCAGCAGCAGTTCGCTCATGGTCGTCGATCAGGCCCACTGGCTCTGGCGCTTGTTGCGGCGCCCGCCGGAGAAGATGCCGATGAGGAATGCCAGCAGGGTGGTGCCGGCACCGATGGCGAACCACATCTGCTGCTCGCTGAGCAGGCGCGGTGGCTGCTGGGCCAGCGCTTGCTTGAGCTGCAGCTTGAGGCGCTGGTTTTCCTGACGCAGGCGGCTGAGCTGCGCGCTGCCCTGTTCCTCAGCCTGCGCGAGGTCTTCGCGTGGCGCGCTCTGCACGGGCTCGGCCGCTACCGGCGCTGGCGCGCTGACCTGCGGTGCTGCTACGGGCGCCGCAGGTGTCGGTGTGGAGGTCTCTTCTTCAGCGTGAAGCCCGGTGGTGAACAGCAGCGTAGCGAGGAGCAACGACAACGAGCCTGTGCGCATAGAGGAACTCCGGTTTCCTGTTTGTTGTTAGCGGCAGATCAGGGCAGAACGTGTTTGAACGGTTTCACCCGTACCTCGGCGTAGACGCCGGCGGCGCGGTACGGATCGGCATCGGCCCAGCTTTGTGCCGCGGCCAGTGAGTCGAATTCGGCGACGATCAGGCTGCCGGAAAAGCCGGCCGGGCCTGGGTCGTTGCTGTCCACGGCCGGGTGTGGGCCGGCGAGGATCAGGCGGCCTTCGCTTTTCAGCTGTTCCAGGCGGGCGAGGTGTGCGGGGCGGCTACCGAGGCGTTTTTCCAGCGAGTCGACAACGTCGCTGGCGATGATGGCGTAGAGCATGTCATTCCTTGCTTTGCTGGGGGACGTCGTCGTGCATGTGGCGCGCCAGATAGACACCCTGGGCGACCAGGAACAGCACGGTCATGCCGAGGCTGCCGAACACCTTGAAGTCGACCCAGATGTCGTGAAAGGTGAAGGCGACGAACAGGTTGGCGCAGCCACTGAAGATGAAGAACACGATCCAGGCGATGTTCAGTCGTGTCCAGATCTGCTGCGGCAGGCTCACTGCGTGGCCCATGACGCGCTGAATCAGCACCTTGTCGCCGATGAAGTGGCTGCCGGCGAAGGCCAGGGCAAACAGCCAGTTGACCACCGGCGCCTTCCACTTGAGGAAGGTCTCGCTGTGGAAGGCCAGGGTCATGCCGCCGAACAACAGGCAGGCAATGAGGGTCAACCATTGGCCTTTTTCCAGTTTGCGCTGCAGCACCAGCATGGCGCCGTAGACCAGCACCGAGCTGATGATCAGCACGGCGGTGGCACTGAAGATGCCGCCGAGTTCGAAGCTGTGGCCGGCGATGGAGAGAGGGCGGGGGTCGAGCTTGTAAACGATGAAGAACAGGATGAGCGGGATGAAGTCGATGAATTGTTTCACGGCGGCAGCCAGAAGCGGGATGTCACGGCATAATAACAAACATCATTCCCAGCGAAAGCAGCGTCATGAAAGTTGATCTGCACTGCCACAGCACCGCATCGGACGGGGTTCTCGCCCCGGCCGTGGTGGTTGCGCGCGCCCACGAGCGGGGTGTCGAGCTGTTGGCGCTGACCGATCATGACACCCTCGAAGGCCTCGACGAGGCACGTCGCACCGCCGACGAGCTGGGCATGCGCCTGGTCAACGGCATCGAGCTGTCCTGCACCTGGGGTGGGGCGACCATCCATGTGCTTGGCTATGCTTTCGCTGCAGATGCCCCGGCGCTGCAAGCGGCGATCGCCGACCTGCACCAGGGGCGCTGGCTGCGTGCCGAGGAAATCTCGCGGCGTCTGGAAGCCAAGGGCATGCCCGGTGCACTGGACGGCGCGCGCGCCATCCAGCAGGCATTGGGCGACAGCGGCAACGCGCCGGCCCGCCCGCACTTCGCCGAGTTCCTGGTGCGCGCCGGGTATGTGCGCGATCACGCCGAGGCGTTCCGCAAATGGCTCGGCTCGGGCAAGCTGGGGGACGTCAAGCAGCACTGGCCGACCCTGGAACAGACCGTTGGCACGCTGCGCGAGTCGCGGGCCTGGATCAGCCTGGCGCATCCCTGGCAGTACGATTTCACCCGCAGCAAACGTCGTCGACTGGTTGCCGATTTCATCGCGGCAGGTGGCCAGGCGCTGGAAGTGGTAAATGGGTTGCAGCCGGCCGAGCAGGTCGGCGGGCTGGCGATCCTGGCGCGCGAGTTCGGCCTGCTGGCAAGCGTCGGCAGCGATTTCCATGCGCCGGGGGATTGGTCGGAGCTGGGCATGTACCGGCCGTTACCCGAGGACCTGCCACCTTTGTGGGAGCGTTTCAGCCATGTCCACAGCCATTCTGCCCTCTGAGCAGGGAGAGGTCATGAGTCAGTTCTTCCAGGTTCACCCGGAAAACCCGCAACCGCGGTTGATCAAGCAGGCCGTGGAGATCGTCCGCAGTGGTGGCGTGATCGTCTACCCGACCGACTCCTCGTACGCCATCGGCTGCCTGATCGGTGACAAGAGCGCGGTGGAGCGCATTCGCCGTCTGCGCCAGCTCGACGACAAGCACAACTTCACCCTGGTGTGCAGCGACCTCTCGCAGATCGGCCTGTTCGCCAAGGTCGACACTGCCGCGTTCCGCATCCTCAAGGCGCACACACCGGGCTCCTACACTTTCATTCTCAGCGCCACCCGCGAAGTGCCGCGCATGCTCCTGCACCCCAAGCGCCGCACCATCGGCCTGCGCGTGCCGGCGCACCCGGTGGCGTTGGCGCTGGCCGAGCAGCTGGGCGAGCCGCTGATGAGCGTGAGCCTGATCCTGCCGGGTGAAGACCTGCCGATGAACGACCCGTACGAAATGCGTCAGGTGCTCGAACACCACGTCGATCTGATCATTGATGGCGGTTACGGCGGCATCGAGGCCTCGACGGTGGTCAACCTGGCCGACGGCGAGCCCGAGGTGATCCGCGTCGGTTGCGGAGATCCTTCGCCCTTTTCGGCAGGCGCGGCATGAGCGAGGCGGTCGTCGATGCCCAGGCGGGTGCCCAGCAGGAACTGCCCTTCGCCCTGGTCTACGGCCAGGCAGTCACCGAGCTGCCGCTCGATCTGTACATCCCGCCGGACGCGCTGGAGGTTTTCCTCGAGGCCTTCGAGGGTCCGCTGGACCTGCTGCTCTACCTGATTCGCAAGCAGAACATCGACATCCTCGACATCCCGGTGGCGGAAATCACCAAGCAGTACATGGGCTACGTCGAGCTGATGAAGTCGGTGCGCCTGGAGCTGGCCGCCGAGTATCTGGTGATGGCGGCGATGCTCGCCGAGATCAAGTCGCGCATGCTCCTGCCGCGCTCGGCTGATGCCGAGGAGGAAGAGGGTGACCCGCGCGCCGAGCTGATCCGCCGCCTGCAGGAGTACGAGCGTTACAAGGCAGCGGCCGCAGGCCTGGATATCCTGCCGCGGGTCGGTCGTGACCTCACCGTGCCCAAGCTCGATGCCCCGGAGGCACGGGCGCGCAAGCTGCTGCCGGATGTCAGCCTGGAAGAACTGTTGCTGTCGATGGCCGAAGTGCTGCGCCGCGCCGACATGTTCGAGAGCCACCAGGTGACGCGCGAGGCGTTGTCCACCCGCGAACGCATGAGCGAGGTGCTGGAGCGCCTCAAGGGCGGCGCCTTCGTGCCGTTCGTCGAGCTGTTCAGCGCCAGCGAAGGGCGTTTGGGTGTGGTGGTGACGTTCATGGCCGTGCTGGAGTTGATCAAGGAATCCCTGGTGGAGCTGGTGCAGAACGAGGCGTTCGCCCCGATCCACGTGCGTGCGCGAGCGGAATAAATGAACCTGAACGACCCGAAAGACCTGGCCCCTCTGCTCGAAGCCTTCCTCCTGGCCTCCGGCAAGCCGCAGTCGCTGGAGCGCATCAGCGAGCTGTTCGAGGAAAACGAGCGGCCCGAGCTGGCGCGCATCCGCGATGCCCTGAGCATTCTCGCTGCGTCCTGCGAGGGGCGCGCCTTCGAGCTGAAGGAGGTGGCGTCCGGCTACCGCCTGCAGGTCCGCGAGCGCTTCGCGCCGTGGGTCGGGCGCCTGTGGGAAGAGCGCCCGCAACGCTATTCGCGGGCGATGCTGGAAACCCTGGCGCTGATCGCCTACCGCCAGCCGATCACCCGTGGCGAGATCGAGGACATCCGCGGCGTGGCGGTCAACAGCCAGATCGTCAAGACGCTGATGGAGCGCGAGTGGATTCGCGTGGTCGGTTACCGCGACGTACCGGGCAAGCCGGCGATGTTCGCCACCACCCGCCAGTTCCTCGACCATTTCAACCTGAAGAACCTCGACGAGCTGCCGACCCTGGCTGCACTGCGCGAGCTGGAACCGGAGCCGGTGCTGGCCCTGGAAGACGATGCCCCGGTGCCGGCGCACCTGCAGGCGTTGGCCGATGCCCAGGGCGAGCCGGGTGAGCCTGGCGAGGCGCGTGACGAAACCAGCTTCCGCAGTCTGCTGGCCGAACTCGATTCCATGGAGCAGGGCCTGAAGACCGACTTCGACGACCTGCCCGAGCCGGAAGACGAAGCCGAGGCGATGGAAGCCCCGGACACGGATGCCGAATTCGACCGCCACTGAGCCGTCACTCGCCAGGAGTTGATCTGCCATGAGCGAGAAGGATCCGTGCATCAAGGTGTGCCGCTTCAGTGATGACATCTGTGTCGGTTGCGGGCGTAGCAAGCGCGAGATAAAGGCCTGGAAGAAGCTTGGCAAGGACGAGCGGCGTGTCCTGCTGGCCGAGGCGGATCTGCGCCTGTTGGCACTGCAGGCCACCGGGCGGCGTAAATCACGCTAGGCTAAGAACCTGTTTACGTGCGTGGGTCAGGCGATCCGCGTATGATGCGCGACCCTTTTGGCGTGGGCCGGTACGTTCCGGGCCTGACGCCGCTCATCAATAGACACACCGGGAGGTGCCGAGCATGAATGAGTCAGAAGTCGACAGCGAAACGATTCCGCCAAGCGGCGAAAAGCTGCAGAAAGTCCTCGCCCGTATGGGGCAGGCCTCGCGTCGCGATATCGAACAGTGGATCAGCCAGGGCCGCGTAAAGGTCAACGGCGCCGTCGCCACCCTCGGTGCACGGGTCGACCTGCACGACGCGATCAGCGTCGACGGGCGTCTGCTCAAGCGCGAAGAGCTGGCGGAAAACGTCCGCCGCGTGCTGATCTACAACAAGCCCGAGGGTGAGATCTGCACCCGTGACGACCCGGATGGCCGGCCGACCATCTTCGACCGCCTGCCGCGGCCGAAGGAAGGGCGCTGGATCAACATCGGCCGCCTCGACATCAACACCACTGGCCTGCTGCTGTTCACCACCGACGGTGAACTGGCTAACCGCCTGATGCACCCGTCCTACGAGATGGACCGCGAGTACGCGGTGCGTGTGCGCGGCGAAGTCACCGAAGAAATGATCGAACAGCTCAAGGCCGGCGTGATGCTTGAAGACGGCCCGGCCAAGTTCACCGATATCAAGGAAGCGCCCGGCGGCGAAGGCTTCAACCACTGGTACCACTGCGTGGTGATGGAAGGCCGCAACCGCGAAGTGCGTCGCCTGTGGGAATCCCAGGGCCTGGTGGTCAGCCGCCTGAAACGCGTGCGTTTCGGCCCGGTGTTCATGACCTCCGACCTGCCGATGGGGCGCTGGCGTGAAATGGGCCAGCGCGAAGTCGACATCCTCAGCGAAGAGGTCGGCCTCAAGCCGGTCGCCCTGCCGGCAATGAAGGACAAACTGCGCGACAAGCTCGATCGCCTGCAGCGCAAGTCGGCCAAGCCGCTGGGCAAGGGCGAGCGCCCCAAGCGCGTGTTGCGTCCGGTCGGCGAGGCGGGCGAAGCGCCGCGTCCGAGTCGTGCGCCGCGTGCCGAGGGCGGCGAGCGCCCGCAGCGCAGCCCGCGTCAGGATTCCGCCGAGCGTCCGCAACGGGGTCCGCGCAAGGACTCCACCGAGCGCGCCCCGCGTGATGGGCGTCGCGATCCGGCCGAGCGCCGCGAAAGTGGTCGTGGCCGTCCGGCGGGCGAGCGCCCGGCCGAAGGTGGCAAGAAGCGCGCGCCGCGCCCGGCAGTGGAGCTGGCCGATCGCCCGGCACGCAAGCCGCGTCCGGCTGTCGGTATCGCCGAGCGTCCGGGCAAGTCGACGGGCAAGCGTCCGGCAGGTGGCGATGGCCAGCGTCCGGGGTTTGGCCGCAAGCGCTGATCCGCAGAAACGAAAAAGGGGCTCGAAAGAGCCCCTTTTTTATGGCGCGACCATCAGCCAGCCATGGACAGACGGTTGCGGCCTTCGCGCTTGGATACGTAGAGGGCGCTGTCGGCGCGGCGTTGCAGGCTGTCCACCGACTCGCCGGCGAGCAGGGTGGCGCAGCCGAGGCTGATCGACAGGTCGACGGCGCGGCCTTCGATCAGGTACTGCAGCTCCAGAACGGCCATGCGCAGGCGCTCGCCAACCATGCTCGCGGCTTCGCGGTTGGTGTTGGAGAGCAGCACCATGAACTCTTCACCGCCGTAGCGGAACACCATGTCGATGTTGCGCAGGCTTTTCTTCAGCGCGTTGGCCACGGCCTTGAGCACTTCGTCGCCGGTGACGTGGCCGTGGGTGTCGTTGATGCGCTTGAAGTGGTCGATGTCGAGCATCAGCACCGACAACGGCTGCAGGTTGCGCTTGGCCAGGTCGACTTCGCGCTGCAGGGCCTGGTTCATGGCGATGCGGTTGCCGGTGTCGGTCAGCGGATCGCGCAGGGCGGTCTGCAGGGCAGCGCGGTAGAGCAGGGCATTACGCAGCGGGAACAGCAGACTGCCGAGCAGCGACTCCAGTTGGCCGAGTTCGTCTTCGCTGAAACGCTGGTTGCGACGAAAGATCAGCTCGCCGAGGTACTCACCTTCGTGGCTCAGGCGGTAGCCCGCCGAATGGTTGGCGCGCTCGCCGAGGTCCAGGCGCAGGTCGCCACCGATCAGCTGGTAGCTCAGGTTGTTCAGCGGCACCAGGCGCTGCACTTCCTTGAAGAACAGGCCGAGGATGCGATCGACCTCGAGCGACGTCTGCAGTTGCAGGCTCAGTTGCTGACGCAGCTGGACCAGGCTGACCGGCTTCAGCGTTTGCTGGGCACGGCTGGCGTAGCCAAGACGTTGCAGCTTGGCTGCATCGAAATCGATGGTGTTGGACTGATTCTTCGGGACCATGGTGCTCAACCTCTGGCGCTGGTGCGCTTTGACGAAGGTGGTTGAGCGAGTTTCGTGCCAACTAATTAAAAGCCTTTCATATCAGCTGCTTGTGGCGTTTTTTCGGGCTTTGGTGGCAACGCCTTGCCGGTTAGTTGGCGCGCTGATGGCAATCTGATGCCGCCCGTCGGGTCGACTCGCCGGAAAACCGGCGAATCGCTGACAGACCTTACTGGGCGTCGAAGGCTTGGCCGTTGACGCCCTTGCTGTCAGGGCCCATCAGGTACAGGTAGGCCGGCATGATCGCCTCCGGCTCCGGGTTGTTCTGCGGGTTCTCGCCGGGATAGGCCATGGCGCGCATGGAGGTGCGCGTGGCGCCTGGATTGATGCTGTTGGAGCGTACGTTGCTGATGCCGTCGACTTCGTCGGCCAGCGTCTGCATCAGGCCTTCGGTGGCGAACTTGGATACGCCGTAGGCGCCCCAGTAGGCGCGCCCCTTGCGACCGACACTGCTGGAGGTAAAGACCACCGAGGCGTCTTCGGAGAGTTTGAGCAGGGGCAGCAGGGTGCTGGTGAGCATGAACATGGCGTTGACGTTGATCTGCATGACCCGCATGAAGTTGTCGCCGGAGAGCTGCTCCAGCGGCGTGCGCGGGCCGACGATGGCGGCGTTGTGCAGCACGCCGTCGACATGGCCGAACTCGCTTTCCAGCATCGCCGCCAGTTCGTCGTACTGGTGCGGCAAGGCGGTTTCCAGATTGAACGGAATGACCGCGGCCTGCGGATGCCCGGCTGCTTCGATCTCGTCGTAGACCGCGCTGAGGTTGGCTTCGGTCTTGCCCAGCAGCAGCACGGTAGCGCCATGGGCGGCGAAGGCCTTGGCGGCGGCGGCACCGATGCCGCGGCCGGCACCGGTCACCAGAATCACACGGCCTTGCAGCAGGTCGGGGCGGGCTTGGTAGTCGAACATGGAAAACTCCTTGCAGCGCTGCAGGCCTTGGCTGCGAGCGTCAATAAAACGGATGGCCGCTGAGTTGGCCAGGTATCGGGTGCTGGTGCGTCAGCAGCTGCACAGGGCGCGATCGAGGACCGTGCGCAGCTCCAGTGGATGATCCACCACCACGTCGGCGCCCCAGTTGCGCGGGTTGTCGTCGGGGTGGATGTAGCCGTAGGTGACCGCGGCGGTCTTGCAGCCGGCGGCGCGGCCGGACTCGATGTCGCGCAGGTCGTCGCCAACGAACAGGACTTCGCCCGGTGCTACGCCGATCTTGGTGCAGGCTAGCAGGAGCATCTCCGGGTCGGGCTTGCTGCGGCTGACGTGATCCGGGCAGACCAGTACCGCCGAGCGCTCGGCCAGGCCGAGCTGCTGCATGATCGGTTCGGCGAAGCGCACCGGCTTATTGGTTGCCACGCCCCAGATCAGCTTGGCTTGCTCGATGTCGGCGATCAGCTGCAGCATGCCGTCGAACGGCTGGCTGAGGACCGCGCAGTGCGCTTGGTAGCGCTCCAGGAACTCGGCGCGCAGCAGCTCGAAGCCGTCGTCCTGTGGCTGCATGGCGAAGGTCGCCGCAACCATGGCGCGGGCGCCGCCGGACACCTGGTCGCGGATCAGCTTGTCGTCGATGGCCGGCAGGCCACGTTGTTGCAGCATCGCCTGGCACACGGCGATGAAATCCGGCGCCGTGTCGAGCAGGGTGCCGTCCATGTCGAAGATTACCGCTCGCAAACGCATGCGCTTCACTCCTCGCGCAGGGTCTGGATCATGTAGTTGACGTCGACGTCCGCGGCCAGCTTGTAGTGCTTGGTGATCGGGTTGTAGGTCAGGCCGATGATGTCCTTGACCTGCAGGCCGGCGTTGCGGCTCCAGGCGCCCAGTTCGGAGGGGCGGATGAATTTCTTGAAGTCGTGGGTGCCGCGCGGCAGCAGGCGCAGCAGGTATTCAGCGCCGACCACGGCGAACAGGTAGGCCTTGGGATTGCGGTTGATGGTGGAGAAGAACACCTGGCCGCCGGGCTTGACCATGCGGTAGCAGGCGCGGATCACCGAGGACGGATCGGGCACGTGCTCGAGCATTTCCAGGCAGGTGACCACGTCGAACTGACCGGGCATTTCCTCGGCTAGGGCCTCGGCGGTGATCTGCCGGTACTCGACGTTCACCCCGGATTCCAGCTGGTGCAGCTGGGCAACGGCCAGCGGCGCCTCGCCCATGTCGATGCCGGTCACGCTGGCGCCGCGCTGCGCCATGGCTTCACTGAGGATGCCGCCGCCGCAGCCGACGTCGAGGACCTTCTTGCCGGCCAGGCCGACGCGCTCGTCGATCCAGTTGACGCGCAGCGGGTTGATGTCGTGCAGCGGCTTGAACTCGCTCTCGCGGTCCCACCAGCGGTGGGCGAGGGCCTCGAACTTGGCGATTTCGGCGTGGTCGACGTTGCTCATGCTGTTTTCCTTCAAAGCGAATTCTTGTCGGCAATGCGGGCGCCCCAGGCGCGGGCGTTGGCGATGATGTGTTCTTCGTCCAGGCGCGTCAGGCAGCCTTGGTCGAGCAGTTGCTTGCCGCCGACCCAGAGGTGCTGCACGCAGCTGCGGCTGCCGGCGTAGATCAGTTGCGAGACCGGGTCGTAGATCGGTTGCTGGGCCAGGCCGGAGAGGTCGAAAGCGACCATGTCAGCCAGTTTGCCCAGCTCCAGCGAGCCGGTCTGTTCGTCCAGGCCCAGGGCGCGAGCGCCGTTGAGCGTGGCCATGCGCAGCGCGCTGTGGGCATTGAGGGCGGTGGCGCTGCCGGCCACGGCCTTGGCCAGCAGGGCGGCGGTGCGGGTTTCGCCGAGCAGGTCGAGGTCGTTGTTGCTGGCCGCGCCGTCGGTGCCAATGGCCACGTTGACCCCGGCCTGCCAGAGCTTCTCCACCGGGCAGAAGCCGCTGGCGAGCTTGAGGTTGGACTCGGGGCAATGGATCACGCTGCTGTTGCTTTCTACCAGCAGGGCGATGTCTTCATCGCTGATCTGGGTCATGTGCACGGCCTGGAAGCGCGGGCCGAGCAGGCCGAGATTGGCCAGGCGCTGCATTGGGCGTACGCCGTGCAGCTCGAGGCTCTGCTGCACTTCGAAGGCACTTTCGTGGACGTGCATGTGAATGCCGGCATCCAGCTCTTCGGCGAGCATGCGCACGTTTTCCAGCTTGTCGTCGCTGACCGAGTAGGGTGCGTGCGGGCCGAACGCCACTTTGATCCGCGGGTGCAGCTTGAGCTCGTCGAACAGCTTGAGGCCCTTGCGCAGCGCCTCGTCGGCGTCGCGCGCGCCGGGCGTGGGGAAGTCTAGGACGGGAATGGTCACCTGGGCGCGAATGCCGCTCTTGTGGATCAGCTCGCAGGCGATCTCCGGGAAGAAGTACATGTCGGAGAAGCTGGTGATGCCGCCCTTGAGCTGCTCGGCGATGGCCAGCTCGGTGCCGTCGCGGACGAATTCCTCATCGACCCATTTCGCCTCGGCCGGCCAGATGTGCTCCTGCAGCCAGCTCATCAGCGGCAAGTCGTCGGCCAGGCCGCGGAACAGGGTCATCGCCGCGTGGCCGTGGGCGTTGATCAGGCCGGGGCTGAGCAGGTGGCCGGGCAGTTCGCGCACTTCGCTGGCGGGGTGGCGCAGGGCTTCGGCGCGCGGTGCGATCAGGGCGATGCGGCCGTCGCGGATGCCGATGCCATGCTCGCGTAACACCACCCCGGCAGGCTCGACCGGCACCAGCCAGGTTGGCAGGAGCAATAGGTCGAGCGGCGCGCGATGGTCGGGCATGGCGTGATTCCGAGGTAAATAAGATGTGGCGGCAGTATAACTGAGCCATACCGGGCGCGGCTCGCTATAATCCGCGGCTTTTCGTTTCTGCAGGTGGGGTGTGCCATGCGCGAGCAATTGCTGGCGGCTGAGAAGGTTAAAGCCATTGAATGGCGAGATGGCACGTTGTACCTGCTCGATCAGCGCGTGCTGCCGCGCGAGGAAACCTGGCTGGCTTATGACTCTGCAGCGGATGTCGCCGAGGCAATTCGCAGCATGGTGGTGCGCGGCGCGCCGGCCATCGGCATCGCTGCCGCCTACGGTCTGGTATTGGGTGTGAAGGCGCGCCTGGTCGAGGGCGATCCCGACTGGCGCGTGTCGCTGGAAGACGATTTCACCGTGCTCATGGAGTCGCGGCCTACGGCGGTCAACCTGTTCTGGGCGCTGGAGCGCATGCGTGAGCGCCTGCAGCGGCTGAAGGTTGGTGATGATCCGCTGGCGGTGCTTGAAGCCGAAGCCGTCGGCATCCATCAGAGTGATCGCGAGGCCAACCTGACCATGGCCCAGCTGGGCATGGAGCTGATCCGCAAGCACCAGGGCAATCCGCAGAACCTGCTAACCCACTGCAACACCGGTGCGCTGGCGACCGGCGGTTTCGGCACGGCGCTGGGGGTGATCCGCGCCGCGCATCTTGATGGCCTGGTTGAGCGCGTCTACGCCGACGAAACCCGTCCGTGGCTGCAGGGCTCGCGCCTGACGGCCTGGGAGCTGGCGGGCGAGGGCGTGCCGGTGACGGTGAATGCCGACTCCGCCGCTGCCCATCTGATGAAGACCCGCGGCATCACCTGGGTCATCGTCGGTGCTGATCGCATCACCGCCAATGGCGATGTGGCCAACAAGATCGGCACCTACCAGCTGGCCGTCTGTGCCATGCACCACGGCGTGCGCTTCATGGTCGTGGCGCCCAGCTCGACCATCGACATGGCCCTGGAGAGCGGCGACGACATTCCCATCGAGGAGCGTGCTGGCAGCGAGCTGTTGGAGGTCGGCGGGCAGCGCCTGGCGGCGGACGTCGAGGCGTGCAATCCGGTGTTCGATGTCACCCCGGCCGACCTGATCGATGCGATCGTCACCGAAAAGGGTGTGGTCGAGCGTCCGGATGCGGCAAAAATGGCCCAGCTGATGTGCCGCAAGCGCCTGCACTGAGTCGCTGGCCGGCGTGGCTGGCGGGGTAGGTCTGAGGCAGTGACTGTGGTAAGCTCCGGCAGTTCTCAGGCGACCTCGTGGAGGTCGCCCAAATAGCGCGAATTGTTAGCTTAACTCGTTGATTTGCTGTGAGTCGCTGCTGTCACTGGCGGCCACGGCGGACTCCGGTCCCGCCCAGGATGGGTGTGACGGGGTTTCACCAGAAAAAGGAACCAGGCTTCTCATGGGCGAACTGGCCAAAGAAATCCTCCCGGTCAATATCGAAGACGAGCTGAAACAGTCCTACCTCGACTACGCGATGAGCGTGATCGTCGGTCGCGCCCTGCCGGATGCGCGCGACGGTCTGAAGCCTGTGCACCGTCGTGTGCTGTTCGCGATGAGCGAACTGGGCAACGACTGGAACAAGGCGTACAAGAAGTCCGCCCGTGTGGTCGGTGACGTGATCGGTAAGTACCACCCGCATGGTGACACTGCGGTCTACGACACCATCGTGCGTATGGCTCAGCCTTTCTCCCTGCGCTACATGCTGGTCGACGGTCAGGGCAACTTTGGTTCGGTGGACGGCGACAACGCCGCAGCCATGCGATACACCGAAGTGCGCATGGCCAAGCTCGCCCATGAGCTGCTCGCTGATCTGGACAAGGAAACCGTCGACTGGGTGCCCAACTACGACGGCACCGAGCAGATCCCGGCAGTCATGCCGACCAAGATCCCCAACCTGCTGGTCAACGGTTCGTCCGGTATCGCCGTGGGCATGGCGACCAACATCCCGCCGCACAACCTGCGCGAAGTGATCGACGGCTGCCTGGCGCTGATCGACAACGCCGAGCTGACTGTCGACGAGCTGATGCAGTACATCCCCGGTCCGGACTTCCCGACCGCAGGCATCATCAACGGTCGCGCCGGCATCATCGAGGCGTACCGCACCGGGCGTGGCCGCATCTATATGCGCGCCCGTGCCGAGATCGAGGACATGGACAAGTCTGGCAGCCGCCAGCAGATCATCGTCACCGAGCTGCCGTACCAGCTGAACAAGGCCCGCCTGATCGAGAAGATCGCCGAGCTGGTCAAAGAGAAGAAGCTCGAAGGCATTACCGAGCTGCGCGACGAGTCCGACAAGGACGGCATGCGCGTGGTCATCGAACTGCGTCGTGGCGAAGTGGGCGAGGTCGTGCTCAACAACCTCTACGCCCAGACCCAGATGCAGAGCGTGTTCGGTATCAACGTCGTGGCCCTGGTCGACGGCCAGCCGAAGACCATGAACCTCAAGGACATGCTCGAGGTGTTCGTCCGTCACCGCCGTGAAGTGGTGACCCGTCGGACCGTCTACGAGCTGCGCAAGGCGCGCGAGCGTGGCCATATCCTTGAAGGCCAGGCCGTCGCCCTGTCGAACATCGACCCGGTGATCGAGCTGATCAAGACCTCGCCGACCCCGGCCGAGGCCAAGGAGCGCCTGATCGCCGCCGCCTGGGAGTCCAGCGCTGTGGAAGCCATGGTCGAGCGCGCCGGTGCCGACTCCTGCCGCCCCGACGATCTCGATCCGCAGTACGGTCTGCGCGAAGGCAAGTACTACCTGTCGCCCGAGCAGGCTCAAGCCATCCTCGAGCTGCGCCTGCACCGCCTGACCGGTCTGGAGCACGAGAAGCTGCTGGCCGAGTACCAGGAGATCCTGACCCAGATCGGCGAGCTGATCCGCATCCTGACCAGCGCCACGCGCCTGATGGAAGTCATCCGCGAGGAGCTGGAGAAGGTCAAGGCCGAGTTCGGCGATGCCCGCCGCACCGAGATCATGGCGTCGCAGACCGACCTGACCATCGCTGACCTGATCACCGAAGAAGAGCGTGTGGTGACCATTTCCCACGGTGGCTATGCCAAGTCGCAGCCGCTGCATGCCTACCAGGCGCAGCGTCGCGGCGGCAAGGGCAAGTCCGCTACCGGGGTGAAGGACGAGGACTACGTCGAACACCTGCTGGTCGCCAACAGTCACGCCACGCTCTTGCTGTTCTCCAGCAAGGGCAAGGTCTACTGGCTGCGCACCTTCGAAATCCCGGAAGCCTCGCGTGCCGCGCGTGGCCGTCCGCTGGTCAACCTGCTGCCGCTGGATGAGGGCGAACGCATCACCGCGATGCTGCAGATCGACCTGGAAGCCCTGCAACAGCAGAACCCGAGTGCCGACGAGGACCTGGATGATGCCGAGGACGGCGTGATCGAGGGCGAAGTGGTCGAGGTGGAAGAAGCCGCCGAGACCGCCGAAGTCGAGGAAGTCGAGGGTGAAACCGCCGAGCTGGTGGCCGAGCCGACCGGTGCTTACATCTTCATGGCTACTGCCTTGGGCACGGTCAAGAAGACGCCGCTGTCGCAGTTCAGTCGCCCGCGCTCCAGCGGCCTGATCGCCTTGAAACTGAAAGAGGGTGACACCCTGATCGCCGCCGCCATCACCGACGGCGCCAAGGAAGTCATGCTGTTCTCCGATTCCGGCAAGGTCATCCGCTTCGCCGAGAGCGTCGTGCGGGTGATGGGCCGTGGCGCCCGCGGTATCCGCGGCATGCGCATCGGCAAGGAGCAGCAGCTGATTTCCATGCTGATTCCGGAATCCGGCGCGCAGATCCTCACCGCTTCCGAGCGTGGCTTCGGCAAACGCACCGCGCTGAGCAAGTTCCCGCGTCGCGGCCGTGGTGGCCAGGGCGTGATCGGCATGATCACCAAGGAGCGCAACGGCAAGCTGATCGGTGCCATCCAGGTGCAGGACGGTGAAGAGATCATGCTCATCTCCGACCAGGGCACCCTGGTGCGTACCCGTGTCGACGAAGTCTCCAGTTCCGGCCGCAACACCCAGGGCGTGACCCTGATCAAGCTGGCCAGCGACGAGACCTTGGTCGGCCTGGAGCGTGTGCAGGAGCCATCCGTGCCGGACGAGGACGAACTCGACGACGTGGCGCTGGAAGGCGACGTGGACCAGAACGACGTGGTGGCGGAAGCGGGCGACGAGACCCCGGCGGACGCCCCAGATAGCGAAGAGTGAGACTGACGTGAGCAAGCGAGCCCATAACTTCTGCGCTGGCCCGGCCGCGCTTCCCACTGCCGTGCTGGAGCGCGCGCAGGCCGAAATGCTCGACTGGCAGGGCCGTGGCCTTTCCGTGATGGAAATGAGCCACCGCAGCGACGAGTATGTGGCGATTGCCGAGAAGGCCGAGCAGGATCTGCGCGACCTGATGGCCATCCCGTCGGACTACAAGGTGCTGTTCCTGCAGGGGGGGGCCAGTCAGCAGTTCGCCGAGATCGCTCTCAACCTGCTGCCGGAAGACGGCGTCGCCGATTACGTCGACACCGGCATCTGGTCGAAAAAGGCCATCGAGGAAGCCAGCCGCTACGGCAACGTCAATGTCGCCGCCAGCGCCAAGGGTTACGACTACTTCGCCATTCCCGGGCAGAACGACTGGCAGCTGTCGAAAGACGCGGCCTACGTGCACTACGCCAGCAACGAAACCATCGGTGGCCTGCAGTTCGACTGGATTCCCAGCGTTGGCGATACCCCGCTGGTGGTGGACATGTCCTCGGACATCCTGTCGCGCGAAGTCGATGTCTCCAAGTTCGGCGTGATCTACGCCGGCGCGCAGAAGAACATCGGCCCCAGCGGGCTGGTGGTCACCATCATTCGTGAAGACCTGCTCGGCCGTGCCCGCAGTTCCTGCCCGACCATGCTCAACTACAAGGTCGCCGCCGATAACGGCTCCATGTACAACACCCCGGCCACTTATTCCTGGTACCTCTCGGGCCTGGTCTTCGAGTGGCTCAAGGAGCAGGGTGGCGTTTCGGCGATTGAACAGCGCAACAAGGCGAAGAAGGACCTGCTGTACAAGGCCATCGACGCCAGCGACTTCTACAGCAACCCGATCGCCCACAACGCCCGTTCCTGGATGAACGTACCGTTCCGCCTGGCCGACGAGAAGCTGGACAAGGCCTTCCTGGCTGGCGCCGAAGCGCGCGACCTGCTCAACCTCAAGGGCCACCGTTCGGTGGGCGGCATGCGTGCCTCCATCTACAACGCCACCGGGCTGGATGCGGTGGAAGCCCTGGTGGCCTACATGGCGGAGTTCGAGAAGGAGCACGCCTGATGAGTGACGCCGATCAGCTCAAGGCGCTGCGGGTACGCATCGACAGCCTCGACGAAAAAGTCCTCGAGCTGATCAGCGAGCGCGCGCGCTGCGCTCAGGAAGTGGCGCGGGTGAAGATGCAGTCCCTGCCGGCCGGCGAAGCCCCTGTGTTCTACCGTCCCGAGCGTGAAGCCTGGGTGCTCAAGCACATCATGGAGCTGAACAAGGGGCCGCTGGACAACGAGGAAATGGCGCGGCTGTTCCGCGAGATCATGTCCTCCTGCCTGGCGCTCGAGCAGCCGCTGAAGATCGCCTACCTTGGCCCGGAAGGCACGTTCTCCCAGGCCGCGGCGCTCAAGCATTTCGGCCACGCGGTGATCAGCCAGCCAATGGCGGCGATTGACGAAGTGTTCCGCGAAGTGGCCGCCGGTGCGGTCAACTTCGGCGTGGTGCCGGTGGAAAACTCCACCGAGGGTGCGGTCAACCATACCCTCGACAGCTTCCTCGAGCACGACATGGTCATCTGTGGTGAAGTGGAGCTGCGCATCCACCACCACCTGCTGGTCGGTGAAACCACCAAGACCGACAAGATCACCCGCATTTATTCCCACGCCCAGTCGCTGGCCCAGTGCCGCAAGTGGCTGGACGCGCACTACCCGAACGTCGAGCGCGTGGCGGTTTCCAGCAACGCGGAAGCGGCCAAGCGAGTGAAGAGCGAGTGGAGTTCGGCGGCCATCGCCGGCGACATGGCAGCGAGCCTGTACGGCCTGAGCAAGCTGGCGGAGAAGATCGAGGATCGTCCGGACAACTCCACGCGCTTCCTCATCATCGGCAGCCAGGAAGTCCCGCCGACCGGCGACGACAAGACCTCGGTCATCGTATCCATGCGCAACAAACCGGGGGCGCTGCACGAGTTGCTCGTGCCGTTCCACACCAACGGCATCGACCTGACCCGCATCGAAACGCGCCCCTCGCGCAGCGGCAAGTGGACCTACGTGTTCTTCATCGACTTCGTCGGCCACCACAAGGACCCGCTGATCAAGGACGTGCTGGAAAAGATCAATCAGGAAGCCGTGGCGCTGAAGGTGCTGGGTTCCTACCCGAAAGCGGTTCTCTGAACCCGGGCCATTCCCTGAGGAGCGTCCATGAGTTGCGACTTCCTCGCCCTGGCAGTGCCGGGCGTGCAGAAACTTTCGCCCTATGTGCCGGGTAAGCCGGTCGATGAGCTGGCTCGCGAGCTGAATCTCGACCCGGCCGGCATCGTCAAGCTGGCGAGCAACGAGAATCCGCTCGGCCCATCGCCGAAGGCGCTCGAGGCGATCCGTGCCCAACTGGCCGAGCTGACCCGCTACCCGGACGGCAACGGCTTCGAGCTCAAATCGAAGCTCGCGGCGCGCTGTGGTGTGGCGGTGGCCCAGGTGACCCTCGGCAACGGCTCCAACGACATTCTTGATCTGGTCGCGCGCGCCTGGCTGGCGCCGGGGTTGAATGCGGTGTTCAGCCAGTACGCGTTTGCCGTGTACCCGATCGCCACCCAGGCAGTCGGTGCGCAGGGCAAGGTGGTGCCGGCCAAGGGGCACGGCCACGACCTGGAAGCCATGCTCGCGGCCATCGATGCCAACACCCGCGTGGTGTTCATCGCCAACCCGAACAACCCGACCGGCACCTGGTTCGGCCCCGATGCGCTGGAGCGTTTCCTTTCGCGCGTGCCGCAGGGCGTGCTGGTGGTGCTGGACGAGGCCTACATCGAATACGCCGAAGGCGACGAGCTGCCGGATGGTCTCGACTACCTGGCGCGTTACCCCAATCTGCTGGTCTCGCGGACATTCTCCAAGGCTTATGGCCTGGCGTCGCTGCGGGTTGGCTACGCGCTGTCTTCGGCGCAAGTGGCCGACGTGCTCAATCGCGTGCGCGCACCATTCAACGTCAACAACCTGGCGCTTGCTGCCGCAGGCGCGGCGCTGGACGATGTCGACTATCTGGCTGCCGGTCGTCGGGTCAATGACGCCGGCATGCTGCAGCTGGAGCGGGGCTTGCGCCAGCTCGGTCTGAGCTGGATTCCCAGCAAGGGCAATTTCATCGCCGTGGATTTCGCCCGCGATGCCGCGCCGATCAATCAGGCGCTGCTGCAGGCTGGCGTCATCGTGCGTCCGGTGGCCGGCTATGGGATGCCGAACTTCCTGCGCATCTCCATTGGCACCGAAGCCGAGAATGCTCGCTTCCTCGACACGCTGAGCCAGGTGCTGGCGCGTGTCTGAGCTGCTGCCGACTGCACACGCGAGTGCTCGGCTCGAACGTCTGGTCGTGGTCGGTCTGGGGCTGATCGGTGGCTCGTTCGCCAAGGGCATGCGCGAAAAAGGCCTGTTTCGCGAAGTGGTCGGGGTCGATCTCGATGCCGAGTCGCGGCGGGTGGCGGTCGAGCTGGGCGTGGTCGATCGCTGCGAAACCGACCTGGCGGCCGCCTGTCAGGGCGCCACGGTGATCCAGCTGGCCGTGCCTATCCTGGCCATGGAGAAGCTGCTGGCGCAGCTGGCGAAGTTGGATCTGGGCGCTGCGGTACTCACCGACGTGGGCAGCGCCAAAGGCAATGTGGTGCGTGCTGCGCGCCTGGCCTTCGGTGGCGACAGCGCACGCTTCGTGCCGGGGCACCCGATTGCGGGGTCCGAGCAGAGTGGGGTAGAGGCATCGAACGCCAGCCTGTTCCGTAGGCACAAGGTGATTCTCACGCCGCTGGAGTCGACCGATAGCGCCGCGCTGGCGCTGGTCGACGGTCTGTGGCGCGAGCTCGGTGCAGATGTCGAGCACATGGACGTGCAGCACCACGATCAGGTGCTTGCCGCGACCAGCCACCTGCCGCATCTGCTGGCCTTTACCCTGGTCGACTCGCTGGCCAAGCGCAGCGAGAATCTGGAAATATTCCGTTATGCCGCCGGCGGCTTTCGCGATTTCACGCGGATTGCCGGCAGTGATCCGGTGATGTGGCACGACATCTTCCTCGCCAATCGCGAGGCGGTGTTGCGTACCCTCGACGCATTTCGCGACGACCTCGACGCCCTGCGCGGCGCGGTCGACGCAGGGGATGGGCATCAGTTGCTGGGCGTCTTCACCCGCGCCCGCTTCGCCCGTGAGCATTTCAGTAAAATCCTGGCCCGCAGGGCCTATGTGGACGCCATGCATTCGAACGACCTGATTTACCTCGCCAACCCCGGTGGTTCCCTGTCGGGCCGCATCCGCGTGCCCGGCGACAAATCCATTTCGCACCGCTCGATCATGCTCGGCTCGCTGGCCGAAGGCACGACCGAGGTCGAGGGGTTTCTCGAAGGCGAGGACGCCCTGGCGACCCTGCAGGCATTCCGCGACATGGGCGTGGTCATCGAGGGCCCGCACCACGGGCGCGTGACCATCCACGGCGTCGGCCTGCGCGGCCTCAAGGCGCCGCCCGGCCCGCTCTACCTGGGCAACTCCGGCACGTCCATGCGCCTGCTCTCCGGCCTGTTGGCCGCACAGCCGTTCGACACCGTGCTGACCGGCGACGCCTCGCTGTCCAAGCGTCCGATGAACCGCGTGGCCAAGCCGCTGCGCGAGATGGGCGCGGTGATCGAGACCGGTCCTGAAGGTCGCCCACCGCTGACCATTCGCGGTGGTCAGCGCCTGACCGGCATGAGCTACGAGATGCCGATGGCCAGCGCGCAGGTCAAATCCTGCCTGCTGCTCGCCGGCCTGTATGCCGCCGGTGAAACCTCGGTCACCGAACCGGCGCCGACCCGCGACCATACCGAGCGCATGCTGCGCGGCTTCGGCTATCCGGTCAGCGTCGACGGCAACGTCGCCACCGTCGAATCCGGTCACAAGCTCAGCGCCACGGCCATCGAAGTGCCCGCGGACATTTCCTCGGCGGCGTTCTTCCTGGTGGCGGCGAGCATTGCCGAGGGCTCCGAACTGCTGCTGGAGCATGTCGGCATCAACCCGACCCGTACCGGTGTGATCGACATCCTCAAGTTGATGGGCGCCGATCTGACCCTGGAAAACCAGCGCGAAGTCGGCGGTGAGCCGGTTGCCGACATCCGTGTGCGTGCGGCCAGGCTGAAAGGCATCGATATTCCGGAAGACCTGGTGCCGCTGGCCATCGACGAGTTTCCGGTGCTGTTCGTCGCCGCCGCCTGCGCCGAAGGGCGCACCGTGCTGCGTGGCGCCGAGGAGCTGCGGGTCAAGGAGTCCGATCGCATTCAGGTGATGGCCGATGGCCTGATCGCGCTGGGCGTGAAAGCCGAGCCGACGCCGGATGGCATCATCATCGAGGGCGGCTCGATTGGCGGTGGTGAAGTGTGGAGTCACGGCGATCACCGCATCGCCATGTCCTTCAGTGTCGCCTCGCTGCGCGCCAGTGCGCCGATCCGCATCCATGATTGCGCCAACGTGGCCACTTCCTTCCCCAACTTCCTCGGTCTGGCCGAGCAGGTGGGCATTCGCGTCGCCGAAGAGGGCAAAGCATGACTGCCAGCGTAATCACCATCGATGGTCCGAGTGGCTCTGGCAAGGGCACGATTGCCGGCTTGCTGGCACAGAAACTCGGCTGGAACCTGTTGGACTCCGGTGCGCTGTACCGCCTGCTGGCCTTCGCTGCGCGTAACCACGGCATGGACCTGACCAATGAGGAGGCGCTGAAGACGCTGGCCGCCCATCTGGACGTGCAGTTCATCGCTGCCGCGGATGGCAAGCCGCAGCGCATCATTCTCGAGGGCGACGAAGTCACCGATGCGATTCGCAATGAGCAGGTCGGTGCGGGCGCTTCCCAGGTTGCCGCGCTGCCCGCCGTGCGTGAGGCGCTGCTGCAGCGCCAGCGCGCCTTCCTCGAGATGCCGGGTCTGGTCGCCGATGGCCGTGACATGGGCACAGTGGTATTCCCGCAGGCACCGCTGAAGATTTTCCTGACCGCCAGTGCCGAGGAGCGCGCACGTCGCCGCTATCTTCAGTTGAAAGGCAAGGTCGATGGTGTTAGCCTGCCGAGTCTGCTAGACGAGATTCGTGAGCGCGACGAGCGCGACATGCAACGTGCAGTGGCTCCTCTGAAGCCGGCAGTCGATGCCATTCAGCTGGATTCCACCGAGCTCAGCATCGAGCAGGTACTGGAAAGAATTCTCAGCGAGGTCGCCAATCGCGATCTCGCCGGGTAGCAAAAGACCGCACTCAAGCGGTCGACAAGGAGGCGTGCAGGAGACCAGTCAACGTCCTGCAGGCCTCTTTTTACATAACGAACCCACATTGTCTGGAGTGTGGATTGGGCAGGTTCACTGCCCTTGATCAACAGGAATCAACATGAGCGAAAGCTTTGCAGAACTCTTTGAAGAAAGCCTAAAGACCCTCAACCTCCAAGCTGGCGCGATCATCACCGCGATCATTGTCGACATCGACTACCAGGCTGGTTGGGTCACTGTTCACGCCGGTCTGAAGTCCGAAGGCCTGATCCCGCTTGAGCAGTTCTACAACGATGCTGGCGAGCTGACCATCAATGTCGGCGACGAAGTGCACGTTGCGCTGGACGCGGTTGAAGACGGCTTTGGCGAAACCAAACTGTCCCGCGAAAAAGCCAAGCGCGCTGAGTGCTGGATCGTTCTGGAAGCGGCTTTCGCAGCTGAAGAAGTGGTCAAGGGCGTTATCAACGGTAAGGTTAAAGGCGGCTTCACTGTCGACGTTAACGGCATCCGTGCGTTCCTGCCAGGTTCTCTGGTTGACGTCCGTCCAGTGCGCGACACCACGCACCTGGAAGGCAAAGAGCTGGAATTCAAGGTCATCAAGCTGGACCAGAAGCGCAACAACGTTGTCGTTTCCCGTCGCAGCGTCCTGGAAGCGGAAAACAGCGCCGAGCGCGAAGCTCTGCTGGAATCCCTGCAGGAAGGCCAGCAGGTCAAAGGTATCGTCAAGAACCTCACCGACTACGGTGCGTTTGTTGACCTGGGCGGCGTCGATGGTCTGCTGCACATCACCGACATGGCCTGGAAGCGTATCAAGCATCCGTCCGAAATCGTCAACGTTGGCGACGAGATCGACGTCAAGGTTCTGAAATACGATCGCGAGCGCAATCGCGTTTCCCTGGGTCTGAAGCAACTGGGCGAAGACCCATGGGTTGCTATCAAAGCCCGTTACCCGGAAGGCACCCGCGTTACTGCGCGCGTCACCAACCTGACCGACTACGGCTGCTTCGCTGAGCTGGAAGAGGGCGTTGAAGGTCTGGTGCACGTCTCCGAGATGGATTGGACCAACAAGAACATCCACCCGTCCAAAGTCGTTCAAGTTGGCGACGAAGTGGAAGTTCAGGTTCTCGACATCGATGAAGAGCGTCGTCGTATCTCCCTGGGTATCAAGCAGTGCAAGTCGAACCCGTGGGAAGATTTCTCCGGTCAGTTCAACAAGGGCGACAAGATCTCCGGCACCATCAAGTCGATCACCGATTTCGGTATCTTCATTGGTCTGGACGGCGGCATCGACGGTCTGGTTCACCTGTCCGACATCTCCTGGAACGAAGTCGGCGAAGAAGCCGTACGTCGCTTCAAGAAGGGCGACGAGCTTGACACCGTCATCCTGTCGGTTGATCCGGAGCGTGAGCGCATCTCCCTGGGTATCAAGCAGCTGGAAGACGATCCGTTCTCCAACTACGCCTCGCTCAACGAGAAGGGCACTATCGTTCGTGGCACCGTGAAAGAAGTTGACGCCAAAGGCGCCATCATCGATCTGGGCAACGATATCGAAGCGACTCTGAAAGCCTCCGAAATCAGCCGTGACCGCGTTGAAGACGCGCGTAACGTCCTGAAGGAAGGCGACGAAGTCGAAGCCAAGATCATCAGCATCGACCGTAAGAGCCGCGTAATCAGCCTCTCCATCAAGTCCAAAGACGTCGAAGACGAAAAAGACGCGATGAAAGAGCTGCGTACCAAGCAGGAAGTTGAAACCACTGGTCCGACCACCATCGGTGATCTGATCCGTGCGCAGATGAACCAGAACTAAGTTCAGGTAATTCTGAAAAAGGGCGACTTCGGTCGCCCTTTTTTGTGCCTGCATTTTCCCGTCGAAAGATTTGCAGCTTCAGCAGCGCCTGGCACGGCGCTTTTTTGCGCTAAGACCTTGTTTTATAGGCTGTTCAAAAGCTGATCAGCATGCTAAAACCTTCCTATCTAGTGATCTAGCCGCTTGAAAAAGAAGGGAAAACCATGACCAAGTCGGAGTTGATCGAACGCATCGTCACCCACCAGGGATTGCTTTCCTCGAAAGATGTGGAGCTGGCGATCAAGACGATGCTGGAGCAGATGTCCCAAGCATTGGCGACCGGTGATCGCATCGAGATCCGCGGCTTCGGCAGTTTTTCGCTGCACTATCGCGCCCCCCGCGTAGGGCGCAACCCGAAGACTGGTGAATCGGTACGTCTGGATGGCAAATTCGTTCCGCACTTCAAGCCGGGCAAGGAATTGCGTGACCGGGTCAACGAAGATGAATAGTTTCGGCTTCTGTGGTGATGCTTCTCTAGCTACTTGCGGGCTCTCTTCCCTCTTGTAGGGAATATTTGTCCGTCCTGCGTCTGGCGTCAAAACCCTTATCTTCTGCCACTCATATTCTTGAGAGTGTGAAATGCGCGCTCAGTGTCAGCACTTTCTCGGTTCTTGGCGCTGATAAATAGAATTTTCATGAGGCGAGACCGCGCGAGCTCAGGATCATCAATGTCTGTTGGCTCTGATCCAATGCACCTATCTGGATAGCGGCGGGCCTTATGCATATCGCAAGTCTGTGCATATCTACACGAGCGGGCGAGTCTACGGGCACCGTTTAGCCAGCCAGCCAGCCAGCTATGCAATGCAATGCAATGCATGAGTCACCGTTGCGGCGGCCATGACAACGTTGCAGCCAAAAGCTGTCACGATGGGGGCGAGCGTCGGTGTTTTCTGAGCCAAGGCGCTTTCTAGAAAGGCGGAGCTACTCGCATTGGTCGCCGGCTATTGTTGCAGAGCTATGAGATTCGGCAGAGGCTCTTTATGATGACGGGCTTTCAGGCACGATGATCCCCCTTTGGCATTTGCTAGCTAGGGCGGTGGGCCTGATGTCATTGCTGAAGTAGTGTGGAGCTTAGATATGTCGGATCGAGTCCAGGCGCCCATCGCCCGATTCAAAAGCAAGGAAGCGATCATCGGTATCGTTGGTCTTGGTTACGTTGGTTTGCCGTTGATGCTGCGCTACAGCGCCATTGGCTACCGCGTGCTGGGCATTGATATAGACCAGTCAAAGGTTGAGAACCTGAATGCGGGCCATAGCTACATCGAGCATATTCCTGCGGAAAAAATTGCTCTGGCACGCCAGCGTGGGTTTGAAGCGACTACGGATTTTCGGCGTGTTACCGAGTGTGATGCCCTGATTCTTTGTGTCCCGACACCGCTGAACAAGTATCGCGAGCCGGACATGAGCTTCGTGATCAATACCACAGATGCCCTCAAGCCATACCTGCGCGCTGGACAGATAGTTTCGCTGGAAAGCACTACGTACCCGGGGACTACGGAAGAAGAGTTGTTGCCTCGGGTGCAAGAGGGTGGCCTGGTGGTAGGTGAGGATGTTTTTCTTGTCTACTCGCCTGAGCGCGAAGACCCTGGTAATCCGAATTTTGAGACGCGCACCATTCCCAAGGTGATCGGTGGCCATACGCCGGCGTGTTTACAGGTGGGCATCGCGCTTTACGAGCAGGCCATTGATCAGGTCGTTCCAGTCAGCTCCACGAAAGCTGCCGAGCTGACCAAGTTGCTGGAAAACATCCATCGCGCGGTGAACATCGGCCTGGTCAACGAGATGAAGGTCGTTGCTGATCGCATGGGTATCGACATCTTCGAGGTGGTGGATGCGGCGGCGACCAAGCCGTTCGGCTTTACCGCTTATTATCCTGGCCCCGGGCTGGGCGGCCACTGCATTCCGATCGACCCCTTCTATCTGACCTGGAAGGCGCGCGAGTATGGGTTGCACACCCGTTTCATCGAGCTGTCTGGGGAAGTCAACCAGGCAATGCCGGAGTATGTGGTCGGCAAGTTGATGGACGGCCTGAACGATCAGGGACGTGCACTCAAGGGTAGCCGTGTGTTGGTCTTGGGCATTGCTTACAAGAAGAACGTGGACGACATGCGTGAATCGCCATCGGTCGAGATCATGGAGCTGCTGGAGGCCAAAAGTGCGGTCGTGGCATACAGCGATCCGCATGTGCCGGTGTTTCCGACCATGCGTGAGCATCACTTCGAGCTGTCCAGCGAGCCGCTGACGGCAGAGAACCTGGCGTCCTTCGATGCGGTGGTGCTGGCGACCGATCATGACCGCTTCGACTATGCATTGATCGAGTCGAGCGCTCGTCTGATCGTCGACAGCCGCGGCAAGTACCGCACACCGGCGAACCATATCATCAAGGCCTGATCTGGCGGGCGTCGCTGCAGCGGCGCCATTGCCTCATCGCATTCGCGAGATACTCCATGAAACGTTTCGCTCTCATCGGCGCTGCTGGCTATATAGCTCCACGCCACATGCGCGCCATCAAGGACACCGGCAACGAGCTTGTGTGCGCCTACGACATCAACGACTCGGTTGGCATCATCGATAGCCTCTCGCCGCAGAGCGAGTTCTTCACCGAGTTCGAGCGCTTCTATGACCACGCCTGGCGGCTGAAGCGCGATCCGGTGACTGCACTGGACATCGTCTCGGTCTGCTCGCCCAACTACCTGCACCATTCACATATCACCGCAGGCTTGCGCCTAGGTTGCGACGTGATCTGTGAGAAACCTCTGGTGCCCAGTGCATCAATGCTCGATGACCTGCTCCTCACCGAGAAGGAAACCGGTCGCCGCCTGTGGAACATCCTCCAGCTGCGCCACCACCAGGCCATTATCGACCTCAAACAGCAAGTCAGTGACGGTAAGCAGGATCACAAGCACGACGTCGAACTGACCTACATCACCAGCCGTGGCAAGTGGTACATGGAAAGCTGGAAGGGCGATCCGCGCAAATCGTTTGGCGTGGCGACGAACATCGGTGTGCACTTTTACGACATGCTGCACTTCATCTTCGGCAAGCTGCAGCGCAACGTCGTTCACTTCGTCAATGAGTTCAAGGCCGCAGGTTATCTGGAGTATGAGAACGCGCGCGTGCGCTGGTTTCTTTCCATCGACGCCAACGATCTGCCTGACTCGGTGAAAGGCAAGAAACCGACCTATCGCTCGATTACCTGTGATGGTGTTGAAATCGAGTTCTCCGAAGGCTTCACCGACCTGCACACGGTCAGCTATCAGGCGATCCTGGATGGCAAGGGCTACGGCATCGAGGATGCCCGTCACTGTGTGGAAACCGTGGAAACCATTCGCACCTTGGCCCCCATCCGTGCCCAGGATGATGAAGGTCACCCGTTCCTTGCGCGTCTGCTGGGCTGATCATGAGCCACTATCAGCACTCCAGTGCCATCGTCGACGACGGCGCGCAAATCGGCGAGGGCTCACGCGTCTGGCATTTTGTCCATGTATGCGGTGGTGCTCGAATCGGCCAGGGTGTTTCCCTGGGGCAGGGCGTATTCGTCGGCAATAAAGTGATCATCGGCGACAACTGCAAGGTTCAGAACAACGTCTCGGTGTACGACAACGTCACTCTCGAAGAGGGCGTCTTCTGTGGCCCGAGTATGGTCTTCACCAACGTTTACAACCCGCGCTCGCTGATTGAACGCAAGAATGAATACCGCGATACCCTGGTGAAAAAGGGCGCCACTTTGGGTGCCAACTGCACCATCGTCTGTGGCGTGACCATCGGCGAGTTTGCCTTCGTTGGTGCTGGCGCGGTTATCAACAAGGACGTGCCGGCCTACGCGTTGATGGTCGGCGTGCCGGCCCGGCAGATCGGCTGGATGAGCGAGTTTGGCGAGCAGATCAATCTGCCGCTGGAAGGCGAGGGTAGCGCGCCGTGTGTTCACACCGGAGCACGTTATGTGCTCAAGGGCAAAGCGCTGATCAGGGAGGCCGTACAGTGATCGAGTTCATTGACCTTAAGGCGCAGCAGGCGCTGATCAAAGACAGGATTGATGCGGGAATTCAGCGTGTCCTGGCGCACGGCCAGTACATTCTGGGCCCGGAAGTGGCTGAGCTGGAAGAGAAGCTCGTTGCTTTTGTCGGCGCCAAGTACTGCATCAGCGTGGCCAACGGCACCGATGCCCTGCAGATCGCCCTGATGGCCATTGGCGTAGGGGCTGGCGATGAAGTCATCACCCCGGGCTTCACCTATATCGCCACCGCCGAAACCGTCGCCTTGCTGGGCGCCAAGCCGGTGTACGTGGATGTTGACCCACGGACCTACAATCTCGATCCGCAGTTGCTGGAAGCCGCCATTACACCGCGTACCAAGGCAATTATTCCGGTGTCGCTGTACGGCCAGTGTGCGGACTTCGATGCGATCAATGCCATTGCTGCGAAGCACGGTATTCCCGTGATCGAGGATGCGGCACAGAGTTTTGGGGCTACCTACAAAGGCAAACGTTCCTGCAACCTGACGACCATTGCGTGCACCAGTTTCTTCCCCAGCAAGCCTTTGGGTTGTTACGGCGATGGCGGCGCGATCTTCACCAATGACGATGAACTGGCCAAGGTCTTGCGGCAGATTGCCCGGCACGGACAGGATCGCCGTTACCATCACATCCGCGTCGGTGTGAACAGCCGCCTGGATACCCTGCAGGCAGCGATCCTGTTGCCCAAGCTGGAGATCCTCCCGCGTGAGCTGAAGCTTCGTGAGCAAGTGGCACGGCGTTATACCCAGCTGCTGGGCGATGCCGGTATCGCTGCCCCTCATGTCGAGGCGCACAATTTCAGCGCTTGGGCGCAGTACACCGTGCAGGTTGAAGCGCGTGACGAGATTCAGGAAAGGCTGAAAGCATCAGGTGTACCGACGGCAGTGCATTACCCGATTCCGCTCAATCGCCAGCCGGCGGTCAGGGATGAGCAGGCAAGCTTACCCGTGGGAGATGCAGTCGCTGAACGAGTCATGAGCCTGCCGATGCATCCGTACCTGGATGAGGCCACCCAAGAGGTTGTCGTTAAGGCTTTTAAAGCGAGCTTTTCTGTATGACCCGAAAAATCGTCACGATCGTCGGCGCACGACCGCAATTCATTAAAGCTGCAGCCGTATCCCGAGAGATTCTTAAGCATTCAAGCGTGCTGGAAGAAGTGATTGTGCATACGGGGCAGCACTACGATCCAAATATGTCTCAAGTGTTTTTTGATGAGCTAGAAATCCCCACGCCGAAATATAACCTTGAGGTTTCTGGTGGCGGTCATGGTGCGATGACTGGGCGGATGCTCGAAGGTATCGAGCAGATTCTGCTCAGTGAGAAGCCTGATTGGGTTCTGATCTACGGCGATACTAATTCGACCCTGGCCGGTGCTTTAGCCGCTGTCAAGCTGCATATTCCGGTTGCGCATGTTGAGGCGGGGCTACGTTCATTCAATATGCGTATGCCTGAGGAAGTCAACCGTATACTTGCTGACCGAATTTCGACACTACTGCTATGCCCGACCGAGGCCGCCGTAGGAAATCTGGCTCACGAAAGTATGATCCAGGGTGTGCACAATGTCGGGGACGTGATGTACGACGTTGCGCTCTATTATCGAGAACGTGCTCGGGTAAATAGCCGGATACTGCAGCGACTTGGTCTGACTGAGCAGGGCTATGCTCTGGCCACCTGCCACCGTGCGGAAAATACCGATGATCCGATTAGGTTGGGAGCTATTGTCGCCGCTCTGGCCAAAATTGCTGTCGAAATTCCCGTAGTAATGCCGCTGCATCCCCGCACGTGCAAGCTACTCCAGCAATATGGCTTGGCGCACGAACTCAAAGCACTTCACGTACTTGATCCTTTGCCATTTCTTGACATGGTTGCGCTGGAGCAGGCTGCCAGCGTCATCCTTACGGACTCTGGTGGTGTACAGAAGGAGGCATTTTTCTATCGCGTTCCCTGCATCACCATGCGAGACGAGACAGAGTGGTTAGAGACTGTCGAGTTAGGGTGGAACCAGCTCGCAGGCGCTGACCGATCGCGTATTCTTGAGGCTTACAATACTTTCTCGAATAGCTCTCCGACTGCATGTGCCGCGCCTTACGGAGATGGCGCTGCTAGTGGCAGGATCGTAGAGAAACTGATGGCTAACAGTTGAATTGCAGCTGCGTGACTATCGACGCAGTTAAATAAACCTATTTTCGGCTCATTGAGCCCAATTGAATTCTTTATTTTCAGGCCATCGGCCTTCGTACTTGGGATTTCCGCGAATGATTACAGGCAAGAGAATCTTCATCACTGGCGGCGCCGGCTTCATCGCGAGCATGCTCATTTCTCGTCTAGCTGATAAGAACGAGATCGTGGTGTATGACAACTACACCCGCAACACGCTAAAGGGTACTCCCTACGCTAACCATCCCAATGTCCGCCAAATTCAAGGTGATGTGCTTGATTTCCCGAAGCTCAAGGCTGCAATGGCCGGAGCTCAGTTGGTCGTGCATGCTGCTGCCATTGCGGGTATCGAATCCACCGTGCGCAATCCTGTTACTACTATGCGGGTCAACATGATCGGCGCAGCCAATGCCATGGAGGCGGCTCAGGAGCTGGGTGGAGTGGAGCGTTTCGTCGATTTTTCGACTTCAGAAGTATTCGGTTCCCATGCCTTTAAGGTGGATGAAGAGCAACAGACGGTCACCGGCGCTGTTGGCGAAGCACGTTGGACTTACGCGGTGAGCAAGCTGGCGGGGGAACACCTGGCACACGCCTATTTCAAACAGTATGGACTGCCGACCGTTACGGTCCGCCCGTTTAACGTCTATGGCCCCGGCCAGACAGGTGAGGGCGCATTGGCAATCTTTGTACGTAAAGCGTTGAAGAATGAAGATATTCTAATCTTTGGCGATGGCAGCCAGATTCGCGCTTGGTGCTATGTAGACGACATGGTTGAAGGCGTACTGTGTGCTCTGGAGCACCCGAACGCCGTAGGTGAGTCGTTCAATATAGGTAACTCGCGCGCGGTGACTACCGTGTATGGCCTGGCTCAGGCGGTTTGCCGCATTGTTGGCAGTTCGTCGAAGATCATATTCCGTGAGGCGCTGTCGGCCGATATCGAGCTCCGTATTCCCAAGGTTGGAAAGGCCCGTGAGCGTATTGGATTTGAGGCCAAGGTCGATCTGGATGAGGGGCTGCAGCGTACCGCGGCCTGGATTGCAGAAAACGAAACCTCCCTGCCGCAACTCTCCAACCTGTTCAAGAGCTGATCATGCTGAAGTTGTCCCAGCCCAATATCAGTGAGGCTGCTATCGCCGCAGTTGCCGACGTTCTTCGTTCTGGTCAGCTTGTGCATGGCCAAGAGTGCGAAGCATTCGAGCGAGAACTCGCAACCTACTTGGGCTGCAGTGACGTAATTCTAGTGTCCTCCGGCACTGCTGCATTGCACGTTGCCCTGCAAGCGCTTGATATAGGTCTTGGAGATGCGGTCATCGTTCCGGACTTCACTTTCCCGGCCACCGCTAACGTTGTAGCACTGACAGGTGCTCGCCCGGTTATTGTGGATGTCGTTCCGGGAACCTATACGCTGGATACTGTCCAGCTTGAGCAAGTTATCCAGTCATGGGATGGGGTGGAGCGGCTGCGTGCAGTGCTGCCCGTGCATGAGTTTGGTTGTATTGCCGACATGCGCGAAATAAATCGCATTGCCAAGTCGTATGGTCTGGCTGTCGTTGAGGACGCCGCCTGTGCGCTAGGTGCTCGACAGGATCAGCGTAAGGCGGGCACTTTGTCTGATGTTGGCTGCTTTTCCTTCCATCCCCGCAAGACGCTGACCACCGGGGAGGGGGGGGCTTTGGCAACGAATGACGCTGCATTGGCCGCTCGCATGCGTCGTCTGCGTAACCACGGTATGGAGCGTACGATATCTGGTATGCAATTTTTTGAGCCGGCAACAAACTACCGCATGACAAATTTTCAGGCCGCACTTGGACGTGCACAGTTGCCGCTGCTGGATGAGTGGATTTGTCAGCGGACGATACTTGCCAGCATTTATAAAGAACTTTTAAGTCCGTTGGAAAAAGCTGGAGTTCTTGCTTTGCCAAGGCTGGTCACCGGGCATAGCTGGCAAACTTTCATGGTTGTTCTGGATGCATCCATCAATCGTGATGAGGTAATCGGAGAACTGCGTGCGCGAGGCGTCGAAACCAATCTCGGGGCGCAAAGCCTATCCTGTATCGGAATATATGGTGAGCCGCAAGTTCGTTCAGTGTTCGGCCCAGCCTTGTATAAGTATGGACTGGCATTGCCCTTGTTTGAGCGTATGACAATGGATGATGTAAGTCTGGTAGCCGAGGCGGTTTCGCAAGTTTTGTTAGGTGAGAGCGCTTAGCTAATGCTTACTTTGCTGAGCGAACTCAAGGCGTTTTGGCTTGCACGTCGTCGAGAAGTGAATGAGAAATTCGCACGTACCCTACCGCTTGGCGACTACGTGGTTGACCGTTGGGAGAAAGCGAGGGAGCTTGGTTTCGGTGATGGTGCATCCATCTATGACAGCAGTGTTGTATTTGGACATGTTACGGTAGGTGAACATACTTGGATTGGGCCCTTCACTATTTTGGACGGTTCTGGTGGAGGTCTTGAAATAGGTTCCCACTGCTCCATTTCGGCAGGTGTGCAGATATATACACACGATACAGTAGAGCGCTCGCTGAGTGGTGGGAAGGCACCAGTTGCCACCGCGCCGACAAGGATCGGATCCAATTGTTATATCGGCCCAAATACAGTTATCGCCAAAGGCATCATTATCGGTGACGCCGTTGTTATTGGTGCGAACAGCCTTGTATTGCAGGATATTCCTTCAAACTGCAAGGCTTGGGGGGCACCCTGTCGTGTAGTGTCGAAGATTGAAATGGGAAAGATATGATTTCTATTGTCGACTGCGGTATGGGAAATATTGGCTCGATTGTCAATATTCTCAAGCATATAGGCGTGAAAAGCGAGGTTATTTCCGAGCGTGCGCAAGTCGCAACAGCCACAAAGATAATCTTGCCAGGTGTAGGCCACTGGAATAGTGGGATGAAAACTATCAACTCAAGCGGTCTGAGAGACGTGCTGGACGATGCAGCGTTGGTTAGAGAAATACCAGTGCTAGGTATTTGTCTTGGCATGCAACTCTTATTGAACAGCAGCCAAGAGGGAGAGTTGGCTGGCTTGGGTTGGATTGAAGGAAGCGTAAAACGATTCGATTTCTCAATTTATGAGAATTGTGAAAGGCTAAAGGTTCCGCATATGGGGTGGAATATTGTATCCGCCGATAAGCTTAACCCTCTAAGCGCAGGTCTCTCAGAAGATACGCGCTTTTACTTTGTTCATTCCTTTCACGCTGCAGATATTCGTGCAGAAGATATTTTCATGACGTGCAGTTATGGTTATGAGTTTACTTGCGCTATAAACCATAGGAACATTTGGGGTGTTCAATTTCACCCTGAAAAAAGTCACAAGCACGGTATGCAACTGTTGAAAAATTTTGCGAGTTTTCAGGCATGCTGAGAACGCGAGTAATGCCTGTGCTATTGCTGAGCGGCAGAGGGCTGGTGAAAACTACTAGGTTCAAGTCTGCTCAATATGTCGGAGATATCATCAATTCTGCAAGAATTTTCAATCAAATGGAGGTTGATGAGCTAATTATTCTGGACATTGATTCCACCGCAAAGAAAGCACCAATTCAATTTGATTTGATCGGGCGCATCGTTTCTGAGTGCTTTATGCCTATTTGTTACGGTGGGGGTGTCCAGTCGATTGAGGATTTCAGAAAGCTATTTTATCTCGGTGTTGAAAAAGTTGCGGTCGGCTCACTCATCTTTAGTGCTCCTGACGTTGTAAAAAAAGCAGTAAGTATGTTTGGGGCGCAAAGCATTGTTGCTGTGCTCGATATAAAAAAGAGCTTCTGGCGCAAAAAATACAAAGTTACCACTCATAATGCCAAGCGCCAGATCAGTATGCCTCTTCAGCAGGTGCTGGCTGTTCTCGAAAATCTGGGTGTAGGGGAAGTGGTCATAAATAATGTCGACCGTGAAGGAACATGGCAGGGGTTTGATAATGACTTGGTCAGTTATTTTGCAAAATCACTAGATGTTCCTGTCGTTGCTGTAGGCGGGTGTGGAACGCTGGATCATATAAAGTCTGTCGTGAAAGAGGGGCAGGCCTCGGCCGTAGGCTTGGGAAGCATGGCTGTATTTCAGGCTAAAGGAATGGGCGTGCTTATAAAATTTCCAAAGACGAGAGAGCTGGAATGTCTGCTGAAGTAAGCGACTCTTCTAATATCATCTGTACAAAATGCATTTATGACGAGAGTGTCCCTAATATTTCTTTCGATGATAGTGGTGTTTGTAACTATTGCCGTCAGATAGAAGAATTAGAGCAGCAGTTTCCAAACGATGAACGTGGTGAGCGCGCATTGGAAAATGCAGTGGCTGAGATGAAGGCTGCGGGTCGGGGCAAGAAATACGATGCTCTTATCGGTGTGTCCGGAGGATGTGACTCATCCTATCTGATGCATCTCATGACTAAGAAATATGGCCTGCGCCTCTTGGCCGTGCATTTTGATAACACATGGAATACAACGATTGCTACGCAGAACATCCATGCTGTTACTGACAAGTTAGGTATCGATCTGTTTACCTATGTGGTCGATGCTGAAGAGTTCGATGATATAGTTCTTTCTTTCTTGAAGTCTGGGGTCAGAGATATCGAGTGTCCAACCGATATTGGTCTGGCCGCGACGATGAATATTGCTGCCGAAAAATATGGTATCCGTTACAAGATTGATGGGCACTCATTTCGGACAGAGGGCACCGCCCCAATGGGGTGGATATACATGGATGCCAAATACATACAAAGCGTTCATCGAGAGTACGGGAAGTCCTCAATGAAGACGTTTCCGAATTTGTGGCTGTATAAGCAGTTGAAGTGGATGCTGTTTAACAAAATCAAGTCAGTGCGCCCGCTTTATTATTTGGACTATGATAAGGAGCAAGCAAAAACACTTCTGTCTGAGGAGTATGGCTGGGTGTGGTATGGCGGACATCATTTAGAAAATCGGACAGCTGCCTTCTTCCACAGTTATTTCTTTCCCAAACGCTGGGGCAGTGATTTTAGAATTGTTGGATATTCAGCATATTGCCGAGATGGGCGTATGACGCGTGAGCACGCTCTATCCTTGATGCGTGAGGAGCCGCATCTAGAGGCGGGGCTTTTAGATTACTATAAGAAAAGGCTGAGTCTTGATGACAACCAATTTGAAGCGCTGATGAAACTTCCGAAAAAATATTATACGGATTTTAAAACGTACAAAAAAACCTTTGAGATCATGAGGCCCTTTTTCTATCTGATGGCCAAGTGGGGCTTTGTTCCGTGGAGTTTTTATATTAAATATACGCTTCCTCATGAAGTGCAAAAGGACGAGTTGTCTTGAGAAGGGTTCTTTTTCGGGTCGCACATTCTCTTCAGTTGTTTTTCTTGTATTCTTCATTTTTTATATTTGATCGAATTTTCCCTAGAGAAAAAAAGACAGACTATGTGGTCGGTGTCGAGGAGATCGCTTCCGTTCTGCATAACTTGAGTATGTCTTTGCCGGGGGCTGTGAGTGTTTGCCTCTTTCGAAACCCCTATTACAGTTTCAAGTATGAATACAGCTTAGGTACGTTATCTAGTCACGTTTCTAGATTTATCTTGGGTCCTTTTTTGCTGGGTTTCTTTGCTGCTAGGTACAGGAAATTTATTTATGTTGGTGGCAATGGATTCCTGTTTTCACAGTGTGATGGGCGTTTCAAGGAGTTTGAGTTTATTAAGAAGCGAGGAGGTGTGATCGTTTGCTATTTTACGGGGAGTGAGATCAGGTCATTCAAATTGTTAAACGCCTATGCCAAGCAGCGTCATATAGATGTCATCACTACCTATCAACCTATCTCTTCTAGGGGTATCGACTCTCCAGTTAAGGAAGAGCGAAGAAAGGCACTAGCGTTATCAGCAGATAAATTTGCAGATGTGATCTTCAATCCATCTACCGATCAAATGTCATATATGTCGCGTGAAACCTTTCCTTTTCTTTATTTTTATCCTGATGAGAATATACGCAGGGCTCCCTGTAAGTGGAAAGATACGACTCTGCCTGTAATTGTTCATGCGCCTTCATCGCCATTGATAAAGGGGACGCCTCTGGTTCGTGCGGCCATTAAGAAGCTGATGTTGGATGGATATGATTTTGAGTATATTGAGCTTATAGGTGTTCCCCATTCAACGGTGCTTGAGACGATAAATCGCGCGCATATTGTTCTTAACGAATTTTATGCCTTCGTTCCGGGAGTTTTTGGTGTTGAGGCAATGGCGGCCAATGCGGTGTTACTAACTTCTGCTGATAGGGGAATTGAGCCGACCTTGTTTGAAGGGGCTAATGAAGCATGGGTGGTGACACCATATTGGATGATCTATGAGAATTTAAAACTTCAGCTTGATCATCCTGATGCATTGCAGGACCAAGCTGATCGTGGAACCAGTTGGGTTCGAGAGTACTGTTCTTATAGCGCAAGCTCTGCTCGTTTCAGAGAGTATGTTGATGCTTAGGCAATTTCTTCGGCACTCAGCTTTATATAGCGTTGGTAATATTCTTACAAAAGGGGTCAGCTTCTTGCTGATACCTATATATTTGAGTTTTTTATCTAAAGAGGAATATGGCGTCTTTGAATATGTTTTATCTGTTGGGGCTATAGTTGCAGTTGTTGTGACCTTTGAAGTGTCGCAGGGTGTGATGCGATTTGTTTCTGAGTATCAGGGGCAGAGGGTTTTGCAATCTTCTTATATTGCCACGGCATTTTGGTTTACAGTGGCGTCCTATTTTTTATTGATCGTCACGGTTTCGTTTTTTTTAACAGATCTTTCTCTAATGCTGTTGGATGAGGCCAATAGGGAGCGAGTGCTTCTTTTCGGTGCTCTTGCTTTCTCCTCCAGTGCATTGGTTTATTTTTTTTCTGTAGTTTACCGTTCAAAATTACGGCCTCAGGCTTCCATACTGATTTCGATGTGCTCTGTAATTAGCATCGCGATATTTTCTTTGTGCTCTCTTTATTTGGGGTATGGCGTCGATGGACTTCTGCTCGCCCAATTCCTTGCTCAGGCGCTGGTGATTGGTGTCATCGTATGGCATGAGCGTAAGGATTTTTTTAAGCGTCCTGATTTGTTACGACTGAAAGAGCTGCTTTCTTTTTCCGCCCCTCTTGTTTTTTCCAGTTTGAGTGTGGTTGCTTCTATTTTTTCTGATCGTCTATTTATTAAGGCCATTCTAGGATTTCAAGAGTTGGCGGTGTTCAGTGTAGGAGCGAAAATTGCTGCCGTCATTACTCTTCTTACTATGGGTGTGCAAAGCGCATTAGCACCTTTGATTTATGCGAAATTTGATTGTGTTGATACACCTATGAAGTTGAGAAAAATATTCTGGGGTTATATTTTTTTCGGGGCTTCCTTCGTTTTGGCTATCGCTGTGCTGGGAGATAGCCTTGTCTTGATTATCGCAAGCGATAGTTATGCGGGTGCTGCTTCTGTTGCAGTGGTGTTGAGTGCTGCAGTTTTTGTGCAGGGTATGTGTGCTTTTTTTCCAGGACTCTCTATATATAAGAAAACAAAATTACTTGCGTGTGTTAATGTTTTTGGTGCGATTATTGCTGTATGTCTTAATTTTTGGTTTGTACATTGGTGGGGTATCCTTGGGGCCTCTTTTGCTACCTTTGCAGGTGCGTGCGTTATATTTTCAATGAATGCATTTTTCTCACAATTCTATTATAAGGTTTTCTGATTGGTGTATTGTTTGTTGCTCTTGCTTATCTATTGCTCGCGCTTAAGCTTGCTGGAGCTGCTATTTTGATTTTATATGGTTTTTTGGTGATTATTTTTAACGGCTTTATTTTGGCGCTTTGGGTGGACTTCCAATGAGGGTATTACACGCGGCAGCTTTACTTTCACCTCCTTCTGGTATTGTGAATCAAATGGAGTGGGAGCAGCTTGCTGCGTCTCAATTGGGGATTCCATGGCATGTGAAAATGTTTTGCCCTCGGGATAGCTGTGCGGACTCACCTGTCGTTTACCGTGCTCGATGGTTGGGGGGTAAGCGGAATGGTGTTGTTTGGAAGCTATACGCTTGGCTTATTTTACGTATTGAGTATCACGTTTGGTTGTATTCGCTCGCAAAAGAATACGACGCTTTTGTTTTGCGCTATTATGTGCACGATCCTTTCCAGTTGTTGTTCATATTGCTATGTAATCGTCCTGTGTATTTGGTGCATCACACGCTTGAGGTTCCCGAGTTGGCGATGCCGGGCGGTACAGGGGCTCGCCTGCGGTCTTTGCTAGAGGATTGGATTGGGAGATATGCTGTTCGATATTCCTACGGGACTATTGGCGTCACTCAAGAAATTCTAACTCATCAAAATTTGCGTGGTTACAAGAGGGGGGGGGATTATCTCTACCCCAATGGAATATTGTATGAAAAGTGCACTGTATCTGATGAGCGATGTGATATCCCAGAGTTGCTATTTGTTGCCGGATTTTTTGCGCCATGGCATGGGCTTGATTTGCTCTTGAGCGATATAGAGTCTAGTGGTCAGGAATTTATATTGCATCTTGTCGGTACTTTGTCAGCGGTCGACCAAGCCCGTGCGAAAAAAGATAAGCGTATTGTATTGCATGGCTACAAACCCGTTGAGTACGTACGTAAAATTTCCGGGCGCTGCTCTCTTGGTATTTCGTCATTTGCTTTATCGCGCATAGGTATGGCTGAAGCGTGTACACTGAAAGTTCGCGAATATCTAATGATGGGTCTCCCCGTGTATGCTGGTTATCAAGAGGTTATTCCTTCGTCCTTTGCATACTATCGTAGTGGCCCCCCTTCAATTGCCGATATTCTCGCCTTTGCAAATAGCGTACGCTCGATATCTCGCGAGCAGGTTGCAGGTGCTGCAAGACCATATATTGATAAGTCAGTTGCTCTTGATATTCTATATCGTGCCATGAGGGATGTCCGAGGCGCCGAGGGCTGAGTTTCATGAGTGGATATGCTAAAGCAAAAAAAAAACTGCTTGTGGTCACGACTGTCCCGGAGACATTGAGCACTATTCTGAAGGGGCAGCCCGCCTTTCTTGCTCGACATTTTGATTTGCGACTTGCTACCTCTCTAGGTGATGAGGTCATCCTGATCACTTCTAATGAAGGACTTGAGCTAAGTATTGTGCCGATGGTGCGGGGTATCAGCCCTGTTCGTGATCTGCTCTCCGTCATGCGGATGATTGTTCTGCTGCGTCAGATGCGACCTGACGCCGTTCATTCCTATACCCCCAAGGCTGGCTTGGTGACAATGATTGCCGCATGGCTCTGTCGCGTGCCGGTCCGGATCCACACGTTCACCGGGCTGATTTTTCCCACAGCCTCGGGTGCAAAGCAGAAACTGCTGATCTGGATCGACAGGCTGATCTGCGCTTGTGCCACGCGTGTCGTTCCCGAGGGGCAGGGTGTTGCGCAGGATCTACGCCGTTTCGGTATTACCCACAAGCCTCTGCAGGTCATCGGCTCCGGAAATATCGCGGGGGTCGACACGGCCTATTTCAACCCGGCAGACACACACTCAGTTGAGCGTGCCCAGACGCTGCGTAGCGCATTGGGTATTGCGGACTCTGCATTCGTGTTCTGTTTTGTTGGTCGCTTGAACCGCGATAAAGGCTTGTTGGAGTTGGTGCGTGCCTTTGAGCAGTTGGACGGCGGGCAACTGTTGCTCGTCGGCGCTCATGATCAGACCGCGCCACTCGACGCGCGGACCAGGCAAGTCCTGGATGAGCATCCGCGTATCCATCATGTGGGCTTCCAAGAAGATATCCGGGCTGCCTTGTTGAGCGCCGATGTGTTGGTGCTGCCCAGCTATCGGGAAGGGTTTCCGAATGTGCTGTTGCAAGCTGGATCCATGTCATTACCTGTGATCGCCAGCGATATAAACGGCTGCAACGAGATCGTTACACCTAGTCTTAATGGATGGTTGGTTCCTGCTCGAGACAGCGAGGCTTTGCGCTTGGCGATGCAGGTGGCAATGGAAACATCGGAAGAGGGCCTGATTGCCATGGGGCAAGAGGCGCGCTTGAACGTAAAGGCGTGTTTCGAGCAGGAGGCGCATTGGCAGCGTATGGTCGAGTTTTATCAGGGTGAGTTGAGTCGTGAAGCGTCTGTTTGATCTCGTTTGCTCTGCATTTGGGTTGTTATTGCTTTCACCGGTGTTGGTGGTCGTCGCCTTGATGATTCGTCAGCGCTTGGGCAGTCCGGTGCTGTTCCGTCAGGTTCGTCCAGGCCTGAATGGGCGCCCATTCGAGATGATCAAGTTTCGTACCATGCTGGATGCAGTCGATACTCAGGGTAATTCGCTTCCCGATGCCGAACGGATGACGCCATTTGGACGCTTTCTCAGGTCTACCAGTCTCGACGAGTTGCCTGAGCTGTGGAATGTGCTCAAGGGCGATATGAGCCTGGTTGGTCCACGCCCACTGCTGATGGAGTACCTACCCCTCTACAATGAGCGGCAAGCTCGCCGTCACGAAGTTCGGCCAGGGGTGACGGGCTGGGCACAGGTCAACGGGCGTAATGCGCTGGGCTGGCCCGAGAAGTTCGAGTTGGACATGTGGTACGTAGAGAATCGATCTCTGCGGTTGGATATACGGATCATTTTCCTGACCATTCGCAAGGTCTTCATTCGCGAAGGCATCAGCGCGGATGGCGAGGCAACCATGGCCAAGTTCACGGGAAAGGAATGATGAAGCGTCTCGCTATCCTCGGTGCCAGTGGTCACGGCAAGGTCGTGGCGGATACTGCAGAGCTCTGTGGGTGGCAGCGTCTCTCTTTCTTCGACGATGCCTGGCCAACCCTTTTGCACAATGGTGAATGGGCGGTAGAGGGCAATACCGCGGCGTTGCTGGAGAGCCTGTCTGATTTCGATGGTGTATTGGTCGCTATTGGCCAAAACGATGTACGACTTGCCAAGGTACTTGAGCTGCAGGCAGCAGGTGCACGTATTGCCACGCTGATCCACCCGCTGGCCTGCATAAGCCGCTATGCATCGTTGCGTGAGGGGTGTGTGGTCTTCGCTGGAGCGGTGGTCAATGCCTACGCGAAGGTGGGCACGGCAACTATTATCAATACCGGCAGCAGTGTGGACCATGACTGCGAGTTGGCCGCTGCGGTACACATCAGTCCGGGTGCGCACCTGGCTGGTGGCGTTCAGGTGGGTGAAGCGACCTGGATTGGTATTGGTGCCTGCGTGCGTCAGTCGATTCGCATCGGGCGTGGAGTAATGATCGGTGCCGGTGCAGCCGTCGTAGCCGATATACCGGATGGCTATACTGCTGTCGGAGTGCCGGCCCGCCTGGTGCAGCTCTGAAAGCGAAGTGCCTGCGTTTGCAACGCTCCATCAAAAACGGCTCGGCATACTTATGTACAACTCGTAAACTTTAAAAACCCCGGTCAGCATTCCGTTTTTTGAACTTGAACTGGGCTCCTCGCTGGCTTTCGTAGCGTACTTGTTGCGTGTTTCCTAGGTGTCAGCCTTTCATTTCGTTTTTGCAGGATTGCCGTTGTGCTCAATACACCCTTCGCTCCATGGCCCAGCTTTTCTGAAGAAGAAGCCAATGCGACCCGTGATGTGATTCTTTCGAATAAGGTCAATTACTGGACGGGTCAGCATTGTCGCGAGTTCGAGAAGGAATTCGCGGCCTGGGTAGGCGTTGAGTATGCGATAGCTCTGGCCAACGGTACCGTAGCTTTGGACGTGGCATTAAAGGCGCTCGGCGTGGGCGCTGGGGATGAGGTCGTGGTGACATCACGAACCTTCCTGGCTTCGGCTTCGTCCATTGTCAATGCGGGCGCGGTTCCGGTTTTCGCCGATGTCGATCGCGACTCCCAGAACGTCACAGTCGATAGTATTGCCGCGGTACTGACGGTTCGTACACGAGCCATCATTTGCGTTCATCTGGCTGGATGGCCGTGTGACATGGACCCCATCATGTCGCTTGCGGAGCAGCACGGCCTGTTCGTTATCGAGGATTGTGCGCAGGCGCATGGCGCAAGTTACAAGGGGCGAGCGGTTGGTTCGATTGGTCATGTTGGCGCTTGGTCGTTCTGCCAGGACAAGATCATGACTACGGGTGGCGAGGGAGGAATGGTGACCACCAACGATCGCAGCCTCTGGTCGAGCATATGGTCGTTCAAGGATCACGGAAAATCCTGGGAAGCGGTGTACGAGCGGGAGCACGCACCGGGCTTTCGCTGGCTGCATGAAAGTTTCGGTACCAACTGGCGCATGCTGGAAGTACAAGCTGCAATCGGACGTATCCAATTGCAGCGGATGCCGGCTTGGCAGGCTGCTCGGCTTGGCAATGCCCAGCGTATATGGGAGACCGCCGCGAATGTGCGCGGGCTTCGTGTACCGGCCGTGCCGAGTGACGTCGTACACGCTGCTTATAAATGTTATGTCTTTATCGAAGCAGAGAAGCTTAAGGCTGACTGGAGTCGGGATCGTGTGCTCGGCGAGATCGGTAAGCTGGGCGTTCCCTGTTTTTCGGGTAGCTGTTCAGAGGTCTATCTTGAAAAGGCCTTCGACGGGACGGGCTGGCGGCCAGAGCATCGACTACCGATCGCACGTGAGCTCGGAGAAACGAGCTTGATGTTCATGGTCCATCCGACCCTTGCAAGTGCTGATGTATCGAAGACATGCGACGCCCTGACCGCCGTTATGGCGCAGGCAGTTCAATGATTTGGACTGCGGCGTTGTGGTGTGTACGTAGGTCGATGTACCGCTTGATGGGAGACCTCCTTTGAAGGTATCGACCACTGTTCGGGAGCGGTTGCTAGGGCTTTCTCGCGGATACAAGCGTCTGCTGCAAGTGTGCGCTGACATATTCCTGCTCTGGCTGGCGTTGTGGCTGTCATTCGCCATGCGACTGGGCATGAGCAACTCGGTCAGCCCATTGGGCGATCACATCTGGCTTTTCCTCAGTGCTCCAGTGATCGCCATTCCCATCTTTATCAGGCTGGGTATGTACCGTGCCGTCATGCGTTACTTCGGCAATGATGCACTGCTGACTATTCTCAAGGCCGTCACCCTTTCGATGCTCGGGTGGGCTCTATTCGTGTATTGGTACCGTGACCCAGGCATGCTGGTTCCCCGGTCCATGGTGTTCATCTATTGGTGTCTCACACTGATTTTGGTGGGAAGTTTACGCTTGGTCATGCGCCAGTATTTTCTTGGCGACTGGTACGTAGGCGTGGAGCAGATGCCGTTCGTGAGCGCTTCCAAGTCTCATCCCCGCGTTGCCATATACGGTGCCGGTGCTGCTGGCAATCAGCTGGCAGCGGCGCTGCGACTAGGGCGTGCCATGCGACCGGTTGCGTTCGTCGACGATGATGAAAGTATCGCGTCCCGTGAGATCGCTGGTCTTCGCGTCTATAAGCCCAAAAACATCGAGGCGATGATCCGGCAAACCGGTGCAGAGGAAATTCTGCTGGCGATCCCGTCTGCATCCCGGTCACGTCGCCGAGAAATCCTCGAGTCGCTGGAGCCATATCCATTACACGTGCGCACTATTCCCGGCTTCATGGACCTGGCCAGCGGCAGGGTCAAGGTGAATGATCTGCAGGACGTCGACATCGTCGACCTGCTCGGGCGCGATGCTGTGCCGCCGCGCAAGGAGTTGTTCGAGCGCTGTATTCATGGGCAGGTAGTCTTGGTGACGGGGGCTGGTGGTTCCATCGGCTCGGAGCTGTGCCGGCAGATTCTGGCTTCAGGCGCCACCACGCTGGTGCTGTTCGAGCACAGCGAATTCAATCTGTATGGCATTCAGACCGAGCTCGAAGAGCGCATTCGCCGCGATTCGTTGCCAATCCGGTTGATCGGCATCCTGGGTAGTATCCGCAACCGCGAACGGCTTCTCGATGTGATGCGTACCTGGAAGGTGCAGACGGTCTATCACGCGGCGGCTTACAAGCATGTGCCCATCGTTGAGCACAACATTGCCGAGGGTGTGCTCAACAACGTGTTCGGGACGCTGCAAACCGCGCAGGCGGCGGTGAAGGCGGGTGTGCGTCACTTCGTGCTGATCTCGACCGACAAGGCTGTCAGGCCGACCAATGTGATGGGCAGCACCAAGCGTCTGGCGGAAATGGTGCTGCAGGCGCTCGCTCGCGAGTCGGCGCCAGTGCTGATGACTGACGAAGTGGGTGTGCCGCAGGTCAGCCAGACGCGTTTCACCATGGTGCGCTTCGGCAATGTGCTGGGCTCATCCGGCTCGGTGATTCCGTTGTTTCGTGAGCAGATCAAGCGCGGTGGGCCGGTGACGGTCACGCATCCGAACATTACTCGTTACTTCATGACCATTCCCGAGGCGGCGCAACTGGTGATCCAGGCAGGCTCGATGGGGCAGGGTGGCGATGTGTTCGTGCTGGACATGGGGCAGCCTGTACGAATCGTCGAATTGGCAGAAAAGATGATTCACCTCTCTGGACTGAGTCTGCGTGATGAAGATTCGCCCGGCGGTGACATTGCCATCGAATTCACTGGTCTGCGTCCAGGGGAAAAACTCTATGAAGAGCTGCTGATTGGCGAGAACGTCAGCCCGACCGATCACTCGATGATCATGCGGGCGGATGAGGAGCATCTGCCTTGGGAGGTGCTGAAAGGTGTCCTTGGCGAGTTGTTCCTGGCGGTTGAGCGCGATGACTACGACACGGTGCGCAGGATGCTTCGGCAAACAGTGAGTGGATACAGCCCGGAAGGTGAGATCGTCGACTGGATACATGTGCAGCAGCGCACAGATCGGTAGGGCGGCTTTGACAGTGGGTATTGGCTGGCTATTGTCTGTTACGTGACAAACGGAATGTCACATGGAATCCACTAAGGAGCTGCAAATGCCGAAACTCAAGTTGTCTTCCCTGTTGTTTGCCTGCCTTGCCAGTCTCTCCGTCGCTGTCTCGGCAGCGGAACCCGTCAAACCCAAAGCCCAACCTATCGTTAGCGAGCAGCAGGCTGCTCAAGCGTCGACAGTGAACATCAATACTGCCGATGCAGAAACGTTGCAGGGCGAGCTGAATGGTATCGGTAAAGTAAAAGCCGAAGCCATCATCGAACACCGCACGGCCAATGGTCCGTTTGCTTCTGTGGATGAGTTGCTCGAAGTGAAGGGTATCGGTGCGGCCACTCTGGAGAAGAACCGCGATCGACTGAGCGTCAACTGAAGTCAGTTTCGTTCGCAGAATGAAAGCCGGCCTTGCGCCGGCTTTTTTGTGCTCGACGTATTCGCTTTCGAGCTTTTCTCTGTGCAATAAAAAAGCCCCAGCAGTGCTGGGGCTTTGAATTTGGCTCCGCGACCTGGACTCGAACCAGGGACCCAATGATTAACAGTCATTTGCTCTACCGACTGAGCTATCGCGGAACTGCGGTGCGTATCCTACTGATTAAAAAGGGGAAGTCAATACTTCCCAGTTATCTCAGAGAACCTGTGCGATGGCCTTGGTCACGGCATCCAGATTGTTGCGGTTCAGTGCGGCGACGCAGATGCGGCCGGTGCCGACAGCGTAGATGCCGAACTCCGTTTTCAGGCGTTCGACTTGCTCCTGAGTCAGGCCCGAGTAGGAGAACATGCCCCGCTGGCGGGCGACGAAGCTGAAGTCGCGCTTGGCGCCCAGTGCCGCCAGTTGATCCACCATGGCGATGCGCATGCTACGGATCCGCTCACGCATCTCAGCCAACTCGGCTTCCCACAGTGCGCGCAGTTCCGGGTTGTTCAGCACGCTGGCGACCACGGTTGCGCCGTGGGTCGGTGGGTTGGAGTAGTTGGTGCGAATCACACGCTTGACCTGCGAGAGCACGCGGCCAGCTTCTTCCTTGGAGCCGGTGACGATCGACAGGGCGCCGACACGCTCGCCATACAGCGAGAATGACTTGGAGAACGAACTGGAGACGAAGAAGGTCACGCCAGCGTCGGCGAACAGCCTGACCGCAGCGGCGTCCTGTTCGATGCCGTCACCGAAGCCCTGGTAGGCGATGTCGAGGAAGGGCACGTGTTCGCGCTCGCGCAGTATGTCCAGCACCGCTTTCCAGTCGTCCAGGGACAGGTCGACACCGGTTGGGTTATGGCAGCAGGCGTGCAGCACGACGACCGAGCGGGCCGGCAGGTTTTTCAGGTCTTCCAGCATGCCGCTGCGGTTGATGCCGTGGTTGGCGGCATCGTAGTAGCGGTAGTTCTGTACTGGAAAGCCGGCGCTTTCGAACAGGGCGCGATGGTTTTCCCAGCTCGGGTCGCTGATGGCGACGACGGCGTCGGGCAGCAGGCGTTTGAGGAAGTCTGCGCCAGTTTTCAGCGCGCCAGTGCCGCCCACGGCCTGGGTGGTGATCACGCGGCCGGCGGCGATCAGCTCGGAGTCGGCACCGAGCAACAGTTTCTGTACGGCGCTGTCATACACAGCGATACCCTCGATCGGCAGATAGCCACGCGGCGCATGCGCCTCGATGCGTGCCTTCTCGGCTTCGGCCACGGCGCGCAGCAGAGGAATTCGGCCCTCTTCGTTGTAATACACCCCCACACCCAGGTTGACCTTGGTGCTTCGGGTATCGGCAGCAAAGGCTTCATTCAGGCCCAGGATCGGGTCGCGCGGCGCCATTTCGACGGCAGAGAACAGACTCATGATGCGGCAGCTCGGAGATGAGAGTGGGGGATTGGCAACGTCCGCGCGGACTGCGCTAGGGGTTGCGTGAGGCGGTCGGTATTATAGCGGCCAAGGTTGCATGCGGCGATATCGCGCGCGTGCTTTATTGCTAGCTGAGACGCCCGTGGCAGCGGCGCGTCACAGCGGTCGAGAGGTCGTTCATGTCGCAGTTTCAGCTTGTCACCCGATTCAAGCCGGCCGGCGATCAACCGGAGGCCATCCGGCAGATGGTCGAAGGCCTGGAGGCGGGCCTGTCGCACCAGACGCTGCTCGGCGTAACCGGCTCGGGCAAGACCTTCAGCATCGCCAACGTGATTGCCCAGATCCAGCGCCCGACGCTGGTGTTGGCGCCGAACAAGACCCTCGCTGCGCAGCTTTACGGCGAGTTCAAGAGTTTCTTCCCGAACAACGCGGTGGAGTACTTCGTTTCCTACTACGACTACTACCAGCCCGAAGCCTACGTGCCGTCGTCCGATACCTTCATCGAGAAGGATGCCTCGATCAACGACCACATCGAGCAGATGCGCCTGTCGGCGACCAAGGCGCTGCTCGAACGCCCGGATGCGATCATCGTCACCACCGTGTCGTGTATCTACGGCCTGGGTAGCCCCGAGAGCTACCTGAAAATGGTTCTGCACGTGGATCGCGGCGACAAGATGGATCAGCGCGCCCTGCTGCGCCGGCTGGCGGACCTGCAGTACACGCGCAACGACATGGATTTCGCTCGCGCCACCTTCCGGGTGCGCGGCGATGTGATCGACATCTTCCCGGCCGAGTCAGACCTGGAGGCGATTCGCATCGAGCTGTTCGACGACGAAGTGGAAAGCCTGTCGGCCTTCGATCCGCTGACCGGCGAGGTCATCCGCAAGCTGCCGCGTTTCACCTTCTACCCCAAGAGCCACTACGTCACCCCGCGCGAGACCCTGTTGGAAGCGGTGGAGCACATCAAGGTCGAACTCAAGGAGCGCCTGGATTACCTGCGGGCCAACAACAAGCTGGTCGAGGCGCAGCGCCTGGAGCAGCGCACGCGCTTCGACCTGGAAATGATCCTCGAGCTGGGCTACTGCAACGGCATCGAAAACTACTCGCGCTACCTGTCCGGGCGCGGTCCGGGCGAGCCGCCGCCGACCCTGTACGACTACCTGCCCGATGAAGCGCTTCTGGTCATCGACGAGTCCCACGTTTCGGTGCCGCAGGTCGGCGCGATGTTCAAGGGCGACCGTTCGCGCAAGGAAACCCTGGTGGAGTACGGTTTCCGCCTGCCATCGGCGCTGGACAACCGGCCGATGCGTTTCGAGGAGTGGGAGGCGGCCAGCCCGCAGACCATCTTCGTCTCCGCCACGCCAGGCCCGTACGAGGCCGATCACGCTGGGCGGGTGATTGAGCAGGTGGTGCGTCCGACCGGGCTGGTCGATCCGCAGATCGAAGTGCGCCCGGCGCGTACCCAGGTCGATGACCTGCTGTCGGAGATCACCAAGCGCGTCGCCCTGGAGGAGCGGGTGTTGGTGACCACGCTGACCAAGCGTATGTCCGAAGACCTCACCGACTACCTCGCCGACCACGGAGTCAAGGTGCGCTACCTGCACTCGGACATCGACACGGTCGAGCGTGTGGAGATTATTCGCGACCTGCGTACTGGGGCGTTCGACGTGCTGGTTGGGATCAACCTGCTGCGTGAGGGCCTGGACATGCCCGAGGTGTCGCTGGTGGCGATCCTCGATGCGGACAAGGAAGGCTTCCTGCGTTCCGAGCGCTCGCTGATCCAGACCATCGGCCGCGCGGCGCGCAACCTCAATGGCCGGGCGATCCTCTACGCCGACCGCATCACCGGCTCGATGGAGCGGGCGATCGGCGAGACCGAGCGTCGCCGCGACAAGCAGATCGCCTTCAACGAGGCCAATGGCATCGTGCCCAAAGGTGTGAAGAAGGACATTCAGGACATCCTTGAAGGCGCCACGGTGCCTGGTTCGCGCAGCAACAAGCGCAAGGGCATGGCCAAGGCGGCGGAAGAGAATGCACGCTACGAGGCCGAGCTGCGCTCGCCGAGCGAGATCACCAAGCGCATCCGTCAGCTCGAGGAGAAGATGTACCAGCTGGCCCGGGACCTGGAGTTCGAGGCCGCGGCGCAGATGCGCGACGAGATCCAGAAGCTGCGCGACCGTTTGCTACAGGTGTGATCAAGCCGCATACAGGGTGGGCTGCAGCCCGCTCTGCATGTGGCGTCAACGGCGGCCAAAGACGATCAGCGATACGCCGATCAGGATCGCTGCACAGGCCATCGCCGCATCCGTGGTCAACTGTTCGTCGAGCAGCAGGTAGCCGAGCAGCAGTGCCACCACCGGGTTGACGAAGGCGAAGGTCGACACCAGGCTCGGGCGGACTTCGCGCAGCAGCCAGAAGTAGGCCGGGTAGACGCCGAGGCTGACTGGCAGCACCAGGTACGCCAGCCAGAGCCACCCGGTGCCGGACAGCGAACCCAGGTGCAGGCTCTGCCAGTTGCCCTGGAAGGCGGCGATCACGGCGAGGATCAGCGCGCCGGTGAGCATCTGCAGGGACAGGCCCAGTGCACTGGAGCGAAACGGCGCGCGCCGGCGCAGCCACCAGGCGCCGATTGCCCACAGCAGCGTGGCGCCCAGCACCAGCGCCCCGGACAGCCACTGCAGCGGCCCAGCACCGTGGCCCAGGCCGTTGCCCATCAGCAGCACGATGCCCGCCACCGACACCGCCAGCCCCAGCAGCACCCACAGCGGTGGGCGTTCGCCCAGCAACCATTCCAGCGCCACGCTCCACAGCGGCAGCGTGGTGTAGAGCATCGCCAGCATGCCGGTGGGCAGGTGCAGGTTGGCGTAGATCAGCGCGCCCTGGCCGACCGCAATGAGTAGGACGCCGCCGATCAGCGCGCCTCCGATGTCGCTGCGCTGCAGGCGCAGTTCGCCGCGGGCGATCACCCAGGCCAGCGCCAGCAGCCCGGCCAGCAGGAAGCGCAGGGTGCCGATGATGAAGGGTGGCAGTTCGCGCAGCAGGAAATGGTTGGCCAGGTAGGTGGTGCCCCAGCCGATGTAGATGACCAGGAAAGCCCCGATCAGCAGCAGCGAACGGGTGCGGGTGGCGGAGGTGGGCATTGCTTGACCTTGCAGATGGCCACCGCGCTCGTGACGCAGTGACCGACTTTTAGTGGGCAGCGCCGCCGGTGGTTCCCGGTGGCAGTGCGCGAGTCAGGAGCACGGCAATCATGCTGATGCCGAGCGCCAGTCCGACGAAATGGAAGGCGTCATTGTAGGCCATGATGCTGGCCTGCTGATGGACGATCTCGCTCAGTTTGCCGAGTGCCGCCTGCGAGCTGCCGAGTTGTTCGGTGAGTTGCGCGAGGCGCTCGTCGACCTGCGGGTTACCGGGCACCACGGCTTCGCGCAGGTAGTCGAAGTAGGTCTTGGTGCGGCTGTCGAGCAGGGTCGCGAGCAGGGCGATGCCGATGGCACCGCCGAGGTTGCGCAGGATGTTGAACAGGCTGGAGGCTGAGCCGGCGTCCTGGGCCTGGATGTACGCAGTGGCGATCAGCGATACGGTGACCATGATCATCGGCTGGCCGAGGGCGCGGATGATCTGGATGTGATTGAACTGCTCGCCAGCGAAGTCCGGGTTGAGCACGCCCGAGGCGAAGCTGGAGAAGCCGAACAGGCCAAAACCCAGCGCGCAGAGCAGCTTGGGCGGGATGACCTTCATCAGCATCGGTACCAGCGGGATGATGAACAGCTGCGGCAGGCCCATCCACATGATCACTTCGCCGATCTGCAGGGCGTTGTAGTTCTGGATCTGTGCCAGGTACAGCGGCAGCAGGTAGATCGAGCCATACAAGCCCAGCCCCATGCCCAGGCTGGCGATGCTGGTCAGGCCGAAGTTGCGTTCACGCAGGATGCGCAGGTTGATCAGCGGGTTGTCCCGCGAGAACTGCAGGATGACGAATACGCACAGGCTGACCACGGCGATAGAGCCGAGGCCGACGATCAGGCTCGACTCCAACCAGTCCTTGCGGTGGCCTTCCTCGAGAAACACCTGCAGGCAGCCCAGGCCCATGCCGAGGGTGACGATGCCAGCGTAGTCGGTGCTCTTGAGCAGTTCCCAGTTGGGTTTCTTCTTCTCCAGCCCGTACATCAGGCCGGCGATCATCAGCAGGCCGGGCGGCACATTGATATAGAAGATGTATTCCCAGCCCCAGTTCTCGGTCAGCCAGCCGCCCAGGGTTGGTCCGATGGACGGGGCGAAGGTGGCGGTGATGGCGAACAGGGCCATGCCCTTGGCGCGCTGACTTTCCGGCAACTTGATCAGGGTCAGGGTGAACGCCAGGGGAATCAGCGCGCCGCCGGTGAAGCCCTGCAGGGCGCGGAACACGATCATGCTCTCCAGGTTCCAGGCGAACGAGCAGAGCAGGGAGGAGGCGAGGAAGCCCAGCGACACCCATACCGCCAGGCGCCGCGCGGAGAGCAGCTGCACCAGCCAGGCGGTCAGCGGGATCATGATGATCTCGGCTACCAGATAGGAGGTGGAGATCCACGAGCCTTCTTCCAGCGTCGCCGACAGCGCGCCCTGGATGTCCTTCAGCGAAGAGTTGGTGATCTGGATGTCCAGTACTGCCATGAAGGCGCCAAGCATGGCGCTCATCACGGCGATCCAGTCGCGCCGGCTGGGTTCGCCAACCGGGCGGATCAGCGAGTCACCGCTCATTGCGGATGTCGACATTGACCTCGACCGACATGCCCGGGCGGATCTTGCCCTTGAGCGGGTTGTCCGCGGCGAAGGTCAGCTTCACCGGGATGCGCTGCACCACCTTGGTGAAGTTGCCGGTGGCGTTGTCCGGCGGCAGCAGGCTGAACTGCGCACCGGAAGCGGCGAACAGGCTTTCGATGGTGGCGTCGATCGGGCTGTCCGGGTAAGCGTCGAAGACCAGTTCGGCATGTTGGCCGGCCTGCATGCGGCCGATCTGGGTTTCCTTGAAATTGGCCTGCACCCAGATGTCATCGTTGGGCACGATCGACAGCAGGTAGGCGCCGGCCTGCACCACCTGGCCGTTGCGTGCGGAGCGCTGGCCGACGATACCGCTGATCGGTGCGTGGATCTGCGTGCGCTGCAGGTTGAGCTCGGCCTGGGCGATGTCGGCGCGGGCATTGGCGATCTGCGCGTCGAGGCGCTTGATCTCGGCGTTCAGTGCGGCAACCTGCTGGCGTTGGGCGCTGAGGTCGGCCTCGGCCTTGGCCACTTGCGAGCGGGCCACACGGCTGTCGGCGGACAGGGTGGTAACGCGTTCTTCGGAAACATAACCCGGCTTGCGCAGCGCCTGGGCACGGGACAGGTCGATCTGCGTGCGGTTGAGTGTGGCCTGGCTGGCGCCGACATCGGCCTGGCTCGAGGCAATCAGACTGCCTTGCTGGCTCAGGCGGCTCTGCGCCTGGTCCAGCTCGGCTTCGCGGGTGGCGAGCGCGGCGCGGGCACGGTCGAGGGCCAGCTGGAAGTCTGCCGACTCGAGCACGGCGAGCAGCTGGCCTTTTTCCACGGACTGGTTGTCGTGCACCAGTACCTGGTCGATGCGCGCACCGAGCTGGCTCGACACGCGGGTGATCTCACCCTGGACATAGGCATTGTCGGTGCTTTCGTGAAAACGTCCGACCAGCAGCCAGTGGGCGAAGAACGCGGCGATGATGAGGACGAGAAGGACGACGAAGATCGACAGGCGGCGTTGCAGTTGGGCGGACATGAAGGTGCTCGAACGGCGGGCAAAGTGTAAGCAAATCTAACAGTGTTGCCTGGAAGTATGTAGCCGGTAGAATCGCCAAACTTTGTTGCTTATGAGGAACAATCATGGGGCTGGATGATGCGTTGATCTTCACCCGCGTGGTCGAGTTCCACAGTTTCACCCAGGCCGCGCAGAGCCTGGGCATGCAGAAGTCCACGGTCAGCCGGCGCATCGCCCTGCTCGAGGAGCGCCTGGGGGTGCGCCTGCTCAACCGCACCACACGCAAATTGCGCCTGACCGAGGTGGGCCAGGCCTACTACGAGCGCTGTCGGCAGATCATGCTCGACTTCGCCGAGGCCGAGCAGGCTGTGATGCAGTTGCAGCAGGAACCGTCGGGATTGTTGCGCATCACCGCGCCCATCGAGTTCGGCCAGCTGTTTCTCGGCAGTGTGCTGGGGCAGTTCATGCGCCAGTACCCGCAGATCAGCGCCGAGGTCGAGTTGACCTCGCGCGATGTCGACCCGGTGGAGGAGGGCGTGGACATCGCCATCGTCGTCGGCCAGCCGCATGACTCGACCCTGATCGCGCGCAAGCTGTTCGAGAGTGGCCGCCGCCTGTGTGCCAGCCCCGAATACTTGGCGTTGCATGGCACGCCGCGGCGCAGCGAGGAGCTGGTCTCGCATCGCGCCATCCTCCTGCCGCAGGACCCGCCACGCTACTGGCCGCTGCTCGGCGAGCAGATCGCCTGTCAGCGGGTGATGTCCTGCAACAACATCACCCTGGCCCGCGAAGCGGCGCTGGCGGGGGCGGGCATTGCCGGCCTGCCGTTGATGATTTCCGAGGCGGCGGTACAGAGTGGGCGCTTGGTCGAGTTGCTGCCGGCGGCGCAACTGCCGGTTGGTGAGCTGTATGCGGTCTACCCGTCACGGCGCTTTCAGGCGATGAAGGTGAAAACCTTCCTCGACTTCCTCATGGCCAGCCTGCCGAGCCCCGCGCAACTGGAGACCACGGCCGCCGGCCTGTTAACATCGCGCCCTTGATCCAATTCCCTTGCCCCGAGACTTGTCATGACCAAAGTCCGCACCCGCATTGCGCCGTCGCCTACTGGTGACCCGCACGTCGGTACTGCCTATATAGCTCTGTTCAACCTGTGTTTCGCCCGCCAGCACGGCGGCGAGTTCATCCTGCGCATCGAGGACACCGATCAGCTGCGTTCGACCCGTGAGTCGGAGCAGCAGATCTATGACGCCCTGCGCTGGTTGGGTATCGAGTGGAACGAAGGCCCGGACGTCGGCGGGCCGCACGGGCCGTATCGGCAGAGCGAGCGCGGCGCGATCTACAAGAAGTACTCGGACGAACTGGTCAGCAAGGGCCATGCATTCCCGTGCTTCTGCAGTGCCGAACGTCTCGATCAGGTGCGGGCCGAACAGGCTGCGCGCAAGGAAACCCAGCGCTACGACGGCCACTGCATGCACATCTCCGCGGATGTCGCCGAGCAGCGCGTCGCGGCTGGCGAGTCCCATGTGGTGCGCATGAAGGTGCCGAGCGAGGGTGTCTGCGTGGTGCCGGACATGCTGCGTGGCGACGTCGAGATCCCGTGGGATCGCATGGACATGCAGGTGCTGATGAAGGCCGATGGCCTGCCCACCTATTTCCTCGCCAACGTCGTCGACGACCACCTGATGGAAATCACCCACGTCCTGCGCGGCGAGGAGTGGCTGCCCTCGGCGCCGAAGCTGATCAAGCTGTACGAGTACTTCGGCTGGGAGCAGCCCAAGCTCTGCTACATGCCGCTGCTGCGCAATCCGGACAAGAGCAAGCTGTCCAAGCGCAAGAACCCGACCTGCATCACCTTCTACGAGCGCATGGGCTACATGCCCGAGGCGCTGCTCAACTACCTGGGTCGCATGGGCTGGTCGATGCCGGATGAGCGCGAGAAGTTCTCCCTGGCCGAAATGATCGAGCACTTCGACCTGTCGCGCATCTCGCTCGGCGGGCCGATCTTCGACGTGGAGAAGCTGTCCTGGCTCAATGGTCAGTGGCTGCGTGAGCTGCCGGTCGAGCAGTTCGCAGCGCGCGTGCAGCAGTGGGCGTTCAATTCGCAGTACCTGATGCAGATCGCGCCACACGTGCAACAGCGTGTCGAGACCTTCAGCGACATCGCGCCGCTTGGCAGTTTCTTCTTCAGTGGTGGCGTGCAGCTCGACGCCAAGCTGCTGGAGCACAAGAAGCTGAGCCCGGATCAGGTGCGCCAGGCACTGCAGCTGGTGCTGTGGGAGCTGGAGGCGCTGCGCCAGTGGGACAAGGAAAAGATCACCGCGAGCATCCAGTTCGTCTGCGAGGGCCTGGGCCTGAAGCTGCGTGATCTGATGCCGCTGATGTTCCCGGCGATCACCGGCAAATCCAGCTCGGTGTCGGTGCTCGACGCCATGGAGATTCTCGGTGCCGACCTCTCGCGTTTCCGCCTGCGCCAGGCCATCGAGTTGGTGGGGGGGGTCAGCAATGGCGAGAGCAAGGAGTGGAAGAAGCTGCTGGAAAGCTTCCGCTGATCCAGTGCTCTTCGGTAAGTGGTTGTTCTTGTGGATAAAAGATTCAACCACGGCGGAAAAATTGTGTTGACAGCCTACAGCTCGGCACCTAATATGCGCCCCGTCGTTAAGACGGGGCTATAGCTCAGCTGGGAGAGCGCTTGCATGGCATGCAAGAGGTCAACGGTTCGATCCCGTTTAGCTCCACCAAATTGCCACCGAACGAATTCCAGCTCGTTCGTGTAAATGAAGGTTTTGTCCCCTTCGTCTAGTGGCCTAGGACACCGCCCTTTCACGGCGGTAACAGGGGTTCGAGTCCCCTAGGGGACGCCATTCATGCAGTGCTTGCACTGCTCGTCGAGAGACGCTAAATCCGGGGCTATAGCTCAGCTGGGAGAGCGCTTGCATGGCATGCAAGAGGTCAACGGTTCGATCCCGTTTAGCTCCACCAATTCCACTCAAGGCCAGCTCGCTGCTGGCCTTGTTGTTCGAAGGTTTCGTCCCCTTCGTCTAGTGGCCTAGGACACCGCCCTTTCACGGCGGTAACAGGGGTTCGAGTCCCCTAGGGGACGCCATTTTTATTCCGCGTTTTGCGGGCTTAAGGGGTCATTCCTAGCGGAATGGCCCTTTTGTTTTTCCGCTGTCCAAAACCCTCTCGCCCGCGTCCGTATGCGGCGTCCTTTACCCTGTCGTTTCGATTGCGCGCCTCTAGCCGGTACACTGCAGCTCTTGAATACGGCGAGCGGCCTGGCTGCGTCTGGTGTGCTTCGTCGGACGATCTCGCCGTCACAGCTGACATTGCGCGCCGCGGGTTGTCCGAAGCTGCGTTGACTGGACGGATTCGCCTGGCTGGCCGGGTGTGGATATTTTGCAGGGGGACGATGACATGAGCCTGACGATGGATGTGGTGCTGCAGCGGGCGCGCCCGGTGTTGCCGGTGCTGGTGATCGAAGACAACGCGCTGGCGGTCGACCTGGCCCAGGCGCTGTTCGCTGGCGGGGTGCGGGTGCTTGAGGTGACCCTGCGCACGCCGCGGGCGCTGGATGCCCTGGCGGCGATCCGGGCGGCCCTGCCGGAGCTGCTGGTGGGCGCCGGTACGCTGATCCACACCGAGCAGTTCCTCGAGGCCCGCGATGCCGGTGCCCAGTTCGCCGTTAGCCCAGGGTGCACCGAGCGCCTGGCCGCCGCTGCCGAGGATTCCGGGCTGCCCTACCTGCCGGGCGTGATGACCCCGTCGGAAGTGCTGCTGGCGCTTGAATACGGCTACCGTTCGCTGAAGTTGTTCCCGGCCAATGGCAACACCAGCGTGAAGATGCTCAAGAGCTTCAAGGGGCCGTTCACCGGCATCCGTTTCTGCCCGACCGGCGGCGTTACGCCGGACAACCTGCTGAGCTTCCTGCGCTTGCCGAACGTGGCCTGCGTCGGCGGTACCTGGATCGCCCCGGACAACCTGATTCGTGCGCGCGCCTGGGACCAGATCACCCAGCTGGCCGCCGAAGCCGTTGCGCTGGGCGCCAGCCAGGATGTGCAGCCGTGACCTGGGATCTCGCTACCCCATTCGTCATCGACCTGAGCGTCACTGCCGACGATATCGACGGCCTCGGCCACGCCAACAACGCGGTCTACGTCAGTTGGCTGGAGCGTTGCGCCTGGCGGCATTCGCAGAGCCTCGGTCTGGACCTGGCCGAGTACCGGCGCCTAGATCGGGCGATGGCGGTGGTGCGTCACGAGATCGATTACCTGGCCAGCGCCTACGAAGGCGAGGCGCTGCAACTGGCCACCTGGATCATCGAGTCCGACCAGCGCCTGAAGATGACCCGGCATTTCCAGTTGGTGCGCCCCAGTGATGCCTGCACGCTACTGCGTGCAAGAACCACCTTCGTCTGCATCGAACTGTCCACAGGCAAGCCCAAGCGCATGCCGGTGGAGTTCATCGAGGGTTACGGCCAGGCGTTGCTCGAACCTAGCGCGTAGCGCTTATTCCGACAACGGGGCGAGGAAAGCCTGGCCCGGTTCGACGGTGATGGCGAACTGACGGGTCTGCCCTGGCTCGATCAGCACCGACTGCGGCGTGCCCGGGCCCAGGCCGCCGCAATAACCCGCCTGCGAGATCGAGACCGCCAGGCTCAGGTCGCCGGCGGGTACGTCCAGGCTCAGGGTTTCGCCTGGCGCCACTTTACCGACCACCACTTGGTTGATGTACAGCTCGACATCGCAGGCATTCGGCGCGCTTTCGTCACGCATGACCACCAGCCGCGCCGGTGAGTCCGGCGCCGGTTCGTTGGGCGTCAGCTGGGGCACCGGGATGGTGATTTCCGCCACTGCCATGGGGCAGGCGAGGCACAGGGCAAGCAGCAGGGGCAAGCGCATGGCGGTAGTCCTTTCGTCAGTCGCAGGTCCCCAATGGACCTTGCCGGCCCGCGGGTAATTCCGCCGATCTGCCGCAGCGCTTAGACTACGCGCCCTTTTTCCGGATACCCGTACCCATGCAGATCGCCTTGGCGCCCATGGAAGGCCTGGTCGACGAGATTCTTCGCGACGTGCTGACTCGTGTCGGTGGCATCGACTGGTGCGTGACCGAGTTCATCCGCGTCAGCGACCGGCTGCTGCCGGCCAGCCACTTCCGCAAGCTGGCACCCGAGCTGGGCAGTGCGTCGCGTACCCGCAGCGGCACGCCGGTGCGGGTACAACTGCTTGGTTCCGATCCGGTGTGCCTGGCCGAGAATGCCGCCTATGCCTGCGAGCTGGGTGCGCCGGTGATCGATCTCAACTTCGGTTGCCCGGCAAAGACGGTGAACAAGTCGCGTGGCGGTGCGGTCTTGCTCAAGGAGCCGGAGCTGCTCCACGCCATCCTCAGCGAGGTGCGCCGCGCCGTGCCGCGGGAAATTCCGGTGACCGCGAAGATGCGCCTGGGCTTCGACAGTCCCGATGGCGCGCTGGATTGTGCCCGTGCCCTGGTGGACGGCGGTGCGGCGCAGCTGGTGGTGCATGCGCGGACCAAGACCGATGGCTACAAGCCGCCGGCGCACTGGGAGTGGGTGGCGCGCGTGCAGGAGGCGGTGGCGGTTCCGGTCTACGCCAACGGCGAGGTGTGGAGCCTGGAGGACTGGCGGCGTTGCCGCGAGGTCAGTGGTGTGGAGGACATCATGCTTGGTCGCGGGCTGGTCTCGCGTCCGGACCTCGCCCGGCAGATCGCCGCTGCGCAGGCGAGGCAGCCGGTGGCGCCGATGACCTGGGAAGAATTCCTGCCGCTGCTGCAGGACTTCTGGCTGCAGGCGCGCGGCAAGATCGCCCCGCGCTACGCCCCGGGTCGGCTCAAGCAATGGCGGGCGATGCTCACGCGCAGCTACCCGGAAGCGATCGCGCTGTTCGCGGCGATGCGTCGTGAGAACGATTGCGCGCAGATCGATGCCTTGCTCGGCCTGCAGACCGCCAGTCGCACGCCGTCTGATGCGCTCTGCGCCTGAGTTCAGCGGCCGCCGCTGACGTCCAGCAGCGCGCCGCTGGTGTACGACGCCGCCTCGCTGGCCAGCCATAGAATCGCTTCCGCCACTTCCTCGGCCAGTCCGCCGCGGGCCATGGGCACGCTGGCCTTGACCCGCTCGATGCGTCCCGGTTCGCCACCGCTGGCGTGGATCTCGGTGTGGATCACGCCTGGGCGCACGGCGTTGACGCGGATGCCCTCGGCGGCGACTTCCTTGGCCAGGCCCAGGGTCATGCTGTCGATGGCGCCCTTGGCCGCGGCGTAGTCGATGTACTCGTTGGGTGCACCGATACGCGCGGCGATGGACGACAGGTTGACGATGGCGCCGCCGCGGCCGCCATGCCGGGTGGACAGGCGCTTGATCGCCTCGCGGGCGCAGAGAAAGCTGCCGATCACGTTAGTGGCGAAGACTCGCTGCAGACGGGCGGCGTCCATCTGCTCCAGGCGCATCTGGGTTTCCAGCATGCCGGCATTGTTGACCAGCACGTCGAGGCGACCGAAAGCCTGGTCGATGCGCTCGAACAGCTGCACGACCTGCGCCTCATCGGCGACATCCGCCGCCACGGCGATGGCGTGGCCGCCCTGGCGCTCGATCTCCTCGACCAGGCTTGCCGCCGCTTCGCTGCGCTCGCGATAGTTCAGGCACAACGCATAGCCTCGCGCCGCCGCCAGGCGCGCAATGGCGGCGCCAATGCCACGGCTGGCGCCGGTGATCAGCATGACCTTGTCCATTCGTCACCTCGTCGTGTGCAGGAAAAATAGCCGCTCTTGAAATTTCGCACCCCGTCCGCATCTAGGCAATGCGGGATGCCGAAGTCGGGTCCCGCATTCACCACTTGCTGATTTATTCAGGAGATTTTCCATGAGCAACGTCCTTTCCCTGGCCCCGCTGTTCCGCCAATCCATCGGTTTCGACCGCTTCAACGACCTGTTCGAGTCGGCCCTGCGCAACGAGGCCAGCGGCAGTTCCTACCCGCCCTACAACGTCGAGAAGCATGGCGATGACCAGTACCGCATCGTGGTTGCCGCTGCCGGCTTCCAGGAGCAGGACATGGAGTTGCAGGTCGAGCGTGGCGTGCTGACCGTCACCGGCGGCAAGCGTGAGCGCAGCGCGGAAAGCGTGACCTATCTGCACCAGGGCATCGCCCAGCGCGGCTTCAAGCTGTCGTTCCGCCTCGCCGACCACATCGAAGTGAAGGCAGCGAGCCTGGTCAACGGCCTGCTGAACATCGAGCTGGAGCGCATCGTGCCCGAGGAAGCCAAGGCCAAGCGCATTCCGATCAGCGGCCAGCAGCCGGTGCTGCAGAGCTAAGCTGCGCGCGATGATGTAACTCGCGATGATGGAAAAAAGGCGCCCTAGGGCGCCTTTTTCATGCCTCGGCGGTTTGCTGCCGGTTGAATTTGAGCAGGTGGCGGAAGTCCACCAGCGGCAACGGCTTGCTGAAGAAGTAGCCCTGGTAGAAGTGGCAGCCCTGCTGCTGGAGGAAGTCCAGCTGTTCGATCTGCTCGACGCCCTCGGCGATCATGTCGAGGTTTAGGCTGCGCGCCATGGCGACGATGGCGCGGATGATTTCCGCGTCGTTGGGGTCGGTGGTGGCGTCGCGAACGAACGACTGGTCGATCTTCAGTACATCCACCGGCAGACGCTTGAGGTAGGTCAGCGACGAGTAGCCGGTGCCGAAGTCATCCATCGCGAAGCTCACGCCGGTGCGTTTGAGGCGGTGCATCTTGGCGATGGTGTCGTCGATGTTCTGGATCACGATGCCTTCGGTGATCTCCAGCTTGAGCATGCTCGCCGGCAGAGCGCTTTGCTGCAGGCAGCGCTCGACCAGGTCGACGAAGTCGTTCTGGCGGAACTGCCGTGGGCTGATGTTGACGCAGAGCTGGAAGTCGCCGCGGCTGATCACGCCATCGAGCAGGAGCTGAGCGGCGACGTTGCAGGACTCGGTGAGCACCCAGGCGCCGACCTCGAGGATCAGCCCGCTTTCCTCGAGCACCTGGATGAACTGGGCTGGCGACTGCGCGCCGAGGGTCGGATGGCTCCAGCGCAGCAGGGCTTCGGCGCCGATGGCGCGGCCGTTGCGGGCGTCTACCTGAGGCTGGAAGTACAGCTCGAATTCGCCGCGCGCCAGGGCCATGCGCAGGTCGCTTTCCAGGCGCAGGCGCTCGCTGGCGGCGGCCTGCATGGTGGTGCGGAACAGCTGGATGGTGTTGCGCCCGGAATCCTTGGCCCGGTACAGGGCGATGTCGGCGCGCTTGAGCAGGTCGGTCGGGTTGTCGCCGTGGTCGGGGATCAGGGCAATACCGATACTCGGCGTTACCTGCAGGCGATGGCCGTCGTGCAGCATCGGCTCGGCCAGCAGCTTGCGCAGCTTTTCGGCGATATGCCGCACCTGGCGGGTGATTTCCGAGCGCTTGCCTTCCAGGCCGGAGAGCAGCACGACGAATTCGTCGCCGCCCAGGCGTGCCACGGTGTCTTCCTGGCGCACGCTGGCTTCCAGACGCGCGGTGACCATCTTCAGCACCGCATCGCCGACCGGGTGGCCGAGCGAGTCGTTGATGTGCTTGAAGTGGTCGAGGTCGATGAACAGCAGCGCGCCGTGCAGGTCGTGGCGCTTGAGCAGGGCGATCTGCTGGGTCAGGCGATCCATCAGCAGGGCGCGGTTGGGCAGGTTGGTCAGCGGGTCGTGGTAGGCCAGGTGACGCACCTGGGCCTGGGCCTCCTTGAGTTCGCTGATGTCGCGTGCGGTGAGCAGCAGGCAGGGCACGCCGTCGAGGTCGATCGGTTCGACCGACACTTCGACCAGGCGCGAGCTGCCATCGCGGTGCAGGCCGTGCATCTCGAGGTGATGCACGCGGCCATCCTGGCGCAAGGTTTCGAGCAGGCGCACGCGCTCCTGAGGGTCGGCCCAGACGTTGAGCTCCAGCGAACTACGGCCGATGACTTCGTCGGCCCGGAAGCCGGTGAGGCGGCAAAAGCCTTCGTTGACCTCGATGTAGCGGGCGCTCTCGCGCTCGGTAATGGTGATCGCGTCGGGACTGGAGTGGAACGCCTTGGCGAACTTCTCCTGGCTGGACTTGAGCGCGGCTTCGGCCTGCTGGCGTTCGGTGATGTCGCGGAAGGTGGTGGTGATGCACAGCTGGCGGTCGACGCGGATGAAGCGGCTGGACACCACGCAGGTCAGCTCCTTGCCCTGGCGGGTGCGGAAGCGCGCGGTCTCGTTGTTCAGGCCCTGGTCGCGACTCATCTTCTTGTACAGCTGCAGGCGCTGCTGCTCGTCGACCCAGAAACCCAGTGCCGGCGCGCTCTGGCCGACGATTTCGTGGGATGCCCAGCCGAAGGTCTGCGAGAAGCTCGGGTTGACCTCGATGAAGTGGCCGTCGCGCACGCGCGAGACGCAGATTGGCTCCGGGCTGGCCTGGAACAGGGTGACGAATTTCTCTTCGGAGGCGGCCAGGCGCTGTTCGCGCATCACCCGCTCGGTGATGTCGACCAGGATCCCGGCCATGCGCAGCGGCTCGCCCTGTTCGTCGCGGTAGAGCTTGGCGGTGCTTTCCAGGTAGCGCGACTCGCCGTCGGGCATGCGCACGCGGTAGGACAGCTGGTAATCGTGGCGTACGCCCTCGACCAGCTCGCGGTAGGCGACGCGCATTTTCAGCTGGTCGTCTTCCGGCACGCAGCGGAAGAATTCGGCGAAGTCGCCGTGGTAGGGCTCGCCCTTGAGGCCGTGCAGGGTGGCGGCGCGTGCCGAGCCGTAGAGCATGCTGCTGGGGATGTGCCAGTCCCAGGTGCCGAGGTTGGCCGAGTCGAGGGCCAGGGTCAGGCGCTCCTGGCTGTCGAGCAGGGCCTGTTCCTGCTCGCGCTCGTGGGAGATGTCGCGCACGGTCAGCACCAGGCAGGGCGTGCCGTTCAACTCGATCTCGCCACCGAAGATCAGGTTGTGGGTCAGGCGGCCGTCGCGGCTGTACAGCTGCACCTCCAGATTGTGGCAGGTGCCGTCGTACTGTATGGCATCGATCAGTCGCTGACGGTCGCTGGGGCTGGCCCAGATGCCCATTTCCAGAGAGCTGCGGCCGATGGTTTCGCCCTTGCTCCAGCCGAACTGGCGTTCGAAGGCCGGGTTGCACTCGACGAAGCGGCCGCTGGCCTTGTCAGTGATGACCACAGCGTCCGGGGTCTGGCGGAAGGCCTTGGCGAACTTGTCTTCGCTGGCGCGCAGGGTGGCTTCGGCGCGCTTGCGTTCGGTGGTGTCGACGAAGCTGGACAGCAGAAAAGCCTGGCCGTCGAGATCGATATACTGGCTGCTGAGGATGCCGTCGAGGATCTGCCCGGTGCGTGTGCGCAGCTGCACTTCCTGGTTCAGCGGGCCATCCATCAGTGGCGCCTGGCTGCGCATGTAGTCGCGTTCCGCGGCGTGTACCCAGAGCTTCAGGTCGAGGGTCGAGAAACCGATGATCTCCGATGGCGGCCAGCCAAACAGTGCCTCGAAGTTCTGGTTGGCCTCGGTGATCACGCCGTCGGCGTAGCGGATCAGCACGACCACGTCGGGGCTCATGTGGAACAGGCTGGAGAAGCGCCGCTCGGAATTGGTCAGGGCTTCCTCGCGTTCGCGCTGGGCGCTGAGGTCGCGGATCACGCCGAACACGCGCGGCTTGCCATCGGTGTGCTGCTGCAGGCTGCCGCTGATTTCCAGCCAGTGCAGACTGCCGTCAGGCCAGCGAATGCGGTGACGGAAGGCACGATTGCTCGGTTTGCCGTCGAGCACGGCATCGAACAGGCGCAGCACTTCGGCGCGGTCTTCCTCGGGAATCAGTTCGATGTAGTTGACCGGCGCGCTCAGCGGGCGCTTGGGGTCGAAGCCGAACAGCGCCTGGGCGCCGCGCGACCAGCTGACCTTGCCGCTTTCGATGTCCCAGTACCAGGCGCCCAGCTTGGCGCCATTGAGTGCGGCGAGCAGGTGCGGGGCATCCTGCCAGGCCTTTTCGAATTCGGCCGGGTCGAGTGCGGGAATGACGGGAAGCGGCGGTCTACGGGTCATGTGTGGACCATTGCCGGTGCGGTTGTCAGGCAGTGCGCTGGGCGAAAACGGCGTGCGGGCATGCCAGGGCCTTTTCTTATCGTTATGAATGCCACGTTAGCCTTGTCCGCGCGTCCTAGGCAAGACCCGTGCGCTGCTCGTCCATGAGCTGCATGAAGGCTTTGGCTGCGTTGGACAGGGTTCGTTCCGTATGCACGATGTAGCCCAGTCGGCGCTCCAGCTGAATGCCCGGCAGCGGCAGGCGCATGACCTGTTCGTCGAGCATGGTGCGTGGCAGCACGCTCCAGGCCAGACCGATGGACACCATCATCTTGATCGTCTCCAGATAATTGGTGCTCATGCCGATGTTCGGGGTCAGTCCCTGGGCCTCGAACAGGCGCCGGACGATGTGGTGGGTGAAGGTGTTGTCACCGGGGAAAACTGCCGGGTGGCGCGCGATGTCGGCCAGGGAGATGGCGCCGCCACGCACCAGCGGGTGTTCGGGGGCAGCGACGAAGTCCAGCGGGTCGTCCCATACCGCCACCGCGCGCACCGGTTCGCGGGTTTCCGGGGCGAGGGTGATCACCGCCAGCTCGGCGCGGCCGTGGAGGATCTCCTCGTAGGCGACTTCGGAGTCGAGAAACTGGATGTCCAGCGCCACGTGCGGATGGCTGCGGGTAAACGCGCGCAGCAGCGGCGGCAGGCGGTGCAGGCCGATGTGGTGGCTGGTGGCGAGCGTCAGGCGGCCGCTGACCTGGCCGTTGAGGTTGGTCAGGGCGCGGCGCGTGTCGTCCAGCACGTTGAGGATCTGGTAGGCGCGGGGCAGCAGGGCGCGGCCGGCTTCGGTCAGGCTGACCTCGCGGCCCAGGCGGTCGAACAGGCGCACATTGAGCTGCTGTTCGAGGCCGGCGATGCGCTTGCTCACGGCCGGCTGGGTCAGGTGCAGGCGCTCGGCGGCTTCGGAAAAACTGCCGGCTTCGGCGATGGCGAGAAAGGCGTTGAGGTTGGCAAGGTCCATGGGCGGCGTTCCAGAAAGGCGTCGGGTGCGTCTATTAACAGAGGAGGTGGCGAGTGTAATGCTCGCGCATTCCAGCAAGGAATGCTTTGAATAAAAATTATGAATTGGAGTTATTCGTTGCAACTCCATAGGATTGCCCCATCAGCAGAAGGGTTTTAACCCTCGCACCGCACATGACCCTGATGAGGACATAGCAGATGGCCGGCAAGACGCTCTACGACAAGCTCTGGGAAATGCACGAGGTGAAGCGCCGCGACGATGGTTCGTCGCTGATCTACATCGACCGGCAGATTCTCCACGAAGTGACCTCGCCGCAGGCCTTCGAGGGGCTGCGTCTGGCCAGCCGCAAGCCGTGGCGCATCGACGCCAACATCGCCACGCCGGATCATAACGTACCCACCACCAAGGCCGAGCGCCAGGGCGGCAACGAGGCGATCGCCGACGAGGTTTCGCGCATCCAGGTGCAGACCCTCGACGAGAACTGCGATGACTTCGGCATCCTCGAGTTCAAGATGAACGACAGCCGCCAGGGCATCGTCCACGTCGTCGGTCCGGAGCAGGGCGCGACCCTGCCGGGGATGACCGTGGTCTGCGGCGACTCGCATACCTCGACCCACGGTGCGTTCGGCGCGCTGGCCCATGGCATCGGCACCTCGGAAGTCGAGCACGTGCTCGCGACCCAGTGCCTGGTCGCCAAGAAGATGAAGAACATGCAGGTGCGTGTCGAAGGCACATTGCCCGCCGGCGTGACCGCCAAGGACATCGTCCTCGCGGTGATCGGCAAGATCGGCACCGCCGGCGGCAACGGCCATGCCCTGGAGTTCGCCGGCAGCGCAATTCGCGACTTGTCGCTGGAAGGGCGCATGACCATCTGCAACATGTCCATCGAAGCGGGGGCTCGTGTTGGCCTGGTGGCGGTGGACGAGAAGACTCTCGCCTACGTCAAAGGCCGCCCGTTCTCGCCCAAGGGCGAAGACTGGGACAAGGCCGTGGCCGCCTGGGCCGACCTGGTGTCCGACGCCGATGCGCTGTTCGACACCGTGGTCGAGCTGGACGCCGCCGAGATCAAGCCGCAGGTCAGCTGGGGCACCTCGCCGGAAATGGTCCTGGCCGTCGACCAGCGCGTGCCGGACCCGGCCGCCGAGGCTGACCCGGTCAAGCGCGACTCCATCGTGCGCGCCCTCAAGTACATGGGCCTGAATGCCAACCAGGCGATCACCGATATCCAGCTCGATCGCGTGTTCATCGGTTCCTGCACCAACTCGCGCATCGAAGACCTGCGCGCCGCCGCCGAAGTGGCCAAGGGGCGCAAGGTTGCCGCGACCATCAAGCAGGCGATGGTGGTGCCGGGCTCCGGCCTGGTCAAAGCCCAGGCCGAGCAGGAAGGGCTGGACAAGATCTTCATCGAAGCCGGTTTCGAGTGGCGTGAGCCGGGCTGTTCCATGTGCCTGGCGATGAACCCGGACAAGCTGGGCAGCGGCGAGCATTGCGCCTCGACCTCCAACCGCAACTTCGAAGGCCGCCAGGGTGCCGGTGGTCGTACGCACCTGGTCAGCCCGGCGATGGCCGCCGCTGCCGCGGTGACCGGTCGTTTCATCGATGTTCGTGAACTGATGCAGGCCTGAGGAGAGCGTCATGAAAGCCTTTACCCAACACACCGGCCTCGTTGCGCCACTCGATCGTGCCAACGTCGACACCGATCAGATCATTCCCAAGCAGTTCCTCAAGTCGATCAAGCGCACCGGCTTCGGCCCGAACCTGTTCGACGAGTGGCGTTACCTGGATGTCGGTCAGCCGAACCAGGACAGCTCCGGGCGCCCGGTGAACAAGGATTTCGTGCTCAACTTTCCGCGCTACCAGGGCGCCAGTGTGCTGCTGGCGCGCGAAAACTTCGGCTGCGGCTCGTCCCGCGAGCACGCGCCGTGGGCGCTGGAAGAGTACGGTTTCCGCACCATCATCGCGCCGAGCTTCGCCGACATCTTCTTCAATAACAGCTTCAAGAACGGCCTGTTGCCGATCATCCTCAAGGAAGATGAAGTCGATGCGCTGTTCCAGCAGGCCGAGGCCACCGAGGGTTATCAGCTGACCGTCGACCTGGCCGCGCAGACCGTGACCCGTCCGGACGGCGTGCAGTACGGTTTCGAGGTCGATGCCTTCCGCAAGCATTGCCTGCTCAATGGTCTGGACGATATCGGTCTGACCCTGCAGGACGCCGACGCGATCAAGGTCTTCGAGGGTCGCCATCAGCAGAACAACCCCTGGTTGTTTGGCGCGATCAAGTAATACAGGCGGGCAGGGTGGATGAGCGCTCATCCAGCCGCCTGCGGGATTTCGGTGGATGAGCCACGTCATCCGGCCCATGGATAAATTGAGGAAGGCAATGAGCAAGCAGATTCTGATTCTCCCCGGCGACGGTATCGGCCCGGAAATCATGGCCGAAGCGGTCAAGGTGCTGGAGCTGGCCAACGACAAGTACAGCCTGGGCTTCGAGCTGTCGTTCGATGAGCTGGGCGGTGCTGCCGTGGACAAGTACGGCGTACCGTTGGCCGACGAGACTCTGGATCGTGCGCGCGCTGCCGATGCGGTGCTGCTCGGCGCCGTCGGTGGGCCGAAGTGGGACAAGATCGACCCGGCCATCCGCCCGGAGCGCGGCCTGTTGAAGATCCGTTCGCAGCTGGGCCTGTTCGGCAACCTGCGTCCGGCCATCCTCTACCCGCAACTGGCCGAGGCTTCCAGCCTCAAGCCGGAAGTGGTGTCTGGCCTGGACATCCTCATCGTGCGTGAGCTGACCGGTGGCATCTATTTCGGCCAGCCGCGCGAGAGCAAGGTGCTGGAGAACGGCGAACGCATGGCCTACGACACCCTGCCATACAGCGAAAGCGAGATCCGTCGCATCGCTCGTGTCGGCTTTGACATGGCCCGCGTGCGTGGCAAGAAGCTGTGCTCGGTGGACAAGGCCAACGTGCTGGCCTCCAGCCAGCTTTGGCGTGCCGTGGTCGAGGAAGTGGCGAAGGATTACCCGGATGTCGAACTGAGCCACATGTACGTCGACAACGCTGCCATGCAGCTGGTGCGTGCGCCCAAGCAGTTCGACGTGATGGTCACTGACAACATGTTCGGCGACATTCTGTCGGATGAGGCTTCCATGCTTACCGGTTCCATCGGCATGCTGCCGTCCGCTTCGCTGGACGCCAACAACAAGGGCATGTACGAGCCGTGCCACGGCTCGGCGCCGGATATCGCCGGCCAGGGCATCGCCAACCCGCTGGCGACCATCCTCTCGGTATCGATGATGCTGCGTTACACCTTCAATCAGGCCGCAGCCGCCGATGCCATCGAGCTGGCGGTTAGCAAGGTGCTGGATCAGGGGCTGCGCACGGGCGATATCTGGTCGGAAGGCAAGACCAAGGTCGGTACCGCCGCCATGGGTGACGCAGTGGTCGAGGCCCTGCGCAATCTGTAATCTGTCGGCCCGCTGCGTAGCAGCGGACCACTTCTTCTCTAGGGTGTAGGTGTTATGAAACGCGTAGGTTTGATCGGTTGGCGCGGTATGGTTGGTTCCGTGCTCATGCAGCGCATGCTGGAAGAGCGTGACTTCGACCTGATCGAGCCGGTGTTCTTCACCACTTCCAACGTCGGTGGCGAAGGCCCGGCGGTAGGCAAGGACGTTGCCCCGCTGAAGGATGCCTACAACATCGACGAGCTCAAGGGGCTCGATGTCATCCTCACCTGCCAGGGTGGCGACTACACCAGCGAAGTCTTCCCCAAGCTGCGCGAAGCCGGCTGGGCTGGCTACTGGATCGACGCGGCATCGAGCCTGCGCATGGCCGATGACTCGGTCATCGTGCTCGATCCGGTCAACCGCAAGGTCATCGACCAGTCGCTCGATGGCGGCGTGAAGAACTACATCGGCGGCAACTGCACCGTCAGCCTGATGCTGATGGCGCTCGGCGGCCTCTACGAAGCCGGCCTGGTCGAGTGGATGAGCGCGATGACCTATCAGGCGGCCTCGGGCGCCGGCGCGCAGAACATGCGCGAGCTGATCAAGCAGATGGGCGCGATCAACGCCTCGGTCGCCGATGAGCTGGCCAACCCGGCCAGTGCCATCCTCGACATCGACCGCAAGGTTGCCGAGGCCATGCGTGGCGACAGCTTCCCGGTCGACCAGTTTGGCGTGCCGCTGGCCGGCAGCCTGATCCCCTACATCGACAAGGAACTGCCGAACGGGCAGAGCCGCGAAGAGTGGAAGGGCCAGGCGGAGACCAACAAGATCCTCGGTCGCAACAAGAGCCCGATCCCGGTCGATGGCCTGTGCGTGCGTATCGGCGCCATGCGCTGCCACAGCCAGGCGCTGACCATCAAGCTGAACAAGGATGTGCCGCTGTCGGACATCGAAGGCCTGATCAGCCAGCACAACCCGTGGGTCAAACTGGTGCCGAACCAGCGCGAGGCGAGCATTCGCGAGCTGGGCCCGACTGCGGTTACCGGTACCCTCAGTGTGCCGGTCGGCCGTCTGCGCAAGCTCAACATGGGCTCGCAGTACCTCGGTGCCTTCACCGTCGGTGACCAGTTGTTGTGGGGGGCGGCGGAGCCGCTGCGGCGGATGTTGCGCATCCTGCTGGAGCGTTGACGAGAAAGGGGTTGGCAAGTGCCAGCCCCTTTTGCATTGTGGCGCCAATTGCCTGCGTCACGGCTGAGGGGTAGAGTGCCCGCCCATTCGATACCTGCGTAAGGCCTCACGATGTCCAAGTCCTTCGATGTCGCAGTGATCGGTGCCTCCGGCACGGTCGGCGAAACCATCGTGCAACTGCTCGACGAACGCGACTTCCCGATCGCCAATCTGCACGTGCTGGCCGGCAACTCGTCGGCGGGGCAGTCGATCATCTTTCGTGGCAAGAACCTGCGCGTGCGCGAGCTGGCCGGGTTCGATTTCGCCCAGGTGCAGCTGGTGTTCTTCGCCGCAGGCGCCGCGGTTACCCACGAATTCGCTCTCAAGGCCCACGCAGCCGGCTGCTCGGTGATCGAGCTGAGTGGCGTGCTGCCGCTGGACCAGGCGCCGCGCCTGGTGCCTGAAGCCAATGCCGCCATGCTGTCGGCACTCAAGCCGCCATTCCTGCTCGGCAGTCCGGCGCCGGTAGCTGTTGCGCTGGGTCTGGTCCTGGCGCCGTTGAAATCTCACCTGTCTCTGCAGAAGATCACGCTGACTGCGGCGTTGGCGGTGTCCAGTCGTGGCCGCGAAGGCATTGCGGAACTGGCGCGGCAGACTGCAGAGCTGCTCAACATGCGCCCGCTGGAGCCCAAGGTGTTCGACCGGCAGATGGCATTCAATCTGCTGGCTCAGGTCGGAGAGCTGGATGCGTCCGGGCATGATGCGCTTGAGCGTCGCATTGCTCAGGAACTGCGTCAGGTACTGGACATGGCCGAGCTGAAAGTGGCGGTGACCTGCGTGCAGGCGCCGGTGTTCTTCGGTGACAGCCTGAGCGTGTCCGTGCAGGCGTCTGCTGCGGTGGATATTGCGCAGATCGGGCAATTGCTGGATAAACAGCCTGGCGTCGAACGGGTGGAAGAGGGTGACTATCCGACGGTGGTGGGGGATGCGGTGGGGCAGGACGAAGTCTATGTCGGCCGCGTGCGTCAGGGGCTGGATGATTCGACCGAACTCAATTTGTGGATTGCGTCTGATAATGTGCGAAAAGGCTCCGCGCTAAATGCTGTGCAAATAGGTGAGTTATTGATAAAACACTATCTGTAAAAGATACTTACCTCCAAATTTGAAGAATTATTCTAGGTTGGCTAATACTGGTTTGGCTGTGCGCTGACGGGGAGCCGCTAAAAGCGGTGCAGGCAGCGACCTTCAAAATCCTCTCGATTATCGAGAAAAAAAGATAAAACAAGGGATTACGCTATGGTTCGGGTTCGCAAACTGGTGCTGGCAATTGCAGCTGCTTCGGCGCTGTCCTCCGGTACGGCGCATGCGCTTGGCCTGGGGGAAGTTACCCTCAGGTCCTCGCTGAGCCAGCCGCTGGTAGCGGAGATCGAACTGCTTGAGGTGCGTGATCTGGGGACTGCGGAAGTGATTCCGACCCTCGCGTCTCCCGAAGAGTTCAACAAGGCAGGCGTCGATCGCCAGTATTTCCTGACTGATCTCAAATTCACCCCGATCATCAAGCCCAACGGCAAGAGCGTGATCCGGGTGACCTCAAGCAAGCCGGTACGTGAGCCTTACCTGAACTTCCTGGTGGAAGTGCTGTGGCCCAATGGCCGCCTGCTGCGTGAGTACACCCTGCTGCTCGACCCACCGACCTATTCCCCGCAAGCCGTGATCGCCGCCACTCCGCGCCTGCCCGTAGCCGCTCCGGCACCTGCACCGCGTCCGCAGGCCAGCGCGCCTGTTCCGCGTCCAATCACACCTGCACCGCAAGCTGCCGCCCCGGCGCCTGCACCCGCTCCCGCACGCCCGGCCGCTCCCGCGCTGCGTCCGTCCGCACCTGTCAGCCAGCTGCAGGGTAACGAGTACAAGACCACCTCCAGCGATACGCTCTGGGAAATCGCGGCGCGTACCCGTCAGGGCGGTTCCGTGCACCAGGCCATGCTGGCCATCCAGGACCTCAATCCGAACGCGTTCGTCGATGGCAACATCAACCGCCTGAAAAGCGGTCAGGTGCTGCGTCTGCCCGATGAGTCGCAAATCGCTAGCCGCAGCCAGGGCGAGGCCATTGCTCAGGTCGTGGAGCAGAACAACGCCTGGCGTGAAGGCCGTTCGGTTGCCGCGGCCCCTGCTGGCGCGCGTCAGCTCGATGCCACCAAGCGCGCCAGCGCTGGTGATGCACCCGCCAAGACCGAAACCAAGGACAGCCTGAAACTGGTTGCGCCGGCCACCGGTAAAACCGCAGGCGAGAAGGGTGGTGCTGGCGACAGCAAGGCGCTCAACGATCAACTGGCCGTCACCAAGGAAAGCCTGGATTCGACTCGTCGCGAGAACGAAGACCTGAAAGGCCGCGTGAGCGATCTGCAGAGCCAGATGGACAAGCTGCAAAAACTGATTGAGCTGAAGGACAATCAACTGGCCAAGCTGCAAACCGACCTGGCCAGCCAGAGCAAGGCTGCGGTACCTGCCACGCCGGCAACACCTGCGACGCCAGTTGAGCCGGTCGCTCCTGCCGCTGCACCGTCTGCATCCACTCCTGCCAAACCTGCTGCGCCTGCAGTCGAGGCGCCGGCGGCTGAGTCGAAACCGGCAGCGGTCGAGCCCAAACCTGCCGAAGCAGCCAAACCAGCTGCTCCCACCGCGGACGCGCCTGCTGCCGATGCCAAACCTGCCGCGCCAGCGACTGACTACAACTACAGCGAAGAGCCCGCACCGCAAGCCGAACCAGCCAAGCCGGCTGCCGAAGCTCCAGCCAAGCCTGCTGCTGCGGTGAAACCCCCGGCAGTCAAGCCTGCCGCCCCGGTCGTTGCCAAGGAGCCCGAGCCTGTCAGCTTCATCGATAACCTGATGGGTAATCCGATGCTGCTGGGTATCGTCGGTGGTGGTGCACTGCTGGCCCTGCTGATCGCCCTGATGGTGCTGTCGCGTCGCAATGCGATGAAAGAAGCCGAGCTGCAGGAAAGCCTGTCTGCCGACGAGGGTTCGACCTTCGCCAGTGATCTGGATATGCCGGAAGACGGTTTCGCCGGCCTCGATGATTCGCCAAGCGACTTTGCCGAACCTGAAGCCGAGCGTGTGACACCGCAGACCGCTGACGCGCTGGGTGAAGCGGATATCTACATTGCTTATGGCAAGTTCAGCCAGGCGGCCGAACTGCTGCAGAACGCCATCAATGATGAGCCGCAGCGCAGCGATCTGCGTCTGAAACTGATGGAGGTTTATGCCGAGCTGGGTGATCGCGACGGTTTCCTTCGCCAGGAGCAGGAACTGCGTGAAATCGGTGGTGCGGCTGCCAGCGTCGATCAGCTGAAAGCCAAGTACCCAGCCATGGTGGCGTTGGCTGCTGGTGGCTACGCGGCTGCCGATCAACTGGACGAGTTCAGCCTCGATGACCTGACTCTGGACGAGCCTGTTGCCCCGGCACAGTCCAACGATCTGGACGACTCCTTCGACCTGAGCCTGGATGACCTGGACAGCGATCTGCCGAGCGTTGCCAAGTCGAATGACCTGGATGCCGACCTGAACGATCTGAGCCTCGACAGTGAGTTCGACCTGCCGGTTCAGGCCGAGCCGCAGAAAGCTTCCGATCTCGATTTTGATCTGGAGCTGGGCTCGGACAATACCGCTGCCGCTCTGGAGCAGGGCGACGATCTGGCCGATTTCAGCCTGGACCTGGATAGCGACAAGCCGGCTTCCGCCGAAGACGACTTCATGCTCAGCCTGGAAGATGAGCCGGCTGTCCCGGCCGCCGACAACGCGCTGGATCTGCCGGCTGATTTCGATCTGTCGCTGTCCGACGAGCCCGTTGCCAGCCAGCCGAACACTGACAGCTTCGCAGCGCAGCTGGATGAAGTCACCGCCGAGCTGGATCAGCTGAGTGGCGACCTCGATGACGATCTGTTGGCGCCGGAGCCGGCTGCTTCACTGGCTCAATCTGACGCGGGACTGGATGTGGACGACGATTTCGATTTCCTTTCGGGCACCGACGAAACCGCTACCAAGCTGGATCTGGCGCGTGCCTATATCGACATGGGCGACACCGAAGGTGCTCGTGACATTCTCGATGAGGTGGTCGCGGAAGGTAACGAAGGTCAGCAGAACGAAGCACGCGAGCTGATCGGCAAACTGGTTTGATAAATGTCTGATGCAATACCGACAACGGCAGCCCCTGGGGCTGCCGTTGGCATTTCCAGGATCGCCCTGGGTGTCGAATACAAAGGCTCGCGGTACCGCGGCTTCCAGCGTCAGCGTGCTGGCGTACCGTCCATTCAGGAAAGCCTGGAAAAGGCACTCTCGAAGGTCGCTGGTGGTGCGCCGGTGGTGCTGAGTTGTGCCGGGCGTACTGATGCGCTGGTCCACGCCAGCGGCCAGGTGGTGCACTTCGACACCGCGGTCGAGCGCACCATGCATTCCTGGGTCATGGGCGCCAACCTCAATCTGCCTGCCGACATCAGCGTGAGCTGGGCCAGGCGCATGCCGCCGCAGTTCGATGCGCGCTTCAGTGCCATGGCGCGGCGTTATCGCTACGTGATCTACAACGATCAGATCCGCCCGGCACACATGGCTGAAGAGGTCACCTGGAACCACCGCCCGCTGGATATAGAGCGCATGCGTCAGGCAGCGCAGAGCCTGGTCGGCACCCATGATTTCAGCGCCTTTCGCGCCCGCCAGTGCCAGGCCAAGTCGCCGGTGAAGACCGTTCACCACCTGCATCTGGTCGAGCACGGGCGCTTCATCGTGCTGGATATTCGCGCCAATGCCTTTCTGCATCACATGGTGCGTAATTTCGCCGGTGTGTTGATGACCATTGGTGCGGGGGAGCGCCCGATCGAGTGGGCGAGGGAAGTCCTGGAGAGTCGTGTACGGCGCACCGGCGGGGTCACGGCGCATCCCTACGGGCTCTATCTGGTTCAGGTCGAGTACCCGCAGGAGTTCGACTTGCCGCAGCGTTACCTCGGGCCGCATTTCCTCTCGGGATTGCCTGATGTAATGGTGCAGTGACGCCCGAAGTGGCTATGCAGCTGTCGCGGAAATTTCGTCAACACAGCGGTTAGCCTTTGCTAACATCTGGTTTTTCTCTACAAGGTGCCAGCACTTGCCTGCCGTTCGTAGCAAAATCTGCGGGATCACCCGGATCGAGGACGCGTTGGCCGCAACTGCAGCCGGCGCGGATGCAATCGGCCTGGTGTTCTATCCGAAGAGCCCGCGTGCGGTCGATGTGGCACAGGCTCAGCAGATCCTGGCGGCCTTGCCGCCGTTCGTGACCAGCGTCGGGTTGTTCGTCAATGCACTGCGCGCGGATATCGAGCAGCTGCTGACGGTGTTGCCGCTGGACCTGCTGCAGTTCCATGGCGACGAGCGCGTAAGTGATTGCGAAGGCTACGGGCGTCCTTACATCAGGGCGCTGAGAGTGCGCCCCGGTGATGACATCGCGGCGCAGATGCGGGCATATCCGAGTGCGGCGGGCTTCCTGCTGGATACCTATGTCGAAGGCGTTCCCGGTGGAACCGGCGAGGCCTTTGACTGGTCACTGGTGCCAGCGGACTTGCCCAAGCCAGTGATTCTGGCTGGCGGCCTGACCCCCGAGAACGTGAGTGCCGCCATTGCCCGCGTCCGCCCATATGCGGTGGATGTCAGCGGTGGCGTCGAACTCGCCAAGGGCATCAAGGATGCCGAGAAGATTCAGGCTTTTATTCGCGCCGTGCAGCATGGCTGATGTGACGGGCCGGCACTGCCTGCCGTCCATAACCAGTCTTTTGAGCGTCCGGGCTGTGCCTGCCCGGACAGCGAATATGAGTTTGCCGGGCAGCGCAGCATCTGCCCGGGTCAGCTACGGAGAGTAAGCATGAGCAACTGGTTGAGAGACAAGCTGATCCCTTCGATCATGCGTTCCGAGGTCAAGAAGAGCTCGGTACCGGAAGGGTTGTGGCACAAGTGCCCGTCCTGCGATGCGGTGCTCTACCGTCCTGAGCTGGAGAAGACCCAGGACGTCTGCCCCAAGTGCAACCACCATATGCGCATCGGCGCGCGCAGCCGTCTGGACATCTTCCTCGATGCCGATGGCCGTGAAGAGATCGGTGCCGATCTGGAACCGGTGGACCGCCTCAAATTTCGTGACAGCAAGAAGTACAAGGACCGCCTGAGTGCTGCGCAAAAGGATACCGGCGAGAAAGACGCCCTGGTGTCCATGAGCGGTACGCTGCTGGGCATGCCCATCGTTACCTGTGCGTTCGAATTCAGCTTCATGGGGGGCTCGATGGGTGCCGTGGTCGGCGAGCGTTTCGTTCAGGCCGCCAATGTCGCGCTGGAGAAGCGCTGCCCGCTGGTGTGCTTCGCCGCGTCCGGTGGCGCACGCATGCAGGAAGCGCTGATTTCCCTGATGCAGATGGCCAAGACTTCCGCCGTGCTGGCGCGTTTGCGCGAAGAAGGCCTGCCGTTCATCTCCGTGCTGACCGATCCGGTGTACGGCGGTGTCTCCGCCAGTCTGGCCATGCTGGGTGACGTGATCGTCGCCGAGCCGCGCGCCCTGATCGGCTTCGCCGGCCCGCGCGTGATCGAGCAGACCGTGCGCGAGAAGCTGCCGGAAGGCTTCCAGCGCAGCGAGTTCCTTCTGGAGCATGGCGCGATCGACATGATCATCCATCGTCAGGAGCTGCGTACGCGCCTGGGTAACCTGCTTGCGCAACTGCAGCACCGTCCGACCCCTGCACAGGTTCCGGCCACCGCATGACCGAACGTACCCTCGCCGAATGGCTTGCCTACCTTGAGCAGTTGCACCCCAGTGCCATCGATATGGGGCTGGAGCGCAGTCGCCGGGTAGCCGAGCAGCTTGGCCTGGGTCGCCCGGCGCCGAGGGTTATCACCGTTACCGGTACCAACGGCAAGGGCTCCACCTGTGCGTTTCTCGCTTCGTTGCTGATGGCGCAGGGCCTCAAGGTCGGCGTCTACAGTTCGCCACACCTGCTGCGTTACAACGAGCGCGTCCAGTTCGACGGGCGCGAAGCGACCGATGCCGAACTCTGCGCCGCGTTCACCGCGGTGGAAGCTGCTCGCGGCGACATCACCCTGACCTATTTCGAGATGGGCACACTGGCGGCATTCTGGCTGTTCGAGCGGGCGGGGCTCGATGCCGTGGTGCTGGAGGTCGGCCTGGGTGGGCGTCTGGATGCGGTCAACCTGATCGATGCCGACCTGGCATTGGTCACCAGCATCGGCCTGGATCACGCCGACTGGCTGGGTGACACCCGTGAGTCCGTGGCCTTCGAGAAGGCCGGCATCTTTCGTCAGGGTCGCCCGGCGCTGTGCGGTGATGTCGACCCGCCGGAGCCTTTGCTGGAGCAGGTCGCGCAGCTCGATTGCCCGCTATTCCTGCGTGGTCGCGACTATCACTGCACGATCGATGAACACGCCTGGCAGTGGGCGGGGCTGAGTCGTGATGGTCGGGTACTGGAGCTGCACGACCTGCCGCTGCTCGACCTGCCGATGGAAAATGCCGCGCTGGCGCTGCAGGCCTATGCCTTGTTGCAATTGCCTTGGGATGTTGCGCAGATTCACACGGCGCTTCGAGCCACACGCGTTACCGGGAGGCTGGATCGTCGGGAAATATGCTGGAACGGCAAGGCGCTGACGCTGCTGCTGGATGTTGGGCATAATCCCCACGCAGCGGAGTACTTGGCCATGCGCCTGTTGGCGCGTCCGGTGGTTCGTCGCCTGGCGGTATTCGGCCTGCTGGCTGACAAGGATTTGTTGGGTGTGGTCATGCCGCTGCTGGCGGAAGTGCAGCACTGGGCGGTCGCGCCGCTGCCGACTCCGCGCAGCAGGCCTGCGGCGGAGTTGCAGGCATTGCTATGCAACCTGCAGGCGCCAGTGGCGTCCTATACCGGCGTGACGCAGGCGCTGCAGGCGCAATGCGAACAGGCGCAGGATGGGGATGAAATCCTCGTGTTCGGATCTTTTTATTGCGTAGCCGAGGCCCTTGAGTGGCTGGAGCACCAGGTGGAGGCCGCGGATGGCAGTGCTGGATAGGGGACTAAAACAGAGAATCGTCGGCGCGCTGGTACTGCTCGCCCTGGCGGTGATATTCCTGCCCATGCTGTTTTCCCGCGAGGACGAGCTGCGTCAGGTGTCGGTCGATGCGCCGGCCATGCCGCAGGCGCCAGCCATGCCGCAAGTCGCGCTCGACCCGGTCGAAGTGCCGCAGCCTGTCGCCGAAGAGGCCGTGCCGCCGGTCGAGCCGCTGGATGCCCCCGTGGTGGCTGCTGAGCCTGCTGCGGAGGAGCCCGCTCCGGTCGTTGCACAAGCCCCTGCCACGCCACAGGCCGTTCCGGTCAAGCCTGCTGTCAGCGAGCCCAAGCGTCTGGATGCCAGCAGCCTGCCGGTGAGCTGGTCGATCCAGCTGGCCAGCCTGTCCAGCCGTCCGGGCGCCGAAGAGCTGCAGAAGAAGCTGCGTAGCCAGGGCTATAACGCTTACATCCGCAGCGTCGATGGCATGAACCGGATCTTCGTCGGACCGCTGATCGAGCGTGCCGAAGCCGATCGCCTGCGCGATCAGCTCAATCGCCAGCACAAGCTCAACGGTTTCGTGGTGCGTTTCCAGCCGGAAAAGGCCTGATCCTCTCTATCACGCTGATATAAAAGCCCCGACTTACCCGGCGGGGCTTTGCTCTGTTAAAATCCGCCGCCTTTCCCGTCTGTAGGCAGCATCGTGGCATTCACTTGGGTCGATTGGGCGATCATCGCCGTCATCGCCATTTCCAGTTTGATCAGCCTCAAGCGCGGTTTCTTCAAGGAAGCCCTGTCGCTGCTGACCTGGATCATCGCAGGTGTGGTCGCCTGGATGTTCGGCGGGGCCCTCTCGCAGCACCTCACGGAATTCATCGAAACACCGTCGATGCGCGTCATCGCCGCCTGCGCCATTCTGTTCATCGCCACTTTGCTGGTGGGCGCACTGGTCAATTTCCTCATCGGTGAGCTGATCCGGGTAACCGGCCTGTCAGGCACCGACCGTTTTCTCGGCATGGTCTTCGGCGCAGCGCGCGGGGCCTTGCTGGTGGTAGTGCTGATCGGTCTGGTCAGCCTGGCACCGGTGCAACAGGATGAATGGTGGCAGCAGTCGACCCTGATGCCGCATTTTCTGATGGTCGCCGACTGGTCGAAGAATCTGATTCTGAGTCTGTCCAGTCAGTGGTTGGCGAGCGGTATCAGCGCGCCAGCCGAGCTTCCATTCAAAGACGGTCTCTTGCAGCCTAAACTGCCCGAGAGCCTGTAGTTCTAGCCTGATTCACAACGTAGGGGTTGCGGCACATGTGTGGCATCGTCGGTATTGTCGGTAAGTCGAACGTCAACCAGTCTCTGTACGACGCGCTCACCGTCCTCCAGCATCGCGGCCAGGACGCTGCCGGCATCGTGACCAGCCATGATGGCCGGTTGTTTTTGCGCAAGGACAACGGCCTGGTACGGGACGTTTTCCAGCAGCGCCACATGCAGCGTCTGGTCGGCCAGGTTGGCATCGGCCACGTGCGCTACCCGACCGCGGGCAGCTCCAGCTCCGCCGAGGCGCAGCCGTTCTACGTCAACTCGCCGTATGGCATCACCCTGGCGCACAACGGCAACCTGACCAACGTCGAGCAGCTGGCCAAGGAGATCTACGAGTCCGACCTGCGCCACGTCAACACCAACTCCGACTCGGAAGTGCTGCTCAACGTCTTCGCCCATGAGCTGGCGGTGCGCGGCAAGCTGCAGCCGACCGAGGAGGACGTGTTCGCGGCCGTTGCCGGCGTGCATGCCCGTTGCCGGGGTGGTTACGCGGTGGTGGCGATGATCACCGGCTACGGCGTGGTCGGTTTCCGCGACCCTCATGCGATCCGTCCGATCGTCTTCGGCCAGCGTCACACCGACAACGGCGTGGAATATATGATCGCCTCCGAGAGCGTCGCCCTCGATGTGCTCGGCTTCACCCTGATCCGTGACCTGGCGCCGGGCGAAGCGGTGTACATCACCGAAGACGGCCGTCTCTACACCCGCCAGTGCGCGGAGAACCCGCAGTACTCGCCGTGCATCTTCGAGCACGTCTACCTGGCTCGCCCGGACTCGCTGATGGACGGCATCTCGGTGTACAAGGCGCGCCTGCGCATGGGCGAGAAGCTGGCCGAGAAGATTCAGCGCGAGCGCCCGGACCATGACATCGACGTGGTCATCCCGATTCCGGATACCAGCCGCACCTCGGCACTGGAACTGGCCAACCACCTGGGCGTGAAGTTCCGTGAAGGCTTCGTCAAGAACCGCTACATCGGCCGTACCTTCATCATGCCCGGCCAGGCGGCGCGCAAGAAATCGGTACGCCAGAAGCTCAACGCCATCGAACTGGAATTCCGCGGCAAGAACGTGATGCTGGTGGACGATTCCATCGTACGCGGCACCACCTGCAAGCAGATCATCCAGATGGCCCGTGAAGCTGGCGCGAAGAACGTCTACTTCTGCTCGGCGGCCCCGGCGGTGCGCTATCCGAACGTCTACGGCATCGACATGCCCAGCCCGCACGAGCTGATCGCTCACGGCCGCAGTACCGATGAAGTGGCCGAGCTGATCGGCGCCGACTGGCTGATCTACCAGGACCTCGCTGACCTGAAGGAAGCGGTCGGCGGCGGCAAGGTCAAGATCGAGCATTTCGACTGCGCGGTGTTCGACGGCGAGTACGTCACCGGGGACGTCAACGAGGTCTACCTGAACAAGATCGAACAGGCGCGCAACGATGCCAGCAAGGCTACGGCCGAAGCGGTTAGCGCGATCATCGACCTGCACAACGACTGAGGACGGCGCGATGAGCCAGGATTGGGATGCAGGACGTCTGGACAGTGACCTCGAGGGTGTCGGTTTCGACACCCTGGCGGTCAGGGCAGGGCAGCACCGCACGCCGGAAGGCGAGCACGGCGAGGCGATGTTCCTCACCTCCAGCTACGTGTTCCGCACCGCCGCCGATGCTGCCGCGCGTTTTGCCGGTGAAGTGCCGGGTAACGTCTATTCGCGCTACACCAATCCCACCGTGCGCGCCTTCGAGGAGCGCATCGCCGCGCTGGAGGGCGCCGAGCAGGCGGTCGCCACGTCGTCGGGCATGGCGGCGATCCTCGCCATCGTCATGAGCCAGTGCAGCGCGGGCGACCACGTACTGGTCTCGCGCAGTGTGTTCGGCTCGACCATCAGCTTGTTCGAGAAGTACCTCAAGCGCTTCGGCGTGCAGGTCGACTACGTGCCGCTGGCCGACCTGTCGGCCTGGCAGGCGGCGTTCAAGGCCAACACCAAGCTGCTGTTCGTCGAGTCGCCGTCCAATCCGCTGGCCGAACTGGTCGATATCGCCGCACTGGCGGAAATCGCCCATGCCCGTGGCGCGCTGCTGGCGGTGGACAACTGCTTCTGCACCCCTGCGCTGCAGCAGCCGCTGAAGCTCGGCGCCGACATCGTCATGCATTCGGCGACCAAGTACATCGACGGTCAGGGCCGCAGCATGGGCGGCGTGGTCGCCGGCTACAAGGCGCAGATGGAAGGTGTGGTCGGCTTCCTGCGCACTGCCGGGCCGACCCTCAGCCCGTTCAACGCCTGGATCTTCCTCAAGGGCCTGGAAACCCTGCGCGTGCGCATGCAGGCGCATTGCGCCAGCGCACTGCAGCTGGCCCTGTGGCTGGAGCAGCAGCCGGGCATCGAGCGTGTCTACTACGCCGGCCTGCCCAGCCATCCGCAGCATGAACTGGCCACGCGTCAGCAGAGTGCCTTCGGTGCGGTGGTCAGTTTCGAGGTGGCGGGGGGCAAGGAGGCGGCCTGGCGTTTCATCGATGCCACGCGAGTGATCTCGATCACCACCAACCTCGGTGACACCAAGACCACCATCGCCCACCCGGCGACCACCTCGCACGGACGCCTGTCGGCCGAAGAGCGCGGCAATGCCGGGATTCGCGACAACCTGATTCGCGTTGCCGTGGGCCTGGAAGACCTGGCCGATCTGAAGGCCGACCTGGCTCGCGGTCTCGCTGCATTGTGAGGCGCATCGCGGGCGAATGACTCGCCCGCTGCACGTGGCACTGCCTGAAACGACTACGCCGCGTCCTGCATAACAGGACGCGGCGTAGTCGTTTTGGCTGGCGGGTATCTACTGCTGTGGGCGCAGGTCGATGGTCGGCTCGCCGTAGCTGTCCTGGCGGTCGAACAGGCGGCGGGCTTCCGCCGGCAGGATGCTCGGGCCTTCGGCAGGCTGGCTGAGCACGCGCAAGTCGCTGTACTTCTTGCTGCTGAGCCCCGCCAGGCCATTGGCGTCGCGGACGATGGCCGGGCGCAGGAAGACCATCAGGTTGCGCTTGACGTGGGTGTCCTCGGTGGAGCGGAACAGCCGCCCCAGCAGGGGAATGCTGCCGAGGATCGGCACCCTGGAGTCGCTGCGGGTGACGTCGTCCTGGATCAGGCCGCCGAGCACGATGACCTGGCCGTCGCTGGCGAGGATGGTGCTCTTGATCGAGCGCTTGTTGGTGATCACGTCGGACACCGTGACGTTGGCCGGCGAGGGCACCAGCGAGGAGATTTCCTGTTCGATCTCCAGGCGCAGGGTGGCACCTTCGTTGATATGCGGGGTGACCTTGAGCGTCACGCCGATGTCCTGGCGCTCGATGGTGGTGAACGGGTTGCTCGCACCGTCGGTGGCGGTGGTGTAGGAGCCGGTCTGGAACGGCACGTTTTGGCCGACCAGGATTTCCGCCTCCTGGTTGTCCAGGGTCAGCAGGGTCGGGGTCGACAGCAGGTTGCTCTTGCTGTTGGACGACAGCGCGGTGATCAGCGCACCGAAGGTGCCGTTGCCGATGCCGATGATCGCGCCGTTGGGCAGGGTGGCGGGGATTTCCTCTTCCTGCAGTGCGCCGATCAGGGTGCCGATGGAAATCCCGGTGTTGTTGAAGTTGACCCCGCCAATGCCGTTGTCACCCCGCGCGGCCCACTGCACGCCGAGGGCATCGCGGATGTCGCCGGAAATCTCGACGATGGCGGCCTCGACCAGCACCTGCGCACGTGGCACGTCGAGCTGACGGACGATGTCCTCGAGCATGGTCACGGTGTCCGGGTCGGCGAGGATGACCAGGGCATTGAGGCTCTCGTCGGCGCGGATCAGCATCTGCTTGGGCTTGCCGCCACCGCCTTCGGCGCCGCCACCTTCGGCGGATTTCAACGTTTCGCTGATTTCGCCCAGGGTCTGCGCCAGGGCCTTGGCGTCGTTATGGCGCAGGCGGATGACGCGGGTGTTGGCCGAGCGCGAGGAGGGCGTGTCGATGGAACGCGCCAGGGCCAGCATCTTGCTGCGCGCCTCTTCCGGGCCAAGCAGGATCAGGCGGTTGGTGCGCCGGTCGGCGATCACCTGGGCGGCGCTGGTGCCCTTGGCCTGGCCGCGGTTGAGGGTGTTGTTGAGCACCTCGGCGGCATCCATCACCCAGGCGTGCTTCATGTCGTAGACGGTGTAGTCCTGCTGGTTGGCCTGGTCGAGCTGGCGCACCAGTTGTTCGATGCGGGTGATGTTGGCCGGGCGGTCACTGATGATCAGCGCATTGGCCGACAGCACCGCGGCCAGGTGGCCGTATTGCGGAACCAGCGGGCGGATCAGCGGAATCAGCTCGTTCACCGAGTTCTGCTGCACCTGGATCACGCGGGTTTCCATGGTGTTGGGCGAGTCGATGCCACCCGTGGAGCCATCGGCGCGGGCCTCGGTATTGGGCACGATGCGCGCCTGGTCGCCCTGGGACACCACCGAGAAACCGTGGGTGCTCATCACCGAGAGGAACAGCTGGTAGACCTCGCTCAGCCCCAGCGGCGCCTGCGAGACGACGGTGACCTGGCCCTTGACCCGCGGATCGACGACGAACGTCTGGCCACTGATGCTGGAAACCTGTTCGATGAAGTCGCGGATATCCGCATCCTTCATGTTGATGGTCCAGGTTTCGTTCTGCTGGGCGCTGATGGCGGCTGGTTCGGCGGCCTGGGCGAGAAGCGGCAGGCTCGCGCAACCAATGGCCAGGCAGAGGGCGAGGGGCAGGTGCTTGGGCGACATGGATTTCGGCTGGCTCATTGGGTGATTTCGTCTTCGGGTGCGTCGGCTGGCGGCGGCACGCTGCCGTCGCCTTCCATTTGTTGACGGAGAAGTTCCATGCGCTGCTGCAGGAGCTGGACGTCTTCGCCCTGCAGTTGCTCAAGCTGTTCGGCGGTCGGTGGCAGCAGCTCGTCTGGCGCGTTCTGTTGCTGTACCGGCGCAACGTTGCGCTGGCGGGGGAAGCGCAGGCTCTCATCGCGACCGTTGCGGCTGAGGACCACATGATCCTGATGCACGGCCTGCAGGCGCACGCCGTCGCTGATTTCATCGCCGATGGCCAGGCGCTTGGGCTTGCCGCCAGCGACCAGGACGATGGCGGTGGAGCGCTGGCTGTCCGGGCTGACGAAGCTGCCGAGCAGGGTCAGCTGCAGGGTGGTGGCCGGGGCCTGCTGGTCGCCGCGCTGCTGCAGCGGCGTGCCGAACAGGCCCTGCAGGGATTCCACGACGATGGGTTGCTGCTGGGCGCTGGCGGAGGATTCGGTGGGAGCGGGGGCGGGGCTGCGCAACAGGCGCACGAGATCCAGCGTCTGCCACGACAGACTCAGGCTCATGGCGCAGACGCCGAGCAGAAACAGGATGGACACGCCGTGGCGATGCAGCCAGCCAGGAAGGCGGATGCCTGATGCGGTCAAAGCTTCACTCCCCAAGTTCTTTTTTCTTCTTATTTTTTGTCGCGCGGCGCCGCCGGGTAGCGTGCGGCCGCTTGGCCGATCCTTGCACCATCCCTGGGTAGGGGATTGCGCCGATTCTGCCATCGGAAATCGGAGCAGCGCCAACCATACCGCAAGAATCGCTGCCGTGCTTGTCGCAGACCGATGCAATCATCGTTGCGCTACCGATGCATGACCACCGTCTGACGTGCCGGTTCCAGAGCTGCGGTATATCGCCTGCGGCCAGGGTGCCGGCCGTCTGGCGCCAGCGCCATTGCGCGGCGCGCTGTTCGAAGCGTGACCTGTTTCAGATTTCCCCGGCGCGAGGTGGTTATCATCCGTCGCCACGTGCGTGCTCCCAAACAATAAAAACAAGCCTGAAGAGTTACCACCATGGATGACCGCAAGTCGTCTGCCGCCATGCCTCCGGGTTTTGCGCGGGAGCAATTGCTGGAGCTGCTCAGCCACTGCGAGCAGTTCCCCCTGACGCTGCTGCTCGCGCCCGCGGGCTCCGGCAAGTCCACGCTGCTGGCCCACTGGCAGGCCGGGGACACCCTGCGCACCGTCGCCTACTACCCGGTGCAGGCCCGCGACAATGACCCCGTGCGCTTCTTTCGCCGCCTCGCCGAGTGCATTCGCGGCCAGGTCGAAGACTTCGACATTTCCTGGTTCAACCCCTTCGGCGGCGAGATGCACCAGGCACCCGAGGCGGTTGGTGAGTACCTGGCCGACGCCCTGGACCGCATCGACGGTGGCCTCTACATCGTCCTCGACGATCTGCAGCACATCAGCCAGCCGACCATTCTCGATGTGCTCTCGGCGATGCTCGAACGCCTGTCCTCGAGTACCCGGGTGATCCTCTCCAGTCGCAACCACCCCGGCTTTTCCCTGAGCCGGCTGAAGCTGGAAAACAAGCTGCTGTGCATCGACCAGCATGACCTGCGCCTGTCCGCCGGGCAGATCCAGCAGCTCAATGCGCACCTTGGCGGGCCGAGCCTGAGCGCGACCTACGTCGACAACCTGATGGCCATGACCGAGGGCTGGATGGCCGGGGTCAAGGTCGCGCTACTGGCCTATGCGCGCTTCGGCACCATTGCCCTCGAGCGCTTCAATGGCAGCCAGCCGGAGATCGTCGACTACTTCGGCCATGTGGTGCTCAAGCGCCTGTCACCGCACCTGCGCGAGTTTTTCCTGTGCAGTGCGATCTTCGAGCGCTTCGACGGCGATCTCTGCGACCACGTGCTCGGCCGCAGCGGCTCGGCGCTGCTGCTGGAGGATATCGCCGCCCGCGAACTGTTCATGCTGCCGGTGGAAAACCAGGCCGGCTGGTACCGCTATCACGCGCTGCTGCACGATTTTCTCGGCAAGCGTCTGGCGGTCGAGCAGCCGCAGCGCATCGGCCCGCTGAACCAGCGGGCGGCGCAGTGGTTCCTGCAGCGCGGCGATTTCGAGCAGGCGCTGCTGCATGCCCAGCGCTGCGGCGAGCCGGCGCTGTTCCTGCAGATGCTCGAGGATGCCTGCGAGCAGTGGGTGCGCATCGGCTACTTCGCCGATGTGCTCAAGTGGCTGGAGCCGCTGCCCGAGGCCGAGCTGTTCGCCCGCCCGCGCCTGCTGGTGCCGATGATCTATGCGCTGACCCTGTCGCGGCGCTTCCACCAGGCGCGCTACTGCCTGGACGAGTTGTTCGCCCGCGCTGCCGCCGAGCCGACCGTGGACGAGCCGACGCGCCGGCTGCTGGCGCTGAACCTGGAGCTGTTCCAGTTCGACCTCGGCTTCGTCCCGGGCGAGCGCTGGGCGTCGCTGCTGCAGCCCGGCGTGCCACCGAACATCCGCGCACTGACGTTGACGCTGCTGTCCTACCACCACCTGATGAACGCGCGCCTGGAGCGGGCCATCCACATGGCCATGGAAGCCAAGGCATTGCTGGCGCAGATCGGCCAGAGCTTCCTGGAAAGTTACGCCGACCTGATCATCGCCCTGTGCAACCGCAACGCCGGGCGCGCCACCAGTGCGCGCAAGGATGTGTGCAATGACTACCAGCGCACCGAACGCTCCTCGCCGGCCTGGGTCAACCGGGCTACGGCCATGGTGGTGGCGCTGTACGAGCAGAACCAGCTCGCGGCGGCGCAGCAGCTGTGCGAGGACCTGATGGCGGTGGTCAGTTCGTCGTCGGCCACCGAGGCCATCGCCACGGTGCACATCACCCTGTCGCGCCTGCTCTACCGGCGTCAGTCCCATGGCCGCGCCGGGCGCCTGCTGGAGCAGCTGTCGCGGGTGCTGCAGCTGGGCAACTACGAGCGCTTCGCCAGCCAGGTCGCGCAGGAAAGCATGCGCCAGGCCTTCCTCGCCGGGCGTCCGGCGGCGCTCGATAGCCTGGCCCAGCGCCTCGGCATCGAAGAGCGCTTGGCGGCCGGGGAGTGGGAGCGCGCGCGGCCCTATGACGAGTGCTGGGAGCGCTACGGCCTGGCTGCGGTGTACTGGCTGGTGATGCGTGGCGCGCAGCCGCGCGCCAGTCGCATCCTCAACGTGCTGGCGCAGTCGTTGCGCCAGAGCGAGATGAAGGCCCGTGCGCTGGTGGTCGAAGCCAACCTGCTGGTGTTCGGCTCGCCGCAACAAGGCAAGGACGACCAACTGCGTGCGCTGCTGCAACTGGTGGAGCGCTTTGGCATCGTCAACATCAACCGCTCGGTGTTCGACGAGGCGCCAGGCTTTGCCGAGGCGGTGCTCGGCCTGCTGCAATCCGGCCTGCTGGAAATTCCGGAGAACTACCGTGCGACCTACGCCGAGTTCCTCATGGCCGAAAGCGCCGCGCCGGCGCCACTGCCGGACATCGCCAGCCTGCTCACGGGCAAGGAGGTGGAGATCTTCGACTGCCTGCGCAGCGGCCTGTCCAACACCGAGATCAGCGCGCGCACCGGTATCGCCCTGTCGACCACCAAGTGGCACCTGAAGAACATCTACTCGAAGCTCAACGTCTCCAGCCGCACCGAAGCCATCCTCGCCATGCTGCCACGCAGCTGACGACGAACGGCCTGCCGATCACCCTCTACCCCTCCCTGGGAGGGGGGGAGGGGCTGAAACAAATCCTTACTCTCCCGCCTGCCGGATCATCCCGGCACCCCATACCCACAAAAATAAAATCGGGAGATACCGTCATGTCTGTTTGGGTCACATGGCCGGCTTTAACCAAGCTCGGCACCCTGGGCATCTTCGCCGGCCTGATCGCGCTCAGCCTGGAGCGCGAATCGCTGTTCAAGAACAACCTGTTCGACGTGGAAGACTACCCAAAGGCCAACGCGACGATCACCTGTGACGCGCGAAGTCGTGTGGCGCGGACCGAGGACGGCACCTGCAACATCCTCTCGAACCCTGCCGAAGGCTCCGTCTACCGCCGCTTCGGCCGCAACGTGAACCCCAACGTCACCCATGGCGAAACCGACACGCTGCTCAAGCCCAACCCGCGTGACGTGAGTAACAGCCTGATGGCGCGCGGCGAGTTCAAGCCGGCGCCGAGCCTCAACTTCATCGCCGCCTCCTGGATCCAGTTCATGATCCACGACTGGGTCGAACACGGCCCGAACGTCGAAGCCAACCCGATCCAGGTACCGCTGCCGGCCGGCGACGTGCTCGGCAGCGGCACGCTGTCCGTGCGCCGCACCCAGCCCGATCCGACCCGTACCGCCGCCGATGCCGGCAAGCCGATGACCTACCGCAACCACAACACCCACTGGTGGGACGGTTCGCAGCTCTACGGCAGCAACAAGGAAACCAACGACAAGGTGCGTTCCTTCGTCGACGGCAAGCTGAAGATCAACGCCGACGGCAGCCTGCCGCACGAGCTGATCAGCGGCAAGCCGATCACCGGTTTCAACGAGAACTGGTGGGTCGGGCTGAGCATGCTGCACCAGCTGTTCACCAAGGAACACAACGCCATCGCCACGATGCTCAAGCAGAAGTATCCGGGGCAGACCGACCAGTGGCTGTACGACCACGCGCGCCTGGTCAACTCGGCGCTGATGGCCAAGATCCACACCGTGGAATGGACCCCTGCGGTGATCGCCAACCCGATCACCGAACGTGCCATGTACGCCAACTGGTGGGGCCTGCTGGGTTCCGGCGGCGCGCGTGACAAGTATCAGGCCGAAGTGCGCATGCTCCAGGAGGACCTGGCCAAGTCGGACTCCTTCATCAAACGCATCCTTGGTTTCGACCCCAATGGTGTCGGTAGCTCGTCTATCGACCACGCCCTCAGCGGCATCGTCGGTTCGACCGCACCGAACAACCACGGCACGCCGTACAGCCTCACCGAAGAGTTCGTCGCCGTGTACCGCATGCACCCGCTGATGCGCGACAAGGTCGACGTCTACGACATCGGCTCCAACCTGGTGTCGCGTTCCGTGCCGCTGCAGAACACCCGTGACCGCGACGCCGAGAATCTGCTCAACGTCGAGCGTCCAGACCGCCTGTGGTACTCGTTCGGCATCACCAACCCCGGTTCGCTGACGCTGCACAACTACCCGAACTTCCTGCGCAACCTGTCGATTCCGCTGGTCGGCAACATCGACCTGGCGACCATCGACGTGCTGCGTGATCGGGAGCGTGGCGTGCCGCGCTACAACGAGTTCCGCCGGCAGATCGGCCTCAAGCCGATCACCAAGTTCGAGGACCTGACCAAGGACGCGGCCACCCTGGCGCAGCTCAAGCGCCTGTACGGCAACGACATCGAGAAGATCGACACCCTGGTCGGCCAGCTCGCTGAAACCGTGCGCCCGGACGGCTTCGCCTTCGGCGAGACGGCGTTCCAGATCTTCATCATGAACGCCTCGCGCCGCCTGATGACCGACCGTTTCTACACCAAGGACTACCGCCCGGAGATCTACACCGCCGAAGGCCTGGCCTGGGTCGAGAACAGCACCATGGTCGACGTGCTCAAGCGCCACAACCCGGAGCTCAACAGCAGCCTGGTGGGCGTGGAGAACGCCTTCAAACCCTGGGGCCTGAACATCCCGGCGGACTACCAGGCCTGGCCGGCGCAGGGCAAGGTCGACAACCTGTGGGTCAACGGTGCGCTGCGCACCCAGTACGCCGCGGGCCAACTGCCGGTGATCCCGCCGGTGGACGTCGGTGGCCTGATCGGTTCGGTGCTGTGGAAGAAGGTCCAGCAGACCGGTGATGTCGCACCGGCGGGCTATCAGAAGGCCATGCACCCGCACGGCGTGATGGCCAAGGTGAAGTTCGTCGCCACCGCGGGCAACCCGTACACCGGGCTGTTCCAGGGCGCCGACCATGGCCTGCTGCGCCTGTCGGTAGCTGGCGATCCGAATGCCAACGGCTTCCAGCCGGGTCTGGGGTGGAAGGCCTTCGTCGATGGCAAGCCGTCGCAGAACGTCTCCGCGCTGTACAGCCTCAGCGGCCAGGGCAACAACTACAACTTCTTCGCCAACGAGCTTTCGCAGTACGTGGTGCCGGAAGTCAATGACACCCTGGGCACGACCCTGCTGTTCTCGGCGGTGAGCCTGAAACCGACCCTGCTGCGCGTCGACGACCTCGCCGAAGTGACGCAGAACGGCCAGGCCGTGGCCAAGCCGAAGGCGCCGACACAGATCTACTTCGTGCCGAAGGCCGAGCTGCGCACGCGTTTCTCCAGTGCCGTGCACGACTTCCGCAACGACCTGACCACGCTAACCGCCGGCACCAAGCTGTATGACGTGTACGCCACCTCGGCGGAGATCAAGACCTCGATCATCCCGTCGCTCAGCCGTACCTACGCCCAGCAGCGCCGCAGCAGTGCGGTGAAAGTCGGCGAGCTGGAGCTGACCACCCCAATGATCGCCTCCGCATTCGGCGACAACGGCGTGTTCTTCAAGCACCAGCGCAACGAAGACAAGTAAACCCGTGGACCTCACCAGCGCGCTGCGCTGGTGAGTCCTGTTACGCGTTACGCACATTACAGGTCATTCACGCGACGTTGCGGGCAGGCAGCAGTACGTCGCACACGTGGCCATGACGCCGGCACTGCACCCGCAGCGCCGGCGTTTTTTTATCCGGCGAGGCCCATCCCCTGTGCGATTGCGCGCACTGTGATGACAAAGCCCCACATCGAACCTTTATTTTTTTGTCGAATCCGTTAACTTGGCCGCTCTGTCGCGCCTCATAACAACAAGAACAGCTAACTCCTTTGATCCAGGAATAGGCCCGCACATGTCCACCGATCCATTTGCCGTCGCCGCAGCGCCGGCAGGCTTGCCATTTCGCTCGCTGCCGTTCGCCTTCGCCAAGCGCCATGGTGTGCTGCTGCGTGAAGCCGGTGCGCACACCCACCTGTTCGCCCGTGAAGGCGCCACGCTGGCTGCCGTGCAGGAAGCCCAGCGCTTCGCCCGCCAGACCCTGGCCCTGCAGTGGCTGGAACCCGCCGCTTTCGAGCAGGAACTGGGCAACGCCTACCAGCGCGACTCCTCGGAAGTGCGCCTGATGGCTGAAGGCCTCGGTGCGGAAATGGACCTGGCCAGCCTGGCCGAACTTACCCCCGAATCCGGCGACCTGCTGGAGCAGGAAGACGACGCGCCGATCATCCGCCTGATCAACGCCATCCTCAGCGAGGCGATCAAGGCTGGCGCCTCCGATATCCACCTGGAAACCTTTGAAAAACGCCTGGTCGTGCGCTTTCGGGTCGACGGCATCCTGCGTGAAGTGATCGAACCACGCCGCGAGCTGGCGGCGCTGCTGGTGTCGCGGGTCAAGGTCATGGCGCGCCTGGACATCGCCGAAAAGCGCGTGCCGCAGGACGGGCGCATCTCGCTCAAGGTCGGTGGCCGCGAGGTGGACATCCGCGTCTCCACGCTGCCCTCGGCCAACGGCGAGCGAGTGGTGCTGCGCCTGCTCGACAAACAGGCCGGGCGCCTGTCGCTGCCGCACCTGGGCATGAGCGAGCGCGACCGTCGGCTGCTCGACGAGAACCTGCGCAAGCCGCACGGCATCATCCTGGTGACCGGCCCCACCGGCTCGGGCAAGACCACCACGCTGTACGCCGGCCTGGTCACTCTCAACGACCGCACACGCAACATCCTCACCGTCGAAGACCCGATCGAGTACTACCTCGAAGGCATCGGCCAGACCCAGGTCAACCCGCGCGTGGACATGACCTTTGCCCGCGGCCTGCGCGCCATCCTGCGCCAGGACCCGGACGTGGTGATGGTCGGCGAGATTCGCGACCAGGAAACCGCCGACATCGCCGTGCAGGCCTCGCTGACCGGTCACCTGGTGCTCTCGACGTTGCACACCAACAGCGCGGTGGGCGCCGTTACCCGCCTGGTCGACATGGGCGTCGAGCCCTTCCTGCTGTCGTCGTCCCTGCTCGGTGTGCTGGCCCAGCGCCTGGTGCGTGTGCTCTGCTCGCATTGCCGCGAGGCGCGCCCGGCGGACGAGGCCGAATGCGCGCTGCTCAGCCTCGATGCGCAGGCCAAGCCAGTGATCTACCACGCCCAGGGCTGCAGCGACTGCCACCAGCAGGGCTACCGCGGGCGTACCGGTATCTACGAGCTGGTGGTGTTCGACGAGCAGATGCGCACCCTGGTGCACAACGGTGCCGGCGAGCAGGAGCTGACCCGCCATGCCCGCAGCCTCGGCCCTGGCATCCGCGAAGACGGCCGGCGCAAGGTGCTGGAAGGGGTGACCACCCTGGAAGAAGTGCTGCGCGTGACGCGGGAAGACTGATGGCCGCTTTCGAATACATCGCCCTCGACGCCAAGGGCCGCCAGCAGAAGGGCGTGCTCGAGGCCGACAGCGCGCGTCAGGTGCGTCAGTTGCTGCGCGAGAAACAGCTGGCGCCGCTGCAGGTCGAGGCCATGCGCAGCCGCGAGGCGCCGCAGGGCAGCGGCTTCGGTTTCCGTCGTGGCCTGGCCGCGCGCGACCTGGCCCTGGTCACCCGGCAACTGGCGACGCTGATCAGTGCCGCCTTGCCCATCGAGGAGGCCCTGCGCGCCGCCGCCGCGCAATCACGTCAGCCGCGCATCCAGTCGATGCTGCTCGCCGTACGCGCGCGGGTGCTCGAAGGTCATGGCCTGGCCGCGGCGCTGGCGGCATTCCCGGCGGCCTTCCCCGAGCTGTACCGCGCCACCGTGTCCGCCGGCGAGCACGCCGGACACCTGGGGCCGGTGCTGGAGCAACTTGCCGACTACACCGAACAGCGCCAGCAGTCGCGGCAGAAGGTGCAGCTGGCACTGCTCTATCCGGTGATCCTGATGGTCACCTCGTTGATCATCGTCGGTTTCCTGCTCGGCTACGTGGTGCCGGACGTGGTGCGGGTGTTCATCGACTCCGGGCAGACCCTGCCGGCGCTGACCCGCGGGCTGATCATCGTCAGTGAGCTAGTGAAGAGCTGGGGCTGGCTGGCGCTGATTGTCATCGTCCTGCTGGTGCTGGGGTTTCGCCGGGCGATTCGCGAGGAGGGCATGCGCTTGCGCTGGCACGGCGTTGTCCTGCGCGTGCCGCTGGTGGGGGGGCTGGTGCGGGCCACCGAGACAGCGCGGTTCGCCTCGACTCTGGCGATCCTGGTGCGCAGCGGCGTGCCACTGGTCGAGGCGCTGGCAATCGGCACCGAGGTTGTGGTCAACCGAGTGATCCGCAACGACGTGATCCAGGCCACCCAGCGCGTGCGCGAAGGCGGCAGCCTGTCGCGGGCGCTGGAGGCCAGCCGGCAGTTTCCGCCGATGATGCTGCACATGATCGCCAGCGGCGAACGCTCGGGCGAACTGGATCAGATGCTGGCGCGCACTGCGCGCAATCAGGAGAACGACCTGGCGGCCACCATCGGCCTGCTGGTGGGGTTGTTCGAGCCGTTCATGCTGGTCTTCATGGGAGCGGTGGTGCTGGTGATCGTACTGGCCATCCTCCTGCCAATTCTGTCCTTGAACCAACTGGTGGGTTGAAACGATGAACAAGCGGGTAAATCAACAAGGCTTCACCCTCATTGAAATCATGGTTGTGGTGGTGATTCTCGGCATCCTCGCCGCGCTGGTGGTGCCGCAGGTGATGGGCCGCCCGGACCAGGCCAAGGTCACCGTGGCGCAGAACGATATCCGCGCCATCGGCGCCGCGCTGGACATGTACAAGCTCGACAACCAGGGCTACCCGAGCACCCAGCAGGGCCTCGAGGCGCTGGTGAAAAAGCCCACCGGCAACCCGCCGCCGAAGAACTGGAACGCCGAGGGCTACCTGAAGAAGCTGCCGGTCGACCCGTGGGGCAATACCTACCTGTACCTGTCGCCGGGCACGCGCGGCAAGATCGACCTGTACTCGCTGGGCGCCGATGGCCAGGAAGGCGGCGAGGGCAGTGACGCCGACATCGGCAACTGGAGCCTCTGATTATTCATGCGGCGCGTGCGCGGCTTCACCCTGATCGAACTGCTGGTGGTCCTGGTGATCCTCGGCGTGCTGGTCGGCGTGGCGGTGATTGGCAGCGGCATGGTCTCCAGCCCGGCGCGCCAGTTGAACGACGAGGCCGAGCGCCTCGGTGGCCTGCTGCGCGTACTGCTCGACGAAGCGGTGCTGGACAACCGTGAGTACGGCGTACGCTTCGAGCGGCAGAGCTATCAGGTGCTGCGTTACGACGCGCCGCGGGCGCAGTGGCAACCGCTGGACGATGACAAGGTGCACAGGCTGCCGGACTGGGTCGAGCTGCGCATCGAACTGGACGACCAGGCGCTGACGCTGCCGGTACCAACCGGCAAGGGCACGGCCAAGACGCTGGTGCCGCAACTGCTGATTCTCTCCAGTGGCGAGCTGAGTCCGTTCAGCCTGCGCCTGGCTGGGCGGGATCGCGGCGCTCCGGCGCTGGTGATGTCCAGCGACGGTTTCAGCGAGCCGCTGATCGAGCCGGAAAAGCTGCCGGGTAGCCGGCCGTGAAGCGTGCGCATGGCTTCACCCTGCTGGAAGTACTGGTGGCCCTGGCGATCTTCGCTCTGGTCGCGGCCAGTGTCCTGGCGGCCAGCTCGCGGGCGTTGAAGACGGCTGCACGCCTGGAGGACAAGACCTTCGCCCTGTGGGTCGCCGACAACCGCTTGCAAGAGATGCAGCTGGCCACCGATCCGGCGGCGGAAGGGCGCGAGCAGGGCGAGGACACCTATGCCGGGCGCCGCTGGTCGTGGCAGAGCGAGGTCAAGGCGACCAGCGAACCAGGCATGCGACGGGTGACCCTGTGGGTGGCGCTGCGTCCGGATAGCGGCCTGGTGGGCAAGGTCGAGGACCAGGCACTGGTAGCCCTGACCGGTTTCATCGGGGTACAGCCATGAGGCGCGCCGCAGGTTTCACCCTGCTCGAGCTGCTGATCGCCATCGCCATTTTCGCCCTGCTCGGTCTGGCCACCTACCGTATGTTCGACAGCGTGATGCAGGTCGACCGCGGCCAGCGCGTGCAGGAGCAGCGCATCCGCGAGCTGACCCGTGCCATGGCCGCCTTCGAGCGCGACGTACTGCAGGCCATCGCTCGTCCGGTGCGTGACCCGTTGGGCGACAGCATGCCGGCAATGCTCGGCGACAGCGGTTCCAGTACGCGCCTGGAACTGACCCGCAATGGCTGGCGCAACCCGCTGGGCCTGCCGCGTGCGACCTTGCAGCGGGTGCGTTGGCAGCTGCAGGGCGAGGACTGGCAGCGGGTCTACTGGGCGGTACTCGACCAGGCCCAGGACAGCCAGCCGCGCGTGCAGCGTGCCCTGCAGGGCGTCACGCGTTTCGAGTTGCGCTTTCTCGATGAAGAAGACCGCTGGCTGCAGACCTGGCCGCCGGCCAACAGCGATGCCGAGGAAGCCATGACCCAGTTGCCCAAGGCGCTGGAGGTGACCATCGAGCACCGCCACTATGGCGAACTGCGTCGGGTCTGGCGTCTGGTCGATCCGGCGGAGCGCAGCCAGCAGGTGCCCGGCGAGCCCGACCCTGGCGAGCAATTGCCCGATGCGGCGGAGGGCGGCCTGTGAAGCGCGAACGCGGCGTCGCCCTGATCACCGTGTTGCTGGTGGTGGCACTGGTCAGCGTGGTCTGTACTGGTCTGTTGCTGCGCCAGCAGCTGGCGATTCGCAGCACCGGCAACCAGTTGCTGGTGCGCCAGGCACTGTATTACGCCGAGGGCGGCGAGTTGCTGGCCAAGGCCATTCTGCTGCGCGATCTGCGTGCCAACGATACGGCGGTACCCATCGATCACCTGGGCGAGCAGTGGGCCAATCCACGGCTGAGTTTTCCCCTCGACGAGGGCGGCGACCTGACCCTGCGCATCAGCGACCTGGCCGGGCGCTTCAATCTCAACCGCCTCGCGGTTGGCGGCCAGGAGGCCGAGTTGGAGCTGCAGCGTCTGCGTCGTCTGCTGCAATTGCTGGAGCTGCCACCGACCTATGCCGATCGTCTGCTGGACTGGCTCGACCGCGATCAGGATGCCTCCGGCAGCGAGGGCGCCGAGGATGCCGAGTACCTGCTGTTGCAGCCGCCGTACCGTACTGGTCCGGGGCTGATCGCCGATGTTTCCGAGCTGCGCCTGCTGCTGGGCATGAAGGAGGAGGAGTATCGCCGCCTGCAGCCCTTCGTCAGCGCCTTGCCCAGGGAGGTCAAACTGAACGTCAATACCGCCAGCGCCCAGGTGCTGGCCAGCCTGAGTGCCGGCGTAGCGCCGCAATCGCTGGATGCGCTGCTGGCCATGCAGCGGCGCGGTGGTATCGCCCAGGAGCAGTTTCAGCAGTTGCTGGGCGCACAGAGCCCCGTGGAGGGCGTGGTATTCAGCAGTCAGTATTTCCAGGTCACCAGCGAAGTGCGCCTGGGGGATCGGCGGCAGGTGCTGGTCAGCACCCTGCAACGTGGCAATGATGGGCGCGTGCGCGTGACGGCGCGTGATCTGGGGCAGGCCGGCATCGTACCGGCGCTGGCCAACAAGGAGTCCGAGCAATGAGTGCGCTGTGTGTATTTCTTCCGCCCGCGGCCTGCGCCGCGGTCGACCCCGAACTGCCGGTGTGGCGGGTGGCGGGTGGCGATTGTGCGCAGCTGGCGTTCGCCGATGCCGTTCCGGCCACCGAGCAGGTGTGGCGCCTGGTGTTACCGGTGGAGGCGGTGAGCGTCTGCGCCGTCGCACTGCCGACGACCAAGGCGCGCTGGCTGGAAAAGGCCCTGCCGTTCGCCGTCGAGGAGTTGTTGGCCGAGGATGTCGACCTGTTTCACCTGACGGTGGGCGAGGCGCTGGGCGATGGCCGTCACCGCGTGTATGCGGTGCGTCGCGACTGGTTGGCCGGCTGGCTGGCGCTGTGCGGGGACAGCGCGCCACAGCGCATCGAGATCGACGCCGACCTGCTCGGCAATGGCGCGACTCAATTACTGTGCCTGGGCGAGCGCTGGTTGCTGGGCGGCAGTGGCGAGGTGCGCCTGGCCATTCAGGCCGAGCAGTGGCCGCAGGTGCGCGATCTGTGCCCGCAGCCCTGGGTCGCGCACCTGGCGCAGGGCGCGGCGCGAGCCGACGGCGTGGACGAACTGCATGAGGTGGCGCAGCCCTATGCCTGGTTGGCCAAGCAGCACGGTGGCAACCTGGCTCAGGGCGCCTTCGCCCGCCGCGAGGCGTCTGGCGGGCTGGGGCGCTGGCGTGTGGTGCTGGCACTGTTCGGTATCTGGGTCACGCTGCAATGGGGCTTCAACCTGGCCCAGGGCTGGCGTCTGCAGAGCGAGGCGGAGCATTACGCCAGCGCCAACGAGGCGCTGTACCGCGAGCTGTTCCCCGGGGACCGCAAGCTGATCAACCTGCGTGCGCAGTTCGATCAGCACCTCAGCGAAGGCGCCGGCAGCGGGCAGAACCTGCTCCTCGGCCTGCTCGATCAGGCGGCCAGGGCGATCAACGCCGAAGGCGCGCAGGTGCGGGTCGAGCAGCTGGACTTCAACGCCCAGCGCGGCGATGTCGCGCTGAATCTGCAGGCGCAGGATTTTGCCGCGCTGGAGCGTCTGCGCGAGCGCTTGCAGGAGAGCGGCATGGCGGTACAGATGGGCTCGGCGAGCCGCGAGGACGCGGGCGTCAGCGCGCGACTGGTCATTGGAGGTAACGGATGAGCCGGCTCATGTCCCTGACAGCACCGCTGCAGGCCAGCCTGCAGCGCACGGGTGCGTTGAACTACTGGTACGGCTTGTCACGGCGTGATCGCCTGGCGCTCGGCGCGCTCGGGCTGTTCACCCTGCTGGTGCTGCTCTATCTGCTGCTCTGGCGTCCGGCGGAGCTGCGTGTGGTGCAGGCGCGCGAGTACCTGCAGCAGCAACGCACGCTCAACGGCTACCTGCAGGAGCACGCACCGCAGGTGCGCGCCATGAGCGGTAAACCGCAGGTCAGCCTCGCCCCGGCACGCTTGCAAGGCCTGGTAACGGCCAGCGCCGGCACCCAGGGGCTGACGGTCGAACGCATCGACAGTCAGGGCGATGGCGCGGTGCAGGTGGTGCTGCAGCCCACCGAGTTTGCACGGTTGCTGCGCTGGCTGATCGAGCTGGAGGGGCAGGGCGTGCGTGTCGACGAAGCCGGCCTGGAGCGTGCCGACAAGGGCTTGGTGAGCAGCCGCCTGTTGCTGCGCAGTGGTGCCTGAACGGCCCAGCTTGGTGCCGAATGCACCAGAACGAGGCCGGAAACGGCAGAGCGCGTTGCCTCGCTCGATGACCGCAGCGTCGCTGGCGTGCAATACAACGCTGCTGCTCGCGGCGGGCCAGCAGCGCGCATCGGCAGGTTTCCTTGCGCGTTCGGCGATGGCGGAGTGGCGGCCGTCTGGATGCCGTCACGTGTTGCTGGTTCCGGCCTGGTCATCACGCATCGGCAAGCGGCTGCGACAGCGGGAAAATCGCGATTTGTAAAAAAACTTCAAGCAGGGTGTTGACTTAGCGAAGGCCGATGCGTAAATTTCGCCACCTCGCAAGGCTACTCGGGTGATTAGCTCAGCCGGGAGAGCATCTGCCTTACAAGCAGAGGGTCGGCGGTTCGATCCCGTCATCACCCACCATTCTCTTGCGAGACCGACGCGCAGCGGTAGTTCAGTCGGTTAGAATACCGGCCTGTCACGCCGGGGGTCGCGGGTTCGAGTCCCGTCCGCTGCGCCATATTAGAGAAGCCCTCAGTTCGCAAGAACTGGGGGTTTTTCGCATCTGGTGGAAAATTTTTCGCCGTCACACGCTCGTCATATGGAATCTTCAGGCTGTTGGCATGGTCTTTGTTTAGGCCATAACGTCACGACAGGAGGAAGCCCTATGGACGATTACGTAGAAGAACTGCTCGAGTACCACGCCGGCGAACACGACTCAGCCGAGTCGGCCGAAGACGCCACCGAGCTGTGAAGTGCCTAAGCCTGTAGGCGCTGGCTGCGGCGGAACTCCCCGGGAGTTTGCCCGCTCCAGCGCTTGAAGGCGCGTTGAAAGGCTTCCGCGGAAGCGAAGCCCAGCAAGTATGCAATTTCTCCGAACGCCAGTTCGGTATCCCTGATGTATGCCATCGCCAGATCGCGCCGGGTATCGTTGAGAATCGCCCGGTATTGCGTTCCTTCTTCTGCCAGCTTGCGGCGCAATGTCCACACGGGCAGTTGCAGGCGAGTGGCCACCTCTTCCAGATCCGGTTCCCGACCATGCAGTAACGGCCCCAGCAGACGCGTGATGCGTTCGCGCAGGCTGCGCGTGCGCGTCAGCTGCTCGAACTCGCGTTCGCACAGTGCCACCAACTGCTGCCAGGTGCTCGGGCAGTGTTCAGGGCCGCGCAGTGCCAGGGTCGGTTGGCTCAGGCGCAGTTGGTTGGCCGCCGCGCCGAACTCCACCGGACAGCCGAAGGCTTCGCTGTAGCGCTCGGCGTAGACGGGGGCGGGGAATTCGATCTCGACCTTTTCCACTGTCACCTTTTGTCCGGCGACCTGGCTGAGGTGGCGATGCCAGCCGGCCAGTACCGAGTCGACGACGAAGCGGTTGTAGGCGTTGTACGGGCTGATGGAGTAGAAGCGCAGCCAGGCGCCCTTGCTGTCTTCGTGAAAGCTCGACTGGCCACGGTAGTTGCTGGCGTAGAGCAGCTCGAAGCGGGTCAGGGTACGGGCGGCCTCGCGCAGCGTCGGTGCCTGTGCAGCGGTGACACCGGCCAGGCCGAGCTGGCCGATATGGCTGAGACGGCCCATGTCCAGGCCCAGGGCCGGGTTGCCGGTGAGCTGGATGGCCGCGTGGCCGAGGCGCATATAGCGCGGGATCGACAGGCGCCCATTGGGTTGCGCCAGGCGCGCGGCATCCAGGCCAAACTGTTCGAGCAGGCTGCCGGCATCCCGCTCGGCTTCGCGTACGGCTTCGCTCAGGCCGTGGACGAAGGCCACGGACAGCTCGCCAAGGCGGACGCGCTGCGCTTTCATCGGGTCAGCCAGGTGTTGTGCAAGCGCGTCGGGCCCTGTGCCTGGGACGCCGTCCTCATTTCCACGCGTACGTCGGCGGCTCGCACCGCCCACAGTTGCCCGCCGAGTGTGGCGCTGACGCTGGCCTGGGCGCCCGCAGCATGCAGCTGGTAGGTGGTGGCGCCGGGTATGGCCTGGCTGCGCAGTGTCAGGCCGCTGTCACCGAGCACCTGTTCCTGCGCCGCCGGGTGTTTGTGCAGCGCCTGGCTGAGTGGTGCGCCGAGGATGCTGCCGTCCGCGGCGAAGGTCAGGGCGAAGTTGTGCAGGGCGCCATTGCCGGTGCGCACGCTGCCGTCGACCAGGCGTGGTGATGGCAAGAGGATGCTGCCGGCACGCAGGATCACCCGGTGCTCGCGTGCCAGGGCGCCGAATACCTGCAGGTAGGCGTCGGCGGCCTGCTGGGCTTTCATCCGCAGCAACAGCTCGCGCAGGTTCAGTGACTGCTCGGCGCTGAGCCAGGTGCGCAGCAGCGCCCAGGGGTTGTTCAGGGCGAGCAGCGGTTTGGCTTCGTCCAGCGAGCCGGCGCGGTAGAGGCGCGGTTTCTCGTCGGCGAGTACCAACCAGGTACCGATCTGCTCGGGCAGCACCACCACGGTATGCGCGTCGAGCTGGCCGGCCTGGCGTGCATGGCGCAGGGCAGCATCGAGTTTCAGGTAGAGGCGTCGCGGGCGCTGGTAGTCGCTGGGGTGCAGGGTCGGGCTGATCGCCAGCAGGTTGCCCAGCTCAGTGGGCGTGCCGCTGGTTTCGACGATCTCGCTGCGCAAGTCGGAGAGGTAGTGGCTGGGCGGGACTTCCTGCGTCCACAGGGCATAGATGACGGTGCCACAGAGCAGCAGCACGGCGAAGAAGGTGGTCAGCAGGTTGCGCATAGGAAAACGAGTGATGGAATTCGCCCTCAGGGTAGGGAAGTGCGGCGGCGATGCCAAGTCGCGCTGCTACTTTTGATCAATAACTTGTCACTTACGATCATTGAGCGGTCGCGTGCCGCTCTTTATCGTCTGCCGCATAACCGATCGCGGTCCGCATGAGACCGCGACAATCCGTGAACCGCACACGCCTGCTCAGGAGAACTCCATGGCCGCCGCTACCTATCCGCATCTGCTGGCTCCACTCGACCTCGGCTTCACCACCCTGAAGAACCGCACCCTGATGGGCTCGATGCACACCGGCCTGGAAGAGAAGCCGGGCGGCTTCGAGCGCATGGCGGCCTACTTCGCCGAGCGTGCCCGTGGTGGCGTCGGCCTGATGGTCACCGGCGGTATCGGCCCGAACGAGGAAGGCGGCGTGTACTCCGGCGCGGCCAAGCTGACCACCGTCGAGGAAGCCGAGAAGCACAAGATCGTCACCAAGGCGGTGCATGAGGCGGGTGGCAAGATCGCCATGCAGATCCTGCATGCCGGCCGCTACGCCTACAGCCCGAAATCGGTAGCGCCGAGCGCCATTCAGGCGCCGATCAACCCGTTCACGCCGCGCGAGCTGGACGAGGAGGGCATCGAGAAGCAGATCCAGGACTTCGTCACCTGCTCCGTGCTGGCCCAGCAGGCCGAGTACGACGGCGTCGAGATCATGGGTTCCGAGGGTTACTTCATTAACCAGTTCCTCGCCGCCCACACCAACCACCGTACCGATCGCTGGGGCGGCAGCTACGAGAACCGCATGCGCCTGCCGGTGGAAATCGTCCGCCGCGTGCGTGAGGCCGTAGGCCCGAACTTCATCATCATCTATCGCCTGTCGATGCTCGACCTGGTCGAGGGTGGCAGCACCTGGGACGAGATCGTCCTACTGGCCAAGGCCATCGAGAAGGCCGGCGCCACCATCATCAACACCGGTATCGGCTGGCACGAAGCGCGTATCCCGACCATCGCCACCAAGGTACCGCGCGCGGCCTTCACCAAGGTCACCGCCAAGCTCAAGGGCGAAGTGAGCATTCCGCTGTGCACCACCAACCGCATCAATACCCCGGAAGTTGCCGACCAGGTACTGGCTGAAGGCGACGCCGACATGGTCTCCATGGCCCGTCCGTTCCTCGCCGATCCGGACTTCGTCAACAAGGCCGCTGAAGGCCGTGCCGACGAGATTAACACCTGCATTGGCTGCAACCAGGCCTGCCTGGACCACACCTTTGGCGGCAAGCTGACCAGCTGCCTGGTCAACCCGCGTGCCTGTCACGAGACCGAGCTGAATTACATCCCCACTGCCGCCGTGAAGAAAATCGCCGTGGTCGGTGCCGGCCCTGCCGGGCTTTCCGCCGCGACCGTCGCCGCCGAGCGTGGCCACAGCGTGACCCTGTTCGATTCGGCCAGCGAGATTGGCGGCCAGTTCAACGTGGCCAAGCGTGTGCCGGGCAAGGAAGAGTTCTACGAGACCCTGCGCTACTTCAAGAAGAAGCTGGAAACCACCGGCGTCGACCTGCGCCTGAACACCCGTGTATCGGCCGACGAGCTGGCCAAGGGCGGCTATGACGAGATCATCCTCGCCACCGGCATCGCGCCGCGCACCCCGGCGATTCCGGGCATCGACAACGCCAAGGTGATCAGCTACCTGGATGCCATCCTGCAGCGCAAACCGGTCGGCCAGAAGGTTGCGGTGATTGGCGCCGGCGGTATCGGCTTCGACGTCTCCGAGTTCGTCACCCATCAGGGCGAGGCCACCAGCCTCGACCGTGACGCGTTCTGGAAGGAGTGGGGCATCGACACCGATCTGGAAGCCCGTGGCGGCATCGCCGGCATCCAGGCGCAGCCGCACCCGGCGGCGCGCCAGGTGTTCCTGCTGCAGCGCAAGACCTCCAAGGTCGGCGACGGCCTGGGCAAGACCACCGGCTGGATCCATCGCACCGGCCTGAAGAACAAGCAGGTGCAGATGCTCAACGCGGTCGAGTACCTCAAGGTCGACGACGCCGGCCTGCACATCCGCATCGCCGATGGCGAGCCGCAGGTATTGCCGGTGGACACGATCATCATCTGCGCCGGCCAGGATCCGCTGCGCGAGCTGCAGGAGGGTCTGGTTGCCGCCGGGCAGAATGTGCACCTGATCGGCGGCGCCGACGTGGCGGCCGAGCTGGATGCCAAACGTGCGATCAACCAGGGTTCGCGCCTCGCCGCCGAACTCTGAGTCACCAGCGCCCCGCTTCATGCGGGGCGTTTTGTTTACGGCTGACAACAACAAGGAGAACTGCCATGAGCACTTCCACGCAACTCGCACCGGCCGTGGCCGCGAGCGTCGAACGCTGGCACCAGATGATCGCTGCCGGTGACCTCAGTCAACTGGGCGACCTGCTGCACCCGCAAGCGGTGTTTCGCTCGCCGATGGCGCACACTCCCTACCCGGGGGCGCCGACGGTCAACCTGATCCTCAATACCGTGATCAAGGTGTTCGAGGACTTCGCCTACCACCGTGAGCTGGTCAGCGACGATGGCCTCAACCTGGTGCTGGAGTTCAGCGCCCGGGTCGGCGAGCGTGAGCTCAAGGGCATCGACATGATCCGTTTCGACGAGGCGGGCAAGATCGTCGAGTTCGAAGTGATGGTTCGTCCCATGAGTGGCCTGCAGGCCCTCGGCGAGGAAATGGGCCGGCGCCTGGCGCCGTTCCTGGCGGCGAAAAAACCGGCCTGACGCCGTTTGCCGGGGCGCGCAACGCCTCGGCATGCCGCCAATCTGCCCAACCGCATCACAGTTTGACCCTGCCACCGGCTCACCGACCGCCGGTGGCCGGTCGAGTGCCAACCCAGTCACATTGCCCGCTTTGCTTTTTCCCCTAGACTTGCCTCAAACGAGGGATGGCGCCTGTATTGCAGGCAATACGCGCGACCGGGCCATGCCCGTCTGCAGCGAATCATCCTCCTGATGGCCGTGAGGAAAATCATGAGCATGCAGAACAAGCCGCAGATGGTCGAAGCCGTGGTGTTCTTCAATGAACGCGGCATCTGCAAGGAAATGCTTTTCCCCGAATTCGAAGCCCTGCTCGATGGCGTGGTGAACATGCCGGAGTTCGCCGACGAGCAGATGCGCATGGCCTACGTGCTGATCAACCCGCGGCTGCTGATCCGTTCCGTGGTGTTCTTCTACCTCGACTTCGATGAAAAGGGCGCCGCCGATTCCGGCTGGAACCTGCCCCTGCGTCACCTCGCCGACAACGCCGGACGTGGCCCGGACATGGGGGCCGGGCCGATTCGCCTGGCCTGCCGCAGCCAGTGTCCGGTGTCCTGGCACCAGATGCACTTGTGGGATCCGGGCCTGGCGCCCGGCAAGAACGACCTGGTGCTGCTGCGCGATGCGGTCAAGCGCAACAATCTCGGCGTGCTGGTGGACGACGATATGGCCTCGGTGATGGTTCCCGAGCGCCTGCAGATGGTGGCCGAAGACAAGTGGCAGGCACCCGATCCGGCGCGCGAGGCAGCCGACAGGCAGAGCGAGCAGAAGGAACAGGAACACCGGGTCAAGACCGCGCAGCTGATCAAGCAGCAGCGCCTGCGCATCAGCACCCTGAGCAAGCAGTACGAAGAGGACATGGCGCGCCTCAAACTGCATGCCGAAGAGCGCCTGCGTGGCTCGCAGAGCGAGATCCACAGCCTGCACATGGCCCTGCGTCAGCAGGAGGAACTCAACACCAGCCTCAAGGCGCAGCTCGACGAGCAGGTGGAGAATTTTCAGAAGACCCGCGAGGAAATGTCCCAGCAGCTGCGTGCCCTCGAGCGCCACAGCCGCACCGAGGCGGACATCCTGCGCTCGCAGTTCGAGGGCGAGCTGCAGGCCAAGGTGGCGGCCGCGGTCGCCGAGCTGAAAGAGCAGGTGGCGATCCGTGACGTCGAACTAGCCTACAGCGCCGAGCAGGACACCCAGCAGCAACAGGAAGTGGAGCGCCTCAAGCGCGAGCGCGACGAGTTCGCCGCCCAGGGAGGCGAGCAAATCCTCGAGCGCCTGTCCCGCCTCGGTGTGGTGTTCGTGGTCTATCACCCGGGCGCCGGGCACTTGACCATTCCGCTGCAGGACATCGCCCGCTACCAGGACAACCCGATGAGCTACGCCGCGGCCAAGTGTTTTGTCTCCGAGGCGCAGTACCGCCAGTGGCTCGGCCACTACCAGCAGCCCACCTGCGAGGCGACGTTGTCCTCGGGTGAGCGCTGCGCCATGCCCATCGACCGGGTGGAAACGCCCAGCCGTTTCGTCATCGGTGAATCCAACTGCTGCGCCCGGCACAAGGCCGGTACGCGTCTGCGCACCGTCAGCTAGTGGCGGTGCGGGTCCCGCAGTGGGCGTCCGAGGCGCCGCTGCACGCGCTGCATCTTGATTGGCTGCAGCGTGCCGGCGTCGAGGTCGCGGTGCTGCGCCTGGATCTGCTCGATCCGCTGATTTCCGGCAACAAGTGGTTCAAGCTGCTGCCGCATCTGCAAGCGGCTGAGGCCACGGGTGCGCACGGCCTGATCAGCCTCGGCGGCGCCCACTCCAATCACCTGCACGCACTGGCCGCCGCCGGGCAGCGTTTCGATTTTCCTAGTGTCGGCCTGTTGCGCGGCGCAGCGCAGGATTCGCCCACCGTGCGCGATCTGCAGCGTTTCGGCATGCAGCTGCATTGGCTGGGCTACGGTGGTTACCGCGCGCGTCATGACGCGGATTTCTGGTTGCCCTGGCTGGAGCGCTATCCGCAGTTCGCCGCGGTTGCCGAGGGCGGCAGTGGCCTGCCTGCCGCGCAGGCCTGCGCGGCGATTGTGGCGATGGCGCGCAGGCAGCTGGCGCCGCTCGGCTGGGATGATTACCACGGCTGGTGGCTGGCTGCCGGGACGGGCACCACGCTCGCCGGTATCGTTCTCGCCGAGGCGGGTGCGCATGCGGTGTTCGGGGCCATGGCGGTGCCAGCCGGGCATGGCGTCGAGAGCAACCTGGCAGCGCTGCTGCAGGAGGCCGGTCAGGCGTATCTCGTATGCCGTCTGCTGGACGCCAGCCGTGGTGGCTTCGGGCGTCTCGATGCCGAGTTGGCGCGGTTCATCCTCGCCACCGAGCGCGCTTCGAGCATTCCGCTGGAGCCGCTGTACACCGGCAAAGCGTTGCTGGCATTGCGCGCGGAGGTTGAGGCCGGTTACTTTGCCCGGGGCACTCGCCTGCTGTTTCTGCACACCGGTGGTTTGCAGGGGCGACGGGCGATGGCGCATCGTATGCAGGAGCTGGCCGTGTCGTAGATCCTGTTCAAACCAGCGCGCTGGACGTTGAACAGGTTTACCGCCGTGACGCGAGAATAACGATAAGGATTGGTGTGATGAGCGAGCCCCTGAACCCCGAGCAGTTGCGCAGCTTCACGCCGCTCAACGTGCTGTCCGAACAGCAGTGGCGCGAACTGCGCAGCCAGCTGGTGCCGGTGCCGCTGCTCGCCGGGCAACTGCTGTTCCGCCGTGGCGATCAGGCGCGCACCACCTATTACCTGCTGTCTGGCGAGTTGCTGTTGCACACCGCCGATGGCCAGCAGGAACGCCTGCAGGCCGGCAGCGCCGCCAGCTGCCATCCGTTGTCGCCGAGCCTGCCACGTCTGCACGAAGCCCAGGCGCTGACCGACGTCAGCGTGCTGGCCCTGGACAGCGCGACGCTTGGGCGCCTGCTGACCTGGCGCCTGGCCTATCAGGACCTGCTGCTCGACCTCACTGCTTCAGGTGAAGACACCGAGTGGCTCGAGCGTCTGCTGGAAAACCCGCTCTTCGCCAAGGTGCCGCCGGCCAACGTGCAGGCCATGCTCGAGCGTTTGCGGCCGATCGACCTGCCGGCCGACAGCCGGGTGCTGGTGGAGGGTGAGGGTGGCGACTGCTGCTATTTCCTCAAGAGCGGCCGTGCCGAGGTGATTCGCGGTGCCGACAGCGATCGCCAGGTGCTCGCCGAGCTGGAGATCGGTGCCTGTTTCGGCGAAGAGGCGCTGCTCTCCGATCAGCCGCGCAATGCCAGCGTGACCATGCTCGACTCGGGTGTGGTGCTGCGCCTGGATCGTCAGGATTTCTTCGCCCTGCTCAAGGCGCCGGTGGTCGACGAGGTGTCGTTCGGTGAAGCGGCGCGGTTGCTGGCCAGCGGCGCCCAGTGGTTGGACGTGCGCCTGCAGGCCGAGTACGAGCGTGCCCACGCCCAGCAGACGCTGAACATGCCGCTGCAGCTGCTGCGCCTGAAGGCGCGTCTGCTCGACAAGTCGCGTACCTATCTGTGCTACTGCGACAGCGGCAAGCGCAGCGCCAGCGCGGTGTTCCTGCTCTCGCAACTGGGCTTCAATGCCTATGCCCTGCGCGATGGCCTCGATGCGCTGCCAGCGATCCAGCGTGATGCCCTGCTCTGTGAGAGCGGCCCCGGCTACCTGGCGCGCTCCGGTGGGCGCACCGAGCGCAGCGGCTGATCCCACGGTTCGGCTTGTGGCCAATGCGGGCCGACCAGGAATACCCGCTCCCTTTCCTGCCACTGACCTGAGGCGTCCGCCTCCAGGCGCACCAGTAGCTGCGCCTGGGCGTCGTCGGGCAGTGCCTGCAGCCATTCGTTGAAGGCTCTTGCTGACTTCATCTCGACGTCAGTCAGACGCGCCGGGCTGAGCCAGGCGGCGCGCGGCAGTGTCTGCCAGTGCGCCTCGGGTTGCTGCATGGCGAACGCCGGCCAGTCCTGATGGCGAAGCCAGCGGCCACGCAGGTGGGCGGGATTGGCGTATTGCGGCGAGGCGCAGGGCGCTTGCCATGGATAGAACAGGTAGCCACCCAGCCACAGGCTGGAGCGCACTACGCCCTGACACACGGCATCGATCAGCGCCTGCGCTTCGTTGCTGCTGGCCAGCGGTAACTGGTGCTGCAGCAGGTGCTGCAACTTCACCCCCAGGCGATCCTGGCTGCCGGGGCCGAGCCAGTGGTGGGCGTCGTGACCGTCATCGTGTTCGGGGCCGAGATAGAGCTTGATCGCCAGTTCCAGGTGGTGAATGCCATCCGCGTCGCGCAGCAGCAGATCGAGTTCGCCGAGGGTTTGTCCGTTATGGCGGATCGGCAGGTTGGCGGCGAGCAATTCGACCCCGGGCGCCTGTTGCAGGGCGAATTGCCACAGGCGTTCGTAGTAATGCCCTAGGCGTCGGCTGCGACCCTCGTCGAGCCAGGCCTGCAATGGCCGGCTATCGCGCTCCTGCTTCAGTAACCAGGTGTACAAGCGGTCCGGGTGGGCTGCCCAGTCGCTGGCGGCGAGCGGGTTGCGCAGCGGCAGGCTGCCGGGTTGGAGCAGGGCAGGAGACAGCAGGGTCCAGGCCAGGTCACGTACCGCGGGCTGGCGCAGCTGGTTGAGCAGATCATCGAGCGGAAGCAGGGCAGTCATTGGCCGAGCATAGCCGAGAGCGGTTTGCCGCTGCAGACGGCTTTCGCCCATAATCCAGGCAATTCCTCCCGTTGCAGAGCGCCCCATGGAGCAATTCCGCAATATCGGCATCATCGGTCGCCTGGGCAGCCCCCACGCTCTCGATACCATCCGCCGCCTGAAGAACTTCCTGCTCGAGCGTCATCTGCACGTGATCCTCGAGGACACCATTGCCGAAGTGCTGCCGGGCCACGGCCTGCAGACCTCCTCGCGCAAGATCCTTGGTGAGGTCTGCGACTTGGTCATCGTCGTCGGCGGCGACGGCAGCATGCTCGGCGCCGCCCGCGCGCTGGCGCGGCACAAGATCCCGGTGCTGGGGATCAACCGTGGCAGCCTGGGCTTTCTCACCGACATCAAGCCCGACGAGCTGGAGGTGAAGGTCGCCGAGGTGCTCGAAGGGCATTTCATCGAGGAGAGCCGCTTCCTGCTCGAAGCCGAAGTGCGCCGCCACGGTGAAGCCATCGGCCAGGGCGATGCGCTCAACGACGTGGTGCTGCACCCCGGCAAGTCGACCAAGATGATCGAGTTCGAGCTGTACATCGACGGCCACTTTGTCTGCAGCCAAAAGGCCGACGGCCTGATCATCGCCACGCCGACCGGCTCCACCGCCTACTCGCTGTCCGCCGGCGGGCCGATCATGCACCCGCGTCTGGACGCCATCGTCATCGTGCCGATGTACCCGCACACGCTGTCCAGCCGGCCCATCGTGGTCGACGGCAACAGCGAGCTGAAGGTGGTGGTCGCCGACGACCTGCCGATCTACCCGCTGGTGTCGTGCGACGGCCAGAATCACTTCACCTGCGCCCCCGGCGACACCATCACGGTGGCCAAGAAACCGCAGAAGCTGCGCCTGATCCACCCGCTCGACCACAACTACTACGAGGCCTGCCGCACCAAGCTCGGCTGGGGCAGCCGCCTGGGGAGCCAGGACTGACATGCAGCTCGATGCGGCGCGCGGCTACGACCTGATCGGCGATGTGCACGGCTGTGCCCATACGCTGGCGCGCCTGCTCGAACAGCTGGGTTATCAGTACCACGCCGGCGTCTGGCGCCACCCGACGCGCATGGCGCTGTTTCTCGGCGACCTGATCGACCGCGGCCCGCGCATTCGCGAGGCGCTGCACCTGGTGCACGACATGGTCGCTGCCGGCCAGGCGCTGTGCATCATGGGCAACCACGAGTACAACGCGCTGGGTTGGGCCACGCCCGCGGTGCCGTCCAGCGGCAAGCAGTTCGTCCGTGAGCACACGCCGCGGCACGAGCGCCTGCTGGAGCAGACCCTGGAGCAGTTCGCCGAGCATCCGGGCGACTGGCACGACTTCCTCGGCTGGTTCTATCAGTTGCCGCTGTTCGTCGATGCCGAACGCTTTCGCATGGTGCATGCCTGCTGGGACAACGAGTTGATCGCGGCGCTGCGTACCACGCACCCGGACGGGCGTATCGATCCGGCCTTCCTGCAGATGTCGGCGGTGGCTGGCAGCTTCCCCAACCGCATCTTCGAGCGCCTGCTACGCGGCACCGACATGCGCCTGCCGCAGGGCCTCACGCTGACCAGCGAGGAGGGCTTCACCCGCGCCTTCTTCCGCACCAAGTTCTGGGAAGACAACCCCAAGACCTACGGCGACGTGGTGTTCCAGCCCGATGGCCTGCCCGCCGAGGTGGCCAGTCAGCCGCTGTCGACCGCTGACCGTGGACGCCTGCTGCAATACGGCCTCGACGAACCGCTGCTGTTCGTCGGCCACTACTGGCGTCGCGGCCTGCCGGCACCGATCCGGCCAAACCTGGCGTGTCTGGATTACAGCGCGGTGATGGCCGGCAAGCTGGTCGCCTACCGTCTGGACCAAGAAACGTTTCTGGACCCGGGCAAGTTCGTCTGGGTCGATGTCGAACCGTCGGAGTTTCCCCAATGAGCGCTGTCGCGGCTCTGCGTCTGCCCTTGCATACCGATCTGAACCGCTTCGTCGAACTGCTGCGCCACCTGCAGGTACCGCACCGGGTCAGCGAGGAGGCCGGCCAGCAGGTGCTCTGGGTGCCGGACGAGCAGGTGGCCGTTGGTGTGCGCGACCTGTACCAGCGCTACCCCGAGGGCGGTGAACCGGATACGTTGCCGCCGGTACAGCGCGCTGCGCCACGTGCCGGCTTCGTCCAGCAGCTGCGTGCCAGCCCGATGACTGCGTTGATGCTGCTGATCACCCTGATCGTCGCCGGGGTGACCTGGCTCGGCGACAACCACCTGAGCATGCGCTGGCTGAGCTTTCAGGATTACCGGGTGGAGGGCGAATACGCCTATTTCATGCCGTGGCTGGAAGGCCTGCAGGCCGGGCAGGTCTGGCGCCTGGTCACGCCGATGTTCATCCATTTCGGCTGGCTGCACCTGGCCATGAACAGCATGTGGTACTGGGAGCTGGGCCGACGCATCGAAGCGCGCCAGGGCTCGCTGGCGCTGCTCGGGCTGACGCTGCTGTTCAGCCTGCTGTCCAACCTCGCGCAGTTCTGGTTTGGCGGCTCCGGGCTGTTCGGCGGCCTTTCCGGCGTGCTCTACGGACTGCTCGGCTACTGCTGGATCTTCCAGCTGCTGGCGCCGACGCCGGCTTATCACCTGCCGCGCGGCGTGCTGGTGATGATGCTGATCTGGCTGCTGGTGTGCCTGAGCGGGGTGGTCGACCTGCTCGGGTTCGGCTCGATTGCCAATGCCGCGCATGTCGGCGGCTTGGTCGCCGGGTGTGCCGCTGGCCTGATCGGCGGTGCGCTGGCGCGTGCGCGCCGGTAAACTGCCGGCCTGATTTCCGTTATGGCGTTTGTCTGGAGCCTGAAAATGTCGTCCTTTGCCGAAATGATCGAGAACATCACCCCCGAGATCTACCAGAGCCTCAAGCTGGCGGTGGAAATCGGCAAATGGCCGGATGGCCGCAAGCTGAGCCAGGAGCAGAAGGAGCTGTCGCTGCAGGCGATGATCGCCTGGGAAGTGCAGAACCTGCCGGAAGAAGAGCGCACCGGCTACATGGGCACCTCGGAGTGCGGCTCCAAGTCCGAGCCGATCCCCAACCTGCTGTACACCTCCGCCAATACCACGGACACCCTGCACTGATGGTCGAGCTGGCCCGCGGTGCCCTGAGCAAGATGAAGGCGCAGCTGGGTGCGCCGGTGCAGTACGCCTTTCGCCTGGATGACGAGGAAGTGCCGGTCAACCCGCTGATCGGCAAGACCCTGCGCCTGGAGTACCTCGGCGCGATCCACTGCAGCCATTGTGGCCGCAAGACCAAAACCAGTTTCAGCCAGGGCTACTGCTACCCGTGCATGCAGAAGCTGGCGCAGTGCGACATCTGCATCATGAGTCCCGAGCGCTGCCACTATGAGGCCGGCACCTGCCGCGAGCCGAGCTGGGGCGAGCAGTTCTGCATGACCGATCACGTGGTCTACCTGGCCAACTCCTCCGGGGTGAAGGTCGGCATTACCCGCGCCACGCAGATTCCCACGCGCTGGATCGACCAGGGCGCGACCCAGGCGCTGCCGATCATGCGCGTTGCCACGCGTCAGCAGTCCGGCTTCGTCGAAGACCTGCTGCGCAGCCAGGTGGCGGACAAGACCAACTGGCGCGAGCTGCTCAAAAGCGACGCCACGCCGGTCGACCTGCTGGCCATCCGCGACCAGATTCTCGATGTCTGCGCCGACGGCATGCACGCCCTGCAGCAGCGCTTCGGGATCCAGGCCGTGCAGCCACTGAGCGAACAGCCGGTGGTGCAGATCAGCTACCCGATCGAGGCCTACCCGGCCAAGATCACCAGCTTCAACCTGGACAAGAACCCGCTCGTGGAAGGTACGCTGCTCGGTATCAAGGGCCAGTACCTGATGTTCGACACCGGCGTGATCAACATCCGCAAGTACACGGCCTATCAGTTGGCCGTGCATCACTAGCGAGTTACCGAACTCATCGTCAACGGGTCGTGCCGCCGGCCCGCTCCAGAAAAAGGGCCACAAGCCATGCGTACCGAACAGCCGAAAATGATCTACCTCAAGGACTATCAGGCGCCCGATTACCTGATCGACGAGACCCACCTGACCTTTGAGCTGTTTGAAGACCACACCCTGGTCCATGCGCAACTGGTGATGCGCCGCAACCCGGCCCTCGGCGCCGATTTGCCGCCGCTGGTGCTCGACGGCCAGCAGCTGGAGCTGCTCAGCGTCGCCCTCGACGACCGCCCGCTGAGCGCCTCGGACTACCAGCTCGATGACAGCCATCTGACCCTGCAGCCGACCGCGGCCAGCTTCGTCATCGACAGCAGCGTGCGCATCCACCCGGAAAGCAACACCGCGCTGGAAGGCCTGTACAAGTCCAGCGGCATGTTCTGCACCCAGTGCGAGGCCGAGGGCTTTCGCAAGATCACCTACTACCTCGACCGCCCGGACGTGATGAGCACGTTCACCACGACCCTCAGCGCCGAGCAGCACCGCTACCCGGTCCTGCTGTCGAACGGCAACCCGATCGCCAGTGGCAGCGAGGAGGGCGGCCGCCACTGGGCGACCTGGGAAGACCCGTTCATGAAACCGGCCTACCTGTTCGCCCTGGTCGCCGGTGACCTCTGGTGCGTGGAGGACACCTTCACCACCCTGAGCGCCCGCGACGTGACCCTGCGCATCTACGTCGAGCCGGAGAACATCGACAAGGTGCAGCACGGCATGGACAGCCTGAAGAAGTCGATGAAGTGGGACGAGGAGGTATACGGGCGCGAGTACGACCTGGACATCTTCATGATCGTCGCGGTCAACGACTTCAACATGGGCGCCATGGAGAACAAAGGCCTCAACATCTTCAACTCCAGCTGCGTGCTGGCCCGCGCCGAGACGGCCACCGATGCCGCCCACCAGCGCGTCGAGGCGGTGGTCGCCCACGAGTACTTCCACAACTGGTCGGGCAACCGCGTGACCTGCCGTGACTGGTTCCAGCTGTCGCTCAAGGAAGGCTTCACCGTGTTCCGCGACGCCGAGTTCAGCGCCGACATGAACTCGCGCACGGTCAAGCGCATCGAGGACGTGGCCTACCTGCGCACCCACCAGTTCGCCGAGGACGCCGGCCCGATGGCCCACCCAGTGCGCCCGGATGCGTACATGGAAATCTCCAACTTCTACACCCTGACCATCTACGAGAAGGGCTCCGAAGTGCTGCGCATGATCCACACCCTGCTCGGTGCGGAAAAATTCCGCAAGGGCTCGGACCTGTACTTCGAGCGCCACGACGGCCAGGCCGTGACCTGTGACGATTTCGTCAAGGCCATGGAGGACGCCAGCGGCGCCGACCTGAGCCAGTTCAAGCGCTGGTACACCCGGGCCGGCACGCCGCGCCTGGCGGTCAGCGAGGCGTACGACGCGGCTGCGAAGACCTACACCCTGACCTTCACTCAGAGCTGCCCGGCCACGCCGGGGCAGAGCGAGAAGCTGCCGTTCGTGATCCCGGTCGAGCTGGGCCTGCTCGACGCCCAGGGCAACGATCTGCCGCTGCGCCTGCAGGGCGAAAGCGCCGCAGTGGGCAGCAATCGCGTGCTGTCGGTGACCGAGGCGCAGCAGTCGTTCACCTTCGTCGACATCGCCGCGCAGCCGCTGCCGTCGCTGCTGCGCGGGTTCTCCGCGCCGGTGAAGCTGAGCTTCCCCTACGACCGCGACCAGCTGATGTTCCTCATGCAGCACGACGCTGATGGCTTCAACCGCTGGGAGGCTGGCCAGCAGCTGTCCGTGCAGGTGCTGCAGGAGCTGATCGGCCAGCATCAGCGCGGCGAGCAACTGGTGCTCGACCAGCGCCTGGTCACTGCGCTGCGCACCCTGCTGCAGGACGCGTCGCTGGACCAGGCGATGGTCGCCGAGATGCTTTCGCTGCCGGGCGAGGCCTACCTCACCGAGATCAGCGACGTGGCTGATGTCGACGCCATCCACGCGGCCCGCGAATTCGCCCGTCTCGAGCTGGCCAACGCGCTGTTCGAGCCACTGTGGCAGCGTTACCAGGCCAACCGCGAGCAGTCGCGCGCGACCGCCTACGTGGCCGAGGCCGGTCACTTCGCCCGCCGCAGCCTGCAGAACATCGCGCTGTCTTACCTGATGCTCACCGGCAAGCCGGAAGTGCTGGCCGCGACGCTTGAGCAGTACGAGGCGTGCGACAACATGACCGAGCGCCTGACCGCCCTGGCGGTGCTGGTCAACTCGCCGTTCGAGGCCGAGCGTGGCGAGGCGCTCAAGGCCTTCGCCGAGCACTTCAAGGACAACGCCCTGGTCATGGATCAGTGGTTCAGCGTGCAGGCGGCCAGCACCTTGCCCGGCGGCTTGGCGCGGGTGCAGGCGCTGATGCAGCACCCGGCCTTCACCCTGAAGAACCCGAACAAGGTCCGTGCCCTGATCGGTGCCTTCGCCGGGCAGAACCTGGTCAACTTCCACGCCGCCGATGGCAGCGGTTATCGCTTCCTCGCCGATCAGGTCATCAGCCTGAACGCTTCCAACCCGCAGATCGCCTCACGCCAACTGGGACCGCTGACCCGCTGGCGCAAGTACGACGAAGCGCGCCAGGCGCAGATGCGTGGCGAGCTGGAGCGCATTCTCGCCTCCGGCGAGCTGTCCAGTGACGTGTTCGAAGTGGTCAGCAAGAGCCTCGCCTGACGCCGTTGCGATCCCTTTCCGCTAGTGGGGAGGGATCGCTTTCAGGTGTTACCGAGCGCTTGCTCGGTTTCGCCGCTGTTACCCCGCCTGTTTCCTTTCTGCCAGCTCGAACGGAACGCGTAGCTGCCTGGTTTGCATGGTTTTTTCTCGTTGCTCAGGCGCCGTATTACTCAAGTTCGATCGCGCCAAATCCATGAGCGGATCAGGACACGAATGCTTTTTTGCCGCGTTTTGTACATTAACTGACCAGCTGGCCAGGTTGCCGGCCGTGCCGGAAAGAAAGCGTTCAGGCCACGCATTTCTGGTATCGATCTTGTATTGGCTCCATCGGTTGCCTGCCTTGGGCGCGTCATCGAACGACGGCCCGACTCATAACAAGAACGATGGAGCTGTAGATGGACAATCCCTTGCGCACCTCTTCACTGAGCCTGGCGCCCGCGGCTGCGGGTTTCGCCCTGGCGGGACTGATGCCGCTGTTGCTGGCCGTGCCGGCCCAGGCGGCAGAGTTCAGTTTCCTCGACAACGAACTCAGCGGCTCGCTCGACACCACCGTCTCCTACGGCCAGCTCTGGCGCGTGCAGGGCCGCGACAAGAGCAACGACGACGTCAACACCAACGACGGTAACCGCAATTTCGACACTGGTCTGGTTTCCGAGGTGTACAAGGTCACCTCCGACCTGGAGGCCACCTACCAGAACTACGGAATGCTGGTGCGCGGTACGGCGTTCTACGACAGCCAGATCATGGACCGGCGTAACGACAACGACGACTACCGGCCGAGCCAGAGCTACCCGCGCGACAACAGCTTCACGTATGAAACCCGCCACAAGGCCGGTCGTGATGCGCAGATCCTCGATGCCTATGTCTATGGCAATTGGGACATTGCAGAGATGCCTGTTACTGCTCGTTTCGGTAAGCAGGTGTTCAACTGGGGGGAGGGGATTTTCTACCGTGGTGGTATCAACACCACCAACCCGGTCGACGCAGCCAAGTTCCGCCTCCCCGGCTCGGAGCTGAAAGAGGTTCTGGTCCCGGTCGAGGCGCTGAGCTTCAACCTGGGGCTGACCGACAGCCTATCGATGGAAGCCTTCTACCAGTTCAACTGGAAGGAAACGGTGATCGATCCGGTCGGGACCTACTTCTCCGAAACCGACCTGTTCGCCGATGGTGGCGATCAGGCCTACACCACCAGCACCGCGCTGATTCCTGCCTTTGCTGCATACAACGGCATTGCCAGTAGCGCCGCCCTGTCCGGTCTCACGGGGCTCGGCCGTGGTCCGAACGGTCGTAACAGCTTCATGGATGCGTCCACAGGCGTGTTCAAGGTGGCGAACATCGGCTCCGACCTGAACGCCAAGAACGATGGCCAATATGGCGTGGCGTTCCGCTATATTGCCGAAGAACTCAATTCGACCGAGTTCGGCTTCTACTTCGTCAACTACCACACCAAGGAACCGCAGATCGCTGTCGACTTCGGCGGGTATCAGGGCCTCAATATGACGAACCTGGTTGGGATCGTCGGTGGCAGCGCGGGGGCTATCGCAACCCTCGATGCCGCGAGCAACGCAATCGCACGTCGTGAGTACGTGGAAGACGTACGCATGTATGGCTTCAGCTTCAACACCACGGTTGGCGAGGCGTCAGTGTTCGGCGAGCTGTCGTACCGTCCGAACATGCCCATCGGTATCAGCGCTACCAACGACATCCTCGGTGATCTTCTGGGGCAGGGCGTAACCGGTCAGACCAACCTGTATGACGGTGCAGTCTCTGGCTCCCAGGCCTGTGCGCGTGTATCGGGCGGGCAGATGTGCCGTGGCAGCATCTTCCACAACTATGAGCGTGTAGAGGCGTTCAATACGTCTGTTGGCACCATCTACAATTTCGGCCCGTCCTTGGGTTTCGACTCGCTGATCGGTGTGGCCGAACTCGCCTCCGAGCACATTCGCGGCAGCAGCCTGAAGTACATCGGCCTCAATCCGCTGAACGGTGGTTTGCAGGAGCGTACGTACGCCGGGCGTGCGAACAACTCGTACATTTCCGGTTTTGGTCATGACGACCAGATTGACCGTGACTCCTACGGTTACACCGTGGTCCTTTCCGGCACTTGGAACGACGTTTATGCGGGTGTGAACCTGTCCCCGTTCGTCATCTACAAGGATGACTTCCAGGGCAATTCACACCAGACCGGCAACTTCATCGAAGACCGCAAGGCGTACACCGTCGGCCTGCGTGCCAACTACATGAATAGCCTGGAGGCCGAGCTGCAATACACCGAGTTCTACGGTGCAGGCCAGAACAACTCCGCTCGTGACCGCGATAACGTCGGTGTCAACGTCAAGTACTCGTTCTAAGGCCCCCTATAAAAGATACCGAGCGCCCATGGGCGCTCGGTCGATGACTTATCACGGAGAATCAAGATGCTGAAAAAGCACACGCTGATGGGGGCCGCGATTGCACTGGCGCTCTCTGCCGGTAGCGTAATGGCAGCCGTTTCGTCGCAAGAGGCGGCCAAACTGGGTGCCAGCCTGACGCCGTTCGGTGCCGAAAAGGCGGGCAACGCCGACGGCAGCATCCCGGCCTGGACCGGAGGCATTACCCGGGCACCGGCCGGGTACCAGGGCAACAGCTCGCACCACGTCGATCCGTTCCCGCAAGACAAGCCGCTGTTCACCATCACCAAGGCCAACCTGGAGCAGTACAAGGACAAGCTGAGCGCAGGGCAGATCGCCCTGTTCAACGCCTATCCCGATACCTTCAATATGCCGATCTACCCGACCCGCCGCTCTGGCTCGGCGCCGCAGTGGGTCTACGACAACAGCATCAAGAATGCCTCGACGGCCAAGCTGCTGGACGGCGGCAATGGGTTCGCTGATGCCTACGGCGGCATCCCGTTCCCGATTCCGCAGAGCGGCGTGGAAGCGCTGTGGAACCACATCGTGCGCTACCGCGGTTCGCACATCGTGCGGCGCTCCGCGGAGGTGGCGGTGCAGCGCAATGGCGCCTTCTCGCCGGTGGTCACCGAGCAGGAGGCGCTGTTCCGTTACTACGATCCCAAGGGCAGCTTCGCCGACCTGAACAACATCCTCTTCTATTACCTGTCGTTCACCAAGAGCCCGGCGCGTCTGGCCGGCAGTGCCGCGCTGGTGCACGAGACGCTGGATCAGGTCAAGGAGCAGCGCCAGGCCTGGGGCTACAGTGCCGGCCAACGCCGTGTTCGCCGCGCGCCGAACCTGGCGTACGACACGCCGATCTCCGCGTCCGAGGGCCTGCGCACTGCCGACGACACCGACATGTTCAACGGCGCACCGGATCGCTACGACTGGAAGCTGCTGGGCAAGAAGGAGCTGTACATCCCGTACAACAACTACAAGATCTCCAGCCCGCAGGTGAAGTACAAGGATGTCCTGCAGGTCGGCCACATCAATCCACAACTGACGCGCAACGAGCTGCACCGTGTGTGGGTGGTCGAGGGCACGCTCAAGCCGGGCGCGCGGCACATCTATTCCAAGCGCACCTTGTACCTCGACGAGGACAGCTGGCAGGCCGCCGTGGTCGACCAGTACGACGGTCGCAACGAGCTGTGGCGCGTCTCCGTCGCCTACCTGAAGAACTACTACGACCTGCCCACCACCTGGTCGGCGATGGAGGTGTTCCACGACCTGCAGGGCCGCCGTTACCACGTGCAGAACCTCGACAGCGAGGAGCCGACCACGGTCGATTTCAGTCAGCCGATTCCGGCGGACAGCGCCTTCACCCCAGCGGCCTTGCGCCGACGCGGGACGCGCTGAGTCGTACAGGTCATCGAAGCCGCCCTCAAGGGCGGCTTCGTATATCTGGGGAAGGGTGGAAGAGCCGGCGATTCGTTCACTCGGAAGAATGGCTTTGCACGATTTGCCGACGCACGCCGTAAAAAGCTTGCTACAGTCGCAAGGCCCGAGCTTGTGCGGCTGCTGGCAATCGAGCGCTTAACAAAACATAACGTCGCGCCGATTGTCAGGATTTTCCAAAGCTGTATAGCATGGGCGGTCTGCCATAAGGCATGCACCCACTTATAAGAATAAAGGGGGAAGTTTTATGCGTGAGCCCGTCATGCGGCGCACCCGCTTCGGTAGCCTGGACTCCGTTCCGCTGTCGACCCAACTCAAATCGCCGCTGGCGAAAGCGCTGTCATTGCTCAGCGTGGTCTCCGTCCTGGTTCTGGCTGCTCCCGTGCACGCTGTCGCCGCCGACGCTCCGGCCGTCTTCTCCATCGAATCCTCGAAAGCCGCTCACAGCCTGCTGCTCGACGTTGCCCATGCCGGCAAGCGTCTGGTCGCTGTGGGTGATCGTGGCCACATCCTGTTTTCCGACGACGCCGGTCGCAACTGGGTGCAGGCCCGCGTGCCGACCCGGCAGTTGCTCACCGGTGTGTTCTTCATCGACGACAAGAAAGGCTGGGCGGTCGGTCACGACGCGCAGATCCTGGCGACCGTCGACGGCGGCGCCAACTGGACGCTGCAACATGAAGACCTCGGGCGCGAAGCGCCGCTGCTGGACATCTGGTTCCAGGACGCCAACCACGGCATCGCCGTCGGTGCCTATGGCGCACTGCTGGAAACCACCGATGGCGGGCAGACCTGGAATGACGTCAGCGACCGCATCAGCAACGAAGACGGCTACCACCTGAACGGCATCACCGCCGTCAAGGATGCCGGCCTGCTGGTCGTGGGCGAGATGGGCAGCGTCTTCCGCTCCGCCGACTGGGGCCAGACTTGGGAAAGCCTGAAAAGCCCCTATGAAGGCTCGCTGTTCGGTGCACAAGGTACCGCCAGCGCCAACACCGTGCTGGTCTACGGCCTGCGTGGCAACCTGCTGCGCTCGACCGACTTCGGCAAGACCTGGCAGACCCAGCAGCTGCTCTCCGAGCGCGGCCCGCTGCGCTTCGGCCTGGCCGGTGGCACCCTGCTCAAGGACGGTACCGTGGTCATCGTCGGTCACGGCGGCAGCGTGCTGCGCAGCAACGACTCCGGCCGTACGTTCTCCGTGTTCAATCGTCCTGACCGCGCCTCGCTGGCAAGCGTCACCGACGATGCGGCGGGCAAGCTGATCCTGGTAGGCCAGGGCGGCGTGCATGTTGCAGAAGGGAATGGCGCCGAACCGGGCCAAAAACAATAAGCCGGGCTTTTTTAGGGTATGAGTACGATGAGTAGCCATCACCAAGACAAGGCGACCTTTCTTGAGCGCCTGATTTTCAACAACCGGCCGGTAGTGATCACTCTCTGCGCGCTGGTGACGATCTTCCTGCTGTGGCAGGCCTCGATGATTCGTCCCTCGACCAGTTTCGAGAAGATGATTCCGCTCGACCATCCATTCATCCAGAAGATGATGGAGCACCGCAACGACCTGTCCAACCTCGGCAATACCGTGCGTATTTCCGTGGAAGCCAAGGACGGGGACATCTTCACCCAGGAATACATGGAGACGCTCAAGCAGGTCCATGACGAAGCGTTCTACATCCCGGGTGTCGACCGTTCCGGCCTGAAGTCGCTGTGGAGCCCGAGCGTACGCTGGACCGAAGTGACCGAAGAGGGCTTCGACGGTGGTGAGGTGATTCCGCAGACCTACGACGGTTCCGCGGAGAGCCTCGACGAGCTGCGCAACAACGTGCTCAAGTCCGGCCAGGTCGGCCGTCTGGTCGCCAACAACTTCAAGTCGAGCATCGTCGACGTGCCGTTGCTGGAGTCCTACCCGAACCCGGAAAACCAGAGCGAGCTGCTCAAGCTGGACTACCGCCAGTTCTCCCACGAGCTGGAAGAGAAGATCCGCGACAAGTTCCAGGCGCAGAACCCGAATGTGAAGATTCACATCGTCGGTTTCGCCAAGAAGGTCGGTGACCTGATCGACGGCCTGATCATGGTGGTGGCGTTCTTCGGTATCGCCTTCCTGATCACCCTGGTCCTGCTGTACTGGTTCAGCTGGTGTATCCGCAGCACCATTTCGGTCCTCTCGACGACGCTGATCGCGGTGGTCTGGCAACTCGGCCTGATGCACCTGGTCGGCTTCGGTCTCGACCCGTACTCGATGCTGGTGCCGTTCCTGATCTTCGCCATCGGTATTTCCCACGGCGTGCAGAAGATCAACGGTATCGCCCTGCAGTCGAGCGACGCCGACAACGCCCTGACCGCCGCCCGCCGTACCTTCCGCCAGCTGTTCCTGCCGGGCATGATCGCCATCCTGGTGGACGCCGTCGGCTTCATCACCCTACTGGTGATCGACATCGGCGTGATCCGCGAGCTGGCCATCGGTGCGTCCATCGGTGTCGGCGTGATCGTGTTCACCAACCTGATCCTGCTGCCGGTGGCGATTTCCTACATCGGTATCAGCAGCAAGGCGGTCGAGCGCAGCAAGAAGGACGCGGTGCGTGACCACCCGTTCTGGCGTCTGCTGTCGAATTTCGCTCACCCGGTAGTGGCGCCGATCTCGGTGGTCATCGCCCTGGCAGCCGGCGTCGGTGGCTTCATCTACCAGAAGCAGAACCTGCAGATCGGTGACCTCGACCAGGGTGCCCCGGAGCTGCGCGCCGACTCGCGCTACAACAACGACAACAACTTCATCATCAACAACTACTCGACCAGCTCCGACGTGCTGGTGGTGATGGTGAAGACGCCGAACGAAGGCTGTTCGACGTACGACACGCTGGCGCCGATGGACGAGCTGATGTGGCGCCTGGACAACACCGAAGGCGTGCAGTCCGCACTGTCGATGGTCAGTGTGTCCAAGCAGGTGATCAAGGGCATGAACGAGGGCAACCTGAAATGGGAAACCCTGTCGCGCAACCCTGACGTGCTGAACAGTTCCATCGCCCGCGCCGATGGCCTGTACAACGCCGACTGCTCGCTGGCACCGGTACTGGTGTTCCTCAACGACCACAAGGCGGCCACGCTCAAGCGCGCCGTTTCCGTGGTCGACGAGTTCGCCAAGGAGCACAACAAGGATGGTCTGGAGTTCCTCCTGGCCGCCGGTAACGCCGGTATCGAAGCGGCGACCAACGAGGTCATCGCCAAGTCCGAGCTGATCATCCTGGTGCTGGTGTACATCTGTGTGGCGGTGATGTGTCTGATCACCTTCCGCTCCTTCGGCGCCATGCTGTGCATCATCCTGCCGCTGATCCTGACCTCGATCTTGGGCAACTCGCTGATGGCGGCCCTGGGTATCGGCGTCAAGGTGGCGACCCTGCCGGTGATCGCGCTGGGTGTGGGTATCGGTGTCGACTACGGCATCTATATCTACAGTCGCCTGGAAAGTTTCCTGCGTGCCGGCATGCCGCTGCAGGAAGCCTACTACCAGACGCTGAAATCCACCGGTAAGGCCGTTCTGTTCACCGGCCTGTGCCTGGCGATCGGCGTGGCGACCTGGATCTTCTCGGCGATCAAGTTCCAGGCCGACATGGGGCTGATGCTGACCTTCATGCTCCTGTGGAACATGTTCGGTGCGCTGTGGCTGTTGCCGGCACTGGCTCGCTTCCTGATCAAGCCGGAGAAACTGGCTGGCAAGCAGGGCGGTTCGCTGTTCGCTCACTGATCCGGTAGGCATGTGAAAAAGGGCTCCTTCGGGAGCCCTTTTTTATTGCCGGCTCAACGTGCCGTTGGATGTTTCAGCGTAGAGCTTGGCGGTGGGTTTTCTTCCGACCTGCTCGTATGCGATGTGTGGTCGGGGGGGGGAAGGCGGAAGCCCCTTGGCGCGGGAATGACAGAAACGAAAAAGCCGCCTTGCGGCGGCTTTTCGATACAGCGGGCGAATTACATGTTGGGGTAGTTCGGGCCGCCGGTGCCTTCAGGAGCCACCCAGGTGATGTTCTGGGCCGGGTCCTTGATGTCACAGGTCTTGCAGTGCACGCAGTTCTGCGCGTTGATCTGGAAGCGCTTGCTGCCGTCTTCATTGCTGACGACTTCATACACGCCTGCCGGGCAGTAGCGCTGCGCCGGTTCGTCATACAGCGGCAGGTTCTGCTCGATCGGAATGTTCGGATCGGTCAGTTTCAGGTGGCACGGTTGTTCCTCTTCATGGTTGGTGTTGGAGAGGAATACCGAGGACAGTTTGTCGAAGCTCAGCTTGCCGTCCGGTTTCGGGTAGGCAATCTTGGTCGACTCAGCGGCTTTCTTCAGGCAGGCATGGTCCGGCTTGGTGTCATGCAGGGTGAAGGGGATCTTGCCGCCGAAGATGTTCTGGTCCAGCCAGTTCAGGCCGCCACCGAAAACCGGGCCGAACTTGTGCAGCGCCGGGCCGAAGTTACGGCTGCGGAACAGCTCGTCGTACAGCCAGCTGGCCTTGAAGCCATCAACGTAGCCATTGAGCAGATCACCGCCCTGGCCATCGGCCAGCAGTGCGTCAGCGACCGCTTCGGCGGCGAGCATGCCGGACTTCATGGCGGTGTGGCTGCCCTTGATTTTGGCGAAGTTCAGGGTACCCAGGTCGCAGCCGATCAGCGCGCCGCCCGGGAAGACCATCTTCGGCAGCGAGTTCAGGCCGCCTTTGCAGATGGCGCGAGCACCGTAGGAAACGCGCTTGCCGCCTTCCAGGTACTGCGCCACGACCGGGTGGTGCTTGTAGCGCTGGAACTCGTCGAATGGCGAGAGGAACGGGTTGCTGTAGGACAGGTCGACGATCAGGCCGACGACCACCTGGTTGTTTTCCAGGTGATAAAGGAAGGAGCCACCGGTGTTGCCGGTGCCAATCACGTCCAGCGGCCAGCCGGCGGTGTGTACCACCAGGCCTTGCTCGTGCTTGGCCGGGTCGATGTCCCAGATTTCCTTGATGCCGATGCCATAGTGCTGGGCGTCGGCTTCGGAAGCCAGGTCATACTTGCTGATCAGTTGTTTGCCGAGGTGACCGCGGCAGCCTTCGGCGAACAGCGTGTACTTGCCACGCAGCTCCATGCCGGGGGTGTAGTAGCCTTCTTTCGGGTGACCTTCGCGGTCCACACCCAGGTCGCCGGTGATGATGCCGCGCACCACGCCGTTCTCGTCGATCAGTGCTTCCTGGGCGGAGAAGCCCGGGTAGATCTCGACACCGAGGTTCTCGGCCTGCTGGGCCAGCCAGCGGCACAGATTGCCTAGGGAGATGATGTAGTTGCCTTCGTTGTGCATGGTTTTCGGCACAAACAGGTCCGGCACCTTGATCGCGGATTCGGCGTTTCTCAACATATAGATGTCGTCACGCTTGACCGGGGTATTCAGCGGGGCGCCGAGTTCTTTCCAGTCGGGGAACAGCTCGTTCAGCGCACGCGGCTCGAACACTGCACCGGAAAGAATGTGGGCACCGACCTCGGAGCCTTTCTCGACCACGCAGACGCTGATCTCTTTGCCGGCGTCGGCGGCTTTCTGCTTGAGTCGGCAGGCGGCAGACAGACCGGAAGGGCCCGCACCAACGATGACGACGTCGAATTCCATAAATTCGCGTTCCACAGAGAATCTCCTGCTCAAGGCTCTTCGGTGTATTGTGATTACTTGGCTAGGCTTTCTCTGGCCTGCGCGCGGGCATTATATCCACACGTCCGTCCCGGTCCAATACAAACGTTTGTTTGAATTTTGTCAAAGCCCTGTAGCGCAAGGCTTGGCGACGAATGGAATGGGATTTTTTCGTATTGACCAGAATAGGTGTTCCGGTCAAGATACGGGCGGTTTTGCGTTCGCCGTACGGGCTGACCGTCGGTTCCGGCCGACCTGCATCACCTGCCAGGCTCGCCTTGGCGACATCCTTATTCACCGGAGAGTAACGAGGAATCCATGAAGGTTCTTGTAGCTGTCAAACGAGTGGTCGACTACAACGTCAAGGTTCGCGTCAAAGCGGACAGCTCCGGCGTCGACCTCGCCAACGTCAAGATGTCGATGAACCCCTTCTGCGAAATCGCCGTGGAAGAAGCCGTGCGCCTGAAGGAAAAAGGCGTTGCGACTGAAATCGTCGTCGTCACCATCGGCCCTGCCACTGCCCAAGAGCAACTGCGTACTGCGCTGGCGCTGGGTGCTGACCGCGCCATTCTGGTCGAGTCCGCCGACGAGCTGAACTCTCTGGCGGTAGCCAAGCTGCTGAAAGCCGTTGTCGACAAAGAGCAGCCGCAGCTGGTCATCCTCGGCAAGCAAGCGATCGACAGCGACAACAACCAGACTGGCCAGATGCTGGGCGCACTGACCGGTTTCGGTCAGGGTACTTTCGCGTCGAAAGTCGAACTGGCTGGTGACAAGGTCAACGTCACTCGCGAAATCGATGGTGGTCTACAGACCGTTGCGCTGAGCCTGCCGGCTATCGTGACCACCGACCTGCGCCTCAACGAGCCGCGCTACGCGTCGCTGCCGAACATCATGAAGGCCAAGAAAAAGCCGCTGGAGACCGTTACTCCGGACGCGCTGGGCGTTTCCACCGCCTCCACCGTCAAGACCCTGAAAGTCGAAGCGCCGGCTGCTCGCAGCGCAGGTATCAAGGTCAAGTCCGTGGCTGAACTGGTCGAGAAACTGAAGAACGAGGCGAAGGTAATCTAAATGACTATCCTGGTTATCGCTGAACACACTAACGCCGCTTTGGCGCCTGCCACCCTGAACACCGTTGCTGCTGCTCAGAAGATTGGCGGCGACATCCACGTGCTGGTTGCTGGCGCCAATGCCGGTGCCGCTGCTGACGCTGCTGCCAAGATCGCTGGCGTGGCCAAGGTCCTGGTAGCCGACAATGCTGCCTACGCCAATCAGCTGCCGGAGAACGTTGCGCCGCTGGTTGCCGAACTGGGCAAGGGCTACAGCCACGTGCTGGCCGCTGCGACCAGCAATGGTAAGAACATCCTGCCGCGCGTCGCCGCTCTGCTGGACGTCGACCAGATCTCCGAGATCGTCGCCGTTGAAAGCGCCGACACCTTCAAGCGTCCGATCTATGCCGGTAACGCCATCGCTACCGTGCAGTCCTCGGCTGCCGTGAAGGTCATCACCGTGCGTAGCACCGGTTTCGATCCGGTTGCCGCTGAAGGCGGTTCCGCTGCCGTTGAAGCGGTGAGCGGTTCGGCTGACGCCGGCAAGTCCTCCTTCGTCGGTGAAGAGCTGGCCAAGTCCGATCGTCCCGAGCTGACCGCTGCCAAGATCGTCGTTTCCGGCGGCCGTGGCATGCAGAACGGTGACAACTTCAAGCACCTGTACGCGCTGGCCGACAAGCTGGGCGCTGCTGTTGGTGCCTCGCGTGCCGCTGTCGACGCCGGTTTCGTACCGAACGACATGCAGGTTGGCCAGACCGGCAAGATCGTTGCTCCGCAGCTGTATATCGCGGTCGGCATCTCCGGTGCCATCCAGCACCTGGCGGGCATGAAAGACTCCAAAGTGATCGTTGCGATCAACAAGGACGAAGAAGCCCCGATCTTCCAGGTGGCTGACTACGGCCTGGTGGCTGACCTGTTCGAAGCTGTACCGGAGCTGGAAAAACTGGTCTGATCGACCGGTTATCCGCACCAAAAAAAACCCGCTCATCGAGCGGGTTTTTTTATGCCTGTCTATCAGCTGGGGTTGGCGTCGAGGAACGCCTGATAATGCCGCGCGGTTTCTTCTGGGCGTTCGATCATCGGCGCATGGCCACAGTCCTTCATGATCACCACGCTGGGCTTCTTCAGCAGCGGCTTCATTACCTCGATACTGGAGACATCCAGCACGCGATCCTGCTCGCCCCAGAGCAGCAACGTGGGTGCCTGGATCTTTGGCAGCTCGGGCTCCAGCGGAACGTAGCGGTCGCGCAGCTGGGTGAAGATGGTGTCGTAGTGGGCGCTGTTGGCCATGGACTGTTCGGCGAAATGCCGCTTCAGTGATTCGGGCAGGGAGGGCGGGTTGACGAAGACGAAGTCCATGACCGCCTGGAAGTCCTCCGGTTTTCTCACCACCAGCGGATTGGCTTCGCCGTTCTCGATGCGGCGGAACATCTCGCTCTTCTGCGTCGAGGTGACGCCGGCGTTGTCCAGCAGGGCGACACTGAGGACCTGGTCGGGATAACGTGCGGCGTAGAGTGCGGCGATATGACCGCCCATGGAGTTGCCGACAAGGTGTATTTTTTTCAGGCCGAGGGCGCGGGTGAAGGCTTGCACTCGCGCGGTTTGTGCGCCAACGTCATAACTGACCTCTGGCTTGTCGCTTTCACCGAAGCCAGGCAGGTCAAGGGCGACGACGTGATAACGATCCGTGAAGGGGCGAGCGAAATACAGCCAGTTATCACGGTTGGCGCCGAAGCCGTGGATCATGAGGATGGTTTCGGCATCGGCGGGGCCGCCCTCGTAGTACTGAATGGAAATCCCGTCGACCGTGATCTGCTGATCGCTCACGCCGGCGACCTGGCGTTCGATGAAACGAACCGTGCTGATCAGCGCATTGGGTGAGAAGTACAAGGTGCCGATTACAGCGGCCAGCAGCACGCCAAAGCCGAGGAGAAACTTCTTCATGGCGAATCCTTATCGCTAATAATTATTTAGAGTAATTTTTAAGCTACGATTAACCCGATTTCCGGGTTGTCAGATATGACCTATGCCCACTCGAACTTCAAGTCGGGATACCGCCCATGCGCGTTCAGCTGTTTTCCACGTCGTCACTGTTGCTGCTGGTGTTGGTCCTGATGCCGTTTTCGGCCCAGGCAGCGAGCAAGTGTGAACGCCTGGTGGCGACCGGCAATCCGGAATACCCGCCCTACCTGTGGCGTGATCCGCAGAATCCGCAGCAACTGATTGGCGCCAATGCCGACCTGCTCAAGCGCATCGGTGAAGACATCGGGGTCAAGATCGAGGTGATCTACACCGGCCCCTGGTCGCGGGCGCAGGACGAGGTGCGCACCGGGCGCGTCGACCTGGTCGCAGGAGCATTTCTGACGCTGAGCCGCCTGGACAGCATGGATTACGTGCACCCGGCCGTTTACCTGACGCCGAGCGTGGTCTGGGTGCGCAAGGGGCAGGCGTTCACCTACAACGGCTGGGATGACCTGCGTGGGCATACCGGTGGCACCCTGGTGAACAACAGCTTCGGCCAGCAGTTCGATGCCTTTGCCAAGGCCAATCTGAGCCTGGAAAGCGTGCCTGCCGTGACCCAGGCATTCCAGAAACTGCTCCTTGGGCGTACCGACTACGTCCTGTACGAGCGCTACCCGGGTTTGGCGGTGGTCGACACCCTGGGCCTGATGGATGACCTGGAAGCACTCGAACCGCCGATTTCCAGCGAAGGTCTGTATCTGGCGGTGTCGCACAACTCCGCCTGCAATGAGCCCTGGCTGCGCGGACAGCTCGCGAAAAAAATGACAGAATTGACCGCTTCCGGGCTGCCGGACTCCCTCCTGCAGCGCGACCTGCTGCGTTGGAAAGAGCAGCAGTTGCAACCCGTCAGTGTCCCGCCGAGTGAGTAGGAAATTTCAGTGAAGATGCGAATCCCCTGCGCCGTTCTGGTCGCGCTGGCATTGGCCGGCTGTGCCAATGACCCGGCACCGACCGAGCAAATGCGCCTGACCACCCAGGCCGTGGCCCAAGCCAAGGCCGTGGGTGCCGACGAGCAGATTGCGGAAATGCAGCTGGCCGAAGCCAAGTTGGCGCGTGCGGAAAAGAACATGGGCGAGGAAGACTTCAAGCGAGCGCGCATATTCGCCGAGCAAGCCGAGCTCGATGCGCGGCTGGCCGAAGCCAAGGTGCTGACGCTGAAAAGTCAGAAGCAATTGGAAGAACTGAACACGCGGATCACGCGTTTGCGCAAGCAACTGGGGGATCTGCAGTGAGCCTGTACACATACCTTGGCGCCACCGCCTTGCTGCTGGTGCTTGGCGGTTGTGCCAGCCAGGAGAGCGAGCAGATCCTCGCGGACAGCGAAGCGCAGTTCCAGAAAGTGAAGGAAAACCCCGACGTGCTGCGCAGTGCGCCGAAGGATGTGATTCGCGCGGGCGAGTCGCTCGCCCGGGCGCAGCGGTTGTCCAGTTACTGGGGCAGTAGCGACGACGTCGCGCATTTCGCCTACCTTAGCCAGCGGTACAGCGAGATCGCCGCCCAGCACAGTGAACTGAAGCTAAATCAGGAACGCGCAGCGCGCCTGGATCTGGAGCGTGAGCGGCTGCAGCTGGCCCTGCGCGAAGCCAAGCTGCTCAGCGTTCAGCAGCAAGGAAAGTGGCTGGAGGAGCAGATGGTCAGCCTGGCGGCGGCAGAAACCGATCGCGGCCTGGTGATGACCCTCGGTGATGTGTTGTTCGACGCTGGTCGTGCCGAGCTGAAAACCTCGGCCAATCGCACCGTGCTCAAGCTCGTGCAGTTCCTGCAGATCAACCCGCGGCGCGTGGTGCGCATCGAGGGCTACAGCGATGGCCGCGGTGATGCCAAGGAGAATCTCGACCTGTCACGCGCCCGTGCGCAGACCGTAGCCGACGTACTGATCGACCTGGGCATCGACCCCAAGCGCATCACCGTGGAAGGGCATGGCGAAGCGTTCCCGGTGGCTGATAACGCTTCCAGCCGTGGTCGGGCGAAGAACCGGCGGGTGGAGATCGTCTTCTCGGATGAACAGGGCAAGCTGGGCGCTGACCGCTGACCGATACAGTTCAAGGGAGCCCCGGTTACCGCACGGTACCGGGGCTTTTTTTGCACTGAAGAAGCAGGATGACCGAGTAATACCAGAACAATTTCGCTTATTCAGTGTTGATGTATAACTGTACTGTAGCCACCTGTGCGAACTGTATGGGTGCAATTTTCAATAACTCGGCTACTGTTCTGGTGGGATCGCCAAGGACTGTACGCCATGACCAATCTGCTGCTCTATCAACGCATCGCTCAGCAACTCGCTGAAGACATCCGCCGTGGCGTCTACCAGCCCGGTGAGCGCGTGCCGTCGGTGCGCAAGATGAGCTCGCAGCTCAATGTCAGCCACGCGACCGTCCTGCAGGCCTATGCCAATCTGGAAGACCAGGGTCTGATCCGCGCGCGCCCGCAGTCGGGCTTCTATGTGCACCAGACTGCCGCGCTGACGGCATCGACGCCAGACATTGCGCGTGTCGAGCGCCCTGGCCTGGTCACCCGCAGCAGCATCATCAACCAGGTGCTCACCGACTCGCGCCAGGAAGGCGTGTTCCCGCTGGGCGCCGCGGTGCCGCATGTGGACTACTTGCCCGTGCGCGCCTTGCATCAGCAACTGGCCAAGGTCACCCGTTTCCACAGCCCGCGCGCATTCAGCTACATGTTCAGCCCCGGCTTCGAGCCGTTGCGCCGGCAGGTTGCGATCCGCATGCGCGATGCCGGTGTGGTGGTCGACCCCTCGGAAGTGGTGATCACCCACGGCTGTGTGGACGCGATCCACATGGCGTTGCGGGTGATGACCAAGCCCGGTGATCTGATCGCCACCGAATCGCCGACCTACTACGGCTTGCTGCAACTGGCCGAGCTGCTGGGTCTCAAGGTCATCGAGATTCCCTGCGATCCGTCTACCGGGATGAGTGTCGAAGCGCTGCAGCTGGCGGCCAACCAGTGGCCGATCAAGGCGCTGGTACTGACGTCGCGCCTGAGCAACCCCATGGGCGGCAGCATTCCCGAGGAGCGCCAGAAGCAGTTGCTCAAGCTGACCGCGGACTACGGCATCCAGGTCATCGAGGACGATATCTACGGCGAGCTGCTGTTCGAGCCAGGCCGGATCAAGGCGCTCAAGGCCTACGACCACGACGACCAGGTGGTGTATTGCTCGAGCTTCTCGAAAACCATTTCGCCGGGTGTGCGCATTGGCTGGATCATCGCCGGGCGGCACCAGGAGGAAGTGGTGCGCCTGCAGACGTTCAGCACCCACTCGGCCTGCAGCGTCACGCAGATGGGGGTGGCGGCCTACTTGGAGAACGGCGGCTACGACCGCCAGCTGCGCACCATTCGCCAGGAGTACCGCAAGAACATGACCGCCTACCAGTTGGCGGTGCAGCAGCACTTTCCGGAAGGCACGCAGATGACCCGGCCCAATGGCGGCTTCATCCTCTGGGTCAGCCTGCCGGGGCGGATCAGCGTCAAGGACCTGCATACCCGCGCGTTGCAGCAGGGCATCAGCATCGCGCCGGGACTGATCTTCAGCAACACCGAGCAGTTCAACCACTGCCTGCGCCTGACCTGCGGCATCCCGTGGAACCGCGAGGCCGAGCGGGCGATCATGACCCTCGGCATGCTCGCCGGGCAGCTCTGCCAGGAGGCGGCCAACCCGCCTGCTTGAGCCATGGCCCTGGAGCCGGCGGATTTTTCACGCCGGCTTAACCCGGATCGGACGGCGGCCCCGTCTACCTGAGCGAATGGACCTTTCGCCCCAGGAGACCGCCGCCATGTCCGACCTCACTACCTTGATTCGCCAACCACTGCTCGCCGGTTTCACTGCCGGCTTGGCCATCGCCCTGACGGCCTGCAGCGTGGCCGAGAGCGAGGCACCCGCCAAGGCCACCGCCAAGCCGGCCGAACCCATGGTGCTGCACGAACAGCAGCACGAAGCGCTGGATGCCAGTGCCGCCTACAGCGCGCCTCAACGCAGCGAAGCCGCCAGCGTTGCCGGCGCTGTCGAGCTGCGCAAGATGGCGCCGCAGAGCATGCCGATGATCGCGCCGGCGCCGATGGTCGACAGTGTCCAGGGTTACCAGGATGTTTACCGCGAGCAGTACCAGAAGGTCGCCGACAATCCCGTGCACGCCGTGGCCGAGCAACCGGTCTCGACCTTCAGCGTCGATGTCGACACCGGCAGCTATGCCAACGTGCGCCGCTTCCTCAACAGCGGCAGCCTGCCGCCGCAGGACGCGGTGCGCCTGGAGGAGCTGGTCAACTACTTCCCCTATGCCTACCCGCAGCCCACCGGCAACACACCGTTCGGCGTCGGCACCGAGCTGGCCGCCTCGCCGTGGAATCCGCAGAGTCGTCTGCTGCGTATCGCGATCAAGGCGGCCGACATGCAGGTGGCCGAGTTGCCGCCGGCCAACCTGGTGTTCCTGGTCGACGTGTCCGGCTCGATGGACCGCCGCGAGGGCCTGCCGATGGTGCAAGGCACGCTCAAGCTGCTGGTCGACCAGCTGCGCCCGCAGGATCGTGTGGCGCTGGTCACCTATGCCGGCGATGCGCGGGTGGTGCTCGAGTCCACGGCCGGCAGCGAGAAGGCCAAGATTCGCGCGGCCATCGACCAGCTCACCGCAGGCGGCTCTACGGCGGGCGAGTCCGGCATCCAGCTGGCTTATCAGCAGGCGCAGCAGGGCCTGGTCGACAAGGGCATCAACCGCATCCTGCTGGCCACCGATGGTGACTTCAACGTTGGCATCAGCGACTTCGAAACCCTCAAGCAACTGGCTGCCGACAAGCGCAAGAGCGGGGTTTCCCTGACCACCCTGGGCTTTGGCACCGATAACTACAACGAGCAGTTGATGGAGCAACTGGCCGATGCCGGCGACGGCAACTATGCCTACATCGACAACCTGCGCGAGGCACGCAAGGTGCTGGTCGAACAGCTCAGCTCGACCCTGGCCGTGGTCGCCAAGGACGTGAAGATCCAGGTCGAGTTCAACCCGGCCGAGGTCAGCGAGTACCGCCTGCTGGGCTACGAGAACCGCGCCCTAAAACGCGAGGATTTCAGCAACGACAAGGTCGACGCCGGCGAGATCGGTGCCGGGCATACCGTGACCGCGCTGTACGAGATCGTCCCCGTCGGCGCCAAGGGCTGGCTGGAGCCGCTGCGCTATGCGCCGGCGGTGAAGGGCGAGGGCAAGGCGGGCGAACTGGCCTGGCTGCGCCTGCGCTACAAGGCGCCGCAGGGCGGCAGCAGCAAGCTGGTCGAGGTGCCGATCGAGGCCAGCGCGCGGATCACACCAATCGCCGAGGCCAGCGAAGACCTGCGTTTCGCCGCCGCCGTCGCCGCCTTCGCCCAGCAGCTCAAGGATGGTCGCTATACCGGCGCGTTCGGCCTGGCCGACAGTGCGGCCCTGGCTCGTGCGGCCAAGGGCGAGGACCGCTACGGGCTGCGCGCCGAGTTCGTGCAACTGGTGGAGCTTGCACAAAGCCTGCACACTGCGCAAAACGTTCAAGTCAGGGCCGACTAATTGAACCAACCCTTGAGGGACGATGACGCCGCACTGCTGCGGCGTTATCGCAACGGCGAGGCGGCGGCGTTCGCGCAACTCTACGAACGCCATCGCCTCGGCCTGTTTCGTTTCCTGCTGGGCCTGTGTGGTGATCACGCGCTGGCCGAGGAAGTGTTCCAGGACACCTGGATGAGCCTGATCCGCAGTGCCAGCGAACAGCGCGAAGCCGTGCTGTTCAAGACCTGGCTGTACCAGATCGCGCGCAACCGCCTGATCGACCACTGGCGCAAGTCCGGTCGCCACCAGGGAAAGCTCGATGAGTACGACGAGCAGCAGCATGCCAGCGCCGACCCGGGGCCCGGCCCCGAGCAACAGCTGCTGCTCAGTCGTGACCAGGAGCGCCTGCAGGCGGCCCTGGCCGATCTGCCCGAGGAACAGCGCGAGGTGTTCCTGCTGCGCGCCCATGGCGACCTGGAACTGCACGAGATTGCCGAGCTCACGCAGACGCCGGCGGAAACCGTGAAGAGTCGTCTGCGTTATGCGTTGAACAAGTTGCGTCGGCTGCTGGCCGATCCGGCTTCGGCCGAGGAGGTATCCGCATGAGCCACCACCCCCATGATTCGCAGCAGGACGACGCGCTCCTGCAGCACTTTCGCCAGCACAGCCAAGGCGAGCCATCGGCGGCCCTCGATGCGCTGATTCTTGCCGCGGCGCACGATGCCGTGGCGCCTCAGGCGGCCAAGCCCGATTGGTCACAACGCCTGCATGCCTGGCTGTTCGGCTCCGGCGGGCGCACGCGCTGGTCGGCCGCCTTCGCCAGCCTGGCCATCGTCGGCATCGGCCTGAGCCTGACCTGGCGCACCCAGGAACAGGCCCCGGCGCTGTACGACGCACCGGCACCGATGGCGGCCCAGGCACCCGCGCCGCTGGCCCGTGAAAGCACGCCGGCGATGGCCGAGGCGCGCAAGCAGTCCGCCGAGATTGCCGCGAAGAAAACCGAGCAACCGACGGCCCTGGCGGAAAGCGTCGATGCCAGTGCGGCCTACTCGGCTGCACCGCGCATGGCGCTTCAGGCGCCTGCAGCAAAGCCGGCGCCAGCACCGTCCGTTGAGGCGCTGGCCGATGCTGCCGGCAGCCCCGCGCAGGAGATGGTGCCGACAGCGGACCAGGCGTTTGCCGCCGCGAAGGAAAAGGCTGCCGCGTCGGCCAGGTCCAAGGCCGAAGCCCAGGCAGAGGCCACGGTGGCGGGCAGGGTAGAGGGCCAGCAGAAACTGGCCGAAGACGCCTCGCTGCACCAGCGGCTGCTCAGCGTGTTGCAGTTGCGCCGTGATGGTCAGCATGAGGCTGCCGAGCGCCAGCTGGAGGCGGCGAAGCAGGCATTCCCACAGCAGGACGTAACCGCCGAGCTGCGCCAGCTCGAGCAGCAAAGCACGGGCAGTTCGCGGTAGTGCTCGCGGGCGGCGGGTAGACTGCGGCTTTCCCTGCGCAAGGAATGCCGCGCCATGCCCGCCGAACCGAACAGCCCGACCGTGGATGAGGATCAGCAACCGATGCACCGGCTGTTGCTGCGCCTGGTCTGGGAGCTGGTCAAGCTGGTGGCGCCGATTGCCGGCGTTGCCATGCTCGCGCCGTATTACGGGCTGGGCATTCTCGCGCTGTTGGTGGTGCTGGTCGGTGGTAGCGCCAAGCTGGGCTGGAAGCAATTTGCCGCTGGTCTGAGCTGGCTGCTGACCGCCGTGATCATCGGCCTGTGCATTGCCCTGGGTAGCTGGATTACCGCGTGGTGGGGCGTGCCGCTGGCGGTCCTGCTGCTGTTCGTGGGGCTGGCCTCGGCGGCCACCTATGAGAGGCGTCTGGGCCTGGCCAAGTCGCCGCTCAAGCCCGAGGCGGTGAACCATGATCTGCCAGCAGGGGCCAGCGCCTGGTCCGGTGACGACCTGCTCACGCCCGAGGGCGAGGCGGTGCGCACCTTCGACTGGGGCGAGCTGTGCATGGGCGGGCCGACCTATGGCACCTACCTGTTTCCCGATGGCGTGCTGCTCAGCGGCCTCGGTTCATCGGTGCGCTTTTCCGATAACGGCCGCTATTTCGCCGCGCCCTTGCCGGGGCGTGATGGCTGGGGCCTGCTGATTCTTGATCGGCAGACGCGCAAGGTTTATCGCCACGCGCAGCTCAACGAATTCTGGGAGCTCGACGCGTTCACCGACGAGGCGCTCACTGGCCGTTGCAGTCCACTGGTGGACAACCAGCGCTATCGCATGCCGCTGGCCGATCTGCTCGATCCGGCCAATGCCGTGCAGCTGGAGGCGACAGGCGACCTGTGGCTCGAGCCCGGCTGGATCGATGCGGGCGCCCCCGAACAGCGCCGTTTCCCGGCACCGCAGGGCGGGCATCGTTTGCTCGCCAGGCGTTACGTTCCCGAGTCGCTGCGTGCGCTGGCTGATCCGACGCTGCCGCTGCGTTATCCGGCTTATCGCTTGCAGATGGATGACGCGCTCAGCGACCTGCTGATCGACGCCAGCGAACCGGTCATCTGGCGCGCCGATGGCCAGGCGCTGGTGTGCCGGGTGACTGCGTTGCAGGCGCAGACCCGTTGGCCATGCGCGTACTGGTTGTGGCAAGCCGGGCAGGGCTGGCGTGTGCTGGCCAAACCGTGGAGCGAGGCCGAAGACGAGCCGTCGCTGTTCTGGGAACAGGCGAGTGCGCTCACCGAGCAGGCGATGATCGTGGAGGGCACGGTCGATCATCCGTACCCCGACCACATCGGTTTCGGCTATGCGCTGCACAGCACACCGAGCGATGTGGAGGTCGCCATCGGCCATAGCGCCCAGGGCCGCCTGCAGGTTGGCGAGTATCGCCGCAGCCGCGTGCAACTCAGCCTGCCGCTGGTGGCCGAAGCGCGCCGTGGGGCCGCCACGGTGTTGTCCGAGCCGCTGGGTGAGGGCGTGCGGGCGACCTTCACCTGGCAGCGCGACAACCTGAGTGGCCGGCTCGGCGCCTATACCTGCCGGATCGGTGGCTGGGTGCTCGACGGCGACTGGCTGCTCGATCACCGGGTGTCCGAGTGTGGGCGTTACCTGGCGCTGGTGGCGTTCGCCGATTCGCCGGGGGTGTCGGCTCAGGTCTGCGTGGCGGATACCCTGCAGCGCACCCTGTTGTGCCTGCCGCGCGCGTTGCTGGTGGCGCGGCTGGTGGACCTGCGTGCTGGCGAGCTGAGCCTGTTGCACATCCTCGGGCGTCTGGGCGAGGACGAGCAAAGCACGCCGCTGCGGCGTTACGATCAGGCCGCGCCTGCTGCCGAGCGTGCCGCACGCTTTGTCGAATACCGCGCGGATTCGCGGCTGTACTACGAGTCCCTGACACTGCGCATCACCGAGCAGGCGTTGCAGCCATTGCCGCGCTGGCGCCTGGTCGGCCGGCCGCAGGTGGCCAACGCCGAGGGCGATTTCGTGTTGCCCGCACCAACGGGGCACGATGCCGCCTGGTTGTTCGGTACGCAGAGCGAGTACTGCGACAGCTACCTGCGTGAGGGCTTTCCGCGCCGGGGTGGCTGCCTGTTGACCGCCTCGGGCCTGGCGCTGGACAACCTCGGCCCGTCGATGATCTGGTCGGCGGACGGACGCTACCTGGCGCTGACCCGCTTCGTCGACCGCCTGTCAGCCAGCCAGCCGGCAGATACCGACCAATGGCACCTACTGTTGCTCGATACCCATGAGCGAAGCTGGCGCGATGGTGGTAGCCATATCGGCTGCATGCCCGTGTTTGAGGGCTTCGACGCCCAGGGCATCGAGGTGCGCAGCTTCACCTATGACTGGGAAAACGAAGAGGACGCCGGCGAGCTGCGGCGCATCGCCCTGGCCGATCTGCTGAGGCTCTGCGCTACGCCGCTGGAGGCGCGCGGGACGCTCTGGCTGCCGCCTCACGAGCTGCCGCGTGCCGGCCAGTGGCAGCGGCTGGACGCTTCTCCCCTGCAGGCCTGGCGCTGAATGAAACCTCGCGACACGCCCCGCGGCTTGCCAGATGGCGGAACACGGGCGAGCATAAAGACTCATGTTTACCGTTCTACCGCTATGAAATCGTTTCGCTTATTTGCTCCATTAGCACTTGCCGGCCTGCTCGTGGCCTGCGACGACCCGCCCGCACCGAAGGCGCCACCAACGCCGAAGCCTCCCGCGGTGCAACCTGCCACGCCAGCGCCAAGCAAGGCCGAGACGCCCAAGGGCGAGGCCGCTAAGCAGGCGGCGGACGCCGAAAAGCCAAAGCCGGCGGAGGAACAGAAAGCCATCGCCAGCACGCCAAAGCCTAAACTCAGCAAGCCCAAACCCGCCAAGGACGTGGTTCTGCCGCCGGCCAAGCTGGATCTGCGGTTGCCCAAAGAGCTGGTCGAGGAGATCAAACCGAGTGAGGTGCTCAACGAGCAACCGGTGCTGCCGCCGATGTTCGTCGACAAAACCCCGGAGGTCAGCCCGTTCGAGCTTAACGGGCGGATTCTCACCAACGAGCAGGCCGGTGATGACTCGGTGCAAGGCGCCGAGCTGCAGTTCAAGTTTCGCAACTGAACGAGTAGCGCCCAGCCACCGCAACGGGGCTGGGTGGCGAGGTGCCGTCTCGATCGGCGCGGCGCGAGGGTGAATCTATCTTTAGTCGACGAACAGGTCCGGGACCAGGCTGCCGCCATCGGCATCGAAGCGGTAGTGCTCGAACTCGGTCTGGCCGTGCTCACGCAGGATGTCTTCGTCGATCAACAGGCGCCCACTGATGCTGCGGCCCTGGCTGGAGAGGATCAGGTGCGCCGCGTCAGCCATGATCGCCGGGGTGCGCGCGCGCTTGAAGGCGTCGCGGCTGCCCAGTTCGAACTCGATGGCGGCGGTGGCGATCATGGTTTTCGGCCACAGTGCGTTGGCGCTGATGCCGTACTTCTTGAATTCCTCGCTCATGCCCAGCGTGAGCATGCTCATGCCGTACTTGGTCGAAGTGTAGGGGCCGTACTGGGCGAACCATTTCGGGTCGATGTTCAGCGGTGGCGACAGGCTGAGGATATGGCCGTTGCTGCTTTTCTTCAGGTAGGGCAGGGCCGCCTGGCTGCAAACCATCACCGCGCGGGTGTTGATCTGGAACATCAGGTCGAAGCGCTTGGGCTCCAACTGTTCGACGCCGAGCAGTTTGATCGCCCCGGCGTTGTTGATCAGCACGTCGATGCCACCGAAGTGTTCGGCGGCGCGGGCCATGGCGGCCTTCACAGCGGCTTCGTCACGCACGTCCAGTTGCAGGGCCAGGGCCTTGCCACCGGCGGCTTCGACTTCAGCGGCCACCGAATGAATGGTGCCCGGCAGCTTGGCGTGGGCCTCGGCGCTTTTGGCGGCGATGACGATGTTGGCGCCATCGGCAGCGGCCTTGAGGGCGATCTCGCGGCCGATGCCGCGGCTGGCGCCGGTGATGAACAGGGTTTTGCCTTGCAGGGACATAGCGGGGCTCCGTTATTCATTGTTCTTGCTGATATGGCGATGGTTCCCACGCTCCTGCGTGGGAACCCCTTGGGCGACGCTCTGCGTCCCATGTGACGCAGAGCGTCGCGGCCTGCATTCCCACGCGGAGCGCGGGAACGATCAAACGGGTTTTTAGTGCGTAGGGTGGGTGAGCGCCGCGCGGGTGTATGCGGCGCTCACCTGTCCTACCTCATTGAGCTTCCGCGGCTTCGACCTCCACCAGCAGCTGGCGATTCTTCACCTGGTCGCCCTGGCTCACGCCAACGCGGCGGATCACGCCGTCGATGCCGGCCTTGAGCGGGTGCTCCATCTTCATCGCTTCCAGCACCACCAACAGTTGGCCCTTGCTGACGCGTTCGCCCTCGGTCACCAGCACCTCGACTATGGCGCCATCCATCGGCGCCTTGACCGTGCCGGAGCTGGCGGCGTTCTGCCCGCCGGCCGGTTCGTGGGTGACGTCGCTGAGCTCCAGATTGCCGCCGTGGCCATATAGCCAGACGCGCTCGCCGGCCAGGTGATAGGCGCGGCGCTGGCGGATGCCGTCCAGCTCCAGGCTGGCCCAGCGGCCATCGCTGGCCAGCAGGCGCAGTTCGACCTGAGCCTCGCCGATTTGCGCACGCAGCAGCGGCTGTACGCCGGACTCCAGCACCTGCAGCTCGACCGCGTGTTTCTGCTCGCCCTGCTTGAGCACGAAGCTCCAGGGCGCGCCGCTGCTGTTACGCCAGCCGGCCAGGCCGCCCTGGTGGGCGCGGCCATTGGCCGAGGCCTGGTAGAGCAGGGCGGCGGCAGTCGCCAGCTCGGCGGCAGCCGGGGCTTGTGGCGTCAGGCTCGGGTCGTCGGCGAAGTGTTCGCCGATAAAGGCGGTAGTGGCGTGACCAGCGGCGAACTCGGGATTCTTGAGCAGGTTGGCGAGGAAGCGTTGGTTGCCGTTGACGCCGAGTAGCACGCAGTCTTCGACCGCACGCGCGAGCTTGCGCCGGGCCTCGTCGCGGGTGGCGCCGTAGGCGATGACCTTGGCCAGCATCGGGTCGTAGAACGGGGTGATGGCCTGGCCTTCGACCAGGCCGTGGTCGATGCGGATGCCATCGAGCAGCGCCGGTTCCCAGCGCAGTACTTCGCCGGTTTGCGGCAGGAAGTTGTGCGCCGAATCCTCGGCGTACAGACGCACTTCCATGGCGTGGCCGGTGAGGCGGATTTCGTCCTGCTTGAGCGGCAGCGGCTGGCCTTCGGCGGCGCGGATCTGCCAGGCGACCAGGTCTTGTCCGGTGATCAGTTCGGTGACCGGGTGCTCGACCTGCAGGCGGGTGTTCATTTCCAGGAAGAAGAATTCGCCGCTCTGGTCGAGGAGAAATTCCACGGTGCCGGCGCCAACGTAGTTGACCGAGGCCGCCGCCTTCACCGCCGCTTCGCCCATGGCTTTACGCAGCTCCGGCGTCATTACCGGGCAGGGCGCTTCCTCGACCACTTTCTGGTGGCGGCGCTGCACCGAGCAGTCGCGTTCGCCCAGATAGACGATGTTGCCGTGCTGGTCGCCGAATACCTGGATTTCCACATGGCGCGGGCGAATCACTGCGCGCTCGAGAATCAGCTCGCCGGAGCCGAAGGCGTTCTGCGCTTCGGAGCGGGCGGTACGGATCTGCGCCAGCAGCTCGCTCGATTCATGCACCAGGCGCATGCCACGGCCACCACCACCGGCGCTGGCCTTGATCATCAGCGGGTAGCCAATGCGCGCTGCCTCCCGGCTCAGGGTCTCGTCGTCCTGGGCGGCGCCTTCGTAGCCGGGGATGCAGGGTACGCCCGCATCGAGCATGGCGATCTTGGACAGGCGCTTGCTGCCCATCAGGTGGATGGCTTCCACGGTCGGGCCGATGAATACGATGCCGGCGGCTTCACAGGCGCGGGCAAAGTCGGCGTTCTCGGAGAGAAAACCGTAGCCCGGGTGGATCGCATCGGCGCCGGTCTTCTGTGCCGCGGCGATGATGTTGTCGATCACCAGGTACGACTGGTTGACCTGCGCCGGGCCGATGCACACGGCCTCGTCGGCCAGCTGCACATGGCGTGCACCGGCGTCGGCTGCGGAGTACACCGCCACGGTGCGGTAGCCTAGGTCTTGCGCGGTGCGCATCACCCGGCAGGCGATCTCGCCACGGTTGGCGATCAGAATCTTGTTGAATGCAGCCATGTTGTTTTTTTACTCCTGCCGTTCAAACCGCTCGATTTGTTCCCCTCTCCCGTTGGGAGAGGGGCCAGGGGTGAGGGATGGTTCAGCCCGTGCGGTCTTCCCCTCACCCCAGCCCTCTCCCGGCGGGAGAGGGAGTTGTTCGTGTGTGCCTGAGTCACTCAGCCCACTTCGGCTTGCGCTTCTGCACGAAGGCCATGGTGCCTTCCGCGCCTTCGCTGCCCAGCACCGCTTCGGCGAACTGGCCGGCGGCGTGGTCGAGCAGGCTGCCGAGGTTCTCCGTTTCGGTGGCCAGCAGCAGCGCCTTGGTCGCCGCATTGGCGCCCGGTGCGCACTGACGTATCTGCTGCAGGCATTCGGCGAGGCGGTCGACCACGGCCTGGTCGTCGGCTTCGCTGAAGTGCACCAGGCCCAGGCGCAAGGCCTCGGCACCGTCGAAGCGGGCGGCAGTCAGGGCCAGACGACGGGCCTGGGTTAGGCCGATGCGCTTGACCACGAACGGCGCGATCTGCGCCGGCAGAATGCCCAGGCTGGTTTCCGGCAGGCCGAACTTGGCGCCCTGGTGGGCGATGGCGATGTCGGAGACGCAGGCCAGGCCAAAGCCGCCGCCGAGCACTGCGCCTTCCAGTACGGCGACCAGCACCTGCGGTGCGCACTGGGCTTCCTCCAGCAGGCTGCCGAAGGCGCGGTTCAGCTCGCGGTAGGCGTCGCTGCCGCGGGCTCTGGCACCGGCCATGTCCTTGATATCGCCGCCGGCGCAGAAGTGGCCGTCGGCGCCGCGCAGCACCAGGGCGCGCACGTTCAGGTCGACGCGCACCGCGCGCAGCACGGCGCGCAGTTCCTCGACCATCGCCAGGCTCATGGCGTTGCGGCTTTCCGGGCGGTTGAGGGTGACGTAGAGCACGCCCTCGACCTGCTCCAGCAGCAGGGTTTGCGTATTCGGTAGTTCAGCCATCACAGGCTCCTCGTGATCGTTCCCACGCTCTGCATGGGAATGCGCTGTGCGGTGCTCTGCGCCGCTGGGACGCGGAGCGTCCCGTTCTGGGTTCCCACGCAGTCGGTTCGACGCCTCGAAGTGGGAACCATCGGCGAAGTTATTTCTTTTTGCCGGGCAGGGTGCCCATCAGCTTGCAGATGATGCCCAGCATGATTTCGTCGGCGCCGCCGCCGATGGAGACCAGGCGCACGTCGCGGTAGGCGCGCGACACCGGGTTGTCCCACATGAAGCCCATGCCGCCCCAGTACTGCAGGCAGCTGTCGGTGACTTCGCGGCCCAGGCGGCCGGCCTTGAGCTTGGCCATGGAGGCCAGCTTGGTCACGTCGCGGCCTTTGATGTACAGCTCGGTGGCGTGGTAGACGAGGGCGCGCAGGGCCTCGATCTCGCTCTGCAGTTCGGCCATGCGGAAGTGGATGACCTGGTTGTCGATCAGCGGCTGGCCGAAGGTGTGGCGTTGCTTGCAGTACTCGATGGTGCTGTCGACGCAATACTCCAGGCCCTTGATCATGTTGGCCGCGCCGAACATGCGTTCTTCCTGGAACTGCAGCATCTGCATCATGAAACCAGCGCCTTCGTGGCCGATGCGGTTGCGCTGCGGTACGCGCACGTTGTCGAAGAACACCTGGGCGGTTTCCGAGCTGCGCATGCCGAGCTTGTCCAGGTGCGGGCTCAAGGTGATGCCTGGGGTGTTCATCGGCACCACGATCAGCGACTTGTTGACGTGGGGCTTGTCGTCGCTGGTGTTGGCCAGCAGGCAGATGAAGTCGGCAGACGGGGAGTTGGTGATCCACATCTTGCTGCCGTTGATCACGTAGTCGTCGCCGTCCTTGCGCGCGGTGGTCTTCAGGCCGGCGACGTCGGAGCCAGCGCCGACTTCGGAGACGCCGATGCAGCCAACCATGTCGCCGGCGATGGCGGGACGCAGGAACTCCTCGCGCAGCTCATCGGAGCCGAAGCGCGCCAGGGCCGGGGTGCACATGTCGGTCTGCACGCCGATGGACATGGGGATGCCGCCGCAGTGGATGGTGCCGAACTCTTCGGCGGCGACCACCGAGTAGCTGTAGTCCAGGCCCATGCCGCCGAATTTCTCCGGCTTGGAGATGCCCAGCAGGCCGAGGTCGCCGGCCTTCTTGAAGATCTCGTGCATGGGGAATTTGCCGGCTTTCTCCCACTCGTCGACGTGCGGGTTGATTTCCTTGTCGACGAAGTTGCGGACGGTGCGGCGAAGCTCTTCGTGTTCTTGGGTGAAGATCATTTTTATTGTTCTCCGAAGGGTTACAGGCGGGCGACGCCGAACGAGTTGGATTTGAGGGGGCGTACTGCGGCTTCTGCGCAAATATCCAGCAGGAAGCCGAGCAGCTTGCGCGTGTCACGCGGGTCAATCAGGCCGTCGTCCCACAGGCTGGCGGTGCCGTAGAGCGCGGTGGACTGGCTGTCGAGCTTCTGCGCGGTGGCCATTTCCAGCATGTCGAGCATCTTCGGGTCGGCCTCTTTGCCTTCCTTGCGGTGCTTGTCCTCGGTGACGATGCGCAGCACCTTGCCGGCCTGGGCGCCGCCCATCACGGCGGTCTTGCTGTTGGGCCAGGCGAAGATGAAGCGCGGGTCGAGGCCACGGCCGCACATGGCGTAGTTGCCGGCGCCGTAGGAGCCGCCGACGACGATGGTCAGCTTCGGCACCGTGCAATTGGCCACCGCCTGGATCAGCTTGGAACCGTGCTTGATCACGCCGTTCTGTTCCGATTCGGTGCCGACCATGAAGCCGGTGGTGTTGTGGAAGAACAGGATCGGCGTGTTGCTCTGCTCGCACAGCTGGATGAACTGCGCTGCCTTGGCCGCGCCGCGCGGGGTGATCGGCCCGTTGTTGCCGATAAAGCCGCAGGGCTGGCCTTCGATGGCCAGGTGGCCGCAGACGGTCTGGCTGTCGAACTCGTTCTTGAAGTCGAGGAAGGCCGAGCCGTCGGCGATGCGCGCGATGATTTCGCGCACGTCGTAGGGCTTCTTGGCGTCGGCCGGGACGATGCCGAGTAGCTCCTCGGCCGGGTACAGCGGCTCGCTATAAGCCTTGGCCGGGCGCGCTGGCAGCTGCGCGTTCCACGGCAGCAGGCCGGCGACTTCGCGGGCGATGCGCACGCCATCGGCGTCGTTTTCGGCCAGGTATTCGGCGGTGCCGGCGACCTGGGCGTGCATTTCGGCGCCACCCAGTTCCTCGTCGGTGGCCACTTCACCGGTGGCAGCTTTCAGCAGGGGCGGGCCGGCGAGGAACATCTTGGCCTTGCCGCGCACCACCACCACGTAGTCGGAGAGGCCCGGCTGGTAGGCGCCGCCGGCGGTGCTGGAGCCGTGTACCACGGTGATCTGCGGCAGGCCCATGGCCGACATCCGCGCCTGGTTGGCGAAGCCACGGGCGCCTTCGACGAAGATGTCGGCGGCGTAGTTGAGGTTGGCGCCGCCGCTTTCGGCCAGGGTGATTACCGGCAGTTTGTTTTCCACGGCGATCTGCTGCAGGCGCAGGGATTTCTTCAGCCCGGTGGGCGAGATGGTGCCGCCCTTGATCGCGCTGTTGTTGGCAATCACCAGGCAGCGCACGCCGGCCACGTAGCCGATGCCGGCGATGATGCCGCCGCCGGCCTGGGTGCCGTCCTTGTCGTCGTGCAGCTTGTAGCCGGCCAGCGAGGCCAACTCGAGGAACGGCGCCCCGGAGTCGAGCAGCAGGTTGATGCGCTCGCGCGGCAGCAACTGGCCGCGCTTGATGAACTTGGGTTTGGCCTCGGCGGCCTTGTCGAGGACCTTCTGTTCGACGTCGCGGAAGCTGGCGATGGTTGCCAGCATGGCCTCGCGGTTCTGCGCGAAGCTGTCGCCGTGGACGTCGAGTTCGGATTGGATCACCGGCATCGCATCACTCTCCCTGGTCTTTCAGTACATCGGGCACGTAGGCGCGATGAAAGCCGTTGTAGGACTCGCTGTTTTTCGCCTTGCCCAGGGTCCAGGCACGGGTGCCCTGGCTGGCCGCGCCGTCGATGCGGATGGTGTTACCGCTGATGAAGTTGGCGCCGGGGGAGAGCAGGAAGACGATGGCCGCGGCCACCTCCGACTCGGTGCCGATGCGCTGCAGCGGCACGTGATCCTTGAGGTTGCGGATCATGTTCTTCATCGACTCGGGATAGGTGTCCATGCCGCTGGAGGCGATCCAGCCCGGCGCCACGGCATTGACCCGCACGCCGGCGTGGCCCCACTCGTAGGCGGCGGTTTTGGTGAAGTTCTCCATGCCGGCGCGGGCGGCACCGGAGTGGCCCATGCCGGGCATGCCGCCCCACATGTCGGCGAGCATGTTGACGATGCTGCCGCCGGTCTTGCTCATGCTCTGGCTGAACACTTCGCGGGCGATCAGGAAGCCGCCGACCAGGTTGGTGCGCACCACGGTCTCGAAGCCTTTCTGGTTGATCGACACCAGCGGCGCGGGGAACTGGCCACCGGCGTTGTTGACCAGGTGGTGGATCGGCCCGCGCTCGGCGATCACCGTCTTGACCATCGCCTTGACCGCTTCTTCCTCGCGGATATCGCACACGGCGAAGCTGGCGCTGCCACCGTCTTCGGCGATTTCGCCGGCGGTCTTTTCCAGTTTCTCCAGCTTGCGCCCGACCAGCACCACATGGGCGCCGAGGTGGGCCAGCTCGTGGGCCACACAGCGGCCGATGCCGCTGCCGCCGCCGGTGACCAGGATGGTCTGGCCGGCGAACAGGCCGGGTTTGAAGACTGAGTCGTAGCTCATTGTTGTTGTCCTTCGGCTCTATCTGTTCGATGGTTCCCACGCTCTGCGCGGGAACCGCTCCGGGGACGCTCTGCGTCCCATGCGACGCAGAGCGTCGCTGCCTGCGTTCCCACGCGGAACGTGGGAACGATCAACGCGGGAACAATCAATCCACTCTACAAAGTCTTGGCCAATGCGCTGGGCACCGACACCGGGAGCTCCAGCAGCTGCTGGGCGAAGGCCTTGCCCTGCGGGTCGATACGCAGGCTGGCCACGCCGCCGCCGCCCAGGGCGTTCTCCAGCAGGAAGTTGAGGCTTTGGCTGCCCGGCAGATACCAGCGCTCGACGCGCCCGGTCTGTGGGTCGAGCACATGGCTCATCCAGTCGACCAGCGCTTCCTTGCTCAATGCCTCGGCGATCCACGGCAGGTACTCGGGCTTGCGCGCCATCACGCCGATGTTGCTGTGGTTGCCCTTGTCGCCGGAGCGCGCCACGGCCAGCTTGATCAGTGGCACGCTGGCATCGGCTTCGCCCTGGGGTTGTGGTGGTTCGCTGGCGACGGCCAGTTGCCGTGGATCGAAGGCGCCCAGCTTCGGCAGGGCGACCGGCTGGCGCTGCTCGCCGAGGCTCACCTCCAGGCTGCAGTTGCGCTTGTCGGTGAGGAAGCTGAACAGACGGATCACCGGGTACACGGTCGGCCGCCCGCCGACGATGCCGGTCAGCCCCGGCGCCATGCCGGTGGCGGCCTGGGCGATCTCGCGGGAGAACAGGATCAGCGCTTCCTTCTTGGCGTGGCGCACTGCCAGCTTGATCACCACTTCGCGGGTGTCCTGCCGTTGCCCGTGCGGGCCGTAGGTGGCTTCGCTGCCGAGCAGCTCGATGTGCACTTCGCGGTAGGGCCCCCAGCCGCGCTCGGCGAAGATTTCCTCGGTCTTGGCGATGATCGCCTGGCTGACGCGCTCGGCCTTGGCCACCGCGTCGATGCCGGCGATCAGGCAGCTGGCGGTGCAGCGGAAGCCTTCCGGATAGGTGGCGCTGACCTTGTACTGATCGGTCGGCGGCAGGCCCTTGGCGCCCTGCACGAGAACCTGATCCTGGCCGGCCTGGCTCAGGCTGACCTGGGTGAAATCGCAGATCACGTCGGGCAGGTAGTAGGCGCGTGGGTCGCCGATTTCATAGAGCATCTGCTCGCCGACGGTGAACGGCGTGACCAGGCCGCCGCTGCCTGCCGGCTTGGCGACGATGAAGCTTGCGTCGGCGCTGACTTCCACCACCGGGAAGCCGATGTGCTCGTAGTCCGGCACGTCGCGCCAGTCGGTGAAGTTGCCGCCGGTGCACTGCGCGCCGCATTCGATGATGTGGCCGGCGAGGGCGGCCTGGGCCAGCTTGTCGTAGTCGTTCCAGCTCCAGTTGAATTCATGCACCAGCGCGGCGCTGACCACCGCGCTGTCGACCACGCGGCCAGTAATGACGATATCGGCGCCGAGTTTCAGCGCCTCGACGATGCCCGGCGCGCCGAGGTAGGCGTTGACCGATACGCACATGGGCGGCAGCGGCGCGCCACTGAACATCTCGGTGGTACCGGCCTTGGCCAGTTCGCCGAGCTTGGGTTGCAGGTTGTCGCCATGCAGCACGGCGATCTTCAGGTCGACACCAGCCTTGGCGCAGGCGGCGCTCAGGGCAGCCGCGCAGGCCTGCGGGTTGACCCCGCCGGCGTTGCTGATGACGCGGATGTTCTTGGCGGCAATGTCCTGCAGCAGCGGGGCGAGCACGTCGATGAAATCGGTGGCGAAGCCTTCGTCCGGCTTCTTCATTTTCGCTCCGGCCATGATCGACATGGTGATCTCGGCCAGGTAGTCGAACACCAGGTAGTCCAGCTCGGTGCCGCGCACCAGCTGCGCGGCAGCAGTGGAGGTGTCGCCCCAGAAGGCGGAGGCGCAGCCAATGCGGATGGTCTTGCTCATTTTTATAGGATTCCATCGACGCCAGAAGATGGAGAAGACATTACCAAGCAAGCGCTTGGTTTGAAAGTCCCGCGAGCAACTTTTTAGCCAAGCGCTTGCTTGGGTGGCTTGTGCCCCGTAAATTTCGTCCATCAGTTTCCACGGCACGCCAGTCCTGGCGCGTCGCCCCCATTTCCCCTGCGGAGAAAACGAGTTTGGACGATCACAAGGCCCGCGCCGTGATGCAGCAACTGGTGGCCAGCGGCCAGGTGACCGACCCGGAAAGCGCGCGCGGCAAGCTGCTGCAAACTGCGGCCCACCTGTTTCGCAGCAAGGGCTACGAACGCACCACGGTCCGCGACCTGGCGGGGGCCGTCGGCATCCAGTCCGGCAGCATCTTTCACCACTTCAAGAGCAAGGACGAGATCCTCCGTTCGGTGATGGAGGAAACCGTGCGCTACAACACCGCGTTGATGCACGCCGCGCTGGCCGATGCCGCCAACCTGCGCGAGCGTGTGCTGGCGCTGATCCGCTGTGAGCTGCAGTCGATCATGGGCGGCACTGGCGAGGCGATGGCCGTGCTGGTCTACGAATGGCGTTCGCTGTCCGAGGAAGGCCGCGCGCACATTCTCGCGCTGCGCGACACCTACGAGCAGATCTGGCTGGACGTGCTCGGCGAGGCGCGCGTCGCCGGCTATGTACAGGGCGACCCGTTCATCCTGCGGCGTTTCCTCACCGGCGCGCTGAGCTGGAGCACCACCTGGTTCCGTGCCGACGGCAAGATGAGCCTCGACCAGCTCGCCGAGGAAGCGCTGACGCTGGTCATCAAGGACGCCCGTACCGAATAGGCTAAGCTGCAGGGGGGCGGCCAGCCAGCCGGCGGCACGTCCCCTGGGCTCTGTCTGAGGTATTCCGGTGCGTGTGACCTGCAAGCTCCTGCTACTTGGTGCAGTGCTCCTGGCGAGTCAGCTGGTCGCAGCCGCGCAGCCGGTCAAGGTCGGCGCCTACCATTTCCCGCCCTATATCGCCAAACCCGAAAGCCTGCCCGGCGGCCTGCTGCCTGAGCTGCTGGACGCCCTCAACACCAGCCAGGAGGCCTTCCGGTTCGAGCTGGTGCCGACCTCCGTGACCCGGCGCTACCGCGACTTTGTGCACGGTCGTTACGACATGATCCTCTTCAAGTCGCCGAACTGGGGCTGGCAGGACGTCGTCGCCGACCGGCTCGACCTGCAGATCACCGATGCCGAGGTGTACGTCGCCCATGCCGAGCCGGGGCGCGGCCAGGAGTATTTCGACAGCCTCAAGGGCAAGCGCATGGCGCTGTACAGCGGCTATCACTACGGGTTCGCCGGTTTCAATGCGGACCAGGACTACCTCTCCAGTACCTACAACGCGGTGCTCACCTATTCCCACGACAGCAACCTGCTGATGCTGCTGCACCGCCGGGCCGACCTCAGCGTGCTGCCGCGTTCGTACCTGCGCCTGTACCTGCAATCGCACCCGCAGGAGCAGGCCGATCTGCTGGTGTCCGAGCGTACCGATCAGGTCTATCACCACCACGCGCTGCTGCGCCGCGACGGGCCGATCACCGCGCAGCAGCTGGCGCAGGCGCTCGCCGTGCTGGAGAAAAATGGCCGTTTGGGCGAGCTGCTCAGGCGCTATCAGTTGCAGCGCAGCGGTGGGGCGATCGAGGAAAAGGCCAACCCTATGCAGTGATCCTTGCCTGGGATAGGCTTGTCTGAAAGTTGTCCAAGGAGTCAGTATGAGCGGGTGCAGACAAGGATGGCTGCGAACGGGAGTGATGGCATTCGTGGCGCTGGCAGCCTTGCCGGTGCAGGCTGCGGAGCAAGTCCGCATCGCCGCCGTGCACTTTCCGCCTTACGCGATCAAGCCCGAGCAGAACCTGCAGCGCGGCCTGCTGCCGCAGCTGGTCGAGGCGCTCAATCAGCTCCAGGGCGATTACCGGTTCGTCCTGCGCGCCACCTCCCTCAACCGCCGTTTCAAGGATTTCGAGCAGGCGCGCTATGACCTCGCGGTGTTCGAGAACCCCGACTGGAAATGGCAGGGCATTGTCGGCCATCGCATCGACATGGGCCTGGAGGATGCCGAGGTGCTGGTCGCCCGCGCCGAGCCGGGCCGCGACCAGCACTACTTCGACAACCTGATGGACAAGCGCCTGGCGCTGTTCAACGGCTACCACTACGGTTTCGCCGGCTTCAACAACGACCCGCAGTGGCTGAGCGAACACTTCGATGCGCAGCTGACCTATTCCCACGAAAGCAACCTGGAGCTGGTGCTGCGCGGGCGTGCCGATGTCGCGCCGATCACCCGTTCCTGGCTCGGCGCGAAGGTGCGCAAGGAGCCGCAGTTGCAGGCGCAACTGCTGGTGTCCGAGTGGGAGGATCAGCACTACCGCCACTACGCGATCCTGCGTCCGCAGGCGCCGATCAGCGCCGAGCGGTTGCGCGAGTTGCTCCAGGCGTTGCGCGAGAACGGCCAGATGCAGCGGATCTTCCAGCCCTACGACATCGGCGTTACGCCACGCGTAGCGGGTAGCTCAACAGTAATAGATGGCACAGATTGACCGCACCGTGCAGGGCGATGGCCGCGCTCAGGCGCCCGCTGTAATGGAAGACCAGGCCGTAACCGAGCCCGGCCACCCCCGCAACCACGGCGAACAACGGGCTGAACGGCAGGTGCACGGCGGCGAATAGCACGGCGGTGAGCAGCACCCCGGCCCACAGCCCGAGCGGGGCGATCAGCGCGCGCTGCAGCCAGGCGCGAAACACCAGCTCCTCGGCCAGTACCGCCACGCCCAAGTTCACCGCCAGCCACAGCCACACTTCCTGCGGCCACTTCGGCTGCCAGGCCACCAGCACCAGGCCGAGAGCCAGTGCAGGCACCAGCAGCAATGTCAGCAGCGCGATCAGCCAGGCCAGGCGCGCAGAGACGGTGGCCCGTGGCGCATGGCCCAGCCACCAGGCGAGCAGTGTCAGGCCGACCAGGCCCTTGTCCCACGACAGGCGTACGGCATAGGGCGCGGCATCGACGCTGATCCGCCGTGCCTCCGCGAGGGGCGTGGGGGTGAAGCCGGGGAGCAGGTGAGCGGCGAGGGCGATACTGACCAGCAGGCTCACTGACCACCACAGCCAGTGCGGCAGGTAGTCCTCGCCGAGCAGGACCCAGGCGATGAACAGGGCCGCCAGGGCCAGGCCGATGGGCTGGATATAGGCGAATGCCACGCCCAGCCCGAGAAAGAGCACGGGCAGCAGCAGGCGCAGGTGCAGGGGCATGGCACGTCCTTGTCGCGGATGAGGCGAAGGCGCGGGAGTCTAGCGCTCCTGCGCGTCCTTGGCGTCCTGTTCGATGTTGCGTTCGTGGATGCGCTTGAGCTGTTCGTCGGTTAGCGGCAGTTTGCGGGCGCTGTCGCGCAGCAACAGCAAGCCGCCGACGATGGAGCCGAGGGCCAGAATCATGATCAACCAGGCATACCAGGGCATGGGGCTCTCCTTTGCGGGATGAGCCTCCACCATAACCCCGGTTGGCGCTTCTGTCAGGCCTGGGTTTCGATCGCCTGCAGGGTGCTGTCGTCCTTCAGGTCGACGCCGGAGAGTTGCAGGCGCAGGGCCTGACGCGCGATGAAGTCCAGCTTGTGCGCCGCCAGTGCGTAGGGCAGCCCCTCGGGGCGCACGTTGGAGATGCAGTTGCGCTCGCTGTCCATGCGCCCCACGTGGGGCTGGTAGGTGACGTACAGGCCGAGGCTGTCCGGCGAGGTCAGGCCCGGACGCTCGCCGATCAGCACGATTACCAGGCGCGCGCGCAGCGCTTCGCCGATGCCGTCGCCGATGGCCACGCGCCCCTGTTCGGCGAGCACCACCGGGGTGTTGCTCCAGTCGGCGTCGAAGCGCTGGCGGAACAGCTCCAGCAGCGGCAGGGCATGGCGTTGCACGGCGATGGACGAGAGCCCGTCAGCAATCACCACGGCCAGCTCCGGCGCCGGCGCTTCGCCGCACAGGCGTTCGCGGCAGGGCTCGGCGAGGCGGCGGCCGCGGTCCGGGCGCAGCAGGTAGGTTTGCCGGTCTTCGGCGTCGCTGTTGACCTGCAGGGCGCGAAACCCTGCCGCCTGCAGCTGCTCGCGCAGCTCGCTGAAATCCAGTGGGCGATGCACTGCGTCACGCGCCTGGGCGTGGGCCAGGCCGAACTTGAGCACTTCGGCGGTCGGCAGGCTGGAGCCTACGCGGCCCAGGGCGATGCGTGCCGAGGTGTGCGCGCGCAGGTCGTCCCAGGGGTTGCTCTGGGTCAGCGTCAGGTCACTCATCACGCCGCTCCCGAGACGAAAGGCAATTGCTTGAGCAAGTGGTGGCCGCGGCCGATCTCGCGCAGCGCGCCGGACGGATCGGTGATGGCCATACGCGTCAGCCAGGCATCGAATTCCGGCGCACGCTTGAGGCCCATCGCCGAGCGCAGGTAGAGGGCGTCGTGGAACGAGGTGCTCTGGTAATTGAGCATGATGTCATCGGCGCCGGGGATGCCCATGATGAAGCTGATGCCGGCGGTGCCGAGCAGGGTCAGCAGGGTGTCCATGTCGTCCTGGTCGGCTTCGGCGTGGTTGGTGTAGCAGACGTCGCAGCCCATCGGCACGCCGAGCAGCTTGGCGCAGAAGTGATCCTCCAGCCCGGCGCGGATGATCTGCTTGCCGTCGTAGAGGTATTCCGGGCCGATGAAGCCGACCACTGTGTTGGTCAGCAGCGGCTTGAATTCGCGCGCCACGGCATAGGCGCGCACCTCGCAGGTCTGCTGGTCGACGCCGTGGTGGCCGCCGGCTGACAGCGCGCTGCCCTGGCCGGTCTCGAAGTACATGACGTTGTCGCCGACCGTGCCGCGCTTCAGGCTCAGCGCCGCCTCGTGGGCCTCGCGGAGGATGGCCAGGTTCACGCCGAAGCTGGCATTGGTTTTCTCGGTGCCGGCGATGGACTGGAACACCAGGTCGATCGGCGCGCCGGCCTCGATGGCCTGGATCTGCGTGGTGACGTGGGTGAGCACGCAGCTCTGCATGGGGATTTCGAAGTGCTGGCGCACCTCGTCCATCATCTGCCACAGGCGCATCAGGGTCGGCAGCGAATCGCTGGCTGGGTTGATGCCGACCGTGGCATCGCCGGAGCCGTAGAGCAGGCCGTCGAGCATGCTCGCGGCGATGCCGCGCACATCGTCGGTGGGGTGGTTGGGCTGCAGGCGCACGGAGAGGTGGCCGGGCAGGCCGATGGTGTTGCGAAAGCGGCTGGTGACGTGGCACTTCTTGGCCACCAGGATCAGGTCCTGGTTGCGCATCAGCTTGCTCACCGCGGCAGCCATCTCCGGGGTGATGCCGGGTGCGACGGCGGCGAGGGTGGCGCTGTCGGTGCTGTGCAGGAGCAGCCAGTCGCGCAGGTCGCCGACGGTCAGGTGGCTGATCGGAGCGAAGGCGGCGCGATCATGGCGGTCGATGATCAGGCGGGTGACTTCGTCGCTCTCGTAGGGGATCAGCGCCTCGTTGAGAAAGGTCTGCAGCGGCACGTCGGCCAGGGCGATCTTCGCCGCCATGCGTTCTTCGTAGGTGGCCGCGGCGAGCCCGGCCAGGTAGTCGCCGGAGCGCGCGGGGCTGGCCTTGGCCAGCAGGGTCTTGAGGTCGGCGAAGCGGTAGGTCTGACTGCCGACGCTGGTGCTGTAGGGCATGACGCAACTCCGCAGGCGGGAGAGGGCGCGTCCGCGAGGTATCGCGCCGTGGTCTGTCGCAAAATCGACGCCGGATGCAGAGCCCCGGCGCCGGCACTTGGGTTAACTAAACGCCAGGCTGCAGGCCCGGTCAACACGCAATGCCGATGTGCTCCGTGAGTGCCATGGTCACTGGCGGCCTGCTGCAATCCCTACTACGCAAAGCATTGCCTGTGCCAACCACTGGCACACAGGTGCGGCCCGCGGATTTTCTGCCGCTTGTACCGCGCGCAACCGACACAGCCTGCCGGCCGTGCTACAGGCTGGTGCGTTTAGCAGGCCGGGCGATTCGTTTCGGCCCTGTTTGACCACGCCTGGCTGCACGCACGCTGACCCTGAACCGTCACAAAGCCGGGCTAGGATCGCTTCGCTAGCCACTGGACTGGGGAGACTTGCGATGCAGATCAGCGTGAACCATGTGCCTGAAACCGGTTGGGTCGTACAGCTCGACGCGTGCGCGATTCCATTTCGCTGCCAGGCGTCGGCCGAGCAGTTCGCCAGGCTGCTGCGCCAGCGTCTGGAAGCCCCTCACGTGCTGCCGGAGCAGCGCCGCAGTGACCGTTCGGCCGAGCAGGCCGCCTGAGGTTGTGCGTGTCCGGCGAACGCTCGCTGTGGAATTAATAGAGTAATTGCTCTAGATTCGCCGCTCCTGTGATGACTGCGGAGTGGGCGATGATCGATACGCTGCCGTTCGCCAATGGCACCTTTCAGTGTCCGGTGCGCCTGTACCCCTGTGCGCGTGCGACGCGCACGCTGATCGTGCTGCCAGCGCTGGGCGTGACCGCGCGCAAGTACGACGCGCTGGCAAATGCGCTGGTGGCGGCCGACTGCAACGTGCTGGTCGCCGACTGGCCGGGCCAGGGCGAGAGCCTGCCGCGCCCGGATCGCCGTCACGACTACGGCTATCGGCAACTGGTCGAGGACTTCGTCCCCGCGTTGCTGGTCATGGCCCAGCGGCATTTCCCCGGCAGCCCGGCGGTGCTGTTCGGCCACAGCCTCGGTGGACATATCGCCACGCTGTACGCAGCGGCGCACCCAGGCAGCGCGGTGCGCGTCATCGGCGTCGCCTGCGGCAACATCCATTACCGCCACTGGCAGGGTCGCCAGCGGCTGATGACGCCCAGCGTGGCGCTGGTGTTCAACCTGCTGGTCAGCGTGCTCGGCTACCTGCCGGGCAAGCGTATCGGCTTCGGTGGCCACGAGGCGCGCACGTTGATGCGTGATTGGGGCCGCGTCGCCTTCACCGGCCATTACCATCACCTCGGTTTGCCTCAGGCGCCGGCGGCGAGCAATGGCGTGGCGTCGTTGTTCGTGCAGATCGAGGGCGATCATTTCGCCCCGCCGGCCTCGACCCTGGGCCTGGCCGAGCTGATCCAGGCCCATCCGCAGATCGAACGCCTGCCGTCGCCGCGTCCGCCCCACGAGAACCCGCACAGCGCTTGGCTCAAGGCGCCGCAGGGGGTGGTCGACTGCGTCATTGCCTGGCTCGCGCAGCCTGTACCGGCTCGGCTCAGAACAACAGCAGCAGGGTGACGACGAGCAGTACCAGCATGGTCAGCGCATGGCTGACCTGGCGCAGCAGGAGCAGGCGGGCGAACAGGCCGGCGCAGTAGAGCAGGCGCAGCATGATGAAGGCGAAGCCGATGGCGGCGGTGAGCGGCGGGCTGATCTGCCCGCTGGCTTCGCCGAGGTAGAGCAGGACGATGAACAGCACCGTCTGTTCCAAGGTGTTGCCGTGGGCGCGGATGGCCTTGGTCAGGTCCGCCTTGCCGCCGTCGCCGAAGGCGATCTGATGGCGCATGCGCAGGCGCGAGGTATTCAGCGACAGGGCGATCAGCAGCAGCGACAGGACTGCCGCGACGTAGATGCTGTAGGGCATGGTGGTTCCTCGTTTCTTGTTATAGGTAGAGGGCGAGGGTAGGGGCTGGCGGTGGCGCTGTACAGGCACCGCCGCGCCAGGCGGCAATGCCCGGCGCGCATGACGGGCCAGAAAAGCCCGACACGAGGTCGGGCTTGTGATGAGCAACTGATGGCCAGGGGCACCCGACGGAGCATCGGTGGATCACCGACGATCATCCATCACTGAGTCCCCTTACGCGTATCAAGCCGCCGGACGTTGCTGACGCTGGTAGAGGAATTCCAGCACCGCGCTGCGGTACAGGTGGTACTGCGGGTCGTTGGCCAGCACCAGGCGATCACGCGGGCGGGCCAGGCCCACCTCGACGATATCGCCGACCGTGGCCGCCGGGCCGTTGGTCATCATCACGATGCGGTCGGAGAGCAGCACCGCCTCGTCGACGTCGTGGGTCACCATCACCACCGTGCTCTGGGTCGCACCGACGATGCGCAGCAGCTCGTCCTGCAGGTGCGCGCGGGTCAGGGCGTCGAGGGCGCCGAAGGGTTCGTCCATCAGCAGCACCTTGGGCTCCATGGCCAGGGCGCGGGCGATGCCGACGCGTTGCTTCATGCCGCCGGAGATCTCGCTGGGGTGTTTGTGCATCGCATGATCGAGGCCGACCATGTGCAGCGCCGCCTCGGTGCGGGCCTTGAGCTGGGCCTTGGCTTCGTCGGCACCGAACACCCGTTCCACGGCCAGGTGGACGTTGCCGTAGCAGGTCATCCAGGGCAGCAGGCTGTGGTTCTGGAACACCACGGCACGCTCCGGGCCGGGGCCGTCGATCTCGCGACCGTTGCAGATCAGCCCGCCCTCGCTGGCCTCGAGCAGGCCGGCGATGAGGTTGAGCACGGTGGATTTGCCGCAGCCGGAGTGGCCGATCAGCGAGACGAACTCGCCTTTGGCAATGCTCAGGTTGACGTTGGCCAGGGCCTGGAAGCGGCCTTTCTTGGTCTCGAAGTGTTTGCTGACGGCGGTCAGCTCGACGAACTTGTCCATGGCGAACTCCTTAGCTGGCGTAGTCGAAGCGTTTGGCGAGCAGCAGCAACGACTGCTCCAGGGCCAGGCCGACCAGACCGACGATGATGATGGCGATGAGGATGTGTTCGACGTTGAGGTTGTTCCACTCGTCCCACACCCAGAAGCCCAGGCCGGTGCCGCCGGTGAGCATTTCCGCGGCGACGATCACCAGCCAGGCCACGCCGATGGCCAGGCGAATGCCGGTCATCAGGTGCGGCAGCACGGCGGGAAACAGGATGCGCGTGAGCACCTTGAATTCCGACAGCTTGAGCACGCGGGCAACGTTGAGGTAGTCCTGCGGCACGCTGGCGACGCCGGCGGCGGTGTTGAGGATGATCGGCCAGATCGAGCTGATGAAAATCACCCAGATCGACGCCGGCCCGGCCTTCTCGAACACCAGCAGGCCGATCGGCAGCCACACCAGCGGCGACACCGGGCGCAGCAGGCTGATGACCGGTGCGAGCATGCGGGCGAGGAAGGTGAAGCGGCCGATGGCGAAGCCCAGCGGGATGCCGACCAGCGCCGCGAGGCCGAAGCCGAGGCCAACGCGGCCCAGCGAGTGGAGGATGTTCCAGCCGATGCCCATGTCGTTCGGGCCGTTGTCGTAGAACGGATCGGCGAACAGCTCCAGCGCCGACAGCCAGGTCGACAGCGGGCCCGGCAGGCCCTCGCTGCGCGCGGCGATCAGTGCCCACACGCCGATGAACAGGGCAATGCCGAGCAGTGGCGGGACCAGCAGCCTGATAGCGCTGGCGAACAGCTCCGTGCCCGGCAACGGGCGGCGAACGGGCGTGACGGGGACGGCGCTGGCCACGCTCAGCGGGGTTTTCAGTCGAGCATTCATCTGTACACCTCCGAAAGTCAGGCCTTAACCGCAAAGGATTGGGCGTAGGCGGCCGGGTTGCTGCCATCCCAGACCTTGCCGTCGATCAGCGTGCTGCTGCGCAGCGGGCTGCTCGGCACGCTCAGGCCGAGGGCGCTGGCGGCTTCGCCGTAGAGTTTGGTCTGGTTCACCGCAGCGGCGACGGCGGCGTAGTCCGGGTCGTCCTTGAGCAGGCCCCAGCGCTTGAACTGGGTGAGGAACCACATGCCGTCGGAGTGGTAGGGGTAGTTGACGCTACCGTCCTTGCAGAAGGCCATGGCGTGCGGGTCTTCCCAGCTGTTGCCGAGGCCGTCCTCATAGTGACCGAGAAAGCGCTGCTCGATCACCTCGGCTGGCGCATTGACGTAGGCCTTGCCGGAAATAAGCTTGGCGGTGGCCTTCTTGTTCTCCGCGCTGGCTTCGATGAAGCGGCTGGCATCGAGGAGGGCCATCACCAGCGCGCGGGCGGTGTTGGGGTTCTGTTCGACGAACTCGCGGGAGCAGCCGAGGACTTTCTCCGGGTGGTCGGCCCAGATCTGCTGGGTGGTCACGGCGGTGAAGCCGATCTTGTCGGTGATCGCCCGTGCGCCCCAGGGCTCGCCGACGCAGAAACCGTCCATGTTGCCGACGCGCATGTTGGCGACCATCTGCGGTGGCGGCACGGTGATGGTCTTGACGTCCGACAGCGGGTTGATGCCCAGGCTGCCGAGCCAGTAGTACAGCCACATGGCGTGGGTGCCGGTGGGGAAGGTCTGGGCGAAGGTCAGCGGCGTGCCGCCTTTCTTGATGTGCGCGGCGAGCTGCGCGCCGGTGGTTACGCCGGCTTCCTTGAGCTGCCTGGAAAGGGTGATGGCCTGGCCGTTCTGGTTCAGGCCCATGAGCACGGCCATGTCCTTCTGCGGGCCGGCGAGGCCGAGCTGCGAGCTGTACATCATGCCGTAGAGCACGTGCGAGGCATCCAGTTCGCCGGTGCCGAGCTTGTCGCGCACACCGGCCCAGGAGGCCTCCTTGCTCGGGGTGATGCTCAGGCCGTACTTGGCGGCGAAGCCCTGGGTGGCGGCGACCACCAGCGAGGCGCAGTCGGTCAGGGGGATGAAGCCGATCTTCAGTGCGGCCTTTTCCGGGGCATCGGAACCGGCGGCATAGGCCGCGCTACGCAGGAAACCGGGCGCGGCGAGACCCAGCGCGGCGACCCCGCCCACGGTGCCAGCAATGGCGATGGAGTGCTTGAGGAAATTGCGGCGGCTGGTGTTCATCGGGTCGTTGGAATCACGATCACTCATGCTGTGGTCCTTTTTCATGGGCAAATAAAAACGGCGTACGCCAGAGAGACCCGATGGGGGAGGGTTCTCTGACGGACGCCGTTGTCCGTGATCCGCGGCCCGCCGCCGTTGGCGTGCTTCGCAGGAGTCTGCACGGGCTATTGCAAAGGGCTTGCCAGCTTGCTGAGGGCGAGAGGGAACGGGTCCGAGGAGGATTGCTGCCGATAGGAATGGTGCTTGTAGAACAGGGGCTTAGCCGGGTTCTGCGAGATTCCGGCTACGTCGGCTCGGCGCTACGCGACAGCCGGTGCATGCCCTTTACGAGCCATCGCCGTGCACGCCCGGCCGCTCCTGTGCGCTTTTGGTTCGCGCGGTGGAGCAGCCACTCAGTGGCTGAGTGCGGCTGGCGAGCGGCGCTGGGTTTCCTCGACGTAGTCCTTGAGCCAACGCAGCACGGTGACCGCCTCCCAGCGCGCGGGATCGAACAGGGCGTAGGCCAGGCCCTGGTAGCCGACCACATCGAGCTGGCGGTGATAGCCGGCACGTTGCAGCAGCGCTTCGATCTCGGCGAAGCAGGTGTTGAAGTGCACGCGCCGGAACGGCGTCTTGCTGCCTGTCACCAGCCCCTCCAGGTGCAGTTCCGCAACCATGGGGCGAATGCTGTCCAGTGGCATCTGGTTCACTTTGTTCTTCAACTGCAGTACGTCCAGCATGGTCAGTCTCCTTGGGTTCCACGGCCGCAAAAGAGTAAACGAAAAGTACTGTACAAATAAACACTACTGGATAATAGTACAGCTCAAGTGCCGTCGAGATCACCGGAACAGGAGCTGCCTATATGCACCACAAGCTGATGACGATTCTGCTACTGGCTCTGCTGGCAGGCTGTGCCCAGCCACAGCTCGAACAGCCCAAGGCCAATGGCGCCTATCTGGTGATCGAGGGCGGTGATGCCTGGGCGGTACTGGTTTCCGACGGCAAGCGCGTCGAGGAACATGGTCGGGTGCTGGACGTGATCAAGCTGCCGGGGCAGCACACGCGCATTTCCGCCAGCTACGTGATCGAGACGCCGAACTGCGGCAAGGTGCAGTGGTTGACCGAGCGCGAGGGTGGTGAAGGCGAGGTCACGCGGCTGTCACAGGATTACAACGAGGAACTGGAGCGGCCCGGCTGCGTGATCGCCAATGGCCTAAGTCGGGCCTGGACGGCGCTGGACTACTCGGGCTGAGAAACGAGGCGGCAGCCGTGCGCTGCCGCCTCGCCGGTTTCACTCCGCCGGGGTCTTGCGTGGTTTGGCGGGTGCCGGTTGCAGCAGACCGTCGGCGCGGAACATGGCCTTGATGCCACGCACCGCCTGACGGATACGGTCCTGGTTCTCGATCAGGGCGAAACGCACGTGGTCATCGCCGTAGTCGCCGAAGCCGATGCCCGGCGACACGCAGACCTTGGCCTCGATCAACAGCTTCTTGGCGAATTCCAGCGAACCCAGGTGGGCGTACTGCTCGGGAATCTTCGCCCAGATGTACATTGAGGCCTTGGGATTCTCGACCATCCAGCCGGCTTCGTGCAGGCCCTTGACCAGCATGTTGCGACGCTGCCGGTACTGTTCGGCGATGTCGCGCACACACTGCTGGTCGCCTTCCAGGGCGGCGATGGCCGCGACCTGTAGCGGGGTGAAGGTGCCGTAGTCGTGGTAGCTCTTGATCCGCGCCAGGGCGCTGACCAGCTCCTTGTTGCCGACCATGAAGCCCACCCGCCAGCCCGCCATGTTGTAGCTCTTGGACAGGGTGAAGAACTCCACGGCGATATCCTTGGCACCCGGCACCTGCATGATCGACGGGGCTTTCCAGCCGTCGTAGACGATGTCGGCGTAGGCCAGGTCGTGCACCACGAGAATGTCGTACTGCTTGGCCAGGGCCACCACGCGCTCGAAGAAGTCCAGTTCTACGCACTGTGCGGTCGGGTTGGACGGGAAGCCGAGGATCATCATCTTCGGTTTCGGGATCGATTCGCGAATCGCCCGTTCCAGCTCGGCGAAGAAGTCGATGCCCGGTACCAGCGGCACGGAGCGTACCTGGGCGCCGGCGATCACGGCGCCGTAGATGTGGATCGGGTAGCTCGGGTTGGGCACCAGCACGGTGTCGCCATGGTCGACGGTGGCCAGCATCAGGTGCGCCAGGCCTTCCTTGGAGCCGATGGTGACGATGGCTTCCTCGTCGGGGTCGATTTCCACCTCGTAGCGGTCGGCGTACCAGCGCGAAATGGCGCGGCGCAGACGCGGAATGCCACGCGAGGTGGAGTAGCCGTGGGTGTCGTCACGCTGGGCGGTGGTGCAGAGTTTTTCGACGATGTGCGGCGGTGTGGCGCCATCGGGGTTGCCCATGCTGAAGTCGATGATGTCCTCGCCACGGCGACGGGCAGCCATCTTCAGTTCGGCAGTGATGTTGAAAACGTAGGGGGGGAGACGATCGATGCGCGCAAAGCGGCGCTTAGCTTGGTCAGCCATGCTTTCCTCGGATACGTAAGCGCCCGGAACCGTCCGAGCGACGTTGGCCACTGCGGTGGCCAGGGCGCGAAGATAAGCGCAGCCAGGGTGGCTTGTCGAGCCCGATTTGCCGTCCCTGGCAACGCTGGCGAATTCGCCGTGGCGGCGACGCGACGCGCGATCAGTTACCCGCGGCGCGGACCAGGATCGAGAACTTCTTGTGGTGGGTGCTGCCGTTGACGTCCTGCACCTGGGCAACGAACCAGTGTGCCGTGGTGGACACCGCGCGCGCCTGCGGCGTGCCGCTGATCACGCCGTCGCGGGACAGGCGCAGGCCGGCCGGCGGATGGCCGCTGACCAGTTTCCAGGTGGCGCCACCAAGGCCGCCGGTGCTGGACAGCTGCACCAGGTACGGTTGCTCGGCGGTGGCGTTGGTCAGTGCGGCCGGGCTGTTGACCAGCAGGCCGTCGTTGGGGTGGCTGGCGGCGAGCCGGTAGAACTTCGCGCGGCCACCCTCGGTGGCGCTGTCGCCATGCATGTGCAGGTAGGCACCGGCCTTGAAGTAGAACGTCTCGCTGTTCCAGGCCGGGTCCATCGGCATGCGTGCCACCGGGCCGCCGTTGGCCGAGGCCATGGCCACGTTGTTGCTGACCCGCATCTGGTAGGTGAAGGCTTCGCCCAGGCGGATGTTCTCGGCCAGCACGTGGTTGGTGAAGGGCGGACCCTGTTCCGGCAGGCCCTGCAGTTTGGCGATCACGCGGCCGGTCTGCTTGCTGGCGTCGTAGCGGTAGTACAGGAGGATCAGCGGCGCGCTGCCGTAGCCATGGACCTGGCCGACGATGACGATGCCGTCGCTGGGCACCTGGGTAACCTTGACCAGGGCGTCCTGCAGCGAATTGCCCGCGCCGTTCCAGGTCACGCTGAGGTTGCCCGGGTCGAGCATCTCGCGCAGCTCCGCGCGCGGGCTGCTGGAGCCGCCGGCAGTGGCGCCGTTGAGCGGCGCCCAGAAAGTCATGGCGCCGTCGCTGTCGGTGCGAAACCAGGTCGACTGGTAGCCCTGCTTGCCCGCCAGTTGCTCGGGCGGGATGGTCACCGCCTTGCCCGCGGTGCCGCCGCTGGCATCGGCAGGCACGGTGATGTTCCAGTTTTCCAGGGCGAAGTTGCCGCCCGGCGGGACGCCCTTGTACAGGTCGGCCTGGGTTTCGCCGGCGAGCAGGCCGCTCAGTAGCAGGGCGCCGAGCAGGGCCTGGCGGCGCGCCGAAAGGCGCGAGGGACGGGATTGTGTCTGCATGCGTGGTCATCCTCGAAAAGGGCACGTTCGCTCAAGACTGCCCCCTTCGAGGTGGATGCGTGCCGGGCCCGCCGGGGTGGCGAGCCTTCTGAGCAGACTCGCCCGCAGGCCGTTGGTTCGCCGCGGCCGGGTGCTTTCAGCCGGGCGTCACCTGGCATAGGCGAAACAGCAGCGCGGCGGATCGGCTGTTCAGTTCCCCAGCATGTCGTGCATGGCAATGATCTGTTCGGCCACCTGGATCAGCTTTTGCTGGCGGCTCATGGCCTGGCGGCGCATCAGCGTGTAGGCCTCTTCCTCGTTGCAGCTCTTCATCTTCATCAGCAGGCCCTTGGCCAGTTCCACGCGCTTGCGCTCGGCCAGCTGTTCGTCGCGGGCCTGCAGCTGCGCGCGCAGGGCCTGGTCACTCTCGAAACGGGCCATGGCGACGTCGAGGATCGGTTGCAGGCGCTGGGCATGGATGCCTTCGACGATGTAGGCGCTGACCCCGGATTGAATCGCCTGGCGCATCACCGATGGGTCGTGCTCGTCGGTGAACATGACGATCGGCCTCGGCTGGTCGCGGGTGACCAGGACCACCTGTTCCATCACGTCGCGGCCCGGCGACTCGGTATCGATCAGCACCACGTCCGGGCGTACGGCTTCGACGCGCTCGGGCAGGTCGATGGTCAGGCCAGACTCGTCGATGACCTCGAAACCGGCTTCGATGAGCGCACTCTTCAGGCGCCCGACCTTCTTCGCGGTGTCGTTGATCAGCAGAATTCGTAGCATCTTGGTCGTCGTCTCGCAGCGTTACAGGGCGATGGAAGCGGCGCTGCCGCTGCGTGCGTGGATGGCGAAGCTGTGCGCGTAGGCGGCCGGATCTCTGCCGTCCCAGACGGTGCCGTCGAGCAACGTGCTGCTGCGCAGGGCGTTCTCGGGTACGGCGATGCCGAGTGCTTCGGCAGCCTGGCGGTAGAGGTCGAGCTGGTGGATCTGCCGGGCGACCGTGAGGTAGTCCGGGTCGTCCTTGAGCAGGCCCCAGCGGCGGAACTGGGTCATGAACCACATTCCGTCCGACAGCCAGGGCATGTTCACCTCGCCGTTGGCGAAGAAGCGCAGCGGGTTGGCGTCCAGCCAGGCGTGACCGATGCCGTCCTGGTAATGGCCAAGGAAGCGCGGCTCGATGGCCGACAACGGCGCGTCGATGTACTCGCTGCCGCTGATCAGTTGCGCGGTGCTGCGCTTGTTCTCTTCGTTCTCGTCGATGAAGCGGCTGGCCTCGAGCACGGCCATGGTCAGGGCGCGCGCGGTGTTGGGGTACTGCTCGACGAATTCGCGGGTCACGCCGAGTACCTTCTCCGGGTGGTCGGCCCAGATCATCTGGCTGGTGGCGACGGTGAAACCGAGGTTCTCATCGACCGCTAGGGCGCCCCACGGGCCGCCCGCGCAGAAACCGTCGATGCGCGCCGCCTTGAGGTGGGCGACCATCTGCGACGGCGGCACGATCACCGTGTTTACGTCTTCCAGCGGATGGATGCCGTGACTGGCCAGCCAGTAGTTCAGCCACATGGCGTGGGTGCCGGTGGGGAAGGTGTGGGCGAAGGTGAGTTTTGCACCGCTTTGGCGCGCGCGCTGGGCCAGTGCTTCGGCGCTGGTCACGCCGCTCTGTTTCAGTGGCTCGGACAGGTTGATAGCCTGGCCGTTCTGGCACAGACCCATGAGGATCGCCATGTCGGTCGCCGGCCCGCTGAGGCCGAGGTGGATACCATAGATCTGTCCGTACAGGGTCTGTGCTGCATCCAGCTCGCCGGACAGCAGCTTGTCACGCAGGGTCGCCCAGGATGCCTGGCGCTGCAGGTTGAGCGTCAGGCCGTGGGGCTGGGCGAAGCCCTGGGTGGCGGCGACGATCAGCGAGGCCGAGTCGGTCAGGGCCATGAAGCCCAGGTCCAGCACGCTCTTCTCCGGTGCGTCCGAGCCGGCCACCCAGGCCAGCGTGTCAGTGCGCGTTGTCGTGTTGTCGGTCATCGATCAGTCCCACCTTGAACGAAAAAAGCGCCGCCCCAGCCACCTTGCGGGCAGGTAGCCAGAAACGACGCCATTGTCTATGAACTCGCTCCGCCGTTGGAGGGTTCTGTTGCAGACAAGCCAAGCAAGCCATATGCCAGGCGTTCATGCAGGCAAACAAAACCCCGCCGTGGCGGGGTTGGGGGTTGGTTGCGTAGGTTCAGCGCTCGAGCATCTGCTTCACCGAACTCTGCGGGATCTGTTGCAGGCGGCCTTCGCTGTCTTCGAACTCGAGCATGCCGGTGTCTTCGTCCAGCTCCGGTTTCTCGTCGCTGGTGAGCATCTGGCCGTCGGTGGTGGTGATGATGTATTCGCTGGAACAGCCGGCGAGGGCTGCGGCGCAAAACAGGGCGAGTATCCAGACCTTCATATGCTGTGCTCCTGATAGCGGTGCGTCGGTCATCGACCTCTACAAAGCTAGCTGGCGCGACAGGTCTGGCAAGCGTGGGGAAGGGTGGCCACCCAGTGGTCCGGGTGGCCGATCACACTTAACGTTCGATGATCTGTTTCACCGAGCTCTGCGGGATCTGCTGGTCGTTGCCTTCCGGGTCCTCATACATCAGCAGGCCGGTTTCCTCGTCCAGTTCAGGCTTGTCTTCGGCGCTGAGCATCTGCCCGTCGTTGGTGGCGATGATGTAGTCGCTGGCGCAACCGGCCAGGCCCAGTACGCAGAACGCGGCGAATATCCAGTGTTTCATGGTGCACTCCTTGGGAAAAATAGCCCGACCGGGCCCTACTTGATCCGACCGTCGTACCTGCGATTTTTCTCCATAAAAAAAGCCCCGCACTGGGCGGGGCTTCTTTTTACTGCGGACGCTTAGACTTGCACGGCCGGGATCTTCGCGTTGGCCGCGGCTTCGCGGAACTCGGCGATCTGGTCGAAGCTCAGATAGCGGTAGACGTCGGCAGCCATGCTGTCGATGTCTTTCGCGTAAGCCATGTACTCGTCCACGGTCGGCAGCTTGCCGAGGATGGAGGCAACTGCCGCCAGCTCAGCCGAGGCGAGGAACACGTTGGTGGCGTCGCCCAGGCGGTTGGGGAAGTTACGGGTCGAGGTGGAGACCACGGTCGAACCGGTCTGGACGCGTGCCTGGTTACCCATGCACAGCGAGCAGCCTGGCATTTCCATGCGCGCACCGGCCTTGCCGTAGATGCCGTAATAGCCTTCTTCGGTCAGCTGGTGGGCGTCCATCTTGGTCGGCGGAGCCAGCCACAGGCGAGTCGGGATACCGCCCTTGACCTTGTCCAGCAGCTTGCCGGCAGCGCGGAAGTGACCGATGTTGGTCATGCACGAGCCGATGAACACTTCGTCGATCTTCTGACCTTCGACAGTGGAAAGCAGACGGGCGTCGTCCGGGTCGTTCGGTGCGCAGAGTACCGGCTCTTTGACTTCGGCCAGGTCGATCTCGATGATCTCGGCGTACTCGGCGTCCTTGTCGGCTTCCAGCAGTTGCGGGTTGGCCAGCCAGGCTTCCATCGCCTGAGCACGACGCTCCAGGGTGCGCGGGTCGCCGTAGCCTTCGCCGATCATCCAGCGCAGCAGGGTGATGTTGGACTTCAGGTACTCGGCGATCGCCGATTCCGGCAGCTTGATGGTGCAACCGGCAGCCGAACGCTCGGCGGAGGCGTCGGACAGCTCGAAGGCTTGTTCGACGGTCAGCTCGTTGAGGCCTTCGATTTCCAGGATGCGGCCGGAGAAGGCGTTGATCTTGCCCTTCTTCTCGACGGTCAGCAGGCCCTTCTGGATGGCGTAGTAAGGGATGGCATGGACCAGGTCACGCAGGGTGATGCCCGGTTGCATTTTGCCCTTGAAACGCACCAGTACGGACTCCGGCATGTCCAGCGGCATGACGCCGGTGGCAGCGGCGAACGCGACCAGGCCGGAACCGGCCGGGAAGGAGATGCCGATCGGGAAACGGGTGTGCGAGTCGCCACCGGTACCGACGGTGTCCGGCAGCAGCATGCGGTTCAGCCAGCTGTGGATGATGCCGTCGCCCGGACGCAGGGACACGCCGCCGCGGGTCATGATGAAGTCCGGCAGGGTGTGGTGGGTGGTGACGTCGATCGGCTTCGGATAGGCCGCGGTGTGGCAGAAGGACTGCATAACCAGGTCAGCGGAGAAGCCCAGGCACGCCAGGTCTTTCAGCTCGTCGCGGGTCATCGGGCCAGTGGTGTCCTGGGAACCGACGGTGGTCATCTTCGGCTCGCAGTAAGTGCCCGGACGTACGCCCTGGCCTTCGGCCAGACCGCAGGCGCGGCCCACCATCTTCTGCGCCAGGGTGAAGCCCTTGCCGCTGTCGGCAGGTGCTACCGGCTTCTTGAACAGGTCTGCTGGGCCGAGGCCGAGTTCGGCACGGGCCTTGTCGGTCAGACCACGGCCGACGATCAGCGGGATACGGCCGCCAGCGCGGACTTCATCGAGCAGCACGTCGGTTTTCAGTTCGAAGCTGGTGACCAGCTCGTCGCTGCCATGACGGCGGACTTCGCCCTTGTACGGGTACACGTCGATGACGTCGCCCATGGCCAGGTTGGTGCAGTCGAATTCGATCGGCAGGGCGCCGGCGTCTTCCATGGTGTTGTAGAAGATCGGGGCGATCTTGGTGCCGAAGCAGAAACCGCCAGCGCGCTTGTTCGGTACGTTCGGGATGTCGTCGCCGAAGAACCACAGCACCGAGTTGGTGGCGGATTTACGCGAGGAGCCAGTACCGACCACGTCACCGACGTAGGCAACCGGGAAGCCTTGGGCTTTCAGTGCTTCCATCTGCTTGATCGGGCCGACCGAACCCGCAGCGTCCGGGTTGATGCCGTCACGGGCCATTTTCAGCATGGCCAGGGCGTGCAGCGGGATGTCTGGACGCGACCAGGCGTCAGGCGCCGGGGACAGGTCGTCGGTGTTGGTTTCACCGGTGACCTTGAACACGGTCAGGGTGATCTTGTCGGCCAGGGCCGGGCGGTTCTTGAACCACTCGCCATCGGCCCAGGACTGCAGTACGGCTTTGGCGGCGGTGTTGCCGGCCTTGGCTTTCTCGGCGACGTCGTGGAAGGCGTCGAACATCAGCAGGGTGTGCTTGAGTTGCGCGGCAGCGACTTCAGCCAGTTCGGCGTTGTCCAGCATCTCGACCATGGTGACGATGTTGTAGCCGCCCTGCATGGTACCCAGCAGCTCGATGGCGCGCTTCTTGGTGATCAGCGGGGAGGAGACTTCGCCCTTGGCGACAGCGGAGAGGAAACCGGCCTTGACGTAGGCGGCTTCGTCGACGCCCGGCGGTACACGGTTGGTCAGCAGGTCGACGAGAAATTCTTCTTCGCCGGCTGGGGGATTCTTCAGCAGCTCGACCAGGCCTGCGGTTTGTTCGGCGTTTAGCGGCTGGGGCACGATACCCTGGGCGGCACGCTCTGCTACGTGTTTGCGATAGGCTTCAAGCACAGTTTTTACCCTCATCAGTTGTCGCAAGGTGGCTCGCGACGCTTATCCAGAAAGTCATCGCACAGAGCGCCTCTGCGCTTTTTGGGCGCCTCGGCCACTGTGTCGATAACCTCATACAAGAAGCTGCTTTCAAAGTTTTACGCCGCAGGAACCGGGCGATGAGGGCTGGCGCAGGACTGGGAAGACCTGACGCCAACATGTTCCTGACGGATTGACTGTGCTCGTGACGCTTTGAAAACAGCTTCTGACGGACATCGACGCCTAAAATGGCGGACCGATTCTACTGGAATAGCCGGCTAAAGTTAAGCGCAAAGCCCGAGGCATGCGGCTCGCTTGACTGCGACGAATGTCGGGATGGGCAAGTCGACGAACATCGGCTGGTCGTGACCCTCCAGGCTTAAGCGGCTACTATGGGCCGCCTGTTTTGACTGACCTGTTTCCCCGCCATGTCCAATCAGCGCATCAAGACTCCCTGCGTCGGCCTCTGCTCAACCGTCTACGGCGACCTCGTATGCCGCGGCTGCAAGCGCTTTCACCATGAAGTGGTGAACTGGAACCTGTACAACGAAGACGAGAAGAGTGCCGTCTGGCGTCGCCTGGAAGTGCTTCTGGTGCAGGTGATGCAAGGCAAGCTCGAGGTGTTTGACGCCGTTCGTCTGCGTCAGCAGCTGGAGCAGCACCAGGTGCGTTTCGTCCCCGATCAGTCGGCCTACTGCTGGGCCTATCAGTTGATCGCGCGCGCCGCGCGGGTAATCAGCCGTCTCGATGCCTACGGGATTTCGCTGATGCCGGAGTTTCGCGATTGGCCACTGCCGGACCTGCGCGAAGCCATCGACAAGGAGTTCTTCCTGCTGTCGGAAGCCCACTACGAGCGTTACATCGCCCCGAAATTCCTTCGCGAGGGTATGGAAATCCGCGTCTGAGCGAGCCGAGCCAATAAAAAAGCCGCCCGAGGGCGGCTTTTTTTGGCGTTCACTTAGTCGGCACGCTGCGCGACCAGTTCTTCCAGGTGGGCGAGGATGGCTTCCGGCTTGAGTACCAGCACGTCACTCTCGAGGGTGTCCAGCACCACTTCGGCCGTGTTGCCGATCAGCGCGCCGGAAAGGCCGGTGCGGGCGACTGTGCCGATCACGGTGACGACAGCCTGGAGCTTCTGCGCCATGTACGGAATCAGCACATCGGCCGGGCCTTCCTCGACATGCAGGCGGTCGTCGCTGATCTCGTATTCGCTCTTGAAGGCTTCACATTGCTGGCGATAGCGCGCTTCGATGGTTTCCTTGAGCTGGAAGGTCGGATCGGCGGCGGACAGCATGGGCGAGGGGTGGGCGCTGATCACGTGCAGGGTGCCCTTGGCCAAACCGGCGATGTCGTAGCCATGCATAACGATGCCGGAGTGTAGGGTGCGGTGCGCGCCGTCGTTGTTGCCGACGTCGACCGCCGCCAGGACGATACCGCCGGTCCACGGCTTGTCGGTCTTGACCATCAGCACCGGGCCTGGGCAATAGCGCAGCAGCTTCCACTCGTCGGGGGTCAGCAGGGCTTTCTTCAGCGGATTGCTCGGGAAATGCTGCTTGATCACCAGGCCACAGCCTTCGGCCTGTTGCACGGTGATGATGGTCTGGTAGAGGTTTTCATGCCAGGACTGCTGGGAGCTGACGCTGTAGCCTTCCTGGATCAGGTCGGCCTGGGTGCTTTCCAGTAGGGCAGCGTGCTCCTGCTTCTTGTCGCAGACCAGTAGGTGCAGGTGGGATTGGGTGACGCCGGCAATCAGCTTGGCCCGTTTGAGCGCCAGGCACTCCCCGCGGTTTGGATCCATTACGACGAGAATGCTGCGAATAGCTTGCATGGGTGTCTCCCTGAGCATGAATGCAGTTCTTTTGACGTCACTATAGCCGTGAGGAATATAGTCGTGTTGACCTGCATCACGACACGACTGGTCCCGAGCGCCACCACTCGTATAATGGCGCGCCCTGATTCTGCCTGCCAAGAGGCTGGCCTGTCCGCCGAGACCCGTGCCCCGATGTTCACGACTTCTTTCCGATCTTTCCTCCGCGCGTTCAGTTCCGCGCTGCGGGAGGCTGCATGAGCTTCCCGGAAATTCATGCGTTCCTTGGTTGCCGCACGCCCGATGCCTGGGTTCAGGCGGCCCTGGCTGACCAAGAAGTGATGCTGATCGATCACAAGAACTGCGAGTTCAAGGCTGCCAGCACCGCGCTGAGCCTGATGGCCAAGTACAACACGCGGATCGACCTGATCAATGCGATGTCGCGGCTGGCGCGCGAAGAACTGGTGCACCACGAGCAGGTCCTGCGCATCATGAAGCGGCGCAAGATCGACCTGCGCCCGGTTTCGGCGGCGCGCTACGCCTCTGGACTGCGGGCCATCGTGCGCAACCATGAGCCGTACAAGCTGACGGATACCCTAGTGGTGGGCGCGTTCATCGAGGCGCGTTCCTGCGAGCGCTTCGAGGCGCTGCTGCCGCATCTGGACGAAGAGCTGGCCAAGTTCTACGGCGGCCTGCTGAATTCCGAGGCGCGGCACTTCCAGAATTACCTGAAGCTGGCCTACCAGTACGGTACCGAACAGGATGTGAGTGAGACGATCGAGCGCGTGCGCCTTGTCGAGCAGCACCTGATCGAGTCGCCGGACACCGAGTTTCGCTTCCACAGCGGTGTGCCCAGCGCCTGAGGTCGATGGCGGAAACAAAAAAGCCGGACAGTGTCCGGCTTTTTTATGGAGTTGGTTCGCTCAGGCGGCGACGAAGCTGGCGGGGCAGGCGAGGGCGACCTGGCTGCCCTGCACCTCGCTCAAGGTCTCGCGCACTACCTGCTTGGCCAGGCACGCACATTTGCCGCACTGGGTGCCGACACCGAGGCTGTCGCGCACGTCGCGATAGCTGCAGCAACCTTCATAGATCGCTTCGCGGATTTGACCGTCAGTGACACCCTGGCAGAGGCAAACGTACATAGACCAACTCTTGAATGAGAAGAGGTTGCTGTTGGGAGGCGATACTAATGTTAATGAGAATGCTTGTCAAAACATTGAAGTCGTTTGTATCTGCGCGCCGACGAGAGGGGAAAAGCCTTTACTATCAAATGGTTAGCATATTTTTATGCGGCAGGCAGTGTGGCGAACATGGCAAAAGAACGGGTGTATGATCAGTGCTCGTCACTATAGGCTCAGCCCAGGCCAGGCTTGTAACGCCCGCGCCAGACGCCTGCGCCGATTCGTATCGCAATGCACTGATCAGGAGATAGAGAATGAGCGTACTCGTTGGTAAACAGGCTCCGGATTTCAACGTCGCTGCCGTGCTCGGCACCGGCGAGATCGTCGAAAGCTTCAGCCTGTCCGCGGCGATCAAGGGCAAGTACGGCCTGGTGTTCTTCTACCCGCTGGACTTCACCTTCGTCTGCCCGTCGGAGCTGATCGCACTGGATCACCGCATCCCCGACTTCCAGGCGCGCAACGTCGAAGTCATCGGCGTTTCCATCGATTCGCACTTCACCCACAACGCTTGGCGCAACACGCCGGTGGACAAGGGCGGCATTGGCCCGGTCAAGTACACCCTGGCCGCCGACGTGAAGCACGAAATCGCCAAGGCCTACGACGTCGAGTCCGCCGATGGGGTGGCATTCCGTGGGGCGTTCCTGATCGACCTGAACGGCGTGGTCCGCTCGCAGATCGTCAATGACCTGCCACTGGGGCGCAACATGGACGAGTTGCTGCGCCTGGTCGACGCCCTGCAGTTCACCGAGGAAAACGGCGAGGTCTGTCCGGCCAACTGGAAGAAGGGCGACAAGGGTATGACCGCCTCGCCGGAAGGTGTGGCCAAGTACCTGGCCGAGAACGCGTCCAGCCTCTGATCGAGGAAACGCGCCCATGAAAAACCCGGCCTAGGCCGGGTTTTTTGTTTGTTGCGGAGGGCTTAGTGGTCGAATTCGTCCCAGCCGCCCATTTCCTTCCAGCGGTTGACGATGCCGCAGAACAGCTCGGCGGTCTTCTCGGTGTCGTAGCGCGCCGAGTGCGCCTCACGCCCATCGAATTCGATGCCGGCGGCCTGGCAGGCCTTGGCCAGCACGGTCTGGCCATAGGCGAGGCCGGCGAGGGTAGCGGTATCGAAGCTTGAGAACGGGTGGAACGGGTTGCGCTTGAGGTCGCAACGGGCCACCGCGGCGTTGAGGAAGCCGAGGTCGAAGCTGCTGTTGTGGCCGACCAGAATGGCGCGCTTGCAACCGTTAGCCTTGATCGACTTGCGCAGGCCCTTGAAGATTTCTCCGAGCGCATGCTCCTCGGTCACCGCCATGCGCAGCGGGTGATCGAGCTTGATCCCGGTGAACTCCAGCGCCGCCTGTTCGATGTTGGCGCCGGCGAATGGCTCGACCCGGAAGAAGTGCGTGTGATCCGGGTAGAGGAAGCCGCCTTCGTCCATGGCGATGGTGGTCGCGGCGATTTCCAGCAGGGCGTCGGTGGCGCAGTTGAAGCCGCCCGTCTCGACATCCACCACCACCGGCAGGTAACCGCGGAAACGCGCGGCCATGGGGTGGCGAGGGCCGGAAGGCAGGCTGCCTTCGAGTTCGTCATCGAAGTTGTCGTCGCTCACGCATTGTTCTCCAGCAGACGCCAGCGCAGATTTTCACCGGCACGCAGCGGAATGATGGTCAGCTCACCTAGGGGCAAGGTTGCCGGTGCGGCCCACTCTTCACGAACCAGGGTGATCTGGTCGGTGTTGCGTGGCAGTGTGTAGAAGTCCGGGCCGAAGTGGCTGGCGAAGGCTTCCAGCTTGTCCAGCGCATTGCGCTGCTCGAAGGCTTCGGCGTACAGCTCGATGGCCGCATACGCGGTGTAGCAGCCGGCGCAGCCGCAGGCGGCTTCCTTGGCGTGCTGGGCGTGCGGGGCCGAGTCGGTGCCGAGGAAGAACTTCGGGCTACCGCTGGTGGCCGCGTCGAGCAGGGCTTCCTGGTGCGTGTTGCGCTTGAGGATCGGCAGGCAATAGAAGTGCGGGCGGATGCCGCCGACCAACATGTGGTTGCGGTTGTACAGCAGGTGATGCGCGGTGATGGTTGCGCCCACGTTGGCTGGGGCGCCCTGGACGAACTGCACCGCATCACCGGTGGTGATGTGCTCGAACACCACTTTCAGCGTCGGGAAGCGTTCGACGACGCGCACCAGGTGCTCGTCGATGAAACGTTTCTCGCGGTCGAACACGTCGACCTCGGCACGGGTCACCTCGCCATGCACCAGCAGCGGCAGGCCGACCTCGGCCATGGCTTCGAGCACCGGGAAGATATTGTCGATGCTGGTCACGCCGGAGTCGGAGTTGGTAGTGGCGCCGGCCGGGTAGAGCTTGGCCGCATGCACGAAGCCGCTGGCCTTGGCCTCGCGGACTTCGGCAGCGGTGGTGCGGTCGGTGAGGTAGAGCACCATCAGCGGTTCGAAGCGGCTGGCGGCAGGGCGTGCGGCGAGGATGCGCTGACGGTAGGCGTCGGCCTCGGCGGCAGTGCGCACCGGCGGCACCAGGTTGGGCATGATGATGGCGCGGGCGAAGGTACGGGCGACGTCGGCGACGGTGTGGGTGAGCACCGCGCCATCGCGCAGGTGAATGTGCCAGTCGTCGGGACGCAGCAGGGTAAGACGGTCGGACATGGAAGGTTCCAGGCGGGTAAAACGTGCTCGCATGCTACCGGAAATGACCTTTGCCGGCACGGGCTATCAAGTTTTGCCGAGCGCTACCGATACCCCGAATAGAAGCTGTTTTCGCCATGGAGCCTGTCGTGCGCCAGCCCTATCTCTTTCCGCTTGGTCTGCTTGCCTGCTTGTCACTGAGCATGCCGGCTGCCGCCATCACCTTCCAGACCCGCATGGAGAAGGTGGAGTGGAAGGTCGAGGGCGATCAGTTCGAGTGCCGGCTGTCGCAACCGGTGGCCAATTTCGGCAGCGGCGAGTTCGTTCGTCGCGCCGGCGAGCAGGCCACGTTCCGCCTCAAGGCGCGTGAGCGCTGGATGGGCGCCGGCTCCGCCACGTTGCTGGCCGCTGCGGCGCCGTGGCAGCCCGGGCGCGGTGACATCAACCTGGGGCCGGTCACAGTGGTCAGCGGCGAAGTGCCGTTCAACAGCTCGCAGGAGCAGGCCGGTCGCCTGCTTACCGGTCTGATGGAAGGCCGCAGCCCACTCGTGCGCCATCGCACGCAGGTGGGTGGCGACAGCCTGGAGGTGCGCCTGCTGCCGTCGCGCTTCAACCAGGCCTACAACGACTACCTGGCCTGTACGGCCAAGCTGCTGCCGGTCAACTTCGAGCAGATCCGCAAGGCGCAGATTGGCTTCCCCGAGGGGGGCTCGACGCTCGATGCCATGGGCCAGGCCAAGCTCGACATCATTCTCGCGTTCATCAAGGCCGACCCCAGCGTCAACCGCATCGAGCTCGACGGCCACTCCGACAACAGCGGCAATCGCCTGACCAACCGCGACACCTCACGCCGCCGCGCCCTGGCGGTGGAGGAGTACCTGAAGGCCAATGGCGTGCCGGCCGAGCAGATCGTCGTGCGCTTCCATGGTGAGCGTTATCCGTTGGTGCCGAACAACAGTGAAGCCAATCGAGCGAAGAACCGTCGGGTGACCATGAGCCTGTCACGCGAACCGGTCGCCGAAGAGCCGGCACCGGCTGCAGCTCCCGCCGCGCCTGCACCGGCGGCCGCGCCGGCTGCTACTTCCTAGTCACGAACCGACCGCCAAATCCGTCGCGTTGTCGCTCGTCCCTGTCGCGCCCCTGTAAATCGGCCGTCGTGGCCGGTAGAATCCCGGGTTTTTCCGTACAACCCCGTGGAGTTGATTGGCATGGCGGACGTTAAGAAGGTAGTTCTGGCTTATTCCGGTGGCCTGGACACCTCGGTGATCCTCAAGTGGCTGCAGGACACCTATGAATGCGAAGTGGTGACCTTCACCGCTGACCTCGGCCAGGGCGAAGAGGTCGAGCCGGCTCGCGCCAAGGCCCAGGCCATGGGCGTCAAGGAAATCTACATCGACGACCTGCGCGAAGAATTCGTGCGTGATTTCGTCTACCCGATGTTCCGCGCCAACACCGTCTACGAAGGCGAGTACCTGCTGGGTACCTCCATCGCCCGTCCGCTGATAGCCAAACGCCTGATCGAAATCGCCAACGAAACCGGCGCCGATGCCATCTCCCACGGTGCCACCGGCAAGGGCAACGACCAGGTGCGCTTCGAACTGGGCGCCTACGCGCTGAAACCGGGCGTGAAAGTCATCGCCCCGTGGCGCGAGTGGGACCTGCTGTCGCGCGAGAAGCTGATGGACTACGCCGAGAAGCACGCCATCCCGATCGAGCGCCACGGCAAGAAGAAATCGCCGTACTCCATGGATGCCAACCTGCTGCACATCTCCTATGAAGGCGGCGTGCTGGAAGACACCTGGACCGAGCACGAAGAAGACATGTGGCGCTGGACCAAGTCCCCGGAAGCCGCGCCGAACACCCCGACCTACATCGAGCTGACCTACCGTAACGGCGACATCGTCGCCATCGACGGCAAGGAACTGAGCCCGGCTACCGTGCTGGCCGAGCTCAACCGCATCGGCGGCGAGAACGGCATCGGTCGTCTGGACATCGTCGAAAACCGCTATGTCGGCATGAAGTCCCGTGGCTGCTACGAGACCCCCGGCGGCACCATCATGCTCAAGGCCCACCGTGCCATCGAGTCGATCACCCTGGACCGCGAAGTCGCTCACCTGAAAGACGAGCTGATGCCCAAATACGCCAGCCTGATCTACACCGGCTACTGGTGGAGCCCGGAGCGTCTGATGCTGCAACAGATGATCGATGCCTCCCAGGCCAGCGTGAATGGCGTGGTGCGCCTGAAGCTGTACAAGGGCAACGTCATCGTCACCGGCCGCAAGTCCGACGACTCGCTGTTCGACGCCAACATCGCCACCTTCGAAGAAGACGGCGGCGCGTACAACCAGGCCGACGCAGCAGGCTTCATCAAGCTCAATGCGCTGCGCATGCGTATCGCTGCCGGCAAGGGCCGCAAGCTGTTCTGATAAGCTTTTGCCCTGATGAGCCCACGAACCCCGGCCATGTGCCGGGGTTTGTATTTTCAGACCCGGAGAACGGGCAGAGGAGATTGCCATGAGACTGCTGCACACCATGCTGCGCGTCGGCGACCTGGACAAGTCCATCGCCTTCTACACCGAGGTGCTGGGCATGACCCTGTTGCGGCGCAAGGATTACCCGGACGGGCAGTTCACCCTGGCGTTCGTCGGCTATGGCAACGAGGCCGAGAACAGCGTGATCGAGCTGACTCACAACTGGGGTGTCGAGGCCTACGAACTGGGCACCGCGTATGGCCATATCGCCCTGGAAGTGGCCGACGTGTACAAGGCCTGCGAGGACATTCGCCAGCGCGGCGGCAAGATCACCCGTGAGCCCGGGCCGATGAAGCACGGCACCAGCATCCTGGCCTTCGTCGAGGACCCGGATGGCTACAAGATCGAGCTGTTGTCCGGCAAACGCGGTGACTGAAGCGTTCGGCCGCAACGAAAAAGCCCCGCGATTGCGGGGCTTTTTCATGGGTGGTCTTGCATGGGCAGCGCTTAGAGGTCGAAGTCGTAGTCGTTCAACTGCTTCTGCAGACGGCGCTCGTCGAGGAGGTTGTCGATGATGCGACGCTTGGTCAGGTTGGTCTTTGCGACCTCCACTGGGCGCTCGCTGCTTTCCTCGGTTTCCTCGGCGACAAAGTCTTCTTCGAGTTCGAGGTCTTCTTTGCCAGTGCTCATGGTCCACTCCAACGTTCGGGGGTGCTGTTGGCGGACCTTATAGCGACAAAGTTGGGGGCGGTAAAAAAGATTTTTTCAATCGGTAGATCGCTTTCGCCTATGAGCGATCAATCGTCCGAGGTTTTTGCCTTGTACTCGCACAGGTCTTCGATCCGGCAGCTGCCGCAGCGCGGCTTACGCGCCTGGCAGACGTAGCGGCCGTGGAGGATCAGCCAGTGGTGCGCATCGAGGAGGAATTCGCGTGGCACGAACTTGAGCAGCTTGTTCTCCACCTCCACCACGTTCTTGCCGGGCGCGATGCCAGTGCGGTTGCTGACGCGGAAAATGTGCGTATCCACCGCCATGGCCAATTGGCGGAAAGCAGTGTTGAGCACCACGTTGGCGGTCTTGCGGCCGACGCCCGGCAGGGCTTCGAGGTCTTCGCGGTTATCCGGGACCTGGCTGCCATGTTTTTCGACGAGGATGCGGCAGGTCTCGATGACGTTCTTTGCCTTGCTGTTGAACAGGCCGATGGTCTTGATGTATTCGCTCAGCCCTTCGACGCCCAGGGCATGGATGGCTTGCGGGGTGTTGGCGACCGGATACAGCTTGGCCGTGGCCTTGTTCACGCCGACATCGGTGGCCTGGGCGGAGAGGATCACCGCGATCAGCAGCTCGAACGGCGTGGTGTAGGCCAGCTCGGTCTTCGGTTCGGGGTTGTCTTCATGCAGGCGACGGAAGATTTCAAAGCGTTTGGCGGCGTTCATGACGGCTCGCTGGTCGAGTTGAAGAAAAGACGCCTGGCGGCCAGCAGCAGGCCGATCAGGATCAGGGCGCCGGGGGCGTAAGCCAGCAGGCCGATGCCGCCGTGCAGCGAGAGCTGCCAGCTGCTGGCGGCCTGGCCGAATAACCAGTCCATATGGGCGAACAGGCTGCCGTTGCCGAATCCTTCGCGCAACAGGCCCAGGCTCAGGGCCAGGGCGGCGAATGCAAGGCCGGCATGCAGTCCACTTGTGATAGTCGGGCGTTCGTCGAAGGCCAGCGCCAGCATCGGCAGCGCCAGCAACGGCAGCCAGGCGGCAAGCGCGGCGTGCAGTTCGCCGCTGAACAGTTGCAGGAGCAGGTCGCCACAGCCGATCAGCAGCGCGCTCAGCAGCAGGGCGGCGAGTGCCAGCGCCTTGCCCTGCAGCCAGCGGCGCAGTGGCATCAGGGTCACACCGCCGAGGCTCATCAGCAGCAGCCCGAACAGGGCGATGGTGAGGGCCTTGACCAGCAGATCGCTGCCGGCGAGCAGCGGCGTCAGGCCAAACAGCAGGGCATTGCGCACGACGCGGCTCATGGCTGCTCACCCAGGAGATAGCGCCGCTGTGCATCGAAGAACCGCAGGCTGCGTTGCAGGGCATCGCCCACCGCGCGGGAGGTGACGGTGGCGCCGGCGATCTGGTCGAACTCGCCGCCGTCGGCGCGCAGGTTCCAACTCGGCGCGTTGTCGTTCAGCGTCTTGCCGGCGAACCCCACGAGCCAGGAACTGCGCTCTGGCAGGATCAGGTCGCCGAGCCCCGGCGTTTCAGCCTGCTGCAGCACCTTGCTGGCGAGCAGGCGACCGTCGGCACCGATCGCCACCAGCAGCTGGATATCGCCTTCGTAGCCACGTGCGGTGATCGGCAACAGCACGGCGCTGGGTCGCCCGGCGAGGGTGGCCCGGTAACCGCTGCGCGGTGTGCGGTTACCCAGCAGGCTGTCGATGGGCAGGGCAATGGGCTGCGCCAGGGGCCGATTGTCGTAGAGCGATGCGGGCAGCAGGTCGAGCAACTGGCGCTCGGCAGCGAGCTGGCGCTGCGCCTCGATGCGCGGTGCAGCGAGGTACTGCAAGGTCGCGAGCAGGCCGCTGCCGAGCAGGGCGAGCAGGAGGATCACGGCGATCTGCCGACGATTCATGCCTTGGCCTCCGCTGCACGCCACGTCGCCAGGCGTTCGAGGCTGGGTACGCCGAGGTTCATCAGCAACACGGCGAAGGCCAGGCCGTCCGGGTAGCCGCCCCAGGTGCGGATCAGGTAGGTCAGCAGGCCGACACCGATGCCGAAGTACAGCCGTGCCCGCGCGCTGTCGGCGCCGCTGACCGGCTCGGTGACGATGAAGAACGCGCCGAGCATGGTCGCGCCGCTGAACAGGTGCAGCAGCGGCGAGCCGTTGGAGTCCGACCCGGAACCGTTCCAGCACAGCAGGCTGATGACGAACAGCGCACCGAGCATGCCCAGCGGCGCGTGCCAGCGGATCACCCGCTGCTGCAGGAGGAACAGACCGCCGGCGAGGAAGGCCAGGCCGACCCATTCCACGCCACGCCCGCCGACACTGCCGAAGGCCGGGTGGCGGGTGAACAGTTCGTCGATGGTCAGGCGGTCGTTGTGCTTGAGGCTGTCGAGCGCGGTGGCCTGGCTCCAGCCGTCGATCAGGCCGCTGCCGAAGCCGAATACCTGTTGCACCGCGCCGAGCAGAGCGTAGTCGCCCCGTGGTGCCGGCCAGTGGACCGTGTGCGCGGGAAAGGCCAGCAGGGCGAAGGCATAGCCGAGCATGGTCGGGTTCAGCGGATTGCGCCCGAAACCACCGAACAGCGCCTTGCCGAACAGGCTGGCGAAGGCCGCGGCGCTGACCGTGAGCCACCAGGGCGCGTAGGCGGGCAGGGCGAGGCCGAGCAGCACCGCGCTGACCAGGCCGCTGCCTTCGGCGAGAAACGGGGTGGCGAACAGGCTCTGGTCGGGGGGCGGCGCGCTTTGCTGGCGCAGACGCCGTACCAGGGTTTCGCAGGTCAGCACGGTAGCGCTGCTCAGCAGCAGTTGCAGCAAGACGCCCCAGCCGTTGAGCCAGAACAGTGCCAACAGGCCCGGCAGACAGGCGAGCAGCACCCGCTGCATGGCCGGACGCGGGTCGAACGCCAGGTCAGGCGCGTGTGTGGTCATGCAGGCGCTGCTCGGCAAGCGTCAGGCGCTGGCGGGCCTGTTCCAGGGTGGCGGCGTCGCTGGTCTGGCGCCGCTCCAGGCGCAGCAGGTCGGCGCGGGCGTAAGCCAGCTCAGTCTTCAGTGTGCGCAGTTGCACGTCCACCGGCGCCTTGTCGGTACGCACCAGCACCGGGGCGGGTTTGCCGCTGGCGGCTTCGGCGGCGTGCAGCGCCGCTTCGGCATCGCGCAGGGCCTGGCGCAGCGGCGCCAGCGCGGTTTCGTCGAGACCCTGGCGTTCGCCCTTGCCGAGTTCGGCGCGGCGGCCGGCAAGGGCGATCTTCGCCTGCTTGAGTTCGACCAGCCCTGCGCTCGGCGCCGCCGGTTGGGCGGCATCCAGGGCACGCTGGGCCTGCTCGGCCGCCTGACGCAATGCCTCGACCTGGCGCACTAGCTCGGGGCTGCCGTGCACGGCCAACTGCTTTTCGGCCTTGTTCAGGGCGACCTTGGCCATCGCCGCGTCGATCTTCAGGCGCTTGTGCTGGCTGTGCGGGTCGACCGCAGGTGGGGCTTGCACGGGGGGCAGGTCGGCCTGCACGGCCTTTGCCAGTGTGGTTGTGGCGGGCGTGGCGCGCGCCTGGCGTTCGGCCTGGCGGCGCGCGTCATCACGAGCCAGGCGTGCCAGGTGGGCTTCGTGGCGCTGACGGAACTGGTCGGCGTGGCGGCGCTGTTCCTCGGCCTGCTCGGCAGGCAGGACGAGGATATCGATACAGTCCACCGGGCAGGGGGCGACGCACAGCTCGCAGCCGGTGCATTCGGCGGTGATCACCGTGTGCATCAACTTGGCGGCACCGACGATGGCGTCCACCGGGCAGGCCTGGATGCACTTGGTGCAGCCGATGCATTCCGCCTCGCGGATCAGTGCGATCTGCGCCGGCACGGCGGGCAGCTCCAGCGGCAGCTCGGGCACCTGCAAAAGGCGCGAGAGGGCGTGGATGGTGGCGGTGCCGCCGGGCGGGCATTTGTTGATCGCCTCGCCCTGGGCGATGCCTTCGGCGTAGGGCTTGCAGCCGGGATGACCGCATTTGCCGCACTGGGTCTGCGGCAGCAGGGCGTCGATGGCGCGGATGCGCTCGGCGTCCAGGCGCAGGGCGTTGCTCATGCCGGCACCAGGCCATTGAGGCCGAGCAGCGCCAGGCCGAGCAGGCCGGCGCTGATCAGCAGCAGCGGCAAGCCGCGCAATGCGGCGGGGACAGCGGCCTGGTCGGTGCGCTGTAGCAGGTCGGCGAGCAGGGTCAGCACCAGGCAGAACCCCAGCGCGCTGCCGAGGCCCAGCAGGATCGCCTGGCCCAGGCCGGTCTCGCGCTGCGCCACCTGCAAGGCGAGCGCCAGGGCCGCGCCATTGCCCAGCACCGGCAGCCACAGCCCCTGTTGTGGCCAGTGCGGGCGCAGCGTGGCCAGCAGGCGCAGGCTGGCCCAGGCGAGCAGCGCCAGCATTGGCAGCAGGCCGAACAGCAGCAGGGAGGACAGCCCCAGTGGTGTCAGCAGGACGTGCTGCAGCAGCCAGGCCAACGGCGTGGCGACGCTCAGCAACAGCGCGGTCGCCGCGGCCAGTGCGCGCAGGCGTGGGCGTTCGCCCTGCAGCAGCCACAGGCTGAGCAGCGAGGCGACGGGCAGGATCAGAATCAGCTCGTTCATCGATTCATCCAGGCCGGGCGCGCCGTGACGACGCACCCGGAGGAAAGCTCACTTCACCCGCTGACCCGGCTTGGCGCCGCTGTCCGGGCTGAGCAGGTAGATCTCTTCGCCGCCAGGGCCGGCCGCGAGGACCATGCCCTCGGAGACGCCGAACTTCATCTTGCGCGCGGCCAGGTTGGCCACGTACAGGGTCAGGCGGCCTTCGAGCTTGCTCGGGTCCGGGTAGGCGGACTTGATGCCGCTGAACACGTTGCGCTTCTCGTCGCCGATATCCAGGGTCAGGCGCAGCAGCTTGTCGGCGCCCTCGACGAACTCGCACTTCTCGATCAGGGCGATGCGCAGGTCGACGGCGGCGAAGGCGTCGAAGGCAATCTCGGCGGCCAGCGGGTCTTTCGTCAGTTCGCCATTGCCAGCGGGTACGGCCGGAGCGGCAGGCGCGTCGGTGGCGGCGAGGTCTTCCTTGGAGGCGGCGGTCATGGCTTCGATTTTCGCTGGTTCGATGCGGGTCAGCAGCGGGTTGAACGGGTTCAGCTGGTGATTGGCCAGCGGCGTGCTCAGGTCGGTCCAGCTCAGCGGGGCGACGTTGAGGAAGGCCTCGGCGTCGCGTGCCAGGTTCGGCAGCACGGGTTTGAGCAGGATCACCAACTGGCGGAATAGGTTGACGCCCAGGGCGCAGATTTCCTGCACTTCGGCCTGCTTGCCCTCGACCTTGTTCAGCGCCCACGGCGCCTTGTCGGCGATCCAGGCGTTGGCGCGGTCGGCCAGGGCCATGATCTCGCGCATGGCGCGGGAGAAGTCGCGGGCTTCATAGGCGTCGGCGATGCTCGGCGCGGCGGCCTGGAAGGCAGCCCACAGTTCTGGCTCGGGGTTGGCGTCGACCAGCACGCCGGCGTTGCCCTTGTGGATGAAGCCGGCGCAGCGGCTGGCGATGTTGACCACCTTGCCGACCAGGTCCGAGTTGACCTTCTGCACGAAATCCTCGAGGTTCAGGTCGAGGTCGTCGACGCCGCGGCCCAGCTTGCTGGCGTAGTAGTAGCGCAGGTATTCCGGGTTCAGGTGATCCAGGTAAGTACGCGCCTTGATGAAGGTGCCGCGCGACTTGGACATCTTCTGCCCGTTCACCGTCAGGTAGCCGTGCACGTTGACCCCGGTCGGCTTGCGGTAGCCGGCGCCTTCGAGCATGGCCGGCCAGAACAGGGCATGGAAGTTGACGATGTCCTTGCCGATGAAGTGGTACAGCTCGGCGGTCGAATCCTTGTTCCAGAAGGCGTCGAAGTCCAGCTCCGGGCGCTTGTTGCAGAGGTTCTTGAAGCTGGCCATGTAGCCGATCGGCGCGTCCAGCCAGACGTAGAAGTACTTGCCCGGCTCGTCGGGAATCTCGAAGCCGAAGTAGGGCGCGTCGCGGGAGATGTCCCACTCCTGCAGGCCGCCATCCAGCCATTCGGCGATCTTGTTGGCCACGGCGTCCTGCAGGGTGCCGCTGCGGGTCCAGGTCTTCAGCATGGCCTCGAAGTCGGGCAGCTTGAAGAAGAAGTGCTTGGAGTCCTTGAGCACCGGCACGGCGCCGGAAATCGCCGAGCGTGGGTTCTTCAGCTCGGTCGGTTCGTAGGTGGCGCCGCATTTCTCGCAGTTGTCGCCGTACTGGTCCTCGGCCGCGCATTTCGGGCAGGTGCCCTTGATGAAGCGGTCGGCGAGGAACATGCCTTTCTCGGGGTCGAAGTACTGGGTCACCGAACGGGTGGCGATGTGCGCGGCGTCACGCAGCTTGAGGTAGATGCTGGTGGCCAGCTCGCGGTTTTCCTCGGCGTGGGTCGAGTGGAAATTGTCGAAGTCGACCAGGAAGTCGGCGAAGTCGGCACTGTGCTCGGCCTGTACGTTGGCGATCAGCTGTTCCGGGGTGATGCCTTCCTTTTCCGCGCGCAGCATGATCGCCGAGCCGTGGGCGTCGTCGGCGCAGACGTAGATGCACTGGTTGCCGCGCAGCTTCTGGAAGCGCACCCACATGTCGGTCTGGATGTACTCGAGCATATGGCCGAGGTGGATCGAACCGTTGGCGTAAGGGAGGGCACTGGTGACGAGAATCTTGCGGGCTTCGGACATGGTGATCGGCTGCACTGGTATTTCGAGGGGAGTCGGCAACTATATAGCCGCGGGCAGTTTTTTTCATCCGCAGCGGGCCTGGTAGGGTGGACCGCGCTTCATCGATCCACCGAGTGGCGCCCTGGTGGATGAAAAGGGCGTCAGCTGCGCGCCTCGATCCACCCTGCGGGGCTGCCGTGTCGATTGGTCGCAAGGTAGATGCCGCGACACGCGGTATCGACCACCCAATGGCACAAGCGGCTGCGGTAAGATGCCCGCCTGTTTTGCTCAGCCTTTCGGAGTTGCCTCATGAGCGCCGTCACCCGCGAAGGGGTCGAAGCGACCCTGCGCCAGTTCACCGACCCCAACCTCAATCAAGACCCGGTCAGCGCCGGCTGCCTGCGTGAAATCGACATCCAGGGCGGCAAGGTCCAGGTGCGCCTGGAGCTGGGCTACGCCGCCGGGCTGTTCAAGAGCGGCTGGGCGCAGATGCTGCAGATGGCCGTGGAAGGCATGGATGGCGTCGACAGCGCCAAGGTCGAGGTCACCTGCGTGATCGAGCCGCACAAGGCGCAGGCCCAGGTGCCGGCGCTGGCCAACGTGAAGAACATCATCGCCGTGGCGTCCGGCAAGGGCGGCGTCGGCAAGTCGACCACCGCGGCCAACCTGGCCCTGGCCCTGGCCCGCGAAGGCGCGCGGGTCGGCATTCTCGATGCGGATATCTATGGCCCGAGCCAGGGCATCATGTTCGGCATCGCCGAAGGTACGCGGCCGAAAATCCGTGACGAGAAGTTCTTCGTACCGCTGGAAGCCCATGGCGTGCAGGTCATGTCGATGGCCTTCCTCACCGACGACAGCACCCCGGTGGTCTGGCGCGGGCCGATGGTTTCCGGCGCGCTGCTGCAGCTGATCACCCAGACCGCCTGGGACAACCTCGATTACTTGGTGGTGGACATGCCGCCGGGTACCGGCGACATCCAGCTGACCCTGGCGCAGAAGGTGCCGGTGGCCGGCGCGGTGATCGTCACCACCCCGCAGGACCTGGCCCTGCTCGATGCCCGCAAGGGCGTGGAGATGTTCCGCAAGGTCAACATCCCGGTGCTTGGCGTGGTGGAGAACATGGCCGTGCACATCTGCTCCAACTGCGGCCATGCCGAGCACCTGTTCGGCGAAGGCGGCGGCGAGAAGCTGGCCAGCCAGTACGGCGTCGACCTGCTGGCCTCGCTGCCGCTGTCGATGGCCATCCGCCTGCAGTCGGACGGCGGCAAGCCGACCACCGTGGCCGACCCGGAAAGCCAGATTGCCATGATCTACCAGGAAATGGCCCGCAGCGTCGGCGCCCGCATCGCCCAGAGCGGGTTGGGTGCCAGCGCCATGCCCAATATCGAAGTCAGCGACGACTGAGTGACGCGCCTGCGTTGCTGTACGCCTGCCGCCATTGCCGCGGGCTGACGGCGAACCAGCGGCGAAAGGCCCGTGAGAAGGCGCTGATTTCCGAGTAGCCAAGCAGCAGGGCCAGCTCGGAAATCGGCAAGTTGGCCTGCTGCAGGTAGTGGGTGGCCAGCTCGCGGCGGACCTGATCGACCAGGGTGGTGAAGCTCAGGCCCTGATCGCCGAGGCGTCTTTGCAGAGTCCACACCGGCAGGCGCAACTGTTCGGCGATGCACTCCAGGCTCGGGTCGCCGTCACCTAGTTGGCGCCGCACCCGTACCTTCACCTCGTCCACCAGTGCCGGTGGTGCCGCCGCCGGGCTTGCCAGCTTGTGCATGCTTTCCAGCATCAGGGTCAGCAGCCGGGGATCGCGACCGGGCATCGGCCGGGCGAGCAGCTGGCTGCGGAAGATCAGGGAATTGCTTGGCTGGTTGAACAGCACCGGTGCGTCGAAGGATTTGCAGTGCTCGTGCCAGGCTTCCGGCTGTGCATGCTCGAAATGCACGGTCTCCGGCGCCCAGTGCTGGCCGAGGGCCTGGCGCATCAGATTGGCGAACATGCCCAGCGACAGCTCGGCGTCCTGGCGCTTGTGCGCGATGGCGCCGTGCAGCACCTGGTAATCCAGGCGGCTGTATTCGCCGAGGTCGACCAGCTGCAGCGTGCTGCCCTGCTGGTGGCAGGGGAACATGCGCACCACGTTGCGCAAGGCCTGGCCGAGGGTTTCGGAACACAGCCCGACATAGCCGAGCAGGCCCAGCGATTCGGGCCTGAACTGGCTGCCGAAGCGCAGGCCGAAGTTGGCGTTGCCGGTCTGCTGCGCGGCAACCTCGAAGACCCGGCAGTACTGGCCCAGGTCGAGCTGCAGGGTCGGGTTGTGCAGGCGCTCGGGGTCGATGCCGCTGTGGCCGAGGATGCGCTCGGCATCGCCACCTTCGTCGGCGATGAACTCGATCAGACCGCTGGCGGCGCTAGCCAGCACGCCGGCCGGGCGTTCGCTGCTACGGGCAAGGCTGTCCACGGTTCCCTCCAGTTGGCGAGGTGCTCGCAGGCAGGCTGCAACTCCTGTACCAGCGCACTGGCCGTGGCGTGGGCGGCGCGCGCGGGGGCGTCTGGTCAGTTGCGTGCCGCAGACCTGTGCGCAGGCCGGCCGGGCGCCCCGATCTGGTTCAGCCGGCCAGCACCGCGCCGACCGGAGTGCCGCCCAGGTAGCGTCGGCACAGCTGCAGGGTCTGCTCGACCCATTCACGGCCCAGGCCCTCGGCGGTGGGCGTGCCGCGATGGCTGCCGACCCAGGCCAGCAGTTGCAGGCGCCGCTGCATGATCAGCGTGGGCAGGATCAGCAGGTCGTCGTGTTGCAGTTGCGTGACCCGTTCGTAGCCTTGCAGCCAGTTGTCCAGCCACATGGGCACGTCCGCATGGTGCTCGTGGAAGCTCAGCGCTGCCGCGAGGTCGTGCAGGTACCAGCCGAAGCCGCAGTCGTCGAAGTCGATGGCGCGGGTCACACCGTCATGTTCGAGCAGGTTGGCCAGGCGCAGGTCGGCGTGGATCAGGCCGAAGCGTTCCTGCCCCTCGCCGTAGCCGGCCATGCGCTGGCCGATCAGGCTCACCGTTTCGTCGACCAGCGCCAGCGCCGTGGCGTCCAGATAGGGCGCGTCCTGCCAGCGGCCCCAGTGGCCGCGTTCGCCGAGCATGCTCGAGTGGTTCCAGGTCATGCGCTGGAAGCCCGTCGGGCGTTGCCAGTCGCGGGCCTGGCGGTGCAGCCGTGCGTTGATCGTACCCAGGCGCTGAAACGCCGGCCCGAGCGCCTGCTGCGGGTCTGGCTCGCGGCCGTCGATCCAGTCGAACAGGACCACGAAGCGCGTGCCCGACTGTACATCCCCGGCGGCCTGAATCAGCTCGCCGTCGCGGCCGGCAATCGGCGTGGGCACGTCGACATCGGCCTGCTGCAGGGCGGCCAGCCAGGCCAGTTCGCTGGCGATGGCCTGGCGTTGGTGGTAGTCGGGCCGGTGCACGCGCAGCACGTAGCGCTGGCCGGCGGGCGTGGCGATGGCGAAGGTGGCGTTTTCCGAATGGCAGAGCAGTGTCAGTTGGCCCTGGTGCGACGCCGGGTAGCGGGCCAGTGCCAGGTGGGCGATGCGCTCGATGCGTGCCAGCTCCTGCTGCAGGGTGTGTTCGCTGAACATGACGGTGTACCGGACCGGGATCGATGCGCCGATGATGCGCGGCCCGTACCGCGCCGGGCTTGACCGGCGACCGCGATGATTTGACCGCAGGGCACAGGTCGCGCCCGTGGCGCCGGCAATTTGATCGTTCGGCGTGCAAGTTGTGGTCTGCGGTCAACTGCCTGGGCGCTAGGCGGCCGCATCATCGCTGCATCACCCATTGATGGAGGCAACGGCATGCTCACTTCGCTCGCGGGCAAAAGCGTTCTGGTAACCGGTGGCAGCAGCGGCATCGGCCTGGGTATTGCCCGGGTCTTCGCCCGGCAGGGCGCCAAGGTGGCGATCAGCGCCCGCCACGCCGAGCGGGTCGAGGCGGTGGCCGCGGCATTGCGCGACGAAGGCCTCGACGTGCGCGGCTACGTGGCCGACGTGGCCGATGCCGCGGCGGTCAGGACCTTGGTCGATGCGGTGGCGGCGGTGCAGGGCGGTATCGACGTGCTGTGCGCCAATGCCGGGATCTTTCCCTCCGGCTCGATCGACGAGCTGACACCCGAGGACTGGGATCTGGTGCTCGACACCAACGCCAAGGGCAGCTTCCTCGCCGTGCAGGCCTGCCTGCCTTACCTGCGCAAGGCCGAGTATGGCCGGGTGATCCTCACGTCCTCGATCACCGGGCCGATCACCGGTTTCCCCGGCTGGTCGCACTATGGCGCGAGCAAGGCGGCGCAGCTGGGCTTCATGCGCACCGCGGCGATCGAGCTGGCGCGCGACAACATCACCATCAACGCCGTGCTGCCGGGCAACGTGCTCACCGAGGGGCTGATCGGCATGGGCCAGGCCTACTGCGACAGCATGGCGGCCTCGGTACCGCTGAAATGCCTGGGCACCGTGGAAGACATCGCCTACGCCGCGCTGTTCTTCGCCTCCCGTGAGGCGGGTTATGTGACCGGCCAGGCGCTGTCCATCGACGGCGGCCAGGTGCTGCCGGAATCCCTGGCGGCGCTGGGCTGATGCTCAAGGTCAACGCCTTCGAGGCCGCCCAGGCTGCCGCGCTGCCGGCCGCCGAGCAGGCGCTGATTACCCGGCGTCAGCGCCTGCTCGGCCCGGCCTACCAGCTGTTCTACGACCAGCCACTGCACTTGGTGCGTGGCGAGGGTGTGTGGCTGTTCGACGCCAGCGGCCAGCGCTACCTCGACCTGTACAACAACGTGCCCTCGGTCGGCCACTGCCACCCCCACGTGCTGGCGGCGCTGACTCGTCAGGCCGGGCAGCTCAACATTCACACCCGCTACCTGCATGAAACCGTGCTGGATTACGCGGAGAAACTGCTGGCGACCATGCCGGCAGCCTTGGGCCAGGTGATGTTCACCTGCACCGGCAGCGAGGCCAACGACCTGGCGCTGCGTATCGCCCGCGACTTCACCGGCGGCAGCGGGGTGATCGTCACCCGCTATGCCTACCACGGCATCACTGCGTCGATTGCCGAGCTGTCGCCGGCGATGGGCGAGTACGTGGCGCTGGGCCGCGATGTCCGGGTGGTAGCGCCGCCGCGGCACGATGTGGCCGACCCGGCGCGGGTTGGCCGCGAGTTCGCCGCGGAGGTACGCGCTGCCCTGGCGGACATGCAGCGCTGCGGCATTCGCCCGGCGGCGCTGCTGGTCGACACCCTGTTCACCAGCGACGGTGTGTTCGCCGACCCGCCGGGCTTTCTAGCCGAGGCGGTGGCAGCGGTGCGCGAGGCCGGCGGCCTGTTCATCGCCGACGAGGTGCAGCCCGGCTTCGGCCGCACCGGCAGCCATATGTGGGGCTTCCAGCGTCACGCCCTGGTGCCGGACCTGGTGACCATGGGCAAGCCGATGGGCAACGGCCACCCGCTGGCGGGCCTGGCCGCGCAGCCGCATATTCTCGAACGCTTCGGTCGCGAGGCCTGCTACTTCAATACATTCGCCGGCAACCCGGTCTCGGCGGCGGTGGGCCTGGCGGTGCTGGAGGTGATCGAGGCGGAATGCCTGCAGCGCAACGCCGCACAAGTGGGGCGCATGCTCAAGGAGGGCCTGGAGGCCCTGGCACAGCGTTTTGCCGTGCTTGGCGAGGTGCGTGGGGTTGGCCTGTTCCTCGGCGTGGACATCGTCGACGGGCGCGGCGAGGCCGATGGCGCGCGGGCACGGCAGCTGGTCAACGCGCTGCGCCTGCGTGGCGTGCTTATCGGCGCCTCGGGGCTGCACGCCAACGTGTTGAAGATCCGTCCGCCGCTGTGCCTGAGCCAGACGGCGGCGCAGCTGTTCCTCGAGACGCTGGAGCAGGCCCTGACCGAGTTGACCTGACGTGCAGCCCGTCACGCCGCCAGCCGCCGACGGATGCGGCCTTTGAACCCGGCACTGGCTCCCGGTAAGATGCGCGCTCGCTTTTTCTTCAACCGCCATCAGGACGACGCCCGCCATGAGCATCAAATCGGACAAGTGGATTCGCCGCATGGCCCAGGAACACGGCATGATCGAGCCCTTCGTCGAGCGCCAGGTGCGCACCGAAGGTGCCGAGCGCCTGATTTCCTACGGGGTCTCCAGCTACGGCTACGACGTGCGCTGCGCCGACGAATTCAAGGTCTTCACCAACATCCACTCGGCCACGGTCGACCCGAAGAACTTCGATGAGCGCAGCTTCGTCGACGTCAAAGGCCCGGTGTGCATCATTCCGCCGAACTCCTTCGCCCTGGCGCGTACCGTCGAATACTTCCGCATCCCGCGTGACGTGCTGACCATCTGCCTGGGCAAGAGCACCTACGCGCGCTGCGGCATCATCGTCAACGTCACCCCGCTGGAACCCGAGTGGGAAGGCCACGTGACCCTGGAGTTCTCCAACACCACCACGCTGCCAGCGAAGATCTACGCCAACGAAGGCGTGGCGCAGATGCTGTTCCTGCAGTCCGACGAGGCCTGCGAAGTGTCCTACGCCGACCGCGGTGGCAAGTACCAGGGCCAGACCGGCGTGACCCTGCCGAAGACCTGATCCGCGCCGCACGAACGAAGCCGGGGTCATCCCGGCTTTTTTCTGCCCGGGTTTTCTTCATCCATGCGAAAGGAATTGCCATGACCCCGTTGCGCGCGCTGTTGCTCCTGCTGTGCCTGGCCATCACCCCGCTGAGCCGGGCCGACGAACGCCTGATGGTGCAGACCGGGCGTGAGGTGTTCGGCCTGTTCCCCACGGCCACGCCCGCGGCGTTCATCAAGCGCCTGGGTGCACCGACGGCGCGGATTCCCCTGCGCAATGGCCGTGAAGGGCTGCTGTACGGCAATTCGATGCTGTTGGTGTTCGCCGGCGCGGTGCTGCAGGAGGTGCGCTGCTGGAAGCTGGAGACCTTCACCGAAGACCTGTTCCTCGGTTGGCTGCAGGCCGTCGAGTATCAGGGGCCGGCGCTGGAGTTCGGCGTCGATGACCAGCTCTGGCTGGGGCAGAACCGCGAAGTGGTGACACCGCTGCTGGTGGGCCTGGAGGGCAGTGGCGACGAGCGTTCGGACCTGGTGCTGAAGAACGGCAGCCAGGTGTGGCTGGGCTACGCGCCGCCCAGCAGCTATCGCCTGGGCAATGATGACGAGCAGCGCGTGCTGGTATCGATCAGCGTGCGGTTCAACCAGCCGCGCTGAGCGGCGTCGCCCGGCGGGACGGGCGGGACGAAAACAGGGGGAATTGTTTGCCGGCCGGCGGACTCTACCGACTGACTCGCTCGTTCGCCGACGGAGACCTCCCATGGCCACATCATCTCGCGACACCGCCGCCAGCACCCTGGCGGACATCTACTGGCGTGCCAGCTGGCAGGCCGGCGGCATTCCCGGTCAGCCGGATCCCGATTCGCCGGCCGAGCCCGGTGTGCCGGACCAGCCGATTGAGCCTGGGGAGCCGACCATTCCCGATCAGCCGCCGCCCGCGCCGGTTGCCAGCTTCTAGCCCGCCGCTGCAATGAAAAAGACCGCGCCCGCTTAGTACACAGCGGGCGCGGTCTTTTTTGCGGAAGCCGTAGGGCGCGCCGTGCGCACCTTGGTGCCATGAAGCGGGACTGATCGGTGCGCGCGGCGCAGCCTGCTGGGGGCGCTTCGCTGGTCTTACGGCACCAGTGGCAATTCGCGCTTGTGCCGGGTGTTGTCGTAGGTGCGCACGATGATCGCGTAGGCCTCGTCGCTCACCGGCTGGCCATGCAGGAAGGCGTCGATCTCGGCGTAGGTCACGCCGTGTGCGTCCTCGTCTGGCTTACCCGGACGCAGCTCTTCCAGGTCGGCGGTCGGCACCTTGTGCACCAGTTGGTCCGGCGCACCCAAGGCGCGGCCGATGGCGCGCACCTGGCCCTTGACCAGGCCGCTCAGGGGCGCCAGGTCGCAGGCGCCGTCACCGAATTTGGTGAAGAAGCCCATCACGGCCTCGGCGGCGTGGTCGGTGCCGATCACCAGGCCGTTGTGGGCGTTGGCGATGGTGAACTGGGCGACCATGCGAATACGCGCCTTGACGTTGCCGACGACGAAGTCGCGGCGGGCGTCACTGAGCCCTTTGAGGCCGCTGACGTGTTCGCGCAGGCCGATCACGCTGTCGGCAATGTTCACCGTCTGCTCTTCATCCGCGTTGACGAACTGCATCGAGGCTTGCGCGTCCGCTTCGTCGTGCTGGGTATTGTAGGGCAGGCGCACGGCGATGAAGCGGTAGTCGGCATCGCCGGTTTCGGCGCGCAGCTCCTCGACGGACAGCTGCGCCAGGCGTCCGGCGGTGGTCGAGTCGACGCCGCCGCTGATGCCCAGCACCAGCACCTTGAGGCCGGCGTTGCGCAGGGTCTGCTTGATGAAGCCCTTGCGCCGTTCGATTTCCGCCTGCAGGGCGGCGTCATCGGCGAAAGGGGGCACCACGTCGAGGGCGGCGGCGATTTCGGCTTGGCGGTTGCTCATCTCGGGATCCTCACTGGGCGTCGCGGACGCGAAAGACATGTTTCAGGTAGCTGACGAAGTTCTCGTCCAGGCACTGGGTCTTGCCGGGGGTGTCGGAAATCTTCGCCACAGGCTGGCCGTTGCAGGCGGTCATCTTGATCACGATGTTCATCGGCTCGACGCCGGGAATGTCGCAGGTCAGGTTGGTGCCGATGCCGAAGCTTACGTTGATCCGCCCGTGAAGTGCACGGTAGAGCCTCAGCGCTTTCTCCAGGTTCAACCCGTCGGAGAACACCAGGGTCTTGCTCATGGGGTCGATGCCGAGCTTCTCGTAGTGGGCGATGGCCTTGTTGGCCCACACCAGCGGGTCACCGGAATCATGACGCAAGCCGTCGAACAGCTTGGCGAAGTACAGATCGAAATCGTTGAGAAAGGCATCGGTGGTGATGCAGTCGGTCAGGGCTATACCGAGCAGGCCGCGGTACTCGCGGACCCAGCAGTCCAGCGCGGCGATCTGGCTGTCGATCAGCCGCGGGCCGAGCTGCTGGTGCGCCATCAGCCATTCATGCGCCATGGTGCCGATTGGCCTGAGGTCGAACTCGCGGGCCAGATGCACGTTGCTGGTGCCGACAAAGCGCCCGGGGAAATCGCGCTTGAGGATGTGCACCATCTCTTCCTGCACTCGGTAGGAGAAGCGCCGGCGGGTGCCGAAGTCAGCGATCTGGAAGCCTTCCAGCTCCGTGGCGCTGGCCTCGCCCTTGAGCCAGTCGAGCTTGCGGTAGAGCTGCTCGCTGGCCTGCTCCAGCAGCACCTCGCGGTAGCGGTAGCGGTTGCGCACCTCGCTGATGATCGCCAGCAACGGGATCTCGTAGAGGATCACGTGCAGCCACGGCCCGCGCAGGCGGATGCACAGCTGGCCCTGTTCGACGCTGGTCTGCACATAGCGCAGGTTGAAACGGAACAGGCTGAGGAAGCGGATGAAGTCCGGTTTGATGAACGGGATCTTTTCCAGGAAGGCGAGCTGGTCGACGGTAATGGAAATGTCCGCCAGGCGCTCGATCTGGTAGCGGATCTCGGCCAGGTACGGCGTCAGGTCTTCCTGGTTGCGGCAGCGGAATTCCCACTCCACCTCGGCGTTGGGGTAGTTGTGCAGCACCGCCTGCATCATGGTCAGCTTGTAGAAGTCGGTATCGAGCAGGTTCTGCACGATGCGCTCGGCAAATACGCTTTCGCCCATGGTCAGTTCTCCAGTTCCTTGCTGTTGAGGGCCGCGTCCAGCTCATCGAGGCTGGCGTGCAGCGCAATGCCCGCAGCGCGCATCTCGGCGCAGGCCGCCTGGGCCGTATCGTCGGCGATGGCGCGGCAGGCCGGCAGGTAGACGTCGACCGCAAAGCCGGCCCGGCGCAATTGCAGGGCGGTGGTCTTCACGCAGTAGTCGAGGGCCAGGCCACCGACCAGCACGCGTGCCACGCCATTGTGCCGGAGAAACTCGATGGCGCCTGTGCTGCGCCGCTCAGCCAGGTCGTGGTAGCAGGCGCCGTAGGGGTGCAGGTCGGGCTCCACGCCTTTCCACACGAAGTAGTCGTAGTCGAGCGGGGCGGGCAGCTCGTCGAGCAATTCGAAGCCCGGCGTGCCCGGCACGCAGTGGCTGACCCAGGAGATGTCGGCGTTGGCCAGCGGCAGCGGCTTGAGCATCTCTGCATGGCTCGGCGCGATCCAGGCAGCGTGCGGGCTGTGCGCATCCTTGCTGCCCAGGCGCAGGTGTGCGCGGCTGGCCAGTGCGTTGAGGGCTGGAGCGATCTGCTCGCCACCGGCGACCGGCAGCTCGTCCGGGCACAGCGGCGTGAAGCCCTTTTGCGCATCGACGTCGAAGCTGGCGATTTTCATGCGGGTTCCCTCTTTCCACGTTTTGATGGCTACATATTTCACCTGATGAAATATGTCGTCAAGTCATTTTTCACTGCAGGGCGTGAAATGCACCGATTTATTCGTCAAGATGAAATAAGTCTGCGAAACGAAGGGAGAGGGCATGAGTGCGCAAGTGCTGGCCGGCGTCGACATCGTCGCGCTGCGCCTGAACGAACAGGCCGAGTTGGAGCTGCTGCTGATCCGCCGTGAGCAGGCGCCGTTCGCTGGCGAGTGGGCGCTGCCCGGTGTGCTGGTCAACGGTCGCTGTGCCGACAACGATCTGGATGCCGCTGCCACCCGCGCCCTGGCCGAGAAGGCGCGCATCCGCCCGTGCTACCTGGAGCAGGTTGCCACCGTGGGTAACGCCGTACGCGACCCGCGTGGCTGGTCGCTGAGCACGTTCTACCTGGCGTTGCTCCAGCCGGGCACGGCGGGGCAGGGCGAAGACCTGCGTTTCGTTGCGCTGGAGGACGTTCGCGCCGGCCGCTGCGCGCTGCCGTTCGACCACGCGCAGCTGGTGGTCCAGGCCGCCGAGCGCCTGGCCGGCAAATCGGTGTACACCTCGCTGCCGCTGTACCTGCTGACCCCGCGCTTCAGTGTCACCGAGGCGCTGGCCGCGTTCCAGGCTTGCCTGGGCCAGGCAGTGCAGCACACCACCCTGCGCGGGCGCCTGGAAAAGATGAAGCAGAGCGGCTGGATCGTCGACACCGGCGAGAAGAACTATCCGAAGATGGGGCGCCCGCAGAACCTGCTGCAGCACAATCCGGGGGCGAGTATGTTGTATGTGTTCGACCGCAATGTACTGTCCTGAACGGGCATTTTTCCCGTCTGCTGAGCGGGCGGCTTTTTCTGCGTGATCTTCATCGGGGGCTCGGCTAATCTGCTGAAAAACCTCGTAGTCAGGTTGCCAGGAAGGCGTGTACTAACCTCTCCCGTACCGAATTCGGGTAATGGAACGCCGCATGATCAAGCCTTCGTCCCGCGCATTCAGTTTCATCTTCTGTCTGGCCATTCCCGTGATGTCCGTGAGCGCCGCCAGCCTCGACGCCGAACTGGTCGACGCCACTGGCCAGGCACTGGGCAATGCCGTGCTGACCCTCGGCGGCGCCGGCGGCCCGGCCGCCGCCAGCGGGATCATGGATCAACGCAGCCTGCAGTTCGCGCCCACCGTGCTCGCCGTGCGTAGCGGTACTGCGGTGCACTTTCCCAACAGCGACAACGTTCGTCATCAGGTCTATTCCTTCTCGCCGACCAAGCGCTTCGAGCTGCGCCTCTACCAGGGCACACCGAGCGAGCCGGTGCTGTTCGACAAGCCCGGCCTGGTGGTGCTCGGCTGCAACATCCACGACTGGATGCTCGGCTACATCTACGTCACCGACGACCCCTGGTTTGCGGTGAGCGATGACAGCGGCAAGCTGAAGATCGACAACCTGCCGGCCGGCACCTACCAGGCCACGCTGTGGCACCCGCAGCTGGCGAACATGCTGCCGGTGAGTGCCGGGCAACTGGTGGTACCCGAGAAGGGGCTGCAGCAGCGCTTTACACTACAGCTGAGCGGCTCCGCTGCCGCGCTGCCGTCCACCCCGAAACCCAGCGCCTTTGGCGAAGCGTTCAAGAAGGCCACGCGTGACGTTCAGCAATAGTTTCCAGACGCGTATCGCCAGTGTCCTGATCCTGCTCCTGCTGGTGGTGATCAGTGCCCTGTATTTTGCGGTGAAGGCGGCCACCGGCGTGGCCGTCCACAACCAGTTGCGCGAGGAACTGGGTACCGGCGGACGGGTTTTCGAGCAGTTGCTGGAGGTGCGCGGGCGGCAGTTGCACGACGCGGTGCAGGTGCTCGCCGCCGACTTCGGCTTCAAGGATGCGGTGGCCAGCGGTGACCGCGACACCATCGGCTCGGCGCTGGCCAATCACGGTGCGCGGATCAATGCCGACGTGACCCTGCTGCTTGGCCTCGACGGCAGCCTGCTGGCCAGCAGTGCCGAACAGGTGGATGCTGCCGAAGCCACGCGCCTGGCCCAGCAGATGGCCGAGCAAGGCCGCAGCGGCGCGCCGGTGTCGTTGTTGCCGATCAATGGCGAGGTCTACCTGCTGGTCGAGGCGAGCATCAAGGCGCCACTGCCGATCGCCCGGGTGGTGATGGGCTTCCATGTCGACAGCGCCTTCGCCGCCGAACTGCGCGAGCTGACCCACCTGGAGCTGACCCTGGTGTCGATCGAGGATGGCAAGCCGCATGGCTGGGTCAGCACCTTGCCGGCGGTGCTGCACGAACGCCTGCGCGACGAGATCCAGCAGCAGCAGAGCAGTGGCACGCGCCTGCTGGAACAGGACGGCCAGCGTTACCTAGGCGAGTGGCGGACCCTGAGCAGCGGCCCCGGCTATCAGGTGCTGGCGCTGCTGCACAAGTCGGTGGACCAGGCCGAGGCCGCGTTTGCGCCGCTGGACCATGACATCCTGCTGATTGCCATCGCCGCGCTCTGTGGTTCGCTGCTCGGCGCGCTGATGCTCGCGCGTAGCCTGTCGCAGCCAGTGGTGGCGCTGGCCGGTGCGGCCGGGCGGATTGGCCAGGGTGACTACCGTACCCCCATCGCGTTGCAGCGCGGCGACGAACTGGGCGCGCTGGCCAAGGCTTTCAACAGCATGCAGGACGGCATCGCCGAGCGGGAGCGGCAGCTGGCGCACAACGCCTTGCATGACCCGCTCACCGGCCTGCCCAACCGCACCCTGGCGCTGGAACGCCTGGGTAGCGCGATCACCTCCGAGCGCCCGACCGCGTTGCTGCACCTGGGCATGGTCAATTTCCGCAACATTCGAGAAAGCTGTGGCACCGACGGTGCCGACCAGGCATTGCAGCAGATCAGCCGCCGCCTGCAGGCGACGCTGCGCCCCGGTGACACCCTGGCCCGCCTGGTCGCCGACGAGATGCTGATGCTGCTGGAGAACTGTGACAGCGACAGCGCCATCGCCGCGGCGGACAAACTGCAGCAACTGCTGCTCAAGCCGATGAAGGTCGGCAGCCTGGATATCAGCCTGGACTGCGCCATCGGTATCGCCAGCTTCCCCGCCGACGGTGCCACCGCCGACGAGCTGCTGCGCCGCGCGGCCATCGCCATGCAGGACGCCACCCAGTTGCCCGGCCGCCTGCAGCTTTATCAGGAGGGCCGCGACGCGGCTCACCTGCGCCAGATCAATCTGGTGCGCGACCTACGCTACGCCGCGCTGCACGGTGAGCTGCTGCTGCACTACCAGCCGAAGCTCGACATCCGCGCCGGCAAGGTACGCGAGGCCGAAGCGCTGCTGCGCTGGAATCATCCGCAGTACGGCATGGTGTCGCCGGGCGAGTTCATCCCCCTGGCCGAGCGTACTGGCAGTATCCAGCTCCTCACCAACTGGGTTATCGAGGATGTGCTGCGCCAGCTCGAGGAATGGAACGCGCGCGGCCTGCACATGCAGGTCTCGCTGAACATCTCCGCCGACGATCTGGTCAGCCTCGGCCTGGTCGAGCGGGTCAGCGCGCTGCTCGCGCAGCACACCGTGGATGCCGGGCAACTGGTGTTCGAGATCACCGAGAGCGCGATGATGCAGGACCCGACCCGTGCTCTGGAGGTGCTGCATGGCCTGCGCGATTGCGGTATTCACCTGTCGGTGGACGACTTCGGCACCGGCTACTCCTCGCTGGCGCAGCTCAAGCGCATGCCGGTACAGGAGCTGAAGATCGACCAGTCGTTCATCCGCGAGCTGGATGCCGAGAGCGACGACGCCGTGATCGTCCGCTCGACCATCGAGATGAGTCACAGCCTCGGCCTGCGTGTGGTCGCCGAAGGCGTCGAATACGCCCACAACCTCGACCTGCTGAAACGCTGGAACTGCGACACCGCGCAGGGCTACCTGATCAGCCGGCCGCTGCCGGCACAGGCCTTCGAGGCCTGGATGGCGCAACCCCTTGTCACCTCACTGGCCACGGCCCATTGACCCTGAGGAACTCGACGATGCCCCGCGCGTTACTGCCTGCCTCCCTGTTGTTGCTCTGTTCACTGTTGCCAGCCTGGGTGCAGGCCGACCAGGGGCGCCTGCTCGCCACGGGCGGGGCGACCAGTATCGACGGAGCGGCCGGCGGCGGCATCGTGCCGTGGGCGGTGCTGGCCGGTTACGGCGAGCAGGGCGAGTGGGGGGCGACGGCCTTCGTCACCCGTGTGGAAACCGGTGACTACCGCCTGGATGTCGGCGGCGTGGCGGCGTCCTACGGCAACCGCATCGAGCTGTCCTATGCCCGTCAGCGCTTCGACCTCGGCACCCTGGCGCGAGACCTGAGCCTGCCGAACACGCTCAGTCAGGACATTCTCGGCCTCAAGGTGCGCCTGTTCGGTGACCTGATCTACGACCAGTTGCCGCAGGTTTCGCTGGGCATCGAACACAAGCGGCAGAAGGATTTCTTCGTGCCCAACCTGATCGGTGCGCAACGTGACGAAGACACCGAGGCCTACCTGGCCGCCAGCCGCCTGTTCCTCGGCGGCGCCTTCGGCTACAACCTGCTGGTCAACGGCAACCTGCGCTACAGCCGCGCCAACGAGCAGGGCCTGCTTGGTTTCGGCGGCGACCGCCGCGACCGTCATTCGGTGCTAAAGGAAGGCTCGCTGGCGGTGCTGCTCAACCCGCGCTGGGCGGTGGGCGTGGAGTACCGTGAGAAGCCGGACAACCTGTCCTTCGCCGGCGAGAGCGACTGGTCCGACGTGTTCGTCGGCTACTTCCCCAACAAACACCTGGCCGTGGTCCTGGCCTACGCGCGGCTGGGCGAGATCGCCGGCCTGGACAATCAGGACGGTGCCTACCTGTCCATCCAGGGGAGCTTCTGACATGCGCGGCCTGCTGATTGCCCTGTGTCTCGTGCTCACGGCCTGTGCCACGCCCAGCGCCACGGACGACAGCCTGTACCGCTCGCTCGGCGAGCAGCCGGGCATCACCCGCATCGTCGAAGGCATGCTGCTCAACGTGGCGCGCGACGAACGCATCGTCGCGCACTTCCAGCGCGTCGACATCGACCTGCTGCGTGACCGCCTGGTGGAGAAGTTCTGTGTGATCGCCGGCGGTCCCTGCGTATACAAGGGTGAGACCATGGAAGAGGGCCACAAGGGCCTGAACCTGACCCGCAGCGACTTCAATGCGCTGGTGGAAAACCTCATCGACTCGATGGATGCGCAAGGCATCCCTGTGCCGACGCAGAACCGCCTGATTGCCCGTCTGGCACCGATGCGCGGGCAGGTGATCGAGCGCTAGCGGGGTGCGTTCGGTCACATAATGCAACGCTCGTGCGATGCGCCCGACGGCGCCACGCAGGACGTTCGTTCAGGCCGATCAGCGGCCTAAATCGACAAACGCAGCGGACTTTTTGCTGCCTCCCCGTGCACCCCGATCCGTCATCCTCCACGCCCCCTGCGCCGCGCCAGGTCCCCCGTGCCAGGGCCTCGCAGCGCGTATTCTTCGGCGTGGTAAATTCAAACGCGCGTATTGATTAAGTTCCGCCTCCCGGAGGTTTTCGCAAAAACTCCAGAGTTTCCCGCAAGAACCTGTCACCCCCCTGTCACTAGAGTCCCGCATCCCGCCGCGCCGCCTGCATAGAACCATTCGTTCTTGCAGCGCCTTGGTAATGGGCTAGACCGAAAACAACAGTCTCAAAAAGAGGAGGGGCGTGATGTTCAAAGCCAGTCACGTCTTGCAGGGCGACTTTCTCAACAAGACTGCCGCCGAGTTCTTTCCCGTCATCAGCGCCAACTACGCTGTCGACGAGGCCGCCTATCTCACCGAGCTGCTGCAGCTCGCCGACCCCGGTGCCAGTGGCATCGACGCCATCAGCGCCAAGGCGCGTCACCTGATCGAAGACGTGCGCAGCCGCGACAACGCCGAGGACACCCTCGACGCCCTGCTGCGCCAGTACAGCCTCGACACCCACGAAGGGCTGATGCTGATGTGTCTGGCGGAAGCGCTGCTGCGCGTGCCGGATGCCGCCACGGCCGATGCGTTGATTCGCGACAAGCTCAATGCCGCCGAGTGGGAACGCCACCTCGGCCAGAGTGACAACGTGCTGGTCAATTTCGCCGCCTGGGGCCTGGTGATGACCGGCAAGGTGGTCGACCCGGAAACTGCCGATGGCCGTCCGAAGAACATCCTCGGTCGCCTGATCAAGCGTTCCGGCGAGCCGGTGATCCGCGCCGCGATGAACCAGGCCATGAAGCTCATGGGCAAGCAGTTCGTCCTCGGCCGCACCATCAGCGAAGCGCTGAAGAACGGTCGTCCGCAGCGCGAGCAGGGCTACACCTATTCCTTCGACATGCTCGGTGAAGCGGCGCTGACCGCCGACGACGCCGAGAAGTACATGAGCGACTATCGCAAGGCCATCGACACGGTCGGCAAGGAGCCGCAGGTCGGTCCCGGCCCGCGCCCGTCGATCTCGATCAAGCTCTCCGCCCTGCACCCACGCTACGAAGTGGCACAGCGCGAGCGCGTACTAACCGAGCTGTTCGCCAACGTCCGTGAGCTGGCCATCCGTGCCCGCGCGCTGGACGTCGGCATCTCGGTCGATGCCGAGGAAGCGGACCGCCTCGAGCTGTCCCTGGAGCTGTACGAAAAGCTCATGCGCGACCCGGCCATCGCCGGCTGGGGCGAGTTCGGTCTGGTGGTCCAGGCCTACTCCAAGCGTTGCCTGCCGGTGCTGGTGTGGCTGACCCTGCTGGGCAAGGAACTCGGTGCCAAGATGCCGCTGCGTCTGGTCAAGGGCGCCTACTGGGACAGCGAGATCAAGCAGTGCCAGGTCCAGGGCGCGCTGGGTTACCCGGTATTCACCCGCAAGGAAGGCACCGACACTTCGTACATCGCCTGTGCCCGCTACCTGCTCTCCGAGCACACCCGCGGCGTGATCTACCCGCAGTTCGCCAGCCACAACGCACACACCGTCACCTGCATCCTGAGCATGGCCGATGCGGCCAAGGCCGAATCCGGCGAAGTGCGTGACTTCGAGTTCCAGCGCCTGCACGGCATGGGCGATGCGCTGTACGACACCGTGCTCGAGAAGCATGGCCGCAACGTGCGCATCTACGCCCCGGTCGGCGCGCACAAGGACCTACTGCCGTACCTGGTGCGTCGCCTGCTGGAGAACGGTGCCAACTCCTCGTTCGTGCACCAGCTGGTCGACCCGAGCGTGCCGGTCGAGTCGCTGATTGATCACCCGGTGACGCAGCTGCGCAAGTTCAAAACCCTCGGCAATGACAGAATCCCCCACCCGCTGGCGCTGTTTGGCGCGGCGCGGAAAAACTCGCAGGGCATCAACATGAACATCCAGAGCCAATGGGCCGACCTCGAGTCCGACTTCAACGCCAACCTGGGCAAGACCTGGCAGGCCGCCCCGGTCATCAACGGGCAGAAACTCACCGGTGCCGCGCAGGACGTGCGCTGCCCCTATGACCTCGCCAAGGTCGTCGGCAGCGTGCAGTTCGCCAGCGCCGAGCAGGCTGCCACCGCCCTCGACGTGCTCAGCGCCGCCTGGCCGCGCTGGAACGCCACCCCGGTCGACGATCGTGCGGCGATCCTCGACCGCGTTGCCGACCTGATGGAAACCCACCGCGCCGAGCTGATGGCGCTGTGTACCCTGGAAGCCGGCAAATCGCTGCAGGACGGCATCGACGAGGTCCGCGAAGCCGTCGACTTCTGCCGCTACTACGCCCAACAGGCGCGCCTGCGTCTGGGCCGTGAAGAACTGCAGGGGCCGACCGGCGAGCGCAACGAGCTGTTCCACGAAGGCCGCGGCATTTTCGCCTGCGTCAGTCCGTGGAACTTCCCGCTGGCCATCTACCTGGGCCAGATCAGCGCCGCACTGGTTGCCGGTAACTGCGTGCTGGCCAAGCCGGCCGAGCAAACCAGCCTGATCGCCGCCCGCGCTGCCGACCTGCTGTTCGAAGCCGGCCTGCCGAAAGACGTGTTCGCCCTGTTGCCGGGCGACGGTGCCACCCTCGGCGGCGTGTTCTGTCGCGATGCCCGCGTCGCCGGCGTGTGCTTCACCGGTTCCACCGACACCGCGCGCATCATCAATCGTCAGCTGGCCGACAAGCCGGGCCCGATTGCCGCACTGATCGCCGAGACTGGCGGCCAGAACGCCATGATCGTCGACTCCACCGCGCTGCCCGAGCAGGTGGTCAAGGATGCCGTGGCCTCCGCCTTCACCAGCGCCGGCCAGCGTTGCTCGGCCCTGCGCGTGCTCTACGTGCAGGACGACATCGCCGAGCGCGTGCTCGACCTGCTCAAGGGCGCGATGGCCGAACTCAACGTCGGCCCGACCCACCAGCGCGTCAGCGACGTCGGCCCGGTAATCGACGAGGAAGCCAAGTCCGGCCTGCTGGCGCACATCGCCCAGCTCAAGGGTGAAGGCAAGCTGATCGCCGAAGCCACCCTGCCGGCCGGCCTCAATGGTCACTTCATCGCCCCGGTAGCGTTCGAGATCGGTGGTATCCACGAACTGAAGAAAGAGAACTTCGGCCCGGTGCTGCACGTGGTGCGCTTCCAGGCGGCGGACCTGGAGAAGGTCGTCGCCGCGATCAATGCCACCGGCTATGGCCTGACCCTCGGCGTGCACAGCCGCAACGAGGAAACCGCACAGCGCATCGAAGCCCGGGCCCGTGTCGGCAACCTGTACGTCAACCGCAACCAGATCGGTGCGGTGGTCGGCGTGCAGCCCTTCGGCGGTTGCGGCCTGTCCGGCACCGGCCCGAAAGCCGGCGGCCCGAGCTACCTGCTGCGTTTCGCCAACGAACGCACCACCTCGACCAACACCACGGCGGTGGGCGGCAACGCTTCGCTGCTGTCGTTGAACGACGCCGAGTAAAGCACCATGCAACGTGTCCTCGCTCCACAAGGGCGAGGGCAGGGATGAGGGGAGCTCATCCCGACCACCTTCAGGATGAAAGTGGCGCGGCCGAGGGACAACGGCCAACCTTGTTGATGGCGGCGCCTCTTGCGGGGCCCGTCGTGACGATCCCGCCACAAGCGGGTGGATTTGCCAGCCGTGCCGCGGATAACCCACCGCGGCGATAACAATACGAGCCATAAAAACAAACGAGAGGGTATCCCCCAATGACCGCAAGTAACCCGATGCTGATCACCTTCGTGGTGTACATCGCCGCCATGGTGTTGATCGGCTTCATCGCCTATCGCGCGACCAAGAACTTCTCCGACTACATCCTGGGCGGTCGCAGCCTGGGCAGCTTCGTGACTGCGCTGTCCGCCGGTGCCTCCGACATGAGCGGCTGGTTGCTGATGGGCCTGCCGGGCGCCATCTTCATCGCCGGTATCTCGGAAAGCTGGATTGCCATCGGCCTGATCATCGGTGCCTGGCTCAACTGGCTTTTCGTTGCCGGTCGCCTGCGTGTGCACACCGAGCACAACAACAACGCGCTGACCCTGCCGGATTACTTCACCCACCGCTTCGAAGACACCAGCAAGCTGCTGCGTATCCTCTCCGCGCTGGTGATTCTGGTGTTCTTCACCATCTACTGCGCCTCGGGCGTGGTCGCTGGTGCGCGTCTGTTCGAAAGCACCTTCGGCCTGTCCTATGACACCGCCCTGTGGGTCGGCGCCGCGGCCACCATCGTCTACGTGTTCATCGGTGGCTTCCTGGCCGTGAGCTGGACTGACACCGTGCAGGCCACGCTGATGATTTTTGCGCTGCTGATCACGCCGGTGTTCGTCATTCTCGCCCTGGGCGATTTCGGCGCGGCCATGCAGACCATCGAACAGGTGAATCCGGCCAACTTCGACATGTTCCGCGGCCTGTCCTTCGTCGCGATCATCTCGCTGATGGGCTGGGGCCTGGGCTACTTCGGCCAGCCGCACATCCTGGTGCGCTTCATGGCGGCCGACTCGGTCAAGTCGATTCCGACTGCGCGCCGCATCGGCATGACCTGGATGATCCTCTGCCTAGGCGGCGCCGTGGCCGTAGGGTTCTTCGGTATCGCCTACTTTGCCAACAACCCGGCACTGGCCGGCCCGGTGACCGAGAACGGTGAGCGCGTGTTCATCGAGCTGACCAAGATCCTGTTCAACCCGTGGGTTGCCGGTCTCATTCTCTCGGCGATTCTGGCTGCGGTGATGAGCACCCTGAGCTGCCAGCTGCTGGTTTCCTCCAGCGCCCTGACTGAAGACTTCTACAAGGCCTTCCTGCGCAAGAACGCCAGCCAGACCGAACTGGTCTGGGTCGGCCGTGGCATGGTCCTGCTGATCGCCCTGATCGCCATCGCTATCGCCTCCAACCCGGAAAGCAAGGTGCTGGGCCTGGTGTCCTACGCCTGGGCCGGCTTCGGCGCGGCGTTCGGCCCGGTGGTGCTGCTCTCGGTACTGTGGAAAGGCATGACCCGCAACGGCGCGCTGGCCGGCATGCTGATCGGTGCCGTGACCGTGGTGGTGTGGAAGAACTGGATTGGTCTGGGCCTGTACGAAATCATCCCGGGCTTCATCTTCGCCACCATCGGCATCCTGGTCTTCAGCCGCATCGGCAATGCGCCATCCGCGGCCATGACCAAGCGTTTCGACGAGTCCGAGAAGGAATACCAGGACGCGCACATCTGATTGACCGCATACGGCGCGCCTGGCCGGTCGTCCAGGCGCGTTTGCCGCTCTGCTAGCAGGGCTCCACGCACGACCCGATAGTGCTTTGCCGGCCCACACCTCAGGTATGGGCCGGTTTTTTTTGCCTCGCGTATTTGCGGGCCGGCCTTAGGGCGCGCGGTGCGCACCGGGCGGATCGTGTGGATTGTGGTGTGCGTGGCGCACCCTACGTAGTTGGCAGCGTGCACCCGGTTCTGTGTCTATCCACGCAACATTTCGCGGTATCTCGCTGCCGCCTCCCGCATGAACTCTCACCACCCGTGCCAGTCAGCTTCTACAAGCCCAGCACGCAGTGGAACACGCACATGCACATCTCTCTCAAGCAGCAGGTCGCCTTGGTCACGGGCGGCAGTTCGGGTCTCGGTGCCGGTTCGGCAAGAGGCCTGGCCGAGGCCGGTGCCGCCGTGGTGATCAACTACCACTCAGACGGCGAAAGCGCACAGAGCCTGGCGGCTGAAATCCGAGACGGCGGCGGCCAGGCCATCGCCGTGGGCGCCGACGTTTCCCGCGAAGACGACGTCGCACGACTGTTCGCCAAGACCATCGAGACCTTTGGCCGCCTGGACATCCTCCTGGCCAATTCCGGCCTGCAGCAGGACGCCGCGCTTACCGAAATGAGCCTGGACGACTGGCGCACCGTCATCGACGTCAACCTCACCGGCCAGTTCCTCTGCGTGCGCGCCGCGGTGCGCCAGTTCCAGCGCCAGCAGGTGCGCCCGGCGGTGTCCCGCGCGTTAGGCAAGATCATCCAGATGAGTTCCGTGCACCAGCGCATTCCCTGGGCCGGGCACGTCAATTACGCGGCCTCCAAGGGCGGTGTCGACCTGCTCATGCGCAGCGTGGCGCAGGAGGTCGGTCACCAGCGCATCCGCGTCAACGGCATCGCGCCGGGGGCGATTCGCACCGATATCAACGCGGACACCACCCAGGGCGGAGCCGGCAAGAAGCTGCTGGAGTTGATTCCCTGTGGCCGCATCGGCGAGGTCGAGGATGTGGCCAATGCGGTGGTCTGGCTGGCTTCCGACGCCTCCGACTACGTACACGGCGCGACGCTGTTCATCGACGGCGGCATGACCCTGTATCCGGGGTTTCGCGACAATGGCTGACTGGCGCGCGGCGGCGCAGAACCCCATCGAGGCCCACGGCATCATCGGCGACATGCGCAGCGCCGCCCTGGTCGCCGACACCGGCTGTATCGACTTCTGCTGCTGGCCGGAATTCGACAGCCCATCGATCTTCACAGCCTTGCTCGACACCCCCGAGGCCGGCATCTTCCAGCTCGCCCCGGACCTGCCCGAGGCGCGTCGCGAGCAGCTCTACCTGCCTGATAGCAACGTGCTGCGCACCAGCTGGATCGACCGCGAGGCGATCGTCGAGCTGACCGACTTCATGCCCATCAACGCCACCGCCGAGGCCATGCCACGGCTGATCCGCATCATTCGCGTGGCCCACGGTCGCGCGCGGATTCGCCTGTACTGCCGACCACGGCACGACTATGGCCGCGCGCAGACCGAGGCCAGCCTGCATGAGGACGATGTGTGGTTCGAGGCACACGGGCAGCCGACGCTGCGCCTGTCCTGCACCCGCGCGTTGCAGGTGCAGGAGCATGGCGCCCTGGCCGAGTTCGAGTTGGGCGAGGGCGAGCAGATGGTCTGCGTGCTTGGCGCGGTGGACGATCCCCTGGGCGATGCCAGCGAGGATGTGCTGTGCCTGGACGAGACACTGGCGTTCTGGCGCAACTGGATCGGCGCTTCCAACTACCGCGGGCGCTGGCGGGAAATGGTCAGCCGCTCGGCCCTGGCGCTGAAACTGCTGACCTCGCGCAAGGCGGGCGGGATCGTCGCCGCCGCCACCTTCGGCCTTCCGGAAACCCCGGGCGGCGAGCGCAACTGGGACTACCGCTACACCTGGATTCGCGACGCCTCTTTCACCGTCTACGCGTTCATGCGCCTGGGCTTCGTCGACGAGGCCAACCACTTCATGCGCTGGGTGCGCGGGCGCGTCGACGACTGCTGCCACCACCCGACCAAGCTGCACATCCTCTACGGCCTCGATGGCCGCGTGGAGCTTCCGGAAGAGGACCTCGACCACCTCGCCGGCTATGGTGGCGCGCGGCCGGTGCGCATCGGTAACGAGGCGCACACCCAGGTGCAGCTGGACATCTTCGGCGAGCTGCTCGATGCGGTGTACCTGGCCAACAAGTACGGCGAGGCGATTTCCTACGAAGGCTGGCAGCATGTCACGGCGGTAGTCGACGAGGTCTGTGCGACCTGGCAGGAGAAGGACGTCGGCATCTGGGAAATCCGCGACGAGCCGCAACACTTCCTGCACTCGCGGCTGATGTGCTGGGTGGCGCTTGACCGTGCGTTGCGCCTGGCCTTCAAGCGCTCCCTGCCGGCGCCGTTCGAGCGCTGGGACACCACGCGCCAGGCCATCCACGACGACATCTGGAGCAACTTCTGGGACGCCGAGCGCGGCCACTTCGTACAGCACAGCGGCTCCACCCACCTCGACGGCTCGATGTTGCTGATGCCGCTGATGCGCTTCGTCGGCGCCACCGATCCGCGCTGGCTCTCCACCCTGGAGGCCATCGAGCACGAGCTGGTGCGCGATAGCAGGGTGTTCCGCTACAGCAACGACGATGGTTTACCGGGGGAAGAGGGCGCGTTCGTTGCCTGCTCGTTCTGGTACGTGGAATGCCTGGCGCGTGCGGGACGGGTGCGCGAGGCCAACCTCACGTTCGAGCGGATGCTGCGCTACGCCAACCCGCTGGGCCTGTTCGCCGAGGAAGTCGATCACCAGGGCCGGCACCTGGGCAACACGCCACAGGCGCTCAGCCACCTGGCGCTGATCAGCGCGGCGAGTTTTCTCGACCACAAGCTCAGCGGCGAGAAGACCCTCTGGCAGCCGTGAGGCTGCCGGTTGCATGCGGCGTTTCGCTACGTCATTCGCTGCGCCAGCGTGCCACTCGGCGAATTGGTTGAACGAAGTTCGCAGCCGCCACGTCGGAATTCATAAGCGCCAGACGGAAGAAGTGGCGCCGAACTATCAATCTAGCGCTCGACGCGCAGTACCTCATCCGAGGACCGTGGCGTCGATATAGGAGAGCGACAAGTGACTACCCCGGACAATGTGAAAGACACCATCAAGACCCTGAACAACCTCATCGAGACCAGCAAGGACGGCGAAGCCGGCTTCAAGGTCTGCGCCGAGGACGTGAAGCGTCCCGACCTGAAAACCTTGTTCCTGGATCGCTCGCAACGTTGTGGCCAAGCGGCTGCCGAACTGCAGCGCATCGTTCTGGAACTGGGCGGCAACCCGGAGGACAGCACCAGCGTCGGCGGTGACCTGCACCGTCGCTGGGTCGACCTCAAGTCGCTGGTGACCGGCAAGGACGAAGAGGCCATCCTCAACGAGTGCGAGCGTGGCGAAGACGTCGCCAAGAAGCACTACAAGGAAGCCCTGGAAGAAACCCATCTGTCGCCGGAAATCCGCGCCGTGGTGCAGCGCCAGTACGACGGCGTGCTGCGCAACCATGACCAGATCAAGGCCCTGCGGAATGCGGAACGCGCGCGTAGCTGATAGCTAGACGCCCCCGCATCAACGAAACGCCCCGCCATTGCGGGGCGTTCGTCTTTCTACCGGATGCTCATGGTTGTTGATCGATCGTTCCCACACGGGGAGCGTTGCTCGTTCCCACGCTCTGGGTGGGAATGCCGTTGGTGGCGCTCTGCGCCACACGGTGTTGGGCCCAGACTATGAGTCGAGCGGACGCGGAGCGTCCTTGGATGCATTCCCACGCGGAGCGTAGGAACGATCGAAAATTTGGCGTCCGCAACAAAAACGCCCCGCGATGGCGGGGCGTCGTGCTTCCGGCCGTGTCTCAGGTCAGGCGCTTATTGCTTGACCTGCAGGTCCAGCGACAGGTCACGGGCGGCCTTGGTGGCGAGCACGCCCATCAACTGGCCGATCTCGTCCTGGCGGCTGGTGGCGCTCTTGTCGCCGCCACCGGCCATCATCACGCTGGGTACCGGCGCCTGCGCGGCGGCTTCGGCCCAGACCTTGTTGATCGCCACCAGGGCATCAAGCTTGGGCTGCAGCGCGCCGTCCGCCTCGATCACGGCCTTGCGTGCATAGGCTTCGGCGTCGGCGGTGATCTTGGTCGCCTGGCTGGTGATCGAGGCCTTGTCGCGCAGCAGTTCGGCGGTCTGTTTCTCGATCTCGGCACGGCCCTTTTCGCGCTCGGCGTTGATCCGCGCCAGTTGCTTCTCGGTTTCCGCCTGGGTGGTGCGCTCGATCTGGTCGCGCAGGGTTTCCTGGCGGCGCGCTTCCACTTCCTTCTCGCCGCGGGCGGTCACCAGCAGCTTCTCTTCCTCTTCCTTCAGGCGGTTCTGCCGCGCCACGGCCAGCTCGGCCAGCGCCTGCTGGACCTTGACCATGCGCTGCTTGTACTGCGGGTTGGGATCGACGTTGGTGATGCGCGCCTCGACCACTTCCACCCCGTACTTGCGGAACTGCTGCTGCTTGCGCACCGGCAGGCCCTTGCTGTCGAGGACCTTCTCGGTGATGAACTGGCTGACGTTGTTGTCGCCGAAGGTGCCTTGTTCGCTACCCGCCTGGAGGATCGCCGTCTGCGCCGGCTGGTGGCCACGGGCGCTGCGGATCTCGCGGCGCTTGATCAGGTACAGGCCGTCATTGAGCTGGTTCTCGAACTCGGCGGCGAACTCGCTACGCGCACCGGCGTAGAAGTCGTCGGCGCTCATCAGCGAGGCGGTGGCCTGCAGGGTTTCCTTGATCGCCGGAACCAGCGCGGTCTTGATGAAGTTTTCCGGGTTGCGGTACTCCTGAGCGATCTTCAGGAACTGCTCGCCGGCTGGCAGGCGGAAGCGCGCCGAGGACTCGACCTTGGCGTCGACGTTGCCGAGAAACACGATGGGGAAGGCTTCGATGGTGGCGCCGAGCGAGTCGTTGTCGCTGGTATCGTCGATGGCTAGCGCCTCGGTGAGCACCGATTGCACGCTCAGGGCTTTTTTCCACGGGGTTGCGCGGCCGAACCACTTGGTCGCGTAGCCGACGTCATCGACCACCTTTTCCTCGCCGAAGATGGTCCGCACGTGAGTGGCGAAACCGGCTTCGTTGTAGAAGAACACGCCGTTGAACAGGACGAAGCCGATGGCGGCGAGGAGGGCGGGCGCGCCCAGGTACTTGAAGAGTTGTTCCTTGGTGAATGGCATGATCGCTCCTTGACTGCAAAAAAGGTGCGCGCATGCTGCGGATGGCCGCAAGGCCCGTCAAGTGGCACTGTGCCGCCGTGTGCAGCGCCTCTCGCGGCGCCGCGTTCGGCGGGTTCCGGCTGGATTCAGAGCAGCTGCAGCGGGTCGCCGACGCGCACCTGGCCGCCACGCTGCAGCTCGATGTACACGCCCATGTCCGGGTGCCCGTAGAGCTGCATCAGCGACTTGGGAATGCTCAGGTCGCGCACCGCAGTGCCCGGGTTGACGTTGGTCGCCACGCAGCGCCGCGTGCGCAGCACCACCGTGCCCACGGCCTCGCCGATGCGCACCTCGCGGCCGACCCAGTCCAGCTCCTCCCACGGCGTTTGCGTGCGGAAGTAGACGTTGGCGCGAAAGCGCATCGGGTCGACCTCGGCGCCGATGTCCGCGGCGAAGGCCTCGACCGAGGCCAGGTTGATCAGCGAGATGGCATTCATCATCGGTTCCGAGATCACGCTGACATCGGTGAAGCGGATGCCTTCGGCCTCGACCACCTGCGGGGTGCCCTTGAGGCGTTCACTGAAGCGGCGCTGGAAGATGCCCGCCAGTGCCTGCCGGTCGGCTTCCAGGCCGAGGTTGAACGGGTGTTCGATGCCGTCCGGGCTGCGCAGGGTCAGTACGTTGCGCGCGGCGTCGTAGTCGCTGTGGTATTCGGCCAGCTGTTCCAGATTCACCAGCACCAGGAAGTCGGTCTTCGGTCGCGGGCTGTAGCCCTCGGCCTGGAACTCCCAGGCGCCGTTGGTGATGGCAAACTGGCGGTCCAGCGGGAAGGCCTGGCCGGCCTGCAGCGTCACCGCCTGCAGTGCTTCAGCGGAGAGCCCTTTGACGGGGTAGCGATACAGGCTTTCGATGGGGTACATGGCGTGCTCGGCTCCGTGCTGCCCGGAAGGATGCGCGCTCATCATGGTCCGAGTGGGCCGCGCAGGCACTACGTCAGAGTACGTACAGTGCGGCGCTCAAAGGGCGAAGGGCGCTTGCCGGTAGCCGTTGTCGTCGATCTGCAGAGCCCAGGCCTGCTTGTCCCAGTCGCCGAGGACGATGCGCTGCGCCGGCTGGCCGTCGACGTCCAGCGTGTGGGTCGCCGGGCGGTGGGTATGGCCGTGGATCAGCGTGCGCACGCCAAAGGCAGCCATCACCTTCGGCACTTCCTCGGGCGTCACGTCGACGATCTCGCTGGCCTTCATCCGTGTCTGCGCGCGGCTTTCGTTGCGCAGCTTGCGCGCCAGCTTGTGCCGCGTGGCCAGCGGCAGGTGGCGCAGAATGAACAGCGTCAGCGGGTTGCGCAGCACGCGGCGCAGCTTCATGTAGCCGACGTCCAGGGTGCACAGGCTGTCGCCGTGCATCAGCAGCACCGGCTCGCCGCCGACCTGGATCAGGCTGGGGTCCTTGAGCAGGGTGCACCCGGCTTCGCGGCAGAACGCCTGGCCGATGAGGAAATCGCGGTTGCCGTGCATCAGGTACACGCGCGTGCCGCTGTCGCTCAACTGGCGCAGGGCGCGGGCGATGTCGTGCTGGAACGGCGACATCGCGTCGTCACCGATCCACACTTCGAAAAAGTCGCCGAGGATGTACAGGGCCTCCGCCTGGGGCGCCCGTTCGGCGAGGAAATGCACAAACGCCCGGCTGATGTCCGGGCGTTGTTCTTCCAGGTGCAGATCTGAGATCAGCAGGATCATTCAGCAGACCGATGAAAAAGGTAGCGAGCGACGGCTAGGCAAGGCGCGGCTGCTCGAGGAAGCGCAGTTTACGAGCGGTAAATGAGCATTCCGAGAGCGGCCGCAACGCTGCATAGCCTAGCGCAGTAGTTTTTTCGTCGGTCTGTCAGACGATCTCGGCCTTCTCGATGATCACGTCGTCCACCGGCACGTCCTGGTGGCCCGACTTCATGGTGGTGGCTACAGCCTTGATCTTGTTGACCACGTCCATGCCTTCGACCACTTCACCGAACACCGCGTAGCCCCAGCCCTGCACGGTCGGCGCGCTGTGGTTGAGGAAGCTGTTGTCGGAGACGTTGATGAAGAACTGTGCGGAGGCCGAGTGCGGCTCCATGGTACGGGCCATGGCCACGGTGCCGACCTTGTTGGCCACGCCGTTGTTGGCTTCGTTCTTGATCGGCGCGCGGGTCGGCTTCTGCTTCATGCCCGGCTCGAAACCGCCGCCCTGGATCATGAAGTTGCTGATCACGCGGTGGAACACGGTGCCGTCGTAATGACCGTTTTTCACGTATTCCTTGAAGTTGGCCACGGTTTCCGGGGCCTTATCGTCGAACAGTTCCAGGGTGATGACGCCGTGGTTGGTGTGCAGCTTGATCATGGGATTCACTCTCGAGGTTCGGGCAAGGCGGGTGGCATGGAACGGCACGGCAGCGGCGGGGGCCGCGCTTTCGTGCCTTATCGTCACGCCTGGTCGCTTTGCGGCTGTCAGGGGATTGACGGGTTCGCTATCATACGGGCTTTGATTTGACCGGCCTACCCTTCTCGGGTCTGCTGCGCATCGGCCATGCCGCGTTGAAATCGGCCTCAGACTGCTCAGTTACACATCGTAAACTGCGCGTCTTCAGCCGATTTCGCCTTGCCTGGCTCTAGCTCGCGAGACCCGAAGTCAGCTCTACGCCGCGTATTCGTACCTAAGGACATCATGAGCAAGCCCACCGTCGATCCCAAAGCCAGCACCGCAGCCGCCAACTTCCTGCGTCCGATCGTCCAAGCCGACCTGGACAGCGGCAAGCACGCCACGATCATCACGCGCTTCCCGCCGGAACCCAACGGCTACCTGCACATCGGCCACGCCAAATCCATCTGCCTGAACTTCGGTCTGGCCGAGGAATTCGGTGGCGCCTGCAACCTGCGTTTCGACGACACCAACCCCGCCAAGGAAGACCAGGAATACATCGACGCGATCAAGGCCGATGTCGAGTGGCTGGGCTTCAAGTGGGCAGGGGAGGAGCGCTACGCCTCCAACTATTTCGACCAGCTGCACGACTGGGCCGTCGAGCTGATCAAGGCCGGCAAGGCCTACGTCGACGACCTTTCGCCGGAGCAGGCCCGCGAATACCGCGGCAGCCTCACCGAGCCGGGCAAGAACAGCCCGTTCCGTGATCGCCCGGTGGACGAGAACCTCGACCTGTTCGCCCGCATGAAAGCCGGCGAGTTCCCGGACGGCGCCCGTGCCCTGCGCGCGAAGATCGACATGGCCTCGCCGAACATGAACCTGCGCGACCCGATCCTCTACCGCATCCGCCACGCTCATCACCACCAGACCGGCGACAAGTGGTGCATCTACCCGAGCTACGACTACACCCACGGTCAGTCGGATGCCATCGAAGGCGTGACCCACTCCATCTGCACCCTGGAGTTCGAAGACCATCGCCCATTGTACGAGTGGTTCCTCGAGCAACTGCCGGTGCCGGCGAAACCGCGCCAGTACGAGTTCGCCCGCCTCAACCTGAACTACACCATCACCAGCAAGCGCAAGCTCAAGCAACTGGTCGACGAGAACCACGTCAACGGGTGGGATGACCCGCGCATGTCGACCCTCTCGGGCTTCCGCCGCCGTGGCTATACGCCGGCGTCGATCCGCGCCTTCTGCGACATGATCGGCGTCAACCGCGCCGGCGGCGTGGTCGATGTCGGCATGCTCGAATTCGCCATCCGTGAAGACCTCGACGCCAACGCCTCGCGCGCCATGTGCGTGCTCAAGCCGCTGAAGGTAGTCATCACCAACTACCCGGAAGGCAAGGTCGAGCACCTCGAACTGCCGCGCCATCCCAAGCAGGACCTCGGCGTGCGCGTGCTGCCGTTCAGCCGTGAGATCTTCATCGACGCCAGCGACTTCGAGGAAACCCCGCCGGACGGCTTCAAGCGCCTGATCCCCGGTGGCGAAGTGCGCCTGCGCGGCAGCTACGTGATCCGCGCCGACGAAGCCATCAAGGACGCTGCCGGCAACATCGTCGAACTGCGCTGCAGCTATGACGAGAACACCCTGGGCAAGAACCCCGAAGGCCGCAAGGTCAAGGGCGTGATTCACTGGGTGCCGGCCGCCGAGAGCGTGGAGTGCGAAGTGCGCCTGTACGACCGCCTGTTCCGCTCCGCCAACCCGGAGAAGGACGAAGAGGGCGGCAGCTTCCTCGACAATATCAACCCGCAGTCGCTGGTGGTGCTGCAGGGCTGTCGCGCCGAGCCATCGCTGGCTAACGCCGCGCCGGAAGAACGCTTCCAGTTCGAGCGCGAAGGCTATTTCGTCGCCGACCTGAAGGACTCCAAGCCAGGCAAGCCGGTGTTCAACCGCACCGTCACCCTGCGCGACTCCTGGGGGCAATAACGACTGTCAGAGGGCGGCGCTCGATCAGGCGTTGAAGCGCGATCCGCTTCGCCTGATCGTCGCGCGCTGCGTTGAAAGCCGTTCTTGAGGGATTTAGAAATGCTGTCGATCTACAACACCCTGAGCAAGGTCAAAGAGCCGTTCACGCCGCTGGTGGCCAACCAGGTGCGCATGTACGTGTGCGGCATGACCGTGTACGACTTCTGTCACATCGGCCACGCCCGCGTGATGGTGGCATTCGACGTGGTCACCCGCTGGCTGCGTCATCGCGGCTATGACGTGACCTACGTGCGCAACATCACCGACATCGACGACAAGATCATCAAGCGCGCCAACGACAACGGTGAGCCGTTCGAGGCACTGGTCGAGCGCATGATCGCTGCCATGCACGAGGACGAGGCGCGCCTCTGCGTGTTACGTCCGGATATCGAGCCGCGTGCCACCGAGCACATCGACGGCATGTACCAGATGATCCAGACCCTGATCGACAAGGGTTACGCCTACGCCCCCGGCAATGGCGACGTGTACTACCGCGTCGGCAAGTTCGTCGGCTACGGCAAGCTGTCGCGCAAGAAGATCGAAGACCTGAAGATCGGTGCACGCATCGAGGTCGACGAAATCAAGGAAGATCCGCTCGACTTCGTCCTGTGGAAGGGCGTGAAACCGGGCGAGCCGAGCTGGCAGTCGCCCTGGGGCGCGGGCCGTCCGGGCTGGCACATCGAGTGCTCGGTGATGTCCACCTGCTGCCTGGGCGAGACCTTCGACATCCACGGCGGCGGCCCGGACCTGGTGTTCCCCCACCACGAGAACGAGATCGCGCAGAGTGAGGCGGCCACCGGCAAGCTCTACGCCAAGGCCTGGATGCACGCTGGCGCGGTGCGCGTGGACGGCGAGAAAATGTCCAAGTCCCTGGGCAACTTCTTCACCATCCGCGAGGTGCTGGAGAAGTACCACCCGGAGGTGGTGCGCTACCTGCTGGTGTCCAGCCACTACCGCAGCCCGATCAACTACTCCGAAGACAGCCTCAAGGAAGCCAAGGGCGCCCTGGAGCGCTTCTACAATGGCCTCAAAGGCCTGCCGGAAGTGGCACCTGTGGGTGGCGAGGTTTTTGTCGAGCGCTTTGGCGCGGCGATGGACGACGACTTCAACTCGCCGGAAGCCTGCGCTGTGCTGTTCGATATGATTCGCGAGGTCAACCGCCTGCGTGAATCAGACGTACAGGCCGCCGCCGGCCTGGCCGCGCAGCTCAAGCAACTGGCCGGCGTGCTCGGCGTGCTGCAGCTGCAGCCGGATGCGTTCCTGCAGGCCGGCGCCGCCGGCAAGGTCGACGCCGCCGAAGTCGAAGCGCTGATCGCCGCGCGCCTGCAGGCGCGTGCCGAGAAGAACTGGGCCGAGTCCGACCGCATCCGCGACCAGATCACCGCCATGGGCGTGGTCCTGGAAGACGGCAAGGGCGGCACCACCTGGCGCCTGGCCGAGTAATCGGTTGCTGCAACGAAAAAGGCCGCTCACCGAGCGGCCTTTTTTATGGGCTCTCAATTGTTCCCCCGTTGCATCGGCGCCGCTTCCCGTAGGGTGCGCCATGCGCAACGATGCCGGTGCGGGTGTTCTGGTGGGCACGGCGCACCCGATGGCTGCTCATGCGCAATTGGCCTCCGATCATCACTGAAAGAGCTGAGCGTTCGGCTCTTGACCTCAAGTCGACTTGAATTCGTAGAGTCGCTCGGCACCGCACACCGGCACCTGTCGCCGCTGTGCTTTCGCTGATCCCGGAGCCTAGCCATGCAGAACATCGCCGTCATCTACCACAGTGCCCACGGGCACACCGAACACATCGCCCGTACCATCGCCGCCAGCGCCCGCAGCGTGGCCCATACCGACGTACAGCTGCTGCAGGCAGAAGAACTGGCCACGGCGCCGGAACGCCTGCTGCCGTTCGACGGTTATATCCTCGGCTCGCCGACCTACCTCGGTGGTGTGTCCGCCCCGGTCAAGGCCTTCATGGATGCCACCGGGCCGTTGTGGCGCAGCCAGCAGTTGCGCGGCCGGCTGGCTGCCGGTTTCACCGTGTCCGCCTTGCCGGCCGGTGACAAGCAATCGACGCTGCTATCGATGTTCGTCTTCTGCATGCAGCACGGCATGCTCTGGATCGGTAATCCGATCCTGCCGGAACAGCACCTGGGCGTGCCGTACGACGAAGCTGCCAACCGCCTCGGCTCCTGGTCGGGCCTGATGGCCCAGGCCGAGAAAGCCTCGACGCCGGACTTCTTCGTGCCCGGCGATATCAGGACGGCTACCCTGTTCGGCCGTCACTTCGCCGAAACCCTGCAGCGCCTCGGTAGCCGCGGTGCCAGAGCGCACAGCCCGGAGGCCGCCCGATGATCCCGAGAAAGTACGCGCCACTGCTGTTCGCCCTGATCCTCTCCGGGCTGATGTCGCTGATGGTTTCCGGCATCTCCACCTACCGCGTCGCCGGCTCGCTGCCAGGCTTCGCCAGCCTGTGGATGAGTGCCTGGCTGACGGCGTGGCTGTTTGCGTTTCCCGCGGTGTTGGTGGTGGCGCCGGTGGCGAGGAGGGTGGTGGAGAAGTTTCTGGTGGGGACTAGATAGGCAGCAGATTTAGTTCCTGCTTATGACTTGTTGCATCTAATTTGGGTGGCTGCTACCGGCCAGAAGCGGCCGGTTCGTCTTGTAAATAATCCGTCTCCTTTCCCTTTGACAAGCTGCCTCTTGTCCAGCCTACAAAGCGCCACAGTTTTCACTGACTCCGTAGGAGCGGCCCCTGGCCGCGAAGCATTGTTTGGGGCGAGTTCGCTGCTGCGTTGTATTGCCCACCACCAAGCAAAGGGCCAGCCGCGCCAGCCATCCTCGCGACTATGGGGTTATCGGCTGCGGATACCGCGCCAGCAGCTCGCCCAGGTCGAGTTCCATGGCACCCTGGTGTTGTCCGCCCTGGGCGAGCATCCACTCCACCCGGTCGAGGGTTTCTGGCGCATGCATATCGGCCACGAAGCGCTGCGACTCGTCCGCCAGGGTCTCTTCATCGAGCGTGCTGACACGCTCCACCACAGCTTTGACATTGCCTATGCCGCCGGCCGGGAAGCCGGCGATACGGCGGGCCAGGGCGTCGCAGAAGCTGCTGAGTTGCTCGCCTGGCAGTGCGCGGTTGATCCAGCCGTAAAGCTCTGCAGTAGTGGCATCGAAATCCTCGCCGCCCAGGCATATCTCCAAGGCCCGGCCTCTGCCCAGCAGTTGGGTCAAGCGCACAGTGCCGCCTGCGCCCGGCAGCAGCCCCACGCCAATTTCCGGTTGGCACAGCACGGCGGTTTCGCGGGAGGCAAAACGCATGTCCAAGGCTAGGAGAAACTCGCTTCCTGCGCCGCGGGCGCGCCCGCTCAGCTCGCCAATGGTGACCTGGGACAGGCGGCTGAAACGGGTGAACAGTGCACTCAGCAGGCTTGGCGTGCCGGGCGCCAGGGCGACGGGCGGTGCGTCGAGTTGGCTGCCCAGGTCATAGTGGGCGAGGAAGAAATCCGCATGGTCGCTGCGAAAGATAACGACTTTGGTCTGCGTGTCGCCCTCCAGCTTTTGCGCCAAACGGAGCAGGTCGATCACCATAGTGCGGTCGACCAGATTGATTGGCGGGTGGTTGAAGCGCACCACGGCGACCCCTTCATGATCGTCGCGGGTAAAGCTCTGGTATTCGCTCATGGTTATCTCTCTGGAGTGGCTGAGTGTCTCACAGCGCCGTAAGGCCGCCATCGACGGGTAGGGCTATGCCGGTGGTGAAACCCGCCGCATCGCCGGATAGATAGAGCACGGCTGCCGCAATTTCCTCGACAGTGCCGATTCGCCCTATGGGGTGCGCGGCCACGACCAGGGCCACATGCTTGGGGTCGTCGGTGCTGGCGCGGCGATACATTTCGGTGTCGATAACCGCGGGGCAAACGGCATTCACCCGGATATTCTTGCGTGCGTATTCAACCGCCGCAGTCTTGGTCAGGCCGATCACCGCATGCTTGGAGGCCGAATAGATGCTTTGCTTGGGCGCGGCGATCAAACCGGCGACCGAGGCGGTGTTAACGATGGAGCCGCCGCCTTGAGCGAGCATCACGGCTATCTGGTACTTCATGCATAGCCACACGCCCTTGACGTTGACGCCCATGATGGCGTCGAAAACTTCTTCGTTGCCGTCGGCGAGCTTGCACTTCTCGATCTCGATTCCGGCATTGTTGAAGGCGCAATCCAGCCGGCCGTAGGTCGCAACGGTTTGCTCAATCAAGCGGCGCACCTCAGCATCGCAAGACACATCGCAGCGGATAAACACTGCCTCGCCGCCAGCCGCCTCGATCAAGGCCACGGTCGCTTGTCCGGCTTGGCTGTCGATATCGGACACCACCACCTTGTAGCCACTGCTGGCGAAGGCCAACGCGGTGGCGCGGCCGATGCCGTTCGCCGCGCCAGTTACCAGCGCGACTCGTCCTGCGATTGTCTCGTTCATATCACTTCCTCGTATTCAGCACCGCCTCTGGGCGCAGGCTTATTGGCCAGGCCAGCAGAGGCGTGGATGTCGCCATGCTAGGTGTCTGCCTATAATTAGAAAAATGATGGTTTTTCATTTATAGACATGAGCAAAGATAATTACTCGGCCCCCATCGCACGCCTGGACCTGAACCTGTTTCGGGTCTTCGCCGTGATCTATCGCGAACGCAACCTGACCCGCGCTGCCGAGCAGCTGTGCGTCAGTCAGTCGGCCGTTAGCCATGCGCTGGCGCGTATGCGGCAGCAACTCGACGACCCGTTGTTTATTCGTGAGGCGCAGGGGGTGGTGCCCACGCCGCTGGCCCTGCGCATCTGGCCGGACGTGCAGGAGGGGCTGGGGTTTCTACAGCGGGCCGCAGCCCACAGCCACAGCTTCGAGCCCATCCGCGATATCACCGCGGTGACCCTGGCCATGCTCGAGGTGATAGAGCCTGCGGTATTGCCGACCCTGGTCAAGGCGCTGCATAGCGCAGTGCCGGGCATTTGCGTGACCAGTGCGCGGATCAAACGCTCAACGCTCAAGGCCGACCTGGCGAGCGGGCGTATTGACTGCGCCATCGACGTGGCCCAGGCCGCCGATGGCGAGCTGTCGCATAGCTTTCTGAGCCGTGACGAGTTTGTCGTGGTCAGCCGCTCAAGCGCCGCAATCGACCGCGACCACTACTTCGTCGCGCAGCACATCACCGTGTCGTCGCGGCGCATGGGTTACGGGGTGGTGGATTTCGAACTGGCCCGCCAAGGCTACCAACGGCAGATCGCCGCGCGCTGCCAGCACTACGAATCGGCCTGCCGTTTGGTGGCGGGCAGCGACCTGCTGCTAACCATGCCCCACAGCCTGGCGATGTCCAGCAACGCCTACCTGGGCAACCATATCCACCCGCTGCCGGTGAGCGTGCCGGGGGTGGAGCTGCACCTGTTCTGGCACCGAGAGCGCGAGGCGGATCCGGCCAATACCTGGTTGCGCAATACTCTGCTCGACGCCATGCAGTAGTGGCAAAGTGTGCTCTGGGTGGCTGTGAATCGCCCCAAGTTTCCTAGAGCTCTCCTATCCTCCATAAAGCTTACGAGGATGAGCCGGATAGTCCTGTCAACGACTGGCCGCTCTTGGCCGATAGCGGCCCTTTTTCACCACCCAAACCCCACCCCCTACCTTCATCCCCTTGCCCCCACCTCCCTCTTTTCGTTAGCTTTCGACCCCTTGGTCAGGTTTTGGCCGCTTTTACAGTAGTCGTCTCATGGAAGTGTCGGTATGACGCGTGCGCAGTTCGCTCGGATTGATGGCCAGCAAGACGATCCGGTAGGGCGGCGTCTGCAGGCGCGGCGGTTGTTGCAGATCGCCAATGTGTTGTGTGTGGTGCTGGTGTGTATCGGTGTGCAGATGGTGCTGTCCCGCGACTGGCTGAATGCCGGCCTTACGCTGTCGGCGCTGGTGTTCACCCTGGGCGGGCGGGCGCTCAACCGGCGCGGGCAGGTCGAGCTGTCGGTCGCGGTGGTGCTGCTCGCGATCATGGGGCTGGTCTGTGTGTCGCTGTGGTTCAGCCAGGGGCTGTACAGCGGGGCGGTGGTGGCGTTCCCCGGTATTCTCATCGTCGCCAGCATGGCGGCGTCGTTGCGTCTGTTCATCGGGTTGCTGCTGTCGATGCTCGCGGTGGTGGGCTTTCTGACTTACGCGGCGATGAGCGGCTTGCACAGTTTCGAGCCGACGCCGCTGGGCCTGGGGCGCATGTTCAACCTCGGCTGCATCCTGGTGATGTGCGCGGTGGCGGTGTGGCTGCTGGTGGATGACCTGCGCCGCACGCTGCTGCGTTTGCAGCAGGTGATTCAGCGCGCGGAAAGCTCCGAGGCGAGCCTCAATCATCTGACCCAGCACGATGCGCTGACCGGCTTGCCCAAGCGTCTGCTGATCGGCGATCGCACCGAGCAGGCCATCGGCCAGGCGCGGCGTTATCAGAAGCGCGTGGCGCTGCTGCTGCTCGACCTGGACAACTTCAAGACCATCAACGATTCCCTCGGCCACGCCGCCGGCGACGAGCTGCTGCAGGAGGTCGCGGTGCGCCTGCAGCTGGCGGTCGGCGCCGAGGACACCATCAGCCGGCAGAGTGGCGACGAGTTCCTCGTGGCCCTGGCGGATGTCGACGACCTGGCGGCGGTGTCCGCCGTGGCGGTGGATATCCAGCAGCGCCTGGCGCAGCCGATCACCCTGCGCGGCATGCAGCTGGTGACCTCGATCTCCATCGGCATCGCTCTGTTTCCCGAGGATGGCGAGGACTTCGACACGCTGCTGAGCCACGCCGACATGGCCATGTACCAGGCCAAGGCGGCGGGGCGTAACGGCTTCTGTTTCTTCGATGCACAGACCAACGCCGATGCCCGCGAGCGCCTGAGCCTGGAGTTGGGCCTGCGCGAGGCACTGCACCGCGAGGAGTTCGTGCTGCACTACCAGCCGATCGTCGACCTGCACAGTGGCCAGGTGCTGGCGGTGGAGGCGCTGATCCGCTGGCAGCACCCGCAGGAAGGGATGATCTATCCGGGGCGGTTCATCGATGCGGCCGAGCAGTCCGGGCTGATCGTCGAGATCGGCGAGTGGGTGCTGAGCGAAGCGTGCCGGCAGATGATGGTCTGGCAGGCGGCCGGGCTGCCGCGCTTCGTGGTCTCGGTGAACCTCTCGGCGGTGCAGTTTCGCCGCGGCAATCTGGAACAACTGGTCGAGGCCACGCTGGCGCGTTTCGGCCTGCATCCCGGTTGCCTGGAGCTGGAGTTGACCGAGTCGATCCTGGTGCAGGACAGCGATGCCCTGATCGGCCTGTTGCAGCGCCTGAAGAGCCTCGGCGTGCGGCTGTCCATCGACGATTTCGGCACCGGCTATTCCAACCTGTCGTACCTGCAGCGTTTCCAGGTCGACAAGCTGAAGATCGATCAGTCGTTCGTCCGCCAGTTGCAGGGCAACGCCCAGGACCAGGCCATCGTCACCGCAATCATCCAGATGGCCCGCAGCTTCAAGTTGCTGACCACCGCCGAGGGCGTGGAGGATGAGTCGACCCGGCAACTGCTGGCCGAGTTGGGTTGCGACCAGGGCCAGGGTTACCTGTTCGCCCGTCCGATGCCGGGCGATGAGCTGCCGGCATTCGTGCAGCGCGTGGCGGGGCCGCGCTAGACCTTCAGGCCCTGCTGGCGCAGGCGCTTGTACAGGGTGTTGCGGCTCAGGCCCAGGTGGCGCGCCAGGTGCGAGATGTTACCGCCGCAGGCGTGATACTGGCTGGCCAGGTCGTCCGCGCTCGCCGCGTCCTGTGTGCCTTCCCTGGTGGATACGGGCGGCGCCTGCTGCAGGTCGACGAAGAAGTCGTCCGGCAGGTGTTCAGCGCGGATCGGCTGGTCCTCGGCCATGGCCAGGGCAATCTGCATCACGCTGCTCAGCTGGCGCAGGTTGCCGGGCCAGGGGTGGCGCTGGAACAGCTCAAGTACCTCGTCACTCAGCCCGGCCCACTGGCTGGGTTCGCGGTGGTGTTGCCACAGGCGCTGGAACAGCGCGGCCTTGTCGCTGCGTTCGCGCAGCGGCGGCAGCTCCAGGTTGAGGCCGCTGATGCGGTAGTAGAGGTCCTGGCGGAACAGCCCGGCGTCCACGTCCTGGCGCAGCGGGCGGTTGGTCGCCGACACCAGGCGGATGTCCACCGGGTACGGCTCGCCGCCACCGAGCGGCTGCACGCTGCGCTCCTGCAGCACGCGCAGCAAGCGGGCCTGCACGTTGAGCGGCATGTCGCCGATTTCGTCGAGGAACAGCGTGCCCTGGTGCGCCTTGCGGATCAGGCCGACGCTGCCTTTCTGGCTGGCGCCGGTGAAGGCGCCTTTCTCGTAGCCGAACAGTTCCGACTCCACCAGCTCGGCGGGAATCGCCGCGCAGTTCACCGCGATCAGCGGCTGGCTGGCGCGCGAGCTGGCGTTGTGCAGCGCCTTGACGAACACCTCCTTGCCGGCGCCGGTCTCGCCCTGGAGGAGGATCGGGATGTTCTTCTCCACCAGGCGTTCGGCCTGGCGCACGGCCTTTTCCACGCGCGGGTCGCCGAGGCTGATGGCGGCCAGGGTGACGTCGCCGGGAACGGCATCGGCCTGTGGCGCCTGCTGACGGAAATCACGCGGCTGGACGCGCGGCTTGCGCGGGCGCTTGATCAGCCCGTGGAAGCGGTAGCGCCCGGCGGCGCGCAGGGCGAAGGGCAGGTTCTCCGGCTGGTCGAGCAGCTGCTGCAGCGGGATGTCGAACAGGCTGCCCAGGTTGACCCGCGACAGGCCGACGCCGAGCAGAGTGTCGGCGCGGCGGTTGGCCGAGACCACCTGGCCGCTTTCGTCGAACACCAGCAGGCCGGCCCACTGGCTGTCGAGGTTGTCGAGGTTGGTGTTGAAACTGAGCTGGAAGTAGTCGTCTTTGAACAGGTTGAGGATCAGCCGGTTTTCCACCGACTGGCTCATCATCTTGACCATACCCAGGGTGTGGGAGGGCGGCAGGTAGCTGTCACTGGAGACGTCGAGCACGCCGATCATCTGCCGGCTCGCATCGAAGATTGGCGAGGCCGAGCCGGTCATGTAGCGGTTGGCCTTGAGGAAGTGTTCGTCGCGCTGGATGTGCACCGCCTGCCCGCAGGCCAGCGCGGTGCCGATGGCGTTGGTGCCGGTGTGGCGTTCCTGCCACAACGCGCCGGCGACGAACCCCGGCGCCCGGGCCGGTTCGACGAAGCGGCGGTCGCCCCAGGACTGCAGCAGCTGGCCCTGATTGTCGGCCAAATTGATCAGGCAGTTGGAATTGGCGAGGATGTTCTCGTAGTAGGGCAGTACCTCGCGATGGGTGGTCTGCACCAGGAAGTGCTGGCCTTCGAGCAGGGCCGAAACCTCGCCCGGCGCGGCGTGGCCGAACTCGGGCTGGCTCTGGTGGGTAAGGCCGAACTCGCGGCAGCGGGTCCAGGAGTCGCGCACGATCGTGTCGTGGCTGGGCGCCGTGTGTGGCGCCGGGGCAGGGGTGGCCATGTGCGTACCGTCATCTTCTTGTTTTTATCTGCGTTCGCCGCTTTTGGCAGCCAGTTGAGTGTTGTTCATGGCTGTGCAAAGTCAACGGTCGGACTGTTCACCTGTTCACTTCCAGCTGTTCAAACGTGTTTAGCGAGCGATTGTGTAAGTGCCGCATCGGGCACGCAGAGCCTTGTGAATCAACGACTTGGCAATTCGTGCAGTGGGCTGGCACGCATATCGCCTTATGGGGATGGCCGGCCTAGCGCCGCGCCGGGCGAAAACAACCATAAGGACGCGCCATGTCGTTAACGCTGGAACATGTCTGCCGCGTGGTCGACCAGCAGGTCTACATCGACGACGCCTGCCTGAGCTTCGAGCCGGGCTCTTTCAACGTACTGGTGGGGCGCACGCTCGCCGGCAAGACCTCGCTGATGCGCCTGATGGCCGGCCTCGACAAGCCGAGCAGCGGGCGCATCCTGATGAACGGCGCGGATGTCACCGGCGTGCCGGTGCGTCAGCGCAACGTGTCGATGGTCTACCAGCAGTTCATCAACTACCCGACCCTGACGGTGTTCGAGAACATCGCCTCGCCGCTGCGCCAGGCTGGCATGGCCAAGGCCGAGATCGAGCGCCGGGTCAACGAGACGGCGCAGATGCTGCGCATCGAGAAATTCCTCACGCGCCACCCGCTGGAGCTGTCCGGCGGCCAGCAGCAGCGTACGGCGATGGCCCGCGCGCTGGTCAAGGACGCCGACCTGGTGCTGTTCGACGAGCCGCTGGTCAACCTCGACTACAAGCTGCGTGAGGAGCTGCGCCAGGAAATGCGCGAGCTGTTCCGCACCCGCCGCACCATCGCCATCTATGCCACCACCGAGCCCAACGAGGCGCTGGCGCTGGGCGGCACCACGACCATCCTTCATCAGGGGCGAGTGATCCAGAGCGGCAAGACCACCGAGGTCTACCAGCGGCCGCAGCAGGTGCTGGCTGCCGAGCTGTTCTCCGAGCCGCCGATCAACCTGATGCATGGGCGCATCCGCGTGGGCGAGGTGAGCTTCGAGGATTTCGTGCACTTCCCGCTGACCGCCGAGCTGCGCGGTCTGGGCGAGGGCGACTACCGCTTCGGCGTGCGCCCCGGGCACATCGGCCTGGTGCCGTCCAACGACGACGACCTGGAGTTGTCGGTGAGCGTCGAGCTGGCCGAGATCAGCGGCTCGGAAACCTTCCTGCATGTGCGCAGCGAGCATTTCGCCCTGGTCCTGCACCTGCAGGGCGTGCACGAGTACGACGTGGATGCGCCGATCCGCATCTATATCCCGACCCACAAACTGTTCGTGTTCGACACCCGGGACCGCCTGGTTCTGGCGCCGAGCCGGCGGCCATGAGGAGCGCGTGATGGCAGAGATACGCTTGCACAACCTGGCCCACAGCTACAGCAGCCAGCCCGGCGGCCCGGAGGATTACGCGATTCTGGAGATGAGCCACGTGTGGGAGCAGGGCGGCGCCTACGCGCTGCTTGGTCCGTCCGGCTGCGGTAAGTCGACCTTGCTCAACATCATTTCCGGGCTGCTCAGCCCGTCCGAAGGGCAAGTGTTGTTCGATGCGCGTGAGGTCAACGACCTGCCGCCGCAGGAGCGCAACATCGCCCAGGTTTTCCAGTTTCCGGTGGTCTACGACACCATGACGGTGTTCGACAACCTGGCCTTCCCGCTGCGCAACCAGGGCCTGCCCGAGGCGCGGGTGCTGAGCAAGGTCAACGAGATCGCCGAGGTGCTCGACCTGCACCCATTGCTCAAGCGCAAGGCGCGCAACCTCACCGCCGACGAGAAGCAGAAGGTCTCCATGGGCCGCGGCCTGGTGCGTGACGACGTGTCGGCGATTCTCTTCGACGAGCCGCTGACGGTGATCGACCCGCACCTGAAGTGGAAGCTGCGGCGCAAGCTCAAGCAGATCCACGAGCAGTTCAACATCACAATGATCTACGTCACCCACGACCAGCTGGAGGCCTCGACCTTCGCCGACAAGATTGCGGTGATGTACGGCGGCCAGATCGTCCAGTTCGGCACCCCGCGCGAGCTGTTCGAGCGACCCAGACACACCTTCGTCGGCTTCTTCATCGGCAGTCCGGGGATGAACCTGATCGAGGTTTCGCCATACGCAGGTGGCGTGCGTTTCGGCGAGACGCGCCTGCCGCTGTCGCCGGCGCTCAACCAGCGCGTGGCGGAGCAGGGCTGGCAGAGCCTCAAGGTCGGCATTCGCCCCGAGTTCGTGCATGTCAGCGACGAGCCTTTCGTCGATGCACTGCAGGGCGAGGTGGTGCATGTCGAGGACCTGGGCACCTACAAGATCGTCACCCTGCGCCTCGACGGCCAGCTGCTCAAAGCGCGCCTGCACGAGGACCAGACCGTGCCGCAGAAGGTCGCCTACATCGGCTTTCCGTCGCAGTGGCTGATGCTCTACGCCAACGACGTGCTGGTGGAGGTGCAGGCATGAACAAGGTGATCAACAACAAGGCCTGGTGGCTGGTGCTGCCGGTGTTCCTGCTGGTGGCCTTCAGCGCCATCCTGCCGATGATGACGGTGGTCAACTACTCGGTGCAGGACATCTTCGATGCCAGCACGCGCACCTTCGTCGGCTTCGAGTGGTACAAGCAGGTGCTGCAGGACGAGCGCCTGCACGACTCGCTGCTGCGCCAGTTCGTCTTCTCCGCCTGCGTGCTGCTGATCGAGATCCCGCTGGGCATCGCCATCGCCCTGTGCATGCCGACCAGGGGGCGCTGGGCGTCGGCCTGCCTGATCGTCATGGCGATCCCGCTGCTGATTCCGTGGAACGTGATCGGCACCATCTGGCAGATCTTCGGCCGCGCCGACATCGGCCTCCTTGGCTGGACGCTGAGCAAGCTGGGCATCAGCTACAACTATGCCTCCAACACCATGGACGCCTGGGTCACGGTGCTGGTGATGGACGTCTGGCACTGGACCTCGCTGGTGGCGCTGTTGTGTTACTCGGGGCTGCGCGCCATCCCCGACGTGTACTACCAGGCCGCACGCATCGACCGCGCTTCGGCCTGGGCAGTGTTCCGCCACATCCAGCTGCCGAAGATGAAGAGCGTGTTGCTGATCGCCGTGATGCTGCGCTTCATGGACAGCTTCATGATCTACACCGAGCCGTTCGTGCTCACCGGTGGCGGGCCGGGCAACGCCACCACCTTCCTCAGCCAGACGCTGACCAAGATGGCCGTGGGCCAGTTCGACCTGGGCCCGGCGGCGGCATTTTCGCTGGTGTATTTCCTGATCATCCTGCTGGTGTCGTGGCTGTTCTACACCGCCATGACCCACAACGACGAGAAGAACTGAGGCCGCCCATGACCCTGCGCAAATCCATCGTCCTGGCGCTCTACATCCTGTTCCTGCTGGTGCCGATCTACTGGCTGCTGAACATGTCGTTCAAGAGCAACACGGAAATCCTCGGCGGCCTGACCTTCTGGCCGCAGACCTTCACCCTGCACAACTACCAGGTGATCTTCACCGACCCCAGCTGGTACAACGGCTACCTCAACTCGCTGTACTACGTGTGCCTGAACACGGTGATTTCGCTGCTGGTGGCGCTGCCGGCGGCCTATGCGTTTTCGCGCTACCGCTTCCTCGGTGACAAGCACCTGTTCTTCTGGCTGCTGACCAACCGCATGGCGCCGCCGGCGGTATTCCTCCTGCCGTTCTTCCAGCTGTATTCTTCCATCGGCCTGTTCGACACGCACATCGCCGTGGCGCTGGCGCACTGCCTGTTCAACGTGCCGCTGGCGGTGTGGATCCTCGAGGGCTTCATGTCCGGTGTGCCGAAGGAAATCGACGAAACCGCCTACATCGACGGGTACAGCTTTCCCAAGTTCTTCGCCAAGATCTTCATCCCGCTGATCGGCCCCGGCATCGGGGTCACGGCGTTCTTCTGCTTCATGTTCTCCTGGGTCGAACTGTTGCTGGCGCGCACGCTGACCTCGGTGAACGCCAAGCCGATCGTCGCGGTGATGACCCGCACCGTGTCGGCCTCGGGCATCGACTGGGGCGTGCTGGCGGCGGCGGGGGTGCTGACCATCCTGCCAGGCATGCTGGTGATCTGGTTCGTGCGCAACCACGTGGCCAAGGGCTTCGCCCTGGGCCGGGTTTGAGGAGACACGACGATGGAATGGATGGCCTGGACCCTGCCCACTGCGGCGTTTTTCGGCGGCATCGCCTTGCTGCTGGTGACCATGAGCATCTGGGAACTGCGTTCGCCCTGCGTTGCACGCAAGGGCTTCTTGCCGCTCGCCACCACCCGTGGCGACCGGTTGTTCATCGCGTTGCTCGGTAGCGCCTACCTGCATTTGCTGGTGATCGGCGTGACCGACTGGAACACCTGGATAGCCTCGCTGCTGTCCGTCGTGTGGTTGTTGCTGGTGATGCGCTGGGGCTGATCGGCCTGCCTTGAGTCGTGACCCGATTGGTTTCTCTTAACCCGAAAGGAGGTGTCTATGTTCGACAATAACAACAAGACCCGACATGGCATGGCGTTGATGGCCTTGCTGACGTTGTCCGGACTGAGTGGCGCGGCCTGGGCCGATGCTTATGAGGATGCGGCGAAGAAATGGATCGGCGCCGAGTTCAGCCCGTCCACCCTCACGCCCGAGCAGCAGCTCGAAGAATTGAAGTGGTTCATCAAGGCGGCCGAGCCGTTCCGCGGCATGGAAATCAACGTCGCCTCGGAAACCATCGCCACCCACGAGTACGAGGCCAAGGTGCTGGCCAAGGCCTTCAGCGAGATCACCGGGATCAAGCTGACCCACGACCTGATGCAGGAAGGCGACGTGGTCGAGAAACTGCAGACGCAGATGCAGTCCGGCAAGAACATCTACGACGGCTGGGTCAACGACTCCGACCTGATCGGCACCCACTTTCGCTACGGCAAGGCCGTGTCGATCACTGACATGATGGCCAACGAAGGCAAGGCGGTGACCTCGCCGACCCTCGACCTGGAAGACTTCATCGGCATCTCCTTCACCACCGGGCCGGACAAGAAGATCTACCAGTTGCCCGACCAGCAGTTCGCCAACCTCTACTGGTTCCGCGCCGACTGGTTCGAGAAGCCGGAGCTGAAAGCCAAGTTCAAGGAGAAGTACGGCTACGAGCTGGGCGTGCCGGTGAACTGGTCGGCTTACGAGGACATCGCCAAGTTCTTCAGCGAAGACGTCAAGGAAATCGACGGCAAGCGCGTCTACGGCCACATGGACTACGGCAAGAAGGACCCGTCGCTGGGCTGGCGCTTCACTGACGCCTGGTTCTCCATGGCGGGCGGCGGCGACAAGGGCCTGCCCAACGGCCTGCCGGTGGACGAGTGGGGCATTCGCGTCGAAGGCTGCCGCCCGGTGGGCTCCAGCGTCGCCCGCGGCGGCGACACCAACGGCCCGGCAGCGGTCTACGCCACGCAGAAGTACGTCGACTGGCTGCGTGACTACGCGCCGCCGGAGGCCCAGGGCATGACCTTCTCCGAGGCCGGCCCGGTGCCGGCGCAGGGCAACATCGCCCAGCAGATCTTCTGGTACACCGCCTTCACCGCCGACATGACCAAGCCCGGTCTGCCGGTGATGAATGAGGACGGCACGCCGAAGTGGCGCATGGCGCCGTCACCGAAAGGACCGTATTGGGAGGAGGGCATGAAGCTCGGCTACCAGGACACCGGTTCCTGGACCTTCCTCAAGTCGACCCCGGAGAAACAGCGCCTGGCCGCCTGGCTGTACGCGCAGTTCGTCACCTCGAAAACCGTGTCGCTGAAGAAAACCATCGTCGGCCTGACGCCGATCCGCGAGTCGGACATCAACTCGCAGGCGATGACCGAGCTGGCGCCGAAACTCGGTGGCCTGGTGGAGTTCTACCGCAGCCCCGCGCGCCTGCAGTGGTCGCCGACCGGCACCAACGTGCCGGACTATCCGCGCCTGGCGCAGCTGTGGTGGCAGTTCATCGCCGAAGCGGCCAGTGGTGACAAGACCCCGCAGGAAGCCCTGGACGGCCTTGCCGCCGCGCAGGACACCATGATGGCGCGCATCGAACGCTCCGGCGTGCAGGGTGAGTGCGGGCCGAAACTCAACGAGGAGAAAGACCCGCAGTACTGGTTCGACCAGCCCGGCGCGCCGAAGCCGAAACTGGCCAACGAGAAGCCCAAGGGCGAGACCGTGAGCTATGACGAGCTGGTGAAATCCTGGCAGAAAAACCAGTAAGCACTGCGCTATAAACGAAAACGGCACCCGAGGGTGCCGTTTTTCATTGCCGCAGCCGCTTACGCGTGCAGGTGTTCCGCGGCGTACAGCGTGTTCTCCAGCAAGCAGGCGCGGGTCATCGGGCCGACGCCACCGGGAACCGGGGTGATCCAGCCGGCGCGCTCGGCGGCGACAGCGAACTCGACGTCGCCGACCAGCTTGCCGTCGGCCTGGCGGTTGATGCCGACGTCGATGACGATCGCGCCTGGCTTGATCCACTCACCCTTGACCAGGCCCGGCTTGCCGGCGGCCGCGACCACGATGTCGGCCTGGGCCACGTGGCCTTGCAGGTCCTTGGTGAAACGGTGGGTGACGGTGACGGTGCAACCGGCCAGCAGCAGCTCGAGGGCCATCGGGCGGCCGACGATGTTGGAGGCGCCGACGATCACCGCGTGCTGGCCGTGCAGGTCGGTGCCGGTGCTCGCCAGCAGGGTCATGATGCCTTTCGGTGTGCAGGAGCGCAGCAGCGGCATGCGCTGGGACAGGCGGCCGACGTTGAACGGGTGGAAACCGTCCACGTCCTTGTCCGGGCTGATGCGTTCGAGCAACTGCGAGGCGTCCAGATGGGCGGGCAGGGGCAGCTGTACGAGGATGCCGTCGATCGCACTGTCGCGGTTGAGCTGGTCGATCAGCCCCAGCAGCTCGCCCTGGGTGGTGCTTGCGGGCAGGTCATGGGCCACGGAAACGAAGCCGACTTCCTCGCAGTCCTTGCGCTTGTGCGAGACATAAACCTCGGAAGCCGGGTCGCTGCCAACCAGGATCACCGCCAGGCCGGGGGCGCGCTGGCCTTGCTGGCGGCGCTCGGCGACACGTTGGGCGATCTGCTGGCGCAGGCTGGCGGCTATGGCTTTGCCGTCGATCAGTTGTGCGGTCATGACGCGTGGTTAACCATCGGAAAGGATTGAAAAAGGGTGCGCATTCTCGCACGGTGGGGCGGTGGGGCAAAGGCGCCGCCCGGCGAATTTCCTGTAACTCCTTTATCTCGCTGAATTTTTTTGGTTTTTGCTGTTGACGCTATCGAAGCGCGTCTATAAGATTCGCCCCGCTTGTCGAGCACAGCCAGTCGCTGGGTAAGATGACGAAGCAGGGCTCTTGAGTCTTGTCGAGTCAGAGCTTTAAATCTGCGATTGCAGATGAAAGGCGCCCGTAGCTCAGCTGGATAGAGCATCCGCCTTCTAAGCGGATGGTCGCAGGTTCGAGTCCTGCCGGGCGTGCCATCTGGCATCCAGGCACAAGCATCGCAATATGGTGGGCGTAGCTCAGTTGGTAGAGCACAGGATTGTGGCTCCTGGTGTCGTGGGTTCGATTCCCATCGTCCACCCCATATTCGAGAAAACGCCAGGCCACGTGCCTGGCGTTTTTGTTTCAGGTTTCAAACCACGCGGACGTGGTGAAATTGGTAGACACACCAGATTTAGGTTCTGGCGCCGCAAGGTGTGAGAGTTCGAGTCTCTCCGTCCGCACCATGTTTCTGTCGCTGATGGCCGTTTCAGTGTCCCTAAACCGGGGTTCTGACGGTAGTCGGGCGGCGCAGTACGAAAGGCAGTTCCGCAAGGACTGCCTTTCGTCGTTTCCGGGGTGTGGATTTGCGCAGCTGCGCGCGGTGCTCCGCGGTCATTTCCCTGCGTATATTTGCCGGCTGTTTCTGCTGGGTGACTTCTGCTATTTCACCCACTAGAATGCATGCCCTTGATTCTGGGCCGGAACGCCCGGCTTACGTCTGTGCAACGAGGAATATCCATGCAAGTTTCTGTTGAAAGCACCTCCGCTCTTGAGCGCCGCATGACCATCGGTGTCCCGGCCGAGCGCATCGAGACCGAAGTGACCAAGCGTCTGCAGCAGACTGCCCGTCGTGCCAAGGTCCCAGGTTTCCGCCCAGGCAAGGTGCCGATGAGCGTGATCCGTCAGCGTTACGAAGACACCGCTCGCCAAGAGGCCCTGGGTGATCTGATTCAGTCTTCCTTCTATGAAGCCATCGTCGAGCAGAAGCTGAATCCCGCTGGCGCTCCGGCTGTAGAGCCGAAGTCCTTCGAGAAGGGCAAGGATCTGGAATACGTTGCTACCTTCGAAGTGTTCCCGGAATTCGAAGTGGCTGGCCTGGACAGCATCGCCATCGAGCGTCTGCAGGCTGAAGTTGGCGACAGCGATGTCGACAACATGCTGGAAATCCTGCGCAAGCAGAACACCCGTTTCGCTGCCGCCGACCGCGCTGCCGAGAACGGCGACCAGCTGAATATCGATTTCGTTGGCAAGATCGACGGCGAAGTCTTCGCTGGCGGTTCTGCCAAGGGTACTCAGCTGGTGCTGGGTTCCGGCCGCATGATCCCGGGCTTCGAAGAGGCTCTGGTCGGCGTCAAGGCTGGTGAAGAGCGCGTGATCAATCCGACCTTCCCGGAGGATTACCAGAATCTGGACCTGGCTGGAAAAACCGCCGAGTTCACCATCACCGTCAACAGCGTCGAGGCCCCGCAACTGCCGGAGCTGAATGACGAATTCTTCGCCCAGTTCGGCGTGAAGGAAGGTGGTCTGGAAGGTTTCCGTGCCGAAGTTCGCAAGAACATGGAGCGCGAACTGCGCCAGGCCATCAAGTCCAAGGTCAAGAACCAGGTAATGGAAGGTCTGCTGGCTGCCAACCCGGTCGAAGTGCCTAAGGCTCTGATCAGCAATGAAGTTGATCGCCTGCGCACTCAAGCCGTGCAGCAGTTTGGCGGCAACATCAAGCCTGACCAGCTGCCGGCCGACCTGTTCACCGAGCAAGCCAAGCGCCGCGTCGTGCTGGGCCTGATCGTTGCTGAGGTGGTCAAGCAGTTCGAGCTCAAGCCTGACGATGCTCGCGTTCGCGAAGTGATCGAGGAAATGGCTTCGGCTTACCAAGAGCCTGAGCAAGTCGTGGCCTGGTACTACAAGAACGACCAGCAGCTCAACGAAGTGCGTTCGGTTGTACTGGAAGAACAAGTTGTAGATACTGTTCTGCAGAAGGCCAAAGTGACCGATAAAGCGGTCTCCTACGAAGAAGCGGTCAAGCCTGCGGAAGCCCCGCAAGCAGCCTGATCTCCTCGCCTCGTTCGAGCACACCATAAGCCAGCCTTCGTGCTGGCTTATGCGTCTTTTGAGACATGATTTATTAGGGAGTGATCGCTGGACATGTCGCGTAATCCATTTATGCAAATGCCTGACATTCAAGCTGCCGGCGGCCTGGTGCCAATGGTTATCGAGCAATCTGCTCGCGGCGAGCGTGCCTATGACATCTATTCCCGCCTGCTGAAAGAGCGGGTGATCTTCCTGGTCGGCCAAGTCGAAGACTATATGGCCAACCTGGTCGTGGCCCAGCTGCTGTTCCTCGAAGCAGAAAACCCGGACAAGGACATTCACCTGTACATCAACTCGCCGGGTGGCTCGGTGACTGCCGGCATGTCGATCTACGACACCATGCAGTTCATCAAGCCTGACGTGGCCACCTACTGCATTGGCCAGGCCTGCAGCATGGGTGCGCTGCTGCTGGCGGGCGGTGCGGCCGGCAAGCGTTCGTGCCTGCCTCACTCGCGCATGATGATTCACCAGCCGCTGGGTGGCTTCCAGGGCCAGGCTTCGGATATCGAGATTCACGCCCGTGAAATCCTCACCATCCGCGAGCGCCTGAACAAGATCCTCGCCGACCATACCGGTCAGCCGATCGACGTGATCGCTCGCGACACCGACCGTGACAACTTCATGAGCGGTGACGATGCGGTCAAATACGGCCTGATCGACCAGGTGCTCAGCAAGCGTCCGCTGGCTGGCTAACCTGTAGTCCTATAAAACGGCCGGGCGCATGCGTCCGGCTGTCCTGCAGGGTTGAAAATGCCTGCAATTGCCTTCATCTTGTGTTTCATGCCTACCGGATTGGATCGATCGAATGACTGACACCCGCAATGGCGAGGACAACGGCAAGCTGCTTTATTGCTCCTTCTGCGGCAAAAGCCAGCATGAAGTACGCAAACTGATTGCCGGTCCCTCGGTCTTTATCTGCGACGAGTGCGTCGACCTGTGCAACGACATCATCCGCGAGGAGGTGCAGGAAGCCCAGGCCGAGAGCAGCGCTCACAAGTTGCCTGCCCCGAAAGAAATCAGCGGCATTCTGGATCAGTACGTCATCGGTCAGGAGCGAGCCAAGAAGGTTCTTTCCGTTGCCGTGTACAACCATTACAAGCGTCTCAACCAGCGCGACAAGAAAGATGATGTCGAGCTGGGCAAGAGCAACATCCTGCTGATCGGTCCGACCGGTTCCGGCAAGACGCTGCTGGCCGAGACTCTGGCTCGCCTGCTCAATGTACCCTTCACCATCGCCGATGCCACCACCCTGACCGAAGCCGGTTATGTGGGGGAGGACGTCGAGAACATCATTCAGAAACTGCTGCAGAAGTGCGATTACGATGTCGAGAAGGCCCAGATGGGTATTGTCTACATCGACGAAATCGACAAGATCTCGCGCAAGTCCGACAACCCGTCCATTACCCGTGATGTATCGGGCGAGGGCGTACAGCAGGCACTGCTGAAGCTGATCGAGGGCACTGTCGCCTCCGTTCCGCCGCAGGGTGGCCGCAAGCATCCGCAGCAGGAGTTCCTGCAGGTGGACACGCGCAACATCCTGTTCATCTGTGGTGGTGCATTCTCTGGCTTGGAAAAAGTCATCCATGGTCGTTCGACCAAGGGTGGCATCGGCTTCACGGCTGAAGTTCGCAGTCAGGAACTCGGCAAGAAAGTGGGCGAGGCCCTGCGTGGGGTTGAGCCGGACGATCTGGTCAAGTTCGGCCTGATCCCCGAGTTCGTCGGGCGTCTGCCGGTCATCGCTACGCTCGACGAGCTGGACGAGGCCGCGTTGATGCAGATCCTCACCGAACCGAAGAATGCCTTGACCAAGCAGTACGGCAAGCTGTTCGAGATGGAGGGTGTGGACCTGGAGTTCCGTCCGGACGCACTCAAGGCTGTTGCTCACCGTGCGCTGGAGCGCAAGACCGGTGCGCGTGGTCTGCGTTCGATCCTCGAGGGCGTGCTGCTCGATACCATGTACGAGATCCCTTCGCAGAGCGAAGTGAGCAAGGTGGTTATCGACGAAAGCGTGATCGAAGGGACTTCCAAACCGTTGCTGATCTACGAAAACAGCGAGCCGCCTGCCAAGGCAGCACCTGACGCTTGATGCGTCACGCCGTTTGAACAAGGGCCCTGCGGGGCCCTTTGTTTTTCCTGCGAGGCTCGCTTGTTTTTTCTGGGGGGTGGCCCCATCTTAGTTTCAAGGGTACCCCGTCCGATTACGGCCAGATGGCCGCCGTAGAGCTGAAATCATGAAGACAACCATCGAATTGCCTCTCCTGCCGCTGCGCGATGTCGTGGTCTACCCACATATGGTTATCCCGCTGTTCGTGGGGCGTGAGAAGTCCATCGAGGCCCTTGAGGCTGCGATGACAGGCGACAAACAGATCCTGCTGCTGGCACAGCGCAATCCTGCCGATGACGACCCGGGTGAGGATGCGCTCTACCGCGTGGGCACCGTCGCCACCGTATTGCAGCTGCTGAAGCTGCCAGATGGTACCGTCAAGGTGCTGGTGGAGGGCGAGCAGCGTGGCGCCATCGAGCGCTTCATCGAAGTCGAGAATCATTGCCGCGCCGAAGTGCAGCTGATCGACGAGGCCGAGGTTGCCGAGCGCGAGTCGGAAGTCTTTTCGCGCAGCCTGCTGAGTCAGTTCGAGCAGTATGTCCAGCTCGGCAAGAAGGTGCCTGCCGAGGTGCTGTCTTCGCTCAACAGCATCGATGAGCCAAGCCGTCTGGTTGACACCATGGCGGCGCACATGGTGCTGAAGATCGAGCAGAAACAGGAAATTCTTGAAATCACCGAGCTGTCGGCACGTGTCGAGCATGTGCTGGCGTTGCTCGATGCCGAGATCGATCTGCTGCAGGTCGAGAAGCGCATCCGTGGCCGCGTGAAGAAGCAGATGGAGCGCAGTCAGCGCGAGTACTACCTGAATGAGCAGATGAAAGCCATTCAGAAGGAGCTGGGCGACATCGATGAAGGCCACAACGAAATCGACGAGCTGAAAAAGCGCATTGATAACGCGGGGCTGCCCAAGGAAGCGCTGACCAAGGCCAATGCCGAGCTGAACAAGCTCAAGCAGATGTCGCCGATGTCGGCCGAGGCGACGGTCGTGCGCTCCTATATCGACTGGCTGGTGAACGTGCCGTGGAAGGCCGAGAGCAAGGTGCGCCTGGACCTGACCCGCGCCGAAGACATCCTCGATGCCGACCATTACGGGCTGGAGGAGGTCAAGGAGCGCATCCTCGAGTACCTCGCGGTGCAGAAGCGCGTGAAGAAGCTCAAGGGGCCTGTGCTCTGCCTGGTCGGTCCGCCTGGTGTGGGCAAGACGTCGCTGGCCGAGTCCATCGCCCGTGCGACCAATCGCAAGTTCATTCGCATGGCCCTCGGCGGCGTGCGGGACGAGGCCGAGATTCGCGGTCACCGCCGTACCTACATCGGTTCGATGCCCGGTCGTCTGATTCAGAAAATGACCAAGGTTGGCGTGCGCAACCCGCTGTTCCTGCTCGATGAAATCGACAAGATGGGCAGCGACATGCGTGGCGACCCGGCATCCGCGCTGCTCGAAGTGCTCGATCCCGAGCAAAACCACAATTTCAATGATCACTATCTGGAGGTCGATTACGATCTGTCCGATGTGATGTTCATCTGCACCGCCAACTCGATGAATATCCCCGGTCCGTTGCTTGACCGCATGGAGGTCATTCGCCTGCCCGGTTATACCGAGGACGAGAAGGTCAACATCGCCATCAAGTACCTCACGCCCAAGCAGGTGCAGGCCAATGGCTTGAAGAAGGGCGAGCTGGAATTCGAGGCGGATGCCATTCGTGACATCATCCGTTTCTATACCCGTGAAGCGGGTGTGCGCAGCCTGGAGCGGCAGATCGCCAAGGTTTGTCGCAAGGCAGTGAAGGAGCATGCCAAGGAAAAGCGTTTCAAAGTGTTGGTCACAGCCGACTCGCTGGAGCACTTCCTGGGTGTGCGTCGTTACCGCTACGGCCTCGCCGAGCAGCAGGACCAGATCGGCCAGGTTACCGGCCTGGCGTGGACGCAGGTGGGTGGTGAGTTGCTTACCATCGAGACCGCTGTCGTGCCTGGCAAAGGGCAGCTGATCAAGACGGGCTCGCTGGGCGATGTCATGGCCGAGTCCATGACGGCTGCACTGACCGTTGTGCGCAGTCGGGCGAAAAGCCTGGGTATTGCCCCGGATTTCCACGAAAAACGCGACGTACACATCCATATGCCGGAAGGCGCCACACCCAAGGATGGTCCGAGTGCGGGCATCGGTCTGTGCACGGCACTGGTATCGGCCCTGACGCAGATTCCGGTGCGGGCCGATGTCGCCATGACCGGCGAGATCACCCTGCGTGGTCAAGTGCTGGCCATCGGTGGGCTGAAAGAGAAATTGCTGGCGGCCCATCGTGGTGGAATTAAGACCGTGATCATTCCGGAAGAAAATGTGCGCGATCTGAAGGAAATTCCGGAAAATATTAAGCAGGACCTGACCATTAAGCCGGTTAAATGGATTGACGAGGTCCTGCAAATTGCGCTGCAATACGCCCCGGAGCCCTTGCCCGATGCGGCTCCCGAGATGGTTGCAAAGGATGACAAGCGCGAGCCTGATTCCAAGGAGCGAATCAGCACGCATTAGCCGAAGGGGTTCCTTGACACATTTTTCGAGCCCTTGTTATAAAGCGGCTCTTATGTGTTGGCAGACCCTTCAGCACCTGCTTTTGCTTACACCAAACAATTAAGAAACAACTCAACAGAAATAAGGGGACTTAGAGTGAACAAGTCGGAACTGATCGATGCCATCGCCGCATCTGCTGATATCCCGAAAGCTGTTGCCGGCCGCGCGCTGGATGCAGTGATTGAATCCGTCACTGGCGCTCTGAAGGCTGGTGATTCCGTGGTGCTGGTTGGTTTTGGCACTTTTGCTGTCAAAGAGCGCGCTGCTCGTACTGGCCGCAACCCGCAGACTGGCAACCCGATCAAGATCGCTGCTGCCAAGATCCCTGGCTTCAAAGCTGGTAAAGCCCTGAAAGACGCCGTTAACTAAGCGTCTCTCTGGCCTTGCCCTTCCAGGTCGGGCTGGTCCCGACCTGGTCGGAGCGGCGGTTCAGACGAACCTCAGTCGCTCCATCAGTTACGAGAAGGCGCATCCTAGGATGCGCCTTTCTTTTATCCGGATTTTACCCACGCTGCATGGCTGCTTGCTCATCGCAGCCGTTTTGGGGGATGCATGCTGCAGAATATCAGGGACAATTCACAGGGCTGGATTGCCAAGACCATCGTGGGCGTGATCGTTGCGCTGATGGCCTTCACAGGGTTCGATGCCATCGTCAACTCCACCAGCAACGCCCGCAACGCGGCCGACGTGAATGGTGAAAAAATTACCCTGGACACACTGAACCGCGCCGTCGAAATGCAGCGCCGTCAGTACATTCAGCAGTTCGGCAAGGATTTCGACGTTTCCCAGCTGGACGACAAGATGCTGCGTGAGTCGGCGCTCAATTCGCTGATCGAACGCAACCTGCTGCTGCAGGGTGCCAAGGACGCCGGTCTGGCGTTTTCCCAGCCAGCTCTCGATCAGTTGATTCTGGGCATGCCGCTGTTCCAGCAGGAGGGCAAGTTCAATGCTGCCCGCTTCGATCAGGTGATCATGCAGGAAGGCTACACACGCATGGACTTCCGTCAGCGCCTGGAGCAGGACGTACTGATCAGCCAGCTGCAGGCCGGCCTGGTTGGCAGCAGCTTCCTCACAGATGCCGAACTGGACACTTTCGTGCGTCTGGAAAAGCAGACCCGCGACTTCGCTGCGCTGACTCTGCATGCCGACAGCAAGTCGGTCTCGCTCAGCGATGACGAGCTGCAGGCCTACTACAAGGACCACTCCGACAATTTCATGAGCCCCGAGCAGGTGGTTCTGGACTACGTCGAGCTGAAGAAGGATGCGTTCTTCGATCAGGTCGAGGTGAAGGACGAGGAGTTGCAGGAGCTGTACCAGAAGGAAATCGCCGGCTTGTCCGAGCAGCGCCAGGCGGCGCACATCCTCCTGGAAGTGAACGACAAACTTACCGACGAGCAGGCCAAGGCCAAACTCGACGAGGCGAAGAAGCGTCTGGAGCAGGGCGAGGACTTCGCTACGCTGGCCAAGGAGCTGTCCCAGGATCCGGGCTCAGCCACCAATGGTGGTGACCTGGGTTATGCCGGTCCTGGCGTCTACGATCCGGCCTTCGAAGAAGCGCTGTATGCGCTGAAGCAGGGCGAGGTATCGGCTCCGGTGCGTACCGACTACGGCTGGCACCTGATCAAGCTGCTGGGCGTGCAGGCGGCGGACGTGCCGAGCTTCGACAGCCTGAAGGAAAAGCTGGTCAAGGACATCAAGGCGCCGCGCGTCGAGCAACGTTTCGTCGAGGCCACTAAGGCCCTGGAAGACGCCGCGTTCGAAGCCTCCGACCTGGTCCAGCCAGCGCAGGAGCAAGGTCTGCAGGTCAAGACCACGCCGGCTTTCGGTCGTGAAGGCGGTAGCGAAGGCCTGACGGCCAATCGTCAGGTGATCCAGATGGCGTTCAGCGAGGACGTGCTTGAGTCGGGCGCCAACAGCGGCGCGATCGAACTCGATCCGGATACCGTCGTCGTGGTTCGCGTCAAGGAGCACAAGAAGCCGGAGCTGCTGCCGTTCGAGGCCGTGGTTGCCAGCATTCGCGAAACCCTGACCCTGCAGCGTGCGAAAGAGGCCGTGAAGGCCAATGGTGCCGAGCTGCTGGCCAGTCTTCGCGAAGGCAAGGCCGTCGAGCAGAAGGACTGGAAAGCCACCGAGGCCGTTACCCGCAGCCAGGAAGGCCTCGATCCGGTGGTGCTGCAGGCGCTGTTCCGCATGCCCAAGCCGACTGAAGCCGGTAAGCCGACCTTTGCGGGTGTGAGCCTGAACAATGGCGACTACGTGCTGCTGCGCCTGGAAGGCGTTGCCGCGCCGGATTCGGCGCTGAAGGATGAAGAGAAGGTCATGTACCGCCGCTATCTTGCCTCGCGCGTCGGTCAGCAGGACTTCAATGCCTACCGTGCCGAGCTGAAGGCTGAAGCGGATATCGAGCGCTTCTGATCCACGCTCAGCTGCCCTCCGGGGCAGCGCAATAAAAAAGGCCGCTTAAAGCGGCCTTTTTATGGGTGGAAGAATCACTCTTCGATGTTACCCATCGCTGTGGTATTGAAGCCGCCGTCGACGTAGAGGATTTCACCGCTGATGCCCGAGGCCAGGTCGGAGCAGAGGAACGCGCCAGCGTTGCCCACTTCGTCGATGGTGACGTTGCGGCGCAGTGGGGTCTGTTTCTCGTTGGCGGCGAGCATCTTGCGGAAGCTCTTGATGCCGCTTGCGGCGAGGGTGCGGATCGGGCCGGCGGAGATGGCATTGACGCGGGTACCGTCCGGGCCGAGGCTGCCGGCCAGGTAGCGTACGCCGGCTTCCAGACTGGCCTTGGCCATGCCCATCACGTTGTAGTTCGGCATGGTGCGCTCGGCGCCCAGGTACGACAGGGTCAGCAGGCTGCCGTTGCGGCCCTGCATCAGTTCGCGGCCGGCCTTGGCCAGGGCGACGAAACTGTAGGCGCTGATGTCGTGGGCGATCTTGAAGCCTTCACGGGTGGTGACTTCGGTGAAGTCGCCGTCGAGCTGATCGCCGGGCGCGAAACCGACCGAGTGGACGATGCAGTCCAGGCTGTCCCACTTCTTGCCCAGCGCGGCGAAGGCGCTGGCGATCTCTTCGTCGCTGGCGACGTCGCAGGGGAAGCACAGCTCGGCGCTAGAGCCCCAGCCCGCGGCGAATTCCTCGACACGGCCCTTGAGCTTTTCATTCTGGTAGGTGAAGGCGAGCTCGGCGCCTTCGCGATGCATGGCGGCGGCGATGCCCGAGGCGATCGACAGTTTGCTGGCCACGCCAACGATCAGTACGCGCTTACCGGCGAGAAAACCCATGTGCTTGTTCCTTCTGGTTAGTCGACAGCGGCGGGGGCCAGGAAAGCAGCCTCCAGCAGTTGCCGGGTATAAACATGTTGTGGGGCGGCGAAAATCGCGTCAGCCGGGCCTTGTTCAACCACCTTGCCCTGTTTCACCACCATCAGCTGGTGGCTCAGTGCCCTGACCACCGCCAGATCATGGCTGATGAACAGGTAGGTCAGGTTGTACTTGGCCTGCAACGACCGCAACAACTCCACCACCTGACGCTGCACCGTACGGTCGAGCGCCGATGTGGGCTCATCCAGCAGGATCAGCGCCGGTTTCAGTACCAATGCCCGGGCAATGGCGATGCGCTGCCGTTGCCCCCCGGAAAACTCGTGGGGGTAGCGGTGCCGGGTTTCCGGGTCCAGACCTACCTCCTTGAGCGCGTCGATGACCGCCTGTTCCTGCTCCGCCTCAGTGCCCATGCGGTGGATGCGCAGGCCTTCGCCGACAATCTGCCCCACCGACATACGCGGACTGAGGCTGCCGAACGGGTCCTGAAACACCACCTGCATCTGCCGGCGCATCGGCCTTATGGCTTCCTGCGACAACCCGTTGAGCGCCTGGCCCTGAAAGCGGATTTCACCCTGGCTGGCAAGCAGACGCAGGATCGCCAGACCGAGGGTGGATTTGCCGGACCCGCTTTCGCCAACGATGCCCAGGGTTTGGCCCTGGGGCAGGCTGAAGTTGATTCCGTCCACCGCTTTCACATGGTCGACCGTACGGCGCAGCAGTCCTTTCTTGATCGGAAACCACACGCGCAGGTCGTCCACCTCCAACAGCGGTGCGCCGGCGGGCAAGGCCACCGGTTCGCCGCTGGGCTCGGCACCGAGCAGTTCCTGGGTATACGGATGCTGCGGGGCGCGGAACAATTCGTCACACGACGCCTGTTCGACGATGCGACCGCGCTGCATGACACATACGCGGTGGGCAATTCTTCTGACCAGATTGAGGTCGTGGCTGATAAGCAGCAGGGCCATGCCCAGGCGCGCCTGCAGTTCCTGGAGCAATTCGAGGATTTTCAGCTGCACGGTGACGTCCAGCGCGGTGGTCGGCTCGTCGGCGATCAGCAGCTCCGGCTCGTTGGCCAGGGCCATGGCGATCATCACCCGCTGACGCTGGCCGCCGGACAGTTCGTGCGGGTAGGCGCGCAGGCGCTTGTGCGGTTCGTTGATGCCGACCAGTTCGAGCAGCTCCAGGGTGCGGCTGGTTGCTGCCTTGCCGCTCAGGCCCTTGTGCAGGGCGAGCACTTCGGCGATCTGCTTGCCGATGGTGTGCAGCGGGTTGAGCGAGGTCATCGGCTCCTGGAACACCATGGCGATGCGGTTGCCACGGATGCCGCGCAGTCTGGCTTCCTTGAGTTTGAGCAGGTCCTGCCCGGCGTAGGTGATGCTGCCGCTGGGGTGTTGCGCGAGTGGGTAGGGCAGCAGGCGCAAGATCGAGTGGGCGGTGACCGACTTGCCCGAGCCGCTCTCGCCGACCAGGGCCAGGGTTTCGCCCTTGCGAATGTCGAAGCTGACGCCTTCGACGACGCGCTGGGCGTCGCTGCCGTTGACGAATTCGACGGCGAGGTCGCGCACTTCGATCAGGTTGGGATTGTCCGTGCTCATCTCATTTCCTCGGATCGAAGGCATCGCGGGCGGCTTCGCCGATGAACACCAGCAGGCTCAGCATCAGGGCCAGCACGGTGAACGCGCTGATGCCCAGCCAGGGCGCCTGCAGGTTGGATTTGCCTTGGGCCACCAGCTCGCCCAGCGACGGCGCGCCGGCCGGCAGGCCGAAACCGAGGAAGTCCAGCGCGGTCAACGTGCCGATGGCGCCGGTGAGGATGAAGGGCATGAAGGTCATGGTCGAGACCATGGCATTGGGCAGGATGTGGCGGAACATGATCGCGCCGTTGCCCATGCCCAGCGCGCGGGCGGCGCGCACGTATTCCAGGTTACGGCCACGGAGGAACTCGGCGCGCACCACGTCGACCAGGCTCATCCAGGAGAACAGCAGCATGATGCCCAGCAGCCACCAGAAGTTCGGTTGCACGAAGCTGGCCAGGATGATCAGCAGGTAGAGCACCGGCAGGCCCGACCAGATCTCCAGCAGGCGTTGCCCGGCCAGGTCGACCCAGCCGCCGTAGAAGCCCTGCAGGGCGCCGGCGATGACGCCGATCACCGAGCTGAGCAGGGTCAGCGTCAGGGCGAACAGCACCGACACGCGGAAACCGTAGATCACCCGGGCCAGCACGTCGCGGCCCTGGTCGTCGGTGCCCAGCCAGTTCTGCGCCGATAGCGGCGCGGGGGCCGGTACTTGCAGCTCGTAGTTGATGCTGGAGTAGCTGAACGGAATCGGCGGCCAGAGCATCCAGCCGTCCTTCTCGGCGATCAGCTCGCGCAGGTACGGGCTCTTGTAGTTGGCCTGCAGCGGGAATTCGCCGCCGAAGGCGGTTTCCGGGTAGCGCTTGACCACCGGGAAGTACCACTCGCCGTCGTAGCGCACCACCAGCGGCTTGTCGTTGGCGATCAGCTCGGCGCCTAGGCTGAGGATGAACAGGCCGAGGAACAGCCACAGCGACCACCAGCCGCGCTTGTGCGCCTTGAAACGGGCGAAACGGCGTTGATTGAGCGGGGAGAGCTTCATATCAATTCTCCCGGCTTTCGAAATCGATGCGCGGATCGACCAGGGTGTAGGCGATATCGCCGATCAGTTTCACCACCAGCCCGAGCAGGGTGAAGATGAACAGGGTGCCGAACACCACCGGATAGTCGCGGTTGATCGCTGCCTCGAAGCTCATCAGGCCCAGGCCATCGAGGGAGAAAATCACCTCGATCAGCAGGGAGCCGGTGAAGAAGATGCCGATGAACGCCGCGGGGAAGCCGGCGATGATCAGCAGCATGGCGTTGCGAAATACGTGGCCGTAGAGCACGCGGCTGTTGCTCAGGCCCTTGGCGCGGGCGGTGGTCACGTACTGCTTGCCGATCTCGTCGAGGAAGCTGTTCTTGGTCAGCAGGGTGAGGGTGGCGAAGTTGCCGATGACCAGGGCGGTCACCGGTAGCGCCAGGTGCCAGAAGTAGTCGAGGGCCTTGCCGGTCATGCTCAGTTCGGCGAAGTTACCCGAGGTCAGTCCGCGCAAGGGGAACCAGTCCCAGTAACTGCCGCCGGCGAACAGCACGATCAGCAGAATGGCGAAGAGGAAGGCGGGGATGGCGTAGCCGATGACGATGGCAGTGCTGGTCCAGACGTCGAAGGCGCTGCCGTGGCGGGTGGCCTTGGCGATGCCCAGCGGAATCGATACCAGGTAGGTGATCAGCGTGCTCCACAGGCCGAGGGAGATCGATACCGGCATCTTCTCGATGATCAGGTCGATCACGCTGGCGTCGCGGAAGAAGCTCTCGCCAAAGTCCAGTTGCGCATAGCTCTTGATCATCAGCCAGAAGCGCTCGGGGGCGGATTTGTCGAAGCCATACATACGCTCGATTTCCGCCACCAGGTCCGGGTCGAGGCCCTGGGCACCGCGGTAGCTGGAACCGGCCACCGCGACTTCGCCGCCGCCGCCGGAAATCCGCCCGGTGGCGCCGCCGGAGGCTGCGTCGAAGCCTTCCAGCTTGGCAATCATCTGTTCCACCGGACCGCCGGGGGCGGCCTGGATGATGATGAAGTTGATGATCAGGATGCCGAGCAGGGTCGGCAGTATCAGCAGCAGGCGGCGAACGATGTAGGCGAGCATTCAGTTCGCATCCTTGGCGGGTGCGTCACTGACCGGTTTTACGGCGCCGACCGGGCGTTCTTCCCACCAGCTCATCAGGCCGTAGTCGTACAGCGGCGTGGTTGTCGGGTGGCCGAAGCGATTCCAGTAGGCGATGCGCCAGGTGTCGACATAGTAGTTGGGGATCACGTAATGACCCCAGAGCAGGGCGCGGTCCAGGGCGCGGGCGTGGGTGATCAGCGCCTGGCGCGAGTCGGCGCGGATCAGGCCGTCCACCAGTTGGTCGATGGCCGGGTCGCGCAGGCCGATCAGGTTGCGGCTGCCGGGGTTGTCGGCGCTGCTGGAGTGCCAGAACTCACGCTGCTCGTTGCCGGGCGAGGTCGACTGCGGCCAGATCGACGAGGTCATGTCGAAGTCGCGCGAGCGCAGGCGGTTGATGTACTGCGAGGCGTCGACCCGGCGGATGTTCAGTTCGATGCCCAGTTCGGCGAGGTTGCGCTTGAGCGGCAGGATCACGCGTTCCAGGTTGGCCTGGGTGTTGAGGAACTCGAAGCTCAGTTGCTTGCCGCTGGCGTCGACCATCTTGTCGTTGTCGATGCGGTAGCCGGCCTCGGTCAACAGCTGGTAGGCGCGGCGGCTCTGTTCGCGGATGATGCCGCTGCCGTCGCTGACCGGCGGCTTGAATTCCTGGGTGAAGACTTCCGGCGGCAGCTTGTCGCGCAGTGGTTCGAGCAGTTTCAGCTCCTCGGCATCCGGCAGGCCTGTGGCGGCCATTTCCGAGTTCTCGAAGTAGCTGTGGGTGCGCTTGTACGCGCCGTAGAACAGCTGCTTGCTGGCCCACTCGAAGTCGAACAGCAGGGCGATGGCTTCACGCACGCGGCGGTCCTGGAACACCGGCTTGCGGGTGTTGAACACGAAGCCCTGCATGCCCACGGGGTTGTGGTTGGGGATGGCTTCCTTGACGAACTGACCGGCGCGCAGCGCTGGGGAGTCGTAGCCGGTGTTCCAGTCCTTGGCCGAGTATTCCAGGTTGGTGTCGAACTGCCCGGCCTTGAAGGCTTCCAGGGCGACCGACATGTCGCGGTAGTAGTCGACGTTGATTACGTCGAAGTTGTACAGGCCGCGCGAGACCGGCAGGTCCTTGCCCCACCAGTCCTTGACCCGCTCGAAGCGAATCGAGCTACCCGGCGAAACCTTGGCGATCTTGTACGGGCCGCTGCCCAGCGGGATTTCCAGGCTGCCCTTGCTGAAGTCGCGTTCGGCCCACCAATGCTTGGGCAGCACCTGCAGCTGGCCGAGGATCAGAGGTAGCTCACGGTTGCCGGTGTGCTTGAAGTCGAAGCGCACGCGTAGCTTGTCCTCGGCTTCGACCTTGGCCACGTCGGCGTAGTAGTGGCGGTATTGCGGGTGGCCTTTCTCGACCAGGGCGTTGAAGGTGAACACCACGTCGTCGGCGGTCACCGGACTGCCATCGTGGAAGCGCGCCTTGGGGTTGATGAAGAAGCGCACGTAGCTGTTGTCGGCGGGACGCTCGATCTTCTCGGCGAGCAGGGCGTACTCGGTGAACGGCTCGTCCTGCGAGTGGTAGGTCAGGCTGTCGTAGATCAGCCCCATCTGGTCGGCGGCATTGCCCTTGGGGATGAACGGGTTGAGGCTGTCGAAGCCGTTGAAGGCTGGCAGGCGCAGGGTGCCGCCCTTGGGCGCGTCCGGGTTGACGAAGTCGAAGTGGCTGAAGCCCTCGGCATACTTGGGCGGCTCGCCATACAGGGTCATCGCGGTTTGCGGGGCGGCCTGGCCGAGGCTGGCAAGCCCCAGCATCAGCAGACCGGTGCCGTGCAGGGCGAGGGCGCGCAGGGTGTTGCTCATGGTGCAATCTCCGTGGGTTTCAGCCACCAGGCCCGCAGACCGAGGGTGTAAGGCGGGGTAGTGACGAAGGCGAACCGATTGCGGTAGGCCAGGCGGTGATAATTGATGTACCAGTTAGGAATGCTGTAATGCTGCCAGAGCAGGGTCCGGTCGATGGCGCGGCTGGCGGCCACCTGTTGGTCGCGGGTCTGTGCGGCGAGGAGTTTTTCCAGCAGGTGGTCGACCACCGGGTGGGCGACGCCTGCATAGTTCTTGCTGCCCTTGATGCCGGCCTGGCTGGAGTGGAAGTACTGCCATTGTTCCAGGCCGGGGCTGAGCGTCTGCGGCAGGGTCATGAGGATCATGTCGTAGTCGAAATGGTCGAGACGCTGTTTGTACTGGGCGCGGTCCACGGTGCGCAAGACGACCTTGATGCCCAGGCTGGCGAGGTTCTCGCTGTAGGGCTGGAGAATGCGCTCCAGGTTGGGGTTGACCAGCAGTATCTCGAAACGCAACGGCTCTCCCTTGGCGTTCAGCAGTCCGCGGCTGGAGGGCTTCCAGCCGGCTTCGGCCAATAGACCGAGCGCGCGACGCAGGGTTTCGCGCGGGATGCCACGACCTTCGGTAGTGGGTACCTGGAAGGAGTCGCTGAACAGGCGCGGTTGCAGTTGCTTGCGGTAGGGCGAGAGCATCAGCCACTCGAGGCCTTCGGGCTTGCCGGTGGCGGCGAATTCGCTGTTCGGGTAGTAGCTGCTGGCGCGCTGGTAGGCGTTGTTGAACAGCGTGCGGTTGGTCCACTCGAAGTCGAACATCAGCGCCATCGCTTCGCGCACCGGGCGTTCGGCGAACACGCTGCGGCGGCTGTTCATGAACAGCGCCTGGGTCTGGGTGGGAATGCGGTGCGGGATCTCGGCACGGATCACGTCGCCGCGGGCGATGGCCGGGAAGCGATAGGCGGTCGACCAGTTCTTCGCCTGGTGCTCGATGTAGAAGTCGAACTCGCCGGCCTTGAATGCTTCGAAGGCGACATTGCTGTCGCGGTAGAAATCCACTTCGACGTGCTGGAAGTTGTACTTGCCACGGTTGACCGGCAGGCGCTCGCCCCACCAGTCCTTGACTCGCTCGAAGACCAGCCGTCGGCCCGGGTCGACCTTGCTTACGCGGTAGGGGCCGCTGCCGAGCGGCGGTTCGAAGCTGGTGGCCTTGAAGTCGCGGTCTTTCCAGTAGTGCTGCGGCAGCACCGGCAACTCGCCCAGGCGCAGGATCAGCAGCGGGTTGCCGGCGCGCTTGAAGACGAAGCGGATGCGGTGGCGGTTGAGGATGTCGACCCGCTGCACTTCCTGCAGGTTGGTGCGGTACTGCGGGTGTCCCTGCTTGACCAGCAGGCGATAGGAAAAGGCCACGTCGTAGGCGGTGATCGGCTTGCCGTCGTGGAAGCGGGCCTCCTTGCGCAGGTTGAATACCACCCAGCTGCGGTCTTCGCTGTATTCCACCGAGCGGGCGATCAGCCCGTAGCTGGAGGCCGGCTCGTCACCCGACGGGTCGTATTGGCCGGTGCCGGCCATCAGCGTTTCGTTGAGTTCGGTGACGCCGTACTGCAGGAAGTTGGGCGCGGCCGATGGGCTGCTGCCTTTGAAACTGTACGGGTTGAGGGTGTCGAATGTGCCGTAGGCCATCACGCGCAAGGTGCCGCCTTTGGGCGCGTCGGGGTTCACCCAGTCGAAATGGGTGAAGCTGGCAGGGTACTTGAGGGTGCCGAACTGGGCGTAACCGTGGCTTTCGCTGATCGTCGCGAAGGTGGGAAAGCTCATGGCCAGGCCAAGTATCAGCGGGAGCAGGGGACGCATTGGGCGCAAGGTCCAGTCCATGGCGGCTTTTCGGGCTTCTCGGGCGGTACAGTAACAGCTTGTATCCGCAGGAAAAAGAGTGCCTTTTCAGCTGGATGTGCCATCATTTTGATAACACGGAAACAAAATGAAATGAGGTGTTGGTCTTGGGTGAACGCAGTGTGGGTGTGCAGGCATGGATAGATCGTTTGAATCAGGCCGAATTACCCGCTCTAGCCGCGGTCGTCCAAGACTTGCATCGACTTTCCCAGGCCGACAAGTCGTCGGTCCAGCAACTGGCCGACGTGCTGCTGCGCGATGCCTCGCTGACCTCCAAGGTGCTGCGCGTCGGTAACAGCGCGTACTACAACCCGTCTCAGGAAGCCATCCGTACCATTTCGCGGGCCATCGTGCTGATCGGCTTCGACAACGTGCGCCTGATCGGCATGTCGGTCAGCCTGATCGACGGCCTGATGACCCGTGCGCCGCGCGAGCAGTTGCAGATGCTGCTGGCGCGCTCGTTCCACGCCGCCGTGCAGGCGCGCAACATCGCCGGCTACGTACTCACGCGCAATCAGGAAGAGGTGTTCATCGCGGCCTTGCTCAACCAGGTCGGCGAGCTGGCCTTCTGGGGCTGCGGTGGCGAGCAGGCGGATGAACTGGCCGCGGCGCTCGACCAGCCCGGAGTGAACCCCGACCATGCGGCGCGCGATGTCCTCGGCACCAGCTTCCGCCAGTTGACCCTGGGCCTGGTGAAAAGCTGGAACCTCGGCGAGATCGCCAGCCTGGCGCACAGCTCCAGCAGCCAGAACGATCCGGCGGTGCGTGCGGTGAGCCTGGGCGTGAAAATCAGTGAGGCGGCGCTCGACGGCTGGGATTCGCCCGCCATGGAAGCGCTGGTGGCGCAGATTGCCGACTTCACCGGCATCAGCCGCGAAGACGCGTTGCGCCAGATGCTGGAAAGCGCCGAGGAAACGGTCAAGGTGGCGACCACCTTCGGCGCCGGCAAGCTGTGCCGGCTGATCCCCAATACCGACCCCGAGCAGATCAAGCTGCAACAGCAGGAGCGCAAGGCGCGCCTGCTGCAACCGAACCTGTTGGTCCTGCAGCAGGCGCTGCAGGATCTCGGCATGATGGTCAGCAAGAAGGCCGATGTCGGCTTGATCCTCGACACGCTGCTCAAAGGCCTGCACCAGGGCGCCGGTTTGGAGCGGGTGATGCTGGCGGTGCTGGCCGACGGGCAGTCGCGCTTTCGCGCCAAGCGCGTGGTCGGCGAGGGCACGGAAACCTGGCTGGAGACCTTTCAGCTACCTGCCACCCAGCTCGAGCAGCCGCACATCTTCAGTTATGCGCTGCGCAACCGCGAGGCGTTATGGCTGGGCGTGCCGGCGAGCTACAACCTCAATGAGCTGGTCACGCTGCCGATGCGCCAGGCGTTGGGGCAGGGCATGTTCTTCATCGCGCCGATCCTGGCCGGCACGCGCGAGATCGGCGTGCTCTACGCCGATTGCCGGCTGTCCGGGCGAGCGCTGAAGCACGAGCAGTTCGTGGCCTTCCAGCGCTTCACCCAGCTGACCGGGCGCTGCCTGGAAGCGGTGAGCAAGCGCTGATCGGACCGGTCAGTTGGCGAGGTACAGGGTCAGGGTCTGGCCCGGCTTGAGTGCCTGGCCGCTACGCGGGTTCCAGCGCTGCAGGTGTTCCATCTCGACCTTGAAGCGGCGGGCGATCAGGTACATCGAGTCGCCGGCCTTGACCTTGTAGTAGGTCACCGACTGCCGGCCGTTGCTGGCTGGCGCTGCCGCCACCGAATTGCCGGTGCCGCCGCTCATGCCGCCGCCCTGGACCAGCAGCTCCTGGCCCAGGCTCAGCCTGCTGGTGGCACTCAGTTTGTTCCAGCGCTGCAGATCCTTGAGCGAGACCTTGTTGGCATTGGCAATCTGCCAGAGCGTGTCGCCGCTGCGCACGGTGTGGCGTCGTGCTGCACTGCTGGCCGGCGCTGCGGTGCTGGCGACCTGCTGATGCAGCGGCCGGCTCGGCTCGCTGCCACCCTCGGTGGGGATGCTCAACAGTTGGCCAACGCGCAGGTTGTTGCTCGGCAGGTTGTTGGCCTGCTTCAGGGTGGCGACCGTCAGGTGGTAACGGTTGGCGATGGTGTGCAGGTTGTCGCCGGGGCGCACGCGGTATTCCTGCCAGCTCACCAGTTGCTGCGGTGTCATCAGGGCCAGGTTGGCGCTGAGCAGTTCGGCCTTGCTGCTGGGCACCAGCAGGTGCTGCGGGCCATCCATGGTGATGCGCTTCTTGAAGGCCGGGTTGAGGTTGTACAGCTCGTTTTCGTCGATCTCGGCCATCTGCGCCACGCGCGACAGGTCCAGGCGCTGGGCAATGTTGATCTGCTCGAAGTACGGCTCGTTGGCGATCGGGCTCAGCGCCACGCCGTAGGCTTCCGGCGACATGACGATCTGCGACAGCGCCAGCAGCTTGGGCACGTAGTCCTGGGTTTCCTTGGGCAGCGGCAGGTTCCAGTAGTCGGTCGGCAGGCCGAGCTTCTGGTTGCGCTCGATCGCGCGGCTGACGGTGCCTTCGCCGGCGTTGTAGGCGGCGAGGGCGAGCAGCCAGTCACCGTTGAACATGTCGTGCAGGCGGCTCAGGTAGGTCATCGCCGCGTTGGTCGAGGCGGTGATGTCGCGGCGACCGTCGTACCAGTTGGTCTGGCGCAGGTTGAAGTGCTTGCCGGTCGACGGGATGAACTGCCACAGCCCGACCGCGTGGCTGCGCGAGTAGGCGAAGGGGTTGTAGGCGCTTTCGATCACCGGCAGCAGCGCCAGCTCCATGGGCATGTCGCGCTCTTCGAGGCGTTCGACCACGTAATGGATATAAAGGCTGCCGCGTTCGCTGGCGTTTTCGAGGAAGGAGGGGTTGCTGACGAACCACAGGCGCTGGTTCTCGATGCGCGGGTTGACGCCAATCGAGTCCTGCAGCTTGAAGCCGTCGCGCATGCGATCCCAGATGTCCACCGGGGGCTGCGTCTCGACGGCGGCGTTGAGCCACTCGGGCTCCTGCTGCAGGCTGACGGCGCGGTCGGTGTCGGCGCTGGTATCCACCGGAGCACTGTTGTTCATGCTCTGGCAGCCGCTGAGGCCGATGCACAGCATCACCGTCAGAGCCCTTGCTCGTCGTGCCAATGCCGCTGAATCAAGGGTTCCAAAAGGTAATAAAGGCATTGGTCTTTAGGATCGTCCGACACAAAAAGTGGGGCGATTCTAGGAACGGCCTGGGGGCTGGTCAAGTTTTCACCAGTCGGCCGTCCTGGCTCAATTGATACGAAATTCGTCCTTCCAGGCGCGCAGGCGAGCAAATACCTCGCTTGCACTGCGTGCGTGTGTGCCGTCCCGCTCGTCTATTTTTTTCCGTACCTCGGGCTCTTCACAGCGCAGGAACGGATTGCTGGCTTTCTCCAGGGCCAGGTTTGACGGCAGGCTGATGCGACCCTCGGCTCGCCAGGCCTCGACCTCGGCGAAGCGCGCGGCGATCTGCGCATTGTGCGGTTCCACCGCGCGGGCGAAGTGCAGGTTGCTCAGGGTGTATTCGTGGGTGCAGTAGACCAGGGTGCTGTCCGGAAGGTCGGCGAATCGTTGCAGCGAGTCGTGCATCTGTTGCGGCGTGCCTTCGAACAGACGTCCGCAGCCGGCAGCGAACAGTGTGTCGCCGCAGAACAGCCAGGGTTGTCCCTCCGCAGCGTGGTAGTAGGCGATGTGGCCGAGGGTGTGGCCTGGCACCAGCTGCACGGTGAAGTCGAGGCCCAGCACCTCGATGCGTTGGCCATCGTCCAGGGCCACGTCACGCTCGGGGATTTTCTCCAGCGCCGGCCCCCATACGCGGGCGCCGGTGGCGGCCTTGAGCGCCGACACGCCACCGACGTGATCGGGGTGGTGATGGGTGATCAGGATGTCGCTCAGACGCCAGTCGGGGTGTGCATCGAGCCAGGCCTGCACTGGCTTGGCGTCGCCTGGGTCGACCACGGCGCAGCGCCGGGTGGCCGAGTCCTGGATGAGCCAGATGTAGTTGTCGCTGAAAGCCGGGAGTGCGTCGATCTGAAACATTTTCTGGGGTCGCCAAGCTCGGAACATTGGCGCATCTTAGTCAGCAACTGCCTTGATTGGCCATGCAGGAGCACACCATGCGCGAAGAACCGTTCGCCCAGGCCGATGCGGACTGGCTGAAACTCACCCAGGATGCGCGCGAGTGGCTGGCGTCGCCGCTCGGCCAGTTGCTGCTCGACGAAGAGCGGCGGGCACTGGACGCCGAACTGGCGCGCTACTTCGGCGGTTACCTGGTGCATTACGGCCCGGCCGAGGCCACGCCACCCAGTGCGCCGCAGGTACGTTGCAACGTGCGCCTCGGTGCGCCGCTGGCGGGTGTGGACATCGCCTGCGAGGAGCAGGCCTGGCCGCTGGGTGAGCATGCCGCCGACGTAGTGGTGTTGCAGCACGGCCTGGATTTCTGCCTGTCGCCCCACGGCCTGTTGCGCGAGGCGGCGCAGAGCGTGCGTCCGGGTGGGCACCTGCTGGTGGTCGGGGTCAACCCGTGGAGTACCTGGGGGCTGCGTCACTACTTCGCCGGCGACGGTTTTCGCAGCGCCCGCTGCATCGCGCCGAACCGCCTGGCCGACTGGCTCAACCTGCTCGGCTTCGCGCTGGAGAAACGCCGCTTCGGGTGCTATCGTCCGCCGCTTGCTTCGGCAGCCTGGCAGTCTCGCCTGGCCCGGCTGGAGCGCTGGGGCGATGCCTGGCAGACGCCCGGCGGCGGCTTCTACCTGCTGGTGGCGCGCAAGCTGGTGATCGGCTTGCGCCCGCTGCGCCCGGTGCAACGCGCCACGATGGGCAAGTTGCTGCCAATGCCGGTGGCCAAGGTCAGCCGCCGCGATTCCGAACAATGACAGGCCGTTGAAAGCGCAGGCGATGCCGAATACCAGGCAGACGTTGCCGTATTGCCAGCGCAGATGGTTTTTAAGCAGCTTGATAGATAAAGCAGTCAATGAGCGAAGAACTAGTCGAGATCTACACCGATGGCGCCTGCAAGGGCAATCCCGGCCCCGGCGGCTGGGGGGCGCTGCTGGTCTTCAAGGGTGCCGAGAAAGAACTCTGGGGCGGCGAGCCCAACACGACCAATAACCGTATGGAGCTGATGGCGGCGATCTGCGCGCTGATCGCGCTGACCCGTCCCTGTTCCGTGCGCCTGGTCACCGACTCGCAGTATGTGATGAAGGGTATCCAGGAGTGGATGCCGAACTGGAAGAAGCGCGGCTGGAAGACCGCCGCCAAGGAGCCGGTGAAGAATGCCGACCTGTGGCAGGCGCTGGACGAGCAGGTCAATCGCCACCAGGTCGAGTGGAAATGGGTGCGCGGGCATACCGGCCATCCGGGCAATGAACGGGCCGACCAACTGGCCAACCGTGGCGTCGATGAAGTGAGGGGTGTGCAACGTGCGTAGTGTGGTTCTCGATACCGAAACGACCGGTATGCCGGTCACCGATGGCCACCGGATCATCGAGATCGGCTGCGTCGAGCTCGAAGGGCGGCGCCTGACCGGGCGGCATTTCCATGTCTACCTGCAGCCCGATCGCGAAATCGACGAAGGCGCGGTGGCGGTGCACGGCATCACCAGCGAGTTCCTCGCCGACAAACAGCGCTTTCGCGATGTCGCCGACGAATTCTTCGAGTTCATCAACGGCGCGCAGCTGATCATCCACAACGCGGCGTTCGACATCGGCTTCATCAACAACGAATTCGCCCTGCTCGGGCAGAGCGAGCGTGCCGAAGTTGCCGACTATTGCTCGGTGCTCGATACCCTGTTGATGGCCCGTGAGCGCCATCCGGGCCAGCGCAACAACCTCGATGCCCTGTGCAAGCGCTACGGTGTCGACAACTCCGGTCGCGACCTGCACGGCGCCTTGCTCGACGCCGAGATTCTTGCCGACGTCTACCTGACCATGACTGGCGGGCAGACTCACCTGTCCCTGGCCGGCGAGGGTGGCGATGGCAGTGGCCGCCAGGTGCCCAGTCCGATTCGTCGTTTGGCTGCTGGCCGTGCGCCGACCCGGGTGATTCGCGCCAGCGAGGAAGACCTCGCCGCACATGTCTCGCGTCTCGCCGCCATCGAGAAGTCTGCCGGCGCGCCAGCGTTGTGGATACAGCTGGAAGCCCCGGCCGAGGCCTGAGGTCGGGTTAAAGGTTGCCCAGGCGACCTTTTCTTACAGCTTGCCGCATGAGGGGTTCCGCCCGTTCGGGCGAACTTCTACCCTGAGGGGATAGGCCCGCGCCCACCCCTCAGGATCACGCCATGTACAAAGACCTGAAATTCCCCGTCCTCATCGTCCACCGCGACATCAAGGCCGACACCGTGGCCGGGGAGCGCGTCCGGGCGATTGCCCAGGAACTGAGTCAGGACGGTTTCAGCATCCTCTCCACGGCGACCTCGGCGGAAGGGCGTATCGTCGCTTCGACCCATCACGGCTTGGCCTGCATCCTGGTCGCCGCCGAAGGCGCCGGGGAAAACCAGCGCCTGCTGCAGGACATGGTCGAGCTGATCCGCATCGCTCGCGTGCGTGCACCGCACCTACCGATCTTCGCTCTGGGCGAGCAGGTGACCATCGAGAATGCGCCGGCCGAGGCGATGGCCGACCTCAACCACCTGCGTGGCATCCTCTATCTCTACGAAGACACCGTGTCGTTCCTCGCCCGCCAGGTTGCGCGAGCGGCGCACAGCTACCTCGATGGCCTGCTGCCGCCGTTCTTCAAGGCGCTGGTGCAGCACACCGCACAGTCCAACTATTCCTGGCACACGCCGGGGCACGGCGGCGGTGTCGCCTACCGCAAGAGTCCGGTGGGGCAAGCGTTCCACCAGTTCTTCGGCGAGAACACCCTGCGCTCGGACCTGTCGGTTTCAGTGCCGGAGCTGGGCTCGCTGCTCGACCACACCGGCCCGCTGGCGGAAGCCGAGGCGCGCGCGGCGCGCAACTTCGGCGCTGACCACACCTTCTTCGTGATCAACGGCACCTCGACCGCGAACAAGATCGTCTGGCACTCGATGGTCGGTCGCGACGATCTGGTGCTGGTCGACCGCAACTGCCACAAGTCGATCCTGCATTCGATCATCATGACCGGCGCGATCCCGCTGTACCTGTGCCCGGAGCGCAACGAGCTGGGCATCATCGGGCCGATTCCGCTGAGCGAGTTCAGCCGCGAGTCGATCCAGGCGAAGATCGACGCCAGCCCGCTGGCTCGCGGTCGTGCGCCGAAGGTCAAGCTGGCGGTGGTGACCAACTCGACCTATGACGGCCTCTGCTACAACGCCGAGATGATCAAGCAGACCCTCGGCGACTCGGTCGAGGTGCTGCACTTCGACGAGGCCTGGTACGCCTACGCCGCGTTCCACGAGTTCTACGCCGGGCGCTACGGCATGGGCACCAGCGAGGGCGAAAAGACCCCGCTGGTGTTCACCACGCACTCCACGCACAAGTTGCTGGCGGCGTTCAGTCAGGCATCGATGATCCATGTACAAGATGGCGGCCAGCGCCAGCTCGACCGTGACCGCTTCAACGAGGCGTTCATGATGCACATCTCCACCTCGCCGCAGTACGGCATCATTGCCTCGCTCGATGTGGCTTCGGCGATGATGGAAGGCCCGGCCGGCCGCTCGCTGATCCAGGAAACCTTCGACGAGGCGCTAAGCTTCCGCCGCGCTCTGGCCAACCTGCGCAAGAACCTGGCGGCGGACGACTGGTGGTTCAGCATCTGGCAGCCGCCGCAGCCCGAAGGCAGCGACGCGCCGCAGACCACTGGCGACTGGCTGCTGCAGCCGAATGCCGACTGGCATGGTTTCGGCGAGGTGGCCGAGGACTACGTGCTGCTCGACCCGATCAAGGTCACCCTGGTGATGCCGGGGCTGTCTGCCGACGGCGCGCTGGCCGAGTCCGGTATTCCGGCGGCGGTGGTCAGCAAATTCCTCTGGGAGCGCGGTCTTGTGGTGGAGAAGACCGGCCTGTACTCCTTTCTCGTGCTGTTCTCCATGGGCATCACCAAGGGCAAGTGGAGCACGCTGCTCACCGAGCTGCTGGAGTTCAAGCGCTCTTACGATGCCAACGTGCCGCTGCTCGACGCCTTGCCATCGGTGGCGCGCGAGGATGCCGCGCGCTACGCCGGCATGGGCTTGCGCGATCTGTGCACCCAACTGCACACCTGCTACCGCGAGAACGCCACGGCCAAGGCGCTCAAGCGCATGTACACGACGCTGCCCGAAGTCGCGGTGAAGCCGGCGGACGCTTACAACCAGTTGGTGCGTGGTGACGTCGAAGCGGTGCCGATCGAAGCGCTGCAAGGGCGCGTGGCGGCGGTGATGCTGGTGCCGTATCCGCCAGGCATTCCGCTGATCATGCCGGGTGAACGTTTTACCCCGGCGACCCGCTCGATCATCGAGTACCTGGCCTTCGCCCGTGCCTTCGACGAGCGTTTTCCCGGTTTCGACGCCGACGTCCACGGGCTGCAGAAAGAGGGCGGGCAGTACACCGTGGACTGCATCGCCGAGTGAGCCGCTCCGTGCGCTGTGCCGGCTGCGCAGTCCCCGATTTGCTCGTGATGCAGGTCGAGGCAGATCAACCGCTTAACCGAAGTTGGTCATAAAACGTCTCAACTCGGTGGGCGTGCCCTGCGTCACAGTGGCCAGCATCGACATTTGGTGCATGCTTGTTATAGTTGGGCGGTTAACCATAACAATATTTCCAAGCGCACCTCACTGCGCTTCTGCCTCCGAGGATGATCTGCGTGCCTGACTACAAAGCCTTTCGCGTCGAACTGACCGACAAGATTGCCCACGTGCAGATCAACCGCCCCGAGAAGATCAACGCGATGAACGCGGACTTCTGGACGGAGATCATCGATATCTTCCGTTGGGTCGACGACACCGATGAAGTGCGCGTGGCAGTGCTTTCGGGCGCCGGCAAGCACTTTTCCTCGGGCATCGACCTGATGTTGCTGGCCCAGGCCGGCAGCCAACTGGGCAAGGATGTTGGGCGCAACGCCGAAGCCCTGCGCCGTAAGATCCTCCAGCTGCAAGCCTCCTTCAACGCCGTCGACAACTGCCGCAAGCCGGTGCTGGCGGCGATCCAGGGTTACTGCCTGGGCGGCGCCATCGACCTGATTTCCGCCTGCGACATGCGCTATTCCACTGTCGATGCGCAGTTCTCCATCAAGGAAATCGACATGGGCATGGCCGCCGACGTCGGCACCCTGCAGCGCCTGCCGCGTATCATCGGTGACGGCATGATGCGCGAACTGGCCTACACCGGCCGCACCATCGACGGTGCTGAAGCCCTGCGCATTGCATTGGTCAACCGCACCTATGCCAGCCAGGAAGAACTGCTGGAAGGCGTGTTCGCCATCGCCCGCGAAATCGCCGAAAAATCGCCGATCGCCATTCGCGGCACCAAACACATGGTCCGCTACATGCGTGACCACCGGGTCGATGATGGCCTGGAATACATGGCGAACTGGAATGGCGCCATGTTGCAATCTGCCGATCTGCGCGTGGCCATCGCCGCGCACATGAGCAAGCAGAAAGCGGAATTCGCCGACTGATGCGGTACCAGCCTAGAGAGGTGCAGTAGGCCCATGGTCACTGGAGCGACATCCCTGAGCCTGGTGCGTGACGAGCTGTTCACGACCATGGAAGAGACCGAACAGAGTCTCGAACACTTCATTGCCGAACGGAACAACGGCAGCCTCCTGCAGCAAGCCGTGGAGAACCTGCAACAGGTGCGCGGTACGCTCAACCTGATCGAACTGGCTGGCGCCGAACTGCTGGCCCAGGAAGTGTTGCAGCAGGCGACCGACATTCCCGCCGGCGCCGGCGAAGAGCGCGACGTCCAGCTCTCGGCACTGAGCAACGCGCTGTATGTGCTGCGCCGCTACCTGGAAAACGTCGACGCGCATCGCCAGGAAATGCCCGAGTTGCTGCTCCCGGCGATCAACGACCTGCGCCAGGCCGGTGCCCAGCCGCCGCTGCCGGAAAGCTTTTTCTTCAGTGTGCGCCTCGATCAGGCGCGCCCGGCAGGCGTACCGGCTGTTGCCGAAGTACGGGCCGAAGACAGCCGCCGCCTGCGCCACATGTACCAGGTCGGCCTGCTTGGTTTCATCCGCGAAGACAACCCGCAAGCTGGTCTCAAGCTGATGCTGCGTGCCCTGGCGCGCCTGGACAGTCTGTACGCCGGGCAAGCCCGCGGGCGCCTGTTCTGGGTCGGTGCCGCCGCTGCGGAAGCACAGCTCGATGGCCAACTGCTGCTGCGCAAGACGCGCAAGCAACTGTTCTCGCGCCTGGATCGCGAGCTGAAGCAGGCCCTGGCCAACCCCGACTACGAAGCGCCGCGCAACCTGCTCAAGGAGTTGCTCTATCTGGTGGCCCTGGCCGACAGTCAGGGTCCGCAGGCCAGTTCGGTGCGCGACGTATTCGGCCTGAACGCGCTGCCATTCACCGACCACCTGCTCGACGAGGAATACCAACGCCTGTCCGGCCCGGGGCAGGGCGTGATGCGTTCGCTGTCGTCGGCGATCCGCGAGGAACTGGCCAGCGTCAAGGACCTGCTCGATCTGATCGAGCGCGGAACCGCGCAGCCGGACAGCTTCGCCAACCTCCACGCGCTGCTCGGCAAGATGGCCAAGACCCTCGGCATGGTCGGCCTCAGCTCGGCGGCCAATGCGCTGCAGGTGCAGTTGCCGGTCGTGGCGGGCTGGAGTGAAGAGTCTCCGGCAGCCAGTGCCGATCTGCACAAGCTAGCCGAGGCGGTGCTTTATGTGGAAAGCATGGTCGCCAGCCTGGAACGTGGCGAGCGTCGTGAGCAGCGTCCTGCTCCGGTCGAGCCAGGTCAGGAAGGCGAGGCCTTCGCCACGCACCAGCTGATCGAAGCGCGCATTGTCGTGGTCGACGAGGCGCAGGCCGGCCTGGCGCTGGCCAAGCGTGCAATCACCGCCTACCTGGAGTCCGAAGGCGAGAAGCTGCATCTGGCCAACGTGCCGTTCAGTCTGCAAGCGGTGCGCGGTGGCCTGTGGTTCCTCGGTCAGGAGCGTGCCGCTCGCTTGATTGGTGCCTGCGCCGACTACATCCAGCTGCAGATGATCGAATCCCGGCAGATGCCCTCCGAGCAGATGCTGGAAACCCTGGCCGACGCCTTGAGCAGCCTTGAGTACTACCTCGAAGGGGGAGCGGTGCTGCGTCCGGAAACCACGCCAAGCGTGCTCGACCTCGCCGAGGAAAGCGTGCGCGCGCTCGGCCTGTCGGTGGCCGCCTAATGCAGGACGGCTGGCAGACCACACCGCCGCTGAGCAATGAGCAGGCGGGCGGTTGGGCGGTGGTGCGTTGCGCTCAGGGCTTTCTGTCCGATGCCAATGGCGTGCTGTTTCCGCGCGACTGGCTGAAGCGCCAGGACCTGCCTATCGTCGGCGAGCACGGCCTGGGTCATTTCTCCGCCGACCCGGTGTGGTTGCTTGAATTGAGCCAGCCCGTCGAGATGCCCGGTTGTCAGTGGCTGGGCCTGCGGCAGGTCATGATGCAGGCCGACTACCCGACTTTCCGCATGCTCTCGTTTGCCGAGCAGGTGGGTAACTGGAGCAGTCAGCACCAGTTCTGTGGTCGTTGTGGCACGCGCAATCGCCAGGTGCCGGGGGAACGCTGCATGCGCTGCCCGGAGTGCGGCCTGGACAGCTATGCACGCATTTCGCCGAGCATGATCGTGCTGGTGACCCGCGGTGACGAGGTCCTCCTGGCGCGCTCTTCGCGTTTCGTGCAGGGCATGTACAGCACGCTGGCCGGATTCGTCGAGCCAGGCGAGTCGGCTGAGGAGTGCGTGGCGCGTGAAGTGCGCGAGGAAGTTGGTGTCGAGGTGCGCAACCTGCAGTACCTTGGCAGCCAGAGCTGGCCGTTCCCGCATTCGCTGATGCTCGGTTTCCACGCCGAGTACGCCGGCGGTGAGATCGTGCCGCAGCCGGACGAGATCGAAGACGCCGGCTGGTTCCACATCGAGCAGCTGCCGCCCTTGCCGATGGGTCGCTCGATTGCCCGCTACCTGATCGACCTCTACGTGGCGCGCCGCCTAGGCCTGGCCGAACCAGTGCTGCCACGCTAGACGCGCGGTCAACGCCAAGACCATCACGATGAACACCGGGCGGATGAACTTCGAACCGCCGCTGATGGCCGTACGCGCGCCGAGAAAGGCACCGCCCATTAGCGCGATGCCCATGCTGATGCCCAGTAGCCATGCCACCTGGCCGGTGATGATGAACACCACCAGTGCCATGCCGTTGCTGACGAAATTCATGCTGCGCGCCACGCCGCTGGCACGCAGCAGGTCGAGCGGATAGAGCAGCAGGGTGGTCACGGTCCAGAACGCGCCGGTGCCCGGCCCGACGACGCCATCGTAGAAACCCAGGCCGAGCCCTTGCGGCCATTGTCGACCCTGGGCGATGGGGATGTCGTCCTGCTGCTGGGTGTCCGGGGTGTTGCCGAACAGCAGGTACAGGCCGCAGGCGAAGACGATCACCGGCAGGATACGATTGAGCCACTCGGCCGGTAGCCAGTGGGCGAGCAATGCGCCGAGTGCCGCGCCAATGGCGGTAGCGATCAGCGCGTTGCGCCATTGCCCAGGGAAGAACAGCTTGCGGCGGTAGAAGGTGTAGCTGGCCGTGGCCGAGCCGAAGGTGGCGCACAGCTTGTTGGTGCCGAGCACCAGGTGTGGCGGCAGACCGGCGGTGAGCAGGGCGGGGATGGTCAGCAGGCCACCGCCACCGGCGATGGCATCGATGAAGCCGGCGGTGAATGCGACGAGAACGAGAATAACCAGAGTGAGTGGCTCGACGCCAAGCTCCAACGGAAAAGGCATAAAAAACTCGACATGGGTTCAATTGTGCGGGGCTGCCGCTGGCCGGCTGCTCGGCCTGCTGCGCATAATGCCGGCAATTTCACGGAGAAGGAATTGCACACATGCAGTATGACGGCCTGGCCTGGTTCGTTGGCCTGTTGGCAGTACTGGCGATTGTGGTGGCGGTACGCATCCTGTTCAACCGCAGCTGGTTCCTCGGCTGGCTGCGTGGCACGTTCGGCCTGGCCTTCCTGGCACTGGCCGCGCTGGTTGGCGTGGTGGCCTATGACCTGCTCAGCTACAGCCCACTGCCGGAAGACAAGCCGCTTCTGACCCTGAGCTTCAGTGCCGATGGCCCGCAGCGCTACCGCGTCAGCCTGCTGGAGGGCGGCGAGGAGCGGCAGGTGACCCTGGAAGGCGATCTCTGGCAGCTGGATGCGCGCCTGCTGCGCTGGAAGGGCCTGGCCTCGCTGATTGGCCTGCAGCCCGGTTATCGCCTGGAGAAACTCTCTGGCCGCTTCCTCGCCATCGAACAGCAGGAAAGCGCCCGCAATGCTCAGATCACCCTGGCGCAGAGCCCCTACGGCATCGACCTGTGGCGCTGGCTGCGCCTGGGCCAGCACGACCTGTTCCTGTTCGACCCGGAGGCCGCGCGGGTGACTTACCTGCCAATCACCGATGGCGCGATGTTCAACGTCACGCTAAGCCCGACCGGGTTGCTCGCCAAGCCGATGAACCAGGCGGCGAACCAGGCGTTGAAGGACTGGCAGTAAGCGCCAGGCAATGAAAAAGGGACCCGAAGGTCCCTTTTTTGTGGCTGCGATTCGCGTCAGCGGAGGCTCAGGAAAGGAAGCCGCCGTCCACGTTCAGCGCCACACCGGTGGTGTAGCTGGAGGCATCGCTGGCGAGGTACAGCACGGTGCCGGCCATTTCGCTCGGTGCAGCCACGCGCTTGAGCGGGATGCGCTGCAGGGCAACGTTGAGGATCGCGTCGTTCTTGGTCAGGGCCGAGGCGAACTTGGTGTCGGTCAGGCCCGGCAGCAGGGCGTTGCAGCGGATGCCGAACTGCGCGCATTCCTTGGCGAAGACCTTGGTCATGCTGATCACAGCCGCCTTGGTCACCGAGTAGATGCCCTGGAATTCGCCCGGGGAAACGCCGTTGATCGAGGCGACGTTGATGATCGAACCGCCACCGTTGGCCTTCATCAGCTTGCCGCCTTCGATGGACATGAAGTAGTAGCCGCGGATGTTCACGTCGACGGTCTTCTGGAAGGCGCCGAGGTCGGTGTCCAGTACGTTGCAGAACTGTGGGTTGGTGGCGGCGTTGTTGACCAGGATGTCGAGGCGGCCGAACTGTTCGCGAATGAAGGCGAAGACGCCGCTGATCTGCTCCATCTCGCCGATGTGGCAGGCAATCGCGGTGGCCTTGCCGCCATCGGCGACGATGGCGTCGGCGACTTTCTGGCAGTCGTCGATCTTGCGGCTCGAGACGATCACGTGGGCGCCTTGCTGGGCCAGCAGTTTGGCGATGGCTTCACCGATGCCGCGGCTGGCGCCGGAAACGAAAGCGATCTTGCCGTCGAGGTCGAACAGGTTTGTCTTGGACATTGCTATTACCTTGTCTGAGCCGGGTTAGAGCGTGGATTTGCCGATGACTTGCAGACTCATCTGCTCCAGCAGTTTGTTCATCATGACGAACTGCGCGAAGCGTTTGTCCTTGGTCTGGCCATGGAAGAAGCGGTAGTAGATCTGCTGCACGATGCCGGCCAGGCGGAACAGGCCGTAGGTGTAGTAGAAGTCGAAGTTGTCGATCTGGATCCCCGAGCGTTCGGCGTAGTAGTCGACGAATTCGCGGCGGGTGAGCATGCCGGGTGCGTTGCTCGGCTGGCGGCGCATCAGTTGCACCGGCGCCGGATCGGCCGCCTCGATCCAGTAGGCGAGGGTGTTGCCCAGGTCCATCAGTGGATCGCCGATGGTGGTCAGCTCCCAGTCCAGCACGCCGATGATCTGCATCGGGTTGGCCGGGTCGAGGATGACGTTGTCGAAGCGGTAGTCGTTGTGCACGATGCCCGGCTTGTGGTGGTCAGCCGGCATTTTGTCCTTGAGCCAGGCCTTCACCGGTTCCCAGGTTGGGGCGTCGGGGGTCAGGGCTTTCTCGTAGCGATCGCTCCAGCCTTCGATCTGGCGCTTCACGTAGCCATCCGGCTTGCCCAGGTCGGCGAGGCCGCAGGCCTGGTAGTCGACGCTGTGCAGGTCGACGAATTTGTCGATGAAGCTCTTGCACAGTTCACGGGTCTGCTCGGCGCTGAAGTTCAGCTCGGCCGGCATGTCGGAGCGCAGGATGATGCCCTTGACCCGCTCCATGACATAGAACTCGCTGCCGATCACCGCTTCGTCGGTGCAGTGCACGTAGGCTTTCGGGCAGTACGGGAAACCGGCGTTGAGCTGGTTGAGAATGCGGTACTCGCGGCCCATGTCGTGCGCCGACTTGGCCTTGTGGCCGAAAGGCGGGCGACGCAGGACGAACTCCTGTTCGGGGTATTCCAGCAGGTAGGTCAGGTTCGAGGCGCCGCCGGGAAACTGGCTGATGCTTGGCGTGCCACTGAGGCCGGGGATATGTGCCTTGAGGTAGCCGTCGATGGTCGCGGCGTCGAGCTCTTCGCCGTCACGGATACCGGTGGACTGGTCTGTAAGCGTCATGCTTATCCCTTCTGCTTATGATGGGGGCCATTAATCATTGGCTAATCTAATGGTGCCGCCGGGTACCCACAAGCCTGGCCGGCCGTTATAGATGCGGGTGTTGCTGGTCGATCAAAGGCCCTGATTCGCTGGTGAAAATTCGCCGGGCAAAAAAAACCGGAGTCCAGGACTCCGGTTCTTCGCGGTGCGCTACAGCGTAGACGCTGAAATCAGACCGGGAACAGTTCGGCCAGTTTCATGGCCAGCATCATGTCGCCTTCGGCGCGCAGTTTGCCGCCCATGAAGGCCTGCATGCCGTCGGTTTCGCCGCTGGCGATACCGGCCAGGGTGGCGCTGTCCATGATCAGGGTGACGTTGGCGTTCGGGTTGTCGCCCTGTTGCACGTCGCAGGTGCCGTCTTTGACGATCAGCGCGTAGTTCTCACCGTCTTCGATGTTGAACTGGAATACCAAGTCCAGGCCGGCGGCGGCGCTGGCGTTGAACTTGGATTTCATGGAGTTGATGGTATCGGCAACGGAGCTCATGGTTTCTATCCTTTTTATCAAGGGTTTCTGGCGGCCTTGGGGCCGCAGGGGGCCGGAACTCAGCGGTAGGTGATGAGTTCCGGGGCCTTCAACAGCTCCAAATGCACACGGCTGTTGAAGGAAGCCAGGGTCACGTCGCGGCCGCGAAACTGCAGGCGGCTCAGCGAGGTGTTGACGATCTGCCAGTTGAGTTCAAATGCCTTGTGCGCCGGCACTCCGGTGAGCACATGCAGCATAGCGGTGATGGTACCGCCGGACGTGAAAATCGCGATGTTCTGTTTGCTGTGGGCCTGTTCGAGCACGCGCTCGAGCCCGGCCCGCACGGCGCCGACGAAACCCTGCCAGGTCTCGTGGTCGGGCTGGTCGTGTTCGCCGGTGACCCAGCGCTGGATGATGCGCGAAAACAGATGCTGGAATTCGGCGCGGTTTTCCTTGGGGTTCTGCAGGATGTGCAGGGCGTTCGGTTCGTCCGCCAGCATCGCCGGGAGCAGGCCGCGGATCACCGCTTCCGCATCGAATTCGTTGAAGCCGGCATCCAGCTCGAGTTCCGGAGCCGCCATGCCCACCGCCACGCAGCGTTGTAGCGCGGATGTCGCGGTGTGCTGCTGGCGACGCAGGGTGCCACTCAGGCAGCGATCAAAGCTCAGGCCGAGGGTGGCCAGGTGGTCGCCGAGCACTTCAGCCTGGCGAATACCGGTCGGCGACAGCACGTCGTAGTCGTCGGCGCCGAAGGAGGCCTGGCCATGTCGAATCAGGTAGATGCTGCCCACGTTGCAGTCGATCCCCGGCGGGTTGAAGTTTCGCGAGGTTATGGGCAGAGCTGGTGCCCTGTCAACGAAAAAACATACGCTTGTTTGAATTCACATCTTGCCACTTTGCCGGCCCATTGCGGCTGGCCGCTCAAGGGCGGCGTCGGTATGCTTGGGACAGGCAGGCGCCGATGGCGGCCGCTCTGCATTGGCACGAACGAGGGGACGCTGTGGAGTTTCTGGTGGATTACGCGGAGTTTCTGCTCCGCACCGTGACCCTGGTGGTGGCGGTGATCGTGGTGCTGGCGAGCATCGCTGCATTGCGCGGTAAGGGTCGCAGCAAGAGCAGCGGCCATCTCGATGTAAACAAGCTCAATGATTTCTACAAAGCCCTGCGCGAGCGCCTGGAGCATACGCTGCTGGACAAGGCGCAGCTCAAGGCCCAGCGCAAGGCCGAAGCCAAAGCCGCCAAGCTGGAGAAGAAGAACCCCGCCAGCAAGCCTCGGGTGTTCGTCCTCGATTTTGACGGTGACATCAAGGCCTCCGCCACCGAGAACCTGCGCCATGAAGTGACGGCGCTGCTCAGCGTAGCCACGGCGCAGGATGAAGTGGTGCTGCGCCTGGAAAGCGGTGGCGGCATGGTGCATGGCTACGGCCTGGCGTCTTCGCAGCTGGCGCGTATCCGCCAGGCCGGCGTGCCCTTGACCGTCTGCGTAGACAAGGTGGCTGCCAGCGGCGGCTACATGATGGCCTGCATCGGCGACAAGATTCTCTCGGCGCCATTCGCCATCCTCGGCTCTATCGGCGTCGTCGCGCAGTTGCCCAACGTGCACCGGCTGCTGAAGAAGCACGACATCGATTTCGAAGTGCTCACCGCCGGTGAATTCAAGCGCACCCTCACCGTGTTCGGCGAGAATACCGAGAAGGGCCGGGAGAAATTCCAGGAAGACCTGGAAATCACCCACGAGCTGTTCAAGAACTTCGTCGCGCGTTACCGCCCGCAGTTGTCGATTGACGAGATCGCCACCGGCGAGGTCTGGCTGGGCCTTGCTGCGCTGGGCAAGCTGCTGGTCGACGAACTGAAGACCAGCGATGAATACCTGGCCGAGCGTGCGCGCGAGGCCGACCTGTATCACCTGCATTACGCTGAGCGCAAAAGCCTGCCGGAGCGTTTCGGCCTGGCTGCCAGCGTGACGATCGATCGTGTGCTGCTGAACTGGTGGAGTCGCCTCAGTCAGCAACGCTTCTGGTAACGGGAGGTTCCATGAGTCAGTTCAAGGCGCTGCTGGTCAGCGAAGAAAATGGCGCGTTCGTACCGCGCGTGGTCGAGCGCGATACCAGCGAGTTGCCAGGCGGTGACGTGCTGGTACGGGTGCAGTATTCCTCGCTCAACTACAAGGACGCGCTGTCCGCCAGCGGCAACCGTGGTGTGAGCAGAAACTACCCGCACACGCCGGGCATCGACGCCGCTGGCGTGGTCGAAGATTCCCGCGTGGCCGAGTTCGCCGTGGGGGACGAGGTGCTGGTCACCGGCTACGACCTGGGCATGAACACCTCGGGCGGTTTCGCCCAGTACATTCGCGTGCCGGCGGCCTGGTTGATCAAGCGTCCGGCTGGCCTGAGCCTGCGCGAGAGCATGCTGCTCGGTACTGCCGGCCTGACCGCGGCGCTGTGCATCGACAAGCTGGAGCAGGCTGGACTGACGCCGGAAGCCGGTCAGGTGCTGGTCACGGGGGCCACCGGCGGGGTCGGCAGCATCGCCGTGGCCTTGCTCGCTCGCCTGGGTTACAGCGTGGCGGCGTCCACCGGCAAGGCCGAGCAGAGCGAGTTCCTGCGCCAGCTGGGCGCGCAGCAGATCGTCCTGCGCAGTGAGCTGCAGGAAGGCGCCGACAAGCCGATGCTCAAGGAGCGTTGGGCGGGTGCGGTGGATACCGTCGGCGGCGACATTCTGTTCAACGTGGTCAAGTCGCTGCGCTATGGCGGCAGTGTCGCCTGCTGCGGCCTGACGGCGGGCGTCGGTTTCAAGGGCAGCGTGATGCCATTCATCCTGCGCGGTGTGAACCTGCTGGGGGTCGACTCGGTCGAGCTGCCGCTGGTGGTCAAGGCGTCGATGTGGGACAAGCTGTCCGTGCAGTGGAAACTCGGCAACCTCGACGGGTTGGCCCGTGAAATTGGCCTGGAAGCGTTGCCCAAGGCCATCGAGCAAATACTCGCCGGCAAGCTGGTTGGTCGAGTGCTGGTCAACCTGGGCTGAGAGCGCTGTTGGAGTGAGGGCCCGGTGATGCCGGGCCTTCGTGCTCTCAGGCTTCGCTGACGTACATGGTGATCTCGGCGCGCAGCACGGCCTTGTCGCCGACATAGGCCATCACCGGAACCTTCACATCGCCCAGCTGGCTCCAGTCGAGCGCGGCGCCATCGGCCACGGCGCGGATGTCACCGTCGGCTTTGGCCAGGTACTCCACTGTCATGCCGCGCGGAATCCAGCGGCGGCCCTTGGGGATCGACACGTCAGTCATGGTCCCGGCGACCAGCTCGGCGGCGTTGCACAGGGCAATGGCGTGCACGGTGCCGATGTGGTTGAGCACTTCGCGGCGCTTGGCGAAGGTGATTTCCGCGTGGCCCGGACGCAGTTCGACGAATTGCGGGGCGATAGTCGCGAAGTAGGGCGCCACTTGGCCGATCATGCCGCTGAATTGGGCGGCACCGGCTTGTTGGTACATCTGCATCATCTGACTCATGGCAACTCCAAAAGCGTTTTAACGATTGAATGGATGTGCGCGCCGAGGCAGTATCACTGCTGTTAGAAATTAATTCTAGAAAAATATTCTAGTCATCAGCAAGTGTAGGAATTCAATGGCCCGTCCCTCCCGCAAAGACGAGATTCTTCAGGCCGCACTGGCGTGCTTCACCGAGATTGGCGTGGATGCCACCACCATCGAGATGATTCGCGATCGGTCCGGCGCAAGCATTGGCAGCCTCTATCACCACTTCGGTAACAAGGAGCGCATTCTCGGCGCCCTGTACATGGCCGGCACCGCCGAGTACGCCGCGCTGCTGGAAGAAGGCTTTGCCAAGGTCGACAGCGCCGAGACGGTCGTCAAGTTGCTGGTAACCAGCTATGTGGATTGGGTCGTGGCCAATCCGGACTGGGCGCGCTTCATCCTGCACAGCCGTGGCAGGGTCGAGGCCAGCGAGCTGGGCGAGCAGTTGCGCGAGGTCAACCGCGTGCATTTCGCACGAATCCAGCAGGCGTTGGCCGATTACCGCGAGCAGGGGTTGTTCAAGGCCATGCCGGCGGATTGTTTTGCGTCGGTGGTGATTGGGCCCACCCACGACTTCGCGCGCAACTGGCTGGCCGGCAGGACGCAAAGCGGATTTAGCGAATGTCGGGAATTGCTGGCGCAGGTCGCCTGGGAAAGCGTGCGGGCGTAGATGCGGTGCGCAGCAAGGGCTGCTGGTGGCGACGCGGCGCACCCTACAAAGCGCCCACTCTTGCCGCAGGCATAAAAAAGCCCCGCATTGGCGGGGCCTTTTGATTTCGCGATCGATCAGGCCTTGCGGCGGAACAGTGGCAGCGGCTGATCGGCAGAGGCCTGGTAGACCTCGTTGAACTCGGTGAAGGCGTTCAACGCATCCAGCGGATCTTTGTCTTCACGCAGGGCGAAGGCATCAAAACCACAGCGTTGCAGGGCCCACAGCTGGTCGCGCAGGACATCGCCGATGGCGCGCACTTCGCCTTTGTAGCCGTAGCGGGTGCGCAGCAGATAGGCGGTGGATGAGTGGCGGCCGTCGGTGAAAGCCGGAAAGTTAAGGGCGATCACCTGGAAGTTGTCCAGCTGGTCGGCGATCTCTTCGATTTCTTCACCGGCTTCCAGCCACACGCCGAGGCCACCGTCGCGAGCCTTCAGCGCGTGGGCGTGTTCGACCCATAGCGCCAGCGGCACGATCAGGTCGTCGCAGTTGGGCAGGCCGTCGAGGCTGGCGTCCTTGGGCAGCAGGTGCCAGGTTTCTTCGACGACCTGGCCGTTCTTAATGATTTGCTGCATATACGCGCTCCTTGAACGGGTCGATGCCGACACGGCGGTAGGTGTCGAGGAAGCTTTCGTCTTCGGTGCGCTTTTCGACGTAGACCTTGATGATCTTGTCGACCACGTCGGCCATGTCGGCTTCGGCGAAGGAGGGGCCGAGGATCTGCGCGAGGCTGGCTTCGCGACCGGAGTTGCCGCCAAGCGAGACCTGGTAGAACTCCTGGCCTTTCTTGTCCACGCCGAGGATGCCGATATGGCCGACGTGATGGTGACCGCAGGCGTTCATGCAGCCGGAGATGTTCAGCTCGATCTCGCCGATATCGAACAGGTAGTCGAGGTCATCGAAGCGACGCTGAATGGCCTCGGCAATCGGGATTGACTTGGCGTTGGCCAGGGAGCAGAAGTCGCCGCCCGGGCAGCAGATGATATCGGTCAGCAGGCCCACGTTCGGGGTGGCGAAGCCCTGTTCGCGCAGCTCGCCCCAGAGGGTGAACAGCTTGGACTGCTCGACGTCGGCGAGGATGATGTTCTGGTTATGGCTGTTGCGCACTTCGCCGAAGCTGTAGCGGTCGGCCAGGTCGGCAATGGCGTCGAGTTGCTTGTCGGTGACGTCGCCCGGTGCCACGCCGGTGGGTTTGAGCGACAAGGTCACGGCAACGTAGCCTGGCTTCTTGTGGGCGAAGGTGTTGCGCTGGCGCCAGCGGGCGAATCCGGCATGCTCGGCCTCGAGCTGCGCCAGGGTGGCGTCCTGGTCGTCCAGGGCCTGGTAGGCCGGGTCGATGAAGTGGGCGGCGACGCGCTGTACTTCGGCCTCGGTCAGGGTGGTCGGGCCATCCTTGAGGTGCGCCCACTCGGCGTCCACGCGCTCGGCGAAGACTTCCGGGGTCAGCGCCTTGACCAGAATCTTGATGCGCGCCTTGTACTTGTTGTCACGACGGCCATAGCGGTTGTATACGCGCAGGATCGCGTCGAGGTAGCTGAGCAGGTGCTGCCACGGCAGGAATTCGTTGATGAAGCTGCCGACGATCGGGGTACGGCCCAGGCCGCCGCCGACGGAAACGCGGAAGCCCAGCTCGCCGGCGTCGTTGTTCACCGCTTCCAGGCCGATGTCATGCACTTCGATGGCTGCGCGGTCGCTCACGGCGCCGTTGACGGCGATCTTGAACTTGCGCGGCAGGTGCGAGAACTCGGGGTGGAAGGTCGACCACTGGCGAATGATCTCGCACCAGGGGCGCGGGTCGATCAGTTCGTCCTTGGCCACGCCGGCGAACTGGTCGGTGGTGGTGTTGCGGATGCAGTTGCCGCTGGTCTGGATCGCGTGCATCTGCACGGTGGCCAGCTCGGCAAGGATGTCCGGCACGTCTTCCAGCTCCGGCCAGTTGAACTGCACGTTCTGCCGGGTGCTGATGTGGGCATAGCCCTTGTCGTAGTCACGAGCGATCTTGGCCATCATGCGCACTTGCGTGGACGACAGCAGGCCGTACGGCACGGCAACGCGCAGCATCGGCGCGTAGCGCTGGATATACAGGCCGTTCTGCAGGCGCAGCGGGCGGAACTCTTCACCGGAGAGCTCACCGGCCAGATAGCGGCGGGTCTGATCGCGGAACTGCTTGACGCGGTCCTCGACGATCCGTTGATCGTACTCGTCGTATACGTACATATATGTCCTGTGGGTCAGGCTACTGCTTCATCAGACAACTAAGGCTTTTTGCGCGCACGGCTGCGCACTCCTGGCGGAGCCGGGGGAAGATACCAGCTAAGGTTTATGCGCAAAAGTGATGTTTGTGTATAAGCACCAATCAAAAAGTACTAAGAAATGCAGCTTCTAAACGTTTTGCCTTGAGGCACGCGCGTGGCTGGTCTTAACTCTCTGGGCGAACCACCCAATAACCACAACAAAGGGGGAAGCCATGAGCGAACATTCCGAATCCGAGAACAGCGACAGCATCGTCGATGCCTGGGCCATCTTCGTCCTGATCGTCCTGGCGGTCAGTACCGCGGTGTTCTGGGTCAGCCACCAGTAGCGCAGTCAGACGGCCAGCGCCGGATCATCCGGCGCTGGCTTTTTAATGCCGGCAACTTGGCGCCGGCCGTCTGTATACTGCGCGCACTCCGTTACCGACCCCCTAACGATGGCCTTCCTCCGTCTCATTATTAGCGCGTGCCTGTTACTGGCCTGCACCGTTGCCCAGGCCACCAGCGTGGTATTCCTCAACCCCGGGCGCTCGGACGAGGCGTTCTGGGTCGAATATTCCGCCTACATGCAGCAGGCCGCCGACGACCTGGGCATCGACCTGGAAGTGCGCTACGGCGAACGCACCGCCCAGGGCATTCTCGACCTCGCCCGCGATGTGCTGGCGCGTAAGCAGAAGCCGGACTACCTGCTGTTCGTCAATGAACAGTTCGTCGGCCCGGAAATCCTGCGCATGTACGTCGGCAGCGGTATCAAGCTGTTTTCCGTGCATAGCACGCTGACGCCCGAGCAGCAGATGATCACCGGCGGCTCTCGCGACAAGTACAGCAACTGGATCGGCAGCCTGGTGCCCAACGACGAGGAAGCCGGCTACCTGATGGCCAAGGCGCTGATCGAGCTGACGCCGGCCGGCGTGGGCGAGATGATCGCCTTCTCCGGCATCAAGCAGACGCCGTCCGCGACCCTGCGCGAGGTCGGCTTGCAGCGTGCCCTGAACGAGCATCCGCACGTGCGCCTGCGCCAGCTCGTCTATGGCGAATGGTTCGAGCAGCGCGCCTACGAACAGGCCAGTACATTGTTGCCGCGATACCCGCAGGTCAACCTGGTGTGGTCGGCGAACGACAACATGGCCTTCGGCGTGATGCGTGCGGCGCGGGAACAGGGGCGTGCGCTGCGCTACTCGGGGCTGAACAATTCCGTGGCGGCATTGCAGGCGCGGGTCGATGGTCGGCTCAGCGTACTCAGCAGCGGGCATTTCATTCTGGGTGGTTGTGCGCTGGTGATGGTTCACGATTACGCGGCGGGCCTGGATTTCGCCACGCGTGGGGGCAAGGACCAGATGGCCCGGCTGTTCCGCCTGCTCGATGCGCAGCAGGCGCGCCGGTTGCTGCGTAACCTTCAGGCGTCCGGCAGCAAGCTGGACTTCAAGCGCTTCAGTGCGGCACGCAATCCGCGTCTGCAGCGCTACGACTTCTCCATCGACGCGCTGCTGCGCTGAGTCGGTTCACACGCCGGCGAGGTGCAGCACCAGTTTTACGATCGAGAAGATCACCAGCACGAACACCGCGGTAAACAGCACGCCGAGAATGATGAAGTGGCTCGGCTTGCCGTGGGTGAAGTCGCGCGCGCGGCGCTTGCCGCTCTGTACGCCGAAGGCCGCGGCGAGCACGCTGAAGAGCATCTCACGCAGGGTCAAGGGTTTGTCGTCGTTGTCGTCCATGGGCACCTCCTGGGCAGAGCTTAGTCGCTCGTCGCCATCGGCGCCCGCTGCTTACAGGTCGGCATCGAGAGCCTGCACACGCTTGCGCTCCAGTTCGTCGAAGCGGCTGCTCTGCAAGTCGAGCAACGCGCTCTGCAGATCGGCGGCGCTGAGGCCTGCGCCACGCAGTTTGTTGCGCTCGCTGGCGTAGTCCGCCAGGCGGCGATCCCAGGCGGCGTGCTGCTGGTCGAGTTCGGCCAGGCTGTCCGCCGCCGCGCTGCCCAGCGCTTTCTCGCGCACCAGGCGGATTTCCTCGGCACTGGCGCCGTTGGCCTGCATGCTGCTGGTGGTGTCGTACAGTTCGGCGTAGCGGCTGGCGCTGGCGCGGCTTTCACGCAGCTCGTCGGGCAACTGGTTTTCCAGTTCGGCGAGTGCCTGTTGCTGCTGATCGGCTGGCAGCGTGGCATCGCGGGTGATGGCCAGGCGCTGCAGCATGTAGTGGTCTTCGGCGCTCTCGCGGGCGAAGAAGGTGCTGGCTTCCTCGGCGGAAAAGTACTGGTTGCGCAGGGCGGTGACGGCATCCAGGCGACTGCGCAGTTGGGCGAGGTCGAGTTCGCTGCCGGCCTGGGGCAGGTCCTGCAGGGCGATGCGGTAGTCGACGTAGCGGCGCAGCAGATCACGGGCCTGGGCGAGGGCCGGTCCTTGCAGCTGGTCGGCGAGGTCACGGTGGATGCGCGCGAGCACCGTGGCGATGTCTTCCTCTTCCAGGCCACTCAGGTAGAAATCGAAGATGCGCAGGATATCTTCGGCGATACGCAGGTTGCCGTTGGCATCGACCTGCAGGCGGACGTCGGGACGGCTGCCCTGCAGCGACGGCGGCAGCGGGCCGGGATCGGCCAGGGCGGCGACGGGCGTCTGGCTGAGGCTGGCGTTGGTGGTGCGGGCCTGTTGCGTGCGGGCATCGGCGGGAGCACTGGCATTCGCGTGGGGAGCGCTGACGACGGGGTCGGCAACGGTACGGGGTTCGGGGTTCAGCAGCAGGGTGGCGCCAATGCCGAGGGCGACGACGAGCGCCACGGCCAGGCTGGCAAGCAGGAGTTTGCCGGACATCTCTTCTCTCCACGGCAGACGGCCCCGTCACCGGCAGGTGAGCGGGGCCGGCAGGAGCCTTACAGACCGAGGTTCTTCAGGCGGTTGGCCTGGTTCTGCAGCAGGGTCTTGGGGCTGCTCTCGAACAGCGACACCAGGCCCAGCACTTGATTGGTCACGTCCAGGTGGTTCATCGTGTAGTTGTCCTTGATCACCTTGCCGAAGTGACTGGAGCAGCGGCCCGTGACGCCATCGTTGGCTTCGCTGATGCCCAGGGAGGTGATGCCGAACAGCGGGTCGGAGATGTCCAGCGCGTTGGTCAGCTTCGAGGTGCCGCTCCACGAGTACAGGCGGATGGCATTGCCGTTGATGGTGACGTTCTCCGGGCCTTCACCGCAGGCACTGGTCGGCACACCGACCGGGAACGTGCGGTTGTTGGCGGCGGCGCCGTTCTTGTTGAACTCGGCGAGCATGGCGCGCACGTCCGAGGCACTCTTCTTGTTGTTCGACAGTAGGTTGACCAGGTTGCCGACGGTGTTGGCGAACACGTCGAAGGCCACGCCCTGCAGGCTACCGGCTGGCGCCACGCCGGTGACCAGGTCGGCCAGCGGCGAGCCCTTGTGCGGCGAGTGCAGGGTGGTGACCGACGCCACCAGGTCCGGGCGTACGTTCATCACGTAGCGCACGGTGATGCCGCCCTGGCTGTGACCGACCAGGTTGAATTTCTTGATGCTGCCGCCCGAGCTGGCGCGGATCTGTTCCAGTTGCTTGATCAGCGCTTCGCCGCGCTTGGCTGAGCTGTCGAAGGCGTTGATCTTCGGTACGTAGACCTTGGCACCCTGGCTCTGCAGCGCGCTGGGGATCTGGTACCAGTAGTCGATGGTGGCGATGCTGTCGAACGCGAAGATCCCGGGAACCAGGACGATCGGGTTCTTGGTTTGCGACTGGGTATTGGCAGAGACGGTGGGAACGGTGGTGCACAGGCCGAAAGCGACCAATGCCGAGGCGAGCAGTTTCTTCATGGTGGGGTACCTGTGTGTTTCTGATTTTTGTTTTTGTTGTAGCCCCGCACACAGCAGCGGAGATGGCGGTTATCTGAACACCGGGACGCTGGTCCGGCTTGTAAGAACTGATGAAGTGGCGCGAACGGTGCGCCTATAAATGTGATTTACGTCACATTAAGTGGCCACCACGGCGCTCGTTCGCCACGCCTTGTGATAACCCTGCGGCTACAAAAACAACAAATGCAGCTGCCTCGCGATGGCTGCCTTGCGGGAACGCTTATGTCGTCTATCAATGCCCCCTTCCTGCTGTATCTGTGGGACAAGCGCACGTTTTTTCTCAGCCAGTTCGACGAGTCGCTGCAGCTGTCCCAGGCCGCGGCCATGCTGCTGATCAGCCTGGACGGGCCGATGCGCATGCACAGCCAGGGCGTCGACATGACCTGCAGCAGCGCGCTGCTGCCGGCCGGCCTGGAGCTGCTGGTCGACAGCCGTGGCTCGCGGGTGGCGCTGTGCTATCTGGACGTGTTCGGCGAGGACTTCGCCCTGCTCGCGCCGCGCATGACGGCCAGCCCGGGCGGCATCTGGTTCGGCCTGGCGGACGAGGCCGACTGGATCCGCCGTTTCGATCGCCTGCATCAACTGGTGGCAACGCCCGAGCAGATCTACGCCGCGCTGGAGCAAGTGATCAACCCGCAGCAATGCCCGCCCGCCGGCTTCGTCATCGACCCGCGCATCGTCCGCGCCGTGGAGCTGATCAAGGCCGACGTATCGTCCAACCAGTCGATCGAATACCTGGCCGAACAGGTCGGCCTCTCGGTGCCACGCCTGACCCAGCTGTTTCGCCAGAAGATCGGCATCCCGATCCGTCGCTACCGCCAGTGGCACCGGTTGTTCGTCACCAGCGTCGGTGTCGCCCGCGGCATGAGCCTGACCGAGGCGGCGGTGATGGCCGGCTTCACCGATTCGGCGCACTTCAGCCACACCTTCCGCACCATCATCGGCATGAAGCCGTCGACGGTGCTGGCACAGGCGCATCGCATTCGCCTGTTCGCCGGCAATGCACCGCAGATTGCCGTGCGTCAGGATTGAGTCGCGACGAGGAGTGCGGCACTCTGCAACGCTTACCGATCATGAGCCTGGCATGTCCGACCTCGACCTTCCCGATGGCCCCGAGCAGACCGAGCGCACCCGCGAGACCATCCTGCGCTACCACCTGAGCTGGCGTTGCCGGGATCTCGAGGCGGTGATGGCGCTGTTCCACCCGGACATCGAGTACAACGACTTCTTTCAGCAGCGCAGCATGCACCTGGGCGAGCTGCGCGAGTACGTCGAGGACAACCTGCCGCGGCGGCCCGGTGAAATGCTCGAGCACGTCGACCGCATCCGCATCGACGGCCACACCGCGTTCATCCAGTACCGCTTCGCCCTGCAGGGCAGCCAGGGGCTGGCATCGTTCCGTACCGGCGAGTCGATCACCGTGCGCGACGGGCTGATCTGGCGGATCAACGAGTACGCGACGCTGGTGCACGAGTCCCGCTCGAGCAGCAAGGGCGGCAGCGCCCGCCCGGCTACCAGCCGCCTGGGGCTGTCCGCGTGGCAGTTGAGCATGCTGGCGCAGGACCTGCAGGACTACTTCCAGAAGCACACGCCGTTCCTCGATCCGCAGCTGGACCTGCAGCAGGTCGCCGCCGCCACCGGCTACAGCCGCAACCAGATCTCCCATCTGCTCAACCAGGTGCTGGGGCAGAGCTTCTACCGCTACGTCAACCAGGCGCGTCTGCAGCACCTGCTCGATGGCCTGGAGGCGGGCGGTGATCCCGGGCGCGTGGACGATCTGGCCTTCGCCGCCGGCTTCAACTCGCTGTCGGCGTTCTACAAGTGCTTCCGCGAGCGCCTGGGCATGACGCCCAAGGCCTACCTCAAGCAAATTTCCTCGCGGGCACGCACGCAAGCAAAGGCCTGACGGAGTCTCTAGTCTCAACGCATTCTCGTTTTGCCGGAGTGTGCGATGACCGATTGGCGCAGCATCAGCCTGTGGATGGACCAGCTCGACGAACCGCTGACGCCACGTCCCGCGCTGGCGGCCGAGCGGCAGGCCGACGTGGTCATCATCGGTGCCGGTTACACCGGTCTGTGGACCGCCTACTACCTCAAACGCCAGGCGCCGCAGCTGCGCATCGTCATCCTCGAAGCGCAGATCGCCGGATTCGGTGCATCCGGGCGCAACGGCGGCTGGCTGATGGGCAACCTGCTCGGCGAGGAGCGCATGCTCGCCGAACTGTCGCCGGCGCAGCGCCACGACAGCCACACGCTGCTGCACGGCATTCCCGATGAAGTCGGCGAGGTGCTGCAGCGCGAACAGATCGCCTGCGATTACCGCAAGGGTGGCGTGCTGTATTGCGCCGCGCGTTACCCCGAGCAGCGCGTACGCCTGCAAACGCAACTGCAGGACCTGCGCAGCGCCGGCCTCGGCGAAGAGGATTACCGCTGGCTGGAGCCTGACGAGCTGGCCCGCCAACTGCGCGTGAGCACGCCCTACGGCGCGCTGTACACGCCGCATTGCGCGACCATCCAGCCAGCGTTGCTGGTGCGCGGCCTGGCGCGCTGTGTCGAAGCCATGGGTGTGGACATCTACGAAGGCAGCCGCGTACTCGACTGGCAGCCCGGCCTGGTGCGCACGGCCGAGGGCCTGGTGCGCGCCGACTGGGTTGTCCCAGCCGTCGAGGGCTATGCCGCCAGCCTGCCGCCGCTGGGCCGCTATCAATTGCCGGTGCAGAGTTTGCTGGTGGCCACCGAGCCGTTGTCCGCGGAGATCTGGGCCGGCATTGGCCTGGAGCGCGGCCAGGCGTTCAGCGAAGCCAGTCGCCAGGTCACCTATGGCCAGCGCACCGCGGATGATCGCCTGGTGTTCGGCGCGCGCGGCGGCTATCGCTTCGGCGGCCAGCTGCGCAGCGATTTCAACCTGACCCGCGATGAGCGCGACCTGCGCCACTACCTGCTCGGCGAACTGTTCCCGCAGCTGCGCGATGTGCGCCTGACCCATGCCTGGGGCGGCAACCTGGGCATGTCCCGGCGCTTCCGCCCGCACATGCTGGCCGACCGGCAGAAACGCATCGCCCTGGCCGGCGGCTACGGCGGTGAAGGCGTGGGCGCGAGCAACCTCGGCGGGCGCACCCTGGCTGATCTGATTCTCGGCCACGACAGCCTGCTCACCCGCCAGCCCTGGGTCGCCACCGACGGCGCGCTTGGCAGCCTGCGCGGCTGGGAGCCGGAGCCATGCCGCTGGCTCGGCTACAACGCCATCATCCGCAGCTTCGTCCATGAAGACCGGGTTCTCGCCGACCTGCACAGCGCGCCCTGGCGGCGTCGCCTGGCGCAGGGCGTGGCCGGCTTCATGGAAAGCTTCATGCACTGACCGACGACGGAGTCGACATGAATATCAGCCATTTCAAGGACACCGCCAGCCTGCTGCTGGACGAATCCAACCCGGTCGCCGTGCCGCTCAGCGAGCCGGCGGCGGTTACTTCGACCACCAGCGTCGAACGCGATGACGGCGTCGAAGCCGGCGTCTGGGAGTGCTCGCCGGGGCGCTGGCGGCGGCAGATCGTGCAACAGGAGTTCTGCCACTTCATCGCCGGGCGCTGCACCTTCACCCCCGATGGCGGCGAACCGATCGCCATCCAGGCCGGTGACGCGCTGATGATGCCGGCCAACACCACCGGCGTGTGGGACATACAAGAAACCGTGCGCAAGACGTACGTACTGATTTTCTGAGTCTGCTTTCCGCGTCGTACTTGCAACTGCCGCTTCGCTAAATCGAACAACAAACGTTGAGGTGAATCATGCTGAAAAAACTCATCCCGCTGATGCTCGTGGCATCGGTCAGTCAGGCCGCCGAAAGCGTGCGGATCTACAACTGGACCGATTACATCGCCCCGGACACGCTCAAGGCCTTCGAGAAGAGCAGCGGCATCAAGACCCAGTACGACGTCTATGACAGCAACGAAACCCTCGATGCCAAGCTGATGGCCGGCCGCTCCGGTTATGACGTGGTGTTCCCCTCCAACCACTTCATGGCTCGGCAGATCCAGGGCGGCGCGCTGAAGAAGCTCGACAAAAGCCGCCTGCCGAACTGGCAGAACCTCAACCCGACACTGATGAAAGCGCTGGAAACCAACGATCCGGGCAACCAGCACGGCTTTCCCTACCTGTGGGGCAGCACCGGCATCGGTTACAACGTCGACAAGGTCAAGGCCGTGCTCGGCGACGTGCCGGTGGATTCCTGGGACCTGATCTTCAAGCCTGAAAACATGGCCAAGCTCGCCCAGTGTGGCGTGGCCATCCTCGACAACGGCCCGGAAATGCTGCCCATCGCCCTGCATCAGCTCGGCCTGCCGCACCACAGCCAGAACGTCGAGGACTACAAGAAGGCCGAGGCGCTGTTGATGGAGATGCGCGGCAACGTGCGCTACTTCCATTCCTCCAAGTACGTCGGTGACCTGGCCAATGGCGACATCTGCGTGGCGGTCGGTTTCTCCGGCGACATCATGCAGGCCGGCAACCGCGCCAAGGAGGCAGGTAGCGGGGTGAACATCGCCTACGTGATTCCCAAGGAAGGCGCGCCGATGTGGTTCGACATGGTCAGCATGCCCGCCGACGCCACCGATGAGCAGGCCGGCTACGCCTTCATGAACTACCTGCTCGAGCCCAAGGTGATGGCCGAAATCAGCAACTACGTGCACTACGCCAACGGCAACGCCAAGGCCGACAGCCTGGTTGATCCGGCGCTCAAGGCCGATGCCACCGTGTACCCGCCCGAGGACGTGATGAGCAAGCTCTACGCCCTGGAGGCCATGCCGCCGAAGATCGACCGCATCCGCACGCGCATCTGGAGCAAGGTGAAGAGCGGTATCTGAGCCGTAATCGTACCTTCAAGGCCCGCTTATGCGGGCCTTGTCGCTATTGGGTTGATTGAAATTGGCAACCGGGTGTCGGCTTGTTTCCCGTGCGGCAGCGGCGGATAGTCGGGCCATCGACCCAGGTGAGCCCGCCCATGCACAGCACGACCCATCCGCAGACCTTTCGCGCCGCCTGGCTGGCCCAGGTGCAGGCCTACCCTTGGGTCAGCGCCGGCCTCGCAGTGGCGCTGGCGGCTGTGCTCTGGCTGCTGGTCGGCAGCGGCATCAATGCCTTCGACGGCGAGCAGGCGCATGAGCGTCTGCGCTACGGCCTGTACGGTGGCAGCGCAGGCTTTCTCGCTACCGCGTTCGGTGCGTTGCTGGCGCTGGGGCTGCGCAATATCTCGGCGCGTACCCAGGACACCATGCTTGGCTTCGCCGCCGGGATGATGCTCGCGGCCAGCGCGTTCTCGCTGATCTTGCCGGGCATCGACGCGGCCAAGGGCATTACCGGCAACAATTACTTCGCCGCTGGCACCGTGGTCCTCGGCCTGGCCCTGGGCGCATTGCTGATGCTTGGCCTGGACCGTTTCACCCCGCACGAACACGACAGCACCGGCCCCTGTGGCCCGGACAGCGAGCGGATCAACCGCGTGTGGCTGTTCGTGTTCGCCATCACCTTGCACAACCTGCCCGAAGGCATGGCCATCGGCGTCGGCTTCGCCGGTGGCGACCTGGGCGTCGGCATCCCGCTGGCCAGCGCGATTTCGATTCAGGACATTCCCGAGGGCCTGGCGGTGGCCATGGCCCTGCGCACCATCGGCCTCAGCGCCTGGCGCGCGAGCCTGATCGCCGGGGCGACCGGCCTGATGGAACCGCTTGGCGCGCTGGTCGGCCTGGGCATTTCCAGCGGCTACGCGCTGGCCTACCCGGTGAGCCTGGGGCTGGCGGCCGGGGCGATGCTGTTCGTGGTGTCCCACGAGATCATTCCGGAAACCCACCGCAACGGCCACCAGACTCCGGCGACGCTGGGCCTGATGGGTGGTTTCGCGGTGATGATGTTCCTCGACACCGCGCTGGGCTGATCCTCAGCCGAGTGCGGCGAGGATCTCGACGAAGGCGGGGCGCTCGCTCGGCGTCAGGTTGACGCAACGCGCCTGCAGTTGCCACAGGCGAGCCATGCGCTGCTGATCGTCCGACTCGCAGCGCTGCAGCAACTCTTCCAGCAGACAGCCGAAGGCGCGCGCCTCGATGCGTTGCAGCGCCGCGGCCTGGGCGTCACCGGCGGCGAAGAAAGAAGCTGCGCCGAAATCGCCGAGCAGGCAGTGGCCGCCGTCGTCGACCAGCAGGTTGTGCGCGTACAGGTCGCCATGCAGGATGCCTTCGCCGTGCAGATGCGCCACCGCGGCGGCCACGCCACGGGCGATGCGCAGCGCCTCATCGAGCGTAAAGCGGCGAGTGTCGGCGTAGATATCACGGGTGCAGCTGGCCAGCGACGGTGGCCCGGCGAGCACCTGGTAGTGCGGGTCGATCAGTTCCAGCAGCAGGCCGGGTGGGGCGCCTGCTTGTTCAGCCAGCGGGCCGGCCACACGAATCAGATGCGGGTGTTCGCCGGCAGCGATGCACGCCGCCATTTCGCTGTGCGGCAGGCCATCGCTGGTCAATTCACCCTTGAACAGCTTGACGGCCATTGCCTGGGGCGGCTGATCGGGGCGCTGCCACTTGGCGCGCTGGATGATGCCCGAGGCGCCTTGGCCGAGCACTTCGCCGAGGCTGAGCTGTTCGCGCGGGATGGCCGGCAGCGGGTGGCGTGCCAGGGCCGCTGCTTCGCCGGCATCGCTGATCGGGTTACCGGCAAAGGCCAGCCAGGCCAGGCGCGGCAATTGCGTCAGCCAGCCCGGCAGCGCCGTGAAACGATTGGCGGCGATGCGCAGCAGTTCCAGGTTATGGCTATTGGCGAGGCTCTCGGGCAGGGCGCTGAGGCGGTTGCCGGCGAGCATCAGCTTCTGCAGACGCGGGCGTTCGCCCAGCGTGCCCGGCAGTTCCGCGAGCTGGTTATCGCTGAGGATCAGCCAGCGCAACTGTGCCGGCAGCGCGGCGGCCGGCAGGTGACGCAGGCGGTTGGCCTTGAAACCGACCATCTCCAGATGTGGGCACTCGCCAAGCACCTCGGGCACCACGCTGAACGGGTTGTCCGAGCAGAACAGCACGCGCAGGTGGCGCAGGCGCGTGAGGTCGGCGGGCAGGCTGCTCAGCCGGTTGCCAGAGAGGTTGAGCACCTCCAGGCTGTCGGCCAGGTCGAAGATTTCCGCCGGGAATTCACTGAGGTTGGCGGACAGGTCCAGGCGGCGGATGCCGGCCAGCTCACCGCGGCGCAGTTGTTCGAGTGTGTGCATGGCGTCGGCTCGGGTCTGCGAAGGCGGCGAGGGTAGCACCGTGTTGAGGTTTGCCGCTAAGTCAGTGCCGACCTCGTCTAGTCCCGACCGCCGAGCAGGCGCGATTCACAGGCTTCTATCGCGTGCAGCGGGCCGGACAGCACCACCGCGTCGCCTTCCTGCAGGCATGGGTTCTCGCTCGCTTCCAGCTGCGCGCCGGCTCGGCGGATGGCCTGGACCTCCACGCCGAGGGTCTCCAGGTCGAGCCGGGACAGGTTCTGCCCGCAGGCATGTGCGCCGTTTGACAGGCTGACGGCGTGCAGCAGCTGCCGCGGCTTGCCTTGCGACTCCAGCAGGTTGGTCTGGCCGCCGTGGTAGAAGCCATGCAGCAGGCGGTAGCGGCTGCTGCGCACTTCATCCATGTGCGCCTGTACCTGTTGCTCGCCGATACCGAGCAGCAGCAGGGCGTGGGACGCCAGCATCAGGCTCGACTCGAGCACTTCCGGCACCACTTCGGTGGCGCCGGCGGCCTGCAGTTCCGCCAGGCGGCTGTCGTCGCGGGTGCGCACCAGAATCGGCAGGTGTTCGCACTGGTGGCGGACCTGCTCGACGATGCTCAGCGCAGCATCGGCGTTGTCCACGGCCACCACCAGCAGCCGTGCGCGTTCGATGCCCACGGCCTGCAGCAGGTCGCGCCGGCGCGAGTCGCCGAAATGCACGTTGTCCTTGCCGGCGCTGGCTTCCTCGACCCGTACCGGGTCGTCATCCAGGGCGACGAACACCACCTGCTCGCGTTGCAGGAAGCGCGCAATCGACTGGCCGACCCGGCCGTAACCGCAGATCACCACATGGCCGCTGAGCTGTGCGCTGCTGTTGGCGATTTCCTCGATCTGCGTCTGCCGGCCTGGCCCACGATTCAGCCAGCTGGCCAGGCTCGGCGCGGCGCGCATCAAGAGCGGGGTGAGCGCCATGGAGCAGAACGCCGCGGCCAGCAGCAGACTGCCGACCTGTTCATCGAGCAGGTGGGTGTGGCGCATCAGGGCGACCAGGGCGAAGAAGAACTCGCCGGCCTGGGCCAGCGCCAGACCGGTACGCCAGGCGGTTTCGCCGTTCTCGCCACGCAGCCTGACCAGTACGCTGACCAGCAGCGCCTTGAGCGCGAGCAGGCCGAGGGTCGCGGCGAGGATCAGCCAGCCCTGGTCGACGAACAGGTGCAGGTCGATCAGCATGCCGACACTGACGAAGAACAGGCCCAGGAGAATGTCGCGAAACGGGCGGATGTCCGCCTCGATCTGGTGGCGGTAATGGCTCTCGCCCAGGAGCATGCCAGCGAGGAAGGCACCAAGGGCCATGGACAGGCCGAGCAGGTGCGTGAGCCAGGCGGTGAGCAGCACGATCACCAGTGCCAGCATGACGAACAGCTCGGGGGAGTGCGCTTCCGCCACCTCGCGGAACAGCCGTGGCAGCAGCCAGCGACTGGCCAGCAGCAGGCCGAAGAACAGCAGCACGGTCTTGCTCAGGGTGATCGGCAGCGCCCAGTACCACTGCTCGCCAGCGGTGCCGGCAAAGGCGGGCACCAGGGTCAGCAGCAGAACCGCGACCAGATCCTGAAACAACAGCACGCCAATGGCGTTCTGGCCGTGGCTGCTGAAGATTTCGCCGAGGCTGTTCAGCTCCTTGCCGACGATGGCCGTCGATGACAGCGCCAGGCCCAGGCCGAGCAGGACGGCGGTCAGCAGTGGCAGGCCGAACAGGGCCAGGCAGCCGCCGAGCACGGCGCCGCACACCAGCACCTGCAGGCTGCCGAGGCCGAACACGGTACGACGCAGCGCCAGCATGCGGGCCAGCGAGAACTCCAGGCCCAGGGTGAATAGCAGGAACACCACACCGAGTTCGGCGAGGCGCGGCAGGTCCTGCGACTGGTGCACCCAGTTCATCGAGGTCGGGCCGACGATCAGGCCTACGCACAGGTAACCCAGGACGGGCGGCAGGCGCAGGCGACGGAAGAGGGCGATGACCAGCAGCGAGCAGGCGAGGATGATCAGCAGGTCGGCGAACAAGGTTGAGGTCTCCGCATGGGAGTGCGAGCATGCCCCAGGCCGCGGGTAAAGGTCCATGTGTGCGCCTTGACCTGCGGCAAGGAAATGTCCGTCTGTCGGGCTGCTTCAAGTTTCCCGGCGATCGGCCGTCAAAGAGACAGGTATTCCGCCCAGGTATTTCGCCATGACTACGCTGGCTTCTCTTTCCCCTGCGCTGGCCCGCAGCTCCTCGCCGCTGAACACCGCGGCGCAACAGCGCACCAGTGCCGACGCCCAGAACACCCTGACCAACCGCCTCGCCGAGCGCCTCGGCCTCGAGCCCGGCGCGCTGAAAGGCAAGAGCGAGGCCTTCGCCCCGAGCAAGGTGGCGGACACTGTCCTCGGCTTCATCGAGCAGCGCCTGCAGAGCGCGCAGGCCAATGGCGGCGACACCGCCGAGCTGGAGAAACTCCTGGCCCAGGCCCGCAAGGGCGTGGAAAAGGGCTTCGAGGAAGCGCGCAAGATCCTCGATGGCATGGGCGTGCTCAAGGGCAAGATCGCCGAAGACATCGATACCACCTACACCAAGATCCAGGACGGCCTCAATGCCCTGGAGAAAGGCTTCCTGCCTGATCGCGCCTCCGGTGGCTCGAGCACTGAAGGTGTCAGCGGCAGTGCCCAGCGCCTGTCGGCCAAGTCGGAAACGTTCGACATGGAGATCAAGACGCGCGACGGCGACCGTTTGAAAGTTTCGGTTGCCCAGGCGTCGGCCAACTGGTCGAACACTCCGTCTGCCGATGGCAGCACGCGTACGTCCGGCAGCCTGCAGATTGGCGGCTGGCAGGTCGAGGTGGAAGGCGAGTTGGATGAAGGCGAGCGCAAGGCCCTGGAGGATCTGTTCGGCCAGGTGCAGGACATTTCCAACAAGTTCTATTCGGGCGACCTGACCGGTGCATTCGACCGTGCCATGCAGCTGAACATGGACAGCGAGCAGCTCGCCTCGATGTCGCTGCGCCTGACCCAGACCAGCGTGCGCCAGGCCTCGGATGCCTATGGCAGTGTTGCCGAGCAGAGTGGCCAGCCGGCCAGCGCGGTGAATGGCACATTGGCCGATTACGCCAAGAGCCTGCTGGACGCGTTGCGCAGTACCGACCAGATCACCGCCGACGCCAAGGGCACGCTGGAGCAACTGCTCGAAGGTGGTTTCAGCCTCGACGAGCGTTTCGACGAGACGGCGCTGGAAAAGGCCAAGACCCTCAACGAGCGTCTGCTCGAGGGCATGCAGGGCTTGATCGGCCCTGCAGCCAAGGAAGTCGACGCTACTACCGAGCGGTAATAAACTGCGCTTCCGATAACGTCGGAGACGTGTTCCATGCCCCCTGAATGCCAACTCTTCGGCACCCTGGGCTGCCACCTCTGCGAGGTGGCGGAAGGGGTGCTGATGCCTTTCGTCGAACACGGCCTGTTGGTCGAACTGGTCGACATCGCCGAACGCGAAGACTGGGTCGAGCGCTACGGCCTGCGTATCCCCGTGCTGCGTCGCAATGACAACGGTGCCGAGCTGGGCTGGCCCTTCGGTCCTGAAGAGGTCGTGCGCTTTCTCGGGTGAGGCGCGCGTGGTGTGTTCCTGCTTGATATTTCGAACGGGCGATGCGTATTTTGTACGCCATCGCCGCGAAAGCGGCCCGCGCGCCCACAAGGACAAGAGTCATGATCACCGACGGCAGCAGTTCGCTTGCAGAGCGCTTGACCGGCATTGATGAAATCGAATGCGTTACTCCCGATCTCAATGGCGTGCCGCGCGGCAAGGTGATGACCGCCGAAGGCTTTCTCGAAGGGCGGCGCCTGCAGCTGGCGCGGGGCGTGCTGCTGCAGTGCATCATGGGTGGCTACCCGGCGGCGCGCTTCTACGGCAGTGACGACGGCGATCTGCAGCTGACCACCGAGCCGGGTCGAGTCTTCCGCCTGCCCTGGAGCGAGCCGCCGCGCGGTTTTGCCATCTGCGATGCCGACGAGCTGGATGGTCGCAGCTCTGGCCTGTCCACCCGCGGTCTGCTCAAACGGGTGCTAGCCGGGTACGCCGAGCTGGGGTTGAGTCCGGTGGTGGCAACCGAGCTGGAGTTCTTCATCTTCGACAGGCATAACGACCCGCAGCAGCCGTTCAGGCCGCCGATTGGCCTGGATGGACAGCGTGAGAGCGGCTGTGCGGCGTTCAGCGTGTCATCGGGCAATGGCCTGCGCCCGTTTCTCGACGAGGTCTATCGAAGCATGGCGGCGCTGGGCCTGCCGCGCGATACGTTCATGCACGAGATGGGCGTCAGCCAGTTCGAGATCAATCTGCTGCACGGCGATGCTCTGAAACTGGCTGACCAGACCTTCTTGTTCAAGCATCTGCTGCGCGAGGTCGGTTTCAAGCACGGCCTCAATGTGGTGTTCATGGCCAAACCGCTGGCACACATGCCAGGCAGCTCCATGCACATCCACCAGAGCGTGGTCGATCAGGCGGGGCGGAACATCTTCAACGACGCCGATGGACAGGCCACTGCCGCGTTCCATCATTTCATCGGTGGTCAGCAGCTGGCCTTGGCCAAGTTCACGGCGTTGTTCGCGCCGAACGTGAACTCCTACCATCGCCTGTGCCATCCCTATGCGTCGCCGAATAACGCCTGCTGGTCGCATGACAACCGTGCGGCGGGCCTGCGGGTACCGGCCAGCGCACCGGTTGCACGGCGGGTGGAGAATCGATTGCCGGGCGCCGACGCCAACCCGTACCTGGCCCTCGCTGCGAGCCTCGGTGCCGGTCTGCACGGGCTGCGTCAGCAACGGCAGCCGAGCGAGCCGATTCAGGGTGAGTTCGAGGTGCCGGTCGAACAGCGTCTGCCGTGCACATTGCACGCGGCGCTGGAGCGCCTGCAGGGCAGCGTGCTGGCCCGTGAACTGTTCGGCGAGGAATTCGTCGAGGGCTACATTGCCAGCAAGACGCTGGAGCTGACCAGTTTCTTCGACGAGATCACGCCGTGGGAGCGGCGCGTGCTGGCCGGGCAGGTTTGAGGGGGCAAGTAGCGCGGTAGCGCGCTACTCGTTTTCTTCGCGCCGCGCTTCCCGTTGCAACTGGTAGACGAAGCGCTCGACCTGGCGTTGCTCCAGTCCGCTCATGCGGTGAAAGCGCAGGCCGACGAAGCTGCTATCCACCTTCTCTTCGTAGGAGAGGTGGCGCAGCTCGGCAGAGGTGGTCATTACGCCGAATGGCAGTTGGACGCGCAGGCTTTCGTAGACCTGGCCGGGTTGTAGGCGCGATGTCACATTGCCCGCGAAACGCAATTTGCAGCCGGTTGCCGAGATGTCGAGCATCTGGCCGCTGATCGGTCGCGCCAGTTTGCTGCCGGACAGCTCGATCGGCACCGCGGTGCCGGCCTGTACCTGGGCACGGTAGGCGTTGCGGCGCTGGTGGTAGATGATCTCCTCCGGCATGTGGCACCAGTAGCAGCGTGCCCCGGCCAGCTCGCCAATCTGTACCGCGTCCTCCGAGCTCCAGGCGATGCGTACGCCATCGTGGAAACCTTCGACGCGAAACGGCTCTTCCGCCTGCAGGAAACGTTCGCCGGTGTTCGGAATCATCTCGTCGAGCGCAATCAGGCCGCGCTCGCGATTGACCTCGACCAGGAAGGTCTGGAAGCGCTGGTTGCGGTCTTTGAAGGTGATGATCAGGGGATCGTTGTGCTGTTGCAGCAGACGCAGGTTGGCAAAGATTTCCAATGGCGCGGTGAGCACCTTGGGTGGCTGTGGGCCATCTTCCTCGATGAATGGATTGGACACGGTCCAAAAATCTCCAGGCACTAATAATTCGGCGCTCAGAATACTGGCATATAGCCGGCATGTCGCGCCGTTCTTGGGTGTGTCAGGCCTGGCTGAGCGGGCGCTGCTGGCCGATTTTAGCCGCGCTGCCGCGGCTGTCATAGAGCCCTGGCGTGTCGCTTTCGCCGCCGCGCAAGATGCCCATCACACTGGTCAGGGAGGCCTGGTTGGAGCGGATGATGCGGCCATTACGCAGGTTGGCTTCACGGCAGTCGGCAAGCAGTTGGCCGAGCTCGTCGCTGTTCTGCAGCAGGGCATCACCCAGCGGTGAGCGCGCGGCAAGTGCTTCCAGGCCGATGCGATCGGCGCTCAGTTGCAGTTCGCCGAGCAGGCGACTACGTGCGTTGCCGTGCTGGTCGAGGAGGGTGAGGAGGGGCAGCTTCTGGGTGAGTACGTCTTGCAGGCGCGGCAGGTCGCGTTCGCTCAAGGCCTCATATTCGGCATTGATGAGCTCAAGCAATTGCCTGGCGGTGCCGATATCGTCGGTGAAGAGTTGCAGTAGGTTCTTGTCGTGCATGTTCGGCTCTGGGGATTGGGCGTCCAGTCTCCCCAGCGCAGCCTTGGAACTAACTAGCGCTGGGATTCGAAGTCGAGCAGTTTATCGGCAACGCGTTTGCTGTCGACCTGGTAGCTGCCATCGGCAACCGCCTGTTTCAGTTTGGCGACGCGCTCTTTATCCACGGTCGGGAGATCACGCAGCTTGTCGTTCACTTTCTGCAGTTGCTGGGCTTCACGGCTCAGCTGCACAGGTTCACCGCTGCTCTTGGCCGCTTTGGCCAGCTCTTCGGCTGCCGGCTGGGCAGGTGCATTGTTGCTGACCGTTTCGTTACGGCCGCTGGATTGCGCGCTGTTCGCCCGCCCAGTGCTGGTGGGGTTGGCGGCATTGTTCAGCCGGTTAAAGTCGATGACCATGATTCAAAACCTCGGACGGTATCTGGACGCTTGCCTAGCTTGTCGGCCAGTGCCGTGGAAACTTTAGGGCTATTAATGCACTTTGTTCTGCAGTGTAGAAAAACGCCTTCCTGTTGCGCCATAGAAATCATCACTACAGCGCAACTTCAACTTGTCCTGGTCCGGTTACCCGCGCACGCACCACGCGTTTGGAGGCAAGGTTGCGCACATTGATCTGTTCGCCCAGCACGCCATTGGCGAGCGCTTCGCCCGGCATGCGCACGGCAACGCCACCACTGCGTGCGCTGATCACCACCTGATCGCCCTTGCGGATGGATTCGGCAATCTGCAGGTTGTTCGGCACTAGGGGCTGCCCTGCCGGCATCGCGCGGGTCAATTTCCTGCCGATGGCGAGCTCGGTGCTGACCAGATAGCCACGGCTGAGTGTCGAGACATCCTGCTCGACCATTGCCACGTCCGCCTCGCCAATGAGGCTGTCGCGCTTCAGCGGGTTGATCAGGACGACGACTTCACGATACAGGCGCACCTGCGCGGGTACGAATACCGACCAGGGCGCGCTGCCCTCGCAACTCACTTTCACCGTAACTCGACCGACCGGCGGCGGGCTGCTTTCCAACGATTGCGTCAAATCACTGTCACACGAAGCAAGGCGTAACCGCGGGTCGAGTGGATTGACCCGGATTTCATAGCGGGCATCGATTTCGCTACGCTCCAGATAGTCTTCAACGGTGAACTCAAGAAAGCCCTCGGTGGCGCCGATAAGCACTTCAGGCAGGGTGTCTGCCGCTGCGCGTGCGGGACTGTAGCCGAGCAGGCATAAAGCAGGTAAAACACCAGCGAGCATGCGGCGTTTTGCCATCAGGTGTCGGAAAATCGTCGTGAATACGTTCATGGCTAGGGCAAAGCAAGCCCCGTGCCGCCTGCTACGCTAATGCGAAGCGTGCGGTGACTTACAACAAATTAGGAGTCTGGGCATGGCCGGCGTATTGGATTCGGTTAACCAGCGTACCCAACTGGTGGGGCAGAACCGTCTCGAACTGCTGCTGTTCCGTCTTGAGGGCAAGCAGCTGTATGGCATCAACGTATTCAAGGTGAAGGAGGTGCTGCAGTGCCCCAAGCTCACCATCATGCCGAAGTCCAGCCGCGTGGTGCGCGGGGTGGCCAACATTCGTGGCGGCACCATTCCGATTCTGGACCTGTCATTGGCCACCGGGCGCAAAGAGCTCGATGATCTGAAGAACAGCTTCGTCATCATTACCGAATACAACACCAAGGTTCAGGGCTTTCTGGTTCGCTCGGTCGAGCGCATCGTCAACATGAACTGGGAAGAGATCCATCCGCCACCCAAGGGCACCGGTCGCGACCACTACCTGACGGCCGTCACCCGTGTCGACAATCAGCTGGTCGAGATCATTGACGTCGAGAAGATCCTCGCCGAGGTCGCGCCGATGTCGGAAGCGATTTCCGAGGGCGTGGTCGATGTCGAAACCCAGGCCAAGGCGGTATCGCTACGCGTACTGATCTGCGACGACTCCTCCGTGGCGCGCAAGCAGGTGTCGCGTTGCCTGGAAAGTGTCGGTGTCGAGGTGGTCGCGCTGAACGATGGTCGCCAGGCCTATGACTACCTGCGCAAGATGGTCGAGGAGGGCAAGCGTCCCGAGCAGGAATTTCTCATGCTGATTTCCGACATCGAGATGCCGGAAATGGACGGCTATACGCTGACCGCGGAGATACGCGCTGATCCGCGGATGCAGAACATGCATGTGATTCTGCATACTTCCCTGTCTGGCGTGTTCAACCAGGCCATGGTGAAGAAGGTCGGCGCGGACGATTTCCTTGCGAAATTCCGTCCGGACGAGCTCGCTTCCCGTGTGGTTGAGCGCATTCGGGCATCCGATGGGGGCTGAGGGCCTTGGCCCTCTGTGGTTTCTATGTATGGTGAGGCGGCATTAGTGTCTTCTGGCAATTTGGATTTCGAGCAATTTCGCACCTTTCTGGAAAAGGCCTGCGGCATCCTGCTCGGTAGCAACAAGCAGTATCTGGTTTCCAGCCGCCTCAACAAGCTGATGGAACAGCAGGGCATCAAGACGCTCGGCGAACTCGTGCAGAAGATGCAGGCGCAGCCGCGCGGTGGTCTGCGCGAGCAGGTGGTCGATGCCATGACTACCAACGAAACGCTGTGGTTTCGCGATACCTATCCCTTCGAAGTGCTGAAAAGCCGCGTTCTACCTGAAATGATCAAGGCCAGTCCCAATCAGCGTCTGCGCATCTGGTCGGCGGCCTGTTCGTCCGGTCAGGAGCCGTATTCCCTGTCGATGGCCATCGACGAATTCGAGAAGACCAACCTGGGTCAGCTCAAGTCCGGTGTGCAGATCGTTGCTACCGACCTCTCGGGCTCCATGCTCACGGCCTGCAAGGGCGGTGAGTACGACAGCCTGGCGATGGGCCGCGGTCTCTCCCAGGATCGCCTGCAACGTTACTTCGATCCGAAAGGGCCGGGGCGTTGGGCGGTGAAGGCGCCGATCAAGGGAAGGGTCGAGTTTCGCGCTCTGAACCTGCTCGACAGCTATGCCAGTCTGGGCAAGTTCGACATCGTGTTCTGCCGCAACGTGCTGATCTACTTCTCTGCCGAGGTGAAGAAGGACATCCTCACGCGCATCCATGCGACGTTGAAGCCGGGTGGTTACTTGTTCCTCGGTGCATCCGAAGCGCTGAATGGTCTGCCGGACCTGTATCAGATGGTTCAGTGCAGCCCGGGGATCATCTACAAGGTGAAGTGACGACGCGGGTGTCACACGAGAACAATAAACGGGAGGCCAATGGCCTCCCGTTTTCATTTGCCTCGGCATCCTGCCCGTTTTGCCGTTTTGCCGTTTTGCCGTTTTGCCGTTTTGCCGTTCTGGTCTTGCCGGAGGGCGGAAAGGCTTTGCCGCTTGCCGCTTTTTATGGGGCGAATAAATTGGCAAATCATTGAAAAATAAGCAAAAAAATAAAATGGCACAGCCTTTGCTATATCTCTGGCGTAGCACCACCAGATCACGCAAGGGTTCACGGTCATGAGTATCAGCTTCGCTAACGCACTTGGCATCCACGAAAGCGCCCTGGGCTTCCGCGCTCAACGCGCCGAGGTTCTGGCCAACAACATCGCCAACGCCGATACCCCCAATTACCAGGCGCGTGATCTGGATTTCGCCAGCGTTCTCGCCGAGCAGAACGCCGGCCAGAACAATAAGTTCAGCATGAGTCGTACCAGCAGCATGCACATCCCGTCTGCCGGTATCGAGCTTGCTGATCCAGCGCTGCGCTTCCGCACGCCGCTGCACGCATCCATCGACCAGAACACCGTAGACCTGCAGCTGGAACAGTCCAACTACGCGGAAAACTCCGTGCAGTTCCAGGCCAGCTTCACGTTGCTCAACAGCAAATTCAAAGGGCTGGTCAGCGCCCTGCGCGGCGAATAAGGGGAGATACCACCATGTCACTCGCCAGTGTCTTCAACATCGCCGGTACCGGCATGAGCGCCCAGAGCACTCGCCTGAACACCATCTCCAGCAACATCGCCAACGCCGAGACCGTGTCCTCCAGCATCGACCAGACCTACCGCGCCCGCCATCCGGTGTTCGCTACCGTCTTCGAGTCGACCATGGACGGTGACCGTGGCTCGCTGTTTGCCGACCAGGACCAGCCTGGCCGTGGCGTGCAGGTGCTGGGTGTGGTCGAGGACCAGAGCAGCCTGATGCCGCGCTACGAGCCGAACCATCCAGCGGCTGACGAGAAAGGCTACGTGTACTACCCGAACGTCAACGTGGTTGAAGAGATGGCCGACATGATTTCCGCCAGTCGTGCCTTCCAGACCAACGTGGAAATGATGAACACCGCCAAGCAGATGATGCAGCGCGTGCTGACGCTTGGTCAGTGAGCCGCGAACGAGGAGCGATAAATGAGCGTTAACGGAGTCGGTGCGGCAGCGCTTGATCAGTATCAGATCAAGCAGGACACCACGCAGAACAAGGAGCTCGGCAAGAACGAGTTCCTCAACCTGCTGGTCGCGCAGCTGAACAACCAGAACCCGCTGGAGCCGCAGGGCAACGGCGAGTTCATCGCCCAGCTGGCGCAGTTCAGCCAGGTCGAGGGCATCCAGGAACTCAACACCAGCATGACCTCGCTGCTCTCCGGCTATCAGTCGTCGCAGGCGCTGCAGGCATCGTCGCTGGTCGGTCGCAAGGTGATCATCCCGAGCGAGAAGGCGGTGGTCGATACCAGCGAAACCTTCAAGGGCAGTGTCGTGTTGCCCGTGACCAGCAGCAACGTGTACGTCAACGTCTACGACAGCACGGGCGCGGTGGTGAACCGGGTGAACCTGGGGCAGCAATCGGCCGGCAACGTCAGCTTCATGTGGGACGGCAAGGACTCGAGCGGCAAAGTCATGCCGCCCGGCACCTACAAGTTCGAGGCGCAGGCGACCTACCCGGACGGTACCAAGGGGCTCTACACCATGCTGCCGGCGAACGTCGACAGCGTCACCCTGGGCCAGAACGGCGGCGAGCTGATGCTCAACCTCGCAGGTCTCGGCGCAGTGCCTTTGTCACAAGTACAGATCATCGGCCAATAACCACTTCAGCTTTCAGCTGCCGGCAGTAAACGGCAAAGGAGCACTCCATGGCTTTCAACATCGGTCTCAGCGGTCTGCGCGCGGCCACCAGTGACCTCAACGTCACCGGCAACAACATCGCCAACGCCGGGACGGCGGGGTTCAAGCAGTCGCGTGCGGAGTTCGCCGACGTCTACGCGGCGTCCATGCTCGGCAGCGGCTCCAACCCGACCGGTAGCGGCGTGCTGTTGTCCGATGTGTCGCAGCTGTTCAACCAGGGCAACATCAACTACACGCAGAACGCCCTGGACCTGGCCATCAACGGCAACGGCTTCTTCGTCACCAGCAACAACGGTGAGATCAGCTACACCCGCGCCGGTTATTTCGGTACCGACCGCGACGGTTTCATGGTCAACAACTTCGGCTACAAGCTGCAGGGCTATGCCGTGGATGCCAACGGCAACCTGCAGAACGGCGTGGTCTCGGACATCCAGATCCAGACCGCCAGCCAGGCGCCGAAAGCCACATCGACCATGACGCAAACGTTCAACCTGAACTCGACCAATGCGCCGCCCACCGTGACCCCGTTCAACCCGGCGGACCCGACGACCTACAACTCGTCGACTTCGACCAACATCTATGACACCCAGGGCAACGCCCACGTCATGACCCAGTACTTCGTCAAGACCGGGGCCAATACCTGGAGCATGAACGTGCTGATCGATGGCCGGAACCCGGCCAACGGCGACGGTGACGCGGCGGCAGTGACGGCTGCCAATGCTGCGGCAATCGCACCGGGTGCAACACCTGCCAGCGTGGTGGCATCGCTTCCGGGTGGTACCACGGCGGCTGTGAGCGCGGCAGCAGCGGCGGCGGCGGCATTGCCGGGCGCGACCGCGTCCAGCGTGGCGGCGGCGATCTTCTCCGCCTCCGAGGCGCAGGGCACCACGCCGTATACCGCGCAGCTGAACTTCAGCGAGTCCGGCCAGTTGCTGTCGACCACATCGACCGACTTCACCGTCAACGCCGACGGCACCATCACCCTGGGGACCTGGAACCCGGTGGCCTCCAATGGCGGCACGCCGCCGATCTGGAGCGACAACGGCGCTAATGCCAGCCCCGAAAACATCACGGTGGACCTGCGCAAGTCCACCCAGTTTTCCAGCGCCTTCGCCGTCAGCTCGGTAAGCCAGAACGGTTACACCACCGGTCAGCTGTCGGGCCTGGAAATCGACGACACCGGCGTGATCTTCGCCCGCTACACCAATGGCCAGTCCAAGGTGCAGGGGCAGGTGGTGCTGGCCAACTTCGCCAACGTGCAGGGCCTGACCCCGATGGGCAAGACGGCCTGGACGCAGTCCTTCGAGTCGGGCGAGCCGGTAGTCGGTACACCGCGCTCGGGCACCATGGGCGCCCTGCAGGCCGGTGCGCTGGAGGATTCCAACGTCGAGCTGTCGGACCAACTGGTCAACCTGATCGTTGCCCAGCGCAACTACCAGGCCAACGCCAAGACCATCGAAACCGAGAGTGCGATCACCCAGACCATCATCAACCTGCGTTGATGCCAGGGTGGGGAAGGGCCTTGCCGCTGGCGGCAAGGCCTCGCCGATCACGCTTCAAGAACGCCCCTTCGGGGGCTTTTTTGTTTTTATAAATCCTTATATATCAGTGGCTTGTTGGTTTTTTATTCGAGTGGCACGGCATTTGCTGAATAGCTTGCAACAGAGTTAGCGAGCGGCAAGTGCCGACCCTCGGAGAAGAACATGGACAAGATGCTGTACGTCGCCATGACAGGCGCCAGCCAGAACACCATGGCCCAGCGCGCCCATGCCAACAACCTGGCGAACATTTCCACCACCGGCTTCCGCCGTGACTTCGAGCAGGCGCGTTCGATGCCGGTTTTCGGTGATGGCTACCCGGCGCGGGTGTACGCCATGAGCGAGCGCCCCGGTACCGACTTTTCCCAGGGGTCGCTGCAGGAAACCGGTCGCGACATGGACGTGGCCGTGGACGGGCAGGGCTGGATCGCTGTGCAAGCTGCCGACGGCAGCGAAGCCTATGTGCGCACTGCCAGCCTGCAGATCGATGCGCTCGGCCAGCTGCGCACCGGCAATGGCATGCCGGTCCTCGGCAACGGCGGGCCGATCGCCGTGCCGCCAGAGCAGAAAGTCGAAATCGGCCAGGACGGCACCATCAGTATCCGTGCCCTCGGCGAGGCGCCGAGCGTAATGGCCGAGGTCGACCGCATCAAACTGGTCAATCCGGACCCGAAGACCATGGAGAAGGGCACCGATGGCCTGATTCGCATCAAGGGCGCCACTCAGCCCATGGAAGCGGACGCCACCGTACGTGTTACCTCCGGCTTCCTCGAGGCGAGCAACGTGAACGCCGTGGAAGAGATGACCGCGATGCTGTCGCTGTCCCGCCAGTTCGAGCTTCACGTGAAGATGATGCGTACCGCCGACGACAACGCCACTGCCATGGCACGCGTCATGCAACTCACCTAATTACCAGCGCGATGTGCCGTAAAACCGGCGCTCGAGGAGAAGAAAGATGATTCCGGCTCTGTGGGTCAGTAAAACCGGTCTGTCCGCCCAGGACATGAACCTGACCACCATTTCGAACAACCTGGCCAACGTATCGAGCACCGGGTTCAAGCGCGATCGCGCCGAATTCGAGGACCTGCTGTACCAGATCCGTCGCCAGCCGGGTGGCCAGTCAAGCCAGGACAGCGAGCTGCCCACCGGTCTGCAGCTGGGTACCGGTGTGCGCATTGCCGGTACGCAGAAGATCTTCACCCAGGGCAGCCTGCAAACCACCGAGCAGCCGCTGGATCTGGCGGTCAATGGTCGTGGCTTCTTCCAGGTGCTGCAGCCCGACGGCACGGTGTCCTATACCCGTGACGGCAGCTTTCACCTCGACTCGGACGGTCAGATCGTCACCAGCCAGGGCTTTGCTCTTGAGCCAGCGATCGTGCTGCCCGCGCAGACCCTGACATTTACTGTGGGTGAAGACGGCACCGCGTCCGTCACCACCGCCGGCAACCCGACACCGCAGGTGATCGGCAACATCCAGATCGCCGACTTCGTCAACCCGGCTGGCCTGCAGGCCATCGGTAACAACCTGTTCCTGGAAACCGGCTCGAGCGGCGCGCCGCAGGTCGGTACGCCGGGCCTCACCGGCCTCGGCGTGATGCTGCAGAACACCCTGGAAAACTCCAACGTCAGTGTGGTTGAGGAACTGGTGAACATGATCACCACCCAGCGCGCCTACGAGATGAACTCCAAGGTGATCTCCACCGCCGACCAGATGTTGTCCTTCATTACGCAGAATCTTTAATGGGTGATCCCGGTTTTTCGGGACGCTCGCAACACGCAACACCGTGAGGTATGTGGTTATGAACCGGCTGTTTACTCTTCTTACCGTGCTGAGCGTCACTGCCCTGAGTGGCTGTGTGTCGCCTCCGCCCAAGCCGGACGATCCCTATTACGCACCGGTATTGCCACGCACGCCGCTGCCGGCTGCGCAGACCAACGGCTCGATCTATCAGGCCGGGTTCGAAACCAACCTGTATGACGACCGCAAGGCCTATCGCGTTGGCGACATCATCACCATCACCCTCAGCGAGCGCACCCAGGCGAGCAAGTCGGCTGGCTCTCAGCTCAGCAAGAACAGCAATACCAGTCTGGGGCTGACCTCGTTGTTTGGCACTGGCGTTTCGGTCGACAACCCTGACACGGATATCAACCCGCTGACTGGCGAAAAACTGGGTTTGAGCGCGAGCTACGGCGGTACCCGCGCCACTCAGGGCGACAGCGCTGCCGACCAGAGCAACAGCCTGTCCGGCTCGGTGACCGTAACCGTCGCCGAGGTGCTGCCCAACGGCATTCTCGCCGTGCGCGGCGAGAAGTGGATGACCCTCAACACCGGCGACGAGCTGGTGCGTATCGCCGGCCTGATCCGTGCGGACGACATCGCCACCGACAACACCGTTTCCTCGACCCGTGTGGCCAATGCCCGCATCACCTACTCCGGTACCGGCGCGTTCGCCGATGCCAACCAGCCCGGGTGGTTCGATCGTTTCTTCATGAGCCCGTTGTTCCCGTTCTGATAGGTAGCCTGATCATGAAGCGACTGATTTCCGTCATCTGCCTGTTGTTGCTCGCCGGCACCGCGCAGGCCGAGCGCCTGAAGGACCTGGCCAGCATTCAAGGGGTGCGGAGCAACCAGTTGATCGGCTACGGCCTGGTCGTGGGCCTCAATGGCACCGGCGACCAGACCACGCAGACGCCGTTCACCCTGCAGACCTTCAACAACATGCTCGCCCAGTTCGGCATCAAGGTGCCCACCGGCGGTGGCAACGTGCAGCTGAAGAACGTCGCGGCGGTGTCGATCCATGCCGAGCTGCCGCCCTTCGCGAAGCCGGGGCAGACCATCGACGTGACCATCTCCTCGATCGGTAACTCGAAAAGCCTGCGCGGCGGCAGCCTGCTCATGGCGCCGCTGAAAGGTATCGATGGCAACGTCTATGCCGTGGCCCAGGGCAACCTGGTCGTCGGCGGCTTCGACGCCACCGGTGGCGACGGTTCGCGTATCACCGTCAACGTTCCGTCGGCCGGGCGGATTCCGGCTGGGGCCACGGTCGAGCGACCGGTGCCGAGCGGTTTCGATCAGGGCAACACGTTGACCCTCAACCTCAATCGTCCGGACTTCACCACGGCGAAGAACATCGTCGACCAGATCAACGGCATGCTCGGCCCAGGCGTGGCGCAAGCCCTGGATGGCGGCTCGATCCGCGTCAGCGCGCCGCTCGACCCTAACCAGCGCGTCGATTACCTGTCGGTGCTGGAAAATATCGAAGTGGAAGCCGGACAGGCGGTGGCCAAAGTCATCATCAATTCCCGAACCGGCACCATCGTCATCGGTCAAAACGTTAAGGTCCAGCCGGCCGCAGTCACGCACGGCAGCCTGACGGTGACCATCACCGAAGACCCCATCGTCAGCCAGCCGGGTCCGCTTTCCGGTGGCCAGACGGCCGTGGTTCCGCGCTCCAAGGTCGATGCCGCGGAAGAAGCCAAGCCGATGTTCAAGTTCGGCCCGGGCACCACGCTGGATGAGATCGTACGTGCGGTAAACCAGGTAGGTGCCGCTCCTTCCGACCTGATGGCCATCCTGGAGGCGCTCAAGCAAGCCGGCGCCCTGCAGGCTGACCTCATCGTGATCTAACGGAGGCGGTCATGGATTCCAGAATTTCAGCCGGCCTTTCGGGCAGCAAGGCGTACGACAGCGGCTCCTACAACGATCTGAACCGCCTGAACCAGTTCAAGGTGGGCGGCGACAGCGACGGCAATATCAAAAAAGTGGCTCAGGAATTCGAGTCGCTGTTTCTCAATGAAATGATGAAGGCGATGCGTAAGGCGAACGAAGTGTTCGGCGAAGGCAACTTCATGAACAGTAATGAGAGCAAGACCTACCAGGACATGTACGACCAGCAGCTGTCCGTAACCTTGTCCAAGAACAAGAACGGCATCGGCCTGGCCGAAGTGCTGGAGCGCCAATTGTCGAAGATGAAGGGCGGCAGCCAGCGGCCGAACCCGTTTGCCAGCGCCGCTGCTGATGTATCCGCCTCAGCGTCTGCCGCATCTGGCGTGACCTCTGCCGGCTTCAAGGGCACCGACGGCATGCCTACCCGCGACGATTCGCAGTTGCTCAACCAGCGCCGCCTGAGCCTGCCGAGCAAACTGACCGATCGCCTGCTGGCTGGCATCGTGCCGAGCACCAATGAGAATGCCGAGCAGACCCTGGCCGGCGCCGACTGGGTGCCGGCGCAGGCGCATGGGGTGAGCGACAAACCGCTCAACCTTGCCGACAGCGACGCCATCAGCGGTCGTCGCGTGGCCCAGCCGCCATTGGCGCCGGGCAAGTCGGCGTTCGGGTCGGCCAAGGAATTCATCGAAACCATGTTGCCGATGGCGGAGGAGGCAGCGCAGAAGATCGGCGTCGACGCCCGCTACCTGGTGGCCCAGGCGGCGCTGGAAACCGGCTGGGGCAAGTCGATCATCCGCCAGCAGGACGGTTCCAGCAGCCACAACCTGTTCGGCATCAAGGCGCATGGCGGCTGGCAGGGCGAGTCTGCTCGCGTGCTGACCACCGAGTACAAGGGCGACACCGCGGTGAAGGAAGCGGCGTCGTTCCGCGCCTACGACTCGTACCAGCAGAGCTTCAACGATTACGTTAGCTTCCTGCAGGGCAATGGCCGTTACCAGGAGGCGCTGGACTCCACCGAGAACCCGGAGCGTTTCGTCCGTGAACTGCAGGAGGCCGGTTACGCCACCGACCCGCAGTACGCCCGCAAGATCGCGCAGATCGCCCGGCAGATGCAGACCTACGAAGCCGTAGCCGCTGCCGACAGCTCGACCACGAGGACCTGAGGCTGAGTTATGGCTGACTTACTGAGCATTGGCCTGTCGGGCCTGTCCGCGAACAAGACCGCGCTGTCGGTCACCGGACACAACATCACCAACGTCAACACGCCGGGCTATTCGCGGCAGGATGCGGTGCAGGCCACGCGTGTGCCGCAGTTCAGTGGCGCTGGTTTCATCGGCTCTGGCACCACGCTGGTGGATATCCGCCGCAACTACAGCGAATTCCTCACCTCGCAGGTGCGCACCAGCACCGCCTTGAGTGCCGATGTCGAGTCCTATCGCAGCCAGATCGAGCAGCTCGACTCGCTGCTGGCCGGCACCACCACCGGTGTCACGCCGGCACTGCAGAAGTTCTTTTCCGCGCTGCAGACCGCCGCGGAAGACCCGGCCAACATCCCGGCTCGCCAGTTGGTGCTGTCCGAGGCCGAAGGCCTGGCCAAGCGTTTCAATACTGTTTACGACCGTATCAACGAGCAGAACCAGTTCATCAACAAGCAGATGACCGCGGTGAGCGAGCAGGTCAATCGTCTGGCGACCTCGATTGCCGGCTATAACGATGCCATCGCCGTGGCCAAGGCCAATGGCAAGCAGCCCAACGACCTGCTCGATGCGCGCGATGAGGCGATTCGCCAGTTGTCGACCTTCGTCGGCGTCAATGTGGTGGCGCAGGACGACAGCTCGGTCAACGTCTTCGTCGGCTCTGGCCAGCCGCTGGTTGTGGGCAATTCCGCCAACCGCCTGGAAGTCGTGCCAGGCGATGGTGACCCGACCCGCGCCGAAGTGCAGCTGGTCAGCGGCGGCTCGCGCCAGGGCGTGACTTCGTTACTGACCGGCGGTGAGCTCGGCGGCCTGATCCGCTATCGCGCCGAATCGCTCGACCCGACGCTCAACTCGCTGGGGCGCATTGCCCTGGCCGTCAGCGACCAGGTCAACAGTCAGCTGGGGCAGGGCCTGGACCTCAAGGGCAATGTTGGCAGCCCTCTGTTCGGTGACTACAACGACCCGGCCCTGGCCACCCTGCGCGCGCGCGCGTACTCGAGCAACGTCGGTGGTGCGCAGCCGCTGCTGAACATCACCGACACCAGCGTGCTGACCACCAGTGACTACCGGCTGACCCTGGACAACTCCGGACCGCCGCCGGTGTTTTCGGCACGGCGCCTGTCCGATGGCGCGGCGATGAACATTACCGCCACCGATGATGGTTCCGGCAACTACACCCTGGGCTTCCAGGATGCAGCGGGCCGCGATCAGGGCTTCGAAGTGACCTTGAGCGCTGGTGAGCTGGCCCAGGCCGCCAACAATGACCAGTACCTGCTGCAGCCGACCCGCCGGGGTGCGACCGACATCAGTACCGAGCTGGATCAGCCGGACCAGCTGGCGTTCGCCGCGCCGGTACGTTCCACCGCCGGCCTACAGAACCAGGGCTCGGGCGTCATCGGCCAGCCGGACCTGCAGTCGACCGGCGCCAACATCAACCCGGCCACACTGAGTGCCGCGCTGCCGGTGACGCTGACCCTCAACGCAGCCGGAACCGGCTTCACCGTTCCGGCTGGCGCCACGCTGACCCGTATCAACAGCGATGGCACTGCCGCCGCCGATCCCAACTTCCAGCCGGGCCAGCAGAACACCTACGAGCTGCAGTTGTCCGACGGCAGCCGCGTGCGCATGACCCTCAGCGGTCGCCCGCAGGCAGGCGATACCTTCAACGTGGCGTTCAACCAGAACGGCGTGTCCGACAACCGCAACGCGCTGAAGCTGGCCGATCTGCAAAGCAAGCAGACCATCGGTGTCGACCCGACGGTGACCAGCGTGGGCACGGGGGTGAGCTTTACCGATGGCTACGGCGACATGGTCGAGCGCATCGGTACGCTGACCGCCCAGTCCCGCCAGGACAGCGAGGCGACATCTGCCATCCTCAAGCAGGCCACCGACAGCCGCGATTCGCTGTCCGGCGTGAGCCTGGATGAAGAGGCGGCGAACCTGATCAAGTTCGAGCAGTACTACAACGCCAGCGCGCAAATCATTCAAGTTGCGCGCTCGCTGTTCGATACCCTTATCAACACGTTCTAGATCGTGCTCCGCCCGTTACCGGCGCGTAGCTGACATTCCACCCTTCCACGGAAGGGAGCCAAGCCCGGGACGCCGGGCCTGGAACGCGACAAAGAGGCTCAACCATGCGTATCTCCACCATCCAGGCATTCAACAGCGGCGTGCAGGGCTTGCAACGCAACTATGCCAACGTGACCCGCACGCAAGAGCAGATCAGCACCGGCAACCGCATCCTCACGCCGGCCGACGATCCGGTGGCCTCGGTGCGCCTGCTGCAGCTGGAGCAGCAGAAGAACGTGCTCGATCAGTACAACAGCAACCTGGTGGCGGCGGACAACAGCCTGACCCAGGAGGAAGTTACGCTGAACTCGGTCAACACCGTGCTGCAGCGCGTGCGCGAGTTGGCCGCGAGTGCCGGCAATGGCGTGCTATCACCGGAGGACCGCAAGTCGATTGCCGCCGAGCTGGGCGAGCGCGAGGAAGAGCTGTTCTCCCTGATGAACACCCGCAACGCCCGCGGCGAGTACCTGTTTTCCGGTTTCCAGGGCAAGACCCAGGCCTTCGTTCGCGATGCCAATGGCAACTACGCCTACCAGGGCGATGAAGGTCAGCGCAAATTGCAGGTGGCCAGCTCTCTGGAAGTGGCGATCAGCGACAACGGCAAGCGCCTGTTCGAGAACATCAGCAACGCCGGTCGCGTTGACAGCGCGCTGGATATCACCGGTGCGCCTGGCTCGACCCTCACGGCCTCGGCGCCGCTGGTGATCGACGAAGTGCCTTTTACCGGCACCCCGGCGTTCCCGACAGCGGGCGTTGAGGTGGTATTCGGCAATCCGGATGCCAGCAGTTATGAAATCTTCGAGATCGGTGCAGCGGCTCCCGCGCCCGTGCTGGGTAGCGGCAAGATGGATGGCAACCCTGATACCGCGGACCAGCTGTCATTTCGCGGTGTAACCATGCAGCTAGGTGGCACCCCGGTCGGCGGCGAGACCATCCAGATCACCAGCGATCCCGCGCGGCAGAAGCAGGGCGTGCTCGATACCATCGCCAACCTGCGCAAAACCCTGGAAAACCCGGCGTCCACCAGTGGGCAGATCCGCGATGCAATCGCCGAAAACCTGACCAACATGGACAACGCCATGGTCAACGTCGACAGCGTGCGTGGCGAGATCGGCGCACGCCTCAACGTGATCGATACTGCGCTGACCGATAACGAAGACGTAGCCCTGGTGAATCAGGGCGTCCAGGCCGACCTGCGCGAGCTGGACTACCCGGAGGCGTTGTCGCGCCTGTCGTTCCAGACGATCATCCTCGAGGCGTCTCAGCAGAGTTACGTGAAGATTGCGCAGCTGAATCTGTTCAACAAGATTTGAGCGGTCAGGCGCCTTTGAGCGCCGGCAAACTCAAGCGCCAAGTACCCAGGTAACACATGCCCGGCCCCGTGATGCCTCATGTTCCATTTCCGAGCTGTGTGATTTCTTTGATTAGTATCAATGGCTTGCGCTGACTTTATAACCGTAAATGCGTAATCTTGACCCTGCTTGGCTTGTCTTTTGCTCTACAACGATTCAGTGTCAGAGAATTGACCAACCGGATAAGGCAGGTTGTTAGGATGAAGGCAGTAATCTTGGCCGGTGGCCTGGGGACGCGGATCAGCGAAGAGTCCCATCTCAGGCCTAAACCGATGATCGAGATCGGTGGCAAGCCGATCATCTGGCACATCATGAAGATCTACTCCCACTACGGGATCAACGACTTCGTGATCTGTCTGGGTTACAAGGGCTATGTGATCAAGGAGTACTTCGCCAACTACTTCCTGCACATGTCGGACGTAACCTTCGATATGGCCGAAAATCGCATGCATATTCATCAACGCCATGCCGAGCCTTGGCGCGTGACTCTGGTCGACACCGGTGAGGCCACGGGCACTGGTGGTCGTCTCAAGCGCGTTCGCGAGTATCTGGGCGATGAAGCCTTCTGCTTCACCTACGGCGACGGTGTGTCCGATATCGACATTCCTGCCCTGATTGCCTTTCACAAACAGCACGGCAAACTCGCCACGGTGACGGCGGTGCAGCCGCCCGGCCGCTACGGTGCTCTGGATGTGCAAGGGCAGCAGGTGAGCGGCTTTCAGGAAAAGCCTCTGGGCGATGGTGGCTGGATCAACGGCGGCTTCTTCGTCCTCGAACCTGCCGTGATCGACTACATCGAAGACGACGCCACCACCTGGGAGCTGGAGCCGATGCGCACCCTCGCCAGTGAGGGTCAGCTGATGAGCCACCTGCATCGCGGCTTCTGGCAACCCATGGACACCCTGCGTGATCGTGTGCTGCTTGAAGAGCGCTGGAAAAGTGGCGAGGCGGAGTGGCAACTGTGGCGTTGAGCCCGGACTTCTGGCGCGGACGCAAGGTGCTGCTGACTGGCCACACCGGCTTCAAGGGTGGCTGGCTGGCCCTGTGGCTGCGCCAGCTGGGTGCCGATCTGCGTGGCTATGCATTACCGGCTGCGACCACCCCGGCGCTGTGGGATGTCGCTCAACTTGAACGGCAGATCGCCGGCGATCTAGCCGACATCCGCGATGCAACGGCGCTGACCGTTGCCCTGCGAAACTTCGAGCCGGAGGTCGTGCTGCATCTTGCCGCCCAGCCGCTGGTGCGCGAATCGTATCGGGAGCCGGCGCAAACCTATGCCACCAACGTGATGGGCACGGTCAACCTGCTGGAAGCGGTACGCGCCACACCGTCGGTACGCGCCGTGCTGGTGGTGACTACCGACAAGTGCTACGAAAATCACGAATGGGTCTGGCCTTACCGGGAGCAGGATGTACTGGGCGGGTTCGACCCTTACAGCAACAGCAAGGCCTGCGTCGAACTGCTGTGTGCGAGTTACCGGGACTCCTTCCTGCGTGCATCCGGCGTGGCATTGGCGACCGCGCGTGCCGGCAACGTACTGGGTGGTGGTGACTGGTCGTCCGAGCGTCTGATACCGGACATTTTCCGCGCCTGGCAGGAAGGTCGCGAGGTGATCCTGCGTTATCCCCAGGCGACGCGTCCCTGGCAGCATGTGCTCGATCCGCTGATGGGCTATCTGCAACTTGCGCAAGGTCTGCTGAGTGATCCGCAGGCTCACGCCAGCGCCTGGAACTTCGGTCCGGACAGTGCAGGGCTGGCTACCGTTGGCGAAGTCGTCCGTCGCCTCGCTGAGCGCTGGCCGGGCGAGGCACGCTGGTCGGCGTCCGCGGATTCCCAACCGCATGAAGCCGGCTTGCTGGCGCTGGACTCTAGCAAGGCGCGGCAACTGCTGGGCTGGTCGCCGCGCTGGTCGCTGGACGACACCCTGCAGCACACCCTGGACTGGCAGCTGGCCTGGCAGAATGGCCGCGACATGAACATCGTTACACGCGAACAGATCGCGGTTCATCAAGGCGAAACCGAATGAGTGACAGCACTGCGCAGCAGTTGCGCCAACAGATTGCCGAGCTGGTCGGGCGTTACGCCGAACTGCAAATGGCGCCCAAGCCATTTGTTGCGGGGGCGAGTGCGGTCCCGCCGTCCGGCAAGGTGATTGGCGCCGGTGAGCTGCAGTCAATGACCGAGGCCGTTCTGGATGGCTGGCTGACCACCGGACGATTCAACGAGGCGTTTGAAAAACGCCTGGCCAAGTACCTAGGTCGCCGTTGCGTGCTCACCACCAACTCGGGCTCTTCGGCCAACCTGCTGGCCTTCTCCGCATTGACCTCGCCGCGTCTTGGCGAGCGGGCGATCAAGCCCGGTGATGAAGTGATCGGCGTAGCTGCCGGCTTTCCCACCACGGTCAACCCGATCCTACAGTTCGGCGCAGTGCCGGTCTTCGTCGACGTCGAATTGGCGACCTACAACATCGACCCAGCCAAGATCGAAGCGGCTATCGGGCCGAAGACCAAGGCGATCATGCTGGCCCATACTCTGGGTAACCCGTTTGACCTCGGCGTGGTCCGAGCGCTGTGCGACAAGTACGGCCTGTGGCTGATCGAGGATTGCTGCGACGCGCTGGGTTCGACCTACGAAGGGCAGATGGTCGGCACCTTTGGTGATATCGGTACGCTGAGTTTCTACCCGGCGCATCACATCACCATGGGGGAGGGTGGCGCCGTGTTCACCAACAGCCCGACGCTGAAGCGTATCGTCGAATCGTTTCGCGACTGGGGCCGCGACTGCTACTGCGCGCCCGGTGAGGACAACACCTGCGGCAAGCGCTTCTGCTGGCAGCTGGGCGATCTGCCGGAAGGCTACGATCACAAGTACACCTACTCCCATCTAGGCTACAACCTCAAGATCACTGATATGCAGGCTGCCTGCGCCTTGGCGCAGATGGATCGCCTTGAGGGGTTCGTGGCCGCGCGCAAACAGAATTTTGCCTGGCTCAGCGAGCGGCTGGCCGGTTGCGCTGAGCAGCTGATCCTGCCGCTTGCCACGCCTGGCAGTGACCCGTCCTGGTTCGGATTTCCGTTGACTCTGCGTGACGGGTGCGGTGTCGAACGGGTCAAGCTGCTGCGCTACTTGGATGAGCAACAGGTTGGAACGCGCCTGTTGTTCGCCGGCAATCTGACCCGTCAGCCGTATATGCACGGTCTTGAGTACCGCGTGTCAGGCGAGTTGACGGCGACAGACAAGGTGATGCGAGATACCTTCTGGATAGGCTTGTGGCCCGGGCTCGGCGAAAAACATTTGGAGTGCGCTGCACACAGTATTGAAGCGTATCTTCGGAGGGTGCGCTGATGCGTGCCTACGTTCTTTGTGGTGGTCTCGGGACCCGTCTGCGTAGCGTGACCGACTCGCAGAAAGCGCTGGTTCAGGTGCACGGTGAGCCCTTTCTGGCCCGGGTGCTTCGTCAGCTCAAACAGGCCGGCATCGCTGATGTCGTGCTCTGCGCCTATTACCGCGCCGAGCAACTTGCCGAGCAACTTACCGCGTTGTCACGTGACTGCGGTCTACCGCTGGATATGGTGGTGGACCCTGAGCTGCTGGGTACGGGTGGCGCGCTACTCAATGCGTTGCATGAACGGCCTCCGCAGGGCCGCTATCTCGTATTGAATGCCGATACCTTCCTCGACGCGGATGCCTACCGTATGGCTGCGGCCTCCGAAGGTAATGCACTGGTGGCAGTGCGTATTGCTGACCGTAGTCGGTATGGCAGTCTGGAGGTTGGTGAGCAGAGTATTTTGATTGCTCTGCGAGAAAAGGGACTCGAAGGCGAAGGGTTGATCAATGCCGGTGTCTACGCTTTTGTCAGTACGGCGTTTGAGGTTATTGCTCCTACCCCGTGCTCCCTTGAACGCGATCTGATACCTGAGTTGCTTGAACGCCAGCCAGTGGTGGTTATCGACTACGCCGGACGCTTTATCGACATCGGTACACCGGAATCCCTTGCTCGGTATGTCAACGACTTTCAAGCGGACCAATTGCGATGAGCCTGCTCGTTCAGACCCTCAGCATCAACGAGCGCCAAAGTATCCTCGACGCAGTCAAGTGCATCGAGTCGGGCAACTTGCAGATAGCCTTCGTTACTACCGACGACATGCTTCTGCTTGGCGTTGTAACCAATGGCGATGTGCGCCGCTATCTATTGCAGGGCGGACAGACCGACCTGCCTGTCACGGCCTGTATGAACCGGCAGTTCCGGGCCGCCCATAGCGGAGCGACGCGCGAGGAACTGCTGAAAATCTTCGATTTGGGTTACACCGCCATTCCCGGCCTGGATGCTGACGGACGTCTAGTGGAGGTTTACACCCGGCAAATGGCCGCGAGTGCAGAAGCACCGGTGTTGGCGCGTGCGCGAGCGCCGGTACGGATGAGTTTTTGCGGTGGTGGCGCTGATCTAACCTATTTCTTCATCGACCATCCTGCGGCTGTACTTAGTTGCACGGTAGGCTTATATGCCCATGCCACCTTGATACCGCGGGGGGACAGGCAGATCCGTATTTTTTCCGAAGATCTGGGGCGTGAGGAGCATTACGGTTCTCTGCCGGCACTACTCGCGGCGAACGAGAAGAGTCTGCTGGCGACCATCGTTGCGGTGATCAAGCCAAAGTACGGCTTTGATCTTTACTTGCGCTCGGACTTTCCAGTTGGCTCCGGACTGGGTGGCTCCTCTGCCGCCACGATTGCCAGCATCGCCGCGTTTAACGAGCTGCGCCAGGATCGCTGGAGCACCTATGAAATTGCCGAACTGGCTTTTCAGGCTGAGCGTCTTTGTTTTGGTATCGCTGGTGGCTGGCAGGATCAATACGCTTCGGCTTTCGGTGGTTTCAACCTCATCGAGTTTGAAAATCAGCGCAATCTCGTGCATCCAATCCGTCTTGAGGAGGCCATCCGCAATGAGCTGGAGTCCTGCCTGGTATTGTGCGACACGGGTATTTCTCATGACTCGGGCCGGCTGCACGAGTTACAGCGCGAGGAGATAGAGGCCGAGTCATCCCAGAATGAGCTGCTCAGTGCCAGCGTGGCGTTATGTCGACGCATGCACCGTTACCTGGTGCGTGGCGAGTTGCGAGACTTTGGCCTGTGCCTGGATGAGGCCTGGCAACTGAAGAAGCAGTTTTCTTCAGCCATTAGCCACGGTCGGCTAGATACCATTTATGAGGCTGCTATCAAAGCAGGCGCACTCGGCGGGAAGCTGTTGGGCGCTGGTGGTGGTGGTTTCTTCCTGTTCTATGTTCAACCGCAAGACAGGCAACGTGTTGTGCATGCGGTTCGTGCCCAGGGCTGCCAGGCCCAGAACTTCCGTTTCGAGTCCAGCGGTGTGACCTCATGGCGAACCAAAATCTGATGCCCCCGTTTTTTATCAATGGTATGCCGCTTGGCGGCGAGCGAGTCTTTGTCATTGCCGAAGTGGGTAATAACCACAATGGCTCCCTGGCGCTAGCCAAGCAGCTAGTGGATGCGGCGATTGGCTGCGGTGCCGACTGCGTAAAATTTCAACTGCGTAACCGTGAAGCGCTATACCGGCGCAAGGCCGATGGTTCGCGTGCTGAAGACCTTGGCGTTGAGTACATCCAGGACCTGCTAGACAAGGTAGAGCTGAGCCTCGATGAACACCGCCAACTTCGCGCGTATTGTGCTGAGAAAGGTATTACCTACCTGTGCACGCCGTGGGATGAGCCCAGCGTGGATGTCTTGGCGGAACTCGACGTAGCGGCGTTGAAGATTGCATCGGCGGACCTATGCAACCCTTACCTGATTGCCAAAGCTGCCAGTCTCGGCAAGCCGATGATTCTATCCACGGGGATGTCCTTCGAGCACGAGATCATCGCGGCCATCAAGCAGCTCAATGCTTTGGGTATCCCCTTTGCGTTGTTGCACTGCAATAGCGCCTATCCGGCTCCGGAAAGCGATATCCAGCTTGGGTATCTGGGCCGTTTAAAGGAGCTTCATGGTCTTATCGGTTATTCCGGGCACGAGCGCGGTGCTGCCGTCACTCTCGGTGCGGTGGCCCTAGGCGCCAAGCTGGTAGAGCGGCACATAACGCTGGATCGCAATATGGAAGGGCCTGATCACTTGGCCAGCCTGGAGCCGGAAGAGTTTCGTCAGTTGGTTGACGGCATCCGTCAGCTAGAGCTGGCGCTGCCCTGGCAGGGGCCGGGCCGCCATGCCAGTCAGGGTGAGCTGCTCAATCGCGAGAATCTCGGCAAAAGCGTCATCGCCGCTTGCAACATCCCTCGAGGAACCATCCTCGACCAAGCCATGCTGCGTGTCGCCAGCCCAGGCCAAGGCCTGCCGCCGTATCGTCTGCCCGAGCTGCTGGGGAAGCCTGCAACGCGAAACATCGCCCAGGGCGACTTCCTGTTCGACAGTGACCTAGATAGCCTGCAGGCCGAAGAATCCCTGGCTTTCGAGCTGCCTATCCGTTGGGGCGTGCCTGTGCGCTACCATGACTTTCTCGATTACCGCCGGCGCATTAACCCAGATCTTTTCGAATTTCATCTGTCATACCGCGACCTGAGTTTGCAACCGCAATCCTTCCTTGCTGAGGTGGCTTGTTCCCGGCTGGTGGTACACGCCCCGGAGCTTTTCGAGAACAGCGAGTTACTGGACCTGGCATCGGATGACCCGGTGTATCGCCAGCGCTCAATCGACAACCTGCAAAGAGTTGTCGACGCGACGCTGCAAATTGCTGAGTTTTTCCCACAGGCCGGTGACAGACTGATCGTTGGCAATATTGGCGGTTTCTCCGCCGATCAGCCGCGCCCACTGGCAATGCGAACCGAGTTGTACGAGCGCTTCCACGAAGCCTGCTCGCGCATCGATTTTGCCGGTACCGAGCTGATTCCACAGAATATGGCGCCTTTCCCCTGGCACTTCGGCGGCCAGCGTCATCAGAATATTTTCATGATGCCAGAGGAACTGGCGGCCCAAGCTCGCGAGCATGACCTGCGTTTGTGCTTGGATCTGTCGCACTTGCAGATGACCTGCTTCCACTTCGGCCTCGATTTCCAAACGGCATTGGAGTTGCTTCTGCCGTACTCGGCGCATCTGCATGTGGCCGATGCCAAAGGGATCAACGGCGAGGGTGTGCTAATGGGCACGGGTGACGTGGATTGGCCCGCTACCTGGGGGCAGGTAAGGCGATACCCGCAGGTGAGCATTATTCCCGAGGTATGGCAGGGCCATAAGGACCATGGGGCGGGGTTTTGGTCGGCGTTGCGATTCTTGCAGCGGTTGGGCGGGGACCATGCTCCCATTGGCGCAGGTGAAGGCTTCAGCTCATGAAGGTGGCTGAGATAAGGCGTCATCGTAGTATCTGTCTCATGGGGCTGGGAAATGTGTTTCTGGACCATCAGGACTATCTCGGTGAAGCCTTTTCCATTCTCTTTGTTACCGACAATGATCAGACCGCAGCACAACGACATCTTGGATATGACTACATCCCGCCCGAGCGTCTTGACACACTTGATGACCCGTTCGTGATCGTGACGACGTCAAGAGTGAACTATGCGCACATCAGCCAGCAGCTGGCTGTCAGTGGTATTCCTCATTGTCTATTTGCTGATATCGAGGGCGTCGACGAAGTCAATTATCCGGTGGTGGATCTAGCCTCGCTGGAAGGGGCGTACGCGGATCACTTAGGGAATACCATCGAGTGGCACGGTAGTGCTGCGCCCGATACCCGTATCTATTTCGGGCGATCTGGAAAAAGTGGCCAACCCCCAGTTAAAGCGCGAAATAATCGTCTAGTTATTGGTGAGAATGCTCATCTGGCGGGTCGTTGCCGCATCGCTTTCACGGGCTCTGGATCGTTGGTCGAGATAGGGCGTGATAATTGGATTGGGGGTGACATGGAACTCGCGATCAATTCAGAAAGCTATTTCACAACCGGCGAGCGGTGCACATTCGAAAGTATTAATGCAGCCACTCATGAAGGCGGTATTAGCATCGGTAACGATTGCATGATCTCTGTTCGAGTGAACATGCAACAGTTCGATTCACATCCAATATTCGACGTCAGCTCTGGGGCGCGTATCAACGCGAGTAAAAGTATCACTGTCGGAAACCATGTGTGGGTAGGCTTCGAGGCGTTTCTTCTTGGTGGCTGCACGATTGGAAATGACTGCATCGTTGGGGCGAGGGCGGTGACCTCTGGAAGCTTCTCGGATGGAGTGATTCTCGCCGGAAGTCCAGCCAGGGTTGTGCGAGAAGGTATTACCTGGCGCAAGGACGACCTCTCTCGTTCTGCGCACCTCTCTCATGTGTCGGATTGCAAACTTTACTAAGCCTGCTTGTTTATCGGAGTTCAAATGCGCGTCGCGGATTACATAATGGAGCGTCTGGCCCAGCTCGGTGTTCACCAGGTTTATTTCTTGCCGGGCGGCGGTGCGATGCATCTAAACGATGCGCTGGGCCGGAACCCCAATCTGGAGCCCATCCTCTGCCTGCACGAACAGGCTGCCGCCATCGCTGCCGAGGCCGCCGGCAAGTTGTCTGGAGGGGCGAGCGCGTGCATGACGACGTGTGGTCCAGGTGCCACCAACACCGTAACCGCCGTGCTTGGCGCGTGGCTTGACTCGACGCCGGTTTTCTTCATCTCGGGGCAGGTCAAGAGCGCTGATCTGAAGGCAGGTACGAACCTGCGCATGCTGGGTATGCAGGAGGCCGATATCGTTTCCATCGTGGCACCGATCACCAAGCGCGCCGTGACGCTGACTGACCCGGAAGCTGTTGCCGAGGTGTTCGATGAATTGGAACATGCGGCGTTGAGTGGTAGACGTGGTCCTGTTTGGCTGGACGTGCCGCTGGATATACAGGCCGTACAGATAGACCCAGCGCGACTGCGCCGTGCCCGGCTTGCAGCCCCTTCCGCGACGATCGAGTTCGCCGAACCTGTAGCGCGGACCTTGGCGCTTCTGAAATCAGCGAAACGTCCAGGCATCATCGCGGGAAATGGTATCCGCATGGCGGGTGCGGTAGAGGCTTTCCGGGAACTGGCTGAGCGCGCTGGTGTGCCGGTCATGCCTACTTGGCTGGCAATGGACTTGATCGAGGATGATCATCCCCTGTACGGCGGCAGGCCTGGTGGCATTGCTCCTCGCTGGGCCAATTTTACGCTGCAAAACTGCGACCTCTTGATTGTCCTGGGTTCGCGTCTGGACATGGCGTTAACTGCCTATAACCACGCCCATTTTGCCCCCTATGCGAAGAAAGTGGTGGTAGACATCGATCCGGCAGAAATCGCCAAGCTGCAGATGCCGGTAGAGGTGTCGGTAGTCGCCGACGTGAAACCCTTCATTGAGGCGCTGGATAAGGCAATTGCCGCCGACCCGCTACCGGACTTTTCCGCGTGGCGAGCTCAGATTGCTGTTTGGCGCGAACGTTATCCATTAGTACTCCCGGAGCATGCTGACGACAGTCAGGGCGTAAGCATGTATCACTTCACCGATCGCCTTTCCGAGTTACTACAGGAGGGCGATGTCATTGCCCCGGGAAGTTCGGGATTCGCCGCAGAGCTGTTTTTGCTCAACCTTCGAATCAAGAAGGGTCAGCGTTGTTTCCACAATCGTGGAACGGGCTCGATGGGGTTCGGGATACCTTCGGCTGTTGGTGCCTGTCTCGCCTCCGGGCGCAGGCAGACACTGTGCGTTGAGGGCGATGGCGGCTTGCAGATGAACATCCAGGAACTCTCGACACTCGCGGCGCTCAAGCTTCCGGTCAAATGTTTTGTCATCAACAATCAAGGCTACGCCTCCATACGGGTTTCGCAGAACGCCCATTTCAAATTGCTGGTGGGCGCCGACGCCAGCAGCGGCCTGCGCCTGCCCGATCTACAGCCACTATGTGCTGCCTATGGCGTCGGGTATGCCCGCATAGAGACGCACCAAGGCCTGGATGAGCGCCTGCTCGAAGTGCTGGGACGAGAGGGGCCGGTGATATGTGAGGTCATGGTTCAGGTCGAAGAACCGCGGATCCCGCGCGTGATGACTCGCATCAACGAGCAAGGCAAGCCGGAGTCCGGGGCTTTGGAGGATCTGTATCCCTTCCTGACGAGGGAAGAGATGGCGGAACACTGGCCGCTGCCTTTGTGACGGGATAGCGATGACCCCATTCATTCTTCGTGAGGTTGACCGGCCATGAATGTTCTTGATTCGTTCAAGTTGGATGGACGAGTGGCGTTGGTCACTGGCGCATCCCGAGGCATTGGGTGTGCCATTGCCCGCGGTCTAAGCGAGGCGGGGGCCTGCGTCTATGGGATAGGCCGGTCAAGCGATACGGAAGCAGGAGAGGGGATATTCCAGTATCGCCAGAGCGATGTTCTGGATAAGGACAGTGTCTCTCGCTTGCTGGCCGAGTTGGTCGAGCGCCATGGTCGATTCGACGTTCTGGTCAATGCAGCGGGCATCACCATGCCTGATCAGATGGAGGCGGACCCGCTAACGACATTCCAGCGCACGCTTGATTTGAATTTGGTGGCGGCCTTCGCGTGCAGCTACCTGGCGTTGCCTCACATGCTGTCCGGTGGTTATGGCTCGATCATCAATGTCACCAGTATCGGTTCTGCCCTGGGGTTTCCTGGTAACCCGGGTTATGTCGCCTCGAAGGGGGGACTCGCCGCGATGACTCGCGCGCTTGCCAGAGACTACGGTGGTCAGGGCATCAGGGTGAACAACATCGTTCCGGGCTATGTACATACCGCGATGACGCATACGAGCTATTCGGACCCTGCACTGCATGCGGCGCGGGCCGAGCGCACGATGTTGGGCCGCTGGGGCTCGGTTGCGGAGTTGTCCGGGGCGGCGGTTTTTCTGGCTTCACCGGCAAGCAGCTATGTCACCGGAGCGGATCTGGTGGTGGACGGCGGCTGGTCGGCCAAGGGGTTGTGATGGATATCGGGTTCATGCAAGGCCGCCTGTGTGATCGGGTGGACGGAAAAATCCAGGCTTTCCCGTGGCCCAACTGGGAAAAGGAGTTTCCCGTGGCCCAGCAACTGGGCATTTCATTGATGGAGTGGACGCTGGATCAAGAGCGCCTGCATGAAAACCCGTTGATGAGCGTGCCTGGCCGCCAGCGCATTCGTGAGCTGTCGATGCAGTATGGTGTTCGGATACTTTCCCTTACGGGGGATTGCTTCATGCAAGCACCATTTTTCAAAGCTTCGGGCACGGAGCGAGATGGGCTGCTGCTTGATCTGCGCGCAATTGTGGATTCAGCAGCCGATCTGGGCATTCGCTATGTGTTAATTCCTCTAGTGGACAACGGTTCGCTGACCTCACCGAGTGAGGAGCGCGCCTTGCTCGAGGGACTGCTTCCCTTGCATGGCGTGCTGACCGCCGCGAAGTTGAAAATTGTATTCGAGTCGGATTTCGCGCCTGAACGCTTGGCCCGCTTTATCGAGCGTTTTCCGGGCGATGCTTTTGGCCTCAACTACGATATTGGCAACAGCGCCGCGCTTGGATACTCGGCGTCGGAAGAGATCAGCTGTTATGGTCATCGCATCGACAATGTGCATGTGAAGGATCGTGTTCTGGGCGGCACTACCGTACCGCTGGGCAGCGGCAATGCAAATTTCCCCGAGGTTTTCCGCGCCCTCCATTCCGCCGGGTATACGGGTAACTTCATTCTGCAGACGGCACGTGCCGACGACGATCATGCCGGCGCGATTGATCGCTATCGCGCGATGACGTCTGCCTGGTGGCACAACAATGAATCTTAATCTGAACGGTAAGGTAGCGCTCGTTACTGGCTCGTCCGCGGGCATTGGTTTCGAGATTGCGCAGCAGCTTGCTCTTGAAGGATGCCAGGTTGTGCTCAATGGTCGTAACCCTGAGCGCTTGAGGGTTGCACAAGAGCAAATCATGGGTGCCAGCAGCGTGCTTGCGGATGTTCGCGACCCTGAAGCTTGTCAGTCGCTGGTACAGCGCGTTATCGAACAGCACGGTCGTCTTGACGTGCTGGTGTGTAATGTAGGTAGTGGTGCCTCCGTGCCACCGGGCAAGGAAACCCCCACCGAATGGCACCGGGTTCTGGAACTCAATCTCCACTCCACGACACAGACTGTATGGGCTGCTAGCGATGCGCTGGTGGCAAGTCGAGGGAACGTCATCTGCATCTCGTCGATCTGCGGCATCGAGGCGTTAGGATGTCCCGTGGCATATGCTGCTGCCAAGGCCGCCGTAGAGAGCTACGTACGTAACTCAGCGCGCTCATTTGGCAAGCATGGCGTACGCATCAATAGCATCGCGCCAGGGAACATATTGTTTGAGGGCTCCGTATGGGAGCGCAAGCTCAAAGAGGACCGCGGTGCTGTGGAGTCGATGTTGCAGCGCGATGTCGCTCTGGCTCGTCTGGGTAGCCCGCAGGATGTGGCAAGGCTCGCTGCCTACCTGGCATCCCCGCTGGGCGGATTCATCACTGGCGCTACTTATGTGGTTGATGGAGGTCAGCTGAGATCATGACGAAAACTGAGTCTAACCTGGCAAGGATGTTTGACTTACACGGTCGGGTTGCCATGATCACAGGAGGTGGTGGTCTGCTCGGCTACCAGCATGCGGTAACGATTGCCGAGCTGGGTGGTCAGCCTGTGCTGCTTGATATCAATGCTGAGGGCTTGGCGAACAACGCTGCCCGGCTGGCCGAGGAAACAGGCTGCGAAGCATTGATACTGCAGGCTGATATTACCGATCTGGATGCTGTGGTTTCGGCAGCCGAGCAAGTCATGGCTCGGCATCAGCGAGTGGATATTTTGATCAATAACGCCGCGCGCAATCCCAAAGTGGAGAGTACCGGCGGTTGTGATTTCTCCCGCCTTGAAAATTTCCCTTGGGAGCAGTGGCGCCTCGACTTGGACGTCGGCCTTGGCGGCGCCTTCAACTGCGCCAAGGTGTTCGGTGCACAGATGGCTCGCCAAAAGGCAGGCGTGATTGTCAACATCGCGTCAGATCTGGGCGTCATCGCGCCAGACCAGCGCCTCTACCGTGTCGACGGACGTGAGGCTGAGCAGCAGCCGGTAAAGCCGGTGACCTACTCGGTGGTCAAGCATGGGCTGATCGGGCTGACCAAGTATCTAGCCACCTATTGGTGTGAGCAGGGCGTGCGCTGCAATGCGCTGTCTCCCGGCGGGGTCTATGCGGGACAAAATGACGTGTTCGTCAGCAAATTGACCCAACTGATTCCACTCGGGAGGATGGCGGCGAGCGACGAATATAGAGGCGCAGTGGCATTTCTTTGCTCCGATGCGTCCAGCTACATGAACGGGTCCAACTTGATCGTCGATGGTGGGCGCAGTGTGTGGTGAGGGGGCCTCCTCCTCGCGACGTTAAGTGCGTTATCGACTCTGATTGCCAGCGCTTCATGTGCGTGCGGCAGGCGACCTGGAGTCAAACTCTAAAAAATGGCATGGCCGGACAGTTTCTCGTCTAGGCAAAAAAATGCCAGCGTGTACCTCGGTATGAGTGAAGCAAACGCAATGACATTTCCTCTCACGGTCGCTCTGTTGACCTACAACCGCTCTCACTACCTCCGGGAGTCGTTGTCCGCAATTCTTTCGCAGAGCTATCGCGACTTTGAATTGCTGGTGCTGGATAACGGCAGCACCGACGACACGCCACAGACTGTCCTGGGATTCAATGACGCGCGCATTCGCTACGTTAGAAACGCTCCCGGTGGTTCTCCTAACTTCAATGCCCTGTCTGCTATCTGGATTGCGCGTGGTAATCGACTTTTAATCACCCACGACGATGACATCATGGAGCCCGACATGCTCGAGCGACAGATGGCATTAATCGCTGCCCGTCCAGAACTGACCGCTGTATGGACCAACAAAAGCATCATCGACGAAAACGGCGTAGTGGTGCAGCCGTGGTTCACGCCTCCCGGTGACAACCGGATTTTTGAACAGGGCGAGTTCATTGCCAGAGCTTCTGAAGAAAACCTCTGGCACCCGCCGAGCAGCCTGATCTTCAATCCACGGCTGTTGGCATCGGCCAGCTTCCTGCGTGAAAGTTACAATCAAGGTGCGCTTGTATTGCACCAGCGTAAATCGACTGAAGGCAGCAGCGACCTTATCGCGCCCGCGCTGATGAATCTCAAGGGGCCTGTTGCGTTTCTCAATGCACCGCTCTTGCGGTACCGCCAGCACGCGGCGCAGGAAACCCACCACGTCCACCTTGCGCACGCGGCCCTGTACAGTTTTCAGGCGCTGCGAAGCCTCGTTCGCAGGACATCCTATCGAGGCGAATACGAGCCGATGTTCGATGCGCAGATTGCCAGGTTTGAAGCACAGGACCTAGTCATCCATGCTGAGAAGCCAGTGCTTGATCGGGTCATGCTAAAGCGGCTGATCAGTCTGCTGCACAGGGGCTCTGCCAAAATTACTGCCAATCCGCGAGCGGGGCAGCCTCTGTTGCCTCTTATTGTTTTGCTGATGCAGGTTGGGGGCGGGGAGGCTGCCTGCCGGGTGTTGAACGCGATCGAAGCGCCCACCGCGCACGCCCCTCGATCCATGCGCGGGCTTTATCACTGGGCTGAGTGCCGGCGTGCAGGTAGAAATATCTTTTCCGGGCTTGCGCCACAAACGAACGTCGTCATTCTCGGAAGCGTGCTCGTGTCCGCACTGCTGGTGAACGAGGCTCGCGAAGCGGGTGCCAATGTCGTGTGCTGTCTGGACTCCAACATCACCCGTCAGGGGCGCACATGGCTCGGCGTGCCGATAATGCCCCCTTCCTGGCTAGTTTCTCGCGATATACCGGTCGACATGATTGTGCTGAGTGCGGAACGCGACCATGAAGAGGAGCTGGAAGAGTTAATCCGGCGCCACGACGCAGTGACACCCATCGTGATATGGAAAGCACTCGTCGAAACAGCGAGTCTTTCTCACATTTCCATGCGCGGCGAATCAGCCAAATAAAAGAGCGTTAAATCCGATGAGTACCCCTACACAGAGCGGCGCTATCTACCTAGAAGAAGGCAAGACCTTTGCCTTTCAGCTCACGTCCGAGTGCTCGTTTCCGGTTCGGTGGTCGCGCGCTCCTTTGCGAGAAGCCCAGGATGCAGTGCTGATAGATCGGCCCGAAAGGCTGGATGTGTTGCGCCGCCTTGACGACTACCCGCATGTGCGCGGGCTGCTCGAGGCGGGCAGCCTTGATTACGCCAGACAGCGCAAGCTTCAGGTGCGACAGTGGCTGAGCGAAGGCATTCAGGTGTTTGGTGCATACAAGGTTGGCTTGAAGCTGGCGCGACTGGCGCTCGCATCCGGGATCGCCGTCGAGGGGTTTCTGGATAATGACCGCGCCAAGCAAGGCAGTGTCAATGAAGGCATACCGATTCGCCATCCTGCCGATACGGCATTGGAAAATGCGGTAGTGCTTATCGCCAGCGGTCGTCATGGCAATGCCATTCACGAGCAACTAAGCCAGATACCGGGCATCCGTCTGGTCAACATGAGCGAGTTTCTCTACGCGTTGAATGCGCGGCATGCCGCGAGCGATTTTGCTGACTATGTCGAAACGCCCACCCTCGAGTCCTTTCGTTTCATTTCCGCCTTCCTGCGTATGGATGATGAGCGCTCACGTCAGGTATTCGACAAGCTGATAGGTATGCGTACACAGCTGTCCATCGCCTTGGCAGATCAGGCCAAGTCTCCTTATGACGAAGAGTACTTCGATACCGAGTTCGTGCAGCCAGTGCATGCTGCACACTTCGTCGATGCAGGTGCTGCCGCGGGTGACACCTTGCGTCGACTGGAATTCCGGTTCGGTCCAGTCAAGCAGGCGTGGTTGTTCGAGCCGGAATTGCCGGCCTACTACGAAGCGCTTAGACACTTCGCATCCCGTGCCGAAGTCTGGCTGTTCAACATGGGGTTGGATGCGGCGCCCAGCCGTGCAACCTATCAGCCAGCCCTGAGCTATGACATCGCCAACGAGATGGAGAGCACCGTTCCTGCTGATATCACCTCCTACATTCAGGGAGTGCCTCTGGATGCCGTCGTAGCGGGCAAGGTTGGGCTGTTCAAGCTGGACATCGAGGGAATGGAGGCGTCTGCGATACGTGGTGCCCGCGCCATGATTGCCCGTGACAAGCCGGTCATCGCCGTTTGTGCCTATCACCGCGCGGATGATTACTGGAAGTTGATCGACGAGGTGTTATCCATTCGCCCGGACTACCGCGTCGGCATACGCCTGTATGCCGACATTCTTGAAGACATCACGCTGTACTTTTATTGAGCATATGCATGGCAGCTGCCTTCCCATCGCCGACGTCCGATCTCATTGCCTCTGCTTTTCGCAGCATTCCAGTGGTGGGCGCGATTGCCTCGGCTATGCGTGGCAAGCATCTCTTGTTGACCGGTGGCACCGGTTTTTTTGGACATTGGATACTTGCACTGCTGTATGAGTTGAACGAGCAGGGCGCTTATGTCGAAGTTACCGTGGTTTCGCGCCAGCCTGAGCGTTTCCTGGATAGGTATCCGGTATACCGCAGCTGTACCTGGTTACATTGGCTACCCAGCGATGTTCGCGAACTGTATGAGCTGCCCGGCAGCACCTTCGATCTTGTTGTGCATGCGGCGACGGACACTTCGGCCGCAGCGAATGACCGTCCGCTCGAGCTGTTCGACACCATTGTCGCTGGCGCCCGCAGAGTGCTGGATCTAGCCGTGCGTAGCGGTGTGCAGCGCATTCTTTTTACGGGCTCCGGTGCGCAGTACGGCAGTTTGCCTGGCAATTTGCCTGTTTCCGAAGCGGCGTCGCATGCCTGCACCAGCGCCTCAATCGGCAGTGTCTATGGCGAAGGCAAGCGCGTGCAGGAAACACTCGCAACGATTTACGCGCAGCAGTTCGGTATCGAAACCGTATTGACACGCTGCTTTGCCTTTGCCGGGCCAGGGTTGCCGCTAGGGGCTCATTTTGCCATCGGCAATTTTGTCCGCGATGCCTTGTACGCGGATGCGATTGTGCTGAATTCTTCCGGAGAAGCCGTGCGCAGCTATTTGCACGGTGCTGATCTGGCGGTCTGGTTGCTGTTTCTCTTGACCTTCGGTAAGGCGGGTGAGGCCTACAACGTCGGGTCGGATGAGGCGATCAGCATTGCAGATTTGGCTACTCGTGTCGGCAACCGCCTGGCACCGCACAAGCCGGTGCGCATACTGGGTAAGACGGGCGGCATACGCTCGTACTATGTGCCTGATATCGGCAAGGCGCGCTTACTGGGGTTAGATGTTTGGACGACGCTGGATACAGCTATCGACAGCATGGGCCAATGGGCGAAGCATGAAGGAACTTGATGTGGCGGGCGGTCAGCACACGACAATGCACGAATCAGGAGTGGTGGCATGACAGATTGGACTTCGATTGCGGGCGGGCGCTGCCAGGGGCAGCCATGGCGTGTGGGCATTGTGGGCTTCAGCCTGGAGAAGCAGCAGGTGTTTCTGCTCGAAGATGCGGACTGGTCCGATCTGGTCAGTAAGCTGCCGCTCGAACCTCTGTCGCTGTATGGCAAGGGTAACGGCTTACTGTTCGACCGTCTCATTGATGCGGACAACACCGAGCTCGATGCCGTGTTGCTTATCGTGCATACATGGCAAGGTCAGCCGTTGTTTCGACCCGTCGCCGAATTGCGTCAGTACCTGCTGATGGGCAGCGCCGCCGAGCGTACATCCGTCGCGGATGAGCGTGTGTTTGCGAAGCTATTGGTCACCGCTGAGCTGCCACCGTTCGACGAGCGACTGGTCTATGTCAGTGATCCGGTCGACTTTCGCTTGAAAACAGAGTTGTTGCCGCAGGCCGGCGCAGATCATATGGAGAGCTACCCCAACTCCACTGATTTCTGGATCCACTGGGTGACGACCGCCGTCGCCGCGGACGCTGTTGCGGTGCGTGGCACTGCGCCGCTATTGAGCGTAATTATTCCGGCCTACAACTATGGGCGCTATCTCGCGCAGTGTGTCCAGTCCGTGCTGGATCAGGGTTTCACCGATATAGAGATCCTGGTTCTGGACAATGCGTCCACGGATGAAACCCCTGACGTCATGGCAGCATTTCGTGGTGAGCCACGCATACGCTACATGCGTAACCGCTACAACTACGGCGCAGGCCACAACTGGATAAACGGGTTGCGCATTTCCACGGGGCGCTATTTCACGTTCCTGTCTGCCGACGACTATTTCAATCCAGGCCATCTGTCGCGCCTGCTGCCCGTTATGGAGAACCACCCTCACGTGGCTGTCGGCTATACATCCATTCGCTGGGTTGACGAGCAGGACCGGGCTTTGAAGCAGCCTCGCCACCGGGGATACCGCAATGCCGACTATGTGGGTGGACGCAATGAGGTTGCGGACCTGCTGGTCAATGATTGTTATATGACGCCTTCTGCGGTTATCCATCGTAGTGAGGCCTTTCGCAAGACCTGGCATGCGATGAGGACCAATGGAGCTGGTGACTGGGACATGGTCGTACAGATGGCCGAGCAATATCCCGACTTCGCCTATGTCGATACGCCGGGGGTCAGCTATCGGTGGCATGGCAAACAAGACTCCACTCGCTTCTATGCCTCCACCGCGCCGCTGGAGGATCACCTCACTATTGTGGAAGGTGTTCTTGAGCGTGATGCACAGCAGCTTCGAGGCAGGGAGCGAGAAGTAGCAGCTCATGTAGAGCGCCGCCTAGCCCTGTTTCCAGATGAGCTCGGCTCTCCGCTGGGCAGGCGGGCCAAGAGCTTGATCGAGCGACTCGACGCGCTCGCCGAGCTTAATGAAGCCCCGCTGTTTTCCATCGTTGTCATCACCTACAACCGGCCGCAGCTGCTGAAAGACGCGCTGAACAGTATTGATAGCCAGAGCCTGAGAGACTTCGATGTGGTCCTGGTCAATGACTGTGGCGAGCCGGTCGAGGCGCTGCTCGGTGATTACCCGTTTCCCATCATGTATCTGCGTCAGGGTTACAACCAAGGCCCTGCTGCCGCACGCAATGCCGCACATCGCCTGGCTCGTGGTCGCTATCTGGTCTACCTCGATGACGACGACCTGTTTCTGCCGGAGCACCTGCAAACGCTGGCCGATGCGCTCGATGAGCACCCAGGCGAGGTCGTTTACAGCGACGCGTTGATCGTCGTGGAAAAGATCACGGATGAAAGCCGTACGGTCATCAGCGAAGAGCGGCGTTACCCGCACGATCTGTATTCCTACGAGCGCCTTCTGGTCGATAACTACATCCCGATCAACACGTTCGCTTGGCCTCGCGCGCTGGTGGCGGAGATAGGCGGGTTCGACGAGCGTCTGTCAGGCCTTGAAGACTGGGACTTCCTGCTGCGCCTGGCCGCCAGGTCGATGTTTCACCATGTACGGCACGAAACCGTGCAGGTCCGCATGCGTGTCGACAACGATGAGCGGCGTTCGCAGGTAGCGTTCAAGAACTACCCGACGCTGTATCGCGACATCTACTCTCGTCACCCGAATGGCGATGTTCAGGGGGCGCGCGCCGCCAAGCTCAAACAGATGGGGGGGACGTTCACACCTGCTACGAAGAGCGTGGTTGACGACTGGATCGCGGCGCGCACGTTCATCCCGGCGCAGAAGCAGCTGGTTGAGGCGTACCTACAGCAGCGCGAGTATGGGCCATCGTTTACCGTCGTCGTTCTGGATCTGCACGGAGAGAGAGACAAGCTCTCGAGGACGCTCCAGTCGCTCCGCCGCCTTGAAGGTATCGCCGAGCGTGTCGAGCCAGTGGTGTTGACCAGCACAAGCTCGGCCATCGAGGGCATTTCGGACCAGGCCGTCGTTGTAACCGCTGACGACTGGATCGCCTCTCTCAATCAGGTGCTGCGAGATAGCCGCTCTGACTGGTTGACCATAGCTCAGGCTGGCGACGAGTTCACCGCCAATGGCTTGATGATGGTCAGCCTAAAATTGATGGACATCGACAATTGCCGTGCAGCCTACTGCGATGAAGTCTATCGCCAGGCGGATGGGCGCGTAGGTGTCGCTCTGCGTCCGGCATTCAATCTGGATTACATGTTGAGCTTCCCCGCCGGAATGGCCCGCCATTGGCTGTTCCGTCGGGAAGTGCTGGTTGAGGCGGGTGGGTTCGACGTTGATTTCAAGGAAGCGCTCGAGTTCGAAGCGATTCTGCGCTTGATCAACATCGACGGGCTGGCTGGATTGACCCACATTGCCGAGCCTTCGCTGATTACCGATGCACCCTCATTGGCCGATGTCGAGGATGAGCGGCGGGCGATTATCAAGCATCTGCAGGGGCGTGGCTATGAGCAGGCTCAGGTCGCATCGGCCAAACCTGGGCGTTATCAGGTTAATTATGGCCATCCGGAGCAGCCCTTTGTTTCCGTGCTGATCAGGGCAGGCGATCAACTGGCCCATCTGCAGCGCTGTGTTGAGAGCCTGCTGGAGACGACGCAGTACCCGCATTACGAGCTGCTGTTGATTGAAAGCGACCCTTCTGCGAGCGATGTCCACGAGTGGTTGAAGGCGCTCGAGGGCATGGGCGAAGCACGCATGAGGACCATCTGGCCTGGTTCTGCACACGCGGGGCAGGCGACAGCGTTCAATCTGGCTGCGCCTCAGGCGCTAGGAGACTACCTGCTGTTGCTGTCACCCCATACGGCCATCATTAATGCCGATTGGTTGGACGAACTGGTGAATCATGCGCAGCGTCCGGAAGTCGGCAGCGTCAGCGGCAAATTGCTGACCGCTGACGGCAAGGTGCAGCACGCGGGACTGACGTTGGGGCTCAAGGGGCCAGTTGGACGTCATTTCCTGGGTGAGTCTCTGGACGCGCCGGGCTACATGCAGCGCTTACAGGTCGACCAGAATTACTCGGCGCTTGGCGGCGAGTGCCTGATGGTACGTAAGGAGCTGTTCCTTGAGGCTGGCGGTCTGGACACCGAGCCGTTGCTGGCGCGCTGGGCTGATGCCGATTTCTGCCTGAAACTCCAGCAGGCCGGCTATCTGAATGTCTGGACCCCGCGCGTGCAACTCCTGGTTGAGTCGCCACGTACGCTGCCCGCGAGCCATGAGCAGGAAGATGCTATGTACGCCCGCTGGTTACCGGTGCTTGCTCATGACTCTGCCTATAACCCGGGACTTTCTTTACAGGCGGAACAAGGCTTCAAGCTGGCCGACGCCCAGTTGGCGTGGCGTCCGTTGCAAGCCTGGCGTCCGATCCCGACGGTCATGGCGCATCCTGCCGACCTGTATGGTTGCGGTAACTATCGAGTTATCCAGCCATTCGCGGCGATGAAGCAGGAGGGGCTGGTCGATGGCGCGCTATCGGTTGGTTTGTTGCATGTGACCGATCTGGAACGTTATGACCCCGATGTGATTCTGCTGCAGCGGCAGATCGGCGGCGCGCGGCTCGAAGCCATGCGCAGGATGAAGGCATTCTCGAGAGCCTTCACGGTATATGAACTCGACGACTATCTGCCTAACCTGCCAGTTAAAAACGTCCACCGTCAGCACATGCCCAAGGACATTCTTAAGTCCCTGCGCCACGGCCTTGGCCTGGTAGATCGCTTCGTGGTTTCGACTCAACCGCTTGCCGAGGCGTTTGCCGGCCTGCACGACGACATTCGGGTGGTCGAAAACCGCCTACCTGTTCAATGGTGGGGGGGCTTGCAAGGCAAGCGTCGCACCTCGAAGCGCCCCCGCGTTGGCTGGGCTGGCGGCTCGAGCCACACCGGCGACCTGGAAATGATTGCTGACGTGGTCAAAGAGTTGGCGGGTGAAGTGGACTGGGTCTTCTTTGGAATGTGCCCGGAAAAGCTGCGGCCCTACATGAAAGAAGTGCACAAGGGCGTAGACATCAACCTGTACCCGCAAGCGCTGGCGAACCTCAATCTCGATCTGGCCTTGGCACCGGTGGAGCAGAATCTGTTCAACGAGTGCAAAAGCAACCTGCGTTTGCTGGAGTACGGCGCCTGCGGCTTCCCGGTGATCTGTAGCGACATACTGTGCTACCAGGGTGACTTGCCGGTTACCCGAGTGAAAAACCGTTTCCGCGACTGGGTCGAAGCCATCCGCATGCACTTGTCCGATCTTGATTCGACTGCCGCTGCGGGCGATGCACTGCGAGATGTTGTACTGCGTGACTGGATGCTGGAGGGTGACAACCTCAAGGCATGGCGCGATATCTGGCTGCCTGATTCGCGCTAAGCCAGGATTCATGAGTGGGGCCGTGGGGACGAACGGGCTTAAATACCCTGACCGCCCCCTCAAGTTTGTGTGGTGACTGTCGATATTCTGATCAGCGAGGGGGTGTTGTCGGAATCGCGTGTACCGGTTGTCAAGGTAACGCAAAAAAATTTCGACAGGCCCCTAAAGCTCCGGCGGCGAAGGCCGATATAAAGGACGAATGCGAACACAATGGCTGCCTGAGATCTGCAGGGCCAAATTCGCAAGCTCTCAGGCAAACAAGCTAGGTCCTATGGAGGACATACATCATGGCTTTGACAGTCAACACTAACATCGCTTCCCTCAACACTCAGCGCAACCTGAACACTTCCTCCAAGTCCCTGGATGTGTCCCTGCAGCGCCTGTCCACCGGCTCCAAAATCAACAGCGCCAAAGACGACGCTGCCGGTCTGCAGATTTCCAACCGCCTGAGCAGCCAGATCAACGGTCTGAACGTTGCGGTGAAGAACTCCAACGACGGCATCTCGATGGCGCAAACCGCTGAAGGTGCTCTGCAACAGTCCACCAGCATCCTGCAGCGTATGCGTGACCTGTCTCTGCAGTCGGCCAACGGCTCTAACAGCGACGAAGAACGTAAAGCTCTGAACTCCGAAGTCAACGAGCTGAAGAAAGAGCTGAACCGTATCTCCAACACCACCACCTTCGGTGGCAAGAAACTGTTGGATGGCAGTTTCGAAACTACTACTTTCCAGGTAGGTAGCAAGGCGAACGAAACCATCAGCGTCAAGATTGACGAGATGAGCACCGAATCCCTGAAAGGTACTTTCAGCTCGGGCAACATTGCTGCTGCCGATGTGGCCACCGCTGATGCAACCGCTTCGGGCTCCATCGCGATTTCCGTGACCATGGCAGGTGGTGAGGCCCGTACGTTCAGCACTACTTTCGCTAGCGGTGCTACTGCTGACGAGCAGGTTCAGGCTCTGGCGACCGTAATTAACGACGCCAACATCGGCGTGGGTGCATTCGTCAACGAGGATGGCAGCATTGACCTGCTGTCTGCTGCTGGTTCGGGCAGCACTGCTGGCCAGATCGAGAGCTTCTCTTTCGGTACCGGTGCGACCGTAGATGCAGCTAAAACTGCCGCCACTACTGAAGCTATCACCATGGCAGAAGTAGATGATGGCAACCTGGTAGATGATATCGACATCAATAGTGTTCTGAGCTCGCAAAAAGCTGTAATCGTCATCGACCAAGCTATCCAAGCGATTGACTCTCAGCGAGCCGACCTCGGTGCGGTACAGAACCGCTTCGAGAACACCATTGGTAACCTGCAGAACATCGCAGAAAACGTATCGGCAGCTCGTGGTCGGATTCAAGATACCGACTTCGCAGCAGAAACTGCTAGTCTGACCAAGAATCAGATTCTGCAGCAAGCTGGTACCGCGATCCTGGCCCAGGCAAACCAGCTGCCGCAGGCAGTACTGAGCCTGCTCGGGTAAGTCGATAGGCAATATCGATGGGGGGAAGGGCAAAGCCCTTTCCCCCATTACCTCTTTGTGAGGGAAAAATTATGGACATTAGCTCGATACGTGGTTGGGTAAAGCCTGAAGTTCCATCAGTTGATGGAGTGCGTAATCGTAAGAGCGATACGCCTGAGGTTTCCGAGCCCGAGGCTTCAAAAGCTGCGCAAAAACCTGCTCCTGAAAGTAGCGTAGTAAGCAGGGCAGAGGTCGAAGATGCGGTAAGCAGCATCCAAGAATTCGTGCAATCCGTTCGCCGTGACATCAACTTCTCCCTCGACGACGGCGATGGTCGTGTTGTCGTGAAGGTGACTGATGCTGACTCGGGTGACGTGATTCGCCAGATCCCTTCCGAAGAAGCACTCCGCCTTGCGGAGAACTTGTCCGAAGTACGCAGTCTACTGTTTACGGCCGAAGCCTAAGCAGTGGCGCGCTTTTTGAATGCACACACTTATTGATTGGTATGTGCACGGATTAGTGCCAACTTCCTGACGAGGTAATGAACATGGCAATTGGCGGACTCAGTACTGGACTCAACTCCGGGCTGCCTATCGGCGACATGGTTTCGGCTATGGTTGCTGCGGAAAAGGCCCCCAAGGAAGCACAGCTCGCTCGTCTGGAAAAGACCACAACCACCCGATTCTCCGCTCTGGGCCAGCTCAAGAGTGCGTTGACCGACTTTCAGACGGCAATGAAGGATTTGAACAGTGCTGCGTTGTTCGAGAAGCGGTCGGCTTCTTCTTCGAATACCGCCGCTCTGACCGCTACTGCGACGAAGACCGCCGCCGCAGGTACGTACCAGATTGAAGTCAAGAATCTGGCGACTGCGAGCAAGGTGGCGACTTCTGCTCAAGCGTCGACGTTCAAGACGGATGACGAGCAGACCCTCACCATTCAGTTGGGTGAGGACGATGCTGGTATCGATGTAAAAATTGCCGCCGGCTCCGATTTGGCTAGCATTCGCGATCAGTTGAACACGGCCCTCAAAGATAAGGGCGTTACCGTCAACACGATTGCCGACCCTTCTAGCGGCAAGAGTCGCCTGGTTTTCAGCGGCAAGGAAACCGGCGAGGGCAAGGACATTATCGTCACCGGTAAGGCAGGTTTCGACGCTCTTGATGTGGACGGTCGCAATAGCTTTACTGCGCCTGACGGCACCAGCACCGATGCCTCCAAGGGGGCCATCGTCAAAGCTTCCGATGCTCAGTTCACGATTGATGGCCTGCTGCTGAAAAGTGCAACCAACAAACCGACTGATGCAATCTCTGGTGTGAGCTTCGAACTCCTGGCGAAGACAGAAACCGACAAGCCGCTAACATTGACCGTTGGCCAAGACACCACCACTGCAGCGGCGAACGTCAAAAAATTCGTCGATGCCTACAACAAGCTGATTACCACCAGTAATACCCTGACCAACGTGACGAAGGTCGGCGATGAAAGTGCGCCGGTCGTTGGCGGCCTGGTGGGTGATGCAACGGTTCGCAGCCTGCTCAGTGGTATCCGTAACGAATTGGTCAATCCAGCTGGTAATGGTGGTGTTAGCGTACTGGCTGATCTGGGCATCACCACCCAGAAGAACGGCACGCTGAAGATCGATGATGCAAAACTCAAAGATGTGCTTACGGAAGACTTCGACTCTGTCAGCAAGTTCTTGACGGGGGACAGTGGCCTGATGAGCCGTGTCACCAAGCGAATCAGCGGTTTCAGTGAGACCGGCGGCATCCTGGAGCAGCGCATGAGCGGGCTGCAGGGGACGTTGACCGACATCACCAAGCAAAAAGAAGCGCTGACCCTTCGCGTGGACAAGATGCAGACTCGTTTGCTGGCGCAGTTCAATGCCATGGAATCGCTGATCGGTAAACTCAACGGGACCAGCAGCCAGCTCGGTTCAGTGCTCGATAACCTGCCAGGCGTCGTCAAAAAATGAAAAAGCAGATCGATGCATACAAAAGCGTAAAAACCAGCCACGAAGTTACGCCTTATGTGGCCGTGCAGATGTTGCTCGATGGCGCCGTGGAGCGCTTGAACCTGGCCGCGCTTGCTCAAGAGCAGGGTAATACAGGTGCGCGCGGTGAGGCGGTCGGAACCACGATTACCATTATTGGCGTGCTGCAATCCAGCCTGGATAAAGACCTTGGTGGTGAACTCGCGCAAAACCTCGACAATCTGTACGACTACATGAATCGTCGCCTGGTTGGTGTAGCGTTGGATGATACGCCCCGCAGCCTTCTGGAAGTGAAGGCGCTGCTGCTGGAGATTCGTGATGCCTGGGCTGTCATCGGGCCAGAAGTAGAACCTTCGGCCAGCAACTGATTTCAGGTGCTTTTAGCGTTTAACAAAGCCCCGGTTTCGCCTAGCGAACCGGGGCTTGTTTTTGATGGTGTGCTCGAAGGATCGGCGGTATTGAATTTATGCGCCAGGCTCTAAAGCTGAACGCCTTGGTGCCGATACATGAAGTATTCCCGCTGTACACTGGAGTACATTCAGCATGAACGCCATGAGCGCTATGCGTCAGTATCAAACCGTCAACACCCAGGCTCAGGCTGTAGATGCGACTCCCCATCGTTTGATTCAGATGCTCATGGAGGGTGGGTTGACCCGCCTGGCTCAGGCTCGTGGCGCGATGGAGCGCGGGCAGATAGCTTTGAAGGGCGAGCTGATCGGCAAGGCGATTGCTATCATCGGCGGGCTGCGTAGTGGCTTGAATCTCGAGGCCGGCGGCGAACTGGCGCGTAACCTAGATAATCTCTACGAATACATGACCTCCAAGCTCATTCAGGCAAACGTGAAGAACGAAGTTGCCATTCTGGATGAGGTATCCGGGCTGCTGCGCGACGTCAAAAGCGGCTGGGATGCAATCAGTGAGTGATGGCTTGGCCTATTGCGGGAGCAATTTTATGAACGCATCCGTTCAACGTCTTCAGGATACCGGCGCCGCGCTGCGCCAGGCCCTGGCCAGTCAGGATTGGGCCGCTATCGGGGAGCTGGATACCCAGTGCCGCCAGGCGGTAGAGGAGGCCATGGCCGATGCCCCACAGGATGAGGCCGCTCTGCGCGACCGCATGCAGGAGCTTCTCGACCTCTACCGCGAGTTAGTCGCCACCTGCAGAACCGAGCAAGGCCGCATTGCCGACGAGCTGCGTCAGCTCAACCACGCGCAACAAGGCGCCAAGGTTTACCAGCTGTTTGGTTGATCGATAGCAATGAAAAAAGCCCCGCTCTGCGGGGCTTTTTGCGTTTTTATGGTGTCTCTAAAAAGAATCTGGTTTTTTCAGGTAAATTCACGTCATAAAATTGACTAACGCCTGATTTTTGACTTTACTAGTGGCCAATTGCCGGCGCTGTTTGTGTTTTCTCCAGACAGCTTTTTTCCTGCTCGCGAGTCAGACCAAAACAGATGTGGCGTGAAACCAAGATCCTGCTGATTGACGACAACAGCGAGCGCCGCCGTGATCTGGCGGTCATTCTCAATTTCCTTGGCGAAGAGCACTTCTCCAGCACCAGCGCTGGATGGAAAGACGCCGTTGCGTCTCTCGATTCCAGTCGTTCGATTCTCTGCGTGCTGCTGGGGGATGTCGAAGCCAAGGGCGGAGCGCTCGATCTGCTCAAGCAGCTGGCGGGCTGGGATGAGAACCTGCCGCTGTTGATGATCGGCGATGTTGCCCCAGCCGACTGGCCGGAAGACCTGCGTCGCCGTGTACTGGCCAGCCTGGAAATGCCGCCGAGCTACAACAAGCTGCTCGATTCGCTGCACCGTGCCCAGGTCTACCGCGAAATGTATGACCAGGCTCGCGAGCGCAGCCGTCAGCGCGAGCCGAATCTGTTCCGCAGCCTGGTCGGCACCAGCCGCGCTATCCATCAGGTACGACAGATGATGCAGCAGGTGGCCGATACCGAGGCCAGCGTGCTGATCCTCGGTGAGTCCGGTACCGGCAAGGAAGTTGTTGCGCGCAACCTGCACTACCACTCCAAACGCCGCGATGCGCCTTTCGTGCCGGTCAACTGCGGCGCCATTCCCGCCGAGCTGCTCGAGAGCGAGTTGTTCGGGCATGAGAAGGGTGCCTTTACCGGTGCCATCACCAGCCGCGCCGGGCGCTTCGAATTGGCCAACGGCGGCACCTTGTTCCTCGACGAAATTGGCGATATGCCGCTGCCGATGCAGGTCAAGCTGCTGCGCGTGCTGCAGGAACGGACGTTCGAGCGCGTCGGCAGCAACAAGACGCAGAGTGCCGATGTACGCATCATCGCGGCCACGCACAAGGATCTGGAGAAGATGATCGAGGAGGGTACCTTCCGCGAGGACCTCTACTACCGCCTCAATGTCTTCCCGATCGAGATGGCGCCATTGCGTGAGCGGGTGGAAGACATTCCGCTGCTGATGAACGAGCTGATTTCGCGGATGGAATTCGAGAAGCGCGGCTCGATCCGTTTCAACTCGGCGGCCATCATGTCGCTGTGCCGTCACGACTGGCCGGGCAACGTCCGTGAGCTGGCCAACCTGGTCGAGCGCATGGCGATCATGCATCCCTATGGCGTTATTGGGGTCGGCGAGTTGCCGAAGAAATTCCGTCATGTTGACGATGACGACGAGCAGTTGGTCAGCAGCCTGCGTGAAGAGCTGGAAGAGCGCGCAGCCATCGGTGCCGGCCTACCGGGCATGACCAGCGGGGCGATGCTGCCGCCGGAAGGCCTGGACCTGAAGGATTACCTGGGCAATCTCGAGCAGGGCCTGATCCAGCAGGCGCTGGATGACGCCAGTGGCGTGGTGGCACGCGCGGCCGAGCGCCTGCGTATTCGTCGCACGACCCTGGTCGAGAAGATGCGCAAGTACGGCATGAGTCGCCGTGATGATGAGGGTGTCGACGAGGACTGATTGCCGTCGCCATCCATGCCAATGAAGCCGGAGCTTTGACGCAGTCTCCGGCTTTATTTTTTATGGCATTGAAAAATAAGGATATTTTTTTAGGCACGGGGATTGCTATGTCTCTGCTGACTGACCGTCTGCTGACGGTTTGCCACGCGAGAGATGAGTATGAGTCAAGCGGCCCCCAAATCCCCGAACCCCGAGATCGATGCCAACGCGCCGGTCGAGCAGGCCAGTCGCGAGAGTCTGGAGCAGGCGTTTACCCTGTTCAACCAGATGTCCACGCAGCTCAGCGCGTCCTACAGCATGCTCGAGGCCCGGGTCACCGAGCTCAAGGGGCAGCTGGCGCTGGTCAGCGCCCAGCGCATGCAGGAGCTGGCAGAGAAAGAGCGTCTGGCGCATCGCCTGCAGAGCCTGCTGGATCTGTTGCCGGGTGGCGTGATCGTCATTGATGGCCAGGGCGTGGTCCGCGAAGCCAACCCTGTCGCCCGCAATCTGCTGGTCAAGCCGCTGGTGGGCATGCTCTGGCGCGAAGTCATCCAGCGCAGCTTCGCCCCCCGCGAAGACGATGGCCACGAAATTTCCCTGAAGGATGGCCGCCGGCTGTCCATCGCCACCCGTTCGCTGCATGGCGAGCCGGGGCAACTGGTTCTACTCACCGATCTGACGGAAACCCGTCGCCTGCAGGACCAGCTCTCTCGCCATGAGCGCCTCTCCGCACTGGGGCGCATGGTTGCCTCGTTGGCCCACCAGATTCGTACACCGCTCTCTGCCGCGCTGCTGTATGCCAGTCATCTGTCCGAGCAGGCGTTGCCGCTCGAGCAGCAGCAGCGTTTCGCCGGCCGCTTGAAAGAGCGCCTGCACGAGCTGGAGCACCAGGTGCGCGACATGCTGGTATTCGCCCGCGGCGAGCTGCCGCTGCCGGATCGCCTGGCCCCACCGGCGCTGTTCGATGCGCTGCGCGCAGCGGCCGAGCCGCACGTGCAGGACATGAATGTGCGCTGGCAATGCGACGCGCGCCTGGGTGAGCTGCTGTGCAACCGCGACACCCTGGTCGGCACCGTACTCAACCTGGTGCAGAACGCCATCCAGGCTGGCGGCCGCGAGGCGAGCCTGAAGATCCACCTGTACGCCCGCGACAACAGCCTGCGTCTGTGCGTGAGCGACAACGGCCCCGGCATCGACAAGGCCACCTTGGCGCGTCTCGGCGAACCGTTCTTCACCACCAAGACCACCGGTACTGGCCTCGGCCTGGCAGTGGTTCAGGCCGTGGTACGCGCTCACCAGGGCGAGCTGCAACTGCGCTCGCGCGTGGGCCGTGGCACGTGCGCCACCCTCATTCTGCCGCTGCTCGGCGCGGCGCAATCGGCTATCCAGCCGCGTATTCAGGAGTAGGCCATGACTGCCAAAGTTCTGCTGGTCGAAGACGACCGCGCGTTGCGCGAAGCGCTGGCCGACACCTTGTTGCTGGGCGGGCATGACTACCGCGCCGTGGAGTGCGCCGAGGATGCGCTGGACGCCTTGGCCGAGGAGTCTTTCGGCTTGGTGGTCAGCGACGTCAACATGCCGGGCATGGATGGCCATCAGCTACTCGGGCTGATCCGCAGCCGCTACCCGCAACTGCCGGTGTTGCTGATGACTGCCTATGGTGCGGTCGAGCGTGCCGTGGATGCCATGCGCCAGGGGGCTGCCGACTACCTGGTCAAACCTTTCGAGCCCAAAGCGTTGCTCGATCTGGTCGGGCGTCACGCGCTTGGTCATCCGAGCGCGGGTGAGGGCGATGGTCCGGTCGCCAACGAGCCCGCCAGTCAGCAGCTGCTGGAACTGGCGTCGCGCGTGGCCAAGAGCGGTTCCACCGTGCTCATTTCCGGGGAGTCCGGCACCGGCAAGGAGGTGCTCGCGCGCTATATCCATCTGCAGTCGCCGCGGGCGGGCAAGCCATTCATCGCCATCAACTGTGCGGCGATCCCCGACAACATGCTGGAGGCGACCCTGTTCGGCCATGAGAAGGGGGCGTTCACTGGCGCGGTTTCGGCGCAGCCGGGCAAGTTCGAACTGGCTGACGGTGGCACCATCCTCCTCGATGAAATTTCCGAGATGCCTATCGGCCTGCAGGCCAAGCTGTTGCGTGTGCTGCAGGAGCGGGAAGTCGAACGTGTCGGTGCGCGCAAGCCCATCGAACTGGATATCCGCGTCATCGCCACGACCAACCGTGACTTGGCGGGCGAAGTGGCGGCGGGGCGGTTCCGTGAAGACCTCTACTACCGCCTCTCGGTGTTCCCGTTGGCCTGGCGGCCACTGCGCGAGCGTACCGCCGACATTCTGCCGCTGGCCGAGCGCCTGTTGGCCAAGCACGTCAAAAAAATGAATCACTCGGCGGTGCAGCTTTCTCCCAATGCTCGTGCGGCGATGCTGGCTCATGCTTGGCCGGGCAACGTTCGTGAGCTGGACAATGCCATCCAGCGCGCGCTGATCCTGCAGCAGGGTGGGCAGATCCAGGCCCATGACCTGTGTCTGACCACGCCAATCGGCATGGCGATCGTTTCGCCAGCGCCGCAGCCATTGACCCTGGTCGCGGCTGCCACGGCGGCAGTGCCTGTCGAATCGGCCGCGAGCGAAGTGGCGGGACAGCTGGGCGAGGACCTGCGTCGCCGCGAGTTCGAGCTGATCATCGATACCCTGCGTTCCGAGCGTGGCCGGCGCAAGGAGGCCGCCGAGCGCTTGGGCATCAGCCCGCGGACCCTGCGTTACAAACTGGCGCAGATGCGTGATGCCGGCATGGACGTCGAGGCCTATCTTTACGCCAGCTGACGCCATCCCGACGCTTCAACGTCCTATCCCAAGGCCCGCCCCGTGCGGGCCTTTGCCTGCCTGCAGATTTGGCACCCTTGTTGCAAATACCTCCGTATAGAGCCGCGCAGCGTCAAAATATTGCGGTCGGAGGAAGATCATGAGCCAAGGTATCGAATTCAATCGTCTGATGTTGGAAATGCGCTCCATGCAGATGGATGCCATGGCCAAGTCCAGGCCGGCCATGATCAGCGCTGCGCCGGAGCCAGGTGCGCCGAGCTTCTCGGAGATGCTGGGGCAGGCAGTGAACAAGGTCAGCGAGACGCAGCAGGCGTCCGGGCAGCTGGCGTCGGCCTTCGAGATGGGCCAGAGCGGCGTGGATATCACTGATGTGATGATCGCGTCGCAGAAAGCCAGCGTTTCCTTCCAGGCGATGACCCAGGTGCGCAACAAGCTGGTTCAGGCGTACCAAGACATCATGCAGATGCCGGTTTAAGGGCGGAATTGACTCATGGCTGAAGCAGTCGCTGCAAACGTGCCCGCCACTACCGGCTCCGGTGAGAAGAAGCCGCTGTTCGGGCTGGCATTCCTGGAAAACCTCTCGCAGATGAGCATGCTGCGTCAGGTCGGCCTGTTGGTCGGTCTGGCTGCCAGTGTGGCCATCGGATTTGCCGTGGTGCTCTGGTCGCAGCAGCCGGATTATCGCCCGCTGCTGGCGAATCTGTCGGGCATGGATACCAATCAGGTGGTGGAGATTCTCACCGCCGCCGATATCGCTTACACCGTCGAGCCGAACTCCGGCGCTCTGCTGGTCAAGTCCGAAGACCTCGGCCGTGCGCGCATGCGCCTCGCCGCTGCCGGCGTCGCGCCGAGCGATGGCAATGTCGGCTTTGAAATCCTCGACCAGGAGCAAGGCCTGGGCACCAGCCAATTCATGGAAGCCACTCGTTATCGCCGAGGGCTCGAGGGTGAGCTGGCACGCACCGTGTCGAGCCTGAATAACGTCAAGGGCGCCCGTGTGCACCTGGCGATCCCGAAGAGCTCGGTGTTCGTCCGTGACGAGCGCAAGCCCAGTGCCTCGGTGCTGGTCGAGCTGTATCCCGGTCGTGCGCTGGAGCCGAGCCAGGTGATGGCGATCATCAACCTGGTTGCCACCAGCGTGCCGGAGCTGACCAAATCGCAAGTCACCGTGGTCGACCAGAAGGGCAACCTGCTCTCCGACCAGCAGGAAATGTCCGAGCTGAGCGTGGCCGGCAAGCAGTTCGACTACAGCCGCCGCATGGAAACCCTGTTTACCCAGCGCGTGCACAACATCCTGCAGCCGGTGCTGGGCAATGGCCGTTACAAGGCCGAAGTTTCGGCCGACGTGGACTTCAGCGCGGTCGAGTCGACCTCGGAAATGTTCAACCCGGACCAACCGGCGCTGCGCAGCGAACAGCAGGTCAACGAACAGCGCACCAGCAGCTTGCCGCCGCAGGGCGTGCCGGGTGCCGTCAGCAACCAGCCGCCAGGTGCCGCTTCGGCTCCGCAACAGGCTGCCGCCGCGGCTCCCGCGCCTGCCGGCCCGGTTGCCGCTGGGCAACCGCTGCTGGACTCCAACGGCCAGCAGATCACCGATCCGGCCACCGGCCAACCCATGCTGGCGCCGTACCCGGCGGACAAGCGTGAACAGTCCACGCGCAACTTCGAGCTGGACCGTTCGATCAGCCACACCAAGCAGCAGCAAGGCCGCCTGAAGCGCCTGTCGGTTGCCGTGGTGCTGGATGACCGTGTCAGCATCAATGCCGAGAGCGGCGAGTCCACCCGTGTGCCGTGGAGTGCCGCCGAGCTGGAGCGCTTCACCCGCCTGGTGCAGGATGCCGTCGGCTTCGATGCGAGCCGTGGCGACAGCGTCAGCGTGATCAACAGCGCATTCACCACCGAGGTGGGCGAAGTCTTCGAGACCCCGTGGTACCAGAGCGAGCTGTTCCTGATGGCCATGGGGCTGCTCAAGCAACTATTCCCGGCTTTGCTGATCCTTATTCTTGTGCTGTTCGTGCTGCGCCCGGTGCTCAACAACATCACCAACGGTGGCAAAGGTGCTGCCGGTTCTGGTGGCCGTGATGGCGATGTCGAACTGGGTGAAATGGGCGGCCTGGAAGGCGAGCTGGCCTCTGATCGGGTCAGCCTCGGTGGCCCGCAAAGCATCCTGCTGCCGAGCCCCTCGGAGGGGTATGATGCGCAACTGAACGCCATCAAGAGTCTGGTGGCGGAAGATCCGGGCCGCGTCGCCCAAGTCGTGAAAGATTGGATCAACGCCGATGAATGACAATCGCGCCACCGCCAAGCTGAGCAAGGTCGACAAGGCCGCCATTCTCCTGCTGTCCCTCGGCGAGACCGATGCCGCCCAGGTGCTGCGTCATCTCGGGCCGAAGGAAGTGCAGCGCGTCGGCGTGGCCATGGCCGGCATGCGCAACGTGCACCGCGAGCAGGTCGAGCAGGTGATGGGCGAGTTCGTCGAGATCGTCGGCGACCAGACCAGCCTGGGCGTCGGTGCCGACGGTTACATTCGCAAGATGCTCACCCAGGCTCTGGGCGAAGACAAAGCCGGCAACCTCATCGACCGCATCCTGCTTGGTGGCAGTACCAGCGGGCTGGACAGCCTGAAGTGGATGGAGCCGCGCGCCGTGGCGGACGTGATCCGTTACGAGCACCCGCAGATCCAGGCCATCGTCGTGGCTTACCTCGACCCGGACCAGGCTGGCGAAGTGCTCAGTCACTTTGACCACAAGGTACGCCTGGATATCGTCCTGCGCGTGTCCTCGCTGAACACCGTGCAGCCGGCCGCGCTCAAGGAACTCAACCTGATTCTGGAGAAGCAGTTCTCCGGCAGTGCCAACACCACCCGCGCCACCCTTGGCGGCGTCAAGCGCGCAGCGGACATCATGAACTTCCTCGACAGCTCGATGGAGGGTCAGCTGATGGACTCGATTCGCGAGGTGGACGAAGACCTGTCCAGCCAGATCGAGGACCTGATGTTCGTCTTCGACAACCTGGCCGACGTCGACGACCGCGGTATCCAGGCGCTGCTGCGCGAGGTGTCTTCCGACGTGCTGGTGCTGGCGCTCAAGGGCGCCGACGATGGCATCAAGGAAAAGGTCTTCAAGAACATGTCCAAACGTGCTGCCGAACTGCTGCGCGACGACCTCGAGGCCAAGGGCCCGGTGCGCGTCAGCGATGTCGAGACCGCACAGAAGGAAATTCTCACCATTGCCCGTCGCATGGCCGAATCCGGCGAGATCGTTCTCGGCGGGGCTGGCGGCGAGGCGATGATCTAAGCGGCGGAATCCCAGCATGGCCCCCAAGGAAGCTCCCAGCGAACTGATTCGCGCGAAGGACGTGAGTGGTTTCGACCGCTGGGCGTTGCCCAGTTTCGACCCCGCGGTGGAGGCCGCTCCCGAGCCGGAGCCCGAGCCGCAACAGGCCGAGCCGGAGCCGATCTCGCAGGTCGAGGACGTCGCCGTCGAGGAAGTCAAACCGCTGACGCTCGACGAGGTCGAGGCGATCCGCCAGGACGCTTACAACGAGGGCTTCGCCACGGGCGAGAAGGACGGTTTCCGGGCTGGCCAGCTCAAGGCCAAGCAGGAGGCCGACACACTGCTGCAGGGCAAGGTCGCTCAGCTCGAGCAGGTGATGACCCAGCTGTTCGAGCCTATCGCCGAGCAGGACCAGGCCGTCGAGCAGGGGCTGATCAATCTCGTAAGCCAGATGACGCGGCAGATCATCCAGCGCGAACTGTCCACCGACTCCAGCCAAATCCGCCATGTACTGCGCGAGGCGCTCAAGCTGCTGCCGATGGGCGCGAGCAACGTGCGCATCCACATCAATCCCCAGGACTTCGACCTGGTCAAAGCCCTGCGCGAGCGGCATGAGGAAAGCTGGCGGATTCTTGAAGACGACGCCCTGCAACCAGGAGGTTGTCGCGTCGAGAGCGAGCAGAGCCGCATTGATGCAACGGCGGAAACGCGCCTGGCGTTGGCCCTGAAGCAGCTCTTCGACCAGCAACGCTCACAGGCCACCAACCCGCCGGAGGCGGATATCGCCGTCGATCTGGACGCCAACCATGCGCCTTGAGCGCGTCAGCTTTGCCAAACGCCTGGCGGGTTACGCTGAGGCGATCGAGCTACCCAGTCAGCCGGTGGTCGAAGGTCGCCTGCTGCGCATGGTCGGCCTCACCCTGGAAGCCGAGGGCCTGCGCGCTGCGCTGGGCAGCCGTTGCCTGGTGATCAATGACGACAGTTACCACCCGGTGCAGGTCGAGGCCGAGGTGATGGGTTTTTCCTCCGGCAAGATCTACCTGATGCCCGTCGGCAGCCTGGCCGGCATCGCGCCGGGCGCGCGCGTAGTGCCGCTGCCGGATACCGGCCGTCTGCCCATGGGCATGTCGATGCTGGGCCGCGTGCTGGATGGCGCCGGGCGGGCCCTCGATGGCAAGGGCGGGATGAAGGCCGAGGACTGGGTGCCGATGGATGGGCCGACCATCAACCCGCTCAACCGCGATCCGATTCACGTACCACTGGATGTCGGCATCCGCAGCATCAACGGCCTGCTCACCGTCGGCCGTGGCCAGCGGCTGGGTCTGTTCGCCGGCACCGGTGTGGGTAAATCGGTGCTGCTGGGCATGATGACGCGCTTCACCGAGGCCGAGATCATCGTGGTCGGACTGATCGGTGAGCGCGGTCGCGAGGTCAAGGAGTTCATCGAGGAAATCCTCGGCGAGGAGGGCATCAAGCGCTCGGTGGTGGTGGCCTCGCCTGCGGACGACGCGCCGCTGATGCGCCTGCGCGCAGCCATGTACTGCACGCGGATCGCCGAGTACTTCCGCGACAAGGGCAAGAACGTGCTGCTGCTGATGGACTCGCTGACCCGTTTCGCCCAGGCCCAGCGCGAGATCGCCCTGGCCATCGGCGAGCCCCCGGCGACCAAGGGTTATCCGCCATCGGTATTCGCCCGTTTGCCGCGCCTGGTCGAGCGGGCCGGCAATGCCGAGGCCGGCGGTGGCTCGATCACCGCCTTCTACACCGTCCTCTCCGAGGGTGATGACCAGCAGGACCCGATTGCCGACGCCGCGCGCGGCGTGCTCGACGGCCACTTCGTGCTGTCCCGGCGGCTGGCCGAGGAAGGCCATTATCCGGCCATCGACATCGAGGCCTCGATCAGCCGGGTCATGCCCCAGGTGGTCAGCCCGGAGCACATGCGCATGGCCCAGCGCTTCAAGCAGCTGTGGTCGCGCTACCAGCAGAGCCGCGACCTGATCAGCGTCGGTGCCTACGTGCCGGGTGGCGATCCCGACACCGACCTGGCCATCGCCCGCCAGCCTGCGATGGCGCGTTACCTGCGCCAGGGCCTACGCGAAAGCGAGAGCATGGCCGACAGCGCCGCGCAACTGGCGCAGGTGCTCAACCCTTCGGCTCCGGGCGCCTGATGAATGGCTAACAGCCGTGCCGCGCGCCTGGCGCCGGTCATCGACATGGCCGAGCGCGCTGAGCGTGAAGCCGCGCGCCAGCTCGGCCACTGCCAAGGCCTGCTGGGCAAGGCAGAACTGCAGCTCAGCGAGCTGGAGCGCTACCGCGGCGACTATCAGCAACAATGGATCAACGAAGGCCGCCACGGCGTTTCCGGGCAGTGGCTGATGAACTATCAACGCTTCCTCTCGCAGCTGGAAACCGCCATCGGCCAGCAGCTGCAGAGCGTCAACTGGCACCGCGACAATCTGGCCAAGGCTCGCGCACTCTGGCAGCAGCGCTATGCTCGTCTGGAAGGCCTGCGCAAGCTGGTCCAGCGTTACATCGAAGAAGCCCGTATCGCCGAAGACAAACGTGAGCAGAAACTGCTCGACGAACTGTCTCAACGCCTGCCGGCTCGCGATCAATACTGAGCGGTGGTTGCCGCCATTTGCCACCAATGCTAAATCTGTCCGCAGAACAGCACGCATCACAGACAAGGAGTGCTCCATGACGATCACCGCGCTGCCCTCGAGCGATGGCCAGGAACTGACCATCCAGATTCAGGGGCGCTTCGATTTCTCCGCGCATCAGGAATTTCGCGATGCCTACGAGCGGGTGAACATCACACCCAAGCGCTACCTGGTCGACCTGCAGGGTGCGACCTATCTCGACAGCTCCGCGCTGGGCATGCTCCTGCTGCTGCGCGACCATGCCGGCGGCGATCATGCGCGCATCAGCCTGATCAACTGCAACCCCGATGTGCGCAAGATCCTCTCTATCTCCAACTTCGAACAACTGTTCCAGATCGGCTGACTGCCATGCCCGGGCGCCTGGCCATCCTGATTGCCGAGGACAACGCCGCGGACAGGATGCTGCTGTCCACCATCGTCAATCGCCAGGGGCACCGCGTGCTCACCGCCAGCAACGGCCTGGAGGCCGTTGCGCTGTTCGAGCAGGAGCGGCCACAGCTGGTGCTGATGGATGCGTTGATGCCGCTGATGGATGGCTTCGAGGCTGCCGAGCGGATCAAGGCCGCGGCCGGTGAGGCACTGGTACCGATCATCTTCCTCACCTCGCTGACCGAGAGTGAAGGCCTGGTGCGCTGCCTGGAGGCCGGTGACGACTTCCTCGCCAAGCCTTACAACCGCACCATCCTCGAAGCCAAGATCCGCGCCATGGATCGCCTGCGGCGCCTGCAGGACACCGTGCTGCGCCAGCGCGACCTGATCGCCAAGCACAACGAACATCTGCTCACCGAGCAGCGCGTGGCCAAGGCGGTGTTCGACAAGGTCGCGCACTCCGGCTGCCTCAACGCGCCGAACATCCGTTATCTGCAGTCGCCTTTTGCCCTGTTCAACGGCGACCTGCTGCTCGCCGCGTTCAAGCCGTCGGGCGACATGCACGTGCTGCTCGGCGATTTCACCGGGCATGGCCTGCCGGCGGCGATTGGCGCCATGCCGCTGGCCGAAGTGTTCTACGGCATGACGGCGAAAGGGTTTTCCATCGCGGAAATCCTTCGCGAGATGAATGCCAAGCTTAAGCGCATCCTGCCGGTTGGCGTGTTCTGCTGTGCGACGCTGCTCAGCCTGAGTTTCCAGCGGCGAGTGGTCGAAGTGTGGAACGGCGGCCTGCCCGATGGCTATCTGCTGCGGGCGGCCAATGGCGAGCGGGTGCGCCTGATGTCGCGGCACCTGCCCTTGGGCGTGCTGGAGTCGAGCCGTTTCAATGACGCCTACGAGGTTTATCCGCTGGAGGAGGGCGATCGGCTGTTCCTCCTTTCCGACGGCATTCTCGAGGCTTGCAACGCCCAGGGTGAGCTGTTCGGTGAGGAGCGCCTGCAGGCGGTCTTCGACAACCAGCACGCCCCGCAACGGCTGTTCGACGATATCCAGCAGGCACTGGTCGCATTCCGCGGCGAGGCCCAGGACGACGTCAGCATGATCGAGTTGTGCCTGGTCGAGGAGGGCGCGCTCAACCGACCACCGCTGGTGTTCTCCGACAGCGGGCAGAGCAGCCCGCTGGACTGGTCCGCCAGTTTCGAATTCCGTGCCGAGACGCTCAAACGCTTCAATCCGTTGCCATTCCTCCTGCAGTTGCTGCTGGAGGTGCAAGGCCTGCGCGCCCAGGCAGGCCCGCTCTATACGGTGCTGGCCGAGCTTTATTCCAATGCGCTGGAGCATGGCGTACTGGGCCTGGATTCCTCGCTCAAGTGCAGTGCCGAAGGCTTCGCCCGCTACTACCAGGAGCGCACACAACGCCTGCAGGCGCTGCAGGACGGTTACGTGCGTTTCAACCTCGAACTGCTCCAGCGCCCTGATCTCGGCTGTCTGAAGATTCACATCGAGGACAGCGGTGGCGGCTTCGATGTTGCCGCGGCAATGGACCTTGAGCATGCGCCGCAAAGCCTGCGTGGCCGTGGCCTGCGCCTGATTCGTCAATTGACCTGGAGCTGCGAGTGGGCAGCGGATGGTCGCGGGGTAAACGTGGAGTTCTGCTGGCCGGCTCATGCATAATCCGCGCATCTTGATCATGGAGTGAGCAGGTGCCCGATTCCCATCTCGATGCCGCGGTGCTGGCGTCTCTGCAGGACGTCATGGAAGACGAGTATCCGGTGCTGCTGGATACCTTCCTGACCGACTCCGATGAGCGCCTGCGCCACTTGGTCGCCGCCCGCCAGAGTGCCGATGCCCAGGCACTGCGCCTGGCCGCGCATAGTTTCAAGGGCAGCTGCAGCAACATGGGCGCGGTGCTGCTGGCCAACCTGTGCAAGCAGCTCGAGGAGGCCGCCCGTCGCGAACAACTCGATGACGTACCTGCGCTGATCGAGCAGATCGAGCGTGAGTTCGCCATCGTGCGCATCCTCTTCCGCGCCGAGCGCCAGCGCTACCGCTAGGTTCTGCCGCGTGCCATCGCCTGCCTGATCACGGTTTTTCTGCACGGCGACAAACCTGGCCCAGGCCTTGCTATATCCCGGTACGACCCACCCTGAACGGAGAGTACCCATGTCCGTCGCACCCGATATCCTGCTTCAGCCGGCGCCTGACGTCAGGCCGAAAGCTTCGGCGACGAAAGCGCCGGCCAACGCGCCGGAACCCGCCAAGAACGAGGCTTCCAGCTTCGCCGAGGTCTACGCCAAGGAGCGTCAGGCGAAGGCCGCCGACCGCAAGGAAGCTGCGGCCAAGGCCCGCGACGAGCGCAGTGACGAGGCCAAGCCAAGCGACACGGCGAAGGCCGAGACGCCGGCGGAGCAGCCAATCGTTGCCGATAGCGGCAATGCGTTGCCGGAGGAGGAACTGGCCGATGGCGAGCAGGAGGTGATCGACCCGCTGCTGTTGCTGGCCATGAACGGGCAGTTGCCCGTCGAGGGTGTCAGCGCAGAAACCGAGCCCGCGGTCGAGAGCACCAGTGACCTGCTGTCGCCGAGTGGCACGCTTGGCACCACAGGGGCGCCGCCAGGCATGACCGATGCCAGCCATGATCCCGAGCTCGACATGCTCAACAGCCTGCCCGGTGTGCGCCTGGCACTGGAGATCGGTGCGCAGAATCAGGCCGCTGCGGCTGCGCAGCAGAGCCCGGGGGCGGTTGCTGCGGAGAAAGCGGTCAGCCCCACCGAGGGCTTTGCCAACGCGCTGGCAGCCTTTGCCGGTGAGGCGGCGCCGGAAGAAAGTGCCGAGGATGAAATCCCCGTGGCGGATCTGCTGGCCGAAGGCCTGGAGAGCGTGCCCGAGTTACGAGAGAACCAGAGCGATGCGCGTGCCGATGCGTTCGCCAGCAAGCTCAGTGCGCTGAGTCAGGCGATCAATCAGCAGAGCAGCGTCGCCCAGCGCCTGCCGGTAGTGCCGGGGCATCCGGTGCCGATGCAGGGCGCTTGGACCGAGGCAGTGGTGGACCGGGTGATGTGGCTGTCCAGCCAGAACCTCAAGTCCGCCGAGATCCAGCTCGACCCGGCAGAATTGGGGCGTATGGAAGTGCGCATCGAGATGAACAAGGACCAGGCCGCCCAAGTGACCTTCATCAGCGCCAACGCCAACGTGCGTGATCAGCTGGAAGGGCAGATGCAGCGCCTGCGCGACATGTTCAGCCAGCAGGGCATGGGCCAGCTCGACGTCAACGTTTCCGACCAGTCGCTGGCGCGAGGTTGGCAGGGCAATGGTGACGAGGGTCGACGTCAGGGAGGTTCGGGGCGCGGTGGCGACGGTGGCGATGAGGAAGTCCTCACCGGCATGAGCGAGATCCGTAATCCGAACAGTGCCGCGCCGCGCGGTCTGGTGGACTATTACGCCTGACGGTCGTTCACGCGGATCGGCCGAAAGCGGGGCGGGTGTATGTTGCGGGCTGCTCATGAGCCGCTCGCAGCTTCGCATCCTGAGCCGATTTCATCCGCCAGAGGTCTCGTTCACGCGCGCATAACAGGATCGAACGCCTGCACAGCGCTGCAACTTCATTGCGCCCGGTACGCACAAATGTACCGGGCGCAGTCGTTTTCGGGTGACAGCCGGGCAGCGCCTTGGTATATCGACCGCCTGTGTCGTCGGTTGCCGGAGCAGCTACTTTGTTTATAAGGTGGCATAACACTTGCTCCTAACCCTTTGACCGTAGACAAAACCCAGATCAGCGACGGATTTTTGGCATGGCAAAAAAACCAGCACCGCAACCTCCTGCCGAGGGTGCGGGCGATAAACCGGCAGGCAAGAGCAAACTCAAGCTCATTATTCTGATCGTGGTGGCGTTGGTGCTCGCCATCGGCCTGTCGGTCGGCGCGACATGGTTTTTCCTCGGCAAGGGCGACAGCAAGAAGGACGACGCGAAGGAAGAACACGCTGCTGCCGAAGCGGCTGCCCCCGTCAAGAAGGTCGCGATCTACGAAGCGATGGTGCCGGCCTTCGTGGTCAATTTCAGTTATCAGGGCCGCCAGCGCTACATGCAGGTGAGCGTCGCCCTGATGGCTCGGGATCAGGCCGAGATGGATGCGCTCAAGGTGCACATGCCGGTGCTGCGCAATCGTTTGGTGATGCTCTTTTCCGGTCAGGATTTCGGCGTGCTGATCACCCCGGTGGGCAAGGAAATGCTGCGTCAGCAGGCTACTGCCACGGTGCAGGAGCTGGCGCAAAAGGAAACCGGCAAGCTGGTGATCGAACAGGTGTTGTTCACCAATCTGGTATTGCAGTGAGCAGGAGTTAAGCAATGGCTGTGCAGGACCTGCTATCCCAGGACGAAATCGACGCGCTGTTGCACGGCGTGGACGACGGCCTGGTCGAAACCGAGGTCGACTCCGATCCGGGCAGCGTGAAGAGCTATGACCTGACCAGCCAGGATCGTATCGTCCGCGGGCGCATGCCGACCCTGGAAATGATCAACGAGCGCTTCGCCCGCTATACCCGCATCAGCATGTTCAACCTGCTGCGCCGCTCGGCCGATGTCGCCGTCGGTGGCGTGCAGGTGATGAAATTCGGCGAATACGTGCACTCGCTGTACGTACCGACCAGCCTCAACCTGGTGAAGATGAAGCCGCTGCGCGGCACTGGCCTGTTCATTCTCGACGCCAAGCTGGTGTTCAAGCTGGTCGACAACTTCTTCGGCGGCGATGGCCGCCACGCCAAGATCGAAGGCCGCGAATTCACCCCGACCGAGCTGCGCGTGGTGCGCATGGTGCTGGACCAGGCATTCATCGACCTCAAGGAAGCCTGGCACGCGGTGATGGACGTCAACTTCGAGTACATCAACTCGGAAGTGAACCCGGCGCTGGCCAACATCGTCAGCCCCAGCGAAGTGATCGTCGTCTCGACCTTCCACATCGAGCTGGACGGCGGTGGCGGCGACCTGCACATCACCATGCCGTATTCCATGATCGAGCCGGTACGCGAGATGCTCGATGCCGGCTTCCAGTCCGATGTCGACGACCAGGACGAACGTTGGACCAAGGCCCTACGCGAGGACATCCTCGACGTCAGCGTGCCGCTCGGCGCCACCGTGGCTCATCGCCAGTTGCGCCTGCGCGACATCCTGCACATGCAGCCGGGCGACGTGATTCCGGTGGACCTGCCGGAAAACGTGATCATGCGCGCCAACGGCGTGCCGGCCTTCAAGGTCAAGCTGGGTGCGCACAAGGGCAACCTGGCCATGCAGATCATCGAACCGATCGAGCGCGTGCGCTGAGCGCATGCCCACAGGCCCGGCTTGCCGGGTCTTTCTGAACAACAGTTAGCCGAGGCAGACCGATGGCAGACGAGAACGAAAGCACCTCTCCCGAGGAACAGGCCCTGGCCGATGAGTGGGCCGCGGCTCTCTCCGAGGCGGGCGACGCGGGGCAGGACGACATTGATGCCATGCTGGCCCAGCAGGCCGCCCCGGCGGCGCCCAGTGCGCCACGCGTAGCGATGGAAGAGTTCGGCGCCGCGCCCAAATCCAACGGCCCGGTAAGCCTGGATGGCCCCAACCTCGACGTGATCCTGGACATTCCGGTATCGATCTCCATGGAGGTCGGCAGCACCGATATTTCCATCCGCAACCTGCTGCAGCTCAACCAGGGCTCGGTGGTCGAACTCGACCGCCTGGCGGGCGAACCCCTCGACGTGCTGGTCAACGGCACGCTGATCGCCCACGGCGAAGTGGTGGTGGTGAACGAGAAGTTCGGTATTCGGCTGACGGATGTGATCAGCCCGAGCGAACGCATCAAGAAGCTGCGCTGAGGCCGTGATGCGCCACTACCTGGGTTTGTTGCTGGCACTGCCACTGAGCGCGCTGGCTGATACGCCGGCTGCCAAGGCGGCCACGCCACTGGCCACCACCAATGTTGGTGGGCAACTGGTGCAGTTGCTGCTCGGCCTGCTGTTCGTCATCGGCCTGATCTTCGTGCTGGCCTGGGTCATGCGCCGTGTGCAGCAGATCGGCCCGCGTGGCGGCCAGGTGATCAAGCTGGTGGCCAGCCAGGCGTTGGGCCCGCGCGATCGGCTATTGCTGGTGCAGGTGGGCGGTGAGCAGGTTCTGCTCGGCCTGACCCCAGGGCGCATCACGCCGTTGCACGTGCTCAAAGAGCCGGTGCTGGCGACCGAAGCCGAGCCGGCGACGCCGGAGTTCGCGCAGCGCCTGATGGAGTTGCTCGGCAAGGACAATAAGGACAAGACATGAGCGCCTGGCGCATTCTGCTGACCCTGCTGCTGGTCGTGGCGGCACCGCTGGCGCTGGGCGCCGAGAACCCGCTATCGATCCCGGCGATCACCCTGAGCACCAACCCGGAAGGGCAGCAGGAATACTCGGTCAGCCTGCAGATTCTGCTGATCATGACAGCGCTGAGCTTCATCCCGGCGTTCGTCATGCTGATGACCAGCTTCACCCGCATCATCATCGTGTTCTCCATCCTGCGTCAGGCGTTGGGCCTGCAGCAGACGCCGTCGAACCAGATTCTCATCGGCCTGGCGTTGTTCCTCACGATGTTCATCATGGCCCCGGTGTTCGACCAGATTAACCGTGAGGCGCTGCAGCCCTACCTGCGTGAAGAAATGGTGGCGCAGGATGCCATCGCCAAGGCCGAAGTGCCGATCAAGAACTTCATGCTGGCGCAGACCCGCGCCTCGGACCTCGAGCTGTTCGTGCGCCTGTCCAAGCGCACCGACATCGTGTCGCCCGAGCAGGCGCCGCTGACCATCCTCATCCCGGCGTTCGTCACGTCCGAGCTGAAGACTGCGTTCCAGATAGGCTTCATGATCTTCATCCCGTTCCTGATCATCGACATGGTGGTGGCCAGCATTCTCATGGCGATGGGTATGATGATGCTCTCGCCGCTGATCATTTCCCTGCCGTTCAAGATCATGCTGTTCGTGCTCATCGACGGCTGGGCCTTGATCATGGGTACGTTGGCCGGCAGTTTCGGCACGTTATAGAGGACGCGCAGATGACCCCGGAAATCGCTGTCGACCTGTTTCGTGAGGCGCTCTGGCTGACGGCCATCATCGTCGGCCTGATGGTTCTGCCGAGCCTTCTGGTCGGTTTGCTGGTAGCCATGTTTCAGGCCGCCACACAGATCAACGAACAGACCCTGAGCTTCGTGCCGCGCCTGCTGGTGATGCTGCTCACCCTGATCTGGGCCGGGCCTTGGCTGGTGCGTGAGCTGATGGAGTACACGCAGAACCTGATCCAGAACATTCCCTTGCTGATCGGCTGATGCTCGAGCTCTCGAACGCGCAGATTGGCGGCTGGGTCGGGCAGTTCCTCCTTCCGCTGTTCCGTATCGCGTCGATGCTGATGGTCATGCCGATCATCGGCACACAGATCGTGCCGACGCGGGTACGCCTGTACCTGGCGCTGGCGATCAGCGTGCTGCTGGTGCCGACGTTGCCACCGATGCCGGTGGTGGATGCGGTGAGCGTGCAGGCGATGCTGTTGATTAGCCAGGAAATCCTCATTGGCGTGATGTTCGGTTTCATCCTGCAGCTGTATTTCCACCTGTTCAGCGTTGCCGGGCAGATCATCGCGATCCAGATGGGCCTGGGCTTCGCCTCGATGGTCGATCCGACCAATGGCGTTTCGGTGCCGGTGCTCGGGCAGTTTCTGCTGATGCTGGTGACGCTGCTGTTCCTTGCCATGAACGGCCATCTGGTGGTGTTCGAGGTGTTGGCCGAGAGTTTCGTCACCCTGCCGCCGGGTGGTGGCCTGCTGCTCAACCATTATTGGGAGCTGGCCGGCAAACTGACCTGGGTGATGGCTGCCGGCCTGTTGCTGGCGTTGCCGATTGTCACCGCGCTGCTGGTGGTCAACCTGGCGTTCGGTGTGATGACCCGTGCCGCGCCCCAGTTGAACATCTTTTCCATCGGTTTTCCGCTGACCCTGGTGCTGGGCATCTTCATCTTCTGGGTCGGCCTGGCCGATTTTCTCGCGCACTTTCAGGAGCTCACCGTCGATGCCCTGCAGTTGCTGCGCGAACTGGCGCAGGCGAGGTAGGCCATGGCCGAAAGCGAAAGTGGCGCCGACAAGAGCGAGGAACCCACTGGCAAGCGCCTGGAAGAGGCGCGCAAGAAAGGCCAGATTGCCCGCTCGCGCGAGCTCAATACCGTCGCTATCACCCTGACGGGTGCCTTCGCGTTGCTAATGTACGGCGGTGAGATGGGTGATGCGTTGCTCAGCATCATGCGCAACAGCTTCAGCCTGCCGCGCGAAGTGCTGATGGACGACGGCTCCATGGCGCAGTACCTGATGGCTGCCGGCAAGGCGGCCGTGCAGCTGATGCAGCCGTTCATCATCATCCTGCTGATCGCCTCGATTCTCGGCCCCATTTCTCTCGGTGGTTGGCTGTTCTCCATGGAGGCACTGGCTCCGAAGTTCAGCCGCATGGACCCGCTTGCCGGGCTCAAACGCATGTTTTCATTCAAGGCCCTGGCCGAGCTGCTCAAGGCGTTGGCCAAGTTCGTGGTGATCCTGATGGTGGCGCTGGCAGTGCTTTCCTCTGATACGGACGACATTCTGGCGATGGCCAACGAGCCGATCGAGCAGGCGATCATGCACAGCCTGCAGATCGTCGGCTGGAGCGCCTTGTGGCTGGCCAGCGGGCTGATCCTGATCGCCGGTGTGGATGTACCGTTTCAGCTGTGGGATTCCAAGCAGAAGCTGAAGATGACCAAGCAGGAAGTGCGCGACGAGTACAAGGACTCCGAGGGCAAGCCGGAAGTCAAAGGCAAGATCCGTCAGTTGCAGCGCGAGATGGCCGAGCGGCGCATGATGCAGTCCGTGCCGCAGGCCGACGTGGTGATCACCAACCCGACGCACTTCGCGGTCGCCCTGAAGTACGACCCGGCGTCCGGCAATGCGCCGGTGCTGCTGGCCAAGGGTGGCGATTTCCTCGCGTTGAAGATTCGCGAGATCGCCAAGGAACACAAGGTCACCATGCTCGAATCGCCAGCTCTGGCGCGGGCGGTGTTCTATTCCACAGAAGTCGAGGCCGAGATTCCTGCCGGCCTCTACCTGGCCGTGGCCCAGGTGCTGGCGTACGTCTACCAGCTGCGCCAGTTCCGCGCCGGCAAGGCCAAGCGCCCAGGCCCGCTACCGGATCTGCCGATCCCGCCGGACCTGCGTCGCGACAACTGATCGTACGTTCGCTCCCATCCCATTTGACAAGCCGTGCATGCCGCCTAAACCGGTAGGTGGTGAGTGGCTCGTGCCGCGGTACTCGACCTGAATGCAGTCGCCTGCTTCTCAAGGAGTGCCCCATGGCCCAGATACCGCTTTCCGCTGCCTTGCGCAGCGAATACGAACGCCTGTTCAACACCTGTCAGATCCGCATCGGCAAGGCTGCCGAAGTGGAGAGCCTGGTCAGCCAGATCCGCGCCAATCAGCCGCGCTACGAGCACGTCGGCAACGCCGTGGGCGTGCCCTGGGATTTCATCGCGGTGATCCATTGCATGGAAAGCAGCCTGGATTTTCGCAAACACCTGCATAACGGCGATCCCTTGACGGCGCGAACCGTGCAGGTGCCGTCCGGACGGCCGAAAGTCGGCGGGCCGCCATTCACCTGGGAGGAGAGCGCCAGTGATGCGCTGACCTTCAAGAGGCTCGGCACGCATATCGACTGGAGCCTGGCCGGCATGCTCTATCAGCTCGAACGCTACAACGGCTTTGGCTACCGGCAGTTTCATCCGCAGGTGCAGTCGCCGTACCTGTGGAGCTATTCCAACCAGTATGTCAGCGGCAAGTACGTCAAGGACGGGCTCTGGTCGGACACCGCCGTGTCCAAGCAGTGCGGTGCCGCGGTGCTGTTGCGGCGCATGGCCGAGAACGGCCAGACGCGCTTCGTAGACCAGCCGGTACCGGCAGACGATGCGCCGCTGATCGTGCGTTACGTCACCAGCAAACCGGGCGATCCGCTGCTGATTGCCAGAACCGAGGCGCTGCAGCGTTGGCTCAATGGTTTTCCCGGCATTTTCGTCAAGGTCGACGGTGAGGCGGGGCCGCGAACCTCGGCGGCCTATCGGCAGATCACTGGCTCTTACCTGCCGGGCGATCCACGCGGTTAAGCGAGTTGGCCGATTTTCGGTGAGTTGGAATGCTTCTTGCCCTTACCCCAGCACGACGCCGTTTTGCGTCAAAAGATTGAACGACTGGGGTAACACCGCGTGGCAGTAGATAGAGCAGAGCTGGTCGGCAACATGCGCAGCAACCTGGCCGGGTTGCGCCACGGCAACCTGGGTATTCCCCTGTTGCTGCTGGTCATGCTCGGCATGGTCATGCTGCCGATCCCGCCCTTTCTGCTGGACGTGCTGTTCACCTTCAGTATCGCTCTGTCGATCGTCGTGCTGCTGGTGGCGATCTATGCCCTGCGGCCGCTCGATTTTGCCGTGTTTCCGACCATTCTGCTGGCCGCCACGCTGCTGCGCCTGGCGCTCAACGTGGCCTCCACGCGTGTGGTCCTGTTGCACGGCCAGGAAGGCCACGACGCCGCCGGCCAGGTGATCAAGGCCTTCGGTGAAGTGGTTATCGGCGGCAACTACGTGGTCGGTATCGTGGTGTTCGCCATCTTGATGATCATCAACTTCGTGGTGGTCACCAAGGGTGCCGGGCGGATCTCCGAGGTCAGCGCGCGGTTCACCCTGGATGCCATGCCCGGCAAGCAGATGGCCATCGACGCTGACCTCAATGCCGGCATCATCGACCAGGTCGAGGCGAAGAAGCGCCGGACCGAAGTGGCTCAGGAGGCCGACTTCTACGGTTCGATGGACGGTGCCAGCAAGTTCGTTCGCGGTGACGCCGTCGCCGGTCTGCTGATCCTGTTCATCAACCTCATCGGTGGCATCGCGATCGGTATCCTTCAGCACGACCTGAGCTTCGCCGACGCCGGGCGCATCTACACCCTGCTGACCATCGGTGACGGCCTGGTCGCACAGATCCCCTCGCTGCTGCTGTCGACCGCCGCGGCGATCATGGTCACCCGGGTTTCCACCTCCGAGGACATGGGCGCCCAGGTCAACAGGCAGATGTTCGCCTCGCCGCGCGCCCTGGCAGTGTCGGCCGCGATCATGATCGCCATGGGCCTGGTGCCCGGCATGCCGCATTTCTCCTTCATCAGCCTGGGCCTGGTCGCCGCCGGCGGCGCCTACTGGATTGCCAACAAGCAGCGCAAGGCCAAGGACGTGGAGGCCCAGGAAGTCCAGCGCCAGCAGGAGCTGCTCCCCGCCCAGCGCGCGCAGGAGGTCAAGGAACTGGGGTGGGACGATGTCACCCCGGTGGACATGGTCGGCCTGGAGGTCGGTTATCGCCTGATCCCGCTGGTTGATCGTAATCAGGGTGGGCAGTTGCTCGCGCGCATCAAGGGCGTGCGCAAGAAGCTTTCCCAAGAGATGGGCTTCCTCATGCCCTCCGTACATATCCGTGACAACCTCGACCTGCTGCCCAACGCCTACCGCCTGACCCTGATGGGCGTCAGCGTGGCCGAGGCGGAGGTGTACCCGGAGCGTGAACTGGCGATCAACCCGGGGCAGGTGTTCGGCACCCTCAACGGCATTGCCGCCAAAGATCCGGCGTTCGGCCTGGAGGCGGTGTGGATCGACCCGACCCAGCGCGACCAGGCGCAGTCGCTTGGCTACACGGTGGTGGATGCCAGCACGGTGGTGGCTACGCACCTCAACCAGGTTCTGCACAAGCACTCCCACGAGCTGCTTGGGCACGAGGAAGTGCAGCAGCTGATGCAACTGCTGGCCAAGAGTTCGCCGAAGCTGGCCGAAGAGCTGGTGCCTGGCCTGGTGTCGTTGTCGACCCTGCTCAAGGTTCTGCAGGCGCTGTTGCAGGAGCAGGTACCGGTGCGCGATATCCGCACCATCGCAGAGGCCATCGCCAACGTCGCACCGAAGAGTCAAGATCCCGCCGCGATGGTCGCTGCGGTGCGCGTCGCGTTGGCCCGCGCAATCGTGCAAAGCATTGTGGGACTAGAGCCGGAGCTTCCTGTCATCACATTGGAACCAAGGTTGGAACAGATATTGCTCAACAGTCTGCAGAAGGCCGGACAGGGCTCCGAGGATGGCATCCTCCTGGAACCCGGAATGGCCGAGAAGCTGCAGCGCTCCCTGGTGGATGCGGCGCAGCGCCAGGAGATGTTGGGCAAACCGGTGATCCTGCTGGTTGCCGGCCCGGTTCGGTCGATGCTCTCGCGCTTTGCGCGCCTCGCCGTACCCAGCATGCATGTACTGGCTTACCAGGAAATACCGGACAACAAGCAGGTCACCATCGTTGCGACGGTGGGCCAGAACTGAGGGTTCTAAGCCATGCAAGTCAAACGCTTCTTCGCCGCCGATATGCGCCAAGCCATGAAACTGGTGCGCGATGAGCTGGGCGCTGATGCGGCCATCATCGGCAATCGCCGGGTGGCCGGTGGTGTCGAGCTGACTGCCGCGCTGGACTACCAGATGCCCGAGCCCGTGCGTGCGCCGAACCCTGCGCTGGAAGCCGAGCTGCGCAAGACCCAGGCGAAGATCGCCAGTGCCCAGGCCGAACTGACCAGCCGTGCGGTGGCTGACGAACGCAAGGACCGCCAGCTGTTCGCCAATGAGTCCATCGTCGCTCCCGAGCTGCCGGCATCGCTGTACAAGCCGCAGCGCCCGGCCGCGCCGCAGCCGCAACCGGTTGCCGCTGCACCCGTCGCCGATCAGCGTGTGATCGACGCCATGCGCTTCGAGCTGCACGGTCTGCGCGAACTGATCGAAGTGCAGCTGGGTTCCATCGCCTGGGGCCAGATGCAGAACCGTCGTCCTCAACAAGCCAACCTGTGGCGCCGCCTGCAACGCATGGGCCTGTCCGCCGAGCTGTCCAAGGCGCTGCTGGAACGTGTGGCCAAGGTCGCGGAGCCGCGTCAGGCCTGGCGCATGCTGCTGGCCCACCTGGCCCACGCGATCAAGACGCCGAAGGTTGAGCCGCTGGAAGAGGGTGGTGTGATCGCCCTGGTCGGCCCTGCCGGCATGGGCAAGACCACCACGCTGGCCAAGCTGGCCGCGCGTTACGTGCTCAAATACGGTCCGCAGAGCATCGCACTGGTGAGCATGGACAGCTTCCGCATCGGCGCGCAGGAGCAACTGAAGACCCTGGGGCGCATCCTCAATGTCTCCGTGACCCAGGTCGATCCGGGCGAATCGCTGTTGCAGGCCCTGGCCCCGCTGGCCCGCAAGCGCGTTATCTTGATCGACACCGCCGGCCTGCCGGCCAATGATCCGGCGCTGCGCATGCAGCTGGAAAGTCTGGCGGCGCGCGGTGTCAAAGCGAAGAACTACCTGGTATTGGCGGCAACCAGCCAGAGCCAGGTGCTGAAAGCGGCCTACCATAGTTACAAGCGCTGCGGCCTGGCCGGCTGCATTCTGAGCAAACTGGACGAGGCGACCAGCCTCGGCGAAGTTTTAGGACTGGCTATCGGCCAGCATCTACCGGTAGCCTATCTCACTGATGGGCCCAAGATTCCTGATGATCTGCAGGTTCCGCGCAGTCATCAGCTGGTCAGCCGAGCGGTCAGTCTGCAGACCCAGGAAGATCCAAGTGAAGAAGCCATGGCCGATGTATTCGCCGGGCTGTACCAGAATCCGGCACGCCGGGCGAGTTAGAGCAGGCGCCAGGCTCCACGGCGATCTAGTGTTGAGGTAGGGTGTAGTGCCCACTCAGCCCAGTGCAGGCAAGACAAGGTGTGTAGAGGACATGGGTAGTATTCATCCCGTACAGGTGATTGCAGTGACCGGCGGCAAAGGCGGCGTCGGCAAGACCAATGTGTCGGTGAATCTGTCGCTGGCCCTGGCCGATCTCGGCCGTCGGGTCATGCTGATGGACGCCGACCTCGGCCTTGCCAACGTCGATGTCCTGCTCGGCCTTACCGCCAAACGCACCCTTGCCGACGTGATTTCCGGCGAGTGCGACCTCAAGGACGTGCTGATCCAGGGCCCCGGCGGTATTCGTATCGTCCCGGCGGCTTCGGGCACGCAGAGCATGGTGCAGCTCACGCCCATGCAGCACGCCGGCCTGATCCAGGCATTCAGCGATATCAGCGACAACCTCGACGTTCTGGTGATCGACACCGCGGCCGGTATCGGCGACGGCGTGGTGAGTTTCGTCCGCGCGGCCCAGGAAGTGATCGTGGTGGTGTGCGACGAGCCCACCTCGATCACCGATGCCTATGCGCTGATCAAGCTGCTCAACCGTGACTACGGCATGAGCCGCTTCCGCGTTCTGGCCAACATGGCTCATAGCCCGCAGGAAGGTCGCAACCTGTTTGCTAAGCTGACCAAAGTGACTGACCGTTTTCTCGATGTGGCGCTGCAGTACGTGGGGGCAGTGCCCTACGACGAGTCGGTCCGCAAGGCCGTGCAGAAGCAGCGCGCGGTATACGAAGCCTTCCCGCGCTCGAAATGCGCACTGGCGTTCAAAGCGATAGCTCAGAAAGTTGACACGTGGCCGTTGCCGGCCAACCCGCGTGGCCATCTTGAGTTCTTCGTCGAACGTCTGGTGCAGCAGCCGATCGCGGGTTCGGCCGTATGACAGCAGCCAATGGACTTCTTATGTACAACAAGGCGCAGGCTCGGGACTCTCAGCACCAACTGATCGAGCGTTACGCACCGCTGGTCAAGCGCATCGCGTACCACCTGCTGGCGCGTCTGCCGGCCAGTGTCCAGGTCGACGACCTGATGCAGGCGGGCATGATCGGCCTGCTCGAAGCTTCGAAGAAATACGACGGCAGCAAGGGCGCCAGCTTCGAAACCTACGCCGGTATTCGCATCCGCGGCGCAATGCTCGACGAGGTGCGCAAGGGTGACTGGGCGCCGCGTTCGGTCCACCGCAACACCCGTATGGTCAGCGACGCGATTCGAACAATCGAGGCCAGAACGGGGCGAGACGCTAAAGATCAAGAAGTTGCGGCCGAACTCCAATTGAGTCTCGAGGATTACTACGGCATTCTTGGCGACACTTTGGGCAGCCGTCTGTTCAGTTTCGACGACCTCGTGCAGGACGGCGAACATGGCGGGCTGCAGGAAGACACCGGTAGTACCCAGACCGAACCTCTGCATGACCTGGAAGACGAGCGTTTCCAGGCGGCGTTGGCTGATGCCATCTCCAACCTGCCGGAGCGTGAACGTCTGGTCCTGGCGCTGTATTACGACGAAGAGCTGAATCTCAAGGAAATCGGTGAGGTCCTGGGGGTCAGCGAGTCGCGTGTCAGCCAGTTGCACAGTCAGTGTGCCGCACGCTTGCGGGCCCGACTGGGTGAGTGGCGAGCGCACTGACGGCGTCACCGGTTTCATGATTGCAGCGTCATCGGGTGCCGATGACGTTTAGGACTGTACGGAGGTCGACTTGGACAAGAACATGAAAATCCTCATCGTTGACGACTTTTCGACGATGCGACGGATCATCAAGAACCTCTTGCGCGATTTGGGTTTCACCAATACCGCCGAGGCTGATGACGGCACCACAGCATTGCCGATGCTGCAAAGCGGTAGCTTCGATTTTCTGGTGACTGACTGGAACATGCCGGGCATGACGGGTATCGACCTGTTGCGCGCGGTGCGTGCCGATGAGCGTCTGAAAACCCTGCCTGTATTGATGGTGACAGCTGAAGCCAAGCGCGATCAGATCATCGAAGCGGCCCAGGCTGGCGTTAACGGTTATGTAGTAAAGCCGTTCACTGCCCAGGTACTGAAAGAGAAGATCGAGAAGATCTTCGAACGGGTTAACGGCTGATGTCCGCCGCGAGGGCGCTATGGCAAACGAAGATTCTTCACTGGGCGAACTAGAGTCGACCCTGAAAGTTCATGCCCGCGAGCTCGTCGACAGCCTCGAAAAAGGTCACTTCGGCGAGGCGGTGCAACTGATCCACGAACTGAACCAGACACGCGACCGTGGCCTGTATCAGGAAGTAGGCAAGCTTACCCGCGAGCTGCACAGCGCGATCGTCAATTTCCAGATCGATCCGCGGATGCCGCACGCCAAGGAAATTTCACAGATCACCGACGCTACCGAGCGGCTGTCCTACGTTGTGCAGATGACCGAGAACGCGGCCAATCGCACCATGGACCTGGTCGAGCAGAGCGCGCCGCTGGTCAACGATTTGGGCAGCGAAGCGCAGAGCCTGAGTGCTGACTGGGGGCGCTTCATGCGCCGGGAACTCAGCGCCGATGCGTTCCGCGAGCTGGCCAAGCGTATCGAACTGTTTCTGGCCCGCAGCGACCGCGACAGCCAGAAACTCTCGGCGCACCTCAACGATATTCTGCTGGCGCAGGATTACCAGGACCTCACCGGTCAGGTGATCAAGCGTGTAACCCAGTTGGTTACGGAAGTGGAAGGTAACTTGCTGAAACTGGTGTTGATGGCCAGTCATGTGGACCGCTTTGCCGGTATCAAGCATGACCACGAAACACTGCGCGTAGAGCAAGAAAAACAAAAAGAGCCTTCCAAGGGTGAAGGTCCGCAGATTCATGCCGATAAGCGTGAGGATGTAGCATCCAATCAGGATGATGTCGACGATCTGCTGTCCAGCCTAGGATTTTAAGGCTCTAACAGAGCCTTTGGAGCGCAATGATGAGCTTCGACGCCGATGAAGAAATCCTCCAGGACTTTCTGGTAGAGGCCGGCGAAATTCTTGAACAATTGTCCGAGCAACTGGTTGAGCTGGAAAGCCGCCCAGATGACACGGGCCTGCTCAATGCGATTTTCCGTGGATTCCACACCGTCAAGGGTGGGGCCGGGTTCCTCCAGCTCAATGAGCTGGTGGAGTGCTGCCACATTGCCGAGAACGTATTCGACATCCTGCGCAAGGGTGAACGTCGGGTCACTGCCGAGCTGATGGACGTGGTGTTGCAGGCACTGGATGCCGTCAACGAAATGTTCAGTCAGGTGCGCGAGCGCGTCGAGCCGACGCCGGCCTCGCCGGAGCTGCTGGCTGCCTTGGCGCGCCTGGCCGAACCGCAAGGAGCCGATGAGGCGCCGGCGGCCGCGGTCGAGGAGGAACCTGAAGCGCCGGCTGCACCGCAGGCGGCTTCCGGCGACATCACCGACAGTGAATTCGAGCAACTGCTCGATGCTATCGGTGATACCCCGAGCGAAGCGCCGGCACCTGCTGCTGCATCGGGTGATGAAATCACCGACGACGAATTCGAAGCGCTACTCGATCAGCTGCATGGCAAGGGCAAGTTCGTCGAGCCCGAGGCCAAGGCTCCGGCCGCCGCACCTGCTCCAGCAGCGGCGCCTGTTGCAGCCCCGGCTGCCGGTGGCGGCGATGAAATCACCGACGACGAATTCGAAGCGCTGCTCGATCAGCTGCATGGCAAGGGCAAGTTCGTCGAGCCGGCAGTTGCCGCGCCAGCACCTGCTCCTGTCGCCGCTGTAGCACCGGCTCCCGCCGCAGCGGGCGGTGGCGATAACATCTCCGACGACGAATTCGAGGCATTGCTCGACCAGTTGCACGGCAAGGGCAAGTTCAGCGAAGAGGTTGTCCAGGCCGCGCCCGTGGTTGCTGCCCCCGTCAGCAAACCGGCCGCTGCGCCTGCGCCGGCCAAGCCTGCGCCCAAACCGGCGGCCAAGGTGGAAGCGAGCAAACCAGCTGCCGCCCCTGCGCCTGCTCCCGCCGCTGCCGCCCAGGCACCTGCTGCCGAGAAGGCCAACAGCGCCAGCGAAGCCGAAACCACGGTACGCGTCGATACCGCTCGCCTGGACGAGATCATGAACATGGTCGGTGAGCTGGTCCTGGTGCGTAACCGTCTGGTGCGCCTGGGCCTGAACAGTGGCGACGAGGCGATGGCCAAGGCCGTCTCCAACCTTGACGTGGTCACCGCGGATCTACAGACCTCGGTCATGAAGACCCGCATGCAGCCGATCAAGAAGGTCTTCGGACGCTTCCCGCGCCTGGTCCGCGATCTGGCGCGCAACCTGAAGAAAGAGATCATTCTCGAGCTGGTCGGCGAAGAGACCGACCTGGACAAGAACTTGGTCGAAGCACTTGCCGATCCGCTGGTCCACTTGGTGCGCAACTCGGTCGATCATGGCATCGAACTGCCGGAGAAGCGCGAAGCCGCGGGCAAGAGCCGTGGTGGCAAGATCATCCTCGCCGCGCAGCAGGAGGGTGACCACATCCTTCTGTCGATCTCCGACGACGGCAACGGCATGGACCCGGACGTTCTGCGTGCCAAGGCGGTCGAGAAGGGCCTGTTGGACAAGGATGCGGCCGATCGCCTGAGCGAATCCGAGTGCTACAACCTGATCTTCGCCCCGGGCTTCTCGACCAAGACCGAGATTTCCGACGTTTCCGGCCGCGGTGTCGGCATGGACGTGGTGAAGACCAAGATCTCCCAGCTCAACGGCACCATCAACATCTACTCGGCCAAAGGCCAGGGCACGCGCATCGTCATCAAGGTGCCGCTGACCCTGGCGATCATGCCGACGCTGATGGTCATGCTCGGTAACCAGGCCTTTGCCTTCCCGCTGGTCAACGTCAACGAGATCTTCCACCTCGACCTGTCGCGCACCAACGTGGTCGACGGTCAGGAAGTGGTCATCGTGCGCGACAAGGCGCTGCCGCTGTTCTACCTCAAGCGTTGGCTGGTGCGTGGCGCTGGCTACGAGGAGCAGCGTGAGGGGCATGTGGTGATTCTCACCGTGGGCAGCCAGCGCATCGGCTTCGTGGTCGATCAATTGGTCGGCCAGGAAGAGGTGGTGATCAAGCCGCTCGGCAAGATGCTGCAAGGCACTCCAGGCATGTCCGGTGCAACCATCACCGGCGACGGCCGCATTGCGCTGATTCTCGATGTGCCGAGCATGCTCAAGCGCTACGCACGTCGCATCTGATTGATTGCGCCCTGGCATGACGCCAGGGCGCTCAGGAGTGTTTATGGCAGTCAAGGTCCTGGTGGTGGACGATTCCGGCTTCTTCCGACGCCGGGTTTCGGAAATCCTCTCCGCCGACCCGAATATCCAGGTAATCGGCACCGCGACCAATGGCCGCGAGGCGATCGATCAGGCGCTGGCGCTCAAGCCGGACGTGATCACCATGGATTACGAGATGCCGATGATGGACGGCATCACCGCTGTGCGAAACATCATGCAGCGCTGCCCGACACCGGTGCTGATGTTCTCCTCGCTCACCCACGAAGGCGCGCGCGTTACCCTCGATGCGCTGGATGCGGGGGCGGTCGATTACCTGCCGAAGAACTTCGAAGACATCTCGCGCAACCCGGACAAGGTCAAGGCGATGCTGTGCGAGAAGGTTCACACCATCGCGCGCAGCAATCGTCGCTACAGCGCCTACAACCCGGTTGCGCCGACGCCGTCGAGCGCGCCTGCTCCTGCCAGCAAGAGTGCGGCGCCTGCGGCTCCGGCGCGTACTTCAAGCAGCGCTGGCGCAGCCGCGCCGGCGAGCCCGACGGCAGGTGGTGCGAGCCCAAAGCGTAAGGCCTACAAACTGGTGGCGATTGGCACGTCTACCGGCGGGCCGGTTGCCCTGCAACGCGTTCTGACCCAGCTGCCGGCCAACTTCCCGGCGCCGATCGTATTGATCCAGCACATGCCGGCGGCCTTCACCAAGGCTTTTGCCGAGCGTCTGGACAAGCTGTGCCGAATTTCCGTCAAGGAAGCCGAGGACGGCGACCTGCTGCGCCCGGGCGTAGCGCTGCTGGCCCCAGGCGGCAAGCAGATGATGATCGACTCGCGCGGTTCGGTGCGCATCCTGCCCGGTGACGAGCGCTTGAACTACAAGCCCTGCGTCGACATCACCTTCGGTTCGGCCGCCAAGTCGTTCAACGACAAGGTGCTGGCCGTGGTACTGACCGGCATGGGCGCCGATGGCCGCGAAGGCGCGCGCCTGCTGAAGCAGAGCGGTAGCCAGGTCTGGGCGCAGGATGAGGCCAGTTGCGTGATCTATGGCATGCCGATGGCGGTGGTTAAAGCCAACCTGGCGGATGCGGTATACGGGCTCGAAGACATCGGTCGGCACCTGGCAGAGGCCTGCGTCTGATGGATGTATTGAGCCTCATCGGCGTCATCCTCGCGTTTGTCGCGATTATCGGCGGCAATTACCTCGAGGGTGGGCACGTCGGTGCATTGCTCAATGGCCCGGCGGCGCTGATCGTCATCGGCGGTACGCTGGGCGCGGCGTTTCTACAGGCGCCGCTCAGCGTGTTCAAGCGCGCGCTGGTGATTCTGCGCTGGATCATCTTTCCTCCCCATATCGACCTGGCTGGCGGCATCAACCGCGTTGTCGGCTGGAGCATGACCGCGCGCAAGGAAGGCCTGCTGGGCCTGGAGCCGATTGCCGACAGCGAGACCGACCCGTACGCACGCAAAGGCCTACAGCTGCTGGTCGATGGCGCCGAGCCAGAAGCGATCCGCAGCATCCTCGAGGTTGATCTGTACACCCAGGAAGGCCGCGATATCCAGGCTGCCAAGGTGTTCGAGAGCATGGGCGGTTATGCCCCTACCATCGGCATCATAGGCGCGGTGATGGGCCTGATTCATGTCATGGGCAATCTGGCCGATCCGAGCAAGCTCGGCAGTGGCATCGCCGTGGCGTTCGTTGCGACCATCTACGGCGTCGCGTTCGCCAACCTGCTGTTGTTGCCGGTCGGCAACAAGCTCAAGGCCATCGCTGCGCGCCAGTCCTGCTACCGGGAGATGTTGCTCGAAGGCATCCTCTCCATCGCCGAGGGTGAAAACCCCCGTTCCATCGAGCTGAAGCTGCAAGGCTTCATGGACTGATGGAGTAGGGCAGCCATGGCCCGTCGGCGCCGTCAGGAAGAACACGAGAATCACGAACGCTGGCTGGTGTCCTACGCGGATTTCATCACCCTGCTGTTCGCCTTTTTCGTGGTGATGTACTCGATTTCCTCGATCAACGAGGGCAAGTACAAGGTCTTGTCGGACAGCTTGGTCGGCGTGTTCAGCGAGCCCGAACGGGCGATCAAGCCTATTCCTATTGGTGAAACGCGCCCCAAGACCACCGCACCGGACCAGTCGATGGTCGACGAAAGCGAGCCCAGCCAGTCGAGCACGCCCAGCGATCCCCTGGTGGAGATCGCGGACAGCGTACGCGAGGCCTTTGGTGACCTGATCAATTCCGAGCAGCTCACCGTGCGTGGCAATGAGCTGTGGATCGAGATCGAGCTGAATTCCAGCCTGCTGTTTCCCAGTGGCGACGCGGTGCCGAACGACATGGCCTTCCAGTTGATCGAGAAGGTGGCGAAGATCCTCGCGCCCTACGAAAATCCCGTGCATGTTGAAGGCTTCACCGACAACAAGCCGATCAGTACACCGATGTTTCCCAGCAACTGGGAGTTGTCCACCGCGCGCGCTGCCAGCATCGTGCGTATGTTGGCCATGGACGGGGTGAATCCCGGACGTATGGCTGCGGTGGGTTACGGCGAATTCCAGCCCGTAGCCGATAACGCCACCGAGGAAGGGCGTGCGCGTAACCGTCGTGTGGTACTGGTGGTCTCGCGCAATCTGGATGTACGGCGCAGTATCAGCGGGGTCGGCAGTGCCAATGCCAAACCGGATGAAGCCCTGCGACGCGCTGGCACGCAACCTGCACCGGCGACGTCAGGCGCGGTTCCCGATGCGGGTTCCGCCAATAATCCGACGCCTGCGCCATGAGCCAGCCATTACGTCTCGGTAAGGTGTGCACCGTGCCGGGGGGACGAAGAACATGAAAGTCTGGGCAGTAGCCAATCAGAAAGGCGGGGTCGGCAAGACCACCTCATCCATCGCACTGGCGGGCCTGCTGGCTGATGCCGGCAAGCGTGTGGTGGTGGTCGATCTCGACCCGCACGGCTCGATGACCAGCTACTTCGGTCACGATCCGGATTCCCTGGAGCACAGCAACTTCGACCTGTTCCTGCATCAGGGCAGCGTGCCTGAAGGCCTGCCTGCGGACCTGCTGTTGCCGACCAGCCATGAAAACATCGCCTTGCTGCCATCGAGCACGGCGCTGGCCACACTGGAACGCCAGTCGCCCGGGCAGAACGGCCTGGGGCTGGTGATCGCCAAGAGTCTGGCGCAGCTGTGGGAGCGCTTCGACCACGCCATCATCGACAGCCCGCCGCTGCTCGGGGTGCTGATGGTCAATGCGCTGGCAGCTAGCCAGCAGCTGGTGATTCCAGTGCAGACCGAGTTTCTCGCGGTGAAGGGGCTGGAGCGCATGGTCAGCACGCTGGCGATGATCAACCGCTCGCGCAAGCAGGCGCTGCCGTACACCATCGTGCCGACCCTGTTCGACCGCCGCACGCAGGCGTCCATGACCACGCTGCGCACGCTGCGCAATGCCTATCCGGAACATCTGTGGCAGGCTTATGTCCCTATAGATACGCGCTTGCGCGACGCCAGCCGGGCAGGGCTGACGCCCTCGCAATTCGATGGCAACAGCCGTGGCGTGATCGCCTACCGGGCGTTGCTCAAGCACCTGCTGGCGACCCAGTTGTCGAGTCGGGTGGCCTGATGCGCACCGCGCTTGCATACCCGCATTCAAGTCACCCGGCTGGCCTGCCGATAGGTTGTACAGGCCCGTTTTCTGGAATTCCCCTATGAGTCGTCCTGTTGCCACCTCCAACCGACCCCAGCTGGCGCTGCAGTCCTATCTGGATGCATTGCTGCAGGAGGCGGCTGTCGAGCTGCAACAGAGCGTCGAGCCGGAGCAAAAGGTCGTCGAGCTGCATGCTGACGTCAATTTCGATGAGTTCGAAGCGGCAGTGCTCGAAGAGCAAGTACGTGACGCGCGGCTGACACCGCGTCCAGTGTTGGCCACTACCTTGGCCGAACGCCCGCTGGCTGTGGCCGAAGCGCGACCACAGGTGCTGCCGACCATCGAATTGAAGATTCCCGACGTCATCGACGTGCCCGACGAGCCGGAGCCGGTAGTGCAGGCGCCGGTGATTGAGCCCGTTGCCGAGTTGCAACCGCAGCTGGAAACGCCACCGCCACCGCTGAGTTTCGAGGGGCGGCCGAGTTGGGCCGACGAGCCGTTCGAGTGCCTGTTGTTCGATGTCGCCGGCCTGACCCTGGCGGTTCCGCTGGTCTGCCTGGGATCGATCTATCCGCTGGCGAATGCCGAACTCACGCCGTTGTTTGGCCAACCGGACTGGTTCCTCGGTATCCTGCCGAGCCAAGCGGGCAACCTGAAGGTGCTGGATACCGCACGCTGGGTCATGCCCGAACGCTACCGCGACGATTTTCGCGATGGCCTGCAGTACGTGATTTCGGTACAAGGTTACGAGTGGGGGCTAGCAGTGCATCAGGTCAGCCGCTCTATCCGCCTGGAGCCTGATGAGGTGAAATGGCGTAGCCAGCGCGCGCAGCGCCCCTGGCTGGCTGGTACGGTGATCGAACACATGTGCGCGCTGGTCGATGTAGCGGCCCTGGCCGAGTTGATCGCCAGCGGCGCGACTCGCAAGCAGGGCAACGCGCTCGGCCGATAAATTGAACAGGCCACGTTTCACACGGGGCTCTATAGTGATGACAGCGGGGTGCACCCGCGTATGCCGCCGTGGGCGGTTTTAGACGAGGCTAGGGATATGAAGAAAACGTCCGCGCAAGGTTCCGAAGATCCCATTCTGCAGTGGGTAACCTTCCGCCTGGATAACGAGACCTATGGCATCAACGTGATGCAGGTCCAGGAAGTGCTGCGCTATACCGAGATCGCCCCGGTTCCGGGTGCGCCGGCCTACGTGCTGGGCATCATCAACCTGCGCGGCAACGTGGTCACCGTGATCGACACGCGCCAGCGTTTCGGTCTCGATCCGGCGCCGGTCACCGACAACACCCGCATCGTCATTATCGAGGCGGACAAGCAGGTGGTGGGTATCCTGGTCGATAGCGTGGCCGAAGTGGTCTATCTGCGTCAGTCCGAGGTCGAAACCGCGCCTAACGTGGGTAACGACGAGTCGGCCAAGTTCATTCAGGGCGTTTGCAACAAGAACGGCGAGCTGCTGATCCTGGTCGAGCTGGACAAGATGATGTCTGAAGAGGAATGGTCCGAGCTGGAGAGCATCTGATTCATGCTCGAGATCGCGGTGGCGGTACTGGGCGTGTTCTGCGTGGCGCTGGCAGGCACCTGCCTGTGGCTGTCGATGGGCCTGCGTCAGCAGGCCCAGTTGCAGAGCGAGCGCGACGCCGTTCGTGATCAGCGGATTAAGGAGCTCAGTCGCCGTCTCGATACCTACCTCACCGGCAGCATTCGCATGGGTGAGGAGCTGCACGACCTGCGCCGCATCGTCGCGCCCTTGCCGGACAAGCTGACCCAGATCGAGCAGCGCGACCCCTCCAGCCTGTCGTTCACCCAGGCCGCGCGCCTGGTCGGCATGGGCGCCAGCGTCGATGATCTGACCCAGTCCTGCGGGCTGACCAAGGCCGAGGCCGAGCTGGTCAGCAAGCTGCACAAAGTACAGAAACAGCGCTCCTGAACGCGGGCCTGTCCTCCCTCTGTTGTTCTTAAGCCGCCGGGAACCCATGCAAAGGGTTCTAAACCTCGTGCGCCAGCCTGCCTAAGCTGAAAAGTCTGCCGATTCCCGTCCGGAGGCCGCTCATGCGCATTGGCATGCTCGTGATCTTTCTGCTGATTATTTCTCCTGCCCACGCCAGCGAGGCGCCGCAAGCGGTGAGCGGCGCCACCACCGTGGACGCGCTGCAGGCGCGACGGCTGTACGAGTACGGTGCGCTGTTCGTTGATGTCCGCTCGGCCCGGGAGTGGCAGTGGGGGCACGTGAAGGGGGCGGTGCACCTGAGCCTGGATGAGCACTTCGCCAGCCTGGCGCAGCCGCACTGGCCCCGGGAAACGCCGCTGGTGATGTATTGCGACAATGACTTCTGCCCGGCCAGCGCACAGGCGGCGCAGCTGGCGGTCGATTGGGGCTATCAGCAGGTGTTCTACTTTCGCTCCGGCTACTTTGCCTGGCAGTTGCTGGATTTCCCGCTCGACAAGGGAGGGCAGAGCGGGCTGCTGGCTTTTATCCGCGAGGCCCGTTAAGCAGCGGCAGCGGTGGGGTTACGTCGCGATCCTCACCGAAGCCGGCCGGGCACTTGCCCTTGAGGTACCAGGCGAAGGCGATGATCTCGGCGATGCTGCGGTACAGCTGCTCGGGGATCGCGTCACCCAGTTCCAGACGCGCGAGTAGGCGCACCAGTTCGGCATTCTCGTAGATCGGCACTTCGTACTCGCGGGCGATCGCCAGGATCGCTTCCGCCAGCTCGTCGTCACCCTTGGCGGTCAGGTTCGGTGCGCTGCTGCCGTCATACGAGAGGGCGATCGCCTGGCGGCTGGGTTTCTGCTTCATGCGGTTTCATCCACCCAGCGTTGTTCCAGATGAGCCTTGCGGCCCTGTGGTGGCATGCCCTGACGGCAGGCCAGGTCGCCCACCTCGAGGCCGGCGGCTTGCAGGCGTTCGCGCAGGTGGCCGAGTTCGTGATCGACCAGTTCGACGGTGCTGGCGCGTTCCGCCCACAGCTGGCTGGAAAAGCTGCCGTGCATCAGCTGCGCCTGTACCTGCAGCGGGCCCAGTGGTTCCAGGTCGAACGCCAGCTCCACGCGCCACACGGCCTCTTTCTGATCCTTCTTGCTACTGGCCGCCTGTTCCTCGTGCTGCAGCTTGATCTGCAACGGCACGATGTCCTGCTGGTTGCGCATTGGCAGTTCGAGTTGCCAGGTGGTCAGCAGGTTGCCTTCTGCGGTGGTCTGGGTCTGCGCCAGGCTCGACAGCTGATGAGTCTGCAGGCGCGAGACCGCGGCGGCGGCGAGTTTGAGCAGGGCTTCCAGGTCGGCGTCTTCGCCCATCGCCTGCAGCAGCCGCGAGGGCAGCGGAAAACTCATTGCCTGCTGGCGCAGATTGTTCTGGCCAAGGTTGCCCAGCGCATTGCGCACGAATGCCGGCAGCGCCTGGGCTAACGCGCCGCCCGCGTTGGCAGCCTGCAGCGAGGTTGCGCCAGCCGGCAGGTTCGGTAGCAATTGGGCGACCAGGCGCAGCAGGTTGGCTTTGAGGTCATTGGGCAGGCCATTGGCCTGGCCGCCGAGAAGCTTGGCTTCGAGGAACAGGCCGCTGTTCTCCAGCGCCTGGGCCAGGCCCTTGGCCGTGCTCAGCTGGCCACCGTCCGGCAGCAGGCCAAGAAGTTTTTCAATGCTCGGGCGCACGCCGTCGGGGGCGTTGTCGCCGAGGCTTTGCAGGGCCTTGAACAGCCCCTCCAGCGAGCCCTGACGGCTTTGCTGCGCCGCCAGTTGCTGGCCCAGTACCAATTGATCGAGGCGACCGGTTAGCGGTAGGAAGTTCAGTGACTGACTGCCCTGTACCTGGGCGGTGAGCAGGCTGCCGATGGGCAGTTGCAGCGGCGTCTCCACGGCCAGCTTGCTGCCGGCCAACGGCGTATTGAGCAGATTGACCAGCACCTTGTAGATGGCCTGCTGTGCGCGTGGCTGGGTGAGCAATTCGCGGGCCTCGACCTTGCCCTGCAGCACGGTGCCCAGCGGCAGCTGCTCCAGGTCCAGGCTGGTCAGCGCAGTGCTGCCGCCGGTTTGCAGGGCCAGCGCCAGGCGGGTTTCCGACAGGGCGGTGACGGCCAGGGCGGTGCCCTGCGCCAGCGGACGTGAGCTGCTGGCTTCCAGCGTGGCCTGCTTGCCACTTTCCAGCGTCAGCTTGAGCAACACCTGGAAGCTCTGCGCCGACTCCTTGAGCGAGACGACTTCGGCCTTGGCCGTTTCCCCGGCGGCCAGCAGGCCGTCGAGCGGCTGCAGCAGCTTCACCGCCATGTCCGCCGCGACATTGCTCGGGCGTACCGTGGGGGCTGTTGCGGGAAGTGGGCGAGGGCTACTGATTTCTGCCATTGCCGGGTTACACCCTGTCGAAAAAGCCGGGTTCGAGGGCGGAGCCCGGCATGTATAATGCCGCCCCGTTCGGGCCGGCTGCGCATTCAACTTGCGTCAGTATAGCGGCCGCGACACTGCCGACTTGAACCCCTGATGGGTAGCCATGACTTGACCAGTTCGCACCTAGAAGCCCAAGCCCTTGCCTGCGAGCGGGACTGGCGCCTGTTGTTCGAGGGCCTCGATCTGAGTCTGGCGAATGGCGCCATGCTGCAGGTCAGCGGCCCCAACGGCAGTGGCAAGACCAGCCTGCTGCGTCTGCTCGCCGGGCTGATGCAGCCCACCGCCGGTCAGGTGCTGCTGCATGGCAAACCGCTGACGCGACAACAGGGCGAACTGGGCAGCAGCCTGGTCTGGATCGGCCACGCAGCCGGCATCAAAGGCTTACTTACCGCCGAGGAAAACCTTGCCTGGCTCTGCGCGTTACACCGGCCGGCGCCGCGCGAGGCGATCTGGCAGGCACTGGCGGCGGTTGGCCTGCGTGGCTTCGAAGACGTGCCGTGCCACACCCTGTCCGCCGGCCAGCAGCGCCGCGTTGCTCTGGCTCGCTTGTACCTCGACTCGCCGCCACTGTGGATTCTCGACGAACCGTTTACTGCGCTCGACAAGGCTGGCGTTGCACAGCTCGAGGCGCATCTGGCTCAGCACTGCGAGCAGGGCGGCATCGTGGTGCTGACTACGCACCACACGCTCGGCGAAAAACCGTCCGGCTATCGCGAACTGGACCTGGGGCGGCGCGCAGCATGAGTGTGTTCCTGCAACTGGTCGCGCGTGAATCACGCCTGTTGTTCCGCCGCCCGGCGGAGCTGGCCAACCCGCTGGTGTTCTTCGCTATCGTCATTGCCCTGTTTCCTCTGGCCGTCGGCCCGGAAACCCAACTGTTACAACGTCTGTCGCCAGGCTTGGTGTGGGTGGCCGCGCTACTCGCGGTGCTGCTCTCGCTGGACGGACTGTTTCGCAGTGATTTCGAGGACGGTTCGCTGGAGCAGTGGGTCCTTTCGTCGCACCCCCTGCCTCTTCTGGTATTGGCCAAGGTACTGGCACACTGGGTTTTTTCCGGGCTGGCGCTGGTGGTGTTGTCGCCCGTACTGGCGTTGATGCTCGGTTTGCCGGGCAACTGCCTGCCGGTGCTGTTGCTGTCGCTGCTGCTGGGCACGCCGATCTTGAGCCTGCTTGGCGCGGTCGGCGCGGCACTGACGGTTGGTCTCAAGCGCGGCGGCTTGCTGCTGGCGCTGCTGATTCTGCCGCTGTACATCCCGGTGCTGATTCTTGGCAGCGGGGCGTTGCAGGCGGCCCTGCAAGGATTGCCGACGACTGGTCACCTGTTGTGGTTGGCCAGCCTGACTGCCCTGGCGGTCACCCTGACACCTTTCGCGATTGCCGCCGGCCTGAAGATCAGCGTCGGCGAATAACAATAGAGTTGCCGTGATGAACTGGACGTGGTTTCACAAATGGGGCTCCCCCAAGTGGTTCTATGAGATGAGCGGGCGCTGGCTGCCCTGGCTCGCCGTGGCCGCTGTTCTGCTGCTGGCCATCGGTCTGATCTGGGGGCTGGCGTTTGCGCCGCCGGAGAAGTACCAGGGCAACAGCTATCGGATCATCTACATCCACGTACCGGCGGCCTTTCTCGCCCAGTCCTGCTACCTGCTGATGGCGGTGGCCGGCGCGGTCGGGCTGATCTGGAAGATGAAGCTGGCCGACGTCGCCCTGCAGCAGGCCGCGCCCATCGGTGCCTGGCTGACCTTCATCGCCCTGGTGACCGGCGCGGTGTGGGGCAAGCCGACCTGGGGCACTTACTGGGTGTGGGACGCGCGGCTGACCTCGATGCTGATCCTGCTGTTCCTCTACTTCGGCATCATCGCCCTGGGCAACGCCATCAGTAATCGCGACAGCGCCGCCAAGGCCTGTGCCGTGCTGGCGCTGGTCGGTGCGGTGAACATCCCGATCATCCAGAAGTCGGTGGAGTGGTGGAACACGCTGCACCAGCCGGCCACCTTCAAGGTCACCGGCAAGGCCAGCATGAGCGCGGACATGTGGCTGCCGCTGATGATCTCGGTGCTCGGCCTGTACTGCTTCTTCGGCACGGTGCTGCTGTTGCGCATGCGCCTGGAAGTGCTCAAGCGCGAATCCCGCGCCAGCTGGGTCAAGGCCGAAGTGGCGCGACTGGTCGGAGGCAAGGCATGAGTTTCTCTTCTTTCGCCGAATTCCTTGCCATGGGCAGCCACGGCCCCTACGTATGGTCGGCCTACGGCATCAGCCTGGCCGTGCTGGCTCTGAACGTCGCCCTGCCGATCCTGGCGCGGCGCCGTTACCTGCAAGACGAGGCGCGCCGTTTGCGCCGGGAGAACAATCAGTGAACGCGGTCCGCAAGAAACGCCTGTACATCGTCCTCGCCATTCTCGCCGGGGTCGGCGTCGCCGTTACCCTGGCGCTCTCGGCGCTGCAGGAGAACATCAACCTGTTCTACACGCCAACGCAGATCGCCAATGGTGAAGCACCAAAGGATTCGCGCATCCGCGCCGGCGGCATGGTCGCCAAGGGCTCGCTCAAGCGCACCGGCGATTCGCTGGACGTCGAGTTCGTGGTCACCGACTTCGCCAAGAACGTGACCATCCGCTACCGCGGCATCCTGCCCGACCTGTTCCGCGAGGAGCAGGGCATCGTCGCCCTCGGCAAGTTGAACGAGGAGGGCGTGCTGATCGCCGATGAAGTGCTGGCCAAGCACGACGAGAACTACATGCCACCAGAAGTGACCAAGGCGCTCAAGGAAAGCGGCCAACTGCAACCCGACAAGAAAGAGGGTTGAGCATGGACCTGAACCTGATGATTCCAGAACTCGGCCACCTGGCCATGATCCTCGCCCTGTGCCTGGCGGTGGTCCAGGCCACCCTGCCGCTGATCGGTGCCTGGCGCGGTGATCGCCAGTGGATGAGCCTGGCGCAGCCGGCCGCCTGGGGCCAGTTCGCCTTCCTGCTGTTCTCCTTCGCCTGCCTGGCCTGGGCGTTCATGGCCGACGATTTCTCCGTGGCCTACGTCGCCAGCAACTCCAACAGCGCGCTGCCCTGGTACTACAAGTTCAGCGCCGTGTGGGGCGCGCACGAAGGCTCGCTGCTGCTGTGGGCGCTGATCCTCGCCGGCTGGACCTTCGCCGTCTCGATCTTCTCCCGCCAGCTGCCGGAAGTGATGCTGGCCCGCGTGCTGGCGGTGATGGGCATGATCAGCATCGGCTTCCTGCTGTTCCTGATCATCACCTCCAACCCGTTCGAGCGCCTGCTGCCCAATGCCCCGGCCGATGGCCGCGACCTCAACCCGCTGCTGCAGGATTTCGGCCTGATCGTTCACCCGCCGATGCTCTACATGGGCTACGTCGGCTTCTCCGTGGCTTTCGCCTTCGCCATCGCCGCGCTGCTCGGTGGCAAGCTGGATGCGGCCTGGGCGCGCTGGTCGCGGCCGTGGACCATCGTCGCCTGGGCCTTCCTCGGCATCGGTATCGCACTCGGCTCCTGGTGGGCCTACTACGAACTCGGCTGGGGCGGCTGGTGGTTCTGGGACCCGGTGGAAAATGCCTCGTTCATGCCCTGGCTGGTTGGCACCGCGCTGATCCACTCGCTGGCCGTGACCGAGAAGCGCGGCGTGTTCAAGAGCTGGACCGTGCTGCTGGCCATCGCCGCCTTCTCCCTGAGCCTGCTCGGCACCTTCCTGGTTCGTTCCGGCGTGCTGACCTCGGTGCACGCCTTCGCCACCGACCCGGAGCGCGGGGTGTTCATCCTGGCCTTCCTGCTGCTGGTGATCGGCGGCTCGCTGACCCTGTTCGCCATACGTGCGCCGGTGGTCAAGAGCCAGGTCGGCTTCGCCCTGTGGTCGCGTGAGACGCTGCTGCTGGTCAATAACCTGGTGCTGGTGGTCGCGGCCTCGATGATCCTGCTCGGCACGCTCTATCCGCTGGTGCTGGACGCCATGAGCGGGGCCAAGCTGTCGGTCGGCCCGCCGTACTTCAACGCCCTGTTCGTGCCGCTGATGGGCGTGCTGATGGTGGTGATGGCCATCGGTGTGCTGGTGCGCTGGAAAGACACGCCGGTCAAGTGGCTGCTCGGCATGCTCGCGCCGGTGCTGCTCGGCAGCGTCGTTCTGGGCGTAGTCGCCAGTCTGCTGATGGACGATTTCCACTGGTCGGCGCTGGCGGTGTTCCTGCTCGCGGCCTGGGTGGTGCTGGCTGGCGTGCGCGATCTGCTCGACAAGACCCGCCACAAGGGCCTGTTCAAGGGCATCCTGGCACTCAACAGCAGCTACTGGGGCATGCAGCTGGCCCACCTGGGCATCGCCGTCTGCGCCGTTGGTGTGGTGCTGGTGAGCCTCAACAGCAGCGAGCGCGACCTGCGCCTGGCGCCCGGTGAGTCGCTGGAGCTGGGTGGCTATCGCTTCGTCTTCGAAGGTGCCGAGCACCATGAGGGGCCGAACTTCACCTCCGACCGTGGCACCGTGCGCGTGCTCGACGACGGCAAGGAAGTCGCCGTGCTGCACCCGGAAAAGCGCCTGTACACCGTGCAGAACATGCCGATGACCGAAGCCGGCATCGACGCGGGCTTCACCCGCGACCTCTACGTCGCCCTCGGCGAGCCGCTGGAAAACGGCGCCTGGGCGGTGCGTGTGCATATCAAGCCGTTCGTGCGCTGGATCTGGCTGGGTGGCCTGATGATGGGCTTCGGCGGCCTGCTCGCGGCATTCGACAAACGCTACCGGGTCAAGGTGAAGACGCGCGTGCGCGACGCCCTTGGCATGAACGGGGTGACTGCATGAAACGCCTGATCCTGCTGCTGCCGCTGGCACTGTTCCTGGCCATGGTGGTGTTTCTCTATCGCGGCCTGTTTCTCGATCCGGCGGAGCTGCCGTCGGCACTGATCGACAAGCCGTTGCCGGCGTTCAGCCTGCCGGATCTGAAGAACGACCAGCGCCTGATCACCGAGAAGGACCTCAAGGGGCCGGCGTTGGTCAACGTCTGGGCCACCTGGTGCCCGACCTGCAAGGCCGAGCATCACATGCTCAATCGCCTGGCCGAGGCCGGCGTGGTGATCCACGGCGTCAACTACAAGGACGACAGCGAGGCCGCGCGCAAGTGGTTGAAGGACTACCTCGACCCTTATCAGGTCAACGTCGCCGATCCGCAGGGCTCGCTGGGCATCAACCTTGGCGTTTATGGCGCGCCGGAGACCTTCCTCATCGATGCCCAGGGCATCATCCGCCACAAGTACGTCGGTGCCATCGACGAGCGCGTCTGGCGTGAAGAGCTGGCGCCGCGTTATCAGGCCCTGGTGGAGGAAAAACAGTGAAGCGCCTGTTGATCATCTGCCTGCTGGGCCTGAGCCTGGTCGGCGTGGCGCGTGCCGCCATCGACACCTACGAGTTCCGTGACGAGGCCGAGCGCGAGCGTTTTCGCACCCTGACCGAAGAGCTGCGCTGCCCGAAGTGCCAGAACCAGAACATCGCCGACTCCAACGCGCCCATTGCCACCGACCTGCGGCGGGAAATCTTCCGCATGCTGGAAGAGGGCCGCAGCAACGACGAAATCGTCGACTTCCTGGTCATGCGCTATGGCGACTTCGTGCGCTACAAGCCGCCGATGGATGCACGCACCTACCTGCTGTGGTTCGGCCCGGCCGCGCTGCTCGGTGGCGGCTTGCTGCTACTCGGCGTGCTGGTGGTGCGCCGTCGTCGCGTGGAAAACGCCCCCGAGCAGGCCGCACTGTCGGCCACTGAAAGCGAGCGCCTGAGCGCGCTGCTCCAGCAAAACTCCCAGGACCCCAAATGATCGAATTCTGGCTCGCCGCCGGCCTGCTGTTGCTGGCCGCCCTGGCTTTCCTGCTGATTCCCGTGCTGCGCGGCCGCAAGGCCCAGGCCGAAGAAGACCGCACCGCCCTCAACGTCGCCCTGTACCAAGAGCGCCTGGCTGAATTGCAGGGGCAGCGCGCAGCTAACGTGCTGACCGATGAACAACTGCAGGCCGGGCAGGCCGAGGCGGCCCGTGAGCTGCTGGCTGATACCGAAGGCGTCACCGGTGAGCGCGTCTCGCGCCTGGGCAAGGCGTTGCCGCTGATTGCCGCTTTGCTGGTGCCGCTGGTCGGTGGCGGTCTGTACCTGCACTGGGGGGCCAGCCAGCAGATCGCCGCGATGGGCGAGCAGCCGCGCGAGCCGAGCATGGCCGAGATGACTGCGCGCCTCGAGGCTTCGGTCAAGGCTGAGCCGGATTCCGCCGAGTCCTGGTATTTCCTCGGCCGTATCTACATGGCCCAGGACCGCGCGCCGGACGCCGTCAAGGCCTATGAGCAGGCGGTGCGTATTGCCGGTCGCGCGCCGGAGCTGCTCGGCCAGTGGGCGCAGGCGTTGTACTTCGCCAATGGCAAGCAGTGGTCCGAGTCGATCGCCGCGCTGACCAGCGAAGCGCTGCAGGCCGATCCGAACGAAGTGACCAGCCTCGGTCTGCTCGGCATCGCCGCCTTCGAGGGCGAGCGTTACGCCGAGGCCATCGACTACTGGCAGCGCCTGGTTGCGCAGATGCCGGCGGAAGACCCGTCGCGTGCGTCGATCCAGGGCGGTATCGAGCGTGCTCGCGAGCGTTTGCTGGCGGGCGGTGAAACCGCGCCTGAGCAAGCAGCCGAGCCGGCCAAGCAGGCGGTGAATGCGATCAGGGTTCGCGTAACCCTGGCGGCTGCGCTGCAGGAGAAGGTCCAGCCGGGCGACAGCGTATTCGTCTTCGCCCGCGCCGCCTCCGGTCCACCGATGCCGCTGGCGGCCAAGCGCCTGAGCGTGGCCGATCTGCCGGTCGAGGTCGAGCTGAGTGACAGCGACGCGATGATGCCGCAGCTGAAGCTCTCCGGTTTCCCCGAGGTGCAGCTGGTGGCGCGTATTTCCCGCGCCGGCAACGCCACGGCGGGCGAGTGGATCGGTCGCGGCCAGCCGATCGCCAGTACTGCGCAAGAATTGCAGGAACTGACCATCGACAGCGCTGACCAAGCTAAATGACCTCACTAGCCCGCCATAGCCTGGTGCTGGCGCTGATGGTGCTCTCGGGCTGCAGCCTTACCGGCCGCCAGCCCAGCGAGCAACCGCCAGTGCCGAGCCAGCCGCCACAACCACCGCAGCAGCCTGGCTATCCGGCCACGCCGCAGCCGTCGTTGCCGAGCCTGCCACCGAAACCCTCGCAGCAGCAGACCCATCCGCGCTTCGCGCCGCCACCGGGCGGTAACAGCTATTGGGACAACGGCCTCAACGTCTACGTGATCAAGAGTCAGCCGGATCTTTACTACCGCGACCGCACCTACTACCGCTGGAGCGATGGCTGGAGCTGGGCGAGCAGCCCGAGCGGCCCCTGGCAGCCGACCGACAGCAGTGGCATCCCCGCCGGCCTCGGCCGCAAGTACCCTCAGTAACCGCTAGTCCTGCAGCGCGGCCAGCGCCCGCTGCAGATTGCCCCGCGCCGGTTGTTCCCAGCGCCGCGCCAACGCCTCGTGTTGATACAGCGCGGGCATTTCCAGCAGATGCCGCAGTACCTTGCTGCGCCCTGCGCGAAACAGCGGCTCCGGCACCCATGCGAACTCGGCACGTACGGCGCTTTCGTACTCGGCATAGATCGCCGGCGGCGTGGCGAGAATGGCCAGGTCGATATCCACCACCAGCGCGGTATCGATTCCTTGCGCTGGTTGCTGATGGCAGGTGGCGAGGATCAACGCACTGACCGGTGCGGCGAGTTGCTGCAGATCCGCCTCGCGCAACCACTGCGCGGTGCGCTCGGCGCTGGCGGCTTCGTTGTCCTGCCGGCGGGTGTCGTAGACCAGGTCGTGGGTCCACAGCGCCAGTTCGACGTGGTCCGGCTGTTCGGCCAGGTGGCGCCATTCATCGAAGTGGCGCAGGCAGGCGAGGATGTGGGCGTGGCTGTGGTAGTGGCGCTGCGGCTCGCCGTAGGCGGTCAGTAACTCTGCAAAGCTGCCATCCAGAGCGTCACTGCCCAGACGCTGCCAGAGTTCCAGCCAACGCGGCTCACTTAGCGGGTGATCATCGTGTGGCATGGACGTCTCCGTGGGTGATGCGACACAGCCTAGGAAGGTTTTCCCTGCCGCTGCAAGTGCCGCCGCGCGTATCGTGCCTGCGGCCTGTAAGCAGCGGTCTTGGCCGCGAAAAGCCCTGTGGTAAACTCCGCCGATCTTGCGTTCAGCACCCCCGCATATCAAGGAAAAGCATGACCTTCACGGCAGCGGACAGCCCTGTTCTGCAGTTCTCCGTGCGCAGCGGCGCGGAGGTTCCGGCATGCGCCTGAAGTGCATCAAGCTGGCAGGCTTCAAATCCTTCGTCGACCCTACTACCGTCACCTTTCCGAGCAACATGGCGGCCGTAGTCGGCCCCAACGGCTGCGGTAAATCCAACATCATCGACGCCGTTCGCTGGGTGATGGGCGAAAGTTCGGCGAAGAACCTCCGGGGCGAGTCGATGACCGACGTCATCTTCAACGGCTCCAACACGCGCAAGCCGGTGACCCAGGCGTCCATCGAGCTGATCTTTGACAACGCGGACGGCAGCCTCGGTGGCGAATATGCCGCCTTCGCCGAAATCTCCATTCGCCGTCGGGTGACCCGCGACTCGCAGAACACCTACTTCCTCAATGGCGTGAAATGCCGCCGGCGTGACATCACCGACATTTTCCTCGGCACCGGTCTCGGCCCGCGCAGCTACTCGATCATCGAACAGGGCATGATCTCCAAGCTGATCGAGGCCAAGCCCGAGGACCTGCGCAATTTCATCGAGGAAGCCGCCGGCATCTCCAAGTACAAGGAGCGCCGCCGTGAGACGGAAAGCCGCATCCGTCGTACCCACGAGAACCTGGCGCGCCTGACCGACCTGCGCGACGAACTGGAACGCCAGCTCGAACGCCTGCACCGCCAGGCCCAGTCCGCCGAGAAGTACCAGGAATACAAGGCCGAGGAGCGTCAGCTCAAGGCCCAGCTGTCGGCCCTGCGCTGGCAGGCGCTGAACCAGCAGGTTGGTCAGCGCGAGAAGGTCATCGGCGATCAGGAAGTGGCCTTCGAGGCCCTGGTCGCCGAGCAGCGCAATGCCGACGCCAGCATCGAGCGCCTGCGCGATGGTCACCACGAGCTGTCCGAGCAGTTCAATCTGGTGCAGGGGCGTTTCTATTCCGTGGGCGGCGATATTGCCCGTGTCGAGCAGAGCATCCAGCACGGTCAGCAGCGCCTGCGCCAATTGCAGGACGATCTCAACGAAGCCGAGCGCGCGCGCCTGGAAACCGAATCGCACCTGGGCCATGACCGCACTCTGCTGGCGACCCTGGGCGAAGAGCTGGCCATGCTCGAACCCGAACAGGAACTGACCAGCGCCGCTGCCGAAGAGTCGGCCGCCGCGCTGGAAGAAGCCGAAGGGGCGATGCACGGCTGGCAGGAACAGTGGGACGGCTTCAACCAGCGCAGCGCTGAGCCGCGCCGTCAGGCCGAAGTGCAGCAGTCGCGCAGCCAGCAACTCGAACACAGCCTGGAGCGCCTGGCCGAGCGTCAGCGCCGTTTGGCCGAAGAGTTGGCGCAGCTGACTGCCGACCCGGAAGACGCGGCGATTCTCGAAGTCGCCGAGCAACTGGCGATCAGCGAACTCAACCTCGAAGAGCTGCATGTCGGTGAGGAAGCGCTGATCGAGCGCCTCGAGCAATTGCGTGGCGAGCTGCAGCAGGCCAGCCAGGCCCAGCAGCAGGCGCAGGGCGAATTGCAGCGCCTGAGTGGCCGCATCGTTTCCCTGGAGGCCCTGCAGCAGGCTGCTCTGAACCCGGGCAAGGGCGCCGCCGAATGGCTGCGTGAGCAGCAACTGCACACCCGTCCGCGCCTGGCCGAAGGCCTGCGCGTCGACAGTGGCTGGGAGCTGGCGGTGGAAACCGTGCTTGGCGCCGACCTGCAGGCGGTGCTCCTCGACGATTTTGCCGGTCTCGACCTGCAGGGCTTCGACCAGGGCGAGCTGCGCCTGGTCAACCCGCAACGTGGCGGTACACGTAGTGCAGGCAGCCTGCTGGACAAGGTCGAGGCGCCATTCGACCTGACGCCGTGGCTTGGCCAAGTACTCCCCGTCGAGACGCTGGACGATGCCTTGGCGCGCCGCACACAGCTGGGTGAGGGTGAAAGCCTGATTAGCCGTGATGGCTACTGGGTTGGGCGCAATTTTCTCCGGGTGCGCCGTGCCAGCGCCGCCGAAAGCGGTGTGCTGGCGCGTGGTCAGGAGCTGGAAAAACTGGGCCTGGAGCGCGAGGAGCGTGAGGCGGCACTGGCCGATCTCGACGAGCGCCTGCAACAGCTGCAAGCCAGCCAGCGCCAACAGGAAGAGGCGCGCGAACAGCAGCGCCGCCGCGTGCAGGAAGAGGCCCGGCGTCAGGGTGAGCTGAAGGCGCAACTGTCCGCCGGCCAGGCCAAGGCCGAGCAACTGACCCTGCGCCGCCAGCGCCTGGACAGCGAACTGTTCGAGCTGGCTGAGCAACGTGAGCTGGAGCAGGAACAACTCGGTGAGTCGCGGCTGATCCTGCAGGACGCGCTGGATACGATGGCCGTCGACACCGAGCAGCGCGAGCTACTGCTGGCCAGTCGTGACCAGTTGCGTGAGCGCCTTGACCGGGTGCGCCAGGACGCGCGTCAGCACAAGGACCATGCCCATCAGCTGGCCGTGCGCCTGGGCAGCATCCGCGCGCAGCATGAATCGACCCGTCAGGCCCTGGAGCGCCTGGAACTGCAGTTCGAGCGCGCCATCGAGCGTCGCGAGCAGCTCAACCTCAATCTGGAGGAGGGCGAGGCGCCGCTGGAAGAGCTGCGCATCAAGCTCGAAGAGCTGCTCGACAAGCGCATGGGCGTCGAAGACGAACTCAAGCTGGCGCGCCTGGCCCTGGAAGACGCCGACCGCGAGCTGCGCGATGCGGAAAAGCGCCGCACCCAGGCCGAGCAGCAATCCCAGCTGCTGCGCAGCCAGCTCGAACAGCAGCGCATGGACTGGCAGGGCCTCAGCGTGCGGCGCAAGGCGCTGCAGGACCAGTTGCTGGAAGACGGCTACGACCTGCACGGCGTGCTCGCCACCTTGCCTGGCGAGGCCAGCGAGCAGGCTTGGGAAGAGGAGCTGGAGCGCATCGCCGCGCGCATCCAGCGCCTGGGCCCGATCAACCTGGCCGCCATCGACGAGTACCAGCAGCAGTCCGAGCGCAAACGCTACCTGGACGCGCAGAACGCGGATCTGGTGGAAGCGCTGGAAACCCTGGAAAACGTCATCCGCAAGATCGACAAGGAAACCCGCAACCGTTTCAAGGACACCTTCGACCAGATCAACGCCGGCCTGCAGGCACTGTTCCCGAAAGTTTTCGGTGGCGGCCATGCATACCTGGAACTCACTGGCGAAGATCTACTCGATACTGGGGTGGCGATCATGGCGCGGCCGCCGGGCAAGAAGAACAGCACCATCCATTTGCTCTCCGGTGGAGAGAAGGCGCTTACTGCCCTGGCTCTGGTTTTCGCCATCTTCAAGCTCAATCCGGCGCCGTTCTGCATGCTCGACGAAGTGGATGCACCGCTGGATGACGCCAACGTCGGCCGCTATGCGCGACTGGTCAAGGAGATGTCGGAAACCGTGCAGTTCATCTATATCACCCACAACAAGATCGCCATGGAGATGGCCGATCAGCTGATGGGCGTGACCATGCACGAGCCGGGTTGCTCGCGCTTGGTGGCGGTGGACGTAGAGGAGGCCTTGTCGCTGGTCGAATCCTGACCGCGAAGGGGCGTCGGGGAAACGTTTTGTACCGCGTCCATACGACCAAGATTGGCTTGCACCGCTGCACTTTTACCGTTCGTCGTGCTAGCTTAAGCCACAATTTTGTTACACGCAGAAAATACCTGTAAGAACATACAGTTGTCTGCGTTTTTCAGGGGGCGGGACGCCCTTTCTTCACTATCATTTTTACTGGTTCAGGGGCTCGAAAACTTCATGGAAATCGGTCTGCGCGAATGGCTGATCGTCATCGGTATCATCGTTATCGCTGGCATTCTCTTCGACGGTTGGCGGCGCATGCGCGGCGGCAAGGGAAAACTGAAGTTCAGGCTCGACCACAGTTTCAGCAACGTGCCGGATGACGGCTCCGACCCCGACCTGCTTAGCCCGCCGCGGGTCGTCGAGCGCAAGCGCGACCCGGAGTTCGTCGAAGAAGACATGCCGTCGATGAGCGCCACCGAGCTCAATCGCCGTCGCAACATCGAGCCGCAGCAGGGCGATCTCAATCTGGATACCGACGAGCCGGTACCGACTCTGTTGAATCCGGTCGACGACGACATCGAACCGAACCTGGGCAGCGCCCGTGAAGCGTTGCCGGTGGAGGAGGTGCTGGTGATCAACGTCGTCGCCCGTGACGAGGACGGCTTCAAGGGCCCGGCACTGCTGCAGAACATTCTGGAAAGCGGCCTGCGTTTCGGCGAGATGGACATCTTCCACCGTCACGAGAGCATGGCCGGCAATGGCGAAGTGCTGTTCTCCATGGCCAACGGTGTCAAGCCGGGTACCTTCGACCTGGACGACATCGAGCTGTTCAGCACCCGCGCCGTGAGCTTCTTCCTCGGCCTGCCAGGCCCGCGTCATCCCAAGCAGGCGTTCGACGTGATGGTCGCCGCCGCACGCAAGTTGGCTCACGAACTGAACGGTGAGCTGAAGGATGACCAGCGCAGCGTGATGACCGCGCAGACCATCGAACACTACCGTCAGCGTATTGCCGAGTTCGAGCGCAAGCAGCTGACCAACAAGCGCTAACCGCACCGTTTTGCAGAAAGAGCAGCTCCGGCTGCTCTTTTCGTTTGAGAGACCGCCGCCATGACCGACGCCACTTCCGCCGCCTCCCGTATTCTCGAACTGCGTAGCGAGCTGGATCAGCACAACTACCGCTACTACGTGCTGGACGAGCCGAGCATCCCGGATGCCGAGTACGACCGCCTGTTCCGCGAGCTTCAGGCCCTGGAGGCCGAGCATCCCGAACTGGTCACGCCGGAGTCGCCGACCCAGCGCGTCGGCGGCGAAGCGCTGAGTGCGTTTGGCGAGGTGCGCCACGAGGTGCCCATGCTCAGCCTGGGCAACGCCTTCGAGGATGAAGATCTGCGTGCCTTCGACCGCAGCGTGCAGAGCGGCCTGGGTTTGCAGGGTGGCGATCTGTTCGGTGGTGGCGTCGAGGTCGAGTACAGCTGCGAACCCAAGCTCGACGGCCTGGCGGTCAGCCTGTTGTATCGCGACGGTCAACTGGTGCGTGGCGCCACCCGTGGCGACGGCAGCACCGGTGAAGACATTACCAGTAACGTGCGCACCATTCGCAATGTGCCGCTGAAACTGCAGGGCGAGGGCTGGCCGCAGGTGCTGGAAGTGCGTGGCGAGGTGTTTATGCCCAAGTCCGGCTTTGAAGAGCTCAACGCACGCCAGGCGGAAATCGGCGGCAAGACCTTCGCCAACCCGCGCAATGCTGCTGCCGGCAGCCTGCGCCAGCTCGATCCGAAGATCACTGCCAGCCGCCCGCTAGAGTTCTGCTGCTATGGCGTCGGCCAGGTCAGCGGCGAGTTGCCGGGCACTCAGGTGACGATGTTGCAGCAGCTCAAGAGCTGGGGCATTCCCATCAGCCGCGAGCTGAAACTGGCCAAGGGTATCGAGGCCTGTTTCGACTATTACCGCGATATCGGCGAACGGCGCATGAGCCTGGCCTACGACATCGATGGCGTGGTGTTCAAGGTCAACACCATCGAGGATCAGCAGCAGCTGGGCTTCCGCGCGCGCACGCCGCACTGGGCCATCGCTCACAAGTTTCCGGCGCAGGAAGAACTCACCGAGCTGCTCGACGTGGAGTTCCAGGTCGGTCGTACCGGCGCGGTCACGCCTGTTGCGCGACTCAATCCGGTCAAGGTGGCCGGCGTGATGGTGGCCAACGCCACGCTGCACAACATGGACGAAGTGGCGCGCCTGGGGGTGATGATTGGCGACACGGTGATCATCCGCCGCGCCGGTGATGTGATTCCGCAGGTGATGCAAGTAGTGCTTGAGCGCCGCGATCCGAGCGTTGTTCGTCCTGTACAGATTCCTAGCGAATGCCCGGTGTGCGGTTCGGCGGTGGAGCGCACCCAGCTGATCAAACGCAGCAAGGGCAAGGAATCGCTCAGCGAGGGTTCGGTCTATCGCTGCGTTGGCCGTCTGAGCTGCCAGGCGCAGCTCAAGCAGGCGATCATCCACTTCGTCTCGCGGCGTGCCATGGATATTGAAGGTCTGGGCGACAAGACCATCGAACAACTGGTGGACGAGAAGCTGATTGGCTCGCCGGCGGATCTGTACAAGCTCACGTACGAGCAGATCATCGGCCTGGAAGGCTTTGCAGAGGTCTCCAGCAACAAGTTGCTCAAGGCCATCGCCGATAGCCGCAAGCCGACGCTGGCGCGTTTTATATACGCCCTGGGAATTCCGGATGTGGGTGAGGAAACCGCCAAGGTGCTGGCTCGCTCTTTGGCCTCGCTGGCACGTGTACGCCAGGCGTTGCCGCAGGTGCTGACCTACCTGCCGGATATTGGCCTAGAGGTTGCGCACGAGATTCACAGCTTCTTCGAGGACGAGCACAACCGGCAGGTGATCGATGCCCTGCTCGGCGAGTGCGGACTGCAGCTGCAGGATGAGGGTGGGCTAAATGCCGAGTTCACCGCCATCGCCACCCTGGGCGGCATGCTCGACAAGTTGAATATCCCCAGCGTCGGGCCGGGTGCGGCGCAGAAGCTGGCCGAGCGTTTTATCAGCCTTGAAGGTGTGTTGGCCGGCGACTGGCTGGATATGCGTCAGACGCTGCCGGAGAAGCAGGCCAAGGCGGTGCGCGATTTTTTCGATAATACGGAAAACGCTCGACTTGCCCGTGCCATCGAGCAGCAACTGCGCGAGTTCGGCATGCACTGGGAGAGCGAGAAGAAAGTCGTCGAAGGCTTGCCGCTGGCAGGGCAGACCTGGGTGCTGACCGGCACGTTGGAGCTGATGAGTCGCGATGTCGCCAAGGACAAGCTGGAGGCGCTGGGCGCCAAGGTGGCGGGTTCGGTGTCGGCGAAAACCACCTGCGTGGTGGCGGGGCCTGGGGCAGGCTCGAAACTGGCCAAGGCCAACGAGCTGGGGGTGCGGGTACTGGACGAGGCGCAGTTCGTGGCCGCGCTGGGTGAATACGGGGTGCAGGCCTAGCCTGCGCTTCGGCCCTGGTTCCGGGGCGCCCGGAACCAGGACGATGCACTCAGTTCAGCGAGTCGGTCAGTGCCTTGGCTGGCACGAACTTGACGACTTTCTTCGCGGCGATCTCGATGCTCTTGCCAGTCTGCGGGTTGCGGCCGGTGCGTGCCGGGCGCTCGCTGACCTTGAGCTTGCCGATGCCTGGCAGGGTGATTTCGTCGCTGTTTTCCAGCGAGTCGCCAACGATTTCCGCGAGGTGCTCGAGGACGGCACGAATGGTCGCTTTCGGGCTGTCGACCGCTTCGGCGAGGTCGCTGATCAGTTGGTCTTTGGTCAAGGCCATGGTGGTGCTCCGTGAGTCATGTAGGAAAGCCGGTGGGCTGCAGGGCCCATGGTAGAGCGCAAGCTAGCACAAAGCCCTGGCCCGTGGCTTAGTCCGTCATCTGTGCATCCGGGTTCCACAACTGGATGATGAAGCGCAGGTCGCCCTTGATTCCGGGTGTGCTGTTGCTGTCGAACGGGATGCGCACTTCGACCCGACCGCCGGCCAGGCTCTTGGCATCCAGCACTTCACTGGCCGGGCTTACGCCCTGATCCTGCCAGGCGTAGTGGATGGTCCAGTCGCCTTTGGGCGCATCCGGCGCCACCAGCTCCAGCACCAGCGCATTGCGGTACAGGTAGCTGCCTTCGTAGTGCTGGTTGACCCAGAGCTTCTGCTCGATCTCGTAGTCCGGCACGCGCACGTTGAAGATCAGGTTGTAGGCCAGCGACCGGCGCGAAGGCACCACCTTGGCACGATTGGAGAGAAACACCGAAGACAGGTACAGCAGGCCGTTCTTCTTCGGTGCGCTTTTCCAGTCACGGTGCGCCAGGCAGGCGACCGAGTCTTCCTCGCTCACCCGGCGGGTCAGGTACCAGAGCTTGCCGCGCGGCGAGGCGAGCGCCTCGAACTGGTACAGCGCATCCACGTTGCGGCCCTGGTCCTGCGCCGTCTGCACCTCGCGCGGCAGGCGAATCTCCGTGATATCGACCCACAGGTCGGCGCGTACGTCGCCGAACAGGAAGCGCGTGAGGTTCTGGTAGGACTCCTCGCTGTTGACGATGCCGAAGTAGCCCGAGTGGGCGCGGTAGGCGAAGGCCTTGGCGCAGGCCAGCCCTGGCTTGCGTGTGTCGGTCAGGGCTTGCAGGGTGGCGCTCTCGATGCGCACCAGGCCGTCGCTGCCGTGGCCGGCGAAGCTGCGCGACAGGCCCATCGCCACTTCGTAGTCGCTGCGGTTGGTGCCCACCATGCAGAAAGTGCGCTCGGCGATCTTGCCGGGCAGCCAGTTGACCCGGTCCTCATCCTTTTTATAGACATCCTCCAGCGCGAGAAAGCGCGCCAGGTTCGGCCGGTTGAAGTTGCTGATGTCGTTCCAGGTCAGCCAGCTCGGGATGTTCTTGCCCAGCACGTCGATGCCGTTGTGCGGGGTGGCGTAGGTGAAGAACTTGTCGACGTATTTCGCCGCGCCTTTGCTGTCGAGCTTGGGGTTCTGCAGCAGGCCACGGCAGACCAGGCCGCCCATCGAATGCGCCACCAGGTAGCAGCGAAAGTCCGCCGGGGCGATGGCGTTGTCCGGGTTGCCGCAGACCAGCTCGCGGACCTTGAGGATCAGTTCGCCGAGCTTGCTGGCGAAGACCTCCAGGCTCGGCACCTTGCCGATGCCGAGCAAGGTCGAAGCCTCGTCGTAATAGCGATAAACGATGATCGAACGGCTGTTCAGGCGATGCTCGGGGTCGTCGTGCCACTCGGCGTCGAGGATGTCGTAGCCGTCCTCGTAGACGTCGCGGTAGCCGAAGTCCGATGCCAGGCGAATCACCGGTGACTCGAAGATGAACTTGCGCGGCTGTTTCTGCCGGTTGGCCACCGCGCGGTACACCGTGGAGCCAAGGTTGAAGCCGCAGAACGGGTCGGCGCTGGTGGCGTCGATCTCCGAGGGCGTCATGGCATAGCCGCGTACATAGATGATCGGGTGGAAGGGCGTGTGTCTGCTGACCATGGGGCGCTCCTGGGGCGGTTGCCGAGGGCTCCTGCATTGGCGCGGCACTGCCGGACTTCGGGCGAGCGTCAGGGCGGGGCGGAGGCGGGTCGTAAGCGCCCGCTGTCGACAACCATAGCCGCCGTTGGCGGCTTGTCACGCAGGTGCCAGCCGGCAGGCTCTGCTGCGCGCATCGGACGCACTGCAACGGCGCAAAACTGGCTATGCTCAGGGCATAACAACACGACCATCTGCCGCTGGAGTTTCATCATGCTTCGCATATTTGCCGACCTCGCGTTTCGCTGGAAGATTGCCCTGCCGATTTTTCTCCTGGCGGTGCTGCTGGTGCTGATGGGCGCGCTCGGCATGCAGGGCATCAGCCAGGTGGCGGACTCCAGCAGCCGCCTGACCCAGCGTTCGCTGCCGGCGATCAGCCTGCTGCTGAATGCCGACCGTGACCTCTACCAGGCACTGGTGGCCGAGCGCGGGCTGCTCGACGAAGCGGCCGGCGAGCACATCGCCGGGCTGCGTGCGGCGCACGCGGAAAACATCCAGCAGGCGGCTGACCGCGTGCACAAGTACGCGCAGATGCAGCCGAGCAGTGAAGCGCTGAAGCTGGTCGCCGATTTCGACCGTGGCTGGGCGCAGTGGAAGGCGACCTCCAACCGCGTGCTCGAACTGGCCAGCAGCGATCCCGATGCCGCTTCCGCGCTGAGCTTCGGCGACAGCGAAGCGCAGTTCGAGATCATGCGTGGGCCGATCGACCAGCTCGGCGAGCTGGAAGACAACGCCGCCAATGCCGAAGGCCAGGCCGCCATCGCCCTGGGCGAGAAGCGCAGCTGGCAGCAGGGCGCGATCATCGCCGTCGGCCTGTTGATCTGCGTGGTGCTGGTGCTTGGCTTCCCGATCCTGATTACCCGTCCGCTGCACAACCTGCTCAACCGCATCGAACAGATCGCCGATGGCGATGGCGACCTGCGCGTACGCCTGGAAGTGATGTCACGCGACGAGCTGGGCAAGCTCAGCCATGCCTTCAACCGCTTCCTCGACAAGCTGCAGCCGCTGATCAAGGAGGTCGGTCGGGTCACCGGCGAGGTCGCCGATTCGGCGCAGAGCCTGGCGGGGATGGCGGCGGCGAATGATCGTCTGATCAACAGCGAGCATGCGGCGGTGGATCAGGTCAGCACGGCGGCTACCGAGATGAGCGCGGCGGTGCACGAGGTGGCGCGCAATGCGCAGAACGCCGCCGATGCCGCGCGCGGTGCCGAGGTGCAGTCGCGCGAGGGCGCACAGGTGGTCGGTGCGACCATCCATGCGATTCGTCAGCTGGCCCAGGAAGTGGAGGGCGCCTCCGACACCATCCAGACCCTGGCCCAGGAAACCGCCAACATCGGCGCGGTGCTGGCGGTGATCAAGGGCATCGCCGAGCAGACCAACCTGCTGGCGCTCAACGCGGCCATCGAGGCGGCGCGAGCGGGCGAGCAGGGCCGGGGATTTGCCGTGGTCGCCGACGAGGTGAGGGCGCTGGCCGCACGCACCCAGGACTCGACCAAGGACATCCAGCAGATGATCGAGCGCTTGCAGTCCGGTGTGCAGAACGCGGTCAAGGCCATGCACTCGGGCAGCGTCAAGGCGCGCGACAGCGTCGACCGCGCTGCCGGCGTCGACGATGCGCTGTCCGCCACCGGCGACTCGGTGGCGCGGATCAACGACATGGCCGCGCAGATCGCCACCGCCTGCGAAGAGCAGAGCGCGGTGACCGAGGAGATCGCACGCAACATCAGCGACATCCGCGACCTGTCCAACGAGGCGGCGCAGACGTCCGAGCAGAGCACGCAAGCCAGCCAGCGCCTGTCCGAGCTGTCCTCCGGTTTGGCGCAACTGGTCGGACGTTTCCGCGTCTGAGGCCTTGTTCGTCCGTAAGTGGTTGAAGCGGTTGTAAGTTTGTTTCGAACCAGTACAATGGCGCGGCCCGTCGCCTGACGGGCTTCGTTATGGTGGCCCCATCGGTCCCCCCGCAACGATTACCCGTTAACCTGGTCAGGCCCGGAAGGGAGCAGCCACAGCGGGAACATTGTGTGCCGGGGTGTGGCTGGTGGGGTCGCCTCCATATCGTAAGTCCTTGAATTCTCAAGGATTTCTAAGTCAAAAATCTCGAAGTGTGACAGCCGTGTAGAACACAAAAGTGTTCCAAGGCGGCAGCCTACATCTGCTTGATTCTGCTCGACAAGCTCTCGATTGCCCCATTGCTCCCTGCTAGCTAATCGAGTTGGGGCGGGTTTGGAAATCTCTACATCTCCCCACAGAGCAAGCGGTACTGCCCGAGCTAGAGGTCAGCCTGTACGACTGCGAATGTCGTCTCTAGCCAGCTCCTTTTTGTTCTCTATGAGGGATTTTGAATAACCCTTTGTTGAGCCGTGTGCAGGTAGCCGTATGTTTCATGTTCACGAATCAAAGGGTATTTTTTAAATCCGACGAACGGTGCACTGTTGAAAAACACAGTATCTACGGGGCTTGGCGAAACTTGCACCAAAGTAACCCACAGATTTATCCACAGGCGGTAAAGATTTGCGGGCTTGCCTTCGCCTGAGCACCGCACTATCTTGGGTCTCAAGCGCTGAAGGCTCCCTATATGTTGGGTTTTCAGCGTAGCTACTGCCTCGAAAGAGGACTGAGCGAAAGGTAAAAGCTGCGAATGAGTACGCACAAGTTTGGCGACCGAACGTACCCATCCGCACCACCAGAGGCCAGACGGTAGCGACCGTGCCAGACCCTGATAAGGGTTCACATTGAGCCAACAAGTGACGGTAGCGTCAACTGCTCAGTGCTGAACGGTTCTCCTTTTTGGGGTCTGGTTTTTCCACTGAACCGGCAACATAGGAGAGCCTATCATGCCTAATTCCAAGCAGACGTCCTCGGACATCGCCAAGAAAGCAGCGGAGACGCTGCGTGATCCCAACGCCTCAGCAATCGCCAAAAGCCTAGCAGGCTCGGCCTTGGCTCAGCACTCAACGAGTAAGCAGACTAGCGCTGAAATGGAGGCCAAAGCTGCCAAGGCGCTCCAAAGCGACAAGTACAGTGATGCCACGAAAAGCCTTGCAGGTTCGGTGGTTTCGCAGTCTGACAAGAAGCGCTGAGGAGAAGGCCATGTACCAGTACTGTGTGAATAAAGTGGCTCAAGCCAATGGTGACAATGAGGTGCACAAGGAAGGGTGTGCATACATGCCGTTGCCGCAGAATCAGCATTACCTTGGTTACCACTCTGGCTGTCAGGGGGCGGTTCTTGCTGCGCGCGTCTACTACCGGCGGGCCAACGGGTGCGCTTTCTGCTCGCCCGTTTGCCATACGTCATAACAGCTTTAGCGCTTAATGGAGGGTGGGGTGGATAACTGCCCCATTCATAACAAGGCGTGCCTAACCGGGTGGCTACCTAGGCGACAGGCAGGTCGCGCTCGGCCACTTGCTTGACCGCTTCGATGTTGAATCTTCGGGGAAGCTCATGACACCTCCTAGTGGGCCTCATTATGAGGCTTGGGGGTCTCTAGGGAGTCTGGGGCTATTCACTCGTGCACTAGACGAGCAAGCTCAGATGCAATGAATACGGCGGCCCTTCGGTCTCTGATGCTGAGGCTCAGGCGGAGAGTGGTACGGTTGGGGTAGAGGTGCTTAGGTAGCCGCAAGTTTAGGTAGTACACGGCTCCGCGTCGGGTGATGTAAGTCAAAGTGGTACACCAGAGTGGTACAGCAAAGTGGAACACTGCTGGTCACACCCCAGATTTTTGGCCTTGTTTCAGGCATGATTGTTCGCCCGAAAAGAATGTCGGTGAAACCCCATCGCCTCTCACCAGTCCAGACGCAGTGCAGCTTTCAGCAAGCTGCGAGGAGTGCAAACACTCCATCCGGTCAGGTCCGGAAGGAAGCAGCCACGGCGGGAACATTGTGTGCCGGGGTGTGGCTGGTGGGGCCGCCTCCATAACCCGCTCGGGTTGTGTGTCTCCCAAGTCTCTTTCTCTTCATGTGCGGTTGCCCGGTATTCGGCGACGCGATGACGTGCGTCCGCTTTTCGGGGCTTGGTTACACCATTTCGCCGACACAGTGTCCCAATCAGTAGCGGGGAAGATTGTTGTCGTTAACGGCAACCTGTTCCCGTGGCTGCAGAGCGCTCGTTTGCTGTGCCCTGCTTTGATCGGTATAAAAACCAGATACCCAGTCGGAGTGGATTGCCATGCATCCGCGTGTTCTTGAAGTCACCGAGCGCCTGATTGAACGCAGCCGCGCCACCCGCGCGCGTTACCTGGCGATGATCCATGCGGCCGCCAGCGAAGGGCCGATGCGCGGCAAGCTGCAGTGCGCCAACTTCGCCCACGGCGTGGCGGGTTGCGGCAGCGACGACAAGCAGCGCCTGCGCCTGATGGACTCGGCCAACGTCGCCATCGTCACCGCCTACAACGACATGCTCTCGGCTCATCAACCCTACGAGGTGTACCCGGAGCGGATCCGCCAGGCGCTGCGCGATATCGGCTCGGTCGGCCAGGTCGCCGGTGGTGTGCCGGCCATGTGCGATGGCGTGACCCAGGGCGAGCCGGGCATGGAGATCGGTATCGCCAGCCGCGAAGTGATCGCCATGTCCACCGCCGTGGCCTTGTCGCACAACATGTTCGATGCCGCGGTGTTCCTCGGTGTCTGCGACAAGATCGTCCCCGGCCTGATGATGGGCGCACTGCGCTTCGGGCACTTGCCGTCGCTGTTCATTCCTGCCGGGCCGATGCCCTCCGGGCTGTCGAACAAGGAAAAGGCCGATGTGCGCGAGCGCTACGCCGAGGGCAAGGCCAGTCGTGACGAGCTGCTCGAGTCGGAGATGAAGGCCTATCACGCGCCCGGTACCTGCACATTCTACGGTACGGCCAACACCAACCAGATGCTGATGGAGATGATGGGCCTGCACCTGCCGGGCTCGTCCTTCGTCAACCCGAACACGCCGCTGCGCGAGGCCCTGACCGCCGAGGCCGCGCGCCAGGTGGTGCGCCTGACCAAACAGGGCGGCAGCTTCCTACCGCTGGGCGAGATCATCGACGAACGCGTGCTGGTCAACTCCATCGTCGCCCTGCACGCCACTGGCGGTTCGACCAACCACACCTTGCACATGCCGGCGATTGCCCAGTCCGCCGGCATCCAGCTGACCTGGCAGGACATGGCCGACCTCTCCGAGGTGGTGCCGACCCTGGCCCACGTCTATCCCAACGGCAAGGCCGACATCAACCACTTCCATGCCGCGGGTGGCGTGGCCTTCATGGTGCGCCAGCTGCTCGACGCCGGGCTGCTCCATGAGGACGTCAACACGGTGATGGGCCGCGGCCTGCGTCGCTACACCCAGGAGCCGTTCCTCGAGAATGGCCAGCTGGTATGGCGCGAAGGCCGTAGCGAGAGCCTCGACGAGAAGATCCTGCGTCCCGTGTCGCGGCCGTTCTCCGCCGAGGGCGGCCTGCGCGTGATGGTCGGCAACCTTGGCCGTGGGGTGATGAAGGTCTCCGCCGTGGCGCCCGAGCATCAGGTGGTCGAGGCACCGGCGCGGGTGTTCCACGATCAGCAGGAACTGGCCGACGCCTTCAAGGCCGGCCAGCTGGAACAGGACCTGGTCGCCGTGATGCGTTTCCAGGGGCCGCGCTTCAACGGCATGCCCGAGCTGCACAAGATGACGCCGTTCCTCGCCGTGCTGCAGGACCGCGGCTTCAAGGTGGCCCTGGTCACCGATGGGCGCATGTCCGGCGCCTCGGGCAAGATCCCGGCGGCGATCCACGTCTGCCCAGAGGCCTTCGACGGAGGTCCGCTGGCGCGGGTGCGTGACGGTGACAGGATTCGCGTGGATGGCGAGGCCGGCACCCTGCAGGTACTGATCGACCCGGCCGAACTGGCCGCGCGTGAGCTGGCCACGCCGCCCAGCGGGCAGGGCGTGGGCTGCGGTCGCGAGCTGTTCGCCTTCATGCGCGCGTCCTTCAGCTCGGCGGAGCAGGGCGCCAGCGCGTTCACCTCGAACCTGGAAACGCTGCGTTGACGTTGGCGTTGGTCGGCGACATCGGCGGCACCAACGCGCGTTTCGCCCTGTGGCATGACCAGCAACTGACCTCGGTGCGCGTCCTGGCGACCGCTGACTTCGCCAGCCCGGAGCAGGCGATCAGCCGTTACCTCGCCGACCTCGGCCTGGCGCCGGGCAGCATCGGTTCGGTGTGCCTGGCGGTGGCCGGGCCGGTGAGCGGCGAGCATTTTCGCTTCACCAACAACCACTGGCGCCTGAGCCGCGGCGCGTTCTGCGCGGCCCTGCAGGTGCAGGAGCTGCTGCTGATCAACGACTTCACCGCGATGGCCCTGGGCATGACCCGCGTGGCTGAGCATCAGCGCGTGCCGATCTGCCCCGGCGTGGCCGAGGTCGGCAGCCCGGCGGTGGTGATCGGGCCGGGCACCGGCCTCGGTGTCGGCACCTTGCTGTCGCTGGGCGAAGACCGCTGGCAGGCGTTGCCGGGCGAGGGCGGGCATGTCGACCTGCCCATCGGCAGCCCGCGCGAGGCGCAGTTATGGCAGCAGCTGTTCAATCAGCTCGGCCACGTGCGCGCCGAGGACGTGCTCAGCGGCAGGGGGCTGCTGCAACTGTACCTGGCCATGTGCACGGTGGATGGGCAGACGCCGACGCTGAACTCGCCCGCGCAGCTCACCGCGGCAGCGTTGGCCGGCGATTCGCTGGCGGTGCAGGTGCTCGACCAGTTCTGCGTGTGGCTTGGCCGGGTTGCCGGCAACAACGTGCTGACCCTCGGTGCGCGCGGCGGCGTATACATCGTCGGCGGGATGGTGCCGCGCTTCGCAGCGTTTTTCCAGGCCAGCGGTTTTTTGCGCGCGTTCTCCAGCAAGGGCTGCATGAGCGGTTATTTCGAAGGCGTTCCGGTATGGCTGGTGACCGCCGACTACCCAGGCCTGGAAGGAGCCGGCGTGGCATTGCAACAGCGCCGCTAAGCTCTGCGTTGCAGGCGGTGCGACCTGCCGCTGGGGACAGCCTGTGCTACCGCCTCAATCCGGCGTTTGCTGCCTGTGGTGTGCCGGCTGTTCGTCCGTCACGGGGAACACCGGGCGTTCAGATGGGTCACCCGTCATGCACTGTGCTGCGGTGAGTCGCGCCTCGCCGTCGGCGGCCACTGCTTGTTTGCCCGGCGTGCGCGCTGCCCCAGGACCGCTTTCTCAGGTGTATCCATATGGCCATGTTTGACGAGAGACCCCAGACAGTCAGCATTGACCCTGTCGAGTCCTGCACCTTCGCCCTGTTCGGCGGCTTTGGCGACCTGGCGCTGCGCAAGCTGTTTCCCGCCCTCTACCAGCTGGACCGTGCCGGCTTGCTGCATGCCGACACGCGCATCCTCGCCCTCGGCCGCGAGCAGGGTGAGAACACACAGTTGGTGGTGATCGAGGGCCACCTGCAAAACTACGTGCCGGCGCAGGAGATCGACGCCGCCACCCTGCAGCGTTTCCTCGCCCGTCTCGATCACATGAGCATGGATTTTCTCAGCACCGAGGCTTATACGCTGCTGGCCGAACGTGTGGCTACGGCCGAGCGGCTGATCGCCTACTTCGCCACGCCGGCCAAGGTCTACGGGGCGATCTGCGCCGGGCTGGCCGAGGTTGGCCTGGCCGCACGAACCCGCGTGGTGCTGGAGAAGCCCATCGGCCACAACCTGGAATCGTCCCGTGCGGTGAACGAGGCGGTGGCCCGGCATTTCCCCGAGAGCCGCATCTATCGCATCGACCATTACCTGGGCAAGGAGACGGTGCAGAACCTGATCGCCCTGCGTTTCGCCAACAGCCTGTTCGAGACCCAGTGGAACCAGAACCACATCTCCCACGTGGAAATCACCGTGGCCGAGCAGGTCGGCATCGAGGGGCGCTGGGGCTATTTCGACCAGGCCGGGCAACTGCGCGACATGATCCAGAACCACCTGCTGCAGTTGCTCTGCCTGATCGCCATGGACCCGCCCTCGGACCTCTCGGCCGACAGCATTCGCGACGAGAAGGTCAAGGTGCTCAAGGTGCTGGCGCCGATCACCGCCGAACAGCTTGGCCAGCAGGTCGTGCGTGGTCAGTACGTGGCCGGCAGCATCAAAGGCAAGGTGGTGCCGGGCTATCTCGAGGAGGAAAACTCCAACACGCAGAGCGACACTGAGACCTTCGTCGCCCTGCGCGCCGAGGTGCGCAACTGGCGCTGGGCAGGCGTGCCGTTCTACCTGCGCACGGGCAAGCGCATGCCGCAGAAGCTGTCGCAGATCGTCATCCACTTCAAGGAGCCGCCGCACTACATCTTCGCTCCCGAGCAGCGGCCGTTGATCAGTAACCGCTTGATCATCCGCCTGCAACCGGACGAGGGTATTTCCCTGCAGGTGATGACCAAGGAGCAGGGTCTGGACAAGGGCATGCAGTTGCGCAGTGGCCCGCTGCAGCTGAGTTTTTCCGACACCTACCGCAGCATGCGCATCCCCGATGCCTACGAACGCCTGCTGCTGGAAGTGATGAAGGGCAACCAGAATCTGTTTGTACGCAAGGACGAAGTCGAGTACGCCTGGCAGTGGTGTGATCAACTGATCGCCGGCTGGCAGCGACAGGGCAGCGCGCCCAAACCTTATACGGCAGGAACCTGGGGGCCGGCGGCCTCCATTGCATTGATCACCCGTGACGGCAAGGACTGGTATGGCGATTTCTGATCTCGAACTTCCCACGCATGTGCTGGGCTTCGGCCTGGGTACTGCGCAACAGCTGGCCAGCGAACTGGCGGTCAGCGTGGCCAATGCGCTGCGCGGCGCTATCGCCGAACGCGGCGCGGCGAGCCTGGTGGTGTCCGGCGGGCGCAGTCCGATCCCGTTCTTCCAGCGTCTGGCGCAACAGGAGCTGGACTGGTCGCGGGTGACGGTGAGCCTGGCGGACGAGCGCTGGGTGCCGGTGGCCCACGCCGACAGCAACGAAGGCCTTGTGCGTCGCCATCTGTTGCAGGAGCGTGCGGCCAAGGCGCGCTTCATCGGCCTGTACCAGGCGGCGCCGAGCCTGGAAGAGGCCGCGCAGCTGGCCGAACAGGCCCTGAGCGAGCTCCCGCAACTGATCGATGTGCTGGTGCTGGGCATGGGCGAAGACGGCCACTGCGCCTCGCTGTTCCCGGCCAGCGCCAACCTCGACCGGGCCCTGAGCGCCGATTGCCCGCGGCGCTGTCTGCCGATGCAGGCGCCTACGGTACCGCGTCAGCGCCTGACCCTGACGTTGCCGGTACTCGCTAGCGCGCGCCTGACCCTGCTGGCCATCGAGGGCCTGACCAAGCTCGCCACCTTGCGCCAGGCCCTGGCGGGTACGGATGCGGCGCAGATGCCGATCCGCGCCTTCCTGCGCGAGCCACTCGAAATCTACTGGTGCCCCTGAGCCCGAGGAATCCGCCATGAGCAGCATTTCGCAACGCAGTGCGAGCCGGCGTGATGCCGTTCCAAGCATGGCCGACAAGGTCGAGCGGATTGACACGCTGTGTGCCCGTGCGCGCATCCTGCCGGTGATCACCATCGAGCGCGAAGAGGATGTGCTGCCGCTGGCCGATGCCCTGGCTGCGGGCGGCCTGTCGACGCTGGAGATCACCCTGCGCTCCGAGCATGGCCTGGGCGCCATTCGCACCCTGCGCGAGCAGCGGCCCAACCTCTGCGTGGGTGCTGGCACCGTGCTCGACGAGCTGATGCTGGCCGAGGCCGAAGCTGCCGGCGCGCAGTTCATCGTGACCCCCGGCTGCACCGCCGAGCTGTTGCGTGCCGGCGTATACAGCCCGCTGCCGCTGTTGCCGGGGATCAGCAGCGCCTCGGAAATCATGCTCGGCTACGCCCTCGGATATCGTCGCTTCAAGTTGTTCCCCGCGGAGATTTCCGGTGGCGTCGCGGCGCTCAAGGCGCTTGGCGGGCCGTTCGGCAACGTGCGGTTCTGCCCAACCGGCGGCGTCACCCCGGACAACGTGCGCAGCTACATGGCGCAGCCCAACGTGATGTGTGTGGGCGGTACCTGGATGATGGAGCGCGCGTGGATTCGCCAGGGTAACTGGGCGCGCATCCAGGCCGCCAGCGCCGAAGCCTTGCAGTTGCTGAGCTGAGCCGACGCTGCATCGGCTCCTACAATGAACTCACGGGCTGAGCAGGTCACTGTCGGCATCCGCGCGCGGCAGTCCGCGTAACTCCAGGTGCCGATCCCAGGCGCTCGATAATCCTTCTCCAGGCAGAATCATGAGCACAGCACGCCAACTCAACAGCCTCTTTCCCCGCGCCGCCGACATTCCCGAACGCTACCGCCAGGGCGCGCCCATCGAGCAGCGCGAGTACCTGGTCAATGGCGAGTTGCGCCGCTGGGACGGCCCGCTGGTGAGCGTGCGCAGCCCGATCTTCCTGGCCACCGAACAGGGCGATGAGCAGGTGCTGCTGGGCAGCACGCCGCTGCTCGACGCCGAAGCTGCGCTGACTGCCCTGGATGCCGCCGTGCAGGCCTACGACCACGGCCAGGGCCTGTGGCCGAACCTGCGCGTGGCCGAGCGCATCCAGCATGTCGAAGGCTTCCTCACGCGCATGCGCGAACAGCGCGAGGCGGTGGTGCACCTGCTGATGTGGGAGATCGGCAAGAACCTCAAGGACTCGCAGAAGGAGTTCGACCGCACCTGCGACTACATCGTCGACACCATCGAATCGCTCAAGGAGCTGGATCGCCATTCCAGCCGCTTCGAGCTGGAGCAAGGTACCCTCGGGCAGATCCGCCGCGTGCCGCTTGGCGTGGCGCTGTGCATGGGGCCGTACAACTACCCGCTGAACGAGACCTTCACCACGCTGATTCCGGCACTGATCATGGGCAACACCGTGGTGTTCAAGCCGGCCAAGTTCGGCGTCCTGTTGATCCGCCCGCTGCTCGAGGCGTTTCGCGACAGCTTCCCGCCCGGGGTGATCAACGTCATCTACGGCCGCGGCCGCGAGACCGTCAGCGCGCTGATGGCCAGCGGCAAGATCGACGTGTTCGCCTTCATCGGCACGCACAAGGGCGCCAGTGACCTGAAGAAGCTGCACCCACGCCCGCATCGCCTGCGTGCCGCGCTGGGCCTGGATGCGAAGAACCCGGGCATCGTCCTGCCGCAGGTCGACCTCGACAACGCGGTGAACGAGGCCATCACCGGCGCGCTGTCGTTCAACGGCCAGCGCTGCACGGCGCTAAAGATCCTCTTCGTGCACGAGACGGTGCTCGATGCCTTCCTCGAGAAATTCACCGCCAAGCTCGCCGCGCTGAAACCCGGCATGCCCTGGGATGACGACGTGGCGCTGACCCCGCTGCCCGAACCGGGCAAGGTCGAGTACCTCAGCGACCTGCTCGACGACGCCGTGGCCAAGGGCGCACGGGTGGTCAACCCGGGCGGCGGCACGCACCGGCAGAGCTTCTTCTACCCGGCGCTGCTGAGCCCGGTGACGCCGGCCATGCGCCTTTACCAGGAAGAACAGTTCGGCCCGCTGGTGCCCGTGGTGCCATACCGTGAGGTGAAGGAGGTGATCGACTACGTGCTGCATTCCGACTACGGCCAGCAGCTGAGCATCTTCGGTAACGACTCGGCGCAAGTCGGCCGCCTGGTCGATGCCTTCGTCAACCAGGTCGGTCGCATCAACATCAATGCCCAGTGCCAGCGTGGCCCGGACAGTTTTCCCTTCAACGGCCGCAAGAATTCCGCCGAAGGCACCCTGTCGGTGCAGGACGCCCTGCGCGTGTTCTCCATCCGCACCCTGGTGGCGACCCGCTTCAACCCGGAGAACAAAGAACTGATCAGCGAGATCATCCGCAACCGCGAGTCGGGCTTCATCACCACCGATTACATCTTCTGAACGAGCCGGCAGCCGTATAGCTAGTGAAAGTCGCGGCTGCGCACGTTGAGCCCGGTCAGCAGCGGGGTCAGGTCGATCAGGCGCCCGGCGATCTGCAACAGCTGCGACTGCGGCATCACGTGGCGCTGATGTTCACTCCGCCGGTCCGCATCGAGAAGGGTGCGTGCGCAGGTTTGCTATCCAGTGCTGGTCACTCACTGAGGTGCCGAAAAATATCGAACTGCTTTAGCGGTCAGCAGCAGGTGCTGGAAAGGTGTCTAGGCCACTGAGAAAGGCATCGACTTCGGCGGTGTAGGTCGGGTCTGCGCCGAGTAGCTGGTTGATCTGTTTGTGCGAATAGTCCTTGCGCAGGATCGTGACCGAAACGCCCAGGTCAGTAGCGTGCTTGGCGAAGGCGTCGGCCTGAGCGCAGGCTTCGGTGCGGCGGGTGGAGCATACGGCGAGGAAGGGTCTGGCTGAGGCCGTCAGCGCGGTGATTGGCGATGCCGCGCGCCACAGCGCCTGGTCCGTGCCGAAGGCCTTGTCGTACAGCGGGTAATGGCGCTCGCGCATGATCGCGCTGACATCGAACGCGGCGCTGTCCAGTGCCACCGTACCCAGCCACAGCGGCTTGGCCTTTGCAGCCAGGCGCGGGTCGCTGGCGAGCAGGCTGACCAGGTGAGCGCCGGCGGAATGGCCCATGAGCACGATCCGGCCAGGGTCGCCGCCCCAGCTCGGTGCCTGGCGCTGCACCGTGGCGAAGGCCAGGGCGATATCCTCGACCTGCAGCAGCGGGCCCGCCTCGGGGATCAGCCGGTAATTGCTGGAGACCAGCACGTAACCCCGCTTCAGCCAGTGTGCGGCCTTGTTGTCCACCACCGCGGACATCGCCTTGTCGCCGGTGTACCAGCCACCACCATGGACCATGAAGATGATCGGCGCAGCCTTGGCCTGCGCCGGCAGATAGACATCGAAGCGCTGACGCGGGTCGCTGCCGTAGGCCTGATCGCGCAACACCCGGCCGCCCGCGGGTAGCGCGGCCTGGTTGCGGTTTTCCAGACGCTCTTCGCGGCGCTCCTGCAGCAGGTCACGCAACGGGCCGGCGTAGCTGGACGTGCAGAGCACGAGCCCAAGCAGGAGATGAGTAATGTGCGATAGCGGGCGCATGGCAGCTCCGGTGAGTAAGCGCGAACGCTGAGCCTAGCCGAGTTGACCCCGCGAGTGGAACAGCTAGGGCTGCGCTGCGGGGCAGTCTTGCTGCAGCCTGAGATCGACCAACACCGGCAGGTGGTCCGAGCCCAGACTCGGGCCGCGCGACTGTCTGACTACCTGCCAGTGCGCGGACGCCACAACGTGGTCGATGGGAATACCCAGCGGACCGCCCCAGGTCGGCATCAGTCCACTAGCACGCCGCCAGCCCTGCATCTGCAACGCGACGAAAGCCGGCGCCCACGGGCTGGTATTGAGGTCGCCGGCCAGCAGGCTGGGCTTCTGCTTGTGCTGCGCCAGCTCACTCAGAGTGCGATCACGGCGCGCCCGTTGCCGCGGCGAGATGGGCGGCATCGGATGCAAAACAGTCAACTCGACACGGCAACCGGGGATGAGCAGGCCGGTCTCGATGCGCTGAACGCCTTCGTCGTCCGTGATCACCCGTGGATCGAGCAACGGCATAGTCGACAGTACGCCGATACCAAACGGTGATGGCTGCGGGCTCAGGCTGCGATAGAGATAGCCGGGTAGCGGCTGCAGGCTCTGGGCGAACGCGGGCGACAGCTCCTGCAGTACCACCACGTCCGGCTGCACCAGCGCTAACCAGTCGCGCAGGGCACCGGCGTCACGGTTGTCGAGGTTGAGGTTGGCACTGGCCAGGCGTAGCTGTGGTGCACCTTCACTTTCGGGCAGGCTCGGTGCAGCGCTGAGCCATGGCAACGGCGCGGCTAGCAGGACCGGTAGCCAGCGCCGCTGCACCAGCAGGGCGAGTGCGCTACCGCCCAGCAGGCCGGCGAGAAACAGCCATTGCCAGTGCACCGCCAGCTCGAGCAGCCAGATCAGCGCGCCCTGATGATGGGCGAACGAGCGCAGCAGCCAGGGTAGAAGCAAGCCGAACAGGCAGGGTGGTAGCGATAACCAGAGAATGCGGCGAAGCAGCGTGAACATGGCGGGGCTCTGTGGCACGAAGGCGCGAGCATGGCCCGCCGCCCCTCCGTGGGCAAGCGTCAGCTCGGCGGGCGCCGCAGGCGCGTAGTGTTGACGATGTCCACCGCGCGGGCACGCAGCTGGCCGCAGCCGCCGTCGATGTCCTGGCCGGCGGAATTGCGCACTTTGGTGAGAACGCCGCGGCTGTGCAGGTAGCGCACGATCTGCACGATGCGCTCGCCCCGCGGGCGCTGGAACTCGTCGTCTTCCAGGCTGTTATAGGGGATCAGATTGAGCACCGCGTACTTGCCCTTGAGCAGGCGCAGGATGCCGTCGAGTTCCTCCTGGCTGTCGTTGATGCCGGCGAGCAGTGTCCACTGATACTGGATCGGGTAGTCGAAGCGGCGGGCGTAGTCTTCGCCCAGCTCGACCAGTTCCTCGGGGTCGATGCGCGGCGCGCGCGGCAGCAGGTGCTGGCGCAGCTCGGCGTTGGTGGTGTGCAGCGACAGGGCCAGGGCCGGCTTGATCCGTTGCTGCGGCAGGCGTTCGAACACGCGCGGGTCGCCGACGGTGGAGAACACCAGGTTCTTGTGGCCAATGCCGCCGTCGGTGCCGAGCAGGTCGATGGCTTCGAGCACGTTGTCGAGGTTGTGCGCCGGCTCGCCCATGCCCATGAACACCACTTTCTTCACCGGCCGAAAACGCCGCGCCAGGGCCACTTGGGCGGCGATCTCGGCGCTGCCGAGCTGGCGCAGCAGGCCGCTCTTGCCGGTCATGCAGAACACACAGCCCACCGCACAACCTACCTGGCTGGACACGCACAGGCCACCACGCGGCAGCAGCACGCTCTCGACCATCTGGCCGTCGTTGAGCGCTACCAGCAGGCGCGCCGAGCCGTCGCTGGCCGGGTGTTCGGAGCGCAGGCGCACCAGGTTGTCGAGGTCATCGCTGAGCTGCGGCAGGCCGGCGCGCACCGACAGCGGCAGGAAGTTCTCGCTCTGCTGGCGGCGGGTGCCGGTGTTCAGCGGCTTGCCCTGCAGCCAGGCACGCACCACCCGACCGCTATGGGCAGGCAGGGCGCCGAGATCGGCGAGGCGTTGGTGGATGTCGGGGATGCGCATGGGGCGCGAATCCTACCACCGGGGCAGGCACGAAACCACGCCGGCCGGCGGCGCGAAAGGGGTTGAACCGTGTCTGTCCGGCCAGGGTCTGCTCTGTGTGGGGCCCTGGCAGTTGCCGGTCGGACACCCGCCTGCCGGCTCGCCGGTATGCATGAATGGCCTGATACGGAGATCCACCGATGAATATTTTCGAAGCCTTGCGCGAAAGCCACGAGAAGCAGCGCGGCTATGCCCGGGCGGTGATCGCCACCAGCGGCGACACCCCGGAGCGCGACGCGGCCTACAAACAGCTCAAAGCCGAGCTGCAGGCCCACGAACGGGCCGAGGAGCGGCACTTCTACAGCCCGCTGCTGGAGTACGACAACGGCGTCGACCTGTCGCGCCATGCCATCGCCGAGCACCACGAGATGGACGAGATGATCGAACAGCTCGACGAACTCGAGCGCTCCAGCCCGGCATGGCTGGCGATGGCCAAGAAGCTCGAGGAAAAGGTCTTCCATCACCTCAAGGAAGAGGAGCAGAAGTTCTTCCAGATGGCCGGCAAGCTGCTCAGCGAGAAACAGAAGGTCGAGCTGGCCAAGGGCTACTTCAGCGACTACGAACGCGGCCTGGCCGAGGCCTAGCGCGTATCGAGCACACGGGCGGCCCGGCGCAGCATCGCCGGGACGATCCGCCGGTGGACCGGGCCGACCAGGGCCATGTACACCCGGCCGAGGCGGTTGTGGATGTGCACCACGGTCGATACCGCGAGCAATATGCCCTCTGCGTGCGGCACCTTGCACACCGACACCCGCACCTCCAGATGCCGGTCGGCGTCGCCGAGAATCACCTCGTCGTCGCTCAGGTGCAGCAGGGAAAAAATCCCCACGCGGTCGCCAACGCGGTAGTCGGCGGCCTGCCGGGTCGCGGGCACGTCCGCCAGCCCGCCAAGATTCTTCAGGCCGAACAGCGCCACCACGCGATTGCGCAGGCGCATCAGGACATCGACCCAGCCCGGCGTTTGCCGCACCACCGTCAGGTACAGCTGCAACGCGCTGCTCAAGTTGGCGGCGATGCTCAGGGCGTGGCAATCGTGAAAGTCCGCGCCGTTCAGCCAGAGGGCGAGGGCGCTGTGGGGCGGCACGGCAACGCTGACGATGGTGGCATTCATGCCGACTCGGCCTCGCTGTGCAGGTCGATCAGCAGTTTGCAGTCGATCATTCCGCTGCGTTCCCAGGTGTCGCGCTTGAACTGCTGGTGCATGCGATCGACTTCCAGGGTAGAGCTGGCCGCCACTTCCGCGGCCCTGGCGGCGTCACCTGCACGGATGTAGGCCAGCAGGTACTGCTCGCCGGCGATCTGCACTTCGAACCAGGATTCGACACTGATGCCTTCGTTGCGGATCGAGGTGATGGCTTCGTCCTTGAGGCGGGTGATTTCGCTCAGCCAGGTGGCGAGATGGACCTGCGAGTCGGGTTTGAGCTTGATCAGTACGGCTTTGACGTCCATTTCCACACCTGTCGGTCACGTGTCATCGGGGAGCAGCTGCGGGTTGAAGACCACTTCCCAGAGGTGGCCGTCCGGGTCCTGGAAGTAGCCGGCGTAGCCACCCCAGAAGGTCTCGTGGGCGGCCTTGACCAGTCGTGCACCGGCGGCGTGGGCCTGGGCCAGGACGGCATCGACCTGCGCGCGGCTGGCGACGTTGTGGCCGAGGCTGAACTCGACGGGGCTGGGGGCATGCGGCGCCAGACCGCTGTCGTGGACAAGGCTCGTGCGCGGCCAGAGGGCCAGTTTCAGGCCGTGCTGCAGGTCGAAGAAGACCACCGCGCCGTGTTCGAATTGGCTGCCGACGATACCGTCGCTGTGCAGGCCGAGGCCGTCACGGTAGAAGCGCAGGGCGCGGTCGAGGTCGTCGACGGCCAGAGTGAGCACGCTGATACGGGGTTTCATGGCCGAGCTTCCTGTGCCGAACACCAGGCTCAAGCCTACCCCAAGGCTGCCGCCGTTTGGTCGCCCGATTGCCGCAGCGGTGCAGGCCGTGGAGGCTAGCGCGGCCGACACATGCTATCGTCGCGCTTTCGCAGCAAGCTGTACGGAACCCCGATGAAATACATACACCAGCGCGAGCACCTCAACGAGGACGACATCGTCATCATCGAATGCTCGCAGATGTGCAATATCCGCCTGATGAACGATGCCAACTTCCGCAGCTTCAAGAATGGCGGCCGGCATACCTACCATGGCGGCGCGTTCGACAAGTTCCCGGCGAAGATCACCGTGCCCAGCACCGGTTTCTGGAACATCACCATCGACACGGTGACGCGTCGTGCGGTGAGCGTCACGCGCAAGCCGACCCTCAAGCACTCGATCAAGATCGTCCGTCGTTCCAGCTCCACGTTCAGCTGAGCCGCCGATTTAGCTCGAACCGAGCTTGTCGCCACGCTGTCCCAATTCTGAATGCCCTGATAACGACAAGGAGCACCAGAATGCTGAAATTTCTCGGCGGTACGATAGGCATCATCTTCATCATCGGCCTGATCGTGGTGATCGGCCTGTTCCAGCTGATTTTCTAGACGCCAACGCATAAAAAAACCGCTGCCCAGGCAGCGGTTTTTTGTGTCTGCGCGAAACGTCAGATACGCGTTTCCTTGTTATTGGTCGCGTGCTGCTCGCAGGTCAGGAAGCCCTTGTCGTCGACGCGGCCATTGCCGTCGAAGCTGACGAAGTAGACCTGCTCGTGGCCATCGCGGTTGAGCACGTAGTTGTTGCAGGTGCCGGCGCCATCGGTGCGGTCGATTTCGGTGGAGGGCGGGCCGCCGATGGTCAGGACCTGTTGCTTGGTCATGCCGTCTTCGATCTGCTTGACCAAGGGTTCATGGCGGAAGGTGACGTGGTCCACCGGATTTTCCGGGGTGGTCGAACAACCCACGACCGACGTCAGTACGCACAGTGCTGCCAGGGTTTGCTTGTACATGGTTTCGCTCCGTCGAATGAGCCGGACTGGCCCGTATTGCTTGGAGCTTTTGCCCGTCGCCGGAGTTCGATGTTTTTGCGTGGGCTTCCAGTCATTCGCATGGGGCGGAGCGCAGGCGGGAAAATCGTTAGCCAGCCGGCAAATCCGCCTTCGTCACCTCGCTTTTTCCGCGGCCTGCGGTCAATCTGTGCGCCTCTTAGCCGTCGCCATGACAGGAGTACGATCATGAACAGGATTTCACCGCTGGCCATCGCCCTGGCCCTCGCACTCGGCGTGCCGAGCGCCTTTGCCGATGAAGCGGCAACCGACCCGAGTGCGATCAAGGATTCCGCCAAGGCGGCCGTGTCCTCGGCGATTTCGGCGGGCAAGAACCTGCTGGGCGGCGTGACGGATGGCGTCACCGAGGGCCGTGAGTCAGCCCAGGGCAGCGACGGTTCGATCGTCGTCTCCAGCCTGGAGCAGCTCGATGGCCAGGTCAGCGTGCAGCTGCTCAAGGTCGAGACCGCCGAGGATGGCAGCCTGAACGCCTTGCTCGGCTTCAAGAACACCACGGAAAAGCCACTGCGCCTGATCAACCTGCGCCAGACCGGCGCCTTGCTGGCCATCGATCAGGAAGGCTATTCCAGTGCGCCGCTGCCGGGCCTGCTCAATCCCGACGACGTGACCATCCCGGCGAAGACCGGCGTGCGGCAGAAATTCGTCTTCGAGGGCCCGGTCGAGGGCGTGCAGTCGATCCGCCTGTGGGGCCGCGACTTCGAGGTGAAGAAGTGAGCCGCTGAGTCGCCACGAAAAAAGCCCGCATCTGCGGGCTTTTTATTCCTGAACAGCCGGCGAGGGCGCTTCCCCTACGAATGATCCCAAGCTAACGCTTAGCGCTTGATCACCGTCAGCGCGATCAGCCGCGACACCACCAGCGCCAGGTACATCACCCCGGCGAACTCCTCGATCATCACCAGCGAGCGGGCCATCGGCGTGATCGGCACGATATCGCCCAGGCCGACGCCGGAGAGGGTGGTGAAGCTGAGGAACAGCAGTTCCATCCAGCTGCGTGCGGCCTGCGGCTCGATCATCGCGGCGAAGCTGCCAGGGATCAGCAGCTGGCAGAAGGTGTAGAGGTGGGCGAAAGCCCAGGCGAGCAGGGTGAAGGTCGCGCCGGCGGCATACAGCTCGTCGGTGGTCGCGTGCTGGTCCTTGTTCATGTAGATGATCAGCGCGGTCGCGGCATAGAAGTAGAACGCCGCCTCGAGTATCGCGATCAGCCACTCGAGGAACAGGCTGGGCATCAGCGCATCGATCAACGACAGCATCAGCACCAGTACCGCCAGCAGCACGGCGATCCAGGTCTGCGCGGCACTGCGCTTGACCACATGCAGCGCCAGCCCCAGCACCACCAGGCCGAAGGCACCGAACAGCGCGCGACCGATTGGCGTGTCCTCCATCCAGGGGTAGAGCAGCACGCCGAGCAACTGCACGAACAGCAGGCCGGCGGAGGGATGGCGGGTGACATAGGTGGCGGGAGACATGGACGTTCCTGAGGTGAGGCTCTGCAAGGTCTAGGCGCTGATCGGGGCGTCGGTCAAGTAGGGTGGAAGCCGCGCAGCAGTTTCCACCCTCATTGCCCCAGGCTCTGGCCAGTCCTCAGTCGTCGTAACCCAGGTTCGGTGCCAGCCAGCGCTCGGTGACAGCCAGGTCCTGCTGTTTGCGGGCGGTGTAGCTTTGCACCTGGTCCTTGTCGACCTTGCCCACGGCGAAGTACTGCGCCTCGGGGTGGGCGAAGTACCAGCCGCTGACGGCCGCTGCCGGGAACATCGCGTAGTGCTCGGTGAGGAATACGCCGCTGCGCCCGGCCTTGTCGAAGCCGGCTTCGGGGTCGAGCAGAGTGAACAGGGTTTTCTTCTCGGTGTGGTCCGGGCAGGCCGGGTAGCCGGGAGCCGGGCGGATGCCCTTGTAGGCTTCCTTGATCAGCTCTTCGTTGCTCAGCTGTTCGTCCGGCTCGTAGCCCCAGTAGTGCTTGCGCACTTCCTGGTGCAGCCACTCGGCGCAGGCTTCGGCGAGGCGGTCGGCCAGCGCTTTGACCATGATCGAGTTGTAGTCGTCGCCGGCGTCCTGGTAGGCCTTGGCCACCTCTTCCGCGCCGATGCCGGCGGTGGTGATGAAGCCACCGACGTAATCGGTCACGCCGCTGTCCTTGGGCGCGACGAAGTCGGCCAGGGACAGGTTCGGCTTGCCGTCCGGCTTGATGATCTGCTGGCGCAGGTGGTGCAGGCGGGCCAGCGGCTGGCCGTTATCACCGTAGACCTCGATGTCGTCGTCCTCGACCTGGTTGGCCGGCCAGAAGCCGAAGATCGCGCGGGCGCTGATCAGCTTCTCGTCGATCAGCTTCTTCAGCATCGCCTGGGCGTCTTTGAACAGCGCGGTGGCCGCTTCACCGACCACTTCGTCGGTGAGAATGCGCGGGTACTTGCCGGCCAGGTCCCAGGAGATGAAGAACGGCGTCCAGTCGATGTACTCGGCGAGCACCGCGAGGTCGATGTCGTCGAGCACCTTGACCCCGGTGAAGGTCGGCGCGGTCGGCTGGTGCCCGGTCCAGTCGAACTGCGGCTTGTTGGCCACAGCTGCGGCGTAGGGCAGGCGTTCGGTGCGCGCGCTGCGGGCGGCGGTGCGCTCGCGCACTTCGACGTATTCGGCGCGGGTCTTCTCGACGAACGCCGGCTTCATTTCCTTGGACAGCAGCTGGGTCGCCACGCCCACGGCGCGCGAGGCGTCGGTGACGTAGATGACCGCGTCGTTCTGGTACTTGGGCTCGATCTTCACCGCGGTATGGGCTTTGGAGGTGGTGGCGCCGCCGATCATCAGCGGCAGGCTGAAGCCCTGGCGCTGCATTTCGCGGGCGACGTGGACCATCTCGTCGAGCGACGGAGTGATCAGGCCGGATAGGCCGATGATGTCGCACTTCTCGGCAATCGCCGTCTGCAGGATCTTCTCCGCCGGCACCATCACGCCGAGGTCGACGATGTCGTAGCCGTTACAGCCCAGCACCACGCCGACGATGTTCTTGCCGATGTCGTGCACATCGCCCTTGACCGTGGCCATGAGGATTTTGCCCTTGGCCTCCGGTTTGTCGCCTTTTTCCAGCTCAATGAAGGGAATCAGGTGGGCCACGGCCTGCTTCATCACGCGGGCGGACTTGACCACCTGGGGCAGGAACATCTTGCCCGAGCCGAACAGGTCGCCAACGATGTTCATGCCACTCATCAGCGGGCCTTCGATGACCTCGATGGGCCGCGCGCATTGCTGGCGGCATTCCTCGGTGTCTTCGACGATGAACGCGGTGATGCCCTTGACCAGGGCGTGCTCCAGGCGCTTGTCGACGGGCAGGGCGCGCCAGGCTTCGTCTTCGACTTCCTTGACGCTGCCGTCACCCTTGTACTTGTCGGCAATGGCCAGCAAAGCTTCGGTGCCGTTGGGCGTGCGGTTGAGCACCACGTCTTCGACCGCGTCGCGCAGCTCCTTGGGGATCTCGTCGTAGATCTCCAGCTGGCCGGCGTTGACGATGCCCATGGTCAGGCCGTTCTGGATCGCGTAGTAGAGGAACACCGAGTGGATCGCTTCGCGCACCGGGTTGTTGCCGCGGAACGAGAACGACACGTTGGACACGCCGCCCGAGCTCAGTGCGTAGGGCAGGTTGTCACGGATGTAGGCGCAGGCATTGATGAAGTCGACTGCGTAGTTGTTGTGCTCCTCGATGCCGGTCGCCACGGCGAAGATGTTGGCGTCGAAGATGATGTCTTCCGGCGGGAAGCCGACTTCGTTGACCAGGATGTCGTAGCTGCGCTGGCAGATTTCCGCCTTGCGCGCTTCGGTATCGGCCTGGCCGGCTTCGTCGAAGGCCATCACCACCACGGCGGCGCCATAGCGTTTGCACAGTTTGGCGTGGTGTTTGAACTGCTCGACGCCTTCCTTCATCGAGATCGAGTTGACGATGCCCTTGCCCTGGATGCACTTGAGGCCAGCCTCGATCACGTCCCACTTGGAAGAGTCGATCATGATCGGCACGCGGGAGATGTCCGGCTCGCCGGCGATGAGGTTGAGGAACTTCACCATCGCCGCCTTGGAGTCGAGCATGCCCTCGTCCATGTTGATGTCGATCACCTGGGCGCCGGCTTCCACCTGCTGCAGGGCGACTTCCAGGGCCTCGGTGTAGTTCTCCTCGCGGATCAGTCGGGCGAACTTGGCCGAACCGGTGATGTTGGTGCGCTCGCCGACGTTGACGAACAGCGATTGCCTGTCGATGGTGAACGGCTCGAGGCCGGACAGGCGGCAGGCCTTCGGGATATCCGGGATCGGCCGCGGCGGGTACTTGGCCACGGCTTCGGCGATGGCCTGGATGTGGCCCGGCGTGGTGCCGCAGCAGCCGCCGATGATGTTGAGAAAGCCCGAGGCGGCGAACTCTTCGACCACCGCGGCCATTTCCGCCGGGGTTTCGTCGTACTCGCCGAAGGCGTTGGGCAGGCCGGCGTTGGGGTGGGCGGACACGTGGGTGCCGGCTTTGGCCGACAGTTCGGCCAGGTACGGGCGCAGGTCGGCGGCGCCGAGGGCGCAGTTCAGCCCCACGGAAACCGGCTTGGCATGCGCCACCGAGTTCCAGAAGGCTTCGGTGGTCTGCCCGGACAGGGTGCGGCCGGAGGCGTCGGTGATGGTGCCGGAGATCATGATCGGCAGCTCGACATCGTCCTCGTCGAACACCTGCTGCACGGCGAAGATCGCCGCCTTGGCGTTGAGGGTGTCGAAGATGGTCTCGATCAGGATCAGGTCGGCGCCGCCCTCGATCAGGCCACGGGTGGCCTCGGTGTAGTTCTCCACCAGCTCGTCGAAGGTGACGTTGCGGTAACCGGGGTCGTTGACGTCCGGGGAGATCGAGCAGGTGCGGCTGGTCGGGCCGAGGACGCCGGCGACGAAACGCGGGCGGTCCGGGGTTTCCTTGGTCTTGGCGTCCGCCACTTCACGGGCCACACGGGCGCCGGCGACGTTCAGTTCGTAGGCCAGGCCTTCCATGCCGTAGTCGGCCTGGGACACCTGGGTGGCGTTGAAGGTGTTGGTTTCCAGGATGTCGGCGCCGGCATCCAGGTAGGCTTTCTCGATGGCGGCGATGATCTGCGGCTGGCTGAGCAGCAGCAGGTCGTTGTTGCCCTTCACGTCGCTCGGCCAGTCGGCGAAGCGCGCGCCGCGGTAGTCCGCTTCCTCCAGCTTGTAGCTCTGGATCATGGTGCCCATGCCGCCATCGAGAATCAGGATGCGCTCCTTCAGGGCTTGCTGGAGGGCGGACTGGCGGGCGGCGTGGTCGGACATGGGGGACACCTGGAGGAAACGAAGGCACACAAAAGGGTGGCGATGATAGCAAAGCACCGGCCCTGTGCAGCGGGGTGGGCCAGTGCATGAATTTCATTCATGTTGGTCGAGGTGCGCCTCACAACGCTAGAATCGCCGCTCATTCCACTCAGGATCGCTCCATGTTGCGCCAGGGACTTGCCGTCGTATTCCTCCTCTCGCTGTTCTGCGCGTCTGCTCCGGGCGCCGAGGCACTGTCCTACAGCCGCGATATCCAGCCGATCCTCACGCAGAAGTGCGTGGCCTGCCACGCCTGCTACGACGCACCGTGCCAGCTCAACCTGGGCGGTGACGAAGGCATTCTGCGTGGTGCGAGCAAGGTGCCGGTGTATGACGGCGCGCGCACCAAGGCCGAGGCGACCACGCGGCTGTTCATCGATGCCCAAGGCGAAGAGGCCTGGCGGCGCAAGGGCTTCACTTCGGTGCTCGACCCCCAGGGCGCGCAGGCCGCGCTGATGGCACGCATGCTCGAGCTGGGCCGGGCCAACCCGCCTGAAGCCAACGCCAAGCTGCCAGCCGACCTGAACATTGCCATCGACCGCGAGAACCAGTGCCCGCTGCCGGGCGAGTTCGACGCCTACGCGAAGAAGTTCGCCCATGCCGGCATGCCGTTCGCCGTCACCGGCCTGAGCGATGCCGAATACGCTACCGTGCAGCAGTGGCTGGCCCAGGGCGCGCCGGTCGATGCTACGGTGCTGCAGGCCAGTGCCGCGGAGCAGATGCAGGTCGCCACCTGGGAAAAGCTGCTCAACGCGCCGGGCGCGCGGGAGGTGCTGGTCGGCCGCTGGCTGTTCGAGCACCTGTTCCTTGCCCACCTGTATTTCGAAGGTGGCGAGCGCGGGCATTTCTTCCAGCTGGTGCGTTCACGCACGCCGAGCGGCAAGCCGATCGACCCGATTGCCACGCGCCGCCCCAATGACGATCCGGGTAGCGACTTCTATTACCGCCTGCTGCCGATCCAGGGCGTGATCGTGCACAAGACGCACATTACCTATGCGCTCAGCCCGCAGAAGCTGGCGCGGGTCAACGAGCTGTTCTTCGCCAGCGACTGGACCACCGACAAGGTGCCGGGCTATGGCCTGCAGCGCCGCGCCAACCCGTTCGAGACCTTCGCGGCTATTCCGCCCCAGGCGCGCTACCAGTTCATGCTGGATAACGCCGAGTACTTCGTGCGCACCTTCATTCGCGGCCCCGTGTGCCGCGGGCAGATCGCCACCGACGTGATCCGCGACAACTTCTGGGCGCTGTTCCAGGACCCCGCGCACGACCTCTACCTGACCGATGCCAAGTACCGCGAAGCCGCCACGCCGTTGCTGGCGATGCCCGGCCAGCTGGACGACATCGGCGACGTGCTGGGCCTGTGGCACAGCTACCGCGACAAGCGCAACGCCTATGAAGACCTGCGCCAGGACGCCTACGCCGATGCGCCGGCACCGAGCTGGTCGACCCTGTGGGCCGGCAACGACAACGCGCTGCTGTCGATCTACCGCCACTTCGACAGCGCCATGGTGCGCAAGGGCCTGATCGGCGAGATCCCGCAGACCCTGTGGCTGATGGACTACCCGCTGTTGGAGCGCACCTACTACCAATTGGTGGTCAACTTCGACGTGTTCGGCAACGTCTCGCACCAGGCGCAGACGCGCCTGTACTTCGACCTGATCCGCAACGGCGCCGAGCAGAATTTCCTCCGCCTGATGCCGCCGGAAACCCGCCAGGGCTACCTCGACGACTGGTACCAGAACAGCGGCAAGCTCAAGGTGTGGATGGACTACCAGGCGATCGACGTCGATACGCCGACTGGCTTCAAGTGGCCGGCCGGCGATCCCAAGCGGGCCTTCGCCAACGCGCTGATCCAGCGCTACGACGGGCTGAATGCCGCGCCGGACCCGATCAACCGTTGCCAGGGCGCGCACTGTTACCGCAACGGCCTTTCGCCGCTGCAGCGCAGTGCCGAGCAGGCGCTGAGCCGCCTGCCGGGCCGCCCTGCGGCGGGGCTCAAGGTGATCACGCAACTGCCGGAGTCGACCCTGCTGCGCATCGAGCTGCCGAACGGCAAACGCGCGGTCTACAGCATGCTGCGCAACCGCGCGCACAGTAACGTCGCCTTCATGACCGGTGAATCGCTGCGCTACCAGAAGGGCCTGGACACGCTGACCATCTACCCGGGCGTGCTCACCAGCTACCCGAACTTCATGTTCAACATCGCCGCGCAGGACGTGCCGGCGTTCGTCGCGGCCATGGAGCAGGTACGCGATCAAGCGGCGTTCGACCAGGTGGTCGAGCGCTGGGGCATCCGCCGCAGCCATCCACAGTTCTGGTTCTACTTCCATGACCTCAGCCGCTACATCGAGGAGACCGAACCGGTCGAGGCGGGCGTGCTGGACATGAACCGCTACAAGAACCTGTGACGCCGAACGGGCGGAGCCAGACCGGTTCCGCTTGTCGCGATCTATTCCTACTAAATTACTAGGACTTTATCCATGGGGGCGACTGGCGTACACTGCGCCCATGTTTGCGAGGAGTTGCCATGAGCACCATCACCATTACCGAAGCTGCCCACGACTACCTGGCTGATCTGCTGAGCAAGCAGAACACCACCGGGATCGGCATTCGCGTGTTCATCACCCAGCCGGGTACCCAGTACGCGGAAACCTGCATCGCCTATTGCAAGCCAGGCGAGCAGAAGGCGGAAGACACCGCCCTGGCCCTGGCTAGCTTTACCGCCTGGATCGATGCCGTCAGCGAGCCGTTTCTCGAAGACGCCGTGGTCGACTACGCCACCGACCGCATGGGCGGCCAGCTGACCATCAAGGCACCGAACGCCAAGGTGCCGATGGTCAACGAAGACAGCCCGATCACCGAGCGCATCAACTACTACCTGCAAACCGAGATCAATCCCGGTCTGGCCAGCCATGGCGGCCAGGTCACGCTGATCGACGTGGTCGACGAAGGCATCGCCGTGCTGCAGTTCGGCGGCGGTTGCCAGGGTTGCGGCCAGGCCGACCTGACGCTCAAGGAAGGCATCGAGAAAACCCTGCTTGAGCGCATTCCGGAGCTCAAGGGCGTACGCGACGTCACCGACCACAGCGTGCGTGAAAACGCCTACTACTGAGCCGGCGTTCATACGTGCAGACGGTTCTGCCAAGGGCGACTTCGGTCGCCCTTGGCGTTTCTGAAATTTGCGTTTCTTCGCAAAAGCTCGCTATATCGCTGCGGTAATGGCACTTTGCTATGGCGCTGGCGCGGAAATAATGTTTCCTTATCGCGCTTTTGCGACTGCCTCGTTCGATTCGGCAACCTTCTGCCTCTGCCGGACTCGAAACCCACAAGAAAAAGCCAAGGCGGCGTATCTTTCCCGGAAGTCATGAGGGTTTTTGGCAATGCCGGATCTTTCCTTGCTCATCTGCGACGACTCAGGCATGGCCCGCAAGCAATTGCTGCGCGCCTTGCCCGCGGACTGGCCGGTTACCGTCAGTCAGGCCGGCAACGGTCAGGAAGGGCTCGACCTGATCCGCCAGGGTGGCATTGACCTGGTGCTTCTCGACCTGACCATGCCCGAGCTCGACGGCTATGGCGTGCTGGCGGCGATCAAGGCCGAAGGCCTGCGCTGCAAGGTCATCGTGGTCTCCGGTGACGTGCAGGACGAAGCGGTGCGCCGCGTCACCGAACTAGGGGCCCTGGCCTTCCTGAAGAAGCCGGCCGATCCGGCGCTGCTGCGCCAGACCCTGATCGACCTCGACCTGCTCTCCAGCGGCGAGCGCGCCGAACCCCGCGGTGCGCTCACCGAGCCGAGCGTCAGCTTCCGCGATGCCTTCCGCGAGGTGATCAACGTCGCCATGGGCCGCGCCGCGGCGCTGCTGGCGCGGGTGCTCGGGGTGTTCGTGCAACTGCCGGTACCCAACGTAAATATTCTCGAAGTCGGCGAACTGCACATGGCCCTGGCCGATGCGCAGAGCGGCGGCAACCTCACCGCCGTGTGCCAGGGCTACATCGGCGGTGGCATCTGCGGCGAAGCGCTGCTGATCTTCCACGACTCGGAAGTGGCCGACATGGCCAAGCTGATGCACTGGCGCGAGCAGGACTATTCCTCGATGGAAATGCTCCTGGACATGTCCAGCGTGCTGATCGGCGCCTGCCTCAGCGGCATCGCCGAGCAGGTCAACGTGAAGTTCTCCCAGGGCCACCCGCAGATTCTTGGCGAGCACGCCTCCATCGATGAGCTGATCCGCCTCAACCAGCAGCGCTGGCAGAAGACCCTGGCAGTAGAAATCAGCTACAGCATCGAGGGGCACGACATCCATTTCGATCTGTTGCTGCTGTTCACCGAAGACTCGGTGCCACTGCTGACCAACAAACTCGCCTACCTGATGGGATGACGCATGGCCGAGAACATGGACCTCAACGAGTTTCACTGGCTGCTGGCGATCGTGCAGAGCATCGACGTCGGCGTGGTGGTGCTCGACCGTAATTACCGCGTGGAAGTGTGGAACAGCTTCATGGAGAACCGCTCCGGGCGCACGCCCGAGGACGCGGTGCAGAAGTCCTTCTTCAGCCTGTTCCCCGAGGTCGAGGAGGCCTGGTTCCGGCACAAGGTGGAAAGCGTGGTCACCCTCGGCACGCCGGCCTTCACCATCTGGGAGCAGCGACCTTACCTGGTGCGGTTCAAGAACTACCAGCCGATCACCGGCCAGGAAGATTTCATGTATCAGAACACCACGATCCTGCCGCTGCAGGCGACCAACAGCCAGATCGAGCACGTCTGCCTGATCATCTATGACGTGACCGACGTGGCGGTCAACAAGCACCAGCTGCAGTCGGCCAACAACCAGCTCAAGCACCTGTCGCGCACCGACCGCCTGACCGGCCTGAACAACCGTGGCCATTGGGAAGAAGAGCTCAAGCGCGAGTACTCGCGTCATCGTCGCTACGGCAGCACAGCGTCGCTGGTGATCTTCGATATCGACCACTTCAAGAAGGTCAACGACACCTACGGCCACCCGGCCGGTGACAAGGTCATCCAAGCGGTCGCCGACGTGGTGCGCCAGGAAATTCGTGACACCGATATCGCCGGGCGTTACGGCGGCGAGGAGTTCGTCGTGCTCCTGCCGGACGTCGACAGTGCCGGCGCGCGCCTGTTCGCCGAGCGTCTGCGGCAGGCCGTGGAGAACCTCAAGGTCAGCTACGAAGGTCAGACGATTCCGTTCACCATCAGCCTCGGTGTCGCCGATCTGGCGCAGAGCAGCAACGACCACAAGCAGCTGATCGAGTGGGCCGACCACGCCCTGTACAACTCCAAGCGCAACGGCCGCAACCAGGTCAGCGTCCACGGCGCCTGAGGCGTCGTTCAGCCCGGCTGCGTCAGCGGCCGGGCGGCCTTGCCGCTCAATGCCAGCGCGGCCAGCACCAGCAGCGGCACCATGGCGATGTTCACCGGGGCCCAGCCGACCGTACTGATCAGCGCGCCCGAGGCGAATGACGCAGCTGCCGCCACCGCACCGTTCCCCAATTCCATCAGCCCCTGGGCCTGGCCGCGTTCGGCGGGCGCGTGGCCGCTGCCGAGCAGGGTGGTGCCGGCCACCAGCATCAGGTTCCAGCCGATGCCGAGCAGGAACGAGGACAGCAGAAACTGCCCGTGCGCCTGCCCGCTCAGGGCAATCGCGGCGCTGACCGCGAGCAGCGCGATACCGATGAAGGCCACACGCCGGCTGCCGAGACGGTCGACCAATGGCCCGGCGACGAAGGCCGGCAGGAACATGCCGAGCATGTGCCACTGGATTACCTGCGCTCCGGCTTCCAGGGACAGGCCGCACAGGCTCATGGCCAGCGGTGTGGCGTTCATCACCAGAACCATCAGTCCATAGCCGATGGCGGTGGTCGCCAGCGCTGCGCGAATCGGCGGGCGGGCGAGCAGGTCACGGAGCATCCGCAAGCCGCCGCCGGTGGGTGCCGGCAGGGCGCCTTCGCGCAAGGTGGTGAGCAGCAGCAGCGCCAGTGCCGCGAGCACGGCCATCAGCAGGTAGGCGCCAACGAAGGGCGTAGCCAGCAGGCCGCGCGCCCACAGGGTCAGCGTCGGCGCGAGCAGCGCGGCGCACACGCCACCGCCGATCACCCAGGCGGTTGCCCGGCCCTTGTGCGCATCATCCACCGCCTCCAGTGCGGCGAAGCGGTAGTACGTGGCCGAGGCCTGGTAGATGCCGATGGGCAGGGCGCCGAGGCAGAACAGGGTGAAGTCCGCCAGCCACACACCGAGCGCGCTGAGTAGGCCGCCGCTGATCCCGGCTGCAGCCCCCAGCAACAGCCCCGGCCGGCGTCCGCGGCGTTGCATGAACAGCGACAGCGGTTGCGTGGCCAACAGGGTGCCGAGCACCAGCAGCGCCAGTGGCAGGGTGGCCAGGCCGTTCAGCGGTGCAAGCTGCAGGCCGACCAGGGCGGTGAGGGTGATGCTGATCATCGCGCAGCTCCAGTACAGCGCCTGGGCGACGAACAGTTTGAGCAGCGTGGGATTGCGCCACAGCAACATGAAGGCGTCCTCGAAACCTGATTACGATCTTTGCGGTCCCTGACCACAGCCTGGAAAGCCCCACGCAGGGTGCGCCGTGCGCACCAGCGGTTACCTGCGGGCTTGCTGCGCACGGCGCACCTGACGGGACGCCGGAGCAGGCCTGCAGCACCGCGAGTGATGGCCAAACGCAGCCGGGTCGCGCGTTGAACCGCTATTCAGACGCAACCGGCGGGTTTGAACACGCGAGTGGCGCTGGCTGGGTTGCGCGCCAGGGCGTCGGCGGGGCGGGCCGGACGGCGCAGCAGTTCGCCGCTGCAGTTCGGGCAGCGCAGGTTCAGGTGCTGCTCGGCGCAGTCGCGGCAGAAGGTGCATTCGAACGAGCAGATCAGCGCCTCCGTCGAGTCACCGGGCAGATCGCGGTCACAGCATTCGCAACCGGGGCGTAGTTCAAGCATGGCGTTTCTCCTGGGCGGAACGGCCGAAGCGCTCGGCGTATTCCTGGGGGCTGACGGACAGGTGTTTGTGAAAGGTGCGACGCAGGTTCTCCGCATGGCCGAAGCCGGTCAGGCGCGCCACGGTGGCGATGGACGCCTGGGCGTCCTGCAGCAGCGTGCGTGCCGCTTCCAGGCGCACACGCTCGACATAGCGACCGGGGCCCATGCCCAGTTCACTGACGAACGCGCGCGACAGGCTGCGTGGCGCCATCCTCGCCTGGCTGGCCAGTGTTTCCAGGGACAGGTCGTGGCCGAGGTTGGCGGGAATCCAGTCGAGCAGGGCGGCTAGCTTCGGCGTGCGGCTCGGTTCCGGTGCCAGCAGCGGGCTGAACTGCGCCTGGCCACCGGGGCGGCGCAGGTACAGCACCAGGCGCCGGGCGACCACCAGGGCCATGCTGCGGCCCAGATCCGCTTCGACCAGCGCCAGGGCCAGGTCGATACCGGCGGTGACGCCGGCGGAGGTGAAGACATGGGCGTCGCCATCGCGGCCGCTGGGGTCGTAAGTGTGCAGACGATTGGCATCGACATCGACGCCGCAGTAACCGCTCAGCGCTTCGGCATCGGCCCAGTGGGTGGTGACGCGGCGCCCGGCCAGTACGCCGGCGCAGGCGAGGATCAGCGCACCGGAGCATACCGAACCGAAGCGGCGCACTTGCGGTTCGGCGTCACGCAGCCAGGCCAGGAGCGGCTGGTTGTCGAATTGTGCGGTTTCGCCGAGGCCGCCGGGCACCAGCAGGGTATCCAGGCTGGCGGGATCGGTCGCGCACCAGGCCTGTTCGGCGACCAGCTGGAAGCCGGCGGAGGTGGCGATCGGACCGGGCGCATCGGCCAGCAGGCGCAGGCGATAGGCCGCAGGCAGGCCCTGGCGCTGACATTCGACGTTGGCTGAGGCGAACACCTGCAACGGGCCGGTGACATCCAGGCTCATGACATCGGGATAGATCAGGCAGGCGATGGTTTTGACGGCGTCCATGGGTGGGCTCGGCGCGAGTGATGGACGCAGTGTGTCCGGCGCGCGGCGTGGCTACAAGGACAATAACCCCACAGATATGGCCAATCAGCTGGCTGGCAGCTGTTCGAGAAAGCGCATCAGCATGCTTTCTTCCTCGCGCAGACCCTTGCGCACGCCGCCGGCGCGCACGTTGCCCAGCTCGCCTGCGAGAAACGCCTCGATCACTGCCGGGTGGATGTAACACTTGCGGCAGATCGCCGGCGTGTTGCCGAGCTGCTTGGCCACCTGCTTGACGATCTCCACCACGCGCTGCTTGGCGTTGCTGTCGTCGTCCACCGCCACCTCACGCAATTGCTGCAGGGCCAGCGCGGTGCCGGCCCAGGTGCGGTAGTCCTTGGCGGTGAAGTCGCTGCCGGTGTGGGTCTGCAGGTACAGGTTGACGTCCGCCGAACTGACCGCGCGGCGCTCGCCGTTGTCATCGAGGTACTGGAACAGATGCTGGCCGGGCAGCTCCATGCAGCGTCGCACCACACGGGCCAGGCGCGGATGGCTGAGGCTGACCTGGTGCTCGATGCCGCTCTTGCCGCGGAAGTGGAAACGGATCGAGTTGCCCGCCACCTCGACATGGCGGTTGCGCAGGGTGGTCAGGCCGAAGGATTTGTTCTCGCGGGCGTACTGCTGGTTGCCGACGCGGATCAGCGTCGAGTCGAGCAGGGCCACCACGGTGGCCATCACCTTGTCATGGCCGTGATCGCGCAAGCTCAGGTGTTGATCGACCTGTTCGCGCAGCTTGGGCAGGGCGCGGCCGAAGTCGAGCAGGCGTTCGTACTTGTCGCTGTCGCGGATTTCCCGCCAGCGTGGGTGGTAGCGGTATTGCTTGCGCCCACGCGCATCGCGGCCCACGGCCTGCAAGTGGCCCTTGGAGTCGGCGCAGATCCACACGTCGCTGTAGGCCGGCGGAATCGCCAGCTGATTGATCCGGCGGATTTCCTCTTCATCGCGGATGCGCTCGCCGTCGGCAGCGAAATAGGCAAATTTGCCGCGCACTTTGCGTCGGCGAATGCCGGGCTGGCGGTCGTCGACGTAGCGCAGATCGGGCGGCAAGGCGGGGCACAGCAGGGTGCCGGTGTCGCATGCCTCGCTTTCGGGTACCGGCCGCGTGCCCTCGGCCAGCGGTGGGGCGATGGCGGTCATCGGGTGCGCTCTCTATTCAGTGCGTCGCTCCACAGGGTGCTGTGGCAGCGCGTGCAGGCGGCGGATTGGCCGGCGACCAGCTCTTGGGTGTGGCCGCAGTGGGTGCAGGCGTAGAGGCCTTTGGTGGGGATCAGGTGGAAGGTCGGGCGCAGCGGCTCGGGCAGTACCGAGAGGCCCGGGCGTGTATCGCAGACGTCCTGGAAGTACAGACTGACGTCGCCGTTGACCTCGAGAATGCCCAGGCGTACCTGACCCAAGTGCTCGACGCCGGCCTGGCGCAGCTCCATGTAGAACTCGTCGCTGGAGATATTCTGCTCGGCCAGTACATGCAGCTCGTAGAGGCCGTCGCGAATGATCACCACCGGCTGCCCCTCGACCCAGCCGCCGAAGCGCGCGCTGCGTTTCATCAGGCTGGTGGTCAGGCGGTAGAGCATCAGCAGGGTGGCGAACACCACGACGATCGGCAGCAGCGGCACGTCTTCATAGAAAGACACGTCGCCGGCCGCCGAGCCGAGGGTGAGGATCACCACCACTTCGAACAGCGACAGCTGACGGACTCCGCGGCGCCCGGAGATTTTCAGGAAGGCGAAGACGGCCACGTAGGCGAATAGCGCGCGCAATACGACTTCGCCGAGAAAGGCCGGGGGGAACTCATCCAGGAGCATGCGCTGCCAGTCGAAGGCTTCCATGCGGTGTTCCTTCAGAAGGGCTGTGGGTTGCTGCCGGGCATCGACCAGGGCGTCAGTTCGTAACCGTCCTTGCTCAGCTCCAGGCGCGCCAGCTCGATCAATCCGGCCAGGCGCGTGGCGTCGCTGTACTGGGTGCGGGCGACATGGCACTGGGAGAGCAGCTCGACTTCGCTGTCGTCGAACACGCGGAAGGCGAAGCTGGCGTCTTCGTTGTGCGCGGTGGTTTCACAGCGGTGCGGCAGGAAGGCCTGCTGGACGACGCCGAGCGCTTCTTCGAGGCTCAAGGTAAGGCTCATGCCTGCTCCTCCATCTATCGGGCTCTACTGGATAGACGTGGCGGTGCGGCAATAGGTTCGCTGGCGATTTTGCCGGTGTCGGCGAGGCGTGAGTGGCGAGGTGGAGCGAGGAGGTGTTGCGGCGTGAAGCGCCGGCGGGTACTGCGCTTACCCGCCGGGTACTGGAGCGGGAGTGTGCCTTATTCGGGCATGCTCCACGGCTCCAGGCTGTAGCCTTGCTGGCTCAGCTGTTCGCGTGATTGCCGCAGGGCGCTGGCCAGCTGGGCCGGATCACGGTAGGTGCTGCTGGCGATGCGGGTCTGGCCGACGCGGGTGTTGGTGCGGTCGATCACCGTGAGGTTCAGCTCGCCGGCGCCGTCCTGCTGGGACCAGGCCACGCATTGAAAAGGTTGAAAGGCGCGGCCGGCGATAATCAGTGCTTCGTTGACGCGGAGCAGGGTGTTCATAGGGTCATTCTCCATGGGGGCCCGATATGCAATCCGGCCATCGAGAGAACGCGCTACCGGTGGCCTGTATAGCGTTGATGGCGGAACCTGACCTTGGAGTCACATCTTGTCGTGAAAACATAGAAATATGTCGCATGTAACCGTTTTATCAGGGTCTTGCTGGCGGGCGGATGTGTACGGCAAGCCCTCGGGCTATGCTCGTCAGACAGTTTCCCTGACAGGAGTTTCCCCATGGGCTCAGCATTGAGCGGTCTGATCGGTCTGGCGATCCTCGCCCTGGATATCTGGGCAATCCTGCATATCGTGCGCAGCAGCGCGGAAGTTGGGATCAAGGTGCTGTGGGTGCTGCTGATCCTCTTTCTGCCCGTGGTCGGGCTGATCATCTGGGCCCTGGCCGGCCCGCGAGGCGATGTGCGCATCTAGCGCGATAACGCTGTAACGCCCGGTATCCGCCGCCTACACATGCCGACGCAGCATGGCGGTGGAGCCACTCCGAGTATGCCCTTACAATGCGCGCCTTCTTCATGGGCGGGCGGCTTTGCTGCGCCGTCCGAATCCACCCGCGTTCCGGAGGACTCCCATGAGCGACTACCAGGAAACTCTCTACGAAGGCTATGGCCAGCGTTTTCGCATGGACAAGCTGCTGCACGAGGTGCGCACCGAGCACCAGCATCTGGTGATCTTCGAGAACGCCCGCATGGGCCGCGTGATGGCCCTGGACGGCGTGATCCAGACCACCGAGGCCGATGAATTCATCTACCACGAGATGCTCACCCACGTGCCGATCCTGGCCCATGGCAATGCCCAGCGCGTACTGATCATCGGTGGGGGCGACGGTGGCATCCTGCGTGAAGTGCGGCGCCATCGCAGCGTGGACAGCATCACCATGGTCGAGATCGACGGCACTGTGGTCGACATGTGCCGCGAGTTCCTGCCCAACCATTCCTGCGGCGCGTTCGACGACCCGCGCCTGAACCTGGTGATCGACGACGGCATGAACTTCGTGGCTACCACCACGGAGAAGTTCGACGTGATCATCTCCGACTCCACCGACCCGATCGGGCCGGGCGAAGTGCTGTTTTCGGAGAACTTCTACCAAGCCTGCCGCCGCTGCCTGAACGATGGCGGCATCCTGGTCACGCAAAACGGCACGCCGTTCATGCAGCTGTCCGAGGTGCAGACCACCGCCGGGCGCATGGACGGGCTGTTCGCCGACTGGCACTTCTACACCGCGGCGGTGCCGACCTACATCGGCGGCAGCATGACCTTCGCCTGGGGCAGTACCGTGGCCGATTACCGCAAGCTGCCGCTGGACACCCTGCGCCAGCGCTTTGCCGGTGCCGGCATCATCACCCGTTACTACAACCCGGAAATCCACCTGGGCGCGTTCGCCCTGCCGCAGTACGTACTGCAGGCGGTGAACAAGCCGAGCAACGACTGAGGTCGTACGGGCATGAAAAAGCCGGCTTGCGCCGGCTTTTTTGTGGCTGTTGCAACCGCATTCACGCCTGTTGAACGCGATGTAGAGTGCGCCGTGCGCAGCGCTTTACGGGGTGTGCGGGTGACATCGGCAAGCCGGCGCACGACGCGGCATTTCCGTGAGGCATTGTCTGGTGGATCGATGGAGCGTGACCCACCCTACGGGGTTACTTCAGCGCCTCGAGGCCCTTGAGCAGCGCTTCGTGGAATTTCTCCGGTGCCTCGACCTGCGGCGAGTGGCCCAGCTCGGGGAACTCGACCAGCGTGCCCTGGGCCAGCAACTCGGCCGCCTGGCGACCCAGTACCGGGTAGTTGCCGAGGGCCTTGGCCACGGTTTCCGGCGCACGGGCGGCGCCGGGTGCGGTGCGGTCCTTGCCGCCGATTAGCAGCAGGGTGGGTGCGGCGATGCGGCCGAATTCGTGGATCACCGGCTGGGTGAACACCATGTCCGAGGTCTGCGCCTGGTTCCAGGCGACGATCTCCTTGTCCGGGCCGTTGTACATGCCGGCGAGCATCGACACCCAGCGGCCGTACTCGGGCTTCCAGTGGCCGTTGTAGTAGAACTTCAGCTGGTAGGCCTTGATGCTGTCGTAGCTGGTTTTCAGCTCGCCCTGGTAGAGCTGGTCGATGGTCGCGTAGGGCACGCCGGCGGCCTGCCAGTCCTCCAGGCCGATGGGGTTGACCAGCACCAGCTGCTCGACCGCCTGCGGGTAGTTGATGGCGTAGCGTGCGGCGAGCATGCCGCCCATGGAGTGGCCGATCACCGTGGCCTTGCTCACGCCCTTGGCGGTGAGCAGCGCCTGGGTGTTGTGCGCCAGCTGGTTGAAGCTGAACTGGTAGCCACGCGGTTTGGACGAGGCGCAGAAGCCGATCTGGTCCGGGGCGATGACCCGGTAGCCGGACTCGCTGAGCACCTTGATCGAGTGTTCCCAGGTCGCGGCGCAGAAGTTCTTGCCGTGTAGCAGCACCACCGTGCGACCATTGGCGGGCGCCTTGGCGGCGACATCCAGGTAGGCCATGGACAGGGCCTGGCCCTGTGAATCGAGGCTGAACTGCTGCAGCGGGTAGGGGTAGTCGAAACCTTCGAGCTTGGCACCGTAGCTGGCCGGTGCATCGGCATGGGCGAAGGCGGCGCCGAGGCTCAGGGTCAGCGCCATGACGAATCTGTTCATTGTTAAAACCTTATCGGGGGCTGGAGTGCGCAAACGGTGCCGCGCGTGCAGGCACCGTTTTTACGACAACAGCCGACCCGGATAAAGTTTCAGCGGCGGGGCAATCGTGCCCGGATGTTTCCTCGGGTGATCACTCCGCCACGCGCTGGTGCAACTGGTGAGACAGCTGTTCCAGACGCTCGCCCAGCGCCACCAGGGACTCCTGGGCCTGCAGCAGCTCGGCGCTGGCTTCGCGCTGGCGCTGGCTGGCTTCGCGTTGCGCGGCACTGTTGTCGCGCACCTGGGCCAGTTGCCGGTGGGCCTGATCCAGCGCGCTGCTGTGCTGCAGGATCGAGCTGGAGAGGTTCTCGGTCAGCGCCGCATTGCCGCTCAGTGCTTCGCCCACGTCGCTGACTTGGGTGGCGCCGGTGTCGACGATCTGCTGCGACTGGCTGAGCACGCTCTGCACCGTATCGGCGGTCTGGTTGCTGCGCTGGGAGAGGCTGCGCACTTCATCCGCCACCACGGCGAAACCGCGGCCATGCTCGCCGGCGCGCGCCGCTTCGATGGCGGCGTTGAGCGCCAGCAGGTTGGTCTGCTGGGCAATGGCGCTGATCATCTGCATCGATTCGGCGATGCGCTGGTTGCTCTGCTGGATCGCCTGCATGCTCTGCTGGGCGTCCTGCATGCGCTCGGCGCAGTTGTTCACCTCGCGGCTGCTGTGCTGGGTGTCCTGGCTCAGCTGCTGCATGCGTGCGGTGCTGTCGGCGAGGTTGTCGAGCACCTGGTGCACGGCGAGGTCGAGTTGCTGCATGGCATCGGCCTGCTGCTGCACGTCCTGGTCGATGCTCTGGCAACGCGCGCGCATGCTGTCCAGGGTGCCGTAGAGCTGCTGCGAAAGCTGGCGCAGGTCGCCGGCGCTGTGGCGGATCTCCTCGAACAGCGAAGCCAGTTGCTGGCTGCTCAGTGTGGCCTGCTTGCCGACGGCTTCGGCTTCCTCAAGGTTGACCTGGGCGCCATCCAGCGCCTGCTGGCGCACCCGCGCGCTGTACCACTGGGCCAGCCAGGCAGTGATCACCGGCAGCATGTAGCCCGAGTATTCGTTGAGCATGGCATCGCGCGCACTCAGTTCGAAGCTCGGCAGCACGGCGCCGCTGCGGTCCAGGCGGATCAGCCAGAACACGAAGAGCAGCTGCAGCAGGCTCCAGAATGCCGCACTGCGCCCGCCGAGCAACAGGTAGGCGAAGCCGATCACCACCAAGGGCCAGAACACGTGGGCCGAATGCAGACCGCCGAGGTGGTAGATCAGCACCATGGCGTAGCTGCTGATCAGCGCCAGCGAGAGGTTGGCCACGCCGCGCACCGGCAGGATGCCGCTGCGCAGCACCGCCAGCACCAGGGGCATGCCGACGATCAGCAGAAACGAGCCCTGCATCAGCGCATCGTTGCCCAAGCGGCCCCACTTGATGCCGCTGTAGAGGCCGATGACCAGGCCGCAGATGGAGAAGAAGGCGAGCATGCGGCTGAGCAGCTGATCGCTGGGATTCAGCTCGGCACGCGGCATGAAAGTGGTCAAAAGGCCCTGCTGCATGGGGTGGGCTCCGTTTCTTGTTATGGGTTAACGCGTCTATCGGCACGTAGCGCGCAGGCTTGATGGCGACGCGCGGCGAGTGCCGTGATGGCCACTGGCCTTGAACGCGAGAGTACCGCGCCAAAGTGGTAAGGACGATAGCTTCCGGTCCGTCTCTCATCCTTTCGAGGGAGATTGGGCACGATTTTCGGGGGCTACAAGCCGCTCAATGGCCGGAACCGCCGTAGAAAAGGCGTAAGCGTCGCCTGATCGTTGCGCTATTTGTAACGATGTTTGTCGCAGCTCGACGAAAATGACCGCCAGATAGCGGCGTGATCGTTTCCGCCCCATGGCCCCGCCTATGTCGCGTTCCCGTAGCGAAGCCCGGTCGTTCAGGGGCCCGCGCTGGCCTGCTCAGCTACCGCGCTGCGCCGCCCTGTCGCGGGTAGCGCTGTCGAAAGGGAGCTGTGCGCAGCTACGAAACTTTCACATCACCGTACGGATGATGCGCCGCTGCCGAGCTGGCTCAGACCAGCCTCAGTCCTTCCCCTGCGTGATCGGAACCCCACCCATGTCAACGGATGCTTTGACTCAGCGGCCCCTGGCCGCTCGCAGTCGTCAATTCAGCCTTTCCAGCCACTTTGCCTTTCTCGCCGGTAGCGCCCTGCTGCTGATGCTGATGTACACGCTGCTGCGTGTGGCGCTGCTGGTTTATAACCACGAACAGATCGGCGATACCTCGGCCAGCGTGTTCGCCGAAGCTTTCTTCAACGGCCTGCGCTTCGACCTGCGCGTGGTGGTTTACGCCTGCATTCCCTTGCTGCTGTCAGTGCTCAGCCCGGCGATGATGGCGGCGCGGCGGGCGCATGTCGCCTGGTTGACGGTGTTCGCCAGCCTGACCCTGTTCATCGGCGTCAGCGAGCTGGACTTCTACCGTGAATTCCACCAGCGCTTGAACGGCCTGGTGTTCCAGTATCTTGAGGAAGACACGCAGACCGTGCTGAGCATGCTCTGGTACGGTTTCCCGGTGCTGCGCTATCTGTTGGCCTGGGCCCTTGCGACCCTGGCGCTGGCCTGGTTGTTCATGCTCATCGAGCGTTCTACCCGGCCGCACAGCGTGCAACCCGCACTGGCCTGGTACTGGCGCGTGGCGGTGTTCGTGCTGTGCCTGCTGGTGGCGGTGCTCGCTGCGCGCGGGACAGTGAAGCAAGGCCCGCCGCTGCGCTGGGGCGATGCCTACACCACCGATTCGATGTTCGCCAACCACCTGGGCCTGAACGGAACACTGACCCTGGTCGACGCGGCGGATAACTACTTCTCCGACCATCGTGACAACGCCTGGAAATCGACCATGGGCGATGCCGAGGCGCTGCAGACCGTGCGAACCATGCTGGTCGGTGAGCATGAGCAACTGATCGATGCAGACCACGCCGCCGTGCGCCGCGTGTATACGCCGCCGCAGGAGAACACCCTGCCGATCCGCAACGTGGTGGTGATCCTCATGGAAAGCTTCGCCGGCCGCTGGGTCGGTGCGCTGGGCAGCGATGCCAACATCACCCCCAACTTTGATCGGTTGAGCCGCGAGGGCCTGCTGTTCAAGCGCTTCTTTTCCAACGGCACGCACACCCACCAGGGCATGTTCGCCACCATGGCCTGCTTCCCCAATCTGCCAAGTTTCGAGTACCTGATGCGCACGCCCGAGGGCAGCCACCAGTTCTCCGGCCTGCCGCAGCAGCTGAGTGCCCGCGATTACGACGACGTTTACGTCTACAACGGCAACTTCCAGTGGGACAACCAGTCCGGTTTCTTCAGCAACCAGGGCATGCGCCGCTTCATCGGTCGCGAGGACTTCGTCGATCCGGTCTACATCGATCCGACCTGGGGTGTGTCCGATCAGGACATGTTCGACCGCGGCGCCGTCGAACTGGCCAAGCTGGACCCGAGCAAGCCGTTCTATGCGTTGCTGCAGACCCTGTCCAACCACACGCCGTACGCTTTGCCCGAAGATCTGCCGGTAGAGCCGGTGACCGGACAGGGCTCGTCCGACATGCACCTCACCGCCATGCGTTACTCGGATTGGGCGCTGGGCCAGTTCTTCGAGAAAGCGCGCAAGGAGCCGTACTACAAGGACACCCTGTTCGTGGTGCTCGGCGACCACGGCTTTGGCAGCAGCGAGCAGCTGACCGAGATGGACCTGTTCCGCTTCAACGTGCCGTTGCTGCTGATCGCCCCGGGCATTCAGGACAAGTTCGGTGCAACCTGTGACACTGTCGGCACGCAGATCGACGTGGTGCCGACCATCATGGGTCGCCTTGGCGGGCAGACCCAGCATCAGTGCTGGGGCCGCGACCTGCTCAACCTGCCGGCCGGCGACCAGGGTATCGGCGTGATCAAGCCGTCGGGCAGCGACCAGACCGTGGCGATCGTCAACGGCGAGAAGATCCTCGTGCAGCCCAAGGGCCTGGAGCCGCGCTTGTACCAGTACCAGCTGGGCGCCGGGGCCAAGGTCAGCGTGCTCAAGGATGATCCGGCGCAGCCGCAGTTGCAGCGGCAGCTCGAAGCCTTCCTGCAGGTCGCGACCAAGAGCCTGCTGGACAACACTGCGGGCGCCCGCGCCAGCAAGACCGAGCAGTAAGCCGCAGGACGGGAGTGCCGTTACTGTCCCTGCCACGCCGCCGGTGCAATGCCGGCGGATCTGCTTACCCGTGGTTTCTCTGACTAGGCCGATTGCCGACCCTTGCGAAACTGGCTCGGGGTCACGCCTTTCCAGCGCTTGAAAGCGTGGATGAAGTTCGACACTTCGCCATAGCCCAGGCGCTCGGCGACTTCCTCAAGGCTCAGGCCGGCAATCCCCAGCAGTTCCTCGGCGAGGGTCTGGCGTACCTCTTCGAGCAGCGTGCGAAAGTTGACGTTGTCCTGCTGCAGGCGGCGGCGCAGGGTGCGTGAACTCATGTGCAAGCTGTTGGCCAGTTGCTCCATGTCCGGCAGGCGTCCGGGACGGCTGAGCAGCAGGCCGCGGATCTGCCCGGCCAGGCCGTCGCGCTGGCGGCGCTTGTCCAGCAGTCGCTGGCAGTGTTGCTCGCAGAGCGCGGCGGTTCCCGGGTTGGCGCCGGGCAGCGGGCGGTCGAGCAGCTGGCGTTCGAAGACGAAGCGGTTGTGTGCCTGGCCGAACTGCGGCATCACCCCCAGCTCGGCGAGAAACGGGGCGGTATCGGCGGGGCGCGAAATACGCAGGTCGACGCGCTTGATCGGCAGCGGTGCGTTGATCAGCTCGCGTTGCACGCAGAGCATGCCGGACAAGTCGCGTTCGAGGATGAAGTTGCGCAGCGCCGGCGGCACCTGGCTGTCGTCGAGTAGCAGGTGGGCTTCATCGCCATGTTCCTCCAGGCGCATGCCGTGGAAGGCGAAGGTCAGGTCGATGTAGCGCAGGCCGAGTGTCGCCGCGTCGCGGTAGGTCGAGCTGCTGAGCAGGGCAAAGCCCCAGATGCCGTAGGTGTTGAGCAGGTAGCGGCGGCCCAGCTGCAGGCCCAGGCCGGGGCGTTCGCCGAGAGCGGCGACCAGGTTGCCGATCAGTGCCAGCTCCTGTTCGGCATCGACCTCGGCAGCCGGGTCGGCGAGCAGGTTCCAGCTCAGGCCGGTGCCGGCCAGGCAGGTATCGAGCGACAGGCCATGGTCGAGGCCGAACTGAACCAGAAGCTGCACGCTGACGGCGCTGCGGCGGGAACGGGCGGGGGAAGTGGCCATGCGGGTTGTCCGAAAGTCACAATTTTATGGCCGACTATGCCATAACCCAGGCGGCGCGCGGCAACTAGCATGGGGGCGTCCGCTGCGATGCGGCTCATGGAGATAACAATGCATAACAACACTCCGGAGCATGCGCCCCTGCGCGTGCTGATCATTGGCGCCGGTTTTGCCGGTCTGGGCCTGGCCATGCGCCTGCGCCAACAGGGCATGGATGATTTCCTGATCCTGGAAAAGGCCGCCGAATCCGGCGGCACCTGGCGCGACAACAGCTATCCGGGCGCCGCTTGCGATGTGCCGTCGCACCTCTATTCGTTTTCCTTCGAACCCAAGCTCGACTGGAGTCGGCGCTTTGCCCCGCAGGCGGAAATCTTCGCCTACGTGCAGCAGTGCGTGGAGCGTCACGACCTGCAGCGGCACATTCGCCACGACAGCGAAGTGGCCGAGGCGGCGTTCGACGAAACGCAGGGGCTGTGGCAGGTCACCTGCGTGGACGGCAGTCGCTTCAGCGCGCGGGCGTTGATCAGCGCCTGCGGCCAGCTCAATCGCCCGGCCATTCCACGGCTCAAGGGCATCGAGCGTTTCGCCGGCGAAAGTTTCCATTCGGCGCGCTGGCGGCACGATGTCGACCTGCGTGGCAAGCGCGTGGCGGTGATCGGCACCGGTGCCAGCGCCATCCAGTTCGTGCCGCAGATCGTCCCGCAGGTGCAGCGCCTGACGCTCTTCCAGCGCTCGGCGGCCTATGTGCTGCCCAAGCCCGATCGGCCCTATCGACCGTTCGAGCTGAGGCTGATGCAGCGCTGGCCATGGACGCAGAAGCTCGACCGCCTGGTCCAGTACGTTCATCACGAACTGCGTGGCGTGGGGTTCTTCATCCTGCCGGGGATGATGAAGCTGTACCGCTGGCACTTCTTCCGCCACCTGGCCAAGGAGGTGCCGGAACCCAAACTACGCGCCAAGCTGACGCCGGACTACCCGCTGGGCTGCAAGCGCATCCTGATCAGCAACGACTACTACCCGGCCCTGCGTCAGGCCCATGTGGAGGTGGTCGACGAGGCCATCGCCGAAGTCAGCGAGCGCGGCGTGGTCACCGCCGACGGCCGCGAGCACCCGGTCGACGTGCTGATCTACGGCACCGGCTTTGCCGCCAGCGACTTCCTCGCGCCGATGCGCATCCGCGGGCTCGGCGGGGTGGCGCTGGAGGTGGTATGGCGTGACGGCGCCGAGGCCTACAAGGGCATCAGCGTCAGCGGTTTCCCCAACCTGTTCCTGCTCTACGGGCCGAACACCAACCTGGGCCACAACTCGATCATCTACATGCTGGAGAGCCAGTTCGCCTACGTGCTGGCCTGCCTGCAGCGACTGGACGAAGGCGTGCGCTACCTCGACCTGCGTCCGCCGGCGCAGCAGGCGTGGAACCACAAGTTGCAGCACGCCCTGCAGCATTCGGTGTGGCAGCAGGGGTGCAACAGCTGGTACCAGAACGCGGCGGGTAAACACACCAACAACTGGTCGGGGTTCACCCTGAGCTATCGCTGGCTGACGCGTCAGCCGCAATGGAGCGACTATGACCACGTCCGTTGAGTTGCCTGGCGGCCTGTTGCAGCGCGCGCTGGCAGCGGCGCTGCGCGGCACGACCTGGCTGCTGTTTCGCGCCGGTTTCCATCCGGGCGTGAGCCCGCGGGTGCAGCGCCACCTGCTGCGCCTGGGCACGCGGCTGTGCTGGGTCAGCCGTGGCGTACGCATCGAAGCCGGTTCGCTGGGCGGTTTGTCCGGTGAATGGCTGCGCCCGCCGCGCGACAGCGGCAACGTGCTGCTCTACCTGCACGGCGGCGCATTCATCGTCGGCAGCCCGCAGAGCCACCGCAGCATCACCAGCTACTTCGCCCGCCACGGCGCGCTGACGGTGTTCGCCCTGGACTACCGCCTGGCGCCGGAGCACGCTTTTCCGGCGGCCAGCGACGATGCCTTCGCCGCCTACCAGGCCTTGCTGGAGCAGGGCCATGCGGCGTCGCGCATCGTCATCGCCGGCGATTCGGTCGGCGGCAACCTGGTGCTGGGTACGGCGTTGCGCGCGCGTGATGCCGGCTTGCCGCTGCCGGGCGCGCTGGTGTGTTTTTCCCCGGTGACCGATTGCACCGGCGCCAACCTGCTGCGCCCGCCGGCGGGTGATCCATTGATTCAGCCGCGCTGGCTGCAGCAGGGCGCCGAGGCCTATTGCCCGCAGGCCGACCAGCGTCGCCGGGCCCTGGTTTCTCCGCTGTATGCCGAGCTGACAGGCCTGCCGCCACTGTTGATCCAGGTCGGCGAGGACGAATGGCTGTTGCCGCAGAGCCAGTTGCTCGCCGAGCAGGCGAGGGCGGCGGGCGTTGACTGCGAGCTGGAGCTGTACCCGCGGCAGTGGCACGTGTTCCAGATCAATTGCGGGGCGTTGGCCATCGCCAACCTGGCGTTGCAGCGCGCCCTGACTTTTATTCGCACGCGAGGGCTGGCATGAACACCATCCTGATCACCGGCGCTGCTTCGGGTATCGGCGCCGCCACGGCGCGTCTGTTCCATTCTCGCGGTTGGCGGGTCGGCCTGCTCGACGTCAACCAGGCCGCCCTGGCGGCCCTGGCCGACGAGCTGGGTGGCGCCTGGCATGTGGCCGTGGATGTCACCGATGCGGCGGCTGCACAGGTCGCGCTGGCCAGTTTCGCTGCGCAGCACCAGGGCCGCTTGCGCCTGCTGTTCAACTGCGCGGGAATCCTGCGTTTCGGTCTCTTCGAGCAAATCAGCCTCGAAGAGCATGCGCGCATCCTGCAGATCAACGTGCTCGGCCTGCTGCAGGTGACTCACGCGGCGTTTCCCTACCTCAAGGTCACGCCGGGCGCCCAGGTGATCAACATGGGTTCCGCCTCGGGTCTGTATGGCACGCCGCACATGGTCAGTTACTCGGCGTCCAAGTTTGCCGTGCGTGGCCTGACCGAGGCGCTGGAGCTGGAATGGCGCCGCCACGACATCCGTGTCAGCGACCTGATGCCGCCGTTCGTGCGTACGCCGATGGTCGACAGCCAGACCTTCGAGCCGCCCGCACTGCGTCGTCTCGGCGTGCACCTGAAGGCCGAGCACATCGCCGAAGCCGCCTGGCAGCAGGCTCACGAACCGGCGGTGCATCGACCGATCCACTGGCAGTTCAAGCTGATGTACTGGTCGGCGCAGGTGTCGCCGTCCTGGCTCAATCGCTGGGTGATGGGCTGGCTCAGCCGCGACTAGAGGCACCGCCGCCCGTCGCGGGCCGGGCGGGCAGATGGACGATCCGCTGGGCAGATCGCCGGTCGAGGCGCTAGTCTGCAATTGACGGTGCCGGTTTCTCTTCTCATGAACCAGCCGTCGACCGTGATCGTTCGTGATCCGGTGCATGACCAGCCAGGCGGCTCTCCGTCTGGCTTTCGGGGCACCGCCGGGTGCCCGAGCCGCCCAGGCATGGGCGGTTGCGGTCTATCCATCGCCTGAGAGGAGGTCTTACATGAGCACAGCCTTCCACGATGATGTCAGCAACACCGTTTTGCGCCGCATGAAGGAGGGCGGATTCGATTTCGCCCGCGTCCATCCCATCGAGTTCTACGCCATCTTCCCGGACGAGGACCGGGCCAGAAAGGCTGCCAGTGAGTTTCGCGGTGAATCCACCAATGCGCAGGTCAGCGTGCGTGAGGACGGCGCCTGGCACCTGCAAGTGAGCAAGGTGATGTACGCCACCCATTCGGGGATCGGTGATTTCGAGCAGGATCTGGAGTCGCTGGTCACGCCCCTGGGCGGTGTGCTGGATGGTTGGGGGGTGACTCAGGAAGTCCGCATGGCCGGAGCCTGACAGCCGTCGGCAACCATCGCCGGCTGGCCCACGGGTCGGCCGGTGTCCCCTGAACTTTCCTTCTCTCGACCACCCGCGTTCAGGCGAACGTGCGGTTTTCCAGTTGTTCCAGATACGCCACCACATCCGGCGCGCCAGCCTGGCGCAGGCCTTCGCCCAGGGCGTTGGCTTCGGCCGAGCCCTTGGGCAGCAGAAGCACCTCGGGCGCTCCGGGGCTGCGCAGCAGCGACAGGCGCGCGTAGGGCAGGCCGTTGTCCAGCAGCAGCGCCATGAACGCCGGATCGGCCCAGGCCTGCACCGGCATCGCCAGCATGTGGTACTGCTGCTTGAGTTCGGCCAGGCCGTTGCGGCTGATGCGATAGCGCGTCAGCTCTGCCGGCAGGCTGACTTCCAGGCCGCGCAGGCGTGCATAGGCGATGGCGCAGGCGAAGGCTTCGCCTTGCTGCTCGGAGGCCCAGAACAGGCGGGGGCCATACCAGCTGGCCTGGCGCAATTCGATCGGTTCGGCACCGAGAAAGCGCGGCAGAGCCTGGTTGATGGTCTTGAGGAAGTCCTTGTAGCTGATGATGCGCACGTTGCGGCAGGTTTGCGTGGCGGCGAATTCCTCGAAGCTGCGGAACCCTTCGCCACTGGCACTGGGCGTGCCGCACAGGCCGTCGATCCGCAGCAGGTCGAAGTCGGCGAACAGCTGCTGCTCCTGCTCGACCACGCGCATCAGTACCGCGCGGGCAGCGGCCTTGTCTTCCTGCACCGGGCCGGACAGCGCGTCACGCGGCAGGTCGACGAGGCGGTGTAGGGGCGGGCCGTCCTGCCACCAAATGTTGTCCGCCGGCAGTGGCAACGCCTGGAAGGGCAGGCGCAGGTTGCGCGAGCGTTCGAACACCATGCGTGGCACACGTCCGCTCAGCCCCAGGCGTTGTGCCAGAGCCGTCAGACGGGATGCCAGGTTGGTTGTGGTGTCGGACAGACTCATGACCCGCAAGGTGCTCCAGGGACGTCTGTGCCAGTGTGGCAGAGCCGCGCCTGGCGCGCACTAGCAGGGACTAATTCCGCGTATGACGGTCGAAGGACGTATGGCAAAATCCGGTCAAACATTGTTGAGGTAGCCTCCATGCCCAGCCTCGTGCTGGATATCGCTTTGCCTGCAGAGCGGTTTCTTGCGGTTTATCAGGGCCGTGCCAATCGGGTGATGCTGTGGAGTCGCGACGGACGCAAGGTCAGTTTGCCGGCCCACCACCTCAAGCCGTTCCTGCAGCATGAGGGGATTCACGGCACCTTCGAGCTGGAGTTCAGTGCAGCGGGCGAGCTGCTCGAACTGCGCCGTTTGCGCTAGCGGCCTGCCTGCGGTGCGACGCCCGGGCTCCTTATTACGCTGTTGCCTCGCCGCCGGCTAGTCCAGACGGCTATAATCGCGGCCTGCTTCCCAACTCATCACCGAGCCCAATCGCCCATGTATGACGTGGCCCGCGCCCTGCTGTTCAAACTGTCCCCGGAAACCTCCCACGAGCTGTCCATCGACCTGATCGGTGCCGGCGGCCGCCTGGGCCTCAACGGCCTGCTCGGCAAGACTCCGGCCAAGCTGCCGGTGCAGGTGATGGGCCTGGATTTCCCCAACCCGGTGGGCCTGGCCGCTGGCCTGGACAAGAATGGCGATGCGATCGACGGCTTCGCCCAGCTCGGCTTCGGTTTCGTCGAGATTGGCACCGTGACACCACGCCCGCAACCGGGCAACCCCAAGCCGCGCCTGTTCCGCCTGCCGGAAGCCACCGCGATCATCAATCGCATGGGCTTCAACAACCACGGCGTCGAGCACCTGCTGAGCCGGGTCCAGGCGGCCAAATACCGCGGGATCCTCGGTATCAACATCGGCAAGAACTTCGATACCCCGGTCGAGCGCGCGGTGGACGACTACCTGATCTGCCTGGACAAGGTCTACGCCCACGCCAGCTATGTCACGGTCAACGTCAGCTCGCCGAACACCCCCGGCTTGCGCAGCCTGCAGTTCGGCGATTCGCTCAAGCAACTGCTCGAAGCCCTGCGCCAGCGCCAGGAAGACCTGGCCGCGCAGCACGGCAAGCGCGTACCGCTGGCGATCAAGATCGCCCCGGACATGACCGATGAGGAAACCGTGCAGGTCGCGGCAGCGCTGGTCGAAACCGGCATGGACGCGGTGATCGCCACCAACACCACGCTGAGCCGCGAAGGCGTCGAGGGCCTGCGCTTCGCCGATGAGGCCGGTGGCCTGTCCGGTGCGCCAGTGCGCGAGAAGAGCACGCACACGGTCAAGGTGCTGGCGGGTGAGCTCAAGGGCCGTCTGCCGATCATTGCCGCTGGCGGCATTACTGAAGGCCAGCATGCGGCCGAGAAGATCGCTGCCGGTGCGAGCCTGGTGCAGATCTATTCCGGGTTTATCTACCGCGGGCCGGCGCTGATCCACGAGGCGGTGGATGCCATCGCCGCTGCACGGGGCTAAGTGGCGCGAGAGGAAAACCGAAAGGCAATAAAAAGGGCTCCCTGAGGAGCCCTGGGCTTGCGCCCACCGCCCGGATGGGACGGTCTGGATGAAGTCGGGGTGATCCTAGTTCAGCCGACGGCGTGCAGTTCGTTGAGTCGATGAATACCGGCGGTGCCGGTCAGGCCGTCCCAGTTGTCACCACGCCCCTCGCGCCAACCGTTGATCCAGGCCTGGCGTGTGGATGCAATGGTGAATGGACACATGTCGCGAGATTTGCCGTGAACGCCGTGCTGATAGCCGCGCAAAAAAGCTCTTTCCAAAGGATCACGCTTAAGTCTTCTCATAGGGTGTTGCCCTCACTTGTTGACTGTTATGTCCTGTGGGTCCGCTGTCGGGACCAGGCAGAAACGATCTGCCGTTGGAGTCCGCTGCCGGCGTGGCGGACTGCCTGCCGAACATCATTGCGATGTCGGCCTGAGTAGATTTCTATCGAATGCATCGGGGCGTGTGAATGATCGTTTTGTCATAAGCACGTAACGCAATTGGGGTGTAGGCCATAAGGTTCCACCTATTTTTTTCTACGTTCACGCAGAGCCCCCGGCATACGGGAGTCTGAGACTTGTACAGAGGCCTTTTGCCATTGCGAACGAGTCGCGACTGGACAGGTTATTTTTTCGACGAAGGGTCGCCGCGCGACTTTCTGTCACATATTTTGGCTAGCAAGCCGCCGCTATTTGACTGGGTGACACATGTCGGACCGTTATGAACTGATCCTTACCTGCCCGAAGAGCCTGGAAGGCCTGCTCGTCGATGAGGCCGGCAGCCTCGGCCTGGAAGAGGTCCGCGAGCAGACCGCCGCTGTGCGCGGCTTTGGCAGCCTGGAAACCGGCTACCGCCTGTGTCTCTGGTCGCGCCTGGCCAACCGCGTGCTACTGGTGCTGCGCCGTTTCCCGGTGCAGGACGCCGAGTCGCTGTACCAGGGCGTGCTCGATGTCGACTGGGCCGAGCACCTGGAGCCGTCCGGCAGTCTGGCGGTGGAGTTCAGCGGCAATGGTTCGGGCATCGACAACACCCACTTCGGCGCCTTGAAGGTCAAGGATGCGATCGTCGACAAACTGCGCCAGGCCGATGGCACGCGCCCGTCGATCGACAAGATCAGCCCGGACCTGCGCGTTCACCTGCGCCTGGACCGGGGCGAGGCGGTACTCTCGCTCGACCTTTCCGGGCAGAGCCTGCACCAGCGCGGCTATCGCCTGCAGCAGGGCGCCGCGCCGCTCAAGGAAAACCTCGCCGCGGCAGTGCTGCTACGTGCCGGTTGGCCGCGCATCGCTGCCGAGGGCGGTGCCCTGGCGGACCCGATGTGCGGTGTCGGTACCTTCCTGGTCGAGGCGGCGATGATCGCTGCGGACCTGGCGCCCAACCTCAAGCGAGAGCGCTGGGGCTTCTCCAGCTGGCTGGGGCATGTGCCGGCGATCTGGAGCAAGCTGCACGCCGAGGCCCAGGCCCGCGCCGACGCCGGCCTGGCGCGCCCGCCGTTGTGGATTCGTGGCTACGAGGCCGACCCGCGGCTGATCCAGCCGGCACGCAACAACATCGAGCGCGCCGGCCTGGGTGATTGGATCAAGGTCTACCAGGGCGAAGTGGCGACCTTCGAGCCGCGCCCGGACCAGAACCAGACCGGCCTGGTGGTCAGCAACCCACCTTATGGCGAGCGCCTGGGCGATGAGGCGAGCATGCTCTATCTCTACCAGAACCTCGGCGAGCGCCTGCGCCAGGCCTGCCTGAACTGGGAAGCGGCGGTGTTCACCGGTGCGCCGGAACTGGGCAAGCGCATGGGCCTGCGCAGCCACAAGCAGTACGCCTTCTGGAACGGCGCTCTGCCGTGCCGTCTGCTGCTGTTCAAGATCCTGCCGGACCAGTTCGTCACCGGTGAGCGCCGCTCCGGCACTCAGCAGCAACAGAAGGCCGCTGCGGCCGCGCAGGCCAGTCCGGGTGAGCGCAAGGCCGCGCCGAGCGCACCGGTGGTCGAGGCCGCGCGGCTGTCCGAAGGCGGGCAGATGTTCGCCAACCGCCTGCAGAAGAACCTCAAGCTGCTGGGCAAATGGGCGCGCCGTGAGGGCATCGATTGCTACCGTCTGTATGACGCCGACATGCCCGAGTACGCCCTGGCCATCGACCTGTACCACGACTGGGTGCATGTGCAGGAATACGCACCGCCACGCTCGATCGACCCGGAAAAGGCGCAGACCCGTCTGCTCGATGCCCTGGCGGCGATTCCCGTGGCCCTTGGCGTGTCCCAGGACAAGGTGGTGATCAAGCGTCGCGAGCGCCAGAGTGGCACCAAGCAGTACGAGCGCCAGGCGGCCCAGGGCCAGTTCATGGAAGTCAACGAAGGCGGCATCAAGCTGCTGGTCAACCTCACCGATTACCTGGATACCGGCCTGTTCCTCGACCACCGGCCGATGCGCCTGCGTATCCAGCGCGAGGCGGCCGGCAAGCGCTTCCTCAACCTCTACTGCTACACCGCCACGGCCAGTGTGCATGCGGCCAAGGGCGGCGCGCGCAGCACCACCAGCGTCGACCTGTCGAAAACCTACCTGGACTGGGCGCGGCGCAACCTGTCGCTCAACGGCTTCTCCGACAAGAACCGTCTGGAGCAGGGCGACGTGATGGGCTGGTTGGAAGAGGACCGTGGCGAGTACGACCTGATCTTCATCGACCCGCCGACTTTCTCCAACTCCAAGCGCATGGAGGGCGTGTTCGATGTGCAGCGTGACCACGTGCAACTGCTGGACCTGGCGATGAATCGCCTGGCCCGCGACGGCGTGCTGTATTTCTCCAACAACTTCCGCAAGTTCCAGCTCGATGAGGGCTTGAGTGCGCGTTATGCGGTAGAGGAAATCAGCGCCAGCACCATCGACCAGGACTTCGCGCGCAATCCGAAGATCCATCGCGCCTGGCGTCTGACCGCGCGCGGTTGATGGCGCAGAGGGAGCGGCGCGGCCGCTCCCTGCTCAAGGCCGGTCAGCGGCGATAGATGTCCAGCAGGACCTGATCCAGCACGGCGGAAGCGCCCCACGGGCGCGGATCGTTGAGAATCGCCACCACCGCCCAGGTGGTGCCCTTGGCGTCACGGCTGAAGCCGGCGATGGCGCGCACGTTGTTCAGGGTGCCGGTCTTGATGTGGCCCTGGCCTTCCATGCCCGTGCGTTTGAGGCGCTTGCGCATGGTGCCGTCCATACCCACCAGCGGCATCGAGGCGATGAACTCGGCGGCGTACGGGCCCTGCCAGGCGGCCTGGAGCATGGCTGACATCTCGCGCACGCTGACGCGCTCGTCACGCGACAACCCCGAGCCATTCTCGATCACCAGGTGCGGCGCGGTGATGCCCTTGCGCGCCAACCAGCTGCGGATCACTCGCTGTGCGGCCTTGGCATCGTCCGGGTCGGCCTTGTCGCGGAAGGTCTCGCCGAGGCTGAGGAACAGCTGGCGGGCCATGGTGTTGTTGCTGTACTTGTTGATGTCGCGGATGACCTCGACCAGGTCTGGCGAGTAGGCGCGGGCCAGCAGGCGGGCGCTCTTCGGTACTTCGGCCTGGCGGTCCTTGCCGGCGATGCTGCCGCCCAGTTCCTGCCAGATGCCGCGGATCGCGCCGGCGGTGTAGGCCGGGTGGTCGAGCAGCGACAGGTAGCTCTGCCCGCTGCATCCGTCGGCCAGCTTGCCGGTGACCACCAGGGTGGTGCCGTCGAACTGGCTCACCGGGTTGAAGCGCACGTCCGGCCAGCCTGGGCACTTGGCCGCCGGCAGCGCCTTGATCTGGTTGTCGATGCGCACGTTGGCGAGCGGCGGGTCCATCTGCACACTGACCTTGCCGCCTTCGTTGCGGGTGATCATGCGCACGGCCTTGAGGTTGACCAGGAGCGAGTCGGGGCCGACCAAAAATGGCTTGTTCTTGTCGCCGCCGTCGTCGTTGAAGGTCGGTAGTTGCGGCAGGTTGAAGTGGCTGCGGTCCAGAACCAGGTCGCCGGTGACGCGCTCCACGCCGTTGGCGCGCAGGTCACGCATCAGCAGCCAGAGTTTCTCCATGTTCAGTTTCGGATCGCCGCCACCCTTGAGGAAGAGGTTGCCGTTGAGCACGCCATTCTTCAGCGGGCCGTCGCTGTAGAACTCTGTGCGCCACTGATGTGTGGGCCCGAGCAGTTCCAGGGCGGCATAGGTGGTGACCAGCTTCATGGTCGAGGCCGGGTTCACCGACACATCGGCGTTGTAGATGATGCTGGTGCCGGGGCCGTTGAGTGGTACGGCCATCAGCGACAGGCTGTTGCCGCCCAGCTTGTTGGCCTTGAGGGCCTGCTGGACCTTGGCGGGCAGGGTGTTGCTGACGGTAGCGGAAACGGAGGGGGCCAGGGGCAGAAGAAGCGTGGCGAGCGCGATGCAGCGAAGCGATTTGATCATTGGCAGAGCCCGAAAAAAGACGAGGGCGAAAAAATGTAGGACCTCGACGAGGTCGTACGGCGAATCTGAAAGTGCGGGCATTATGCCCCAAGCTCCAGCGTGGTGGGGCGCCAGGCGGCGCCGCGCGGCGGTTTTTTCCCGCGCGGGTGTCTGCGGGCAAGCGGCGGACGCGGCGAACTGCTAAAGTGCCGCCGGTTATTTACTGTCGAGTTTTTGAGGAGTGTTACATGGCCACTAACCGTTCCCGTCGTCTGCGCAAGAAACTCTGCGTCGACGAATTCCAGGAGCTGGGCTGCGAGCTGACCCTGAATTTCAACGAGGGTCTGTCCGACGCGGACATGGACGCTTTCGTTGAACAGTTCCTGCGCGACGCCGTAGAAGGCAATGGCCTGGGCTACGTCGGCGGCGACGACTACGGCTTCGTCTGCCTCGGCAAGCGCGGCTCGATGAGCGCCGAACAGCGCACCCAGGTGGAAGCCTGGCTGAAAGCCCGCAGCGAACTGAGCAGCTTCACCCTCAGCCCACTGATGGACGTGTGGTATCCGGAAAACGCCGTCAACCCGGCCTGATTTTCCCCTCGACTCCAGTCGAGGCATGGATACATGAAAAGCCCGGCTTCGGCCGGGCTTTTTCATGTCCGCAATAAAGCTGTCGCGCTAGTCGAGTCCGGCCTTGGCCAGGATCGCGGCGGTGTCCACCGTGTCGATCTGCTCGGGCCTGAGGAAGCGTTCGGCATACTGCTGGTAGATACCGCTGCGCACGAACAGGCCGAACAGCTCGGGGTCGATGTGCGCGCCGCGGCACATGCCGGCCATGATCTGCAGCGACTCGGTCAGGGTCTTGCCCTTCTTGTAGGGGCGGTCGACTGCAGTGAGTGCCTCGAAGATATCGGCGATCGCCATCATCCGTGCCGGCAGGCTCATCTGTTCGCGGGTCAGGCGTTTCGGGTAGCCGCTGCCGTCCATCTTCTCGTGGTGGCCGCCGGCGATCTCGGCGACCTGGGCCAGGTGCGGCGGGAAGGGTAGGTGGTCGAGCATACGAATGGTCTGCACCATATGCCCGTTGATGATGAAGCGCTCCTCGTTGGTCAGCGTGCCGCGGCCGATGCCGAGGTTGTACAGCTCGCCACGGTTGAGCTTGTACGCGGGGACATCGAGCTGGAAGCCCCAGGGATTGTCGGGTGCGATCAGCTCGCTGGCCGGGCGCTCCAGCAGGTGTTCGGGCTTGTCGGCAAGCAGCGCTTCCTCGACCGGCAAGGGCGCTGCCGGTGTGCGCGCCTGGCGCTGGTTCTCTTCCCAGGACACGCCGATGCGGTCATCCAGGGTACGCGTCCAGGTGCGCCCGGCGATGCTGCGCAGGCGTTCAAGGTCGGCATCGGCCATGGCTTCGCCGCCGAGGTTGCAGCGCGCGACGAAGGCGAATTCGTCGTCCAGCGCAGCCAGGGTCGCCTCGCGCAGGCTGCGCAACGCGGCGTCATCGCCCCCTTCGGCGCGGCCTTGCCAGTAATCGACCCAGGCATCGCGCTTGAGCACTTCGAAACGCATGCGGATTTCATGGATGCGGTCGTGGATGGTTTCCAGCTTGGTCGCTTTGTCGACCACGTACTCGGGTGTAGTGACCTTGCCGCAGTCGTGCAGCCAGGCGGCGATGTGCAGTGTTTCCCAGTCCTCGTCCGTTGGCTGATAGCTCTGGAAGGGCGCTTCGTTACTGTCGGCCGCGGCACGGGCGAGCATCAGCGCCAGCTCCGGTACGCGCTGGCAGTGACCGCCGGTGTAGGGGCTCTTGGCATCGATGGCGCCGGCGATGAGCTGGATGAAGGCGTCGAGCAGGCGCTTCTGCTGCTCCAGCAGGCGCTGGCTTTCGATGCACAGCGCGGCGACGCCGGAAACGGCTTCGACATAGGCGATGCGCTCGGGGCGCAGCATCTTCAGGTCATCGTCCTCGCCGGTGTCGCGGTGCAGCAGCACCAGCACGCCGAGGGTTTCGCCCTGGCGGTTGTGCAGGCCGGTGCTGACCAGGTGCACGCGCGGGCTGTCGAGGGTGTGCAGCAGGCTCTGGAAGCCGGTGGCCTGATCGAAACCGAGTGATACCACCACGCTGTCACCGCCGCCGGCGGGTTGCGCCAGCCAGGCCGGCAGGTCGGCTTGCTCACGGGTGAAGGCGGGGACGCGGTGTTCGCTGAGGTTGTGCAGTTCGGCGTTGATGAACAGGCCGTGCGGCTGCAGCTCGCCACTGCTGGCGTCGCGCAGGTAGAGCAGGCCGCCGTCGGCTTCGCTGAGCTCCACCGTTTCGCGTAGCACGCGGCGCAGCAGGGCATCGAAGCGGGTCTCCGCCGAAAGGCTGGCGGTGATGTCGAGGAAACTGGCGATGGTGTCCTTCATCTTGCCCATCGCCACGGCGAGCTGGTCGATTTCCAGCACGGGTGAGCGACCGCTGGGTGGGTGTGAGAAGTCGAAACTGCGGATCGCCTCGGCCTCGCCGACCAGCGCGCGCAAGGGTTTGACCAGCAGGCGCGACATCAGCCAGCCGAGCGGGATGCACAGCAGCAGGATGCCCAGGGTGAGTACCGCGCCCTGCCAGCGAATGCGGTAGGCGTCGGCCAGCAGCTCGTCTTCCGGCGCCAGCAGGGCCAGGCGCAACCCCTGCGGGCCGCCTTCATCGAGCTGGGTGTAGGACACCTGCCAACGGCGCTTGGCCAGCTCCATGGCGCCGCGCTTGTCCTGCTGCAGGTCGCGCTCGAACAGTTCGCCCAGCGCCGGGCTGAGCTGCTCGACCTTGGTCAGGTGCACGGTGCCGTTGCGCACCACCAGCTTGCTGCTGTCCGGGTAGGCGACGGCCAGGCCATCGGGGCGGTAAAGCACCACCTCGGTCGATGGCGTGACGCGGTGCCGGGCCAGGGTCTCGGACAGCTCGGCGAGGGTCAGGTCGGCGGCGAGCACCGTGGAGCCCTGGCTGATCCGCGCCAGGGTAGTGCCGACATCGCCGGTGGAGAAAAAGGCATAGGGCTCGGTGGTGATCTGCTCGCCATTTTCCAGCGCGCTCTTGTACCAGGGGCGGGTGCGGGGGTCGTAGCGCTCGCTGAGGTTCTGCCGGCGGCTGATCAGCTGCAGGTCGGCGTCGAAGTACTGCGACTCGGAAATCGGCCGCGCCGCGCCACTGCGGTCGATGCTCCAGACCTGGTAGGCGGCGTTGTCGGGGGCATCGAACATCTGCTTGAGGGCCGGCGTGCGCAGGGGCCGCACCATGAAGAAGTCACCGTCCTCGAACCCCAGGTACAGCGAGGACAGCTTGGGGTTGTCACGCAGTGCCTGGGCGAAGGTCGGCAGTAGGGCGAGGCGCTGGTAACCGTCGGCGGTCTGGTTGCGCTCGTTGAGGGCGAGCAGGCTGAGCAACTGGCGGATCGGCTGGTAGGTATGGCACAGGTCGGTCTCGACTTCGTTGCGCATCTGGCCGAACAGCTGGTCGCTGCTGGAGAGAATGATGGCGCTGGTCTGCCGGTAGTTGAAGATGCCCAGCACCACGCCGGTGCCGACCAGCAGCAGGGTGAACAGCACGCTGATATGGACATGGAGCGGGAATTGCCGTGGCTTGGCTTTCGCGTGCATTTGCCTCACTCCATGACTGCAAAAGGGCAGAGCCAGAGCATAGTGACGCCGCGCGATATCTGCTGGCAATACGTGCTGCGAAGGTCAGGCCGGCGGGAGCCCATTGCGGCGCTGCAGCCACTGTTCGAGACCATAGATCAGCAGTGCCACGAGCATCGCCAGAACCACGCCGATCAGGCTGTTGAGCAGGCGCAGCTGGGCCAGGTGCCAGTCCTGCGACAGGCTCTCGGCGAGCAGCACGAAACTCAGGGTCACCTGCAGCACGAACAGGCCGTAGTGGTGTGCCTGGAAGGCGCGACTGAGCAGGATCAGCGGCAGGATGGTGGCGACCATCAGCGGCGGGCTCTGCAGGCTGTGACCGAGGTAGATCAGCAGCACGGCGGCGCACAGGCTGCCCATGCTGGCCTGCAGAGCGCGCACCAGGCTGACCTGAAACTCCAGGCGCAGGGTGCCGATCACCGCCAGGGTCAGCCAGTAGCCACGCGGCAGGCTGGCGAGGTTGACGATCAGCCCCGCGCCCGCGCAGGCCAGGGTGCAGCCGAGGGCGTGCAGGCGCCAACGTTGCTGTGGCATGCGCCGGGCATGGCGCTTGAGCACTTTGAGAATGCTCACGAAGCGCGGCATGTGTGGCCACATGCGCAGGCCGTGCAGGCCACGCAGGCCGAAGGCGAGCAGGGCGACCCAGAGGCCGCCGAGGATGAACAGCGCAGCCACAGCATCGGCATTCTTCAGGCTGCCCATGCCGTACTGGCCCTGGCCGAGACACAGACAGACCGCGAGGCCGATACCCAGCTTGCCGGCTTCGGTGCCGAAGCGTTGCAGCCAGGCGAGGAGGAACCCGTACGCGGCGAAGATGCCGAGGCTGAGCAGGGAATGATCCGCCGCCCAGAACCCCAGCCCGGCACTGCAGGCGCCGAGCAAGGTGAGCAGCAGCAGGCGGAGCATGCCGAAGCGGTGCAACGGGTTGGCCTGGGCGGCCTGGAAGGCGCCGGCCGAGGCCCAGAGAAACCCCGGGTGACCGCTGAACAGACCGAGCAGCAACGGCAGTGCGCAGCCGATCCCGGCGACCATCGCCGGGCCCCAGGCCGGAGGGCCCGCGTGCCAGGTGAAGACCTCGCGCAGCAGCGCCTTCATCGGCTCATACCGGGCTGGAGCGGCCGGTCATTTCCCGGGCCATCTCGGTGGCGTAGTTGTCGGTCATGCCGGCGATGAAGTCGATCATGCGCAGGAACGAGCGATGCAGCGGCCAGTCTGGGTCTGGTGCGTAGTGGCCGAGCAGATCGATGATGCGCCGGTTCTTGAACGACGGTGTGCGCCCGCCATGCTGTTCCAGCGCGGCGCCGCAGAAGGCGTTGAGGAGAATTTCCAGGGTGGTATAGGCGCCGATTTCATGCAGCGTCTTGCGCTTGTCCTGGAAAATCTTCTCCCGCGCCAGGCCCTTGGCCTGCTGCACGCAGTGCTTGGCCGGGCCATGCATGTGCTCGACCAGGTCGCCCTCCAGGGCGCCACGCAGCAACGCCGGCTGCTGGTTGACGAAGGCCTCGGCGGCGGCGTTGGTCAGGTGTTCGATGGCTTTGCCGCGCAGGATGGCCAGTTTGCGTCGGCGCGAGTCCTGCGGGCCGAGCTGGCGATAGGTTTCCGGAATGTCGTCGCCAACCAGGTCGAGGAGCAGCGCTTCCACCTCGCTGTAGTCGAGCAGCTCCATTTCCACACCGTCTTCCAGGTCGATCAGGCCGTAGCAGATGTCGTCTGCCGCCTCCATCAGGTACACCAGCGGATGGCGCGCCCAGCGCTGCTCCTCGAGCTGCGGCAGGCCGAGCTTGCCGGCGATCTGTTCGAGCAGGGGCAGTTCGCTCTGGTAGCAGCCGAACTTGTGCTTCTTGTAGCCCAGGGCCTCGGCGTGGCGGGCGGTCCAAGGGTACTTGAGGTAGGTGCCGAGGGTCGCGTAGGTGAGGCGCGTACCGCCGTCGAACTGGTGGTATTCCAGCTGGGTCAGGACGCGAAAACCCTGGGCGTTGCCCTCGAAGTTGAGGAAGTCGGCACGCTCGGCATCGCTCATCGCATCCAGCCAGCCGCGCCCGGCAGCCTGCTGGAACCAGTAGCGGATGGCATCCTCGCCGGAGTGGCCGAATGGCGGGTTGCCGATATCGTGGGCCAGGCAGGCGGATTGCACGACCACGCCGAGGTCGACCGGGTCGCACCAATCCGGCAGCTCTTCGCGGATCATTTCGCCCACGCGCATGCCCAGCGAGCGGCCGACGCAGCTGACTTCCAGCGAGTGGGTCAGGCGGGTGTGGATGTGATCGTTGCTGGAGACCGGATGAACCTGGGTCTTGCGGCCCAGACGGCGGAAGGCGCCGGAAAAGATGATGCGGTCATGATCCTTGTGAAACGGGCTGCGACCGAGTTCGTCAGTGCTGTGCACGGGTTTGCCGAGACGTTCGCGGGTAAGCAGTGTTTGCCAGTCCAAGGGCTGTCCTCGCCGAGTGGGGTGCGCCTAGCTTCGTGCCTGGCGCGCATCACCGCAAGGGGCGTGGCGCTCAGGGCGGCGGATTCGACCGCTCGGGCAGGCGACCGGTGGCATTTGCCGGGGCGTAGGAAGTTTGTGATCACAATGATATCGTCGGGCCATCGCGTACATAAAAAAGAGAATCGACGTGATTTCAGGTGCAGCTCTGCACGAGGACCCGCATCAGCGTTTGCGCATCCGCCGCTTCCTGATGAGCGTGGCCATGTACTTCCTCAGCGCCGTGCCACAGGGCGTGTCGTTGATCAACGGCATCTCGCCGGCCTGGGTCATGTACGTCTGGGCCGGCTACGCGATCGTCTTCAACCTCGGCTTCTACCTGGCCTTCCGCACCAACTTCAACCTGCGTTTTCGCGACCCCAGCCTGACCGTGGCGCAGATGGTGGTGGCCATTGCCCTGGTGCTGTTCACCCAGGTGTATGCCGGCCAGGCGCGCGGTGCCTACCTGGTGGTGCTGCTGATCATCACCGTGTTCGGTTGCTTCAAGCTGCGCACGCGCCAGCTGTTCACCCTCAGCCTGCTGACCATTCTCGCCTACGGCCTGACCATCCCGCTGGTGCGCCAGGTCGAGGGTGAGTCGTTCAACCTGGCGGTGGAAATCATCCTCTGGTGCAGCTTCTCGACCTTCCTGCCGTTCATTTCCATCCTCGGCGGCAGCATCAGCGAGCTGCGCAAGAAACTGGTGTCGAGCAACGCGCAGTTGCAGGAGGTACTGCAGCAGGTCACCGAACTGGCGACCCATGACGAACTGACCGGTGCCTACAACCGGCGCTACCTGCTGGAAATGCTCAACCACGAGAAGAACCGCACCGACCGCGGCGGCGGGGGATTCTGCGTGTGCCTGTTCGACCTTGACCACTTCAAGCGAGTCAACGATACCCACGGCCACACGGCGGGGGATGTGGTGCTGAAGACCTTTGCCAGCACCGTCGAGCCGTTGCTGCGCAGCACCGACTTCTTCGCCCGCTACGGTGGCGAGGAGTTCCTCCTGTTCCTGCCGCAGACCTCGCTGGAGATGGCCCAGCACTGCATCCGGCGCATCCAGGAAGGGCTGGCCGGCACCGCCTACGAGGGGCTGCCGGAGGGCTTTCGTATAACTGCCTCGATTGGCGTCGCGCAGTACTACCTGCAGGAAAATATTCCGCAATTGATCGAGCGCGCCGACAAGGCCCTGTACCGGGCCAAGCAGAACGGCCGTGACCGCATGGAGCTGGCCTCGTTCGCTCGGCCGGTACTGCTCAAGTAGGCGCGGCTAGAGCCCGGCGGCGTCGATGTCGAGCAGCAGCAGGCGCCGGCCGTTGCCGGTGAATTGCCCGGCCGTCAGGCAGTACTGGTTGGTGGTGGCGTCGCGGTAGGTGCTCGACAGGGTCAGGCGCCGTTCTTCCCAGCCTTCGGCCAGCAACTGGTAGAAATAGGGCCGCCACGACCAGTTGTGGCCCAGGTAGCGCGGGTCTTCCTCCCAGCCTTTGCCGTTCCACTCCAGGTTGGGCGTGAGCTGCGTGCCGTGGCGGTCGCACTGGTAGATGCGCAGCAGCCACGGGTACTCGCCAGGGTGCGGCAAGTGCTGGGTGCTCGATTCGCCATCGGCCCAGCTCTTGAGCTTGCCCATGAGTTCGGAGAGCTGCTGACGCAGGGCCATCAGCCGCGCACGCTCGGCGAGTTTGCCCTGCACGTAGCGGTCGCGCAGGCTGGCGAAGCGGGCGACGAAGGCATCGGCGGCGAAGAACTCCAATTCCGGTTTGGCGAACAGGAAACCCTGTACATAGCGCGCGCCGCATTCGAGGGCGAAGTCGAGTTCGGCTTCGGTTTCCACGCCCTCGGCGATGATCCAGCAACCGGTCTTCTCGGCCATTTGCGCCAGGGCCTTGACCACTTCGCCACTCGGCCCGCCACGCGCGGCTTCCTGGAACAGGCGCATGTCCAGCTTGAGGATGTCCGGTTGCAGGGCCAGCACGCGGTCGAGCTGCGAATAGCCGGCACCGAAGTCGTCGATGGCGATGCGGGCGCCGGCCTCGCGATAGCGGGCCACTACTTCTGGCAGTTTCTGGCTGCCACCGCCCAGTTCGGTGATCTCGAACACCACGCGTTCCGGCGGCACGCCACTGCGTTCCAGCTGCTTCAGGCTCGGCAGCGCCTGGTTCGGCCGCAGGCGGCTGATCCAGCGTGGCGAGATATTGATACTGAGGAACCAGTCGGCTGGCGCTTCATGCAGGCGGTCGAGGGCGTTGTCGCGGATCTGCCTATCGAGGCGGCGCAGGATGGAAGGCGAGACTTTTGGATCGGTGAACAGAGGGCCTACCGACAACAGCCGCCCATCGTCCTGGCGTAGTCGGCCCAGGGCTTCGATTCCGGCGATGCGGCCGGTGGCGGTGTCGATGAAAGGCTGGAAACTGGCAAGGGGTTGCCCGTTGATCACGGCCGATTCCTTAAACTGCTGAATAGGAGGGCCGGGGCGCGCCCGGCCGATCCTTTCAGGTTTGCAAGAATGCGGCCATTTCCTGTCCGGTCAGCGATGTTTTTCCATCACCGTGGTTTCGCTTCTGCTCGCTTGCAGGCTGCGCACGATGGGGTACAGCGCCAGCCCGGTACGCGCCAGACGGCCGAACGTGCCGAGACGTTTGCCGAACAGGGTGAGGAACAGCCCCGCGGCAATCATCACCGGTGTCTTGGCTGCACTGGACGAGCGGGAATGGCCAATGGCCTGGCCCGACGTGGCCCATTGCTTGAGATGCTGCAAGGGGTTGGTCACCGGCTGCGCGTGGTAGCGCAGCTGCTGACGATTCAACTCCATGCGCAGGCGCACGAGGTCCTTGCGCATCTGGCGGCGGGCCGAACTGGACAACGTTTCACTCATGGCAGTCGCTCATTCATGGCAGTAGGCGCTCGCGGTTGCGAGCCAGCTCTTCGACGGTGGCGTGGAAGGGCGATTCACCCTTGCGAGCCAGGTCCACGGTGCGGATCACGCTGACCGCTAGCGCGATGGCGTAGACCAGGCAGAGCCCCAGGGCAGCCTGCAGACGATAGGTGTCCCAGAAGACGATCAGCACCAGGGTGGAGATCGCCAACAGCACCAGCAGGCCGAATATCAGGCTCAGCCCGGAGAAGATGAACAGCTGGAAGGTGCGCGACTTCTCCTCCTGGAATTCGATCCCGAGGAGTTCGAGATGGCCTTGCAGAAGGCTGACGGCGGCACCACCGAGCTTCTTCAGCGACGGTCTGGGTGCTTCTGGTCCTGGCTCGGTGGTGTCATCCATGCCGGCCTCCCTTAGCGACGGCCCGCGAGCAGTCCGAGGAGGAAGCCGACGCTGGCCGCGATGCCGAGGGTTTGCCACGGGTGCGAGTGGACATACTCCTCGGTGGCTTGTACCGCGGCGCGACCCTGTTCCTGCAGCGTCACCTCGGTGTCCTTGAGCATGTCCTTGGCGCGACTCAGGTTTTCGCTGATCTTGGCGCGCAGCTCGGTAGCCTGGGCACCGGCCACTTCGGCGGTCTGGCTGAGCAGGCGCTCGGTGTCGCCGATCAGGGCATGGAATTCAGCGGAGAGCGCGGTCTGCGCTGCACGCAGGTTGCGCTTGTGCTCTTCCTTGTCGATGCCGCGGGTGACCTCTTCGCCCAGTTCGGCGGCGGTAGGGGTGCTGGAAAAATCGCTGATCGGTTTTTTTTGCACAGTCATGGCGCTCTCCTGATGTTTCCGGGGACGGATTGACGACTCTCAGGTTTCGAGCCAGAGCCTCCGACGATGGTTCCAAGTATTTGCACGGCGCGGGCTGGTACAGCTTTTGCTGCAATCTGGTGCGTTGCGATCCGTTCGCGCTCTTTGAGGGCGCAAGCGGGGCGCGACCAGTCTGGATTCAACCGCTCTAGCGCGTTGAAAACAATCAATAAAAATCGTGAGCGAAGCGTTTTCGTTGAATCGCTGCTTTTTCTTGGGGCACGAGCGCCAGGCTGAAAAGCCTGGTGTGGCACCGAGGTGGTGCGATTGAGCGAGGTCGAGATCGCTTTTGGTGCTTTTTCTGCCGAGGCCCTGATGGAAAACCTCAACAGTGCCGTGGAAACCCTGATCCACGGCTCCAACACGCTGTTCATCCTGCTTGGCGCGATCATGGTGCTGGCCATGCACGCCGGTTTCGCCTTTCTCGAGGTGGGTACCGTCCGCCACAAGAACCAGGTCAACGCCCTGTCGAAGATCATTTCCGACTTCGCCGTCTCGGCGCTGGCGTACTTCTTCATCGGCTACTGGGTCGCCTACGGGGTCAACTTCTTCGCACCCGCCGCGCAGCTCACCGCCGGCAGCGGTTATGCGCTGGTGAAGTTCTTCTTCCTGCTGACCTTCGCCGCGGCGATCCCGGCGATCATCTCCGGCGGCATCGCCGAGCGCGCACGGTTCGGCCCGCAGCTGTGCGCGACGCTGCTGATCGTGGCGTTCGTTTACCCGTTCTTCGAAGGCCTGATCTGGAACGGCAACTTCGGCCTGCAGGCCTGGTTGACCGAGCGCTTCGGCGCGGCGTTCCATGACTTCGCCGGTTCGGTGGTGGTGCATGCGGTCGGTGGCTGGCTGGCCTTCGGCGCAGTCATCCTGCTGGGCCGCCGTGACGGACGTTATCGTGATGGCCGGCTGGTGGCGTTCGCGCCGTCGAACATTCCGTTCCTCGCCCTGGGCTCGTGGATCCTGATCATCGGCTGGTTCGGCTTCAACGTGATGAGCGCACAGACCCTGGGCAGCATCAGCGGCCTGGTGGCGGTGAACTCGCTGATGGCCATGGTCGGCGGCACCATCACCGCGCTGGTAGTCGGGCGCAACGACCCCGGATTCCTGCACAACGGTCCGCTGGCCGGGCTGGTGGCGATCTGCGCCGGTTCCGACCTGATGCACCCGATTGGCGCGCTGGTCACTGGCTGCATCGCCGGTGCGCTGTTCGTCTGGGCGTTCACCGCGACTCAGGTGCGCTGGAAGATCGACGACGTACTGGGCGTGTGGCCGCTGCATGGCCTGTGCGGTGTGTGGGGCGGCATCGCCTGCGGCATTTTCGGCCAGCAATACCTGGGCGGTATCGGCGGCGTCAGCCTGATCAGCCAAGTGATCGGTACCGGCCTGGGTGTGATGGTCGCGCTGGTCGGCGGCTTTGCCGTGTATGGCGTGCTCAAGTTGAGTGTGGGTATCCGCCTGGATCAGGAGCAGGAGTACTACGGTGCCGACCTGTCGATCCACAAGATCGGCGCTACGGCGCAGGACTGAGCCCGGCACAGTAAAAAAGGCACGATGGTCGTTGCAGGGTGCGCCTGAGCGAACAGGTCAGCGTCAGGAACGCCAATGAAAAAGCCCGCCGATTGGCGGGCTTTTTCTTGGGCGCTGCAACCTCATGGCGGCTGCAAGAGCGGCCGGTATTACCAGATCGGCAGGGTGTCCGATGGTTCCCACGCTCCTGCGTGGGAATCTGATCCAGGGACGCTCCGCGTCCCACAGACGCAGAGCGTCTGCAGCCGCGTTCCCACGCGGAGCGTGGGAACGATCAAGCGATCAATGGCGCACCCTTCGATGGGTTGAGCGCACATGTCTGCGTCAGGAAAACGCCAATAAAAAAGCCCGCCAATTGGCGGGCTTTTTCTTGGGCGCTGCAACCTCATGGCGGCTGCAAGAGCGGCCGGTATTACCAGATCGGCAGGGTGTAGCTGACGATCAGGCGGTTTTCGTCCAGGTCATTGCCGAAGGTGGAGCGGGTGGTCGCGTTGCGCCATTTGATGCCCAGATTCTTCATCGGGCCGTCCTGGAACACGTAGGCGATGTCGGTGTTGCGTTCCCATTCTTTGCCATCGGCGACGCCGGCGCCCAGGTCGACGTTATCGCCGCTCAGGTAGCGGGTCATGAAGGTCAGGCCGGGAATGCCGATGCTGGCGAAGTTGAAGTCATAGCGCGCCTGCCAGGATTTCTCGTCCTTGAAGGCGAAGTCGCCGATCTGCACGTAGTTGACCAGGAACGGGTCGGTGCCGCCGATGTAGGCGTAGCCGGTGTCGCCGCTCATCTTCTGGTAGCCGAGGCCGAAGGAGTGGCCGCTCAGGGTATAGGTGAACATCGCACCCAGCGCCTTGTTGTCGACGTTGGTGGTGCCGTCGTCGGTGGAGCGGGCGAAGCGCAGGTCGGACTTCAGGCTCTGGCCTTCGCCCAGCGGCAGCACGTGCACGGCGTTGAGGATGTGCTGTTTGTAGAAGTCTTCCAGTTCGCCGTAGTTGTAGCTGGTGGTCAGCTGGCTGTTCCACTTGTAGCTGGCGCCGGCGAAGTTGAACTCGTCGCTGGTCACGCCGGCGGTGCCGGTGATGCCACGGCCGGTACCGCCGGTCATGGTCATGGCTTCGTGGTCGGACGAGTCGCGCTGGTTGACGCGGCTCAGCTGGCCGGCGTCGAGGGTCAGGCCTTCGATCTCGGCCGAATTCAGCCAGCCGCCCTGGAAGCTCTGCGGCAGCAGGCGCGAATCGTTGGAGCCAACTGTCGGCAATTTCGGCATCAGGGTGCCGAGCTTGAGAACGCTGTTGGAGGCCTTCAGCTTGGCGGTCACGCCGAAGTCGCCGTAGTCGTCCTGGGCGCGGCCGGTTTCGCGGTCCAGCTGCAGGACACCGGTACCGGTGCTGCCGCGGCCGGAGTCGAGCTTGATGCCCAGGGTGCCGATGGCATCGACGCCGACGCCGATGGTGCCTTCGGTGAAGCCGGATTCGTAGCGCAGGATGAAGCCTTGTGCCCAGTCTTCCGCCTTGCTGCGCAGTTCACCGCCCTTGCCCGGGATGGCCGGTGGATTCGGGCCCCCGTCCTGGCGGAAGTCGCGGTTCATATAGAAGTTGCGCAGTTCAATGCCGGCTTTGCTGTCCTTGATGAAGTCCGCGTGCGCCATGCCTGGCAGGGTGAGGCTGGTGCCCAGTGCGGCAAGAGCCACGCTGCGGGCGAGAAGAGACTTGCTCATTGTTATTGTTTCCTCGGCTTGGGGTTGCAGGGCGGATGGGCCACCCTGTTGCCAGACCGTTGAAAGCGAGGGCAACGGTCTGTTACAGCGGCATGACTAAAACATTTCGTAACGTCCAACACCTTTAGACATTGGTCGAGTTACGAGGCCGTCATTGCACCCACTGCGGGAAGTAGCCTAGCTGGCGATGCACGGCTTCGTCGTGGGCGGGGACCACGCGCAGGTTCGGCTGTTGCAGCAACAGGTCGTGCACGGTCTGCAACTGCTCACGGGTGCGTTCGCGGTCGTTGTCGACCATGTTGCGGCTGATCCAGAACTTTTCCCGCGGCCCGGTAAAGCCTTCCAGGCGCCAGCTGGCATCGCCGGTGAAGAAGAAACGCCGGCCGTCCTCCAGCGTCAGGAACAGGCCGACCGAGCCTGGCGTGTGCCCATCGAGCGGCACCATGACCAGGCTGCCGTCGCCGAACAGGTCGTGGCTCGCGGCAAAGCCCATGAACGGCTGCGACTCATAGCTGAACGGCACCCATTTGATCGGATGGCGGAACTGGCTGGGCAGCACCGCCGGCGGCGTGGAAATCTGGCTGAACTCGATCTCTTCATACGGTGCCCACACCGGCACCTCGGGAAAGTCCACCAGGCCCGAGGCGTGATCCCAGTGACTGTGGGTAAGCAGGATGCGGTCAACGCGGATGCCGGCACGCTCGAGCTGGTCGCGCACCGGGGTCACCGCGCCGTACTGCAGCAGCGGCTTGTCCCACCAGGGCATCTCGCTCTGAAACTGCTTGTCGACCTGGCGCCCGAGCGAGGTGTCGAGCAGCAGGGTGGCAGCGTGGTGCTCGATCAGCACCGCGACATGGTTGGCGACGACCTTCTCGGTCCAGGCGCCATCCTCGACGGTGAACGCGTCGCGGGTTTCGGTTTCTGCGGTTTTCACCAGCGCGAAGCGGATGCCGGCGGCGAAGCTGGGCAGGCTGAGCAGAATCAGGAGCAGGGCGACGACGGCACGCATGATGGTTCTCGTGGGAAGAAAGTGCCTGGATATTAGACAGACAGGTCTGTATATTTCAAGCGGCAATTCGCCACCACAGTGGAGCCGTCCCGAACGGCTGCGCATAATGGCCGCCCGTGGAGGACCCCCAATGGCTTCGAACAAACGCGAGCAGCTGATCCTGACCGCCCAGGCGCTGTTTTCCCGCGAGGGCTATCACGCCACCGGCATCGACCGCATCCTGGCCGAGTCTGGCGTGGCCAAGATGACCCTGTACAAGCACTTCAAGTCCAAGGACGAACTGATCCTCGCCGTGCTCGACATGCTGCAGGAGGGCACGCTGCAGCAACTCGCAGTGATCCGCCAGCAACTGCCGCCGCGCGAGGCGCTGCTGCGCACCTTCGATGGCTTGCACCTGTGGATCCATCAGGACGGTTTCCGCGGTTGCAGCTTCGCCAACGCCACCGCTGAGTTCCAGGACCGCACACACCCGATTCACCGCCAGGCGGCGCTGTTCAAGGCGGCATCCACTGCGCATTTCCATGAGCTGGTGGACGCACTGGGCGTGGCGCAGCCCGGGGCGCTGGCCCTGCAGCTGCAGTTTCTACTGGAAGGCGCGATGAGCATGGCCCACGTGCAGGGTCCGGGCGATCAGGCGCTGATCGCCCGCGCGGCCGCCGAGGTATTGCTCGCCGGTGCACAGACGGCTGCTGCGTAGTCCTGACCGACATGATGTGTGCCTTGATATTCATAGCCATGCCTAGTGAAAGTCGCGGCTGCGCACATTGAGTCCGGTCAGCAGCGGGGTCAGGTCGATCAGGCGCCCGGCGATCACGTGACGTACACCTTGGTGGGACTCCAGGCGCCCATCGATCTGCAACAGCTGCGACTGCAGCAGCACACGGCGCTGGCGCTCGGCGAGGTCGTGCCAGACCACTACGTTGATCATGCCGAACTCGTCTTCCAGGGTGACGAAGGTCACCCCGCTGGCGGTTTGCGGGCGCTGGCGGCCGATCACCAGGCCGGCGACGCGCACGGGCCGCTCGTGTTCGATGCCCGGCAGCTCGCGCGAGCTGCGACAGCGTCTGGCGTGTAACTGGCTGCGCAGCAGCTTCAGTGGGTGTGGGCCGAGGGTGGTGCCGAGGGTGGCGTAGTCGGTAAGCATGTCCTCGCCTGCACTGGGCAACGGTAGGGCCACCGCTGTTTCGTGGCGGGCCGGTTGCTCGGCGAACAGCGGCAGCGGTGCTTCCACCCCGGCCACCGCCCAGCGCGCACGGTGCCGATGGCCGACCAGCCCGCGCAGGGCGCCGGCATCGGCCAGCAGTTCGCGGGCGCGGGCATCCAGATTGGCGCGGCGGCTGAGGTCGTCGATATCGACATACGCTCCGCGCTGACGGGCATCGGCAATTCGCTGGCCTACCTCCTCACGCAGACTGCGAACCATGCGCAGACCGAGACGGATCGCCGGCTGCGCGCCGTCGCAGGGCTCCAGGCTGCAGTCCCAGTCGCTGTGACGCACGTCCACCGGACGGATCTGAATGCGATGGCGGCGGGCGTCCTGCAGCACCTGGTCGGGGCTGTAGAAGCCCATCGGCCAGCTGTTGATCAAGGCGCAGGCAAAGGCCGCCGGCTCGTGGCATTTGAGCCAGCAGCTGGCATAGGTGAGCAAGGCGAAGCTGGCGGCGTGGGATTCGGGGAAGCCGTAACTGCCAAAGCCTTTGATCTGTTCGAAGATGCGTGTGACAAATTCCGCGGTGTAGCCGCGTGCGGTCATTTTCGTCATCAGCTTGTCGCGATGGTGTTCCAACCCGCCGTGACGCTTCCAGGCCGCCATCGAGCGGCGCAGTTCGTCGGCTTCACCGGGCGTGTACTCAGCGGCGACGATGGCCAGCTGCATGACCTGTTCCTGAAACAGCGGCACGCCCAGGGTTCGCTCGAACACCGGTTTCAGCTCCTCGGACGGGTAGGTGACTGCCTCCTCTTTGTTGCGGCGCCGCAGGTAGGGATGAACCATGTCGCCCTGGATCGGCCCCGGGCGCACGATCGCCACTTCGATCACCAGGTCGTAGAAGTTCTGCGGCCTGAGCCGCGGCAACATGGCCATCTGTGCGCGGGATTCGATCTGGAACACGCCCACGGTGTCGGCGCGGCTGATCATTTCGTAGGTCGGTTTGTCGCCTGGAGGAATGCTGGCGATGCTCCAGCGCTTGCCGCGGTAGCGTTCGATCAGGTTGAAGCAGCGCCGCAGCGCGCTGAGCATGCCCAGTGCCAGTACATCGACCTTGAGCAGGCCGATCAGGTCGAGGTCATCCTTGTCCCACTGGATGATGCTGCGCTCGGCCATCGCGGCATTCTCCACCGGCACCAGTTGGTGCAGCGGTTGCTCGGAAATGACGAAGCCGCCTGGGTGCTGCGACAGATGCCGGGGAAAGCCGATCAACTGGTCGGTGAGGGCCAGGACCCGGCGCAGGATCGGGCTGTCGGGATCGAAGCCGGCTTCCCGCAGACGTTCGGCCGGTGGCAGCTTGTCGGTCCAGCGGCCGCAGCAGGCCGCCAGGGCATTGACCTGATCCGGTGGCAGGCCGAGTGCCTTGGCAATATCGCGCACCGCACCGGCGCCGTGGTAGGTACTGGCCACGGCGGTGAGCGCGGCGCGGTCGCGGCCGTAGCGGCGGAACACGTACTGAATGACTTCCTCGCGGCGCTCGTGCTCGAAGTCCACGTCGATGTCCGGCGGCTCGTTGCGCTCTTTGGAGAGAAAGCGTTCGAACAGCAGGTTGGAGTTCGCCGGGTCCAGCTCGGTGATGCCGAGCACGAAACACAGCGTGGAGTTGGCGGCCGAACCACGGCCCTGGCAGAGGATGTGCTGCTGGCGGGCGAACTGGACGATGTCGTGTACCGTGAGGAAGTAGCTTTCGTACTCGAGCTCTTCGATCACGCTCAGCTCTTTCTCCAGGTTTTTCCGCGCCTGCTCGGGGATGCCTCTCGGCCAGCGCCAGGGGATGTTTTTCTCGGCCAGATGGCGCAGCCAGGTGGTCGGCGTATGGTCCTCGGGCACCAGTTCCCGTGGGTATTGATAGCGCAGTTGGCCGAGATCGAAATGACAGCGCGCGGCGATCTGCAGTGTCTCGGTGAGCAGTTCGCTCGGGTAGAGCTCGGCCAGCTCCTCGTGCCGGCGCAGGTGGCGCTCGCCATTGGCGTACAGGTGCAGGCCGGCTTCCGCCACTGGCAGGTGGTGGCGGATAGCGGTCATGCAGTCTTGCAGGGCGCGGCGTCCGCGGGCGTGCATGTGCACGTCGCCGCAGGCCACCGCACGCAGGCCCAGCTGGGCCGCGAGAGCGAGCCGGCGCTGCAGCTGCCTTGCATCGTCCGGGCCGCGGTGCAGCGCCACGCCCAGCCACAGGTCCGCACCGAAGCGTTGGCGCAGCCAATCGCCGTGCTGCGGGTTCTCGTCGCTCGGCAGCCAGATCGCCAACAGGCCGCTCAGTGGTGCATCGAAGTCTTCGTGCAGCAGGCGATAGCGGCCTTTCTCGGCGCGGCGGCGGGCGAGGGTGATCAGGCGGCAGAGGGCCTGGTAGCCGGTGAGGTCGGCCACCAGCAGCACCAGCTTGGGGCCGTTCTCGATGTGCATCTCACTGCCGATGATCAGCGGCAGTTCACAGGCCTTGGCCGCCTGCCAGGCGCGAACGATGCCGGCCAGGGTGCACTCGTCGGTGATCGCCAGCGAGCGATAGCCGAGGCGTTTGGCACGCTCGAACAGTTCCTGGGCGCTGGAGGCGCCGCGCTGGAAGCTGAAGTTGGACAGGCAGTGCAGCTCGGCATACCCGGCGTTCATGCGAACCAGCCGTGCAGCAGCAACGGCCCGTCGCTGCCGACTGCGCGATAGGCCCAGCCGCGCTGACCGCTGCGGGTTTCGATCAGGTAGTAGTCGCGGCGTACGTCGCCGCCGTCCCACCAGCCGGACTCGATGCGCTCGGGGCCGGCGAGCAGGCGTGGTGCGCCGCGCAGCGGGATCGGCTCTCCTAGCAGCCAACCCGGCCGCGGAGCGTGGCTCATCGGTGGCGGGGGCGTGCTAGCACTGGCTCCACGCCAGGCGCACTCGGGGCGGTGGTCGGCCACGGCATGCAAACCATGCACGGCTTCGTCACCGAGACGCGCGCGCAGACGTTCACGCAACTGCTCCCAGGGCAGGGATTGCTGTGGCCGTTCATTGAACAGCTCGCGGTGCTCCGGAACGAAGGCCGGCAGGTCGCGGGCGATCAGGCGCAGAGCCTGCACGGGTGCGGGCAGTTGCAGGTGCTCGAGACGGCCGCGGGTCAGCTCGAAGAGCATCGCCGGTTCGCGTTCGGCACTGAGCAGGCCGACCGTGAGCTGGGTGTCTTCGCGCTCGTGGTGCTCCAGGTGCAGGGTGAAGCGCTGTACGCCGCTGTCGCGCCCGGCCAGGTAGGCGGCGAGGTCGGCGGTCAGGCGGCGCACGGGAAACAGCAGGGCCTGGTGCGATTCGACGTCGAAGTTCAGCTCGATGCGCGACTCGAAGCGGTCAGGTGGCAGATAGAAATTCAGTGCGTGCGGCCGGGTGCCGTGCAGCACGTCGAGATGGTGCAATACCTCGGCGGGGAAGCGCCGGGCCAAGGTATCGCGTGGCAGGGCCAGGACCTGGCGCAGCGTACGCAGGCCCATGCGGGTGAACGCGGTCGCCACCTCGCGGGGCAGGCCGGCGCGATCCAGTGGCAGTTGTCCAAGTAGTGGCTGCAGCGTGGTCTCGTTGTCGACCAGCAGGCCATCGTGGGCGTTGGCCAGCACACGTGCGGCCAGCGGGTTTGGCGCGGCAGTGATGCGGTGGCGAAAGCCCAGAGCGGCCAGCTCCTCGCGCAGGCGTGCTTCGAAGCGCGGCCAGGGGCCGAACAGACTGAAGCTCGATTGCACCTCCAGCAGCAAGGCACGCGGATGATCGAGGCTGACCTGCGAGCTGAAGCGATAGGCCCAGGCGGCCAGCAACTGGCGCCAGCGCTCGATCTGCGCCAGGTCGTATTCGGCGGCGGCAAAGTCGCGGCTCAGGGCCTGGGCCGCGCTCAATGCCTGGCCGGGCTTCAAGCCCAGAGCGCGGGCAGCCGGGTTCACCGCCTGCAGTACACGGCGCTGCGCCGAACCGCTGAGCAGCACCAGCGGTGCGTCGGCGTCGACGCGCTGGCGCAGCACGCCATCCATGGCCAGTTGTGGCAGCAGGATGCAGGCCCAGAGCATGCGCGCCTCAGTGCCAGACGGCCGGGATCGGTCGCGCCGGCGCCAGCCCGCCACGGCACTTGAGCACGCGCAGTTGCGCCGGGTTGGCTTCCACCGCCAGGCGCAGTGCCGCCGGTGAAGGGTTCACTGCTTCGCGTAACGGCCGGTAGGCGAACGCCAGGGTAGCGCCAGTTTCCGCAGCGACCTGCAAGCGGCGCAGGGTGCGGTCGTCGGCCTGTTGCGGCCAGCACAGCACCGCACCGCAACTGCCCGAGCGCAGGCATTGTTCGGCTGCCCACAGTGCATCGCGGCCGCTGGCTTGAATGATCTGCAGCTGGCGCAAATCGACACCGGCCGCCTCCCAGGCGACTGGGTAGGGCAGGTGAGGCGGGCCGACCAGAACTACACGTTCGCGGGTCTGGCTGAGACGAGCGAGCGTCGGCCAGAGCAGCTGCAGTTCACCGATGCCCGGCTCGGCGATCAGCAACTCGCTCAATGCCGCGTCTGGCCAGCCACCGCTGGGCAGAGCAGCGTCCAGCGTGGCATGGCCGGTCGGCTGGCTACCGGGTGGCGGCGCGCTGTGCTGGCCTTTCCAGATGCGCCGCGCATCGAGTAGGGCATCCAGGGCTACTACGGCACCCATCAGCGGGGTCCGACGATGTCGGCGTAACGCAGCGACAGGGTTGGGAAGATGACAATGTGCTGCATGGCTCAAGCTCGAAATTACTGTATATAAATACAGTAATTGGCGCAGCCACTGGCGTGCAAGTGCGGCCGATCAGTGGAGTTTCGGCGTGCGGTCGCAGCGCGGATGCAATTTACCCGGTGCTCCGCTAGGATTAGCCCCTTCCGCCCTCCAGCTGCGACGGTTTTCGATGAGTTATCAGGTTCTTGCACGTAAATGGCGTCCGCGCTCGTTCCGCGAAATGGTCGGCCAGACTCATGTGCTCAAGGCCCTGATCAACGCCCTGGACAGCCAGCGCCTGCACCATGCGTACCTGTTCACCGGCACTCGCGGCGTGGGCAAGACCACCATCGCGCGGATCATCGCCAAGTGCCTGAACTGCGAAACCGGCATCAGCTCGACCCCCTGCGGCACCTGTTCGGTGTGCCGGGAGATCGACGAGGGCCGCTTCGTCGACCTGATCGAAGTCGACGCCGCCAGCCGCACCAAGGTCGAAGACACCCGTGAGCTGCTGGAAAACGTGCAGTACGCACCCAGCCGCGGTCGCTACAAGGTCTACCTGATCGACGAAGTGCACATGCTCTCCACGCACTCGTTCAACGCGCTGCTCAAGACCCTCGAAGAGCCGCCGCCCCACGTCAAGTTCTTGCTGGCTACCACCGATCCGCAGAAGCTGCCGGTCACTATCCTCTCGCGCTGCCTGCAGTTCTCCCTGAAGAACATGCCGCCGGAGCGCGTGGTCGAGCACCTGACCCACGTGCTGACCGCCGAGAGCATCCCGTTCGAGGAAGACGCCCTGTGGCTGCTCGGCCGCGCCGCCGATGGTTCGATGCGTGACGCCATGAGCCTCACCGACCAGGCCATCGCCTTCGGTGAAGGCAAGGTGCTGGCGACCGATGTGCGTTCGATGCTCGGCACGCTCGATCACGGTCAAGTCTACGGCGTGCTGCACGCGCTGCTCGAAGGTGATGCCCGCGCGCTGCTCGAAGCCGTGCGTCACCTGGCCGAGCAGGGCCCGGACTGGAACGGCGTGCTTTCCGAAATGCTCAATGTGCTGCACCGCGTGGCTGTTGCCCAGGCGTTGCCGGAAGCGGTGGACAATGGCCAGGGCGACCGTGATCGCGTGCTGGCCCTGGCCCAGGCGCTGCCTGCCGAAGATGTGCAGTTCTACTACCAGATGGGGTTGATCGGTCGCCGTGACCTGCCCCTGGCGCCAGAGCCGCGCGGCGGCTTCGAGATGGTCCTGCTGCGCATGCTGGCGTTCCGCCCGGCGGATGCCGACGGGGCGCCGAGGTCACCGTTAAAGGACCTGGGAATCAGCAAGGCCACGGCTGATTCCTCAACAACCCCAGTGGCCGGTGCGGCTGCCGTTGCTGCACCGGTTGTTGCCATTGCCCCGCCCGCCGCTCCGGTGGTTGCCCAGACCGTAGCGCCTGCGCTGGCACCGGCGCTGGTTGCGACGCCCGTGGCTCCGGTCGCGGCGGGTGCCGCCGTTGTTGCGCCAGCTGCGCAGGTCGCCGTCGCTGAGGCGGCTGTGGCCGAGGCTCCCGCTCCGGTGGTCGATGTACCCTGGGATACGCCGGCTGTACCCGAGCCGGTAGCCCCCGCCATCAGCGAGCCGCCAGCCGACGTGCCAGTGGTGGCCGTGCAGGCAGTCGAACCCGTCGTGGCGGCGCCTGTTCAGGCCGAACCGGTTGCCGTCGCCGTGGCGCCGCAGTCCGTAGCAGCTGCGCCGGTCCTGGCCCAGGTCGCTGAAGCCGAGGAGGGCGATGACGACGAGCCGCCGCCCGGCGATTACGACTACGCCGAAGTGGATGGCGACAGCCTCGACTATGATTTCGACGTTTCGGCGGCGGAACCGGTGGCTGAGCCCGAGCCTCTGCCTGCCGCGATGCCGGCCACCGGGCTGGCGGCGGAGTGGCTGGAGCTGTTCCCGCGCCTGGGCCTGTCCGGCATGACCGGCAGCATCGGCGCCAACTGCACGCTGATCGAAGCCAATGGCGACGACTGGCTGTTGCACCTGGATCCGGGCCACAGCGCGCTGTTCAACCCGACCCAGCAGCGCCGCCTGAACGACGCGCTGAACCAGCACCTGACGCGCACCATCAACCTGCGCATCGAGCTGATCCTGCCGCAGCAGGAAACCCCGGCCCAGGCCGCCGCGCGCAAGCGTGCCGAGCGCCAGCGCCTGGCCGAGCAGTCGATCCACGACGACCCGCTGGTGCAACAGATGATTCAACAGTTCGCCGCGGTGATCCGCGCCGACTCCATCGAACCCGTGAACAGTTAAGGAGTTCACCATGATGAAAGGTGGCATGGCAGGCCTGATGAAACAGGCTCAGCAGATGCAGGAAAAAATGCAGAAGATGCAGGAAGAGCTGGCCAACGCCGAGGTCACCGGCCAGTCCGGCGCCGGCCTGGTGAGCGTGGTGATGACCGGTCGTCACGACGTCAAGCGCATCAACCTGGACGACAGCCTGATGCAGGAAGACAAGGAAGTGCTCGAAGACCTGATCGCCGCGGCGGTCAACGACGCGGTGCGCAAGATCGAGCAGAACAGCCAGGACAAGATGTCGGGCATGACTGCAGGCATGCAGCTCCCCCCCGGCTTCAAAATGCCCTTCTAGACGTGGTGCCCAGCCGCAGCACATAGCGGCGTTGCACTTCGGCCCGGGCATGCTCATTTACGCTCAGTAAACTCCGCTGCCCGGGCCGAAGCGCGCCTTGCTCTGCACCGCGTCTGATCACCACTCGCTCCGTGCGCGGCATGTGAGCAGGTCGCAGCAGTAGGGTGGATGTCGCTTCACCCATCCACCATAGCGTGCCGAGGTGGCAGTAGAGCATCGCCCACCCTGCGACCGCACGACCCCTTTATTCGAACCCACGTCGGTACCTTCCATGAGCTTCAGCCCGCTGATCCGCCAACTCATCGATTCGCTGCGCATCCTGCCGGGTGTGGGGCAGAAGACGGCGCAGCGCATGGCGTTGCAGATGCTCGAGCGTGATCGCAGCGGCGGCCTGCGCCTGGCCAGTGCGCTGACCCAGGCGATGGAAGGGGTCGGGCATTGCACGCGCTGCCGCACGCTGTGCGAGGACGAGCTGTGCCCGCAGTGCGCCGACCCGCGTCGCGATGATGCGTTGCTGTGCGTGGTGGAGGGGCCGCTGGATGTGTTCGCCGTGGAGCAGACCGGTTACCGCGGGCGCTATTTCGTGCTCAAGGGCCATCTGTCGCCGCTCGATGGCCTGGGCCCGGAAGCCATCGGTATTCCCGAGCTGCTGGCGCGTGTGTCGGCCGGCGCCTTTCGCGAGATGATTCTGGCCACCAACCCGACGGTGGAAGGCGAGGCCACGGCGCATTACATCGCGCAGATGCTCGCCGGCAAGGGCATCATCCTCTCGCGCATCGCCCACGGCGTGCCGTTGGGTGGCGAGCTGGAGCTGGTGGACGGCGGCACCCTGGCCCATGCCTTCGCCGGGCGCCGGCCAATCGAGGGCTGAACGGCGAGCGCTGTCGACTGCAAAAGGTGAGCGCGCTCAGTTGAAGCCACCGGACTCCGGTGCCTGGCTGCGGTAGTACTCGATGGCATCGACGAAGCGTTCGGCCTGCTCGCGGCTGTCCATGGAGAAGCCGCGCTGGGCCTGGCCATCGACGCGGAACAGCTGCACGGTGTAGCGGCCGCGCAGCTTATACAGCTGCACGGCGTCGATGGAGTTGAAGTAGATGCGCTCACCAGCGGCCTTGGTGTCCACCGTCACCGCCTCCCCGGCGGCGGCTGGTTCGTTGAACCCCATGAAATTGCGATCGATGTACAGCGAGGTAGGGCGCAGCGGTTGTGGCTGGGCCATCACCACATCCTCGATCACCCTGTAGGCGTCGCGCTCGGCGATGGTCTGCGCCGGGTACTCGACCAGCGTCGAGGTGCAGGCGCTCAGCAGGCAGGCAAGCAGTCCGATCCAGATTCGGTGCATGGCAGTCTCCTTGTGTACGACGGCTTATCTTCAGCATAGCCAGCACGACGGATTTCCCCCCCCAGTGCGCGGTCATAGAAGTCAGTGGCTGTGCCAAGATGGCGCCCCCAAGCTCGGTATTCCCAATCAATGACCCTGTACACCAGAACGCTGTATGGCCTTTTCCTGTGGCTCGGCCTGAGTCTCGCGGCGCAGGCTGCATCCTGCCCGGCGGGGCAGTTTCCGGTGTGCATGGGCATGTGCGTGTGCGTTCCCGACCCACGCCAGGTGCAGGAGGACATGAGCCATACCGCCGCGCCGGCCCTGGCTGACTGGCTGCTGCGCTCACGTGATACCGCTCAGGCCGAGGGCGTGCTGCCGATGCCGCCGGCGATTCGCCAACACCTGCTGGCCTACTACCCGGCCCAGTTGCTCGACGCGGCGCGCTACAAGGTCGGCAGCAACGACCAGCGCGGTGCTGCCACGGCCATGCTGCAGAACCCGGACATCCGTGCCGTGACCCTGGTCGACATCATCGTCTTTCGCACCCAGCAGGCGGCGCAGAGCGATGTTGCGTTGTGGGCCCACGAGCTCAAGCACGTCGAGCAATACCAGCACTGGGGCGTGCAGGAATTCGCCCGGCGCTACACCCGCGATTTCGATGCCGTCGAGGCGCCGGCCTATGAGGTGCAGATCAAGGTGTCCCAGGCCCTGCGTCGCGGCCAGTGAAGAGCACGCAGTAGAGCGCTTGCTCGAATGCCGCTTGAAAACCAAGCAAGCGCTCGGTTAGGGTTGTCGGAAACAATAACCGAGAGCTGCCCATGAGCGCGTTCCAGGAATACTTCGACGACTCCCACCAACTGGTTCGTGATTCGGTGCGCCGTTTCGTCGAGCGCGAGATCCTGCCGCACGTAGCGGACTGGGAGGAAGCCGAGGAGTTTCCCCGTGAGCTGTACCTCAAGGCCGGTGCCGCCGGGATTCTCGGTATCGGCTATCCGGAGCGCTTCGGTGGCAGTCACGAAGGCGACCTGTTCGCCAAGGTGGCGGCGAGCGAAGAACTGATGCGCTCCGGCTCCGGCGGCCTGGTCGCCGGCCTCGGTTCACTGGATATCGGCCTGCCGCCGGTGCTCAAGTGGGCGCGCCCGGAGATTCGTGACCGCGTGGTGCCGCAGGTGCTGGCCGGCGAGAAGATCATGGCCCTGGCCGTCACCGAGCCGTCCGGCGGTTCCGACGTGGCCAACCTGAAAACCCGCGCCGTGCGTGATGGTGACTTCTACCGGGTGACCGGCAGCAAGACCTTCATTACCAGCGGCGTACGCGCCGACTACTACACGGTGGCCGTGCGCACCGGTGGTGAAGGCTTCGGCGGCGTCAGCCTGTTGCTGATCGAGAAAGGCACGCCCGGTTTCACCGTCGGCCGCAAGCTGAAGAAGATGGGCTGGTGGGCGTCGGACACTGCCGAGCTGTTCTTCGATGACTGCAAGGTGCCGGTGGGCAACCTGATCGGCATGGAGAACATGGGTTTTGCCGGGATCATGGCCAACTTCCAGAGCGAGCGCCTGTCGCTGGCGCTGATGGCCAACATGACCGCCGAGCTGGCGCTGGAAGAGGCACTGCGCTGGGGCCGCGAGCGCCAGGCGTTCGGCAAGCCGATCGGCAAGTTCCAGGTGCTCAAGCACCGCCTGGCGGAGATGGCCACGGAACTGGAAGTGTCGCGCGAATTCACCTACCGCCAGGCCGCGAAGATGGCTGCCGGCAAGAGTGTGGTGAAGGAAATCTCCATGGCCAAGAACTTCGCCACCGACATGGCCGACCGCGTCACCTATGACGCGGTGCAGATCCTCGGCGGCATGGGCTACATGCGTGAGAGCCTCGTGGAGCGCTTGTATCGCGACAACCGCATCCTTTCCATCGGCGGTGGCTCGCGCGAGATCATGCACGAGATCATCAGCAAGCAGATGGGCCTGTAGCCCGGCATTTCCCGGCCCGGCCACGTCGCGCGGTCGAACCCTGCCGCACGATAGAGCATCCAACCCTGCGCGTAGCCCCGTAGCGGGCTACATTCTTTCTGCGCGGTCAGGTTTTCCCGGCCGTGCGCGGGCGCCCGAGGACCGGGCGCCCATTCCTGCAGCCATGCCACAAAAATGTTCAGGTCGGGGGATTCGAGATGAGCAGTGCCGTCAGTGTCGATGAGAAGAGTTTTCGCCGCATTCTGACCCGCAACGTGGCGTTGCCAATCGGCACGGGAGTCCTGGGCGCCGGGCTGTTCGTCTCCCTGATCGCCTACCTGCTGTACGTGCTGAGCTGGGTCGAGCACACCGATGCGGTGATCAACCAGGCCAACGAGGGCTTTCGCCTGTCCATCGAGCAGCAGTCGGGGTTGCGGGGTTACCTGATTGCCGGCGAGGAGCATTACCTGGCGCCGTACCAGGATGCCCGCTCGCGCCTGGGCCCGCAGATGCAGGGCCTGCGTGACCTGGTGCGCGACAACGCCCCGCAGCTGGAAAAATTACGGCGCATCGAGAGCCTGCAGGCGCAGTGGGCGGAATCGGCGGCTGAACTGATCGAGATGCGCCGCAGCGGGCAGGACATCACCACCCGGGTGCGTGAGAGCGGCGGGCGGGTGATGGAGAGCATCCGCGAGCAATTCAACAGTTTCATTGCCACCGAACAGCAGCTGCGCCATGACCGCAACGACAAGGCTGGCTCCACCGCCATTATCACCATTGCCCTGTACCTGCTGTTCAACTTCTCCTTCAGCGGGTTGCTGGCGTTCGTCGGGCGGCGCGAGCTGCTCGGCCTCTCGACCTTCTACGGGCGCATGCTGGAGCAGCAGCAGGCGCACAACGAACAACTCAAACAGCAGGCCTGGCTGCGCGAAGGGCAGTCGCAACTGGCCGAGCGCATCGTCGGCCAGCCGAACATGGTCGCCATCGGTCGTACGGCCCTGGCCTTCATCGGCCATTACCTGGATATGGTGGTAGGTGCCTTCTACGTGCGCCAGGACGACGGCAGCCTGCAGCGCGTGGCCGATTATGGCTTTTCTCCGGAGCAGCAGGCGCAGCCGCAGTCGTTCAAGGATGGCGTCGGCCTGGTCGGTCAGGTTGCGGTGGAGCGCCGTGTACGCGTGTTGGAGGGGCTGACGACCAATTACCTGCAGGTCAACTCGGGCCTGGGCCACGATGATCCGTTGGCGGTGATCCTGGCGCCCCTGGAGAACGAGGGTGTGGTCAACGGGGTGATCGAACTGGGCTTCCTGCGCCCGGTGAGCGAGCAGGAGCAGACGCTGCTTCGCGCGATTGGCAGCAACCTGGGCACGGCCCTTGAGGTCGCCCGCTACCGCCAGCGCCTGCACGAGGTGCTCAGCGAAACCCAACAGCTCAACGAAGAATTGCAGGTGCAGCAGGAGGAGCTGAAAAGCGCCAATGAAGAGCTCGAGCACCAGGCGCAGATGATTCGCGAATCCCAGGCCAGCCTGGAGGTGCAGCAAGCCGAGCTGGAGCAGACCAACGAACAGCTGAGCAACCAGACCCGTTTCCTGACCCACCAGCGCGACGAGCTGGACCAGCGCAACCATGCCCTGGCCGAGGCGAGGGGCGAGCTGGAAACCCGCGCGGTCGAGCTGCAGCGCGCCAGCCGCTACAAGTCCGAGTTCCTCGCCAACATGTCGCATGAGCTGCGCACGCCGCTGAACAGTTCGCTGATCCTCTCGCGGCTGCTGGCCGACAACCGCAAGGGCAACCTCGACGAACAGCAGACAAAGTACGCCGAACTGATCTACTCCTCCGGCAAGGATCTGCTCAACCTGATCAACGACATCCTCGACCTGTCCAAGGTCGAGGCCGGGCGGCTGGAGCTGCGCCCCGAGGAAACTTCGCTGCAGCGCCTCACGGAAAACCTCGAGAACCTGTTCCGCCCGCAGGCCGTGGAGCGCCAACTGGACTTTGCGGTGAGCATCGCTGCGGGGACGCCGGCGCAGTTCGTCAGCGATAGCCAGCGGGTCGAGCAGATCATCAAGAACCTGCTGTCCAACGCCTTCAAGTTCACTCGCGCCGGCAAGGTCGGGCTGCAGGTGAGCGCGGCCGAGGACGGCATTGCCTTCGCCGTCAGCGATACCGGCATCGGCATCAGCGAAGAGCAGCAGGGCATCATCTTCGAGGCCTTCCGCCAGGCCGATGGCAGCACCAACCGGCTGTTCGGCGGCACCGGCCTGGGCCTGTCCATTTCGCGCAACCTGGCGCAGGTGCTGGGCGGGCATATCTCGGTCAACAGCACGCCGGGGCAGGGCAGCGTATTCACCCTGTGGCTGCCGCTCGACTACCCGCAACATATCGACGCTATCGACGAAGCCCTGGCGGGCGGGCACGAGCTGTTCGTTGCGCCACCGCCGCAGCCAGCTGCTGTACCCGAGAATGTGCCGCGGCTGCCGCCGAGCTTCGCCGATGACCGCGAACGCGAAGCCGCCGGGCGCTGCGTGCTGGTGGTCGAGGATGAAGCCAAGTTCGCGCAGATTCTCTATGACCTGGCCCGTGAGCTGAACTACCGCTGCCTGGTCGCGCACAGCTCCACCGAGGCGCTGAGCCTGCTCAGGGAGCATCGCATCGATGCGATTCTGCTCGACATGCGCCTGCCGGACGAGCCGGGCCTGTCGCTGCTGCAGCGGCTGAAGGAGGAGCCGAGCACCCGACACATCCCGGTGCACGTGATCTCCACCGACGACCGCACCGAGCTGGCGCTGCACCTAGGCGCCATTGGCTACGCGCAGAAGCCGGCGACGCGCGAGTCGCTGGTCGAGGTGTTCTCGCGCCTGGAGGCCAAGCTGACGCAGAAGGTCAAGCGCGTACTGGTGGTGGAGGGCGATGCCCAGCAGCGCGACAGCATCAGCCAACTGGTGGATGACGAGGACATCGAGGTCACCGGCGTTTCCCACGGCGAACAGGCCCTGGAGCTGCTGCGGCAGACCTCGTTCGACTGCATGATCACCGATCTGAAACTGCCGGACATGCACGGCAACGAACTGCTCACGCGCATGGCCGGCGAGCGCATCGACGGCTACCCGCCGGTGATCGTCTACGTTTCGCGGCCGCTGACCCGTGGCGAGGAAGAGGACCTGCGCAAGCATTCACGCTCAATCATCATCAAGGGTGCCCGCTCACCGGAGCGTCTGCTCGACGAGGTCACCCTGTTCCTGCACAAGGTCGAAGCGCCGCATGCCAGCGACGCCCAGCGCCAGCTTAGTGCGCGCAACCGTGACAAGGTGTTCGAGAACCGCCAGGTGCTGGTGGTCGACGACGACATGCGCAACGTCTATGCGCTGATCAGCGCGTTGGACGAGAAGGGCGTCAAGGTGGTCAGCGCGAGCAACGGCCAGGAGGCGCTGGACAAGCTGGAGAAGAACCCCGGAATCGACCTGGTGCTGATGGATGTGATGATGCCGGTGATGGATGGCTTCGAGGCCATGCGGCGGATTCGCCAGAACCCGCGCTGGGGCAAGTTGCCGATCATCGCGGTGACGGCCAAGGCGATGAAGGACGATCAGGAACAGTGTTTGTCGGCCGGTGCCAGCGACTACCTGGCCAAGCCGCTCGATCTGGAGCGGCTGTTCTCGCTGATTCGGGTGTGGCTGCCGCGTCAGGAGCTTTTTTAGGAACTCCAGCGAACGTAGAACCGCTTTACGATTTTTTGGACTAGAGCCAGACAAGGCAAAAGCAGTCGAGGAAGCGGAGTTTACGAGCTGTAAATGAGCATTCCGATTGGACTCGCATCCGAGACTGCTTTTAACGCGGTCTGGCTGACGGACAAGAGATCGTAAAACGGTTCTCAGCGCTCGCTGAGTTCGAAGGCCGTCAGGGTGAAGGTGGGAATGCCCATGTCCTGCAGCTTGCGCGAGCCGCCCAGCTCGGGCAGGTCGATGATGGCCGCGGCTTCGTGCACGCTGGCGCCCATGCGTCGCACCAGGCGAGTGGCGGCCAGCAGGGTGCCGCCCGTGGCGATCAGATCATCGAAAATCAGCACCGAATCGCCTTCGCAGAGGCTGTCGGCGTGGACTTCCAGCAGCGATTCGCCGTACTCGGTGAGGTAGCTCTCGGCGAGCACGTCGGCCGGTAGCTTGCCCTGCTTGCGGAACAGGATCAGCGGCTTGTTCAGTTCGTAGGCGATGATCGAGCCGATCAGGAAACCGCGTGCATCCATCGCCGCGATATGGCTGAACTCGGCCTCGACGTAACGCTGGATGAAACTGTCGGCAACCATGCGCAGCGCGCGCGGCGACTGGAACAACGGGGTGATGTCGCGAAACACCACGCCCGCCTTGGGGAAATCCGGCACCGGGCGGATCAGGGATTTGATGCTGAATTCGTCGAAAATCATCGGCACGCTCCTGCGGCTGCGCTGGGCCGAGGATTATCAGCCATCCATGCTGCCGCCGGCCAGCGCGCACAGCTCGATGGGGTCGAGAATCTGCACTTCCTTGCCCTCGGCGACGAGCAGGCCGTTTTGCTGGAAGCGGGTGAACACGCGGGACACGGTTTCCACCGCGAGGCCCAGGTAGTTGCCGACTTCGTTGCGCGACATGGCCAGGCGGAACTGGTTGGCCGAGAAGCCGCGGGCGCGGAAGCGTGCAGAGAGGTTGACCAGGAAGGTGGCGATGCGCTCGTCGGCGGTCTTCTTCGACAGCAGCAGCATCATCTGCTGGTCGTCGCGGATCTCGCGGCTCATCACGCGCATCAGCTGGCGGCGCAACTGCGGCAGCTGTACGGAGAGTTCGTCGAGACGCTCGAAGGGGATTTCGCACACCGAGGTGGTTTCCAGCGCCTGGGCCGAGACCGGGTAGGTCTCGGTGTCCATGCCGGAGAGGCCGACCAGTTCGCTCGGCAGGTGGAAACCGGTGATCTGCTCTTCACCGCCGTCGGTGAGGGTGAAGGTCTTCAGCGCGCCGGAGCGCACGGCGAACACCGAATCGAAACCATCGCCCTGGCGGAACAGGAATTCGCCCTTCTTCAGCGGGCGCCCGCGCTTGACGATTTCATCCAGGGCATCCATGTCTTCCATATTCAGCGACAGGGGCAGGCACAGCGGCGCCAGGCTGCAATCCTTGCAGTGGGCCTGGTGTGGCGCGTGCACTTTGATGGTCTCGGACATCAGGGAAGATCCTTGCTAAACACCCATGAAGCGCAAGGTTAACGCAAGGCGAGCAGTTATCGCCAGCGATGTGGCGTCGCAGGCTGACTGGGTGTTCAAGTTTCGCTGCGTGGCACCGATAACCGGGCATGGATATTCAACGTGCTCGACATGCGCATTGACGCGGGACATCTCACCGAACGGCTGGCCGCCAGTGTCCAGCGACCGGCCGCGCGCAACGCCGCCGATAGCGTTGAAAGCGGCGAAAACACGGTCACCGGCAGTGTGCAGGAGGGCGTGCGTGTCACGCTTTCCGAACTGGGCCGCGCCCGTTCGACGGAAAAGAACAAGGACATCGACGACAGCGACCTGCCGGACACGGTCAAGGACCTGTTGAAGATGATCCGTTCGCTCAAACAGCAACTGGCCGCCAAGCAGGCCGAGCTGGACGCGCTGATGGCCGCACAGAACCTCGACGACAGCCGGCGGACCAAGACCGAGGCGCTGCAGACCGAGATCAACTCGCTGCAGAGCGCACTCACCGGGGCCAACGCCAGCCTGATCAAGGCCATGCGCGACGCCGGCCTGAGCCCGGAGCAGATGCAGACCGCCGGCACGCTGGCGCTGGGCTGAGCGGCCTCGGCGCCGCTCAATTCTGTTTGGCATTCAGCTCGCGCCGGGTTGCGTCAGCCAGCTCGCGGATAACTGCGGGAAGTCCGAAACAGGTTCTCAGATCACCCGTGAGAAACGCTGGTTGTTCTGCTGCTCCAGGTAGCGGTCGAACAGCATGCACAGCGAGCGCACCAGGAGGCGGCCCGCCGGGCGCACATCGATACCGCGCTCGGTCAGGGCGATCAGGCCGTCGCGGTTGAGCTGTTGCAGCTGCGGCCAGATGGTACCGAAGTAGCAGCGGAAATCGATCTCGAACTGCCGTTCGATGGCGGCGAACTCCAGCTGGAACTCACAGATCAGTTGCTGGATCACCGCACGGCGAATGCGGTCGTCGTCGTTGCAGTTCAGGCCGCGCAAGGTGGCCAACTGGCCGTTGTCGATGCTCTGCTGGTAGTTGCCCAGGTCGCTGCTGTTCTGGCAGTACAAGTCACCGATCTGGCTGATCGCGGAAACCCCCAGGCCGATCAGGTCGCAATGGCCGTGGGTGGTATAGCCCTGGAAGTTGCGTTGCAGGCTGCCGTCTTCCTGGGCGGTGGCCAGCTCGTCGTCGGGCAGGGCGAAGTGGTCCATGCCGATGTAGCGGTAACCCGCTGCGGTGAGCTGCTCGATACTACCCTGGAGCATGGCCAGCTTGTCGCCGGGGCTGGGCAGGTCTTCGCTGTTGATGCGCCGCTGCGGCATGAAACGTTCCGGCAGGTGCGCGTAGTTGAACACCGAAAGGCGGTCCGGCTGCAGGGCGATGATTTCGGCTACGGTGCGGGCGAAGCTCTCCGGGGTCTGCTTGGGCAGGCCGTAGATCAGGTCGATGTTCACCGAGCGGAACTGCAGGGTGCGTGCGGCTTCGACGATGGCGCGGGTCTCTTCCAGGCTCTGCAGGCGGTTGACCGCGCGCTGCACCACCGGGTCGAGGTCCTGCACGCCGAGGCTGACGCGGTTGAAGCCGAGTTCGCGCAGCAGGCCCATGGTCGACCAGTCGGCCTCGCGTGGATCGATCTCGATGCCGTAGTCGCCGGAATCGTCATCCTTGAGGGTGAAGTGCTGGCGCAGGCTGGTCATCAGGCGGCGCAGTTCGTCGTGGCTGAGGAAGGTCGGCGTGCCGCCGCCGAAGTGCAGCTGCTCGACGACCTGCTGACCGTCCAGGTGGCAGGCGATGGAGGCGATTTCCCGCTCCAGGCTTTCCAGATAGGGCAGGGCGCGGCCGCGGTCCTTGGTGATGACCTTGTTGCAGGCGCAGTAGTAGCAGATGTTCGCGCAGAACGGCACGTGCACGTACAGCGACAACGGGCGCAGCGCTTTGCGGCTGTCGCGCAGGGCGTGCAGCAGGTCGAACGAGCTGACCGCGTTGCGGAACTGCACGGCAGTCGGGTAGGAGGTGTAGCGTGGACCGGGCAGATCGTAGCGGCGGATCAGGTCGGTGTCCCAGCGGATGGCGTCGAGCATGCTGTGGTCCCTGGAATGGCGAGCAATGCCTGCGAGTCTAGGGAGCTGAGCGACAGGTGATCTTGACCTGTATCAAGAGGGCGGCAGCTCGTCGCAGGCTCGGGGCTGGGCGGCGAGTGCCGCGCTCAGTGGCCCATCAGCCAGTGCTGGTGCGGTCCGGGCAGGGTCCACAGGCCGAAAAGGATCACCAGCAGGCCCCCGGCCATGCGCGCGCCGCGCTTGCGCAGCAGCGCGGTGAGCCGCTCGGCGGCCATGCCGGTGGCCAGCAGCACTGGCCAGGTGCCAAGGCCGAAGGCGAGCATCAACAGCGCGCTGTCCAGCGCCGAGCCCTGGCTGGCGGCCCAGAGCAGGGTGCTGTAGACCAGGCCGCACGGCAGCCAGCCCCAGATCGCTCCCAGCAGCAATGCGCGTGGCAGGCTGCTGACCGGCATCAGGCGGCTGGCGATGGGTTGCAGGTAGCGCCACAGGTAGCGGCCGAGGCCTTCGATGCGCGTCAGCCCGCTCCACCAGCCGGCCAGGTACAGGCCCATGGCGATCAGCAGCAGGGCGGCGATCACCCGCAGCACCATCGCCGCCGGGCTGCTGGCTACGGCCCAGCCGGCGAGGCCGATGAGCAGGCCGGCGAGGGTGTAGCTGAGGATGCGGCCGAGGTTGTAGGCGAGCAGCAGGCGCAAGCGCCGCGCGCGCTGCTCCGGCGGGATGGCCAGGGTCAGTGCGCCCATCAGGCCGCCGCACATGCCCAGGCAGTGACCGCCGCCGAGCAGGCCGAGGATCAGCGCGGAAACCAGCAGTGGCGCCAGTTCAAGCACGAGGCGGCTCCTGCCGGTCCTGTTCGGTCTCGTCGGCTTCGGCGATACCGGCGGCGTGCTGCGGGTCTTCGTCGTCGAACAGGATGCTGTGCGCCGGGCTGTCGAGGTCGTCGTACTGGCCGCTGTTCACCGACCAGATGAACAGCAAGATGGCGAACGCGACCAGGCCCACGGCAATCGGAATCAGGATGTAGATGGCGGACATGGAGACTCCGGGATGCGGCTAACAGAGCGTAGGGTGGATGTCGCTTCTTGCATCCACCATGGCGTGGTGAGTGCTAGTCGAGTGGGTTCATCAACGCACGCGGGCCAGGCGCAGAGCGTTGATGACCACCAGCAGCGAGCTGATCGACATGCCGAAGGCGGCCCACAGCGGGGTGACCCAGCCGAGCGCGGCGAACGGCAGCACCAGGCCATTGTACAGACTGGCCCAGAGCAGGTTCTCGATGATGATGCGCCGCGTGCGCTTGGCCACGGCAAAGGCCTGCACCAGGCTCGACAGACGGTTGGACAGCAGCACCGCATCGGCACTGGTCTTGGCCAGGTCGGTGGCGCTGCCCATTGCCACGCTGATGTCGGCGCCGGCCAGCACCGGCACATCGTTGACGCCGTCGCCAAGCATCAGCACACGGTGGCCGTTCTGGTGCAGCTCGTGCAGCACCGCCAGTTTGGCGTCCGGAGTCAGGCCACCGCGGGCGTCGCTGATTTCCAGGCGGCGGGCGACGTCGGCGACCATCGGCGAGCTGTCGCCGGACAGCAGGATCACGTTCCAGCCCTGTTCGCGGCAGGCCAGCAACAGTTCGCCGGCGTCCTCGCGCAGGCGGTCGTCGAGGACGAACCAGGCCAGCGGGCCCTGCTCATCGCCGAGCAGCAGCCATTGGCCCTGATTGCCGGGAATCGCTGGCGCCGCCTGCCCGCTGAGGGCCGCGACGAAGGCGGGCTGGCCGATGCGCAGGCGGCGTTGTTCCATCACGCCCTCCAGGCCCTGGCCCGGAGTGCTGACGATCTGTTCGGCGCCTTCGTTACGGTGGCCGAAGGCGCGGGCAATCGGGTGCTCGGAGCCGTGTTCGAGGGCGGCTGCCAGGCTCAGGCAGTGGTCCTGGTCGAGGTCGCGCAGGGGCTGCACGCTGCTCAGGGTCAGGCGGCCCTCGGTGAGTGTGCCGGTCTTGTCGACGATCACCGTATCGATGTGCTTCAGCCCTTCGAGCACATGGCCGCGGGTCAGCAGCAGGCCGAGCTTGTGCAGGCTGCCGGTGGCGGTGGTCAGTGCGGTCGGCGTGGCCAGCGACAGTGCGCACGGGCAGGTGGCGACCAGCAGCGAGAGGACGATCCAGAAGGCGCGCTCGGCGTCGATTTGCCACCAGACCAGGCCGACGATGGCGGCGACGCCAAGGACGATGAGCAGGAACCACTGCGCCACGCGGTCGGCCAGCTGGGCCAGGCGCGGCTTGTCGACCTGCGCGCGCTCCAGCAGGCGGACGATGGCTGACAGGCGCGTGTCGTTGCCCAGCGCCTGCACCTCGATGGTCAGCGGGCCTTCGACGTTGAGCGTGCCGGCGGTGACCAGATCGCCGGCGATACGCGGCAGCGGCAGGTACTCGCCGGTGAGCAGCGATTCGTCGACGCTGGACTGGCCGTCGAGGATGCAGCCATCGGCCGGCAGCAGCGAGCCGGGCGGCACGCGCACCTGGTCACCGACGCGCAGCTCGCGCAGCAGCACGCGCTCGGTCTGGCCCTGGACATCGACGCGCAGGCAGGAGGCCGGCAGCAGGTTGACCAGCTGGGCGGTGGCGGCGGCCGTGCGTTCGCGGGCACGGCGCTCCAGGTAGCGGCCGGCGAGTAGGAACAGGGCGAACATGCCGACTGCATCGAAATACAGCTCGCCGACGCCGGTCACTGTCGACCAGATGCCGGCGACGTAGGCGCCGCCGATGGCCAGCGACACTGAGACGTCCATGGTCAGGTGGCGAGTGCGCAGGTCGCGCAGGGCGCCGCGGAAGAACTGGCCGCAGCAGTAGAAGACGATGGGCGTGGTGAGGAACAGGCTGACCCAGCGCAGGATGGTATCCAGCTCGGCGGAGAGGTCGATGTTGAACTCCGGCCAGGTGGCCATCGCCGCCATCATCACCTGCATCCACAGCAGGCCGGCGACGCCGATCTGGCGCAACGACTTGCGGTTTTCCTCGGCCAGCCGCGCACTGGCCTCGTCGGCCTGCCAGGGGTGCCCGGCGTAGCCGATGGCGCGCAGCTCCTTGAGCAACTGGCTGAGCGGCAGCTGGCTGTCGGCCCAGCGTACGTTGAGGCGCTGGTTGGACAGGTTGAGGCTGGCCTCGGCGACGCCGGGCAGGCCACGCAGGTGTTTTTCGATCAGCCAGCCACAGGCAGCACAACTGATGCCTTCGATCAGCAGGCAGGTTTCACTGAGGTCGCCCTCGTGGAGGACGAAACCGCGCTGCACTTCGTCGCGGTCATACAGCTCCAGCTCGTCCGGCAGCGCCTTGGGCAGCGCCTGCGGGTTGACCGCACTGTCGCTGCGGTGGCGGTAGTAGCTTTCCAGGCCACCGGCGACGATGGCCTCCGCCACGGCCTGGCAGCCCGGACAGCACATGGCCCGCGTCTCGCCGAGCACGCGGGCCTCGAAGTGGCTGCCGGCAGGAACCGGCAGGCCACAGTGGTAGCAGGGCAGGGGCTGGGTCATGGCCGGGTGCGCGTCATTCACCCAGTTTCAGGGTGACGCCGTTCTGCACCTCTTCTTCCTCGAACAGGCGCCAGTCCTTGCCACCTTCCTGGCCGATCAGCTCGACGAAACGGCGGCCTTCGACCGCATCGATCATCTGCCCGAAGTAGCTGCCGTCGCCCTGCGGCTGCAGGATCACCCGGCGGTCGCGCTCGGGCTGGGTCGGTGAGAGCAGGTTCAGGGTCAGCTGGCGCGGACCGCTGTTGCCGGACAGGTGCAGGGTGACCGTGCCAGCTTCGTTGTCCAGCACCAGGCTGGCCTTGAGCTGCAGGCGCTGGGCGAGGTTCTCGCGCTCCAGCGAGGTGTTGATGCCCTTGCCCACGTCGTAATAATTGTCCGAAATCAGCCCTGGCGGGTTCTTCGTGGCGATCACCAGCATCGATGTGCCGAGGACCACGGACATGCCGAGCAGGCCGAGGATGAACCAGACCCAGAATTCTTTGTACCAGGGTCTGACGGGGTTTTCCGATTGCATGCGGTTACCTGTGGTTAGCGGACGCTGGGGCCGATGAAGCGGCTGTCAGTGTCACTCTGGATGCTGGGGTCTTCGACGGCCTGGATCTTGAAGACCACGGTATTGGTGCTCGAAGGCAGTTTTTCCGGCGGTACGGACAGGCCGACCGGCACGGAGAGTACCTCACCGGCGGCGACCCTGACCTCTTTGCGGCCTTCGTAGGTCAGGCTGTCGAGGCCTTCGGCGGTGATGGTGAAGGTCAGGTCGTTCTGCGCCTTGTTCATCAGCTTGAGGGTGTAGACGTTCTCGATCGAGCCTTCCTGGTTCTCGCGGAACATCGAGCGGTCCTTGATCACGTCCAGCTCGACCAGCGAGCGGTGCGCCACGGTCCAGCCGAACAGCACGATCATGCCGAGTAGCGCGGCGGCGTAGCCGATCAGGCGCGGGCGCATGAGCTGGGTCTTCTGCCCGGAGAGGTTGTGCTCGGTGGTGTAGCTGATCAGCCCTTTCGGGTAGTTCATCTTCTCCATGATGCTGTCGCAGGCGTCGATGCACGCGGCGCAGCCGATGCACTCGACCTGCAGGCCGTCGCGGATGTCGATGCCGGTCGGGCAGACCTGGACGCACATGGTGCAGTCGATGCAGTCACCCAGGCCCTCGGCCTTGTAGTCGGCGTTCTTCTTGCGCGGCCCGCGGTGTTCGCCACGACGCGGGTCGTAGGAGACGATCAGGGTGTCCTTGTCGAACATCACGCTCTGGAAGCGCGCATACGGGCACATGTAGATGCACACCTGCTCGCGCAGCCAGCCGGCGTTGCCGTAGGTGGCGAGGGTGAAGAAGCCGACCCAGAAATAGGCCCAGCCATCGGCCTCGCCGCTGAACAGGCTCGGCAGCAGATCGCGGATCGGCGAGAAGTAGCCGACGAAGGTCAGGCCGGTGACCAGGCCGATGAGAATCCACAGGCTGTGCTTGGCCAGCTTACGCGCGAATTTCTCGGCGCTCATGGGCTGCTTGTCGAGCTTCATGCGCTGGTTGCGGTCGCCTTCGGTGACTTTTTCGCACCACATGAACACCCAGGTCCACACGCTTTGCGGGCAGGTGTAGCCGCACCAGACGCGGCCGGCGAACACGGTGATGAAGAACAGGCCGAAGGCGCAGATGATCAGTAGCCAGGAGAGCAGGGCGAAGTCCTGCGGCCAGAAGGTGGCGCCGAAGATGTAGAACTTGCGCTCGGGGAGGTCCCACCAGACGGCTTGACGGCCGTTCCAGCTCAGCCAGGCAGTGCCGAAGTAGAGGAGGAAGAGGAAGGCGCCGCCGCTCAGTCGCAGGTTGCGAAACAGACCGGTGAACGCGCGGGTGTAGATCTTTTCGCGGCTGGCGTAGAGATCGTTACCGCTGTTCTTGGCAGGAGGGGGTGTAATGTTGTGGACAGGTATCTTTTCGCTCATCAGTGCGTACCACGGCCTTGGATAAGTGCCTCGTCAGTACATGCCGACGAAGTCTTTGTTTCACGGATGCCCTATGGTACGCCTGATAAGGCGAGGCCCGGGTGCGACTTCGGGTCGCGCTCCCGGGCCGGTGACGCGTTTTACTTCTCTACCGCGTTGCCGTGCGACAAGCTGTACACATACGCAGCCAGCAGGTGGACCTTGTCGTTGCCGAGGAAGGCTTCCTGGCTCGGCATGTTGCCCTTGCGGCCGTAGCGGATGGTCTGTTGCAGTTGCGCGAAGCTGCTGCCGTAGATGAACGCTGATGGGTTGGTCAGGTTCGGTGCGCCGAGCATCGGCGTACCCTTGCCGTCCGCGCCGTGGCAGGCGAAGCAGGTGGTGCTGAAGATCTTGCGACCCGCTTCGACGTCGGCAACCGCGCCTTCCGGCAGCTTGCGGCCGCCCAGTTCGGTCAGCACGTAGGCCGCAGCGTCACGCACGCCGGCATCGCCGATCATCGGACCCTGCGCCGGCATTTCGCCATGGCGACCCGCCAGAATGGTGGTCTTGATGGTGGCCGCGTCGCCGCCCCAGCGCCATTCGTTATCGGTCAGGTTGGGGAAGCCGTAGGCGCCCTTGGCGTCGGAGCCGTGGCAGACCGAGCAGTTGGAGGCGAACAGGCGGCCACCCATTTTCAGGGCGCGCTCGTCCTTGGCCACTTCCTCGATCGGCATGGCGGCGTACTTGGCGAAGATCGGACCGTACTTGGCATCAGCCTTGTACATTTCCTTTTCCCACTGGTGCACGCCAGTCCAGCCTGGCTCGCCATTGGCGAACGGCTTGCCTTCGGCGACTTCCGAATAGCCCGGCAGAACGCCTTTCCAGGTACCCAGACCCGGATAGACGATCAGGTAGGCGACCGCGAAAACCACGGTGGCGATGAACAGCATGAACCACCATTTCGGCAGCGGGTTGTCGAACTCGGCGATGCCGTCGAATTCGTGGCCGACGGTTTCTTCCGTCGCGTCCTGACGCTGGCCCTTGCGTACGCTGAGCAGCAGCACGGTCAGGGCAACGATGGTGCCCAGACTCAGAACGGTGATGTACAGACTCCAGAAGGTAGTCATTCTTTATTGCTCCCAGAAGCTTGCTCGTCACGCTTGTTGGCGGGAGTGTCGTCGGCGAAGGGCAGGTTGGCGGCCTCGTCGAAGCTGTCCTTGCGTCGGCTGCTGTAGGCCCAGAGCACGACGCCGATGAAAGCGATGAAAACCACTGCGGTGCCAATACCGCGAAGCATCCCGATATCCATCATGCGTTACCGTTTGTTCTTGATTGAGGTGCCCAGACCTTGCAGGTAAGCCACCAGGGCTTCCATCTCGGTCTTGCCTTTGACAGCGTCTTTGGCGCCGGCAATGTCTTCATCGGTGTAGGGCACGCCCATGGAGCGCAAGACTTCGAGCTTGGTAGCGGTAGTCTTGCCGTCCAGCTTGTTCTCGACCAGCCACGGGTAAGCCGGCATCTTCGATTCCGGTACCACGTTGCGCGGGTTGTAGAGGTGCGCGCGGTGCCAGTCATCGGAGTAGCGGCCGCCAACGCGGGCCAGGTCCGGGCCGGTACGCTTGGAACCCCACAGGAACGGGTGGTCCCAGACGCTTTCGCCGGCAACGGAGTAGTGGCCGTAGCGCTCGGTCTCGGCGCGGAACGGACGGATCATCTGCGAGTGGCAACCGACGCAGCCTTCGCGGATGTAGATGTCGCGGCCTTCGAGTTCCAGCGCAGTGCGCGGCTTCATGCCTTCGACCGGCTCGTTGACGACGTCCTGGAAGAACAGCGGAACGATCTGGGTCAGGCCGCCGATGCTGACGGCAATCACCATGAACAGCGCCAGCAGGCCGATATTCTTCTCGACTATTTCGTGGCTTTTCATCAGTGAGCAACCTCGGCAGGGATGCGGGCAGCGGCGTCGTATTCGGCCGCTTTGGCAGCACGCACGGTGCGGTAGGTGTTGTAGGCCATCAGGAGCATGCCGGTGACGAAGAACGCACCGCCGATCATGCGCACCAGGAAGCCTTCATGGCTGGCCACCAGGCCTTCGACGAAGGAGTAGGTGAGGGTGCCGTCTTCGTTGACTGCACGCCACATCAGACCCTGGGTGATGCCGTTGACCCACATGGAGGCGATGTACAGCACGGTGCCGATGGTCGCGAGCCAGAAGTGCGCGTTGATCAGGGCGATGCTGTGCATCTGCTCACGGCCGAACACTTTCGGGATCAGGTGGTACAGGGAACCGATGGAGATCATCGCGACCCAACCGAGGGCGCCAGCGTGTACGTGGCCGATGGTCCAGTCGGTGTAGTGGGACAGGGCGTTGACGGTCTTGATGGCCATCATCGGGCCTTCGAAGGTCGACATGCCGTAGAACGCCAGGGACACGACCAGGAAGCGCAGGATCGGGTCGCTGCGCAGCTTATGCCAGGCGCCCGACAGGCTCATCATGCCGTTGATCATGCCGCCCCAGCTCGGTGCCAGGAGGATGATCGACATGGCCATGCCGAGGGACTGGGCCCAGTCCGGCAGCGCGGTGTAGTGCAGGTGGTGCGGACCGGCCCAGATGTACAGGGTGATCAGCGCCCAGAAGTGCACGATGGACAGGCGATAGGAGTAGATCGGACGCTCGGCCTGCTTCGGCACGAAGTAGTACATCATCCCCAGGAAGCCGGTGGTCAGGAAGAAGCCCACGGCGTTGTGGCCGTACCACCATTGCACCATCGCATCGGTAGCGCCCGCGTACATGGAGTACGACTTGAACAGGCTGACCGGCATCTCTGCGCTGTTGACGATGTGCAGCATGGCGGTCACGAGGATGAAGGCACCGTAGAACCAGTTACCTACATAAATGTGCTTGGCCTTGCGCTTGACGATGGTGCCGAAGAACACCACGGCATAGGTGATCCACACGATGCCCAGCAGAATGTCCACCGGCCACTCGAGCTCGGCGTATTCCTTGGAACTGGTGTAGCCCAGCGGCAGGGTGATCACAGCAGCCACGATCACCGCTTGCCAACCCCAGAAGGTGAACGCAGCCAGACTGTCGGAGATCAGGCGGGTCTGGCAGGTACGCTGCACCACGTAATAAGAAGTGGCGAACAGGGCGCAACCACCGAAGGCGAAGATCACCGCGTTGGTATGCAGGGGACGCAGACGGCCGAAGCTGGTCCACGGCAGGTTCAGGTTGAGTTCAGGCCACACGAGTTGTGCGGCGATGAACACGCCCAGACCCATCCCGATGACTCCCCAGATCACCGTCATGACGGCGAACTGGCGAACCACCTTGTAGTTATAAGCAGTCGGAGTGATTGCTGTGCTCATGCTAGGGGTTCCACGGTTAATGGACTTTCTTAGGGGGTAAAAAACGGCGGCAGTATGGAGAAACGATGGTGCCATTGCAACGCTACATGCCTGTACGATCAAGGTTTTACAGGGTTTTGGCGATGGCTGACCGAGGGCTCCGGGAGCGGGCCAAAAATCCACTGTGCACGCCAGAGTGCGGCGCAAATGAAGGGATCGCTTGGAATTGTTACCGAGTGCGACTGTGCGCAAGCTTAGCGCAAGTCCGATCTGGGCGGGTGCAATTGGTCGTCGGGGTGCGACACTGGGTCGCACAACGGTGCGCCGCAATTGCCGGTGTGGCAGGCGGTCTGGACGTTGTGGTGCGGGGTGGGGGATGAAGGGCGTCGGCTGACGCCCTTCGGTTGTGACGTGCTTACTGGCTGACCGCGACCTCCTGTTCGGCCGGCGCCTGTTGCGACAGGCTGTAGACGTAGGCGGCGAGCAGGTGAACCTTGTCCGGGCCGAGGAAGGGTTCCTGGCTCGGCATGCTGCCGGTACGGCCGTAGCGGATGGTCTGTTGCAGCTGGGCGAAGCTGCTGCCGTAGATGAACGCTGCCGGGTTGGTCAGGTTCGGCGCGCCGAGCATGGCGGTACCCTTGCCGTCCGCGCCGTGGCAGGCGAAGCAGGTGCTGTTGAAGATGGTGCGACCCGCTTCGACATCGGCTACCGCGTCTTCCGGCAGCTTGCGCCCACCCAGTTCGGTGAGCACGAAGGCGGCGACGTTGCGCACGCCGTCTTCACCGATGACCGCACCCTGCGGCGGCATCATGCCGGTACGACCGGCGCTGATGCTGTGCTTGATCACGTCGCCGGCACCGCCCCAACGCCACTCGTTGTCGGTCAGGTTGGGGAAGCCGTAGCCCCCCTTGGCGTCGGAGCCGTGGCAGACCGAGCAGTTGGAGGCGAACAGGCGGCCACCCATTTTCAGGGCGCGCTCGTCCTTGGCCACTTCCTCGATCGGCATGGCGGCGTACTTGGCGTAGATCGGGCCGTATTGCAGGTTGGCCTTGTCGATCTCGCGCTGCCACTGGTTGACCTGGGTCCAGCCGTTGTCGTAGCCCGGCAGCACGCCTTTCCAGTTGCCCAGGCCCGGGTAGAGCACCAGGTAGATCAGGGCGAAGACGATGGTGCCGACGAACAGCAGGAACCACCAGCGCGGCAGCGGGTTGTCGTACTCCTCGATGCCGTCGAAGGCATGCCCCATGGTCTGGTCGGTGGTGCCCGGTTTCTCGCCACTGCGTGTGGCGAAGATCAGGGCGAGCAGAGCGATCAGGCTACCGAGGGTGAGCAGGGTGATGTAGCCACTCCAGAAGGATGTCATGGCTGAATACTCCGATACAGAAACGGGATAGGGTCGTGAACGGCCATGCTTACCTCTTGTTCTTCAGGCTGGTGCCGAGGACCTGGAGGTAGGAGACCAGTGCGTCCATTTCGGTCTTGCCGTTCACGGCCGCCTGCGCGCCATTGATGTCCTCGTCGGTGTAGGGCACGCCGAGGGTGCGCATGGCGTTGAGCTTGGCCGCGGTGTCCTTGCCATCCAGCGTGTGCTCGACCAGCCACGGGTAGGCCGGCATCTTCGACTCCGGTACCACGTTGCGCGGGTTGTACAGGTGGGCGCGGTGCCAGTCGTCCGAGTAGCGGGCGCCGACGCGGGCCAGGTCCGGACCGGTACGCTTGGAACCCCACAGGAACGGGTGGTCCCAGACGCTCTCGCCGGCGACCGAGTAGTGGCCGTAGCGCTCGGTTTCGGCACGGAACGGACGGATCATCTGCGAGTGGCAGCCGACGCAGCCTTCGCGGATGTAGATGTCACGACCTTCCAGTTGCAGCGCGGTGTAGGGCTTCATGCCCTGCACCGGTTCGTTGACCACATCCTGGAAGAACAGCGGAACGATCTGGGTCAGGCCGCCGATGCTGACGGCGAACACCATCATCAAGGCCAGCAGACCGACGTTCTTTTCGAGGATCTCGTGCTTGCTGCTCATCAGTGGGCTCCTTCGGCAATCAGGGCAGAGGCGTCATATTCGGCCGGTTGCGCGGCACGCACGGTGCGCCAGGTGTTGATGGCCATGAGCACCATGCCGGCGAAGAAGATCGCGCCACCGAGCAGGCGGACGACGAAGCCGGTGTGGCTGGCTTCCAGGGCTTCGACGAAGGAGTAGGTGAGGGTGCCGTCTTCGTTGACTGCGCGCCACATCAGGCCTTGAGTGATGCCGTTGACCCACATGGAGGCGATGTACAGCACGGTGCCGATGGTCGCGAGCCAGAAGTGCGCGTTGATCAGCGGCAGGCTGTACATCTGCTCACGACCGAACACTTTCGGGATCAGGTGGTACAGGGAACCGATGGAGATCATCGCGACCCAGCCGAGGGCGCCAGCGTGCACGTGGCCGATGGTCCAGTCGGTGTAGTGGGACAGGGCGTTGACGGTCTTGATGGCCATCATCGGGCCTTCGAAGGTCGACATGCCGTAGAACGCCAGGGACACGACCAGGAAGCGCAGGATCGGGTCGCTACGCAGCTTATGCCAGGCCCCGGAGAGGGTCATCATGCCGTTGATCATGCCGCCCCAGCTCGGCGCGAGCAGTACCAGCGACATGACCATGCCGAGGGACTGAGCCCAGTCCGGCAGCGCGGTGTAGTGCAGGTGGTGCGGACCGGCCCAGATGTACAGGGTGATCAGCGCCCAGAAGTGCACGATCGACAGGCGATAGGAATACACCGGACGCTCGGCCTGCTTGGGCACGAAGTAGTACATCATCCCGAGGAAGCCGGCGGTGAGGAAGAAGCCCACGGCGTTGTGGCCGTACCACCACTGCACCATGGCGTCTGTGGCGCCGGCGTACAGCGAGTAGGACTTGGTCAGGCTGACCGGCAGTTCCAGGTTGTTCACCACGTGCAGCAGGGCCACGGTGAGGATGAACCCGCCGAAGAACCAGTTGCCCACATAGATGTGCTTGGTCTTGCGCTTGACCAGCGTGCCGAAGAACACGATGGCGTAGCTGACCCAGACGATGGTGATGAGAATGTCGATCGGCCACTCGAGCTCGGCGTATTCCTTGGAAGACGTCCAGCCCATGGGCAGACTGATCGCCGCGAGGACGATCACCAGTTGCCAGCCCCAGAAGGTGAAGGCAGCGAGTTTGTCGGAGATCAGGCGCGTCTGGCAGGTGCGCTGCAGCGAGTAGTAGCTAGTCGCAAACAGGGCGCAACCACCGAAGGCGAAGATCACCGCGTTGGTGTGCAAAGGCCGCAAGCGACCAAAACTGGTCCACGGCAAGTTGAAGTTAAGGTCCGGCCAGGCTAGCTGCGCGGCGATGAACACGCCGAGCCCCATCCCGACTATGCCCCAAACCACCGTCATAATGGCGAACTGGCGGACCACCTTATAGTTGTAGGCGGCGCTGCTGGTTGTGTTCATGTGTTGGGCTTCCATCCACGGTTTATGAAAAGCAGGGCAAGCATGGATAAAGGCGATAAGGCGGGTATTGACGGGGATCAATGCGGAGCTGGCGATTGGCTATTGGACGGGGTGGGCGAAATGTCGCAGGCCACCCTGATCCTCGCCCATGGCGCGGGGGCTCCGATGGACAGTACCTTCATGCAGCGCATCAGCGAACTGCTGGTCGAGCGCGGCGTCGGCGTGGTGCGTTTCGAGTTTCCGTACATGGCCGCGCGTCGACGCGATGGCGGCAAGCGCCCACCCAACCCGCAGGCGCAGTTGCTGGACTGCTGGCGTGAGGTCTACCACACGGTGCGTGGGCAGGTGAGCGGGACGCTGGCGATCGGCGGCAAGTCCATGGGCGGGCGCATGGCCAGCCTGCTGGCCGACGAGCTGGGCGCCGACGCGCTGGTGTGCCTCGGTTACCCCTTCTATGCCGCGGGCAAGCCGGAAAAGCCGCGAGTGGCGCACCTGGCCGGGTTGCGCACGCCGACGTTGATCGTGCAGGGCGAGCGCGATGCCCTCGGCAACCGGGACACGGTGAGTGGCTATGAGCTGGCTGCGAGCATCGAGCTGCTGTGGCTGGCGGCCGCCGACCACGACCTGAAGCCGCTCAAAGCCTCGGGTTTCAACCATGAGCAGCATTTGGCCAGTGTTGCCGATGCGATTGCCACATTCCTGCGCCGAGTGAAGGGCTGAACGTAGGGTGGAAAACCGCGAAGCGTTTTCCACAGGAAAGCTGGCCGAGAGAGTCGGCGCTTCATCTCGCCTTGGCTGGTGGCCACGCTGCGCATTGTCCACCCTACGGGCAATCGCCGACATTGCCGCGCAGGCGTACGACAAGCACCTATCCACCTGGCCGCTCAGCCGCACCATGAAAAAAGCCGGCATCAGCCGGCTTTTTTTGGAGGCATCGACTCAGCGGTTGAAGCGGTCGACCAGCGAGTACTGGTCCTGCGCGGTAGCGGTGAGTTCCTTGCTTAGCTGTGCGGTGCTCTGTGCCTCGGCCGAGGTCTGGTCGGCCAGTTGCGCGATGGTGGTGATGTTCTGGTTGATCTCGTCGGCCACCGCGCTCTGTTCCTCGGCCGCCGCGGCAATCTGGTTGGCCATGTCGGTGATGTTGCTGACCGCTTCGCTGATGCCGACCAGCGCCTGGTCGGCCTGCAACACGCGCTCGACGCCTTCGTCGGCATGCTTGCGGCCGACTTCCATGGTCAGCACCGCTTCTTCGGCAGTGCGCTGCAGCTTGGCGATCAGGGCGTGGATCTGTCCGGTGGACTCGGCGGTGCGCTGCGCCAGCGAACGCACCTCGTCGGCGACCACGGCGAAACCGCGGCCCATTTCCCCGGCGCGCGCGGCCTCGATGGCGGCGTTGAGAGCGAGCAGGTTGGTCTGGTCGGCGATGCCCTTGATCACATCGACCACACCGCCGATCTCGTTGCTGTCCTGGGCCAGGCGCGACACGGTCTCGCCGGTTTCGCCCACCGATACCGACAGGCGCTGGATCGCCGCACGGGTATCGGCGGTGACGTTGCGGCCTTCGCCGGTCAGGCGGTTGGCTTCCTGGGTGGCGATGGCGGTGCGTGCGACGTTACTGGCGACTTCCAGCGTGGTGGCGGCCATCTCGTTGACCGCGGTGGCGACCTGTTCGGTCTCCACGCGCTGGCGCTCGAGGCCGGCGGAGCTGTTGTGCGCCAGGGTATCGGCCTGGCGCGCCTGATTGGTGAGGCGCTCGGCGGTGTCCTGCAGGCGCGTCAGGCAGGTCTTCAGGCGCGCTTCCTGGCTGAGCATGGCCATTTCCAGGCGCGCCTCGGCGCCCCGGCTGTCGGTGTACATCTGCGCGATCAGCGGGTCGGAGGTTGTCTGCTCGGCCAAGCGCAGCAGGCGGCGTACGCCACGGTTCTGCCAGGCCAGGCCGAACAGGCCGAGCGGCACGCAGAGCAGGGCGGCGATGAGGAAGCCCCAACTGGAGCCGATCCAGTGGCCGATCAGAAAGCCGATCTGGCTGACCAGAATGAACGGCAACCAGGCCTGCACCACCGGCAGCCAACGGTCGACACTGGGGATGGCGGCCTTGCCGGCGTTGATGCGTGCGTACAGCGCTTCGGCGCGACGTACCTGCTCGGCCGTGGGCTTGACCCGCACCGACTCGTAGCCGACTACCTGGCCGTTTTCCAGCATCGGGATGACGTAGGCGTTGACCCAGTAGTGGTCGCCGTTCTTGCTGCGGTTCTTGACGATGCCCATCCACGGGCGGCCCTTCTTCAGGGTGGTCCACATGTGTTCGAACACCGCCGACGGCACGTCAGGGTGGCGCACGATGTTGTGCGGGGAGCGGGTCAGCTCGTCGCGGCTGAAGCCGCTGATCTCGATGAACGCTTCGTTGCAGTAGGTGATCTGGCCCTTGATGTCCGTGGTGGAGATCAGTCGCTGCTGGGCCGGGAAAGTGCGCTCGCGCTGGGTGACCGGCTGATTGTTTCGCATGGCATCGGGTTCTTTTATTAGACGTATGTCAGGAGGCATCGGCCGTCGAGCGTGAAAGTTTAATCAACGGTCAGGTTTTCAGTGTATCGCGCGAGCCCGTGCTTGAGCGTCAAAAAGCCCGAATGGCAGCGAAAAGAATGGATCTGTCAGTGATGTCGGCGACGGTGAATGCGCCTGGGCCGGCAGCCAGATGCTGCCGGCCCGGCGCGTTCTACTCGGCGAGTAGCTGGCGCAGCACGAAGTGCAGGATGCCGCCGGCCTTGAAGTACTCGACCTCGTTGAGCGTGTCGATGCGGCAGAGCACCTGCACATCCTCCTTGCGCCCGTCGAGGTAGCCGATTTGCAGCGTCAGGTTCATCTGCGGGCGCAGTTCGACGCCGTCCAGGCCGCTGATGGCGACCGTCTCCTGGCCGGTCAGCTTGAGCGTCTTGCGGCTCTGGCCGTTGCTGAACTGCAACGGCAGCACGCCCATGCCGACCAGGTTGGAACGGTGGATGCGCTCGAAGCTCTCGGCGATCACCGCCTTGACCCCCAGCAGGTTGGTGCCCTTGGCGGCCCAGTCGCGGCTGGAGCCGGTGCCGTACTCCTGGCCGGCGAAGATCACCAGCGGCGTGCCTTCGGCCTGGTAGCGCATGGCTGCGTCATAGATTGCCAGGCGCTCGCCGGTGGGTACGTGCAGGGTGTTGCCGCCTTCTTCGCCGCCGAGCATCTCGTTGCGGATGCGGATGTTGGCGAAGGTGCCGCGCATCATCACTTCATGGTTGCCGCGGCGTGAGCCGTAGGAGTTGAAGTCGAGGTAGTCGACGCCGTGCTCGCTGAGGTAGCGGCCGGCGGGGCTGTCCTTCTTGATATTGCCGGCGGGGGAAATGTGGTCGGTGGTCACCGAGTCGCCGAGCAGCGCGAGGATGTGTGCGCCGTGGATATCGCCGATATGCGGCGGCGCCCCGGCGATGTTCTCGAAGAACGGCGGGTGCTGGATGTAGGTCGAGTCGTCCTGCCAGACGTAGGTCGCGGCCTGCGGCACCTCGATGGCCTGCCATTGGGCCTCGCCGCTGAACACTTCGGCGTATTCCTTGCGGAACATCGCCGTGTCGACCTTGGCGATGGCCTCGCTGATTTCCTGCTGGCTGGGCCAGATGTCGCGCAGAAATACCGGCTGGCCATCCTTGCCAGTGCCCAGCGATTCGCTGCTCAGGTCGATGCGCACGGTCCCGGCCAGGGCGTACGCCACCACCAATGGCGGCGAGGCCAGCCAGTTGGCTTTTACCAGCGGGTGCACGCGACCCTCGAAGTTGCGGTTGCCGGAGAGCACCGAGGCGACCGTCAGGTCGGCCTGCTGCACGGCGCGCTCGATAGGTTCGAGCAGCGGCCCGGAGTTGCCAATGCAGGTGGTACAGCCATAACCGACCAGGGCGAAGCCGAGCTGGTCGAGGTAGCGGGTCAAGTCGGCGGCGGCGAAGTATTCGGTGACCACCTTGGAGCCGGGTGCCAGCGAGCTCTTCACCCACGGCTTGCGTTGCAGGCCCTTTTCCACCGCCTTCTTCGCCAGCAGGCCGGCGGCCATCATCACGCTGGGGTTGGAGGTGTTGGTGCAGGAGGTGATGGCGGCGATCACCACCGCGCCATTCTTCAGGCGATGGGTCTGGCCTTCATCTTCGTAATCGACTTCGCCGTTGCTCGCCGTGGCGCCGACGGCCGCACCGCCACCGCCTTCGCTGAGCAGACGGCCTTCTTCCTTGCTGTCGGGCTTGAGCTGCAGGCCGACCAGGTCGTTGAAGACCTTCTGCACGTCACCCAGGGCGACGCGGTCCTGTGGGCGCTTGGGCCCGGCCAGGCTGGCCTCGACGCTGCCCATGTCCAGTTCCAGGGTGTCGCTGAACAGCGGCTCGTGGCCAGGTTCGCGCCACATGCCCTGGGCCTTGCTGTAGGCCTCGACCAGCGCCACGGTGTCGTCCGGGCGACCGGACAGGCGCAAGTAGCCGAGGGTGATGTCGTCCACCGGGAAGAAACCACAGGTGGCACCGTACTCCGGGGCCATGTTGGCGATGGTCGCGCGGTCGGCCAGGGGCAGGGTGGCCAGGCCGTCGCCGTAGAACTCGACGAATTTCCCGACCACGCCTTTCTTGCGCAGCATTTGCGTCACCGTCAGCACCAGGTCGGTGGCGGTGATGCCTTCCTTGAGCTGGCCGCTGAGCTTGAAGCCGATCACCTCGGGAATCAGCATCGACACCGGCTGGCCGAGCATGGCCGCTTCCGCCTCGATGCCACCGACGCCCCAGCCGAGTACGCCGAGGCCGTTGATCATGGTGGTGTGCGAGTCGGTGCCGACCAGGGTGTCGGGGAAGGCCAGGGTCTCGCCGCCTTCTTCCTTGGTCCACACGGTGCGCCCCAGGTACTCGAGGTTGACCTGGTGGCAGATGCCGGTGCCCGGTGGCACCACGCGGAAGTTGTCGAAGGCGCTCTGGCCCCAGCGCAGGAACGCGTAACGCTCGCCGTTGCGTTGCATCTCGATGTCGACGTTCTCGCCGAAGGCCTCGGCGCTGGCGTAGCGGTCGACCATCACCGAGTGGTCGATGACCAGGTCCACCGGCGACAGCGGGTTGATCTTCTGCGGATCTCCGCCGGCCTTGGCCATCGCCGCGCGCATGGCCGCCAGGTCGACCACCGCCGGCACGCCGGTGAAGTCCTGCATCAGCACGCGCGCGGGGCGGTACTGGATCTCCTGGTCGGAGCGGCGCTGCTTGAGCCAGTCGACAATGGCCTTGATGTCATAGGCGCTGACGGTGACGTTGTCTTCCCAGCGCAGCAGGTTTTCCAGCAGGACTTTCAGCGAAATGGGCAGGCGGTCGATGTCGCCGAGGCTCTTGGCGGCCTCTGGCAGACTGTAATAGTGGTAGGTCTTGCCGCTGACGGTCAGGCTGCGGCGGGTCTTCAGGCTATCCAGCGATGGCATCACGTTCTCCTCTAGGCTCGGCGACACGGGCGAACAACTTCATGAAGCTAGCCCTTTAGCTGCGCCGCCGCCAATCACTGGACTCGCCAGCTGCATCCAGGGTTCCCCGTCTCGGCTATCATGCGCGGCCTGAGGAGACGCCCCGATGAATACTTTGTTGCTGCACTGCCGCCCCGGCTTCGAGGGTGAGGTCTGTGCCGAGATCGCCGAACACGCCGCACGCCTTGAGGTGGCCGGTTATGCCAAGAGCAAGCCGAGTAGCGCCCACGCCGAATTCATTTGCAGCGAAGACGGCGGCGCACAGCGCCTGATGCAGGGGCTGAAGTTCAGCCGGCTGATCTTCCCGCGCCAGTGGGCGCGCGGCGGCTACGTGCAGTTGCCGGAAACCGATCGCATCAGCGTGCTGCTCGCAAGCCTGGCTGCGTACCCGGTGTGCGGCAGTTTGTGGCTGGAGGTGCTCGATACCAACGACGGCAAGGAGCTGTCGAACTTCTGCAAGAAGTTCGAGGCCCCGCTGCGCAAGGCGCTGATGGGCGCCGGTCGCCTGGTCGAGGACACGAGCAAGCCGCGCCTGCTGCTGACGTTCAAGAGCGGTCGTGAGGTATTCCTCGGCCTGGCCGAGGCGAACAATTCGGCGATCTGGCCGATGGGTATCCCGCGGCTGAAATTCCCCCGCGAGGCACCGAGCCGTTCGACGCTGAAACTGGAAGAGGCCTGGCACACCTTCATCCCGCGCGAGCAGTGGGACACGCGCCTGTCGGACGAGATGACCGGCGTCGACCTCGGCGCCGCGCCGGGCGGCTGGACCTACCAACTGGTCAAGCGCGGCATGCTGGTCACCGCCATCGACAACGGCCCGATGGCCGAGAGCCTGATGGACACCGGCCTGGTGCAGCACCTGATGGTCGACGGCTTCACCTGGAAGCCCAAGCAGCCGGTGGACTGGATGGTCTGCGACATCGTCGAGAAGCCCGCGCGCAATGCCGCGCTGCTGGAAAGCTGGATCGGTGAAGGGCATTGCCGCGAGGCGGTGGTCAACCTCAAGCTGCCGATGAAGCAGCGTTATGCCGAGGTGCGGCGTCTGCTGCTGCGCCTGGAAGAGAGTTTTGCCGCACGCAAGATCAGGGTGTCGATCGCCTGCAAGCAGCTTTATCACGACCGCGAAGAGGTCACCTGTCACCTGCGCCGGCTGTGAGCCCGGCGTGACCTGAAGCCCGGCTTTGCGCGACAATGCCGGCCGTTTTCCGGAGCCCCACGATGTCCCAATCCCTGCACGCCGACGCGATTCTCGATGCCAGCGGCCTGAACTGCCCCGAACCGGTGATGATGCTGCACAACAAGGTGCGCGATCTGCCGGCCGGCGGCCTGCTCAAGGTGCTCGCCACCGACCCCTCGACCAAGCGCGACATTCCCAAGTTCTGCGTGTTTCTCGGCCATGAGCTGGTCGAGCAGGGCGAGGAAGGCGGCGCCTACCTGTACTGGATCCGCAAAAAACTCGACTGAGCCCGGCCGCTCAAGTGCCAGGCGCGATCAACGCACCATGCGGATGTAGCGCCGCGAGCTGCGCTGCAGGCGGATGCCGAGCAACACCGCAGCGCAGGTCAGGCCGACCACCAGGCCCTGCCACAGGCCCTTCGGCCCGGATGGCTCGCCGAACACATCGCTCAGCCCCAGCGCGTAACCCACCGGCAAGCCGATGCCCCAGTAGGCGAAGAGGGTGAAGATCATCGTCGCTCGGGTGTCCTGATAGCCACGCAGGGCACCGGCCGCGGTGACCTGGATGGCGTCGGAGAACTGGAACAGCGCCGAGTAGACGATCAGGCCGCTGGCGATGGCGATCACCTCCGGCGCCGAGGTGTAGATCTGCGCGATCTCGTGGCGCAGCAGGTACATCAGGCTCGCCGACAGGCAGGCATAGGCCAGTGCGGTGGCCATGCCGACGCCAGCAGCGAAACGCGCCTCGCGTGGCTGGCTACGCCCCAGGGCCTGGCCGACGCGCACGGTGGCAGCCATGCCCAGCGAATAGGGGATCATGAAGACCAGTGAGCTGAAGTTCAGCGCGATCTGGTGCCCGGCGACCACCGTGGCACCGAGCCCGCCGATGAGCAGGGCGATCACCGAAAAAATGCTCGCCTCGGCGAACACCGACACGCCAATCGGCACGCCAATCGACAACAGGCGCTTGATCACCGGCCACTGCGGCCAGTCGAAGCGGCTGAACAGCTGACTGGCCTGGTAGTACGGCGCGCGGTGCACCCACCAGAGCAACCCCAGCAGCATTGCCCACATGACGATGCCGCTGGCCCAGCCACAGCCGACGCCGCCCAGCGCCGGCATACCCAGATGGCCGTAGATCAGCACGTAGTTGAGCGGGATGTTCAGCAGCAGGCCGCCGATGCCGAGGATCATGCTCGGGCGGGTATGGCCGAGGCCGTCGCTAAAGCAGCGCAGCACGTGATAGACCGCCACCGCCGGGAAGCCGAAGGCGATGCCGTGCAGGTAGCGCATGGACATGTCGGTCAGCTCTGCATCGACCCGCATCAGGCGCAGCACCGGCGTGGCGCTCCATAGCAGCGCGGCCGCGGCGCAACCGATTGCCAGGCCCAGCCACAACGCCTGGCGCACCAGCGGGCCGGTCTGCGCCTGTTGCCCGGCACCGAAGTGCTGGGCGACTTTCGGCGTGGTGGCCAGCAGCAGGCCGGTCATCAGCAGGTACACCGGCACCCACAGCGAGTTGCCCAGGGCCACGGCAGCAAGGTCATGCGGGCCGACGCGGCCGGCCATCACCGCATCGACGAAGCCCATGGCGGTGTGCGCGAGCTGCGCGATGATGATTGGAGTAGCCAGGGACAGCAGGGCGCGCAGTTCGGTGAACACGCGGGTGGAGCGGGATTGAGCGAGCATCGGGGGACCGGCGGGGGAGTGCGCGAGGCGGCGCATTCTACGCCCTGGCCGATCGCTCAGGAAAGCGCCGGGCGACGGGCTTACCCGGTTGCCGGCATAGCGCCTAGAATGGCGCCTCGCTTCTGGAGGTCGCATGCACATAGTCGCCGACGAAAACATTCCCCTGCTCAATGAGTTCTTCGCCGGCTTCGGCACGCTGCGCCGCAGCCCCGGCCGAGCCATCGACCGCGCCACGCTGGGCGACGCCGAGGTGCTGCTGGTGCGCTCGGTGACCCGCGTTGACCGTGCGCTGCTCGAAGGCAGCCGCGTGCGCTTCGTCGGCACCTGCACCATCGGCACCGACCACCTCGACCTCGATTACTTCGCCGAAGCCGGCATCGTCTGGTCCAGCGCGCCGGGCTGCAACGCCCGTGGCGTGGTGGACTACGTACTCGGTTGCCTGCTCTCGCTGGCGGAAAAGCATGCCCGGCCGCTGGCGCCGCTGCGTTACGGTGTGGTCGGTGCTGGCCAGGTCGGCGGGCGCCTGGTCAAGGTGCTGCAAGGGCTGGGTTGGGATGTGCAGGTCTGCGATCCACCGCGTCAGGCGGCGGAGGGCGGCGATTTCGTCGAACTGGAGCAGATCCTGCGCGAGTGCGAGGTGATCAGCCTGCACACGCCGCTGGATGCCGGCACGCGCCACCTGATCGGCGCCGATCAGCTGCGGGCACTGCGCCCCGGCGCCTGGCTGATCAACGCCAGCCGCGGCGCGGTGGTCGACAATAAGGCGCTGCTCGCCCACCTGCGCAGCGGTGCCGACCTGCACGTGGCGCTGGATGTCTGGGAAGGCGAGCCGCTGGCCGATGTCGACCTGGCCGCGCTGTGTCACATCGCCACGCCGCACATCGCCGGTTACAGCCTCGACGGCAAGCTGCGCGGTACCGCGCAGATCTACCAGGCCTACTGCGCCGCCATGGGCCTCGCCGAGCAGGTGCACCTGGCCGACCTGTTGCCGCCGGCCTGGTTGCAACAGGTGCAGCTCGCTGCCGGCACGGCTCCGGACTGGGCCCTGGCCACGCTTTGCCGCGCGGTGTACGACCCGCGTCGCGACGATGCGGATTTCCGTCGCAGCCTGCATGGCGATGAAGCTCAGCGCCGCGCGGCGTTCGACGCCCTGCGCAAGCATTACCCACCGCGCCGTGAAATCGACGGTCTGACGGTGAGCGTGGCGGGGCAGCCTGCCGCGCTGGGTCAGGTAGTCACCGCGCTGGGAGCGACGCTGTCGTAGGGTGCGCCGTGCGCACCGAAACCCGGGAGCGTTATGGCGCGTCCTGCGGAAAGCGCGCATAAAAAACCCGGGCAGTGCCCGGGTCATTCAACCCCGAAGGGCGAGGGGTAAGGCTCAAGCCTGTTTGGGGATGGACCAGTTCTTCTCCAGCTCGCGGCACGCGTGCTGGATCATGCCTTCGGTGATCGGAACTTCACGACCCTGGGCATCGATGATCGAGCCACCCACCGGCTGCTGCGGCTTCAACGCAACGACACGGTGACGGTTGGAACTGTTGTCATTCAAGCTCATAGCCTGTCTCCTCATCAGGTGGTGCGCGCAGTCTAAGACGGTTATATGAACGCGCGGTGACAGTCCTGGGCGCCAAAAAAGCGCCAAAAATTCAGGGCCGAAACCAGGTTTAGCAGTCATCGTGCCAAACGCTCGCCATCGTTCGGTCCTGAAAAAAGTGACCGTGACGAGCTGCAGGTGTTCAACCGTTGAACGGCACAATCGACTGAGTGGCAACTGTTGGGCAAAATCAGCCGCCTGCCAATCAGACCTTGTATGTAGACAGTCAGGGCCTACCGGCCTAGTACCGCTTCAGGAGAACGCATGAGCGCCTTTCACATGGGCCTGATCATCAACCCGCTCGCCGGCCTCGGTGGCACCGCTGCGCTCAAGGGCAGCGATGGCGTGGCCGAGCAGGCCCTGGCCTTGGGCGCCGAACCGCGCGCCGCCGAGCGCACGCGCATCGCCTTGCAATGCCTGCTGCCGTTGGCCGAGCGCTTGGAGTTCCTGACCTTTCCCGGCGCCATGGGCGCTGACCTGCTCGCCGAACTGGGGTTCGCCCATCGCGTGCTCGGCAGCCTGGGCGACGGCCCGACCAGCGCCGCTGACACTCGCCGCGCGGTCGAGGCGTTGCAGGACGCTGATTGCGCGCTGCTGCTGTTCGCCGGCGGCGACGGCACCGCGCGGGACGTTTGCGCCGCGGTGCGCGAGGGCCAGCCGGTGCTGGGCATTCCGGCCGGGGTGAAGATCCATTCCGGGGTCTACGCCATCAGCCCGCGGGCGGCCGGTGCCATGGCCCGGCGCCTGGTCGAGGGCGGCCTGGTGCGTCTGGCCAGTGGCGAGGTGCGCGACATCGACGAAGCCGCGCTGCGCGAGGGCAAGGTCAGCGCGCGCTGGTACGGCGAGCTGACGGTGCCCGAGGAAGGCGACTTCATGCAGCACGTCAAACAGGCGGGCGTGGAGTCCGAAGAGCTGGTGCTGGTGGACATCGCCGACTGGCTGCGCAACGTCTGGGAAGACGACGTGCGCTACGTGTTCGGCCCCGGCTCGACGCTGCAGGGCCTGGCCGACAACCTCGGCCTGCAGACCACCTTGCTCGGCGTCGACGTGATCGAGAACGGCGAAGTGATCGCCCGCGACGTCACCGAGCAGCAGCTGTTCGAGCTGGTCGACGGCCACCCGAGCCGCCTGCTGGTCACCGCCATCGGCGGCCAGGGCCACATCATCGGCCGCGGCAACCAGCAGATCAGCCCTCGTGTGCTGCGCGCCATCGGCCTGGACCATCTGCGCGTGGTCGCCACCAAGCGCAAGCTCGGCACCCTCGAAGGCCGCGCGTTGCTGGTCGACAGCGGCGACCCGGCCCTCGACGACGCCTTCCCGGATGCCGTGCGGGTATGGGCCGGGTATAAGGAAGAGTTGCTGTATCCCGTGCGCGGGAGCGTTTGAACCAGCCATCACGATCAGGAGAACAGGCCATGCAGCAGGGACGTTGTTTGTGCGGTGGGATACGGTTTCAGATCGCGGGCGAGCTGGCGCCGATCCAGCTCTGCCACTGCGGCCAGTGCCGCCAGGCTCAGGGCGGGGCGTTCGCCAGCAATATTCCGGTCGCCGAGGGCGCCTTCCAGCTGCTCGCAGGGGCGGAGCTGCTGCAGCCTTACGAGTCCTCGCCAGGCAAGCAGCGGGTGTTCTGTCGCCAGTGCGGCTCGCCGGTATTCAGCCGTCATGTGCAGGTTCCCGGTGTGCTGCGTGTACGCGCCGGGCTGCTCGAGGGTGAGCTGAAAACGCGGCCGATCGCGCATTCCTTCGTCGCGTCCAAGGCCAACTGGTGGACGCTGGACGATGAACTGCCACGCTACGCCGAGCGGCAGGAGTAAAGCGATGCGCCATCTGATTCTCGCCCTGATCCTGCTCGTCGCCGGGCCCGCATGCGCCCAGGCGATCCAGCCCGAGCAGCTGATCAGCGCCGCGCGCAGCCAGGTCGGCGTGACGCTGAGCTACGACCCGGTCTACCGGCGTATCGATTACCCCGGTGGCGACGTGCCGCTGGCCACCGGCGTGTGCACGGATGTGGTCATCCGCGCATTGCGCCCCCAGGGGCTGGACCTGCAGAAAACGGTGCACGAAGACATGCGCGGGCATTTCTCGGCGTACCCGAAGAACTGGGGGCTGCGCAGCACCGACCGCAACATCGACCACCGCCGCGTGCCGAACCTGATGACCTGGTTCCGCCGCCAGGGCATGGCGCAGGCGATCAGCGACGAGGCCGGCGCCTACCGCGCTGGCGATATCGTCACCTGGGATCTGGGCCGCGGCCTGACCCATATCGGCATCGTCTCCGACCAGCGCAGCGCCGCCGGCGTCCCCCTGGTGCTGCACAACATCGGCCGCGGCACGCAGGAGGAAGACATCCTGTTCCGCTTCACCATCATCGGCCACTACCGTTTCCCCGCGTCCTGACAGGAGCCCGCATGAGCGCCTACGACCTGCCACCGTTCACCCAGCCGGGCGACCGCGTGGTGCTCTTTGACGGTGTTTGCAAACTGTGCAATGGCTGGGCGACGTTTCTCATCCGCCACGACCGTGCGCAGCGTTTCAGGCTGGCGTCGGTGCAGTCGAGCGAAGGCCAGGCAATCCTCCAGCACTTCGGCTTGCCCACCGAGCGCTTCGACACCATGGCCTATGTCGAGAACGGCGTGCTGTTCGTGCGCTCCGACGCGGTGCTGCGCGTCGTCGCCCAGCTGCCGGCGCCGTGGCGCTGGGCCGCGTTGTTGCGTGTGCTGCCGCGCGCGCTGCGCGACTGGGCCTACGACCGCATCGCCCTGAATCGCTACCGGCTGTTCGGCCGCTACGACAGTTGCCTGTTGCCGTCCGCCGACCACGCCGGGCGCTTCCTGCACGATTGAGGCGGCTTGATGTTGCGCGCTATCGCCCCCATCTGCTGCTGAGGCCGACCGTCGTCATGCAGTAGGCTGAAGCGGTCGGCTCGCGAGCCCGATCTGGTCCCATTCCTGGGCTGCGGCCCATCTGCGAGTGCCCCATGCTTTCGATCCTGTCCTCCCGCCAGCGCAACGCCCTGCGCATGGCCGGGCGTTTCGTCGCGCCGTACCGCTGGCGGGTGATCGGCGCCTTGCTGGCGCTGCTGTTCACTGCGGCCATCACCCTGTCGATGGGGCAGGGCATCCGGCTGCTGGTCGACCAGGGCCTGGCGACCCAGTCGCAGGAGGCGCTCAACCACTCCATCGGGCTGTTCTTCGTGCTGGTACTGGCGCTGGCGTTCGGCACGTTCAGCCGCTTCTACCTGGTCTCGTGGATTGGCGAGCGCTTCGTCGCGGATATCCGCAAGCGCGTGTTCAACCACCTGATCGAGCTGCACCCGGGCTTCTACGAGAGCAATCGTGCCTCGGAAATCCAGTCACGGCTGACCGCCGATACCACCCTGCTGCAGACGGTGATCGGCTCCTCGCTGTCGATGGCCCTGCGCAACATCATCATGATGCTCGGCGGCATCGTCCTGCTGTTCATCACCAACCCCAAGCTCAGCGCCATCGTCATCGTCGCGCTGCCGCTGGTGGTGGCGCCGATCCTGATCTTTGGCCGCCGCGTGCGTGCGCTGTCGCGGCAGAGCCAGGACCGCGTGGCGGACGTCGGCAGCTACGTCGGCGAGACGCTTGGCCAGATCAAGACGGTGCAGGCGTACAACCACCAGGCCCAGGACAAGGCCCGTTTCGGCCAGACCGCCGAGGCTGCCTTCGACACCGCGCGCAAGCGCATCAAGCAGCGCGCCTGGCTGGTCACCGTGGTGATCATCCTAGTGCTCGGCGCGGTCGGGGTGATGCTCTGGGTCGGCGGCATGGATGTGATCGCCGGGCGGATTTCCGGTGGTGACCTGGCCGCCTTCGTCTTCTACAGCCTGATCGTCGGCATGGCCTTCGGCGCCATCAGCGAGGTGATCGGCGAGCTGCAGAGCGCCGCCGGTGCCGCCGAGCGCATTGCCGAGCTGTTGCAGACGCGCAGCATCATCACCGCGCCGAGCGAGGGCCTGTTGCACTTGCCGCAGCGGGTCAGCGGCGCGCTGGAACTCGACGCCGTACGCTTCTCCTATCCCTCGCGGCCCGAGCATTTCGCCATCGATGGCATCAGCCTGCAGGTACGTCCGGGGGAAACTCTGGCCCTGGTCGGCCCGTCCGGTGCCGGCAAGTCGACGCTGTTCGATCTGCTGCTGCGTTTCTTCGACCCGCAGGAAGGTCAGCTGCGGGTCGACGGCCTGCCCATCGATCAGCTCGACCCCGCCGATCTGCGCCGCAGCTTCGCCCTGGTGTCGCAGAACCCGGCGCTGTTCTTCGGCACCGTCGAGGACAACCTGCGCTACGGCAAGCCCGACGCCACCCAGGCCGAGGTCGAGGCTGCGGCCCGCGCCGCGCACGCCCACGAATTCATCCTGCGTCTGCCGCAGGGCTACCAGACTCACCTGGGCGACGCCGGCCTCGGCTTGTCCGGCGGCCAGCGCCAGCGCCTGGCGATTGCCCGCGCGCTGCTGGTAGATGCCCCGATCCTGCTGCTCGACGAGGCCACCAGCGCCCTCGATGCGGAAAGCGAGCACCTGATCCAGCAGGCCCTGCCGACGCTGATGCAGGGTCGCACCACGCTGGTGATCGCCCATCGCCTGGCCACGGTGAAGAGCGCCGATCGCATCGCCGTGATCGAACACGGCAAGCTGGTGGCCATCGGCACGCACGGCGAACTGGTGGCGAGTAACCCGCTGTATGCGCGGCTGGCCGAACTGCAATTCAACAACGACGAGGAATGAGCGTGGCGGAAAGGGATTTCGGCGTGGTGGTGCTCGGTGGCTACGGCAACTTCGGCACGGTGATCGTGCGCCGCCTGTGCGCCATGCCTGGCATGCGTGTGTGGGTGGCCGGGCGTGACCGGCGCAAAGCGGAGGCGCTGGCCCGGGAGACGGGCGCCGAGGTGTTGGTGCTGGACATGAACAGCGCCGAGCTGAGCGAGCGCCTGCGCGAAACCGGCGCCCGCATGCTGATTTCCACGGCCGGGCCATTTCAGGGGCAGGACTATCGGGTCGCCAAGGCCGCCATCGCCGCGGGCCTGCACTACGCCGACCTGGCCGATGCGCGGCAGTTCGTCTGCGCCATCGGCGAGCTGGATGTGGTGGCGCGTGAGGCCGGCGTGCTGGTCTGCGCCGGTGCCAGCTCGGTGCCGGCGCTTGCCGCGGCGGTGATCGACAGCCTGCTGCCGCGTTTCTCGCGGCTCGACGAGATCTGGCATGGCATCAGCTCGTCGGAGAAGACCCCGGGCGTTTCGACCCTCGCCGCGGTGCTCGACTACTGCGGCAAGCCGCTGAGCCAGTGGCGCGAGGGGCGTTGGCAGACCGTGCACGGCTGGCAGGATCTCAGCCCACACGACTTTGCCGCACCGCTGGGACGGCGCTGGGTGGGCAACTGCGATATTCCCGATCTCGAACTGTTCCCCGCGCGCTACCCCGCTGTGCGCAGCGTGCGATTTTCGGCAGGCGTGGGCTTGCGCGTGACCCAGTTCGGCACCTGGCTGTTGTCCTGGCTGGTGCGCGGCGGCCTGCTGCGCAGTGGCGTGCCGCTGGCCGGCTTCCTGCGCCGTGGCGCGGTGATGCTCGAACCCTTCGGCAATGGCCTCTCCGGCATGTTCGTACGCCTGCGTGGGCTGGACCAGGCCGGGCAGGCGCAGACCCTCTGCTGGGAACTGCAGGCATTGCACAACGATGGCCCCAACATCCCGTGCATGGCCGCCGTGGCCCTGGCGCGCAAGCTGGCGGCAGGCAGTCTGGAGGCGCGCGGGGCGATGCCCTGCGTCGGCCTGCTAACGCTCGACGACTACCTGGCCGAGCTAGACGGGTTGGCGATCAGCAGCGCGCTGCGCACGCTGTGATCGGTCCCGGACTCTGAGGCAAGGCTCACGTAGGGCGCGCCCTAAGAGACGGGGCATAGCCCGTCGCGGGCGGTTCTGTCTAGTGAGCCGGGCCCTTCGGTTTGATGGTCGCCGCCGCACCGGCCGAGGCGAGGATGATCGCGCCGATCGCCAGCCATTGATGGGTGGTCAGCTTCTCACTGAGGAACAGCAGGCCGGACAGCGCGGCAATCGCCGGCTCCATGCTCATCAGGATGCTGAAGGTGCGCGCCGGCAGGCGGGTCAGGGCGACCATTTCCAGCGAGTAGGGCAGCGCCGAGGACATCACGGCCACGGCCAATGCCACTGGCAACAGGTCTACTGAGAACAGCGCACCGCCAGCGCTGTACAGACCCACTGGAATCACCAGCAGCGCCGCGACGATGGTGCCCAGCGCCACGGTGTGGGTGCCATGCTCGGCACCGGCCTTCTGGCCGAAGACGATGTACAGCGCCCAGCACAGCCCCGCAGCCAGGGCCAGGGCCATGCCCAGCGGGTCAAGGTGCGCTTCGGATTGCTGGGTGGGCAGCAGCAGCCACAGGCCGAACACAGCCAGAGCGATCCAGACGAAATCCAGCAGGCGCCGCGACGACAGCAGCGCCAGGGCCAGCGGACCGGTGAACTCCAGGGCCACGGCGATGCCCAGCGGGATGGTCTTCAGCGACATGTAGAACATCAGGTTCATTCCGCCCAGCGCCAGGCCGTAACCGAGCAGCGAGCGGCACGAGGCCAGCGTCAGGCGTGCACGCCACGGGCGCATGATCAGAGTCAGGATGAGTGCGCCGAGGGTCAGGCGCAGTGCCGTGGTGCCCTCGGGGCCCACCAGCGGGAACAGGCTTTTCGCCAGCGAGGCGCCGCTCTGGATGGACACCATCGCCACCAGCAGCAGGGCAATGGGCAGGATGATCAGGCTGAACGAGTTGGAACGAGGCATTCAAGGTAATTCCATGAGCCCGTCTGCGCGGGTTCTTGAATAAAAAAACCGGCCACCTGGGCCGGTTTCTCTGACGCCGCAGTGATCAGCGATATTCGCAGAGGTACGCGGTGTCGACGGCCACTTGCAGTTGGAACTTGCTGTCGGCCGGTACGGTGAACTTGCTGCCGGCGGCGAAGGTTTCCCAGTTCTCGCTGCCCGGCAGCTTGACGGTCAGGGCGCCAGCGACGACGTGCATGACTTCCAGTTGGCTGGTACCGAACTCGTATTCACCCGGTGCCATCACGCCGATGGTGGCCGGGCCTTCGCTCATGGCGAAACCGATGGATTTGACGGTGCCGTCGAAGTACTCGTTGACCTTGAACATGCGGGTTTCCTCGAGGGGTTAAAAAGGTCGGCCAGTATGCCCAAGGGTTGTCCGGGCGTCATCCGCTTTGCGGGGATTACGCGGCAAAGATCAGCGGCAGCAAGCGGGCGGTGTTGCGCGCGTCTTCGAGCGCGCGGTGCTGCTGGCCACTGAAGGACAGGCCGGCCATCTGCAGGGCCGTGGTCAGGCTGACCGGGCGCGTCAGTTGCCGGGCTTCGGAAAAGCGCTGCTTCAGGTTGCTGTGCGGCAAATGTTCCAGGCAACTGTGCAGGTCATGTTGCTGCCAGTCCTGATACAACTGTTGGCGGTCGTAGTCGCCCCAGCTGGCCCAGCCGACCAGGCGGGGCTGATGGGTAAGAATCCAGCGTTCGAACTGCGGCCATACTTCACTCAACGGCGCGGCGCTGTCGACGCTGGCCTGGCTGATATGGGTGAGTTCGCGGCAGAAGGTGGTCAGGCACGGCCGACGTAACGGGCGGACGAAGCGCTGGAAATGATCGACCTCGCGGCCTTCGCCATTCACCAGGCTGGCGCCGATTTCGATGATTTCCATTTCGCTCACTGGCCAGCCACCTTCTTCGGTGGTGGCTTCCAGGTCGATTACCAGCCAATGCGGCATAAGCCCTCCGTTGCATCCGGGGCAGTATGGTGCGCCTTGCTCGCCCCGGCAAACCCCGTGTTAGGCTGTTTCAACGATGAATTCAGGAGGTGTGTGATGGCTAAGGTGGCGTTTATCGGCCTGGGCGTGATGGGTTTCCACATGGCCGGGCATCTGGCCTGTGAAGGTCATGAGGTGTGCGTATACAACCGCTCGCCAGCCAAGGTGCAGCTGTGGCTGGACGAATTTGCCGGCGAGTCCGCCGCCACGCCGCGCGAAGTGGCGCAGGGCGCCGAGTTCGTGATGACCTGCGTGGGCAACGATGACGACCTGCGCAGCGTGTTGCTCGGCGCCGATGGTGCATTCGCCGGCATGGCACCAGGCAGCGTGCTGGTCGACCACACCACCGCCTCGGCGAATGTGGCGCGTGAGCTGGCGACGCTGGCTGCCGAGCGTGAGCTGGGCTTTCTCGATGCGCCGGTATCCGGCGGCCAGGCCGGTGCCGAAAACGGCATGCTCACGGTGATGGTGGGCGGCGACAAGGCCTTCTACGACCGTGCCGAACCGGTAATCGACGCCTACGCCAAGATGATCAAGCTTATGGGTCCGGTGGGCAGTGGCCAGCTGACCAAGATGGTCAACCAGATCTGCATCGGTGGTGTGGTCCAAGGCCTGGCCGAGGCGCTGCATTTCGCCCAGTGCGCCGGTCTCGACGGCCATGCGGCGATGGAGGTGATCAGCAAGGGCGCTGCGCAGTCCTGGCAGCTGGAGAATCGCCACCAGACCATGCTCGAGGGCAAGTTCGATTTCGGCTTTGCCGTGGACTGGATGCGCAAGGACCTGGGCATCCTGCTGGACGAAGCTCGGCGCAATGGCGCGCAGCTGCCGGTCACTGCGCTGGTCGACCAGTTCTACGCCGACGTGCAGGCCTTGGGCGGCAACCGCTGGGACACCTCCAGCCTGATCGCCCGTCTCAAGCAGACCAAATCCTGACGGTCTGGCGTCAGGGCTGACGCAATCGGCCCGGTCGTGCGATGCGGCCGGGCTGTCGAGGCGCGGTGCCAGCGGCTAGAATCGCCGCCGTTCAATTCGAGAGTGGCCTCCCATGCAATGCCGTGCAGGGTGCGGTGCCTGCTGCATCGCGCCGTCAATCAGTTCGCCGATTCCCGGACTCCCCGGCGGTAAGCCCGCTGGGGAACGTTGTCTGCATTTGACGCTCGAAAACCTGTGCGCGATCTTCACGCACCCGCAGCGTCCGGCCGTGTGTTCCGGCTTCGGTGCGGACCTGGAGGTCTGTGGCGACAGCCGTGAGGACGCCATCCGCCTGCTGGGTTGGCTCGAGCAGGCGACGGCTTAGTGAGTTCTCGCCCGTACGGTTCGTGCGGGCCTTTTCCTTCCAAGGAGCAATGATGGTTTCGTTGAGTCGAGTGACCGCGATCTGCGGCCTGGGCGTGCTGGTACTGACGGGCACCGCGCAGGCAGAGGACTGGCAGCTGGCCAAGGACGAGGATGGTATCCGTGTCTACCTCAGTGCCGTGCCCGGTTCCAAGTACAAGGCCTACAAGGGGGTGGTCACGATCAAGAGTGACGTGGCCAAGCTGCGCGAGCTGCAGGAGGATGTCACAGGCTCCTGCGCTTGGATCCATGCCTGTGCCGAGCAGAAGCTGCTCAAGCGCGAAGGCGAGCAGAGCTGGGTCTACACCCGTTTCAAGATGCCGTGGCCGGTCACGGCGCGGGATTCGATCCTGCACGTGACCTCGAGCGAAGGCGCCGATGGCAGCCTGACCCGTACACTGGAAGGCGTGCCGACTTACCAGCCGGAAGACAAGGATTACGTGCGCGTCAGCAGCGTGAAGGGTTCGTGGGTCTTCGTGCCCAAGGCTGCCGGCGAAGTAGAGGTGACCTACCAGCTGCACACCGAGCCGGGTGGTAGCGTGCCGTCGCTGCTGGCCAACAGTTTCGTGGTGGACGCGCCGTTCAATACCCTGAAAAGCATGCGTGACAAGGCCGAAGGGAATTGAGCCAGTCGCCGCGGGAATGAAAAAAGGCTGCCAATTGGCAGCCTTTTTTGTGTGCGCAATGCTTACTTGCGCTTGTCCAGCGGTTCGATATCGCGCTGGGTGTAACCGGTGTACAGCTGGCGCGGGCGGCCGATCTTGTACGGGCTGGAGAGCATTTCTTTCCAGTGCGAAATCCAGCCGACGGTACGCGCCAGGGCGAAGATCACGGTGAACATGCTGGTCGGAATGCCGATCGCCTTGAGGATGATCCCCGAGTAGAAGTCGACGTTCGGGTACAGGTTGCGTTCCTTGAAGTACGGATCGGTCAGGGCGATCTCTTCCAGGCGCATGGCCAGTTCCAGCTGTGGATCGTTGGTGATGCCCAGCTCGCCGAGGACCTCGTCGCAGGTCTGCTTCATCACGGTGGCGCGCGGGTCGCGGTTCTTGTAGACGCGGTGGCCGAAGCCCATCAGTTTGAACGGATCGTTCTTGTCCTTCGCCTTGGCGATGAACGTGTCGATGTTCTCGACGCTGCCGATCTCGTCCAGCATGCTCAGTACGGCTTCGTTGGCGCCGCCATGAGCCGGGCCCCACAGCGCGGCGATGCCGGCAGCGATACAGGCGAACGGGTTGGCACCGGACGAACCGGCCAGGCGTACGGTGGAAGTCGACGCGTTCTGCTCATGGTCGGCGTGGAGGACGAAGATGCGGTCCATCGCCTTGGCCAGTACCGGGCTGATCGGTTTGATCTCGCACGGGGTGTTGAACATCATGTGCAGGAAGTTTTCCGCGTAGTTCAGGTCGTTACGCGGGTACATCATCGGCTGACCCATGGAGTACTTGTAGGTCATGGCCGCGATGGTCGGCATCTTGGCGATCAGGCGCATGGCCGAAACTTCGCGGTGATGCGGATTATTGATGTCCAGAGAGTCGTGGTAGAAGGCGGAGAGGGCGCCGACCACGCCGCACATGATCGCCATCGGGTGGGCGTCGCGGCGGAAGCCGTTGAAGAAGCTCTTCAACTGCTCGTGAACCATGGTGTGGTTCTTGATGATGCTGACGAAGGTGGCTTTCTGTTCGACGGTGGGCAGTTCGCCATTCAGCAGCAGGTAGCAGGTTTCCAGGTAGTCGGACTGCTCTGCCAGCTGCTCGATCGGATAGCCACGGTGCAGCAGGACACCCTTGTCGCCGTCGATGTAGGTGATTTTCGACTCGCAAGAGGCGGTCGACATAAAGCCAGGATCAAAGGTGAAGCGACCCGTGGCGGTTAGGCCCCGTACGTCAACTACATCGGGACCAACTGTGCCGGTCAGAACGGGCAGCTCTACGGGGGCATTGCCCTCGATGATCAACTGCGCTTTTTTGTCAGCCATGTTCGGCCTCCTGTTTATGCTTGAAATCATCAGAAGCCCCCCACGCAGGGCCCGGGACACTATAGAGACATAAATTCGAATGTCAATTTGCCGTAAGCCAGATGGCAGAGGGGTTTCAGCCCTGTTTGGCAATGCTGGAAGTTGCGCTAATACGTCATTTATTACAGTCGCGCAATCCGCTTTTAGCGAGGGTCTTTACGTTGTCATTAGTTACCTAACTGTCTATACTCTGCGCCCGGCCGCCAGGGGCTTTAGGGCCTGCATTTTGGCGGTTGGCACTCCCTTGGTGAGGGGTACCTGACCAGTGCACTTCCCGACAACTTGCCCTGTTTGTTAGGGGCCTCTAGTGTGAAAAAAGCCGTGAATAGCCAACGACCTGTAAACCTAGATCTCAGGACAATCAAACTCCCGATCACCGCTTATACGTCCATTCTGCACCGCATTTCCGGTGTCATCCTCTTTGTCGGTCTTGCCGTGCTGCTGTTCGCGCTCGACAAGTCGCTGGCGTCCGAGGAAGGCTTTGCAGACGTTAAAGCATGCCTGACCAGCCCTCTGGCCAAGTTGATCGTTTGGGGTCTGTTGTCCGCACTGCTGTATCACCTGGTGGCAGGTATCCGCCACCTCGTCATGGACTCGGGAGTCGGTGAGTCGCTGGAAGGCGGCAAACTGGGCTCGAAAATCGTCATCGCCGTTTCTGCGGTCGTGATCGTACTGGCGGGGGTGTGGATATGGTAACCAACGTTACGAACTTCTCGCGTTCGGGCCTCTATGACTGGATGGCTCAGCGTGTGTCTGCGGTCGTTCTCGCGGCGTATTTCATTTTCCTGATCGGCTTCCTCGTGGTGAACCCGGGCCTCGGCTACGCCGAATGGCACGCTCTGTTCGCTCACACAGCGATGCGTATCTTCAGTCTGCTGGCCCTGGTGGCCCTCGGCGTACACGCCTGGGTCGGCATGTGGACCATTTCCACCGACTACCTGACGCCGATGGCGCTGGGCAAGTGGGCGACTGTCGTGCGTTTCCTGTTCCAGGCTGTCTGCGGTATCGCGATGTTTGCGTACTTCGTCTGGGGCGTACAGATTCTCTGGGGTGTCTGATCCATGGCTAGCATTCGTACTCTCTCCTATGACGCCATCATCGTTGGTGGTGGTGGCGCCGGCATGCGTGCCGCGCTGCAACTGGCCCAGGGCGGCCACAAGACTGCTGTAGTAACCAAGGTCTTCCCGACCCGTTCGCACACCGTATCCGCCCAGGGCGGCATTACCTGCGCCATTGCGTCGGCCGACCCGAACGACGATTGGCGCTGGCACATGTACGACACCGTCAAGGGTTCCGACTACATCGGCGACCAGGACGCGATCGAATACATGTGTTCCGTTGGCCCGGAGGCCGTGTTCGAACTCGAACACATGGGCCTGCCGTTCTCCCGTACCGAACAAGGCCGTATCTACCAGCGTCCGTTCGGTGGTCAGTCCAAGGGCCCGGATAATCCGTCCGTCCAGGCTGCCCGTACCTGCGCCGCTGCCGACCGTACCGGTCACGCACTGCTGCACACCCTGTACCAGGCCAACCTGAAGGCCGGCACTTCGTTCCTCAACGAGTGGTACGCCGTGGACCTGGTGAAGAACCAGGACGGCGCGGTAGTCGGCGTCATCGCCATCTGCATCGAAACCGGTGAAACCGTCTACATCCGCTCCAAGGCCGTGGTTCTGGCCACCGGCGGTGCCGGTCGCATTTACTCCTCGACCACCAACGCCCTGATCAATACCGGCGACGGCGTGGGCATGGCCCTGCGTGCCGGCGTGCCGGTGCAGGACATCGAGATGTGGCAGTTCCACCCGACCGGCATCGCTGGCGCGGGTGTACTGGTCACAGAAGGTTGCCGTGGTGAGGGTGGTTACCTGATCAACGCCCATGGCGAGCGCTTCATGGAGCGTTACGCGCCGAACGCCAAAGACCTGGCCGGCCGCGACGTCGTTGCGCGGTCCATGGTCAAGGAAGTGATCGCCGGCAACGGCTGTGGCCCGGACAAGGACCACGTGCTGCTGAAGCTCGACCACCTCGGCGAAGAAGTACTGCACAGTCGCCTGCCAGGCATCTGTGAACTGTCCAAGACCTTCGCTCACGTCGACCCGGTCCTCGCGCCGGTTCCAGTGATCCCGACCTGCCACTACATGATGGGCGGCGTTGCCACCAACATTCATGGCCAGGCCATCACCCAGGACGCCAACGGCAATGACAAGATCATCGACGGTCTGTTCGCCGTAGGTGAAGTAGCCTGCGTATCGGTGCACGGTGCCAACCGTCTGGGCGGCAACTCGCTGCTCGACCTGGTGGTATTCGGCCGCGCCGCTGGCCTGCACCTGGAAAAAGCGCTGAAAGAAGGCGTGGAAGTCCGTGGTGCCAGCGAAACCGACATCGAGCTGTCGCTCAAGCGTCTGTCCGGCGTCAACGAGCGCAGCAGCGGCGAAGACGTGGCTCCGCTGCGTAAAGAGCTGCAGGCCTGCATGCAGAACTACTTCGGCGTATTCCGTACCGGCGAATACATGAAGAAGGGCATCGCCCAACTGGCCGATCTGCGCGAGCGTATCGCTACCGTCAAGATTGCCGACAAGAGCCAGGCCTTCAACACCGCGCGTATCGAAGCGCTGGAGCTGCAGAACCTGCTCGAAGTGGCCGAGGCTACTGCGATCGCGGCGGATACTCGTACCGAGTCCCGTGGTGCGCATGCTCGCGAAGACTACGAAGATCGTGATGACACCGATTGGCTGTGCCACTCCCTGTACTTCCCAGGCGAGAAGCGTGTTTCCAAGCGTGCTGTCAACTTCGCGCCGAAGACCGTTCCGGCGTTTGAACCTAAGATTCGTACTTATTAAGGGTGGCTGATATGTCGTCGCTAGCCAAAACTTTGAAAGTCAGCGTTTATCGCTACAACCCGGAACAGGATGCTGCGCCGTTCATGCAGGACTTCGACGTCACCATCGACGGCAAAGACCTGATGGTGCTGGACGTACTGGCCCTGATCAAGGAACAGGACGAGGGTTTCTCCTACCGTCGTTCCTGCCGTGAAGGCGTATGCGGTTCCGATGGCATGAACATCAGTGGCAAGAACGGCCTGGCCTGTGTCACGCCGATCTCCACCGTGGTCAAGGGCAACAAGCTGGTGATTCGCCCGCTGCCAGGCCTGCCGGTCATTCGTGACTTGGTTGTCGATATGAGCATCTTCTACAAGCAGTACGAGAAGGTGCAGCCTTTCCTGCAGAACGACACGCCTGCCCCGGCGATCGAGCGTCTGCAGACTCCGGAAGAGCGCGAGAAGCTGGACGGTCTGTACGAGTGCATCCTGTGCGCCTGCTGCTCCACCAGCTGCCCGTCCTTCTGGTGGAACCCTGACAAGTTCCTCGGTCCTGCTGCACTGCTGCAAGCCTACCGTTTCCTGGCCGACAGCCGTGACACCAAGACTGCCGAGCGCCTGGCCTCGCTGGACGATCCGTTCAGTGTGTTCCGTTGCCGCGGCATCATGAACTGCGTGAACGTCTGCCCGAAGGGTCTGAACCCGACCAAGGCAATCGGCCACGTGCGGAACATGCTGCTGCAAAGCGGTACCTGATTTACGTTGCACCTGCGACATCGGCGTAACTCCGGTGTCGCAGTAAAACTCGAGCCGTCGCTCACAAAGCTTTGGCTCTTACTTGAAAAGAAATGACGACCAGCAGGGGCATCCGGGCTGGTGCCCGGACTATCTGCGGGATCCGTAGTGGCTTACCAGTCGCTGCTTCAGGACTTTGAGCCTCAATACGGCCTCCACGCCGGTGGTGTCCCCTTACCGAGGGTGACCAAGCATGCAAGAAAGCGTGATGCAGCGCATGTGGGACAGTGCCCACCTATCCGGTGGTAACGCTGCCTATGTGGAAGAGCTCTATGAGCTCTACCTGCACGATCCCAACGCTGTGCCAGAAGAGTGGCGCACCTATTTTCAGAAACTGCCGGCTGACGGGAATTCCGCCACCGACGTTTCGCACTCCACCGTCCGCGATCATTTCGTGCTGCTGGCCAAGAACCAGCGTCGTGCTCAACCGGTGTCCGCCGGGAGCGTGAGCAGTGAGCACGAGAAGAAGCAGGTGGAAGTCCTGCGTCTGATCCAGGCATACCGCATGCGTGGCCACCAGGCTGCGACGCTCGACCCGTTGGGTCTGTGGCAGCGTCCGGCTCCGGCTGACCTGGCGATCAACCATTACGGTCTGACCAACGCCGATCTCGATACCACTTTCCGTACCGGTGAGCTTTACATCGGCAAGGAAGAGGCGACTCTACGGGAAATTCACGAAGCGCTGCAGCAGACATATTGCCGCACCATTGGCGCCGAATTCACCCATATCGTCGATTCCGAGCAGCGCAAGTGGTTCCAGCAGCGTCTGGAAAGCGTGCGTGGCCGCCCGGCGTTCTCCGCCGAAGTGCAGAGCCACCTGCTCGAGCGTCTCACCGCCGCCGAAGGTCTGGAAAAATACCTGGGCACCAAGTACCCAGGCACCAAACGCTTTGGTCTGGAAGGGGGCGAGAGCCTGATTCCGCTGCTGGATGAAATCATTCAGCGCTCCGGCGCCTACGGCACCCAGGAAATCGTCATCGGCATGGCCCACCGTGGTCGTCTGAACGTACTGGTCAACACCTTCGGCAAGAACCCGCGCGACCTCTTCGACGAATTCGAAGGCAAGAAGGTCGAGGGCCTGAGCTCCGGCGACGTCAAATACCACCAGGGCTTCTCGTCCAACGTGATGACCACTGGCGGCGAAGTTCACCTGGCGCTGGCGTTCAACCCGTCTCACCTGGAGATCGTCTCTCCGGTGGTCGAAGGTTCCGTGCGTGCCCGTCAGGATCGGCGCAACGACCCGACCGGCGACAAGGTTCTGCCGATCTCCCTGCATGGCGACGCTGCATTCGCTGGCCAGGGTGTGGTCATGGAAACCTTCCAGATGTCGCAGACCCGCGGCTACAAGACTGGCGGCACCATCCACATCGTCATCAACAACCAGGTGGGTTTCACCACCAGCCGTCCGGAAGACTCGCGCTCCACCGAGTACTGCACCGACGTGGCGAAGATGATCCAGGCGCCGATCTTCCATGTGAATGGCGACGACCCGGAAGCCGTGTTGTTCGTTACCCAGCTGGCCGTCGACTACCGCATGCAGTTCAAGCGTGACGTAGTCATCGACCTGGTCTGCTACCGCCGCCGCGGTCACAACGAGGCCGACGAGCCAAGTGGCACGCAGCCGCTGATGTATCAGCAAATCGCCAAACAGCGCACCACCCGTGAGCTGTACGCGGAAAACCTGATGCAGTCCGGTCGTCTCGACAACGAACGCATCCAGGCCAAGATCGACGAGTACCGCAACGCGCTGGACAACGGTCAGCACGTGGTAAAAAGCCTGGTCAAGGAGCCGAACAAGGAGCTGTTCGTCGACTGGCGTCCGTACCTGGGCCATGCCTGGACCGCGCGTCACGACACCCGCTTCGAGCTCAAGACCCTGCAGGATCTGGCCGGCAAACTGCTGGAGTTTCCTGAAGGTCTGGTGCTCCAGCGCCAGGTGGCCAAGGTGCTGGAAGACCGGGTCAAGATGACCGCCGGTGCCATGCCGATCAACTGGGGCTACGCCGAGAACCTGGCTTACGCCACACTGCTGTTCGAAGGCCACCCGGTGCGTATCACCGGTCAGGACGTTGGCCGCGGTACCTTCTCGCACCGCCATGCGGCGCTGCACAACCAGAAGGACGCGACCACCTACCTGCCGTTGCAGAACCTGTACAAGGGCCAACCGAAGTTCGACCTGTACGACTCCTTCCTTTCCGAGGAAGCGGTACTGGCTTTCGAGTACGGCTACTCGACCACTGTGCCGAACGCACTGGTGATCTGGGAGGCCCAGTTCGGCGACTTCGCCAACGGTGCCCAGGTAGTGTTCGACCAGTTCATCTCCAGCGGTGAGCACAAGTGGGGTCGTCTGTGCGGCCTGACCATGCTGCTGCCGCACGGTTATGAAGGGCAGGGCCCGGAGCACAGCTCTGCGCGTCTGGAGCGTTACCTGCAACTGTGCGCCGAGCACAACATGCAGGTGGCGGTGCCGACCACCCCGGCGCAGATCTATCACCTGCTGCGTCGCCAGGTCATTCGCCCGCTGCGTAAACCATTGGTCGTATTGACGCCGAAGTCCCTGCTGCGGCATCCATTGGCCATCTCGACCCTGGAAGATCTGGCTGAAGGTTCGTTCCAGACCGTCATCGGTGAAATCGATCAGATCGATCCGAAGAAAGTCGAACGCGTCGTACTGTGCAGTGGCAAGGTCTACTACGACCTGCTCGCCAAGCGCCGTGCCGAAGGTCGCGAGGACATCGCCATCGTGCGCATCGAGCAGCTCTATCCGTTCCCGGAAGAGGACCTGGCCGAAGCCCTGGCGCCGTACAAGAACCTCAAGCACATCGTCTGGTGTCAGGAAGAGCCGATGAACCAGGGCGCCTGGTACTGCAGCCAGCACCACATGCGACGTGTCGCTTCGGCGCACAAGAAGGCGTTGTTCCTCGAGTACGCAGGCCGCGATGCATCCGCCGCGCCGGCATGCGGTTATGCCTCGTTGCACGCCGAACAGCAGGAAAAACTGCTGCAAGACGCCTTTACTGTTTAACGCCTTCGACCAGAAGAAACCGAATTTAAGGAACCACAGACAATGGCTATCGAGATCAAAGCCCCGACTTTCCCCGAATCGGTTGCCGACGGTACCGTCGCAACCTGGCACAAGAAGCCGGGTGATGCCGTCAAGCGCGATGAGCTGATCGTCGACATCGAAACCGACAAGGTCGTGATGGAAGTGCTTGCCGAAGCTGACGGCGTCCTCGCCGAGATCGTCAAGAACGAAGGCGACACCGTCCTGTCCGGCGAACTGCTGGGCAAACTCGGTGCGCCAGGTGCCGCCGCTGCTGCTCCGGCCGCTGCCGCTGCGCCGGCTGCCGCACCTGCCGCCGCCGCTCCGGCTGCTGCTGGCGATGACGACGCGATCCTGTCGCCTGCTGCGCGCAAAATCGCGGAAGAGGGTGGTATCGACCCGAACAGCATCACCGGCACCGGCAAAGGTGGTCGTGTGACCAAGGAAGACGCTGTCGCTGCCGTTGCTGCCAAGAAAGCTGCGCCGGCCGCTGCTGCCAAGCCGGCCGCTCCGGCTGCCGAGGCTCCGGTGTTCGCCGGGGGGGATCGCACCGAGAAGCGCGTGCCGATGACCCGTGTACGCGCCACCGTGGCCAAGCGTCTGGTCGAAGCCCAGTCGAACATGGCCATGCTGACCACCTTCAACGAAGTCGACATGACCGAAGTCATGGCCCTGCGTTCGAAGTACAAGGACCTGTTCGAGAAGACCCACAACGGCGTGCGCCTGGGCTTCATGTCGTTCTTCGTCAAGGCGTCCGTCGAGGCGCTGAAGCGCTTCCCGGCGGTCAACGCCTCGATCGACGGCACCGATATCGTCTACCACGGTTACCAGGACATCGGCGTTGCCGTATCCAGCGACCGCGGCCTGGTGGTCCCGGTTCTGCGCAATGCCGAGCTGATGAGCCTGGCCGAAGTCGAAGGCGGCATCGCCACCTTCGGCAAGAAGGCGCGTGACGGCAAGCTGTCGATCGACGAGATGACGGGTGGCACCTTCACCATCACCAACGGCGGCACCTTCGGCTCGATGATGTCGACCCCGATCGTCAACCCGCCGCAAGCCGCAATCCTCGGCATGCACAACATCCTTCAGCGCCCGATGGCCGTCAACGGTCAGGTCGTCATCCGCCCGATGATGTACCTGGCGCTGTCCTACGATCACCGTCTGATCGACGGCAAGGAAGCCGTGAGCTTCCTGGTGACCATCAAGAACCTGCTGGAAGACCCGGCTCGTCTGCTGCTGGACATCTGATCACGCTGTGCGCGCGGCGGTCCTCACGAGGGGCCGCCCGGTTTTATCCGAAAAGGAACGAGTTATGACCCAGAAATTCGACGTGGTAGTGATTGGCGCGGGCCCAGGGGGCTACGTAGCCGCTATCAAGGCCGCGCAACTTGGTCTGAAGACCGCCTGCATCGAGAAGTACCTGGACAAGGACGGCAAGGTCGCCCTGGGCGGTACCTGCCTGAACGTGGGTTGCATCCCGTCCAAGGCACTGCTGGACAGCTCCTACAAGTACCATGAGGCCCACGAAGGCTTCAAAATCCATGGCATCGAAGCCAAGGGCGTCACCATGGACGTACCGGCCATGGTTGCGCGCAAGAACACCATCATCAAGAACCTGACTGGCGGCGTCGCCGGCCTGTTCAAGTCCAACGGTGTGACCCTGCTGGAAGGCCACGGCAAGCTGCTGTCCGGCAAGAAAGTCGAAGTCACCGGTCTGGACGGCAAGACCCAGATCGTCGAAGCCGGCAACGTGATCCTCGCCTCGGGCTCGCGCCCGGTCGACATCCCGCCGGCTCCGGTGGACCAGGACGTCATCGTCGACTCCACCGGCGCCCTGGAATTCCAGGCCGTGCCGAAGAAGCTGGGCGTCATCGGTGCTGGCGTGATCGGCCTCGAGCTGGGCTCCGTCTGGGCTCGCCTGGGTGCTGAAGTCACCGTACTGGAAGCCCTGGACAAGTTCCTCCCGGCTGCCGACGACCAGGTTTCCAAGGAAGCCATGAAGGTCCTCACCAAGCAGGGTCTGAACATTCGCCTGGGCGCACGCGTCACCGGCAGCGAAGTGAAGAAGAAGCAGGTGACTGTGACTTTCACCGACGCCCAGGGCGAGCAGAAGCAGGTGTTCGACAAGCTGATCGTGGCTGTCGGCCGTCGCCCGGTGACCACCGAGTTGCTGGCTGCCGATAGCGGCGTGAACCTGGACGAGCGTGGCTTCATCTTCGTCGATGACTACTGCGAAACCAGCGTGCCGGGCGTTTACGCCATCGGCGACGTGGTCCGTGGCGCGATGCTCGCGCACAAGGCCTCGGAAGAGGGCATCGTGGTTGCCGAGCGCATCGCCGGCCACAAGGCCCAGATGAACTACGACCTGATCCCGTCCGTGATCTACACCCACCCGGAAATCGCCTGGGTCGGCAAGACCGAGCAGAGCCTGAAGGCCGAAGGCGTTGAAATCAACGTCGGTACCTTCCCGTTCGCTGCCAGCGGTCGCGCCATGGCGGCCAATGACACCGCCGGTTTCGTCAAGGTCATCGCCGATGCCAAGACCGACCGCGTCCTGGGCGTCCACGTGATTGGCCCAAGCGCTGCGGAACTGGTCCAGCAGGGCGCCATCGGCATGGAGTTCGGCACCAGCGCCGAAGACCTGGGCATGATGGTGTTCTCGCACCCGACCCTGTCCGAAGCCCTGCACGAAGCAGCGCTGGCGGTGAATGGCCACGCCATCCACATCGCCAACCGCAAGAAGCGCTAAGGCTCGATAGAAAAGAACGGTGCCCCAGAGGCTTGGGGCATCTCTCCGCAGGAACAACCACGGTGCACGGCCCGCGTCAGCCTCTGGCAAACGCAGGAATGTGCGCCGGGACTGCTAACCAGAGCAGTCACAGGTGGTGCGGCGCCGCGAGCGCAGCACCGAATGCGCAATACCTAAACGAAGAACGGTAGATAAGCATGAATCTTCACGAGTATCAGGGTAAGCAGCTGTTCGCTGAATACGGCCTGCCTGTTTCCAAAGGCTTTGCTGTAGACACCCCGGAAGAAGCGGCAGAAGCTTGCGACAAGATCGGTGGCACTGAGTGGGTCGTCAAAGCCCAGGTGCACGCTGGCGGTCGCGGCAAGGCTGGCGGTGTAAAACTGGTCAAGAGCAAGGAAGACGCCAAGGCGTTCGCCGCCAACTGGCTGGGCAAGCGTCTGGTGACTTACCAGACAGACGCCAACGGTCAGCCGGTCACCAAGATCCTGGTTGAATCCTGCACCGACATCGATCAGGAACTGTACCTCGGCGCCGTCGTCGACCGTTCCAGCCGTCGCATCGTGTTCATGGCGTCCACCGAAGGTGGCGTGGACATCGAGAAAGTCGCGCACGACACTCCCGAGAAGATCCTCAAGGCCACTATCGATCCGCTGGTCGGCGCTCAGCCGTACCAGGGCCGCGACCTGGCTTTCCAGCTGGGCCTGAAGGGCGACCAGATCAAGCAGTTCACTCACATCTTCGTTGGCCTGGCCAAACTGTTCCAGGACTACGACCTGGCACTGCTGGAAGTGAACCCGCTGGTCATCAAGAAAGACGGCAACCTGCACTGCCTGGACGCCAAGATCAACATCGACAGCAACGCCATGTACCGCCAGCCCAAGCTGCGCGCCATGCATGACCCGTCGCAGGACGATCCGCGTGAAGCCCACGCTGCCAAGTTCGAACTGAACTACGTAGCCCTGGAAGGCAACATCGGCTGCATGGTCAACGGTGCCGGCCTGGCCATGGGTACCATGGACATCGTCAACCTGCACGGCGGCAAGCCAGCCAACTTCCTCGACGTAGGTGGTGGTGCTACCAAAGAGCGCGTGACCGAAGCCTTCAAGATCATCCTGTCCGACAGCAACGTCGCGGCCGTACTGGTCAACATCTTCGGCGGCATCGTTCGCTGCGACATGATTGCCGAAGGCATCATCGGCGCGGTGAAAGAAGTCGGCGTGAAGATTCCGGTCGTGGTTCGTCTGGAAGGTAACAACGCCGAACTGGGTGCCAAGGTCCTGGCCGAAAGCGGCCTGAACATCATCGCGGCAACCAGCCTGACCGACGCTGCTGAGCAAGTCGTCAAAGCTGCGGAGGGCAAGTAATGAGCGTCCTGATCAATAAAGACACCAAAGTCATCTGCCAGGGCTTCACCGGCTCGCAAGGTACTTTCCACTCCGAACAAGCCATCGCCTACGGCACCAAGATGGTTGGCGGCGTAACGCCGGGCAAGGGCGGCACCACTCACCTGGGCCTGCCGGTGTTCAACACCGTCAAGGAAGCCGTTGAGACCACCGGCGCTACCGCTTCGGTGATCTACGTTCCGGCTCCGTTCTGCAAGGACTCGATCCTGGAAGCAGCGTTCGGCGGCATCAAGCTGATCGTCTGCATCACCGAAGGCATCGCGACCATCGACATGCTGGAAGCCAAGGTCAAGTGCGACGAGCTGGGTGTTACCCTGATCGGCCCGAACTGCCCAGGCGTGATCACTCCCGGCGAGTGCAAGATCGGCATCATGCCAGGCCACATCCACCTGCCAGGCAAAGTAGGCATCGTGTCGCGTTCCGGCACCCTGACCTACGAAGCTGTCAAGCAGACCACTGACGCCGGTTTCGGTCAGTCCACCTGCGTCGGCATCGGTGGTGACCCGATCCCGGGCTCCAACTTCATCGACATCCTGAAGCTGTTCCAGGAAGACCCGAAGACCGAAGCGATCGTCATGATCGGTGAGATCGGCGGTTCCGCTGAAGAAGAAGCTGCTGCCTACATCAAGGCCAACGTGACCAAGCCGGTGGTGTCCTACATCGCTGGTGTCACCGCGCCGCCCGGCAAGCGCATGGGCCACGCCGGCGCCATCATCTCTGGTGGTAAAGGCACTGCGGACGAGAAGTTCGCTGCCCTGCAGGACGCGGGTGTGAAAACCGTGCGTTCGCTGGCCGACATCGGCAAGGCCCTGGCCGAGCTGACCGGTTGGGAAGTCAAGAAAGCCTGAGGCTGACTTGATCTAAAAAGGCCACCTTCGGGTGGCCTTTTTTATTGCCATGTCCTTGCCGGATGCTGCGTATGGCGTAGGTTAGGTCCGAGCCATCGGGCGGATTCAATGACCCTGGCGAGACGGTGCGCCCAGCACATCTGCAATAGCATGGCGTTAGGTGCTAGGCGCAGGGTTTGCGGTGAAATGGAAATTTTTCGCGAGGCGACAGATTGTTGTCACTGTTCGACAGCCCGACCGTGGACTGCCGCGGTCGACGAGAAAATTCGTTAGGCTTGCAACGATTTTGCTGCCCGGCTTCACAAGAGTCCTGGCCCGGTCTCGGATCGCCGCGCCGCAACGGTTCGGTGGCGTTTCCCAAGCCAGCGCCAACCCTGCATTTCTCCATGAATTCCTGTCTGTGGTACTCCCTGCTATGACTCGTTTGAAAAGCCTCGACCTTCTGGCATTGGGCTTCATGACCTTCGCCCTGTTTCTCGGCGCCGGTAACATCATTTTTCCGCCCGGCGCGGGCATGGCTGCCGGGGAGCATGTCTGGTCTGCCGCCTTCGGCTTCCTCATCACCGGTGTCGGCCTGCCACTGCTTACCGTGGTTGCGCTGGCGCGTGTCGGCGGAGGCATGAACGAGCTGACCGCTCCTCTCGGTCGACGTGCCGGCACGCTGCTGGCTGTGGCCGTATACCTGGCCATCGGTCCGCTGTTCGCTACTCCTCGCACTGCCACGGTGTCTTTCGAGATGGGAGTGGCACCGTTCTCCGGCCACGAATCGAGCGCGCTACTGATATACAGCGTCGCCTATTTCGCCGCCGTGCTGTTCCTGGCCCTGAATCCGGGCAAGCTGGTGGACAGCATCGGCAAGTTCCTGACCCCGGTGCTGCTCGCGGCGCTGCTGGTGCTGGGTGGGGCTGCGCTGATGTCGCCGGCTGGCGAGATCGGCCAGAGTACCGAGGCCTACCAGGCCAATCCGTTCGTCAAGGGCTTCCTGGAGGGTTACCTGACCATGGATACCCTGGGCGCGCTGGTATTCGGCATCGTCATTGCCACTGCCATCAAGGATCGCGGCGTCAGTGATCGTCGCCTGATCACCCGCTATTCGGTAGTGGCGGGGCTCATTGCCGCCACGGGGCTGTCGGTGGTCTACCTGGCGCTGTTCTACCTCGGTGCGACCAGCCAGGGCATCGCCGGCGACGCGTTGAATGGCGTGCAGATACTTATCCACTACGTGCAGCACACGTTCGGTATCTATGGCAGCCTGCTCCTGGCCGTTGTCATTACCCTGGCCTGCCTGACCACAGCAGTTGGGCTGCTGACCGCCTGCGGGGAATACTTCAGCAAAATGCTGCCGGTTTCCTATCGCACGGTGGTGCTGGTCTTCGGTCTGTTCAGCCTGGTGGTGTCTAACCAGGGGCTGACCCAATTGATCAGTGTGTCGGTGCCGGTACTGGTCGGGCTTTACCCGCTGGCTATCGTCCTGGTTGCGCTGAGTCTGTTGAGCAGTCTGTGGTGTTCGGCACCGCGGGTGTTCGTGCCGACCATGGCCGTGACGCTGATCTTCGGCCTCGCGGATGCATTCAATGCCGCAGGTTTCAAGGCTCTGGTGCCGAGCCTTTTCGCCAACCTGCCACTTGCCGCCCAGGGACTTGGCTGGCTGCTACCTGTAGCAGTGACACTGCTGGCGGCGGCGATCTTCGATCGCCTGCGCGGCGAGCCGGGCACTCAGCCCGTCTGAGCTCGCTTCCGGGGCCGTGCAAAGGCGGCCCGAACGCTCTGCAGCGCGCCTTTTGGCGCGCTGCGCCTGATCTTTGGCACATCTGGCGCCTTCTACCGATTGCCGCCTGCGCGGGTGTGCCGGACAATCTGCGGGAATTCTTCCGCAGTCCGTCCGCCATGTCGCAATCGATCTTCTTCGCCCACGCCAACGGTTTTCCCTCCGCCACCTACGGCAAGCTGTTTGCCGCGCTGGCCCCGGACTACCAGGTCCAGCACCTGGAGCAGCACGGTCACGACCCGCGCTTTCCGGTGGATGACAACTGGAACAACCTGGTCGACGAGCTGATCCTGCACCTGGAGCGGGGCGCCGAACCGGTGTGGGGTGTGGGACATTCGCTCGGTGGCGTGCTGCACTACCATGCCGCCTTGCGCCGCCCGGAGCTGTACCGCGGCGTGGCGTTGCTCGACTCGCCGCTACTGACCGGTGTCGACCGCATGGTGATTCGTGCGGCCAAGCGTTTCGGCTTCATCGACCGGATCACCCCGGCCGGACGCACCATCGGCCGCCGCGAGGCGTTCGCCGACCTTGCCGAGGCGCGCGACTACTTCGCCGGCAAGAGCCTGTTCAGCCGCTTCGATCCCGATTGCCTGGACGCCTACGTGCAGCATGGCCTGCGCAGTGAAGGGCAGGGCTTGCGCCTGCGTTTCGACCCGGCCACGGAAATCGACATTTACCGCAGCGTGCCGCACATCAGCCCCGGTCGCCCGCAGCAGTTGCAGGTGCCGCTGGCGGTGATCCGCGGTCGGCATAGCCGTGTGGTGCTGCCGCATCATGCGCGGCTGGTCAGCCGCGCACCGAAGGGCGAGTACCTGACGCTGCCGGGCGGGCACATGTTCCCGCTGGAGCGACCACAGGACACCGCGCAACTGCTCAAGGCGCTGTTCGGCCGCTGGCAGGGCCGCCATCAGGAGCATTCCGCATGAGTTTCAGCGTCGAGGAAGTCCGTTTCAGCCTGCCCCACGTCGAACTGGCGGCGCATGTATTCGGCCCCGAGGACGGTATTCCGGTGATCGCCCTGCATGGCTGGCTGGATAACGCCATGACCTACGCGCGCCTGGCGCCGAAGCTCCAGGGGCTGCGCATCGTCGCCCTGGATTTCCCCGGCCACGGCCATTCCGGGCATTACGCGGCGGGCTCCAGTTACAGCATGTGGGAGTACGCCGAGGACGTGATCCGCGTGGCCGACCAGATGGGCTGGCAGCGCTTTTCGCTGCTCGGCCATTCGCTGGGCGCAATCATCTCCGTGCTGCTGGCGGCGTCGATGCCCGAGCGCATCGAGCGCCTGGCGCTGATTGATGGGCTGATCCCTTACACCGGCGAGGCGGACAGCGCGCCGCAACGCCTGGGCGATGCGCTGCGTGCGCGTCTGGCCCTGCACCACAAGCAGAAGCCGGTGTACGCCGATATCGAGCGCGCGGTGGAGGTGCGCATGAAGGGTGTGGTCGCGGTCAGTCGCGAGGCGGCGGAGTTCCTTGCCCAGCGTGGTCTGGAGCCGGTGCCCGGTGGTTACACCTGGCGCACCGACATCCGCCTGACGCTGCCCTCGCTGATGCGCCTGACCCTGGCCCACGCCGAGCAGTTCGTCAGAAGCGTGCGCTGCCCGACCTGCCTGGTGCTGGCGGAGCAGGGCCATGCTGCCGTCGAGCCGCGTATCGCCCGCATCCTCGAAGGCACCACGTTCGAGGTGCACCGGCAGCCCGGCGGTCATCACCTGCACCTCAACGACGAGGCGGGCGCAACGCTCGTCGCAGACTGTTTCAATCGATTCTTCGCCACGGCTTGACTTGCCCCCGCCAACTGCCGAGGCTGGGCGGACCCTTGTAAGGAGTCCGTCATGATCGATCTTTACACCGCCGCCACGCCCAACGGCCACAAGGCGTCCATCGCCCTGGAGGAGTTGGGCCTGGCGTATCAGGTCCATGCCCTGTCGTTCGACAAGCAGGAGCAGAAGACCGCCGAATTCCTGCGCATCAACCCCAACGGACGTATCCCGGCCATCGTCGATCGCGAGAACGACGACTTCGCCGTGTTCGAGTCCGGCGCGATCCTCATCTACCTCGCCGAGAAGACCGGCCAGTTGATGCCAACCGACGTAAAAGGCCGTTCACGCGTGCTGCAGTGGCTGATGTTCCAGATGGGCGGGGTCGGCCCGATGCAGGGGCAGGCCAATGTGTTCTTCCGCTATTTCCCGGAAAAACTGCCCGGTGCGATCAGCCGCTACCAGAATGAAACCCGGCGCCTCTACGAAGTGCTCGACGCTCGTCTGGGTGAGGCCGAGTACCTGGCCGACGCCTACAGCATTGCCGACATCGCCACCTATCCCTGGGTGCGCATTCACGAATGGGCCGGGGTCTCGGTCGACGGGCTGGCACATCTGCAGCGCTGGATGGGCCAGATCGCCGCACGCCCGGCTGTGCAGCGCGGGTTGCAGATTCCGCCGCGTGCCGAAGACAGTCGCGTGGTGAAAACCGCGCAAGACATGCTGACCCGCTGAGGAACCGGATGCGCTCTCTTTTCGTTTGCCTGCTCATGCTCACCGGCAGCGCGGCCATCGCCGCCACGCCGGACCCTCGGGACCTCGATGTCCTGCCGCGCCCGGCCCACGCCGAAATCGTCGATTACCGTGACGTCGCCAGCCTGGAGCGCCGCTATCCGCAGGAGCCGGTGCAGCGCATCAGCGGCCAGGTGCGCCTCAACGAGTCGGTCCTGGTGGAAGGCCGCCTGCGCGCGCCAACCTACCGCATGGCCGAACAGCATTCGCCTGTCGAGGCGGCGCTGAATGCGCGCAAGACCCTGCAGCAGGGCGGCGCACAATTGCTCTACTGGTGCGAGGGCCGCGAGTGCGGCTCGAGCAGCCTGTGGGCCAACAACATCTTCGACAACGCCAAGCTGTATGGCCCGGAGGAACGGCAGATCTACCTGCTGTTGCGCCTGGCCGAACCGCAGCAGGACAGCCTCGTCGCGCTGTACGGCATCACCCGCGGCAACCGCCGCTCCTACCTGCACGTCGAGCAGCTCGACGCCAGCGCACCGCTGACTGCCGTGCTGCCGACCGCCGCCACCTTGCTGCGTCAGCTGCAGAGCGAAGGCGAGCTGGCCCTGCCACACTTGCCGGCGACCCCGGACGAGGCCTGGAGCGCGCTGCTGCTGCGCACGCTCAAGCTCGACAGCACGTTGCGCGTGAGCCTGAGCGGCGAAGGTGCGGCGGCTTGGCGCGACCTGCTGCTCAGCCAGCGCGTGCGCGACAACCGCCTGCAACTGGGCGAGGAAAGCGGGGCGGGCCTGCGCCTGACCAAGCTGCGTTGAGGTCGTCAGGTTTCTGCGAAACCGTCACCGTGCTGGCGTAAGCTGCCTCCGCTATTCTGCAGCGCGCTGTGCCGGTGAGCGGTTTTCCAGCAGCCGCTGCGACTATCTGCGACCCTCTACCGCTGATCTTCTGGAATTCCTCTGATGCTGAACAACGACCGGCTGTTGGTGCAGATTCTTCTGTTGGCGCTTCTCGGGGCCTGCTTCTGGGTGCTGGCGCCGTTCTTCTCCGCGCTGTTCTGGGCTGCGGTCCTGGCCTTCGCCAGCTGGCCGCTGATGCGCCTTTTGACGCGCTGGCTGAAGGGCCGCGAATCCGCTGCCGCGGCGCTGCTGACCCTGGCCTGGATGGTGCTGGTGGCAGTGCCGCTGGTGTGGCTGGGCTTCAACCTGGCCGATCACGTGCGCGACGCCACCACGCTGTTCAAGGATGTGCAGGTCGACGGCCTGCCGTCGCCGCCGAGCTGGCTGGGCAGCCTGCCGCTGGTGGGCGAGCGTCTGGTGGCGCTGTGGGAGCAGGTCGGTCGCGAAGGTTCGGAGCTGTTCGCCAGCCTGCGCCCGTACCTCGGCCAAGTCGGCAACTGGCTGCTGGCACGCAGCGCGCAGATCGGCGGCGGCATGCTCGAACTGGTGCTCAGCCTGATCCTGGTGTTCTTCTTCTACCGCGACGGTCCGCGCCTGGCGGCCTTCGCCGAGAGCCTGCTGGAGCGCCTGATCGGCGTGCGCGCCGAACACTACCTGCAACTGGTCGCCGGCACCGTGCAACGGGTGGTCAACGGGGTGATCGGCACGGCAGCGGCGCAAGGCCTGCTGGCGCTGATCGGCTTCTGGATCGCCGGTGTGCCGGGCGCTCTGGTACTCGGCATCGTCACCTTCATCCTCAGCCTGATTCCCATGGGGCCGCCGCTGGTCTGGGTGCCGGCCACGGCCTGGCTGGTCAGCCAGGGCGAGTACGGATTCGCCATCTTCCTCGGCATCTGGGGCACCTTCATCATCAGCGGCGTGGACAATGTGCTCAAGCCGTACCTGATCAGCCGTGGTGGCAACCTGCCGCTGGTGGTGGTACTGCTCGGCGTGTTCGGCGGCATCCTCGCGTTCGGCTTCATCGGCCTGTTCCTCGGCCCGACGCTGCTGGCGGTGGCCTACAGCCTGCTCGGTGACTGGGTGCGCGGTGCGCCCCTGGTCACAGAATCGATCGAGAACCAGCGGCGCGAGCCATAGGCACCACGCCGCGCATTGGTGGCCGGCAGTGCCGGTGATAACCTTGCGCGGCTTTTCCACGGCCGCTTCGCCGTGCGAGCTGACGCCCTTAACCACAGGCCCACTCGCACCTTGCGGGGCGCGTGACGACCTGGTCTGCCAGGCGTGAGTCGGGCCCGTCACGGGGGCAGGGAAGACAACCAACACCTACATACAACGGACAGACTCATGAAAAAATCAGCAGGAATCGCTGTAGGCCTCATCGTGGCGGTCGGGGCGCTGAGTACCGCTGGGGCGTGGTACACCGGCGAGCAACTGGATGGCGTGCTGCGCACGTCCGTCGAGCAGGCCAATCAGCAAATGAAAACCGCGCTGGTCGGCTTCGACGGCAGCGTCACCCTGGAACTGGTCTCGCTGGAGAAGAGCCTCTTCACCAGCACCGCGCACTACCGCCTGAAGGCCGACAGTGCCACCTTCGGCGACGAGTACAGGAACGTCGAACTGCTTTTCGTCGACCATATCGAGCACGGCCCGCTGCCGCTGTCGCGCCTCAAGGCCGGCAAACTGATGCCGGTAATGGCCACCAGCAATTACGCGCTGCAGCCCAATGCCTTCACCGAAAAATGGTTTGCCGCGAGCAAGGGCGAGTCCCCGCTCAAAGGCCAAGTCAGCCTCGGCTACGACCGCGCCACCAGCGGCACCGTCGAACTGCTGCCGCTGGACGTCGCCCTCGATGAGTCGAGCAAGCTGACCTTTTCCGGCCTGATCCTCGACGTGGACGCCAGCGCCGAGGCCGAGAAGATCCGCATCGGCGGCAACATGGACAGCCTGGTGCTGTCGGTCAACGCGGAAAACCAGGAGCCGGTGCTGATGGAGCTGCGCGGCCTGAGCCTGGACAGCGACCGCTTCAAGGGCACCTCGGGTTTCTACCTGGGCCGCAACGATGTGAAACTGGCCAGCGCCGAAGTCAAAGTTGGCGAGCGCCTGCCGCTGCTGTTCAAGGATTTCAGCCAGAGCGACACCCTGGAAGAAACCGGCAGCAACCTGGCCGGCCGCGTCGTCTACGACATCGGCATGATCAGCTACAACGGCAAGGACATCGGCGGCGCGCAGATGATCTGGGGCCTGAAGAACCTGGACATTCCGGCCACCCAGTCACTGGCCAGACTCTACGAGAGCAAGCTGCAGTCGCTGCAGGCGGCCAACGATGACGACGCCGCTGCAGTGCCGGAGTTGAATGACGCGGAGAAGGCCCAGCTGCTGGCCGACGTGAACCAGTTGCTGGCCGCCAAGCCGCAACTGGCCCTGGAGAAACTGTCGTTCAAGACCGCCAATGGCGAGAGCCATTTCGCCCTGGCGGTGGACTTCAACAAGCCGGAGTCGCTGGAATTGCCGGCACCGCTGTTGGCCCAGCAACTGATCGGCCAGCTGAGCGCCAGGCTGGTGGTGTCCAAGCCGATGATCAGTGACGTGGTCAGCGTGCAGGCGGCCTTCGACGGCCAGGCCGACCAGGAAGCGATTGCCCAGCAGGCGTCGATGATGACCGAGATGGCCAGTGGCATGGCGCTGTCCACCCAGCTGGCCAGACTGGAAGGCAACGACATCGTCTCCAGCCTGCAATACGCCAACAATCAGGTCGACTTCAACGGCCAGAAGATGACCGTCGAAGAGTTCGTCGGCATGGTCATGGCGATGGCCGGCGGTATGGGCGGTGGTGCCGCCGATGAAGCTGGCGCCGAGCCGGAGCTGGACCTCGAAGGCCTGTCCGAGGACAGCGTCGAGCTGCAGTAAGAAGCAGGCGCCGCTGGCGCCAGGCACGATCAACGGCCGACCACTCCGCACCCGCGGGGTGGTCGGCCGTTGTGCGTTCAAGCGCTATGGATGGGGCGCTCAATCAGTTGTCGGTGCGGCCCGGCCGATGACGCTGCCGCCTTCTGTACATCTTCAACACTGCGTCCTTCCTTCGCGCGCTCGTTTCTCCGGAGTGGCGGGGCCGCTGTCCAGTCACTGCCCCTCCCGCCCGTTGTAATGCAGTGGCCGCGCTTCTTTACGCCTTCTTTATGCCGCGTCGCTCCTGCGTGTCTCGTTCCTTTACGCCCTGCCTGCCGAGAATGACCGCACAGCGGTAGCGACCGCCTCACGGAGCATCACACATGAGCATTCTCGACGGGGTGTCCCTGGGCCTGGCCTCGGGACTTTTCATTTATCTGCTGGTGGCGCTGCTGCGCGCCGATCGCAGCTAGGGAGGCCGCATGCAGGTTCAAGATTACGCACTGCTGCTGGCCTTCTTCGTGCTGGTGCTGCTGCCGGCACCGTTTCTCGGGCGCTACCTGTTCCGCGCCATGGAAGGGCAGAAGACCCTGCTGACGCCATTGCTTGGTCCGGTCGAGCGGCTGTGCTACCGCGTCGCCGGCGTCGATGCCGATGCCGAGCAGGACTGGAAAGGCTACGCCCTGGCACTGCTGTCCTTCACCCTGGCCAGCCTGCTGGTGTTGTTCGCCATCCTCATGCTGCAGGGCGCCTTGCCGCTCAACCCGCAAGGCTTACCGGGCCTGGAGTGGACCCTGGCGTTCAACACCGCGGTGAGCTTCGTTACCAACACCAACTGGCAGGCCTACAGCGGCGAAGCCTCGCTGAGCTATTTCAGCCAGATGGTCGGCCTCGGCGTGCAGAATTTCGTCAGCCCGGCGGTCGGCCTTGCGGTGCTGGTGGTGCTGTGCCGCGGCATCGCCCGACGCTCGACCCACGACCTGGGCAACTTCTGGATCGACCTGACCCGCGCCATCCTCTACGGACTGTTGCCGTTCTGCCTGGTGCTGGCGCTGCTGCTGGTCTGGTTCGGCGTGCCGCAGACCTTTAGCGACTACGCCCATGCCCTGACCCTGCAGGGTGCCGACCAGGTGATTCCGCTGGGTCCTGCGGCCAGCCAGATCGCCATCAAGCAGCTCGGCACCAACGGTGGCGGCTTCTTCGGCGTCAACTCGGCGCACCCGTTCGAGAACCCCACGGCGTGGAGCAACCTGTTCGAGCTGGCGTCGATCATCCTGATCCCGGCGGCGCTGGTGTTCACTTTCGGCCACTACGTCAAGGACCTGCGCCAGAGCCGTGCGATCCTCGCCAGCATGCTGATCCTGTTCGTCATCGGCCTGGGCGTGACGCTGTGGGCCGAGCATCAGGTCACCCCGGCGCTGGCCGCGTTGCCGATCGAGCAGGGCGGGTCGCTGGAAGGCAAGGAGAGCCGCTTCGGCATCGCGGCCTCGGCGCTGTGGGCGGTGACCACGACGGCGGCGTCGAACGGTTCGGTCAATGCCATGCACGACAGCTTCAGCGCGCTCGGCGGCCTGGTGCCGATGTTCAACATGATGCTGGGCGAGGTGGTCTTCGGCGGCGTCGGTGCGGGGCTCTACGGCATGCTGCTGTTCGTGCTGATCGCGGTGTTCCTCGCCGGGCTGATGATCGGCCGCACGCCGGAGTACCTAGGCAAGAAACTCGAGGCCCGCGAAGTGCGCCTGCTGGTCGCCACGCTGCTGGTGATGCCGGTTGGCGTGCTGGTACTCGGCGCCCTGGCGGCCAGCTTGCCGGGCCCGGCGGCGTCGGTCAGCAACCCCGGTGCGCATGGCTTCAGCCAGCTGCTCTATGGCTACACCTCCGGTGCGGCCAACAACGGATCGGCGTTCGGCGGCTTCAGCAGCAACACGCCGTACCACAACCTGATGCTCGGCCTGGCCATGCTCATCGGCCGCTTCGGCTACATCCTGCCGATCCTCGCCATCGCCGGCAGCCTGGCGGCGAAGAAGAGCGCGCCACTGGGTAGCAACAGCTTCCCCACCCACGGCCCGCTGTTCGTCACCCTGCTGACCCTGACCATCCTCCTGGTCGGCGGCCTGACGTTCTTTCCGGCGCTGGCCCTGGGCCCGCTTGCCGAACACCTCGCCATGTTCCAGGGCCTCTAAGGGAGAACCATGATGAACGCCCGAACTCAAACCCAGCTGCCGGCCACCGGCAGCACCAAGACGCAACCGCGTACCAGCCTGGCGGCCCTGTGGAAGCCCGCGCTGCTGCAAGCCTTCGTCAAGCTCGACCCGCGCCAGCTGCTGCGCTCGCCGGTGATGTTCGTGGTCGAGCTGACCGCGTTGGTCACCACGCTGCTGTGCTTCGTGCCCAACCCTGCGGTGTCCACTGGCCTGGCGGTGCAGATCGCCCTGTGGCTGTGGTTCACCGTGCTCTTCGCCAACTTTGCCGAAGCGCTGGCCGAAGGCCGCGGCAAGGCCCGCGCCGACAGCCTCAAGGCTGGCAGCCAGGGTCTCGGCGCGCGTCGGCAGACCGCCGCGCAACAGTACGAAACCGTGCCGGCGAGCAGCCTGCGCCGCGGCGACATCGTGCGTGTCGAGGCCGGCGAACTGATCCCTGGTGACGGCGAGGTGATCGCCGGGATCGCCGCGGTCAACGAAGCGGCGATCACCGGCGAGTCGGCGCCGGTGATCCGCGAATCCGGCGGCGACCGCTCGGCCGTCACCGGCAATACCCGCGTGGTGTCCGACTGGCTGCTGGTGCAGATCACCGCCAACCCGGGCGAGTCGACCCTGGACCGGATGATCGCCCTGGTCGAAGGCGCCAAGCGGCAGAAGACGCCGAACGAAGTGGCGCTGGACATCCTGCTGATCGGCCTGACCCTGATCTTCCTGCTGGTGGTGGCGACGCTGCAGCCGTTCGCCCGTTTTGCCGGCGGCGACCTGCCGCTGGTGTACCTGGTGGCGCTACTGGTGACGCTGATCCCGACCACCATCGGCGGGCTGCTCTCGGCCATCGGCATCGCCGGCATGGACCGCCTGGTGCGCCTCAACGTCATCGCCAAGTCCGGCCGTGCGGTGGAAGCGGCAGGGGACGTGCATGTGCTGTTGCTGGACAAGACCGGCACCATCACCTTCGGCAACCGCCGTTGCAGTGCACTGTGCAAGGCGCCGGGCGTGAGCGGCAAGGAACTCAGTGACGCCGCGCTGCTGGCTTCGCTGGCCGACGACACGGCGGAGGGCAAGTCGATCGTCGAGTACCTGCGCGCGCTGAACACCCTGATCGAGCCGCCGCGCAGCGAGCTCAAGGCGATCCCGTTCAGCGCCGAAACGCGGCTGTCCGGTGTCGACTGGGCCGGCGTCAGCTACCGCAAGGGCGCGGTGGATGCAGTGCTGCTTTACCTGGGCCTGAGCCGCGACGAGATGCCGGCGCCACTGGCACGCGAGGTGGAGAAGATCGCCCAGAGCGGTGGCACGCCGTTGCTGGTGGCCGGCGGCGACCGCTTGCTCGGCGCCATTCACCTCAAGGACGTGGTCAAACCGGGTATCCGCGAGCGCTTCGCCGAGCTGCGGCAGATGGGTATTCGCACGGTGATGGTCACCGGCGACAACCCGCTGACCGCCGCCGCCATCGCCGCCGAAGCGGGGGTCGATGACGTGATCGCCGAGGCCACGCCGGAGAAGAAGCTGCAGCGCATTCGCAGCGAGCAGGCCGAAGGCAAGATGGTCGCCATGTGCGGAGATGGCGCCAACGACGCGCCGGCGCTGGCCCAGACCGATGTCGGCCTGGCGATGAACGACGGTACCCAGGCTGCCCGCGAGGCCGCCAACCTGGTCGACCTCGACTCCGACCCGACCAAGCTGCTCGACGTGGTGCAGGTGGGCAAGGAGCTGTTGGTGACCCGTGGCGCCCTGACCACCTTCTCGGTGGCCAACGACGTGGCCAAGTACTTCGCCATCCTGCCCGCGCTGTTCGCCGGCATCTACCCGCAGCTCGGCGTGCTCAACCTGATGCAGCTGCACAGCCCGCAGAGCGCGATCCTCTCGGCCATCGTGTTCAACGCCCTGATCATCGTCGCGCTGATTCCCCTGGCCCTGCGTGGCGTGCGCGTGCAGGCCACGGATGCCGCCAGCCTGCTGCGCCGCAACCTGCTGATCTACGGCCTCGGCGGCCTGCTGGCGCCCTTTGTCGGCATCAAGCTGATCGACCTGCTGCTGGTGGCGCTGGGCCTGGTGTAACGGCCTGTCTGGGGCCGCCCGCGCAGACGGGACAGAGGCTTTATCGCTGAACAGCGCTTGCGCTGGCCCAAAGGGGAATCACCCGGTGGCGCTGCGTTGTATTTCAACTGTTGAGGAATTGATCATGCTCAAACACATCCGCCCAGCCCTGAGTGTGCTGGCGTTCATGACCCTGATTACCGGGGTGATCTACCCGCTGACCGTCACCGGCATCGCCCAGGTGGCGTTCCCCGAGCAGGCCAACGGCAGCCTGGTGCGCGATGCCAGCGGCGAGCTGCGCGGCAGCGCGCTGCTGGCGCAGAACTTCGAGGGTGCCGAATGGTTCCAGCCACGGCCCTCGGCCGCCGGTCTCGCCACGGTGGCCAGCGGTGCGAGCAACCTGGCGCCGAGCAACCCGGCGCTGGCCATGCGCATTGCCGCCGAAGCCGAGCGCCTGGCCGTGGCCGGGCAGGGCGACGTGCCGATGCAACTGGTGACCACCTCCGCCAGCGGCCTCGACCCGCACCTGTCGCCAGCGGCGGCGCGCTACCAGATCGCGCGGATCGCCGCGGCTCGCGGTATTCCCGCGGAGCAATTGGAACGCCTGCTGCAACAGCATGTGCAGCAGCCCCTGATCGGCCCCGCGGTGGTCAACGTACTGGCGCTGAACATGGCCCTGGCCGACAATCGCCAACCCGCCCCGACCGAGTGACCGCGATGAGTGATGCCGTACGCGCCGATGCCTTGCTAGCCGACATGCCGCGCGATGGCCGGGGCCGGCTCAAGGTCTTTCTCGGTGCGGCGCCCGGTGTAGGCAAGACCTTCGCCATGCTGCAGGCGGCGCAGAGCCGCTTGCGCCAGGGCGTCGACCTGCGTGCCGGGGTCGTTGAGACCCACGGCCGCGCCGAGACCGAGGCGATGCTCATCGGCCTGCCGCAACAGCCACCGCTGCGCCTGGAGTACCGTGGCGTGGCGATGAACGAGATGGACCTCGACGGCATCCTCGCCCAGCCACCGCAGCTGGTGCTGGTCGACGAGCTGGCGCACAGCAACGCCCCCGGCAGCCGCCACGCCAAGCGCTGGCAGGACGTGCAGGAGCTGCTGGCCGCGGGTATCGACGTCTACACCACGGTCAACGTGCAGCACTTGGAAAGCCTCAACGATCAGGTCCGCGACATCACCGGCGTGCAGGTCCGCGAAACCCTGCCGGACTGGGTGTTACAGGAAGCCGACGAGATCCTCCTGATCGACCTGCCGCCGCGCGAGCTGCTCGAGCGCCTGCGCGACGGCAAGGTCTACGTGCCGGAGCAGGCGCGCGCGGCCATCGATGCCTTCTTCAGCCAGACCAACCTCACCGCCTTGCGCGAGCTGGCGATGCAGACTGCTGCCGCCCGGGTGGATGCCGACCTGGCCCGGCGCTACCGCCAGCAGGGCCAGGAGGCACCGACCGTGCGCGGCCGGTTGCTGGTCGGCATCGACGGTGATGCCCAGGCCGAGCGCCTGGTGCGGCACGCCTGTCGCGTGGCCGAACGGCGTCATCTGCCCTGGTCGGTGGTGCACGTCGACACCGGCGGCGAGCGTGACGAGCAGCGCCTGGCGCATTTGCAGTCGGCGCAGCAGCTGGCCGAACGCCTCGGCGGCGAGGTGGTCAGCCTGCGGGGTGGCGAGGTCTCGCGCACCCTGGTCGAACACGCCTACGAACGCCGCGCCAGCCTGATCCTGGTCGGGCGCAGCCGCCAGCGCCTGCGTCGTCGCTGGTGGTTCGGGCGAGGCCTGGCGGAGCGTCTGCTGGCGCTGGGCGAGGGCCTGGAGATCAGCGTGCTCGACAGCGATGCGCAGCAACTGCCGGCGCCTCGGCATGCCAGCGCGCCGCCGGTCTGGCGTGACTACCTGCTGGCGCTGCTCGCCACCCTCACCGCGGCGGCCCTGGCGCGCGGCCTGGCGCATTTCCTCGAATTGCCGAACATCTCGCTGATCTTCCTCGCCGCCGTGTTGCTGGTGGCGGTGCGCAGCAGCCTCGGGCCGTCGCTGGCCTGCGCCGGGTTGTCGTTCCTGGCCTACAACCTGCTGTTCATCGAGCCGCTGCTGTCGTTGAAGATCGAACGCCAGCAGGACGTGCTGACGCTGCTGTTCTTCCTGCTCATGGCCGCCCTGACCGGCAACCTGGCCAGCCGCCAGCGCCGGCAGCTGGCGGCGTTGCGCGAGACCCAGGCGGAAACCACGGCGCTGCTCGAACTGTCGCGCAAGCTCAGCGCGGCGACCGATCGCCAGGCGGTGTTGGCCGCTGCGCTGCAACAGTTTTCTGCCTGGAGCGAGCTCGATATTGCCGTGCTTGCGCGCAGTGCCGATGGCATCTGGAAGGTCGAGGGCGGCGTGCAGCGCCTGCTCGCCGAACAGGAACGCGCCGCCGCCGACTGGGCCTGGCAGCACGACCAACCAGCCGGCCTCGGCACGGGCACCTTGCCGGGTGGGCGCTGGTGGTGGTCGCCGCTGTCCGGTGAGGATGGCCCGCTGGCGCTGCTCGGCGTCAGCCCGCGTGATGGCCGGCCTCTGGCGCCGGAGCAACGCCGCTTGCTCGCCGCACTGGGGCAGCCGCTGGCCCAGGCGCTGGCGCGCGCGCAGCTGGCTGAAGACCTCGAAGCTGCGCGCCTGCACGGGCAAACCGAAGAACTGCGCAGCGCGCTGCTGGCCTCGGTTTCCCACGACCTGCGCACACCGCTGACGGCCATGCGCGGCTCCATCGACAGCCTGCTGGCGCTTGGCGAGGCGATTCCGCTGAGCGACCGTCGCGAGTTGCTGGAAGGCACCCGCGATGAAGCCGAGCGGCTGGACCGTTACATCCAGAACCTGCTGGACATGACCCGTCTCGGCCACGGCGGCCTGAAGCTGGCGCGGGACTGGGTGGCGCCGGCCGACATCGTTGCCAGCGCCGTGCAGCGTCTGCGCCCGGTGCTGGCGCCGCTGCAGGTGCAGCTCGCGGTGCCGACCGAATTGCCGCTGCTCTATGTGCACGCGGCGCTGATCGAACAGGCACTGGTCAACGTGCTGGAAAATGCCGCGCGTTTTTCGCCGCTCGACGGTCGCCTGCGCATCGCCGTGGATTGCGGCGAGGACGAGTTGCGCTTCGTGGTCAGTGACCAGGGGCCGGGCATTCCGGAACACGAGCGGGAAAAGATCTTCGACATGTTCTACACCGCCGCCCGTGGCGACCGCGGCGGCCAGGGCACCGGCCTCGGCCTGGCGATCTGCCAGGGTATGCTCGGCGCGCATGGCGGGCGGGTCAGCGTGGGCGAGGGGCTCGACGGCCGGGGCGCCAGCCTGATCCTGCACCTGCCGTTGCAGCATCAACCCCAGTGGGAGGACGATGACGCCGATGAGCACTAATCAACCGACCATTCTGGTGATCGACGACGAGGCGCAGATTCGCAAGTTCCTGCGCATCAGCCTCGCCGCCCAGGGCTACAAAGTGCTCGAAGGCGCCAATGGTGGCGACGGCCTGGCCCAGGCCGCGCTGGCCAAACCGGACCTGGTGGTGCTCGACCTCGGCCTGCCGGACATGGACGGCCAGCAGGCGCTGCGCGAACTGCGCGAGTGGTCGCAGGTGCCGGTGCTGGTGCTGTCGGTGCGCGCCAGCGAGGGCGAGAAGGTGCTGGCCCTGGATGGCGGCGCCAACGACTACGTGACCAAGCCCTTCGGCATTCAGGAGTTCCTGGCGCGGGTGCGCGTGCTGTTGCGCCAGGTCGGCAGCGGCGAACAGCAGGAGGCGGTGGTCAGCAGTGGCGGGCTGCGCATCGACTTCGCCTACCGCCGGGTCAGCCTCGACGACGCGGACATCGCCCTGACGCGCAAGGAGTTTGCCGTGCTGGCCATGCTCGCCCGTCACCTGGGCCGCGTGGTCACCCAGCAGCAACTGCTCAAGGACATCTGGGGGCCGACCCACGTCGACGACAGCCATTACCTGCGTGTGGTGGTCGGCCATCTGCGGCAGAAGCTCGGCGATGATCCGACCGCGCCGCGTTTCATCGTCACCGAGGCCGGTGTCGGCTACCGCCTGCTGGCGCTGTAGTGAGCGAGCCATCACCGCAGGGTGCGCCGTGCGCACCCTGCGATCATCAGGAATGGTTGCGCTCGTACTTGTCGAGGGTGTCGCTGGCGATCTGCCGGCCGAGCTGGATCAGCTCCGGCGCCTTGTGGAACTCGAAGAAACGGCACACCCGGCGCGGCACGTTGATCAGAATGTCCGGCGGGTAGCCGGCGATCTTGTACTGCGCCAGCGAGGTCTGCATCACCTCGAAACTCTGGTTGACCAGCTCCAGCAGCGAGGCCGGGCCGACGTTGCTGAGCACCTTCGAATTGCTCGCCGATTTTGGCGCGCCTTCTTCCTCGGCCTTGGCCGCCGGTATGGTGCTTTCGATCCAGGGATTGCTTTCCTCGATCTCGGTGGCGATCTGCAGTTCTTCGCCAGGCTCGCGCTTGAGGAAGGGCAGGCGGGTGCTCAGCGAGGTCATCAACTGGTCGATGCGGTTCTTGAACGCCGCCGGACGTTCGATCACCGGCAGCTGGTACTGCTTCTGGTTGAGCGCGTTGAGGTTGACCGCGACGATCAGGTCGCAGTGGCTGGACACCACCGGCACGATCGGCAACGGGTTGAGCAGGCCGCCGTCGACCAGCATGCGGTTGCCCTGGATCACCGGGGTGAACAGGCTGGGAATCGCCGCTGAAGCGCGCATGGCCTTGTGCAGGCAACCTTCCTGGAACCAGATTTCCTGCTGGTTGCTGAGGTCGGTGGCGACGGCGGTGTAGGGGATGCGCAGGTCTTCGATGTCGATCTCGCCGAGGATCTCGTGGATCTTGCCGAAGACCTTTTCGCCGCGGATGGCGCCGAGTCGGAAGCTGACATCGAGCAGGCGCAGCACGTCGAGGTAGTCGAGGCTTTCGGTCCATTCGCGGTATTCGGTGAGCTTGCCGGCGGCGTAGATGCCGCCGACCACAGCGCCCATGGAGCAGCCAGCGACGCAGCCGATTTCATACCCCCGCGCTTCCAGCTCCTCGATCACACCGATGTGCGCATAGCCGCGCGCACCGCCGGAGCCCAGCACCAGCGCCACTTTCTTGCTCATCGTCACTCCCCCAAAAGATCAGCCGACCATACCCGCACGGCCAGGCGCCGCCAAGCGGCCATTTGCTAGAATCCGCTGGCAGCGGTCGAGGCATGAGACGGCTGCGATGGGGCCGGCGATACGTTTGCGTGCTGCATCGCAGAAGCCCGCGAAAGGTCGCCCCCTCCGGCACTTTTTCGGTCAGTCGCTATCCATAGTGGCCTTGTAGTTCAGGAGCTCCACCGATGAAGAGAATCAGCATGCTGCTCGTGCTCGGCCTGGCCCTTACCGGCTGCGCCGCCAAGACCGCCTACCGCGACAGCTGCGGCAACCAGCTGGATGCCGCCTGGCGCGAGCTGGACATCGCCAAGGCCGAAGGCTTCGCCGGCACCGTCAGCTACTCCAAGGCACTGTCGCTGCTGACCGGGGCGAAAACCCAGCAGCAGTTCGAAGCGTTCGAGGGCTGCACATCCAAGGCCGAGAAGGCCCGCTTCTATATTCGCGAATCGCGCGCCGGACGCTGATCAGCGCGTCGCCGTCGGCCACCAGGAGAGCGCCATGCTCATTGATTTCAGCAGTCTGAGCCCGCTGGAGGCCTATCGCTGGCTGGCGTCCACCGTCACCCCGCGACCGATCGCCTGGGTCTCCAGCCAGTCGCCGCAGGGGCACAACAACCTGGCGCCATTCAGCTTCTTCCAGGTGATCAGCGACGAGCCGCCAACGCTGATGGTGAACGTCAACAACCGCGCCGACGGCGGTCTCAAGGACACCCTGCAGAATATTCAGGCCACCGGCGAGCTGGTCATCCAGCTGGTGTCGTTCGCCCAGGCCGAGGCGATGAATGCCAGCTCGGTGGTGCTGCCCCTCGGAGTCAGCGAGTTCGAGCAGTGCGGCATCGCCAGCCAGCCTTCGACTCGCGTACGCCCGCTCCGGGTGGCCGGCGCCCCCGTGGCGTTCGAGTGCCGGGTGGTCGAGGTGCAGCCGTATCCACGGACACAACCGAACTGCCACCTGATCTTTGCCGAAGTGCTGTTGGCGCATGTCGATGATGCCGTGCTCACCGAGCAGGGGCGCATCGACCCGCAGCGCCTGGATCTGATCGGGCGCCTGGGTGGCAGCCACTACTGCCGCACGCAGGAACTGCTGAGTCTGCAACGGCCCTAATCGTCAACAAAGGTTGCAGGCGGCTATGCCCGCCCGGCGTCGCGCAGTAGCATCGTGCGCCTGACCTGAAGGAGTGACGCATGCGTACCAAGCTGGATGCCGTTCTGCACGCCGTTAACCAGATTCTGCTGGGCAAGGAGCCGCAGGTGCGGCTGGCGCTGACCTGCCTGCTGGCGCGCGGCCACCTGCTCATCGAAGACCTGCCCGGCATGGGCAAGACCACCCTCAGCCATGCCCTGGCGCGGATTCTCGGCCTGAGCTTCCAGCGCATCCAATTCACCTCCGATCTGCTGCCCGGCGACATTCTCGGCACCTCGGTGTTCGACAAGGACAGTGGACAGTTCACTTTCCACCCCGGGCCGATCTTCGCCGAGCTGGTACTGGCCGACGAGATCAACCGCGCCACGCCGAAAAGCCAGAGCGCGCTGCTCGAAGCCATGGAAGAGGGCCAGGTGACCATCGAGGGCGCCACGCGGCCGTTGCCCGATCCGTTCTTCGTCATTGCCACACAGAACCCGGTGACCCAGGGTGGCACCTTCGCCTTGCCCGAGTCGCAGCTCGACCGCTTCCTCATGCGCCTGTCGCTGGGCTATCCGGCCCGTGCGGCGGAGAAGGCGCTGCTGCTGGGTGAGGCACGGCGCGAGCTGCTGCCGAAGATCGAGCCACTGCTCGACCACAGTGAGCTGGCAGCGATCCAGGCGCTGATCCCGCAGGTGCGCACCAGTGATGCGCTGGTCGACTACGTGCTGCGCCTGGTCGAGGCCACGCGCAGCGAGCCGCAATTCGCCTGGGGCCTGTCGCCACGCGCCAGCCTGGCCTTGCTCGCCGCCGCGCGGGCCTGGGCTTTCCTGGCCAACCGCGAGTACGTGATTCCTGAAGACGTGCAGGCGGTGCTGCCCTCGGTGGTCGGCCATCGCCTGCGCGAGCGTGCCGACCCTAGTGGTCACGGCGGCGGCTCGCTGGTGCAGTGGCTGCTGCGCGAAGTGCCTGCGGTGTGAGCGAGGCACTCGGTCTGAAACCACGCTGGAAACGCTGGCTGGCGCGGCGCATACCCGCCGCCGCGCAGGTGCAGCTGACCCAGCGACGGATCTTCATCATGCCCAACCGGGTCGGCGCGGCCTTTGGCCTGCTGCTGTTTCTGCTGTTGCTTGCCGGGATCAACTACCAGAACAGCCTGGCCTACGGCCTGACCTTCCTGCTCGGTTCGGTATTCATCATCGCCATCCTGCACACCTACCGCAATTTCAGCGGGCTGGTGCTCAAGGCCGGGGTCAGTAACGCGGTGTTCGTTGGCGAGCAGGCGCGCTTTCGCGTGCGCCTGGAAAGCGTCGGCCATGCCCATCACGCGGTTGCACTGGGCTGGCCACCGGAGCCGTTGCAGCAGGCCGATGTGCCCGCCGAAGGGCAGCGCGAGTGCGAACTGGTAATGCAGGCGCAGCGCCGCGGCTGGCTGCGCCCGGAGCGCATTCGTGTGGAAAGCTGTTTTCCGCTGGGCATCCTCGTCGCCTGGAGCTGGGTCGACCTGGACCAGGCGGTGCTGGTCTATCCGCTGCCGATTCCCGGCGATCTGCCGCTTGGCGGAGGCGGCAGTCCCGAGGATGAGGACGAGGGCGTCCGCGCGGTCGGCCAGGGTGCCGACGATTACCAGGGACTGAAAACCTACCAGCCCGGCGACAACCGCCGACGCCTGCACTGGAAAGCCTATTCGCGGGGGCAGGGCTTGCTGGTCAAAGACTTCGCCGCGCTGGCCGGGCGTGACTTGTGGCTGGATTACCTGGCCGTGGGCGGCGACCCGGAAACCCGTCTGTCGCTGCTCTGTCACTGGGTGCTGCAGCTGGACAGCCGCCAGCAGGCTTACGGTCTGCGCCTACCGGGAGTGGAACTACGCCCCGACTACGGCGACGCGCACCGCGAGGCCTGCCTGCGCGCACTGGCGCTGTACGGAGAAGCGACATGAGCCGGGTCGAACCGAGCATTCCGCGTATCAGCCTGACCTGGCTGCTGGTGGCCCAGGTGCTGGTGATTCTGCCGCACCTGCTGCACCTGCCGCTGTGGATCATCGGCCTGTGGCTGATCTGCGCTGGCTGGCGGGTGCAGGTGTTTCGCATGCGCGCCCGTTATCCGTCCGGCCCGGAGCGTGTGGTGCTGGTGCTGGCCATGGGCATCGCGGTGTTCCTCTCGCGGGGCAGCCTGATCGGCCTGGAGGCTGGCGTGCTGCTGCTGGTGGCGACCTTCATCCTCAAACTGGTGGAGTTGCGCAGCCGGCGCGATGCACTGGTGCTGATCTTCCTCGGTTTCTTCGTGGTGGTGACCGCCTACCTGTTCGATGACAGCTTGCTCGCCGCGCTGTACAGCCTGCTGCCGGTCACCGCGCTACTGGCCGCCTTGATCGGTCTGCAGCAGAGCGGTGTTGCGGTGCAGCCCAAGGCCACGCTCAAGCTGGCCGCTGGTCTGTTGCTGCAGGCCGTACCGCTGATGCTACTGCTGTTCATGCTGTTCCCGCGCATCGGCCCGCTGTGGAGCCTGCCCAATCCGAACAAGGCCTACAGTGGCCTGTCCGACAGCATGGCACCGGCGGACATCGCCGAGCTGAGCCGTACCGACGGGCTGGCCTTCCGCGCCAGCTTCGACGGCACGGTACCCGAGCGCCGCGACCTGTACTGGCGCGCGTTGACCATGGATCACTTCGACGGGCGTCGCTGGTCGCAATCGCGGGACCTGATCGCCCCCGGTGCGAAGTGGGAGAAGCGCGGCGAGAAACTCGATTACAGCGTCGTCATGCAGCCCACCGGCAGGCCGTGGATGTACGTGCTCGACGTCGGCCAGAGCGACCACGAGCGGGTGCGGCAGATGAGCGACTTCCGTCTGCAGAACGTGCGACCGGTGGTGCAGAACCTGCTCTATCGGGCCAGCTCCTGGCCGGACGCCGTGCGTGACCCCGAACTGGCACCTGGCATGCGCCGCCTCGCCCTGCAGCTACCGGCACAGGGCGACCCCCGTGCGCGCGCCTGGGCCGAAGAGCTGAAAGCCTCGACGGCGGGCCCGCAGGCGCTGGTTGACACGCTTTTACAGCATTTCAATCGCGAACCCTACGGCTACACCTTGCGACCGCCACCCGTGGGCGAGAACAGCATCGATGATTTCCTCTTCACCACGCGCAATGGTTTCTGCGCCCATTACGCCGGCGCCATGACCTTCGTGTTGCGCGCCGCCGGGATTCCCGCGCGCGTGGTGGCGGGCTACCAGGGCGGTGAACTGAGCGGCGACCGCAGCTACGTATCGGTGCGCCAGTTCGATGCTCACGCCTGGGTCGAGTACTGGTTGCCGGAGAAGGGTTGGATCGCCGTCGACCCAACCTTCCAGGTCGCCCCGGAGCGGATCGAGCTGGGCCTGGAGGAAGCGGTTTCCGCCGAGCAGAGTTTCCTCGAAGAGTCGCCCCTGTCGCTGTTGCGCTATCGCAACGTCAGTTGGGTCAACGGCCTGCGCATGACCTGGGACAACATCAATTACGGCTGGCAGCGCTGGGTGCTCGGCTACCAGTCCGAAGAGCAACTGCAGACCCTGCGCCGCTGGTTCGGGGAGCTGGAGTGGCGGCGCCTGGTTCTGGCCCTGGTGGGTGGTGGTGCCGTGCTGCTGGGGGTGGTGGCATTGTTGCTGTTCCGCCCCTGGCAGCACCGGCGTGATCCGCAGCAGCAACTGCTGCGTCGTTTCGAGCGGTTGCTGGCGCGCCAGGGCGTGCGGCGAGGAACGGGCGAGGGGATCCGAGCGTTCGCCGTGCGGGCGAGCCAGGCGCTGCCGGTGCAGGCGGCGGCGATCCAGGCGTTCGCCAGTGCCTTCGAGGCGCAGCGCTATGCCGGCGCGACGCTGGCGGCGGACGAGTTGCGCGCGGCGTTGCGGCGTCTGCGTCGCGAGTTGCCGTGGCGCCGCGCAGCGTCCTGATGCCGTCATGCCCGCCGTGCTAGATGAACCAGGCAAGCCGCCTATGAAGGATTGTTCGGGAGAGTTTCGATGTACGAGTTCTTGAAGTCGCTGCAGGCCCAGGTCATCACGCTGCAGGTGCGTCTGTACGCCTGCCAGGCGCGAATGCAGGCGCCGACCGACAGCGAGGCGTTGCACGACCTGCGTATCGCCGTGCGCCGTCTGCGCAGTTTGCTGCGGCCACTGCGCCGCCAGCCGGAATGTGCGCGCCTGGAGGAGGCCGCTGCGGCCCTGGGCCAGGCCAGCGGCCCGTTGCGTGATCTGGAAGTGCTGATGGCCGAGCTGCAGCGCCAGGGGCATCTGGAGCTGGCTGGCCGCTATGCCGATGATGTGCGGCAGGGCTATCGGCAATTGCTCGATGGATTGCCCCTGCGACGTCTGCTGATCCTGCTCGACGACTGGCCGGAGGAATGCCGTGCCAGTGTCGCCGCGGGGGAGTGGCGGATGGGCGAGAAACGGGTGCTCAAGTACATGGCCAAGCAGCGCGATACGCTGGCCGAGGCCTTGCGCGATCCGGCCCATGATCGCCACCGCCTGCGCCTGCTGATCAAGCGCGTGCGCTATTGCGCGGAGATCTACCCGCAACTGGTCGGGTTGCCCAAGGCGACTGCCAAGGCCCTGCGCAAGGCCCAGGGCGCGCTGGGCGACTGGCACGATCAGCTGCAGTGGCTGACGCGAGTTTCGGCCGAGCCGACGCTCGCGGTCTGCGCCGAACAGTGGCAGACACGCATGCTGCAGGCCGAAAGTCGGGCGGACCAGGCGCTGCTGGAATTGCTCGAGCATTACCCGCAGGCCGCTGATCCCGCCACTGAATGAGCGGGAATTCCGCCGCTGAATTGGCCGGAGTGACCCTCCCGCGTCGATACGCTTTTCTCCTAAGCTGCATTCCTTATCCGAGGGAGACCGTTGAATGACTTTTGCTGAACTGCTGCATGCCGTGCACACCCGTCCGCACCACGTCGTGGTGCCGCCCTTGTGGGGGCAGGGTCGGGCCACCTTCGGCGGCCTGGTGGCGGCGTTGGTGTACGAGGCCATGCGTGGCAAGGTGACGCCCGGCCGCCCGGTACGTTCGCTGTCGATCAGCTTCATCGGTCCGCTGCAGATGGGCGAGCCGGTGGCCTTCGAGGCCGAGCTGCTGCGCGAGGGCAAGGCGGTCAGCCAGGTGCTCGGCAAGGCCGTGCAGAATGGCCAGGTGGTGGCGCTGGTGCAGGGCAGCTTCGGCGCCTCTCGCGAGTCGGCAGTGCATGTCGAGCAGTTGCCGGCACCAGCGATGAAGGCCGTGGAGGAGTGCCAGGAGCTGCCCTACATCAAGGACGTCACGCCGGAGTTCACCCGTTTTCTGGCCATGCGCTGGGGCCTGGGCGGCATGCCGTTCACCAACAACCCGTCACGCGAAATGGGCGGCTGGGTGCGCCTGCGCAGCGACATTTCCCACGACAAGGTCAGCGAAGCGCATCTGCTGGCTCTGGTCGACGCCTGGCCACCGGCGGTGCTGTCGCACCTCAGTGCGCCGGCCCCTGGCAGCTCGCTGACCTGGACCATCGAGTTCGTGCAGCCGGTGGCGGCGCTGAATACCCATGAGTGGTGCCTGTATCACGCGCAGATCGAGCACGCGCGTGACGGCTACGGGCACATCGCTGCCGGGCTGTGGAGCCCGTCTGGCGAGTTGCTGGCGATGAGCCGGCAGACGGTCACCGTATTCGGCTGAGTCAGTCGTGTGCCAGTGCCGGCAGGTCGAAGAACTGCCGTGCGCTGGCGGTGGTGTGCCGGGCCACGCTCTCTTGGCTTTCGCCACGGTGCAGCGCCACCTCGCGCAGCACTTCCGTGAGAAAGGCCGGTTCGTTGTGGCCACTCTTCGGTTTAGGCCGCAGGCTGCGTGGCAGCAGGTAAGGCGCATCGCTTTCCAGCATCAGGCGGCCTTCGGGGATTTCGCGCACCAGTGGATGCAAATGCGTGCCGCGGCGCTCGTCGCAGATCCAGCCGGTGATGCCGATGTGCAGGTCCAAGTCGAGGTAGGCGTACAGCGCAGCCTTTTCGCCAGTGAAGCAGTGCACCACCGCCGCCGGCAGGCGGTCACGAAACTCGCGCAGAATGGCCAGCAGGCGCTCACTGGCCTCGCGCTCGTGGAGGAATACCGGCAGTTGCAGCTCGACGGCCAGCGCCAGTTGCTCTTCGAGGGCTTTTTCCTGTTGCGGACGCGGTGAAAAATCGCGGTTGAAGTCCAGGCCGCATTCACCCACCGCGCGCACTTGCGGCTGCTCCAGCAACGCGCGCAGCTGTCGGGCGCTGTCCGTGCTCCACTGGCTGGCGTCGTGCGGGTGGACGCCGGCAGTGCTGAACAGGCGCTGGCCGCCATCGTCCAATTCACGGCACAGGGCCAGGGCATTTTCGCTCTCGTCCAGGCTGGTACCGGTCAGGACCAACTGGCAGACACCGGCGGCCTGTGCCCGGGCGAGCACCGCGTCACGCTCCCGGGCAAGACTCGGGTGGGTCAGATTGACGCCAATGTCGATGAGCTGCATCGTGCTACCTCGCTGTCGAAGCTGGCCAGCATAACAAAGCCGATTGTTTATTGATAAAATCAATAATTACATAGAGTTATCAATGCTATTTAAAGTCAGATACACGATTTGACTGGCGCCCAGCGAATGATTGCCGCAGGCTGCGCGCCGCTGTTTCGGAACTCGCGCGGCTGCGAGCCCATCCAGCCAGCCCCCTCGATCATTCCCAGGCGCCCCCTGGAGGCTGGATGACCCGCGCTCTGCTGCTTCTCCTCTGCTGCCTGGCACTGCCGGTGCACGCGCGCCTGGCCGGGCCGCTGGAGGTGGGGCATGGCGGTGCGCCGGTGCGTGACCTGGCCGAGGTGCGCAAGAGCGGCGAGCTGCGGGTGCTGGTCAACCAGAGTCGCAACAGCTCGGGCGAAATCAAGGGCCAGGTGATCGGCAGCGAGCACCACCGCGTGCGGGCCTTCGAGCAGTACCTCAACCGCAATGCCCGTGACGGTCGCAGCCTGCGCCTGAAGATCGTCCCTAGGAGCAAGGACCAGTTGCTCGGCGCCCTGGCCCGTGGGGAAGGCGACGTGGTCGCTCCCGGCGAGCTGCTCGATACCCGCAACACCCAGGCGGTTAGTGCCAGCGCGGCGATTCGCAAGGATGTGCCGCTGGTGTTCGTTGCGCGCAAGGGCAACCGTCGTTATCAGGACTTCCTGCAGCTGGCCGGGCGTACCGTGGTGCTGCCGGCCGGCAGTGCGGCGGGCGAGGCCATCGCCACGTTCAACCTGAATCTGGCCGACCGCAAGCTGGCGCCGATCCTCATCGAATGGGCTGACCCGAGCCTGGCCGTTGAGGATGTGCTGGAGATGGTCCAGGCCGGTATCTATCCCTTCACCGTGGTCGAGCAGCCGATCGCCCAGCGCTGGGCCCGGGTGATGCCCAAACTGCGGGTGGATGAGCACATGGTGCTGGAGGACAAGAGCGACATGAGCTGGTTCGTGCGCCGCGATGCGCCGATGCTGCGCGCCAGCGTCGATCGTTTTCTCGCCAGCTACCGTAACCCGGACGACCAGGATGTCACCCTGCAGCGCGTCTACCGGCGCCTGTACAAAGTGCATTATCCCTTGGCCAGTGCCGACCTGCGGCGTCTGGAGCAGGTGCGCCCGGTGCTGCAGAAACATGCCGGCCAGCAAGACCTCGACTGGCTGGCACTCGCCGCACTGGCGTTCAAGGAGTCGACCCTCAACCCCAAGGCGCGTGGTGCCGGCGGCGCCACCGGGCTGATGCAGATTACGCCGTCGGCCGCGCGTGCCGTTGGAGTGGGCAATATCCAGGGCGTGGACGGCAACGTGCAGGCATCGGCGAAGTACCTGGCGATGATTCGCCGCAAGTTCTTCGCCAGCAACCAGCTCAACGAGCGCGAACGCATGGCCTTCGTTCTGGCGGCCTACAACATGGGCCCGGAGCGGGTTCAGGGCTTGCGGGCCGAGGCCCGTCGCCGCGGACTCAACCCTAATCAGTGGTTCTTCCAGGTCGAGCGGGTGGCGATGGAGCAGGTCGGCATGGGCGTGGTCAGCTACGTCAACAGCGTCAACAAGTACTACCTGGCGTTTGATCGGGAGCGCGCGCTGCTGGAGCCGGGCAAGCAACGTGCGAGCACACGCTGATATCAATTAATTAGATATTTATTAGCGTAAAAATGCGCCTTCATAATCTATTAATTGATTTAATCTGTGCTTCACCAACTGCTCACACCCCAACACAAGGACAGCAACCCATGAACGCACTGATCAAATCCGCTCTCGCTACCAACGCCGGCTACGGCATCACCCTGTTGCGCATCGTCACCGGCCTGACCTTCGCTGCCCACGGCTCGCAAAAGCTCTTCGGCTGGTTCGGCGGCTACGGCCTGGCCGGCACCGGCCAGTGGCTGGAAAGCATCGGCATCGCCCCCGGCTACCTGATGGCAGGCTTGGCGGGTAGCGCCGAGTTCTTCGGTGGCCTGGCCCTGATCATCGGCCTGTTGGTACGTCCTGCAGCGGTTTCCCTGCTGGTGGCAATGCTGGTCGCGATTTTCAGTGTGCACTGGGTCAACGGCTTCTTCATCACTGCCAATGGCTACGAGTACGCGATGATTCTCGGCCTGATCAGTGCGGTGCTGCTGATCGAAGGCGCCGGCAAGCTTTCCCTGGACCGGCGCATCGCCGGCTGATCGCCTACTGCTCAAAAAGGCCCGCTGATGCGGGCCTTTTTGCGTTTTTCTACCGCTAGTTCTGCTTTTCGCGCTCGCTGGCCAGCTCTTCGGCTGCGGCCAGGCGCAGACGTTCCTGCTCGTTGAAGCGTTCTTCGGCGATCTCCTGCAGGGCGCTTTCCTTGTCGCTGTCGCTCAGGCCGCTGGCTTCGATACGGGCCTTTTCCTGGCGGTAATCGTTCAGGCGGGAGGTCCATTGCTGGCGACGCTGGTCGAGCTCGTTGAGGCGCGCAGTGGCTTCGGCACCGACCAGTTGTAGGCGCAGCTGCTGGATCTGCTCGGCGCTGCCGCCCTGGGCCTGCAAGGCCGCAGTCTGTTGGCGCAGCTCGGTCTGCATCTGCGGGATTACCGCATCCTGCAGCTGCTCCGGCAGGTTGGCGCGCAGCTGGTCGAGGGCTTCGGCCTTCTGCTCGTCGCTCAGGCGCTGGTCGTGACGAATCGCCAGGCGCTGCAGGGTGAACTGGTTGTAGGCCTCTTCACCAGAGAAGAACGCCTGGTGCACGTCGGCGCTGAAGATCGAAGCGCGCAGGGCCTGCACGGCTTGTTCACGTTGCTGCATGGCATCCAGGCTGGCGAGTTGCGGCAGGTCGCGCTCGAGCTGAACCAGTTGTTTCTTGTAGTCGAGGTACTGATCGAGCAGCGCCAGGGCCTGTTCGCGGGCCGGCGCTTGCAGCTGCGCGGTGATGTAGGCCTGCAGGCGCTTGATACTGGCCTGGATGGTCTCCTCGCCGATGGCGCTGAGGAAGTAGTCGAAGATGCGACGGATGTCGTCGCTAATCAGCAGGTTGCCAGCCGCGTCGACATGGAATTCGCCGTCCACCTGGGTGCCGCCGAAGGAGGGCGGAAGCGGTGCCACGCCGGGAGCCAGGGTCGGTGCCTGGTTCTGCTGCGTCGCCAGTTCTGCTGGGGCTTCGGGGAGGTTGCTGGTGGGTTCGGATGAAGCGCTTGGCGAAGGGGCGACACTGGCTGGATTCGGGTTGAGGTAGAGGGTCAGCGCGATGCTGCCGCCCACGACCAGCGGGATGGCCAACAACAGTTTTCGATTCACGGCAGTACTCGAATAGCGCAACGGACCGGGGCCTTGCGGCCCCGGACGCAGGGTTAAAGACCGGCGGTCTTCAGGCGGTTGGCGTGCTGACGGTAGATGGTGAGCGGGTCGGTCTCGAACAGGCTGGTGAGGCCGAAGGTCTGGTTGACTTCGTCCAGGTGGTTCATCCGGTAGTCGTCGCGGATGACCTTGCCCAGGTGCGAGCTGCACTTGCCGACGAGGCCGTCGTTGGGCGTCTTGAAGGTCAGCGAGCTGGCGCCGAGCAGCAGGTCGCTGATATCGAGGACGTTGGTCAGCGGGCTGGTGCCGCTCCAGGAGTAGTAGCTGACACCGTTGACCTTGTACGCGCCTTCGCCGCACGCGCTGGTCGGGATGCCTTGCGGGTACTTGGCGTTGAACACCGCCGCGCCCTTGCTGTTCAGCGACTCGAGAGAACCCAGGGAGTTCTGCGGAGCCTTGCTCGGGCTGCCCGAGAGGAAATGGATCAGCGAGCCGAGGCCGTTGACGATGCCTGCCAGCAGCGCTTCACCCGCCGAGCCCGGCGGGATCTGGCGCAGGAAGTCGGCCGTCTCGGAGCCCTTGTGCGGGCCGCCAACGCTGGTGGCCGAGGCGACCAGGTCCGGGCGTACGGCAGCAACGTAGCGAATGGTCGGGCCGCCGTGGCTGTGGCCGATCAGGTTGACCTTGCCCTTGCCGCTGATGGCCGCGATTTCCTCGACCTGCTCGAGCAGTTCTTCACCGCGCAGTTCGGAGGTGTTCAGCTGGCTGACTTCGGTGATGTAGACACTGGCGCCATCGGAGCGCAGGGCCTTGGGAATGCCGTACCAGTAGTCGATACCGAGGATGCTGTCGAAACCGAGCATGCCGTGGGCCAGGACGACTGGATACTTGGTCTTGGTGTAACCGGTGGAGCCGAAAAGTCCGGCTTGGGCTTGCGCTGACATCAGCAGCGTGGCGCCGATACAGCAGGCGAGCAACGTCTTCTTCTTATTGTTCATTGGGGCGCTCTCAACACGTCATTGGGCAGTTTGACAAGCTCCTTGCGGCTAGCTCCATCCATCCTTGGTGGGCACGACAGCGCGGTAGGTATGGCAGGAAACATGCCAATTTAGAGCGCAGGCTCTAAACAGGCGTTTGAGCTGCAGGGTGCATGGTTAAAGGGATGACGAGATTGCTTGAAGTGTTACCTGGGGAAACGCGGGGTGTCCCGTGAGGTCACAGTGGCGATTGTGCCGGGTTGCCCGCAAGCGGCTTGTCTTGACAGCTCGGAGGGGGATTTCCTAGCATCCCCGTCCAGCGCCGATTTAGTCAGCTACTTGCGGGGCGCGGGGACCATCAATGGTTCCGAAATACCGCTAAAGCGCTGGTTCGGTGTCGCCTCTCACCGCTGCCCAGCGGACCCACGAGGCGGAGACACAGCAAAATGACCCGCGCACTCCCGCAGATACGCCTGGCCCCCATCACCTCGGGGCTGCTCAAGCACAATCCCAAGATCCTTCTCGGTGGCGACCACCAACCCGCGTTGCTGCGCTATCTCGACGGCTGGCCGAAGCGCTGGGGCGGGCGCCGCAGCTTCCTCATCCAGTTCAGCCGTACCGGCGAGTCGCTGGCGCGCTTCGCGGACAACAGTTTCGACCTGGCTGTGGTGCAGACGCCTGTAGCGGGTGAGGTGGAGGAACTGGTGCGCGAGCTGACCCGGGTGGCACGTCAGGGCCTGATCACCCGGCGCTGAGCGTCAGGGATATTCGATCGCCACGACGTACCAGAGCTTGTCGCCGGTGGGCGTCTGCACACGCACTTCGGCGTCCAGCGCCTTGCCGATCAGGGCGCGGGCCAGGGGCGAGTCGATGCTGATCAGGCCTTGCTTGAGATCGAGTTCGTCGGGGCCGACGATGCGATAGCGCGCCTCGACGCCGTCTTCGTCTTCCAGTGTGACCCAGGCACCGAAATAGACTTTGTCCGGGTCGCTCGGGCGGGCGTCGACCACCTTGAGGCTTTCCAGACGCTTGGTGAGAAAGCGCACGCGGCTGTCGATCTCGCGCAGCATCTTCTTGCCGTAGGTGTACTCGGCGTTCTCCGAGCGATCCCCCTGGGCGGCCGCTTCGCTGACCGACTGGGTTACCTGCGGACGGCGCACGTGCCACAGCTCGTGCAGTTCGGCGCGCAGGCGCGCCTCGCCCTCGGGGGTGATCAGCGGGGTGCCGGCGGAGCGGGGCGGACGATAGCGGCTCATGGGATTCTTGGATGAGGGAGGCCGGGCGAGTTTAACAAGCTCGTGAGCTCGCCCGCAGCCACCATCACCCTTCGCGCAGCACCGACAAGGGGCTGGCGTTCAACGCGCGGCGCGTGCCGATGATCCCGGCAGTGCCCACCAGCAGTGCGCCGATCAGTGGCAACACCAGTAGCCAGGGGTGTGGCTGCCACGGCAGATCCAGGGCGAAGCGGTAGAGCAGGAAGCTCACCACCTCGCAACCGAGCGCCGCGAGCAGGCCGCTGACCGCACCGAGCAGGGCAAACTCGCTGCGCCGTGCGGCCACCAGCAGACGGCGTTCCGCGCCCAGCGCACGCAGCAGCGCACCCTGGCGGATACGCTCATCCAGCGTGGTCTGCAGGCCGGCGAAGAGCACCGTCAGGCCCGCGGCGAGGACGAACAGCAGCACATACTCCACCGCCAGTGTGACCTGGGCGAGGATGCTGCGCAGCTGCTCCAGCAGCGCCTCGACCTGTAGTAGAGTCACGGCTGGAAACGCGCGGGCCAGCTCGACCAGTTGCCGCTCGCTGCCCGGCGGCAGGTAGAAGCTGGTCAGGTAGGTCGCCGGCAGATCCTGCAGCGTGCCGGGTTCGAAGATCATGTAGAAGTTCGGCTGGAAGCTGTCCCACTCGACTTCACGCAGGCTGCTCACGCGCGCCTGGCGCTCCAGCCCGCCGACGTTGAAGGTCAGCACGTCGCCCAGTTCCAGGTTCAGGCTGCCCGCCAGCTTGGCTTCCACCGACACACCAGGCAGTTCGCGTGGCTGGCCATCCCACCATTGTCCGGCCTGCACCACGTTACCGGCCGGCAGCTCGGCTGCCCAGGTCAGGCTGAGATCGCGGCTTACCGCGCGGTCGCCTTCGGATTCCTTGCTGACGCTGCGCTTCACCGCCTCGCCGTTGATCTGCACCAGGCGCCCGGCCACGATCGGGTACAGCGGCGCGGGGTGCGGCGACAGTTCGGCCAGGCGCGCAGCGAACGCGTCCTTGTCGGCGGGCAATACGTTCATGGCGAAGTGGTTGGGCGCCTCCTTGGGCAGTTGGTCCTGCCAGGTGTCGAGCAGTTCGCCACGCAGCAGGGCGATCAGCGCCATGGCCAACAAGATCAGGCCAAAAGCCAGCGATTGACCAGCAGCTGCCAGCGGGTAGCGCAACAGCTGCCCGAGGCCCAGGCGCCAGGGCAGGGAAGCCTTGGCCAGCAGACGACGCAGGCTGTGCAGGCCGAGCAGCAACAGGCCGCCGAGCAGCAGCGTGGCCAGCAGGCCGCCACCGAGCAGCGACAGAGTCAGTTTGAGGTCTAGGCTCAGGCGCCACATGATCACGCCGAGCGCCAGCAGCGCAGCGCCGTACACCAGCCAGGAGCTGGGTGGCACGGGCAGCATGTCGCGACGCAACACCCGCAGCGGCGGCACGCGGCCGAGAGCGGCCAGCGGCGGCAGGGCGAAACCGGCCAGCGCCACCAGCCCGGTGGCGATCCCGGTGATTGCCGGGAGGATGCCGCCAGGCGGTACGCCGGCCGGCAGCAGGTTGCGCAGCAGTTCGAATAGCACCAGTTGCGCGAGCCAGCCGAGCAGGGCGCCGATCAGGCTGGCGACGATGCCGAGCAGGGCCAATTGCAGGGTGAAGATTCCCAAGGCTTCGCGTCGCGACAGACCCAGGCAGCGCAGCAGCGCACTGGCGTCGTAGCGGCGCGCAGCGAAGCGTGCCGCCGACAGGGCCACGGCCACGCCGGCCAGCAGCACGGCGGCCAGGCTGGCCAGGTTGAGGTAGCGTTCGGCACGGCTCAGCGCGCCACCGATCTGCCGATTGCCGTCGCGCGCGTCTTCGATGCGCTGGTGCGGGGCGAGAGTGTCCTTGAGCGCGGCGCGATAGTCCTTGAGTGCCGCCTCTTCGCCGCGCCAGAGCTCGCGGTAGCGCACGCGGCTGCCGGGCTGCACCACGCCGGTCGCGGCCAGGTCGTCGAGGTGCATGAGCACGCGCGGGGTCAGGCTGTAGAAGTCACCGGCACGGTCGGGTTCGTAGGTCAGTACGCGGGTCAGTCGCAGCGACAGGTTGCCGACCTCGATCTGCTGGCCAATTTTCAGATCCAGCGCGGCGAACAGGCGCGACTCGGCCCAGGCTTCACCAGGCCGCGGCCCGGCACTCAACTGCTCCGGCTCATAAGGGGCGGCAGCACTCTTCAGGTCGCCGCGCAGCGGGTAGCCATCACTGGCGGCCTTGACGCTGGCGAGCTGGATGCCCTGGTCGGTGGCGATCACGCTGGAGAACTCGACCACCTGGGCGTGCTCCAGGCCGAGCTTTTGCCCGCGGTCGACCTGCGCGGGTGCTGCCGGCGAGCTGCCGGAAAGCAGCAGGTCGGCGCCGAGGAATTCGGTGGCGCGCAGCAGCATGGCGCCGTTCAGGCGTGCGCTGAAGTAGCCGATGGCGGTGCTGGCGGCGACGGCGATGATCAGGGCGAAGACCAGCACGCGCAGCTCGCCGGCGCGGGCATCGCGGCGCAACTGGCGGCTGGCCAAACTCAGCAGGCGGGTAAGGGGCATTTCAGGGCTCCACGCTGTCGACCAGGCGACCACCTTCGAGGCGAATCAGGCGTCGGCAGCGGTGCGCCAGGCGTTCGTCGTGGGTCACCAGAACCAGCGTGGTGCCTTGCTCCTGGTTGAGCGCGAAGAGCAGATCGCTGATGTGCTCGCCGGTGTGGCTGTCGAGGTTGCCGGTGGGCTCGTCGGCGAACAGCACCGCCGGTTCGGCGGCGAACGCGCGGGCAATCGCCACGCGCTGTTGTTCGCCACCGGAGAGCTGGCGCGGCGAATGGGTCAGGCGCTGGCCGAGGCCGACACGTTGCAGCAGCTCCTGGGCACGCTCGCGGGCGTCACGGCGGCCGTCGAGCTCCAGAGGCAGCATGACGTTTTCCAGCGCGTTGAGGTTGTCGAGCAGCTGAAAGGACTGAAAGACGAAACCGACCAGCTCGGCACGCACGCGGGCGCGCTGGTCTTCGTCGAGTTGGCTGAGGTTGTGTTTGGCCAGTGTGACCTCGCCGCTGCTGGGCAGGTCGAGGCCGGCGAGCAGGCCGAGCAGGGTGGATTTGCCCGAGCCGGAGCTGCCGACGATAGCCAGGCTGTCGCCGCGGGCCAGGTCGAAGCTGAGGTCATGAAGGATGTGCAGCTCGCCTTCCGTGCTGGGTACCACTTTGCTAAGGTGCCGCGCAGAAAGAATGCTTGCGCTCATGGAGAGTCCGATGCGTACGTGGTGGGTTGGCGGTGCCGTGGCGTTGATGCTGTGGGCCCAGGGGGCGATGGCCGGCACCGTGCTGGTCGTTGGCGATAGTATCAGCGCGGCTTTTGGCCTGGATACCCGCGTGGGCTGGGTCGCCCTGCTAGAAAAACGCCTCGCCGACGAGGGTTTCGACCACCGCGTGGTGAATGCCTCGATCAGTGGTGACACCAGCGCAGGCGGCTTGGCGCGGCTGCCTGCGCTGCTTGCACAGCATCGTCCGCAGTGGGTGATTCTCGAACTGGGAGGCAACGACGGCCTGCGTGGCCAGCCCCCAGCGCAATTGCAACAGAATCTTGCCAGCATGGTTGATCAGTCCCGTGCGGTCGGGGCCGAGGTGGTGCTGCTTGGCATGCAGCTGCCGCCGAATTACGGAGCGCGCTACACCGGGGCTTTCGCCCAGGTTTTCAGCACCCTGGCAGAAGAGAAGAAGCTACCGTTGGTACCGTTCTTCCTCGACGGTGTCGGCGGGGTCGACGGCATGATGCAGGCCGATGGTCTGCACCCTGCGCTGGGCGCCCAGCCGCGCCTGCTGGACAACGTCTGGCCGACCCTGAAACCGCTGCTCTGAATCTTCCCAGCCTGCTGGCTTTCGGCTATCGTTGCGCCCCCGCCCCGGAGCTCTGAATGCCGCGTCCCGTCTGGTCTCTGCATGCTTACCAGTTGATCGTGCCGGACGAACAGCTCGACCTGTTCGCCTGCCGCGAAGCGCGCGTGCACCTGGTCGCCCGGCAGCTGGAGTTGAGCGGTTTTGCCGACCGTACGCTGTGTGGCGGATTGCTTCCGGCATTGCCGGTGATGCGTGGGGTGGACCGGGCCAGTCTGCGTGACAAGCGCTTGTGCGTGAACTGCAGGTTGGTGCTCGACGCCCAGCGTCGCGGCGAGCGGCCCATGTGGCCGGACCTGTAACCTCCCGGCGCCTGTTTCGGCCGTGTACAATCCCGACCTTTCCCATCAGCCATCAATGCCAAGGATTTTTGGATGTTGTCGCGCGTTTCTGTCGTCGCCCGTTCCCTGACGCTCGCCAGCCTCTGTGCTGCGGGTCCCGTTGCCGCGCTGGAACTGCCTCTGCCGCCGCCAGGTGAAGATATCGTCGGCCAGGTGCAGGTCATCAAGGCCCAGTACGAAGACACCTTTGCCGACCTCGGCGCGGCCAACGACCTTGGCTACCTGGAGATGGTCGCCGCCAACCCGGGCGTCGACCCGTGGCTACCGGGCGCCGGCGCCGAGATCATTCTGCCGACGCGCTACATCCTGCCGGCAGGCCCACGCGAAGGCATCGTGATCAACCTGGCCGAGTACCGCATGTATTACTTCCCGAAAGGGCAGAACGTGGTGCACACCTTCCCGCTGGGAATCGGTCGTGAAGGCTGGGGTTCGCCGATCGCGAAAACCACTATCACCGCGAAGACCGCCAACCCGGGCTGGACGCCGCCTGCGTCGATCCGTGCCGAACACGCTGCCGATGGCGATCCGCTGCCCACCTATGTGCCGCCGGGCCCGGACAATCCGCTGGGGCCGTTCAAGTTCACCCTGGGCGTTCCGGGCTATCTGATCCACGGCTCCAACAAGAAGTTCGGCATCGGCATGCGCGTAAGCCATGGCTGCTTCCGCATGCTCAACCACAACGTGCTGGAGCTGGCCAAGATGGCGCCGGTGGGCACGCCGCTGCGCATCATAAATGAGCCCTACAAGTTCGGTACCAGCAATGGCCGCATCTACCTCGAAGCGCATGCGCCGCTCGATGACCACGGCGAGCCGTCGGTGGTCGACAAGCACACCGCAGTGATCAACGCGCTGCTCAAGCGTGATGATCTGGCTGGTCAGCTGCGCCTGGACTGGGAAGTGGTACGTGAAGTGGTCGCAGCGGAAGATGGCATGCCGATCGAGATCGCCGTGCCTCAGGATCCGGCAGTGGCGAACAGCGAAACCCTGGAGTTCTAAGTCGTCGCTGTACACAGAACCGCTGATGCGCCGAAGCGTGTCAGCGGTTTTTTATTGCCAGAAATTCGGGCAATAAAAAAAGCCGACCCGGCGAACCGGATCGGCTTTTCTCAAAGCCTTGGCAAGAATTACTTGCGGCTGGCTTTTTCCAGCATGCGCAGAGCGCGCTCGTTGGCTTCGTCAGCAGTCTGCTGAGCCTTCTGAGCAGCAGCCAGAGCTTCATCAGCCTTACGGTAGGCTTCGTCGGCACGGGCTTGAGCGCGAGCGGCTGCATCTTCAGTTGCAGTCAGGCGAGCTTCGGTTTCTTTGGAGACGCTGCTGCAACCGGTAGCCAGAACTGCTGCCAGGGCCAGAGCAGAGAATTTCAGAACGTTGTTCATCGTGTTCCCCTTAAGGTGGACTTTCCATAAAAGCAATCTCCCAAAGCTGGGAAATTAGCCGGGCTACATACTACCCATTAGTTGTAGTAAGTAAACTGACCAAACGTAAGACAAGCAGTTTTTTTTGCTCCCTGCCACATACATTCAGTTTTTGTTTAAAAAACATACAGTTCAAGTTAGCTGTCGAGTCGCCGCAAGGCCTTTTGCTGTGAGGGATCGAGCAACAATGCGCATGACTCGTGCGTCAGAAAATACAGGCTCGAACGCATAGTTTTTCCACTGGATGGTGCACAGACTTGGTGCTGTTCACTGAAAGTGCAGGCTCGCATATAGCGCAGTTGCATGGGACTCCTGATAAGCCGCTTTTCGGACTTTCTCCTGTGAGTATGTGGCGCCGACAAAGAGCTCAAACGGCCGATGCATTTAGTTGTCTAGCTGAAAGAGCCCGTGTGGTTGCGATACCGACTCGCGCAACTGCAGATATGCCGTTAAGTAATTACATGTTTTTGTCTTATGATGACGACTCGTGACGCAACCCGTTGGTGCGTGGAGCCAATCGACTTTGCACAACGAATGACCTGAGGCATTTATCCCTCGGGCAAAGACCGATAAGGTAGGGGCAGTTTTGTTTGAGGTAGAGGAGCAGAGATGAGCGAGGCGCTCTCCATCCACCATGACCTGGCAGGTCATCAGTTCGAGACCACCATCGATGGTCATCGGGCGTATCTGGCGTATATGGATCTGGGTAAGCAGACGCTCGATATCTATCGGACCTTCGTGCCCAATGCCCTGCGTGGTCGCGGCATCGCCGCGGCGTTGACCGAACAGGCACTGGAATATGCCGACGGCCTGGGTTACACGGTGATTCCTTCCTGCTCCTATGTCGAACGCTACATGGAGCGGCGCCAGCGCCAGTCGCGCTGAGCAGCATATACAAAAACGCCGGGCATTGCCCGGCGTTTTCATTTCTGCGCTATCAGCTGCGCTGGCGTTTCGGCAGCACGTCCTTGAGTTTGGCGTGCATGCTGCGCAGGGTCTTCTCGGTAGCGTCCCAGTCGATGCAGGCATCGGTGATGGAAACCCCGTACTGGAGGTCGCAAAGGTTCTTCGGAATCGACTGCGCCCCCCAGCCCAGATGGCTCTCGACCATCAGGCCGACGATCGAGTTGTTGCCTTCGAGAATCTGGTTGGCGACGTTTTCCATCACCAGCGGCTGCAGGGCCGGGTCCTTGTTGGAGTTGGCGTGGCTGCAGTCGACCATCACGTTCGGGCGAATCTTCGCCTTGGCCAGTTCCTGCTCGCAGATGGCGACGCTGACGGAGTCGTAGTTCGGCTTGCCGTTGCCACCACGCAGAACCACGTGGCCGTATGCGTTGCCCTTGGTGGTGACGATCGATACGCCACCTTCCTGGTTGATGCCGAGGAAACGATGCGGGCTGGAGACGGACTGCAGGGCGTTGATCGCCACGGTCAGGCCGCCGTCGGTGCCGTTCTTGAAACCGACTGCGGACGACAGGCCGGAGGCCATTTCGCGGTGGGTCTGCGATTCGGTGGTACGGGCGCCGATGGCCGACCAGCTGATCAGATCCTGCAGGTACTGCGGGGAGATCGGATCGAGTGCTTCGGTGGCGGTTGGCAGGCCCATTTCGGCCAGGTCACGCAGCAGCTGGCGGCCGATGTGCAGGCCATCCTGGATCTTGAAGGAGTCATCCAGGTACGGGTCGTTGATCAGGCCCTTCCAGCCGACGGTGGTGCGCGGCTTCTCGAAGTACACGCGCATGATCAGGAACAGGCTGTCGGAGACCTCGGCAGCCAGTACCTTGAGGCGCTCGGCGTATTCGTGGGCGGCCTTGATGTCGTGGATGGAGCAGGGGCCGACGACCACGAACAGGCGGTGATCCTTGCCGTCGAGAATGTTGCGGACCACTTCGCGACCATGGGTGACGGTGCGCTGAGCTGCTTCGGTGAGGGGAATCTCGCGCTTGAGCTGCGCCGGGGTGATCAGGGTTTCGTTGGATGAAACGTTGAGATCGTCGATCGGTAAATCAGCCATCGTGTTACTCATCAGTCACGGGTGCCGGGCGGCAGAGGCTCGGCATCATTATGGTCGCGGGGAGGCGGAACCTTAGCGCGTTACGGGCTGGCTCGACAATGGGCGCGGGTGTGAAATCGGCCAGGATATGGCCAGTGGCTAGTTCAGGCTGGCGCTGGAGTACTCGGTGGCATGCAGGGCGATCCATTCGCTGGCGACGCTCTCGACGGCAACGTGCTCGCCGAGTTCCAGTTCGCGCTGATGGCGGTACAACTCGATCTGGCAGACCTGTTCCACCATGCGCGCACGGAACAGGGTGTCCTCGTCGATGAACGCAATACCGACCAGATAGTCGTCGGAGCGTTTGCGGCACCAGGCCACCACGCCGGGATAGCGGGCCTGTTCGCCGAGCAGCGGTACACGAAGTTCGACGGCGGTACCCTTGCGAAAGCCTTTGGTTGAATTGCAGGCGACGCCGCCAACGCTGATATTGTTCAGGCGTTGGCGCGGCAGGAAGGCATGCTTTCGTTGCACCAGTTCGACTGGCATATCACTGGGATGGCGCAAAAAACGGCGCATTCTTACTTCTCCGAGTGCCACTGATTTGACATCACTGATGGACAGTATAGTGACCGGAAACATTCCTGAGCTCGAATTGACCGATTTTGACGCGGAGCGCCGCCTTCTCGAGCTTCCGGGCACCTCTTTACTGGTATTCACCAGCACAGGCTGTGCCAGTTGTCGCTGGGCACGGCGCGAGCTGTCTGGCATGGCGCTGCCGGTCGACCGGTTGTGCTGGGTGGATGCCGGGCGCAACGGCGGCCTGGTACAGCGCTATGAGGTGTTCCACCTGCCGAGCCTGTTCCTGGTCCGCGACGGCCTGTTCCACGGAGCCGTTCATTCACGTCTGAGCCCGCCATTACTGGCCGCGGCGATCACAATCACGCTGAACAACCCCACAGAGGAATTACCCTGATGGCTGAACAAAAACGTCCGCGCATCGGTATTGTCGGCACCGGCGCGATCGGTGGTTTCTATGGCCTGATGCTGGCTCGTGCCGGGTTCGAGGTGCATTTTCTGCTGCGAAGCGAATACGCCGCGGTGAAGGCGCAGGGGTTGCGGGTCAACAGCGCCGTGCATGGCAAATTGCACGAACCGCAGGTTCATGCATGGCAGGATGCAGGACAGATGCCTGCGTGTGACTGGCTACTGGTCGGCACCAAGACCACTGCCAATGCCGAGCTGGCGCCTCTGCTGGCACAGCTTGCGGCGCCGGATACGCGCATCGTGCTGCTGCAGAACGGTCTGGGCGTCGAGGAGCAGCTGCAGCCGCTGCTGCCGGAGTCGGTGCATCTGCTGGGTGGGCTCTGTTTCATCTGCGTACACCGCTCCGCACCGGGCGTCGTCGAGCATCAGGCGTTGGGTATGGTCAATCTGGGGTATCACTCGGGGCCGGCGGAAGACACCGCCGCGCGCATGGCCATCGTCGAAGAGGGGGCGGCACTGTTTCAGCAGGCCGGCCTGGAATCCACGGCGATGGCCAACCTGCAGCAGGCTCGTTGGCAGAAGCTGGTGTGGAACGTGCCCTACAACGGCCTGTCGGTACTGTTCGATGCCGGCACCACGCGCTTGATGGCCAACGTTGACAGTCGCGCACTGATCCACGCGCTGATGGAGGAAGTGGTGCAGGGTGCTGCGGCCTGTGGTTACAGTCTGCCGGCGGGCTATGCCGACAGCCTGCTCAAGGCCACCGAGCGCATGCCGGACTACCTGCCCAGCATGTACCACGACTTCGCAGAGCACCGGCCGCTGGAGCTGCAGGCCATCTATCAGGCGCCGCTGGACGCTGCCGCCGCGGCGGGCTGCGAATTGCCGAAGATGCGCATGCTGTTGCAGGCCCTGCGCTTTTTGGCCGCACCCTAGGCCGTCGGTCCGTTGGGCGCCCAGCTGCCATGCCACTGCTAAGCTCTGAAATGGCCGTGGTTGGCAGTGGGAGGCCACATGATCCGTTCCATTCTTTACGCGACAGACTTGGGGCTGTACGCGCCCTACGTGCTGCAGCACGCGCTGTCGATCACCCGCTCGTTCAATGCCGAACTCTACGTGGTGCACGCGGTGGAGCCGCTCGGGCTGTTTGCCGAGTCGGTGCTGCAGACCTACCTGGATGAAAAGACCTTGCGTGAGCTGCGCAGCAAGGGCTTGAGTACCGTGATGGCAAGCATCGAGCAGCGCGTGCTGGAAGGGTTTCGCGACGAGCTGGGTGATGCGCAGCAGGAGAGCCAGCTGATCCGTAATGTACGGGTGGTACAAGGGGACTCCGCGCAGGTGATTCTCGACGAAGCGCGCAAGCTGGCCGTCGACCTGCTGATCGTCGGCAGCCACAGCCATGGGGCTGAGCAGGCCGGGCCACTGGGGCGAACCGCCGCGCGCGTGTTGCAGCTGGCCGAGCGACCGGTGTACCTGGTGCCGATGCTGCAGCACCGTGGTCGGGCGGACGGCTAGACAAACGGCGTGCAGAACTGAAAAAAGCGTCTAGCTTTATTCCTTAAACCATTAATATGGTTATATAACGCCGCTGGCACAGTCAGACAGCGTCTATCTGCTTTGAGGGATATCGAATGAAGCTCCAGCAACTGCGGTACATCTGGGAAGTGGCGCATCACGATCTGAACGTCTCCGCGACCGCACAGAGCCTTTACACCTCCCAGCCCGGCATCAGCAAACAGATCCGTTTACTCGAGGACGAGCTGGGCGTCGAGGTGTTCGCCCGCAGCGGCAAGCACCTGACCCGCGTGACACCTGCTGGTGAGCGAATCATCACCACTGCCGGGGAAATCCTGCGCAAGGTCGAGAGCATCAAGCAGATCGCCCAGGAATTCTCCAACGAGAAGAAGGGTACCCTGTCGATCGCCACCACTCACACCCAGGCACGTTATGCACTGCCACCGGTGATCAGCGGCTTCATCAAGCAATACCCGGAAGTGGCCCTGCACATGCACCAGGGCACGCCGATGCAGATCGCCGAGATGGCCGCTGACGGCACGGTCGATTTCGCCATCGCCACCGAAGGTCTGGAGCTGTTCAACGACCTGGTGATGATGCCGTGCTACCGCTGGAACCGCTGCGTGATCGTGCCGCAGGGCCATCCGCTGACCAAATTGCCGAAGCTGACCCTGGAAGCCCTGGCCGATCACCCGATCGTCACCTACGTATTCGGCTTCACCGGCCGCTCCAAGCTTGACGAGGCGTTCAGCCATCGCGGCCTGAGCCCTAAGGTGGTGTTCACCGCGGCCGACGCCGACGTGATCAAGACTTACGTGCGCTTGGGCCTGGGCGTCGGCATCGTCGCGCGCATGGCGGTCGACACCAAGCTCGACAGTGATCTGGTGGTGCTCGATGCCAGCGACCTGTTCGAGTCCAGCGTGACCAAGATCGGCTTCCGTCGCGGCACCTTCCTGCGTGGCTTCATGTGCGACTTCATCGAGAAATTCGCTCCGCACCTGACCCGCGACATGATGGCCAAGGCCGTGCAATGCCACACCAAGGCCGAGCTGGACGAGCTGTTCGACGGGGTCGAGCTGCCGACCTATTGAGCTCGGTCCGCGGCAGATAGCAAAACGGCGCACCGAGGTGCGCCGTTTTTTTATGTCCGATCCATCGCCATCAGTGGCTGATGTGCAGGCCGCACTCGCGATTGTCTTCGCCCTTGGTCGGGTCGAAGTAGTCGAAGTTGTTCGGCAGGCCGTGTTTGACCAGGTACTCGTAAAGATCCTTCGAACTCCAATGCAGCAGCGGGGCGACCTTGATCAGGCCGTCCGGGTTGATGCTGACCGGGTCCATCTGTGCGCGCACGGCGGTGTCGGTGGCGCGCAGGGCGGTGAACCAGACCTGCGGTGCGGCTTCGCGCAGGGCGCGGGCGAACGGTTCGAGCTTGACCTCTTCGGTGAATGCTTCATGGCGTGGGTCATCGAGCGCCGGAACCGGGCCGTCGACCGCGTCGCGGTGTGCGCTGGAGCGCTTGGGCAGGTAGATGCTCAGGTTCAGGTTGAGCTGCTTGGTCACTTCATCGGCGAAGCGGTAGGTGGCTTCGGTGTTGTAGCCGTTGTCCATCCAGATGACCCGCGTGTCCGGTTTGACCTGGGTGACCATGTGCAGGATCACCGCTTCGAACGGGCGGAAGTTGGTGGTGCAGATTGCCGTCTTGCCCAGGCTCAGTGCCCACTCCACGAGTTTCTCGGCATCGTTGCCCAGTTCGGCGTTGATGCGATCCAGATCCAGCGTCATCTCAGGCTCCCAATCGGTTGGCTGCAGTCAGGGTGGCAGATGGTAGCAGCGAGGCCGGCCAGGGACCATCGAATGCTGATCGGCGCGGCTGCCCGGTAGCCTTTGCCATGGCCGGCTGTTAGAGTGCCGCCCCTCAAATAACCGCATTTTGGGAGACTCCCGTGGAAATCGCCTGTCTCGACTTGGAAGGTGTGCTCGTTCCGGAAATCTGGATCGCTTTTGCCGAGAAAACCGGCATCGACGCCCTCAAGGCGACCACCCGCGACATCCCTGATTACGATGTGCTGATGAAGCAGCGCCTGCGCATTCTCGATGAGCACGGCCTGAAGCTAGCGGACATCCAGGACGTGATCGCCACGCTCAAGCCGCTCGACGGCGCCGTCGAATTCGTCGACTGGCTGCGCGAGCGTTTCCAGGTGGTGATTCTGTCGGATACCTTCTACGAGTTCTCCCAGCCGCTGATGCGCCAGCTGGGTTTTCCCGCGCTGCTGTGCCACAAGCTGGAAGTCGACGAGAGCGACCGTGTGGTCGGTTACCAACTGCGCCAGAAAGATCCCAAGCGCCAGTCGGTTATCGCCTTCAAGAGCCTCTACTACCGCGTGATCGCCGCGGGTGACTCGTACAACGACACCACCATGCTCAGCGAGGCCCATGCCGGCATCCTGTTCCATGCGCCGGAAAACGTCATTCGCGAGTTCCCGCAGTTCCCGGCGGTGCACACCTATGAAGACCTCAAGCGCGAGTTCCTCAAGGCGTCCAATCGCACGCTGAGCCTGTAACACGCTCGGTGATCAAAAAAGGCCCGCAGATGCGGGCCTTTTTTGTGGGCGTGTTACAGAGACTCGAGAGTACGTAGCAGCACGTCCACCTTGGTCAGGGATTCCTGGTACTCGGCCTGCCAGTCAGAGTCGGCGACGATGCCGCCACCGCCCCAGCAGCTGATCTGCCCGTCCTTGACCAGCAGGCTGCGAATGGCGATGGAGCTGTCCAGCTCGCCTCGTACGTCGAGATAGAGCAGGGAGCCGCAGTACAGCGAGCGGCGGGTGGCTTCGAGTTCGTCGATGATCTGCATGGCGCGGATCTTCGGTGCGCCGGTGATCGAGCCACCCGGGAAGCTGCCGGCGATCAGGTCGAGGGCGTCCTTGTCGGCATCGAGCTCGCCGGTCACGGCGCTGACCAGGTGGTGCACGTTGGGATAGCTCTCCAGCGCGAACAGCTCCGGCACCTGCACCGAGCCGACACGGCAGCTGCGGCCGAGGTCATTGCGCAACAGGTCGACGATCATCAGGTTTTCCGCGCGGTCCTTGAGGCTGGCGAGCAGCCGTTGCGCCTCGGCGGCATCGGCTTCGGGCGTCGCGCCCCGCGGGCGGGTGCCCTTGATCGGTCGGGTTTCCACGCGGCCCTGGCTGACCTGCAGGTAGCGCTCGGGCGACAAGCTGAGAATCGCGCCGCCATCGGGCAGGGCCTGGAAGCCGGCGAATGGCGTGGGGCAGGCGGCGCGCAAGGCCAGGTAGGCAGCCCAGGGATCGCCCTGGCAGGGCGCCTGGAAACGTTGGGCAAAGTTGACCTGGTAGCAGTCGCCAGCCTGGATATAGGCCTGGATGCGTTCGATGGCCTGGCGATAGGTCTCTGGGGCGAGATCGGCCTGGAACGGCTGTCGCAGGCTGAACGTGGCGTCTTCGACGGCGGGCAGGGTGCTGAACAGGGTGATCAGGCGTGTACGCTCGGCATCGTCCAGGCGCGGGTGGAACACCAGTTGGCTGGTCTGCTGCTGGTGATCGCTGATCAGCGCCCAGGCATACAGGCCGAAGCGTGCGTCCGGCAGCAGCAGGTCATCCTGAGATAATTCCGGCAACTGCTCAATGCGGCGCCCGAAATCATAGGCCAGGTAGCCGATCAGGCCGCCGGTGAAGGGCAGGTCGGTGCCTTCCGGCGCTTCGCAGGGGCCGAGCGTGGTCAGGCCCTGCCGCAAGCGCTGAAAAAACGAGGCGGCGGACTCGCTATCCGCGGCGAGAAAGGTCTGTTGCGGCCAGGCGCTGAGCAGGTCGAAACGCCCGCGCTGCGCATCCGGCCGGCCCGCATCCAGCAGTACTGCGCCCGGCGCATGGCGTACCGCGGCGAAATAGCCGGCGGGGTCGGGGCGATAGGGCAGTGGGTAGCGTTGGCAGGTGGACATGCGGCTGGGTCGACTGGTCGCGGAGGCCGATTGTAGAACGGCTGGCACGGCATTTCTAATGAAAAGCCCGGCGAGGGCCGGGCTGTTCGTTGCTGCGGATCGGCTCAGACTTCCTTGGGTTTGACGTGGCCGAACAGTTGCTGGGAGAAGCGCACGCGCTCTTCCGGGCTTTCCTGCACACCGTTCTTCGCCAGCTCGGCGATGTGCGCTTCCACCGCGTGGGCGCGATGGGTCAAGCCGCAGTCGTTGGCGATCTGGATGTTCAGGCCAGGGCGGGCGTTGAGCTCAAGGATCAGCGGGCCCTTTTCCTGGTCCAGGACCATGTCCACGCCGATGTAGCCAAGGCCACACAGCTCATAGCAGCCGGCGGCCAGCTTCATGAAGCCGTCCCAGTTCGGCAGCTGCACGCCGTCGACCGCGTTGGTAGTGTCCGGGTGCTTGGTGATCTTGTTGTTCAGCCAGGTGCCGCGCAGGGTCAGGCCGGTGGCCAGGTCGACACCGACGCCAATGGCGCCTTGGTGCAGGTTGGCCTTGCCGTTGGACTGACGGGTTGGCAGGCGCAGCATGGCCATCACCGGGTAGCCCATCAGCACGATGATGCGGATGTCCGGCACGCCTTCGTAGCTGATGCTCTTGAAGATCGGATCCGGCGTCACGCGGTACTCAATCAGCGCGCGGTCGCGGTGACCACCGAGGGAGTAGAGGCCGGTGAGAATGCTGGAAATCTGGTGCTCGATTTCCTCGTGGCTGATGATCTTGCCCGAGACAGTCTTGTAGCGCCCCTCGAAGCGATCGGCGATCACCAGGATGCCGTCCCCGCCAGCGCCTTGCGCCGGCTTGATCACGAAATCGCTGCGGCCACCGATGATCTCGTCGAGTTTGTCGATTTCCTTCTCGGTGGAGATGATCCCGTACATCTCCGGCACATGGATGCCGGCCTGGATCGCGCGCTCCTTGGTGATGATCTTGTCATCGACGATCGGGTACAGGTGCCGTTTGTTGTACTTCAGCACGTAGTCCGCGTTACGCCTGTTGATGCCCATGATGCCTTTGGCTTCCAGGGCTTTCCACGTCTTGATCAGACCGAACATGGGCTCAATCCTTCAGGAAGGCTTTGAAACGGAACAGCTCGGTCAGGCGGTAGCCGCGGTAGCGACCCATCGCCAGCATGAAGCCCACCATGATCAACAGCACGGCCGGGAAGGTGAAGATGAAGTAGGTCAGCTGCGGCACGCTCATCAGCAGGTGCGCCAGGGTAGCGGCGAACAGGGTGCCGATGGCGACCTTGAAGGCATGGCCACCGCCACGTTCTTCCCAGGTGATCGACAGGCGCTCGATGGTCATGGTCAGGATCACCATCGGGAATAGGGCGACGGACAGGCCGCGCTCAAGGCCGAGTTTGTGGCTGAGCAGGCTGATTACCGCGATCAGCACCACGACGAACGTCAGCACCACCGATAGCCTTGGCAGCATCTGCAGCTTCAGGTGCTCGAGGTACGAGCGCAGTGATAGGCCGAGCGCGGTAATGATGGTGAACAGGGCGATACCAAAGCCCAGCTGGGTTTCGCGGAAGGCCAGGGCGATCAGAACCGGGGTGAAGGTGCCGAGCGTTTGCAGGCCACCGAGGTTGCGCAGGATCAGGATCACCAGCACACCGATCGGGATCATGATCATGATCTGGTAGGTCTGCTGGGTCTGCAGCGGCAGGCCGTAGAGCGAGTATTCGAGGAAATCGACGTCGGTGTTCTCGTCGGTCAGCTTGGCCAGGCGGATGGCGTTCATCTCGCTGTTGTTCAGGCTGAAGCTGACTTGTGGCTTCTTGCCGCCCTCTACGCTGACCAGCTGATCGTCGCCGGTCCACCAGACCAGGCGATCGACCGGCAGGCCCTGCTCGCCGGTCTCCGGGTTGAAGTACAACCAGTCCTTGCCGTTGAAGCTGCGCAGCCACAGCTCCGGGCTCTGCTGGATGTCGGCGGCGAGGCGGATGGTGTGCACGCGCTCCATCGGCACGTGGGCGATGGACAGCAGCAGTTCGATGATGCGCGCCTTGTTCGGTGTGGAGGCATCACCGGCCATCAGCAGCTTGACGTTGTCGTCGCCGACATTGTTGACACGCTTGATGGTCTCGCTGATGAAGGTCTCGACGTCCGCCGAGTGCTGGCGGATCGGCGCCAGCAGGGCTTCGGCGGCAATCTTCTCGGCGCCTTCGACGGCGATGCTGTCGCGGTAGATCGGGCCTTTGGCCTTGGGCTGCTCGCCGCTGTAGCGCTTGGTCAGCACCAGGCGGTAGTACAGGGTCTGGCTGCCATTGGCGCGGCGCGCAGACCAGGTGACCTTACGGTTGCCGTCGATGCGGTTGATGCTCACCCCGTAGTTGTTCGAGATGAAGCTCTCGTTCAGGCTCACGTAGTCCTGGTTCAGCGGAGGCACGAACATCTGGACCTTGACCGGGTCGCGCGGGCTGGCCTGGAACTCGACCTTGGCGTCGATATTCCACAGATCATCGGTCTCGTCCTCGGTCACCGGGATGCCAAGAACGAAGATCTGGTAGGCCGTAACCAGAATGCCCACAGTCACCAGGATGGTGATAAGGACTTTCAGATGCAGGGTCAGGGAGCGCATGAGCAGTTACTCGGCAGCGGTGATGTCTAGGGAGCAGCCGGGCTTGCCGGCAGCATATTTAAGGCTTGGGTCGACCAGCGCATCGAAGCGTTTGAGTGCTTCGGAGCCGATCAGCAACGGGTATTGGAATGCACTACGGTCGGTCAGGTTCACTTCGATCATGCGACGGGCCGTGCCCATGCAGAATTCCAGCTCGATGACCGGCCGTGCGGTGTAGGTTTTGCCTTCTTCGGGATCATAGTCGCCGGCGCGGCGCTTGATCTTGCTGATGCGTGCCAGTGGGCGCTCGATCGGGTGTGCGTGGGCGTCGTCGATGGCCAGATAGAAACGCACCCAGGTTTCGCCGTCACGTTTGAAACGTTTGATGTCGCGAGCACTGAGCGAGGCGGTCTTGGCGCCGGTGTCGAGCTTGGCGGCGACCTGCAGGTCGATGTCGGCCAGGCTGACGTATTCGTTCAGGCCATAGACGGTCTTTTCGGCGGCGAGACTCAGGCCGGGAAGAAGGATGCTGCCAAGGCAGAGGGCGAAGGGATTGAGTCTCATAAATCCTGATGATGTTCGCTTCGTCGGGTCCGGTTGCCGGCGGCATGTCGCCAGCCAGCTGGGTGAGTCTAGCAGGCACGGATGAAAGCCCTGGCAGGGCGCATGCGGGCGGCATTCTAGCATGGGCTTTTTCTGCGGCGACAGACGCTTATAAGCGTTTGTGCGGGTAGATCGGTAGCTAACCGAACAATTGTGAATTTTAAGATTGTCGACAATCTTTCTTTCCCTGTTGACCTTTACCGCTCTAGCGCATAATTTTGCCTGACTAATTTTAGGCGTTGTCGACAATCATGCTCGAGTCCCTCGAACCTCTTGCTACCGCTCAGGACGAGTCCGAAACACTTTCGGAGCACGTCTTTCGGCGCATTCAGGCGGCAATCGTCAAGGGCGAGATCGCCCCTGGCAGCAAGATTTCCGAGCCGGAATTGGCGCGTACCTACGGCATCAGCCGTGGCCCGCTGCGCGAGGCGATTCATCGCCTGGAAGGCCAGCGCCTGTTGGTGCGCGTGCCACATGTGGGGGCCAGAGTGGTCTCGCTCGATCACGCCGAACTGATCGAGCTGTACGAAATTCGTGAGTCTCTGGAGGGCATGGCCTGTCGCCTGGCGGCCAAACGCATGACCCAGGCCGAGATCGACGACCTGCGTCGGGTGCTTGACCTGCACGAGCGCGATGCGGCGTTCCAGGCCGGTGTCGGTTATTACCAGCAGGAGGGCGATTTCGACTTCCACTACCGGATCATCCAAGGCAGCCGCAACAAGACGCTGAGCCAGATGCTCTGCGGCGATCTCTATCAACTGGTGCGCATGTACCGCCTGCAGTTCTCGGCCACGCCGAATCGCCCGCGGCACGCGTTCAACGAGCACCACCGCATTCTCGACGCGATTTCCGAACGCGATGGCGAGTTGGCCGAGCTGCTCATGCGCCGCCATATCGCCGCATCCAAACGCAATATCGAGCGCCATTACACCGGCCAGGCCGGGCAGGGCGCATCCGCATCCACGAAACGAGGTGAATCATGAGTTTGAACACCCCAGGCCAACGCTTTCGCGATGCCGTTGCCAGCGAGCATCCGCTGCAGGTCATCGGCGCCATCAATGCAAACCACGCCCTGCTGGCCAAGCGCGCCGGCTTCAAGGCCATCTACCTGTCGGGCGGTGGCGTGGCGGCTGGCTCCCTGGGTCTGCCGGACCTGGGCATCACCGGCCTGGACGACGTGCTCACCGACGTGCGCCGCATCACCGATGTCTGCGACCTGCCGCTGCTGGTGGATGTCGATACCGGTTTCGGTGCCTCGGCCTTTAACGTCGCCCGCACCGTGAAATCGATGATCAAGTTCGGTGCTGCGGCGATCCATATCGAAGACCAGGTCGGTGCTAAGCGCTGCGGTCATCGTCCTAACAAGGAAATCGTTTCCCAGCAGGAAATGGTCGACCGCATCAAGGCCGCCGTCGATGCGCGCACCGATGACAGCTTCGTGATCATGGCGCGTACCGATGCGCTGGCCGTGGAAGGCCTGAATTCGGCACTGGACCGTGCCGCCGCCTGCATTGAGGCTGGCGCTGACATGATCTTCCCGGAAGCCATCACCGAGCTGGCGATGTACAAGACCTTTGCCGACCGGGTTAAGGCGCCGATCCTCGCCAACATCACCGAATTCGGTGCCACGCCGCTGTACACCACCGAAGAGCTGGCCTCGGTCGACGTCGGCATCGTGCTGTATCCGCTGTCGGCCTTCCGTGCCATGAACAAGGCGGCGGAAAACGTCTACAACGCAGTGCGCCGCGACGGCACCCAGAAGAATGTGGTCGACACCATGCAAACCCGCATGGAGTTGTACGAGCGTATCAACTACCACGCTTTCGAGCAGAGCCTCGATGCCTTGTTCGCTGCCAAGAAGTGATCGATTCCAGGCTGCCTGCTTGAACGGGCAGCCTGCAGAAAACAAGAAATCCAACCGGATCAGATGAGGAGACACCCGCGATGAGCGCAACCCCAGAGACGACCACGCCGGGTTTCAAACCCAAGAAATCGGTAGCCCTGAGCGGCACCGCTGCTGGCAATACCGCGCTGTGCACCGTCGGCCGTACCGGCAATGACCTGCACTACCGCGGCTATGACGTGCTCGACTTCGCCAACCGCTGCGAATTCGAAGAAATCGCCCACCTGCTGGTACATGGCAAGCTGCCGAATGTCTCCGAGCTGGCTGGCTACAAGGCCAAACTCAAGGCCCTGCGTGGTCTGCCCGCCGCTTTGAAAACCTCACTGGAGCAACTGCCGCCGTCGGCCCATCCGATGGATGTGATGCGCACCGCCGTGTCGGTGCTGGGCTGCGTGTCGCCTGAGAAAGACGACCACAACCACCCCGGCGCCCGTGATATCGCCGACAAGCTGATGGCCTCCTTGGGTTCGGCGCTGCTGTATTGGTATCACTTCAGCCATAACGGCAAACGCATCGACGTGGAAACCGACGATGACTCCATCGGCGGCCATTTCCTCCATCTGCTGCACGGCGAAAAACCGCGCGACAGCTGGGTGCGCGCCATGCACACGTCGCTGAACCTGTACGCCGAACACGAATTCAACGCCTCCACCTTCACCTCGCGGGTGATCGCTGGCACCGGCTCGGACATGTATTCCTGCATCGCCGGCGCCATCGGCGCACTGCGCGGCCCGAAACACGGCGGTGCCAACGAGGTGGCCTTCGAAATCCAGAAACGCTACGACAACCCGGACGAAGCCGAAGCCGATATCCGTGCGCGCGTGGAGAAGAAAGAAGTGGTGATCGGCTTCGGCCACCCGGTGTACACCGTGGCTGACCCGCGCAACAAAGTGATCAAGGAAGTGGCCCGCGAGCTGTCGGCCGAGCAGAACAACAGCAAGATGTTCGATATCGCCGAGCGCCTGGAAACCATCATGTGGGACATCAAGAAAATGTTCCCCAACCTCGATTGGTTCAGTGCCGTCAGCTACCACATGATGGGCGTGCCCACCGCCATGTTCACCCCGCTGTTCGTCATCGCCCGTACCTCGGGCTGGTCGTCCCATGTGATCGAACAACGTATCGACGGCAAGATCATCCGTCCGAGCGCCAACTACACAGGCCCTGAAGACCTGAAGTTCGTGCCGCTCAAGGACCGTGCCTGATTGTTATGGACAGCCAAATGAGCATCCTGATGAACACCCTCTACCGCAAGAACCTGCCCGGCAGCGCGCTGGACTACTACGACACCCGCGAGGCGGTCGATGCCATCGAGCCGGGCGCCTACGCCAAGCTGCCGTACACCTCCCGTGTCCTGGCCGAGCAGCTTGTTCGCAGATGCGACCCGGCCATGCTTACCGATTCGCTCAAGCAACTGATCGAACGCAAGCGCGACCTGGATTTCCCCTGGTATCCGGCCCGTGTGGTGTGCCACGACATTCTCGGCCAGACCGCGCTGGTGGATCTGGCCGGTTTGCGTGACGCGATTGCCGACAAGGGCGGCGACCCGGCCAAGGTCAACCCGGTGGTGCCGACGCAACTGATCGTCGACCACTCGTTGGCCGTGGAATTCGCTGGCTTTGACCCGGATGCGTTCGAGAAGAACCGTGTCGTGGAAGAGCGTCGCAACGAAGACCGCTTCCACTTTATCGAGTGGACGAAGACTGCGTTCAAGAACGTCGATGTGATCCCGGCCGGCAACGGCATCATGCACCAGATCAACCTGGAGAAAATGAGCCCGGTGATCCAGGCGCGCGACGGCGTGGCCTACCCGGATACCTGCGTCGGTACCGATAGCCACACCCCGCACGTCGATGCGCTGGGCGTGATCGCCATTGGTGTGGGCGGCCTGGAAGCGGAAACCGTGATGCTCGGCCGCGCCTCGATGATGCGCCTGCCGGATATCGTCGGCGTGCAGCTGACTGGCAAGCGTCAGCCCGGCATTACCGCCACCGATATCGTCCTGGCGATTACCGAATTCCTGCGCAAGGAGCGGGTGGTCGGTGCCTATGTCGAGTTCTTCGGCGAAGGGGCGGACAGCCTGTCCATCGGCGACCGCGCGACCATCTCCAATATGTGCCCGGAATACGGCGCCACCGCCTCGATGTTCTACATCGACCAGCAAACCATCGAGTACCTCAAGCTCACCGGCCGCGAGCCTGAGCAAGTGGCGCTGGTGGAGCAGTACGCCAAGCTCACCGGGTTGTGGGCCGATGCTTTGGTGACCGCGGAGTATGAGCGGGTGCTGAGCTTCGACCTGTCCACCGTGGTGCGCAACATGGCTGGGCCGAGCAACCCGCATAAACGCCTGCCGACTTCCGCCTTGCAGGAACGTGGCATTGCCGGTGAGGCGATGCTGGCGGCGTCGAAAGTGGAAGAGGCGGATGGCCTGCTGCCCGATGGCGCGGTGATCATCGCCGCGATCACCAGCTGCACCAACACCTCCAATCCACGCAACGTAGTGGCGGCCGGTTTGCTGGCGAAGAAGGCCAACGCCTTGGGGCTGCTGCGCAAACCCTGGGTGAAAACCTCGTTCGCGCCGGGCTCCAAGGTGGCCAAGCTGTACCTGGAAGAGGCCGGCTTGCTGAGCGAGCTGGAGCAGCTGGGTTTCGGCATCGTGGCCTATGCCTGCACCACCTGCAACGGTATGTCCGGCGCGCTGGACCCGGTGATCCAGCAGGAAATCATCGACCGCGACCTGTACGCCACCGCGGTGCTGTCGGGTAACCGCAACTTTGACGGCCGTATCCACCCTTACGCCAAGCAAGCCTTCCTGGCCTCGCCGCCGCTGGTAGTGGCCTACGCGATTGCCGGCACCGTGCGCTTCGATATCGAGCAGGACGTGCTCGGTCACGACCCGGCCGGCAACCCGATCACCCTCAAGGACCTGTGGCCCAGCGATGAAGAAATCGACGCCATCGTTGCCGCGTCGGTGAAGCCGGAGCAGTTCAAGCAGATCTACATCCCGATGTTCGATCTGGGCAGCTTCGAAGAAGCGGAAAGTCCGCTGTACGACTGGCGTCCGCAGTCCACCTATATTCGCCGTCCGCCGTACTGGGAAGGTGCGCTGGCCGGTGAGCGCACGCTCAAGGGCATGCGCCCCCTGGCGCTGCTGCCGGACAACATCACCACCGATCACCTGTCGCCGTCCAACGCCATCCTGCTGGACAGCGCCGCCGGCGAATACCTGGCGAAAATGGGCCTGCCGGAAGAGGACTTCAACTCCTACGCCACCCACCGCGGCGACCACCTGACCGCGCAGCGCGCCACCTTTGCCAACCCACAGTTGGTGAATGAAATGGCTGTGGTCGATGGCCAGGTGAAAAAGGGTTCGCTGGCGCGGATCGAGCCGGAAGGCCAGGTCACCCGCATGTGGGAAGCCATCGAAACCTATATGGAACGCAAGCAGCCGCTGATCATCGTCGCCGGCGCCGACTACGGCCAGGGTTCGTCGCGTGACTGGGCGGCCAAGGGCGTGCGTCTGGCCGGCGTGGAGGCGATTGCCGCCGAAGGTTTCGAGCGTATCCACCGCACCAACCTGGTGGGCATGGGCGTGTTGCCGCTGGAGTTCAAACCCGGCACCAACCGCCTGACCCTGGGCCTGGACGGTACCGAGCTGTACGACGTGGAAGGTGCCCGCACCCCACGCGCCACGCTGACCCTGGTGATTACCCGCCGCAATGGCGAGCGCCTGGAAGTGCCGGTGACCTGCCGTCTGGATACCGCCGAAGAAGTGTCGGTGTACGAAGCCGGTGGCGTGCTGCAACGCTTCGCCCAGGATTTCCTGGAAGCGACGGTAACTGCTTAACCCTCGATAACGCCCTCTCCCTCTGGGAGAGGGCTGGGGTGAGGGGCGTCGCTACGGCAACCCTCATCCACCCTTCGGCACCTTCTCCCAGAGGGAGAAGGGACTCGACGAATTCAGGAAAACTGGCCATGTCTCACGCAGCGCAAATCAAGATTCCCGCCACTTATCTGCGTGGCGGCACCAGTAAAGGCGTGTTCTTCCGCCTGCAGGACCTGCCGGCCAGCGCCCAGGTGCCGGGCGAGGCCCGTGATCGCCTGTTTATGCGAGTGATCGGCAGCCCCGACCCGTACTCGGCACAGATCGACGGCATGGGCGGCGCCACGTCCAGTACCAGCAAGTGCGTGATCTTGTCCAAAAGCAGCCAGTCGGACCACGACGTGGATTACCTCTACGGCCAGGTGTCGATCGACAAGGCGTTTGTCGACTGGAGCGGCAACTGCGGCAACCTGTCCACCGGCGCCGGGGCGTTTGCCTTGCATGCCGGGCTGGTCGACCCCTCGCGCATTCCTGAGAACGGCGTGTGCGTGGTGCGCATCTGGCAGGCCAATATCCAGAAAACCATCATTGCCCATGTGCCGGTCAGCAACGGCCAGGTGCAGGAAACCGGTGACTTCGAGCTGGATGGGGTGACCTTCCCGGCGGCGGAGATCGTGCTGGAATTCCTCGACCCGTCGGATGACGGCGAGGAGGGCGGTTCAATGTTCCCCACCGGCAATCTGGTCGATGACCTGGACGTGCCGGGTGTTGGCACCTTCAAGGCGACGCTGATTACTGCCGGGATTCCCACGGTATTCGTCAATGCCGAAGACATCGGCTACCAAGGCACCGAGCTGCGTGAAGACATCAATAGCGATGCCAAGGCCTTGGCGCGGTTTGAGGCGATTCGGGTGGCGGGTGCGCTGGGTATGGGCCTGATCAAAAACGCCGAAGAGGCGCTGACCCGCCAGCACACGCCGAAGGTCGCCTTTGTCGCCAAGGCCAGGGATTACAAAGCCTCCAGCGGCAAAGTCGTGCAGGCCGGCGAGGTGGATTTGCTGGTGCGCGCGCTGTCGATGGGCAAGCTGCACCACGCCATGATGGGCACTGCGGCGGTGGCTATTGGCACGGCGGCGGCGATTCCCGGTACGTTGGTGAACCTGGCAGCCGGTGGCGGTGAGCGTGAAGCCGTGCGCTTTGGCCATCCGTCCGGGACCCTGCGAGTGGGCGCCGAGGCGAGCCAGGAAAACGGTGAATGGGTGGTCAAGAAAGCCATCATGAGCCGCAGTGCGCGCATCTTGATGGAAGGCTGGGTGCGGGTGCCGGGCGACGCGTTCTGATGCCGCTCCTGTGCTGACCGGTACAAGGGTCGCCGGCGGTTCGTTTGCCGAGAACTGCCGTGAATCCGATCATCCTGCGCGATTGCACTGCTCGAGAGCCTGGGGTTTCGCCGCGTCGGGGTGTTCCAGGCAGTTGGCCAAAAGCACGGCCGCTGGCTCGATACCGTGCTGATGCAGCGTGAGCTGGACGAAGGTAGTCGCACGGAGCCCTGAAGGGCAGTTCCCATCGCTGGCGCCAATAAAAAAGCCCGTACAGGACGGGCTCTTCATCGGTGTCACGCGTTACTTCAAACGACGCTCTACACCTTTTTCCACCAAGATCTTTGCCGAGATCTCTTCCACCGAGAAATGCGTGGAGTTGATGAAGGCGATGTTCTCGCGGCGGAACAGGTTTTCCACTTCGCGCACCTCGAACTCGCACTGGGCGAAGCTGGCGTAGCGGCTGTTGGGCTTGCGTTCGTTGCGGATTGCGGCCAGTCGGTCGGGGTCGATCGTCAGGCCGAACAGCTTATGTTTGTAGGTGCGCAGAGCCGCAGGTAGCTGCAGGTGCTCCATATCTTCCTCGGTCAACGGATAGTTGGCCGCACGGATACCGAACTGCATGGCCATGTACAGGCAGGTGGGCGTCTTACCACAGCGGGAAACACCGACCAGAATCAGATCGGCCTTGTCGTAATAGTGAGTCCGTGCGCCATCGTCGTTGTCCAAGGCGAAGTTCACCGCCTCGATGCGCTCCATGTAGTTGGAACTGTGGGCGATGGAGTGCGACTTGCCGACCGAATAGGAGGAGTGCGAACTCAACTCCTGTTCGAGCGGGGCCAAGAATGTAGAGAAAATGTCGATCATGAAACCCTGCGACTGACCGATGATGTCGCGGATATCCTGGTTGACCACGGTGTCGAAGATGATCGGACGAGTGCCGTCGCGTTCTGCCGCCGTATTGATTTGCTGTACCATGGCCCGCGCCTTGTCCACGCTGTCTATATAGGGGCGTGTGAGCTTGGTGAAGCTGATGGTTTCGAATTGGGCCAGCAGGCTCTGCCCCAGGGTTTGGGCGGTAATGCCGGTGCCATCGGAGATGAAGAAGGCTGTTCGTTTCATTTGCGCCAAAGGCCTTAAGTCAGGAACGATTCTTGGCTATCATAGGCCCGCTCTGCTGGGCCCGTACTGGCCGGCATTGTGACTTATTTCCTTGAGGCAAAGCCACAGAATGCAGCACCGCTGCCGTGGCTGGGCCAAGCATAGTGGAGAGTTCACCTTGGTTGAGTACGTAGTTTCCCTCGATAAGCTCGGCGTCCACGATGTGGAGCATGTAGGGGGCAAAAACGCATCCCTGGGCGAAATGATCAGCAACCTGGCTGGTGCTGGCGTGTCCGTTCCTGGCGGCTTTGCTACGACTGCACAGGCTTACCGTGACTTCCTCGAACTCAGCGGCCTGAACGACCGTATCCACGCCGCCCTCGACGCGCTGGACGTGGATGACGTCAACGCACTGGCCAAGACTGGCACGCAGATCCGTCAGTGGATCATGGATGCCGAGTTCCCCGAACGCCTGAACACCGAAATCCGCGAAGCATTTGCCGTGATGTCCGCCGGCAACGACAACATGGCTGTCGCCGTGCGTTCCTCGGCTACCGCCGAAGACCTGCCGGACGCCTCCTTCGCCGGCCAGCAGGAAACCTTCCTGAACATTCGCGGTGTGGAAAACGTGATCCGCGCGGCCAAGGAAGTGTTCGCCTCGCTGTTCAACGACCGCGCTATTTCGTACCGCGTACACCAGGGCTTTGATCACAAGCTGGTCGCCCTGTCGGCCGGCGTACAGCGCATGGTGCGCTCGGAAACCGGTACTGCCGGCGTGATGTTCACCCTGGATACCGAATCCGGTTTCCGCGATGTGGTGTTCATCACCGGTGCTTACGGCCTGGGTGAAACCGTGGTTCAGGGCGCCGTGAACCCGGACGAGTTCTACGTGCACAAGCCGACCCTCGAGGCCGGTCGTCCCGCCATCCTGCGCCGTAATCTGGGCAGCAAGGCGATCAAGATGATCTACGGCGAAGAAGCCAAGGCCGGCAAGTCGGTCAAGACCGTCGATGTCGACCGTGCCGACCGTGCGCGTTTCTGCCTCAGCGATGCCGAAGTCACCGAACTGGCCAAGCAGGCGCTGATCATCGAGAAGCACTACGAGCGTCCGATGGACATCGAGTGGGCCAAAGACGGTGATGACGGCAAGCTGTACATCGTCCAGGCCCGTCCGGAAACCGTGAAGAGCCGCACCACGGCCAACGTCATGGAGCGCTACCTGCTCAAAGAAAAGGGCACCGTACTGGTCGAAGGCCGTGCGATTGGCCAACGCATCGGCGCCGGCCAGGTCCGGGTGATCAACGACGTGTCCGAAATGGACAAGGTCCAGCCGGGCGACGTGCTGGTTTCCGACATGACCGACCCGGACTGGGAGCCGGTGATGAAGCGCGCCAGCGCCATCGTCACCAACCGTGGCGGGCGTACCTGCCACGCGGCAATCATCGCCCGTGAGCTGGGCATCCCGGCTGTCGTCGGCTGCGGCAACGCCACCCAGGTGCTGACCGATGGCCAGGGCGTAACCGTGTCCTGCGCCGAGGGCGACACCGGCTTCATCTTTGAAGGCCAGCTGGGCTTCGATGTGCGCAAGAACTCCGTCGATGCCATGCCGGATATCCCGTTCAAGATCATGATGAACGTCGGCAACCCGGATCGCGCCTTCGACTTCGCCCAGCTGCCGAACGAAGGCGTAGGCCTGGCGCGTCTGGAATTCATCATCAACCGCATGATCGGCGTGCACCCCAAGGCGCTGCTGAACTACGCGGGCCTGCCTGCCGAAATCAAGGACAGCGTCGACAAGCGCATCGCCGGTTACGGCGAGCCGGTTGGCTTCTATGTCGACAAGCTGGTGGAAGGCATCAGCACCCTGGCCGCGGCGTTCTGGCCGAAGAAGGTCATCGTGCGTCTGTCGGACTTCAAGTCCAACGAATACGCCAACCTGATCGGCGGCAAGCTGTACGAGCCGGAAGAAGAGAACCCGATGCTGGGCTTCCGTGGCGCGTCGCGCTACATCAGCGAGTCGTTCCGCGACTGCTTCGAGCTGGAATGCCGTGCGCTGAAGAAAGTGCGCAACGAGATGGGCCTGACCAACGTCGAGATCATGGTGCCGTTCGTGCGTACCCTCGGCGAAGCCAGCCAGGTGGTCGATCTGCTGGCCAGCAATGGCCTGAAGCGCGGCGAGAACGGCCTCAAGGTCATCATGATGTGCGAGCTGCCGTCCAACGCGCTGCTGGCCGATGAGTTCCTTGAGTTCTTCGACGGTTTCTCCATTGGCTCCAACGACCTAACCCAGCTAACCCTGGGCCTGGACCGCGACTCGGGCATCATTGCGCACCTGTTCGATGAACGTAATCCGGCGGTGAAGAAGCTGCTGTCCAATGCCATCCAGGCCTGTAACAAGGCTGGCAAGTACATCGGCATCTGCGGCCAGGGTCCGTCTGACCATCCGGACCTGGCCAAATGGCTGATGGAGCAGGGCATCGAAAGCGTTTCGCTGAACCCTGACTCGGTTCTGGACACCTGGTTCTTCCTCGCCGAAGGCCAGCAACAGGCCTGATTCCGGTCGCCATCCATCAACGAAGGGCGGGTGTTACCCGCCCTTTTTTGTGCAAGAAACAGTATGCAAAGCAGTAGTGAGTTGTTCCCCGTCGCCTTGCTCAGTGCCGAATTTCGCGGCGACCTGAGCGAGGACGTCTATCGCCTCAAACCAGGCAATAGCCCCGACTATTCCGTGGAGCTGGCCCTGACCCGCCTCGGCGTGGCCAATCAGGAACAGCGCGGCGTGCCGGTCATCCTGCTGCACGGCAGTTTTTCCAATCGTCGCTTCTGGTATTCGCCGAAAGGCATCGGCCTGGGGCCGCACCTGGCGCGTGCCGGTTTCGATGTGTGGATCGCGGAAATGCGCGGGCACGGCCTGTCGCCGCGCAACCAGTCCTATTCGGGCAATACCGTGGCGGACTACGCCCGCTATGACCTTCCGGCCATTGCAGCCTTCGTCCGCGAGCAGTCTGGGCAGATGCCGCACTGGGTGGGGCATTCGCTCGGCGGCATCACGCTGGCCGCGGCCCTGGGTGGGCATTATCTGAACGAACAGTCGGCTGCATCGGTGGCGCTGTTTGGGAGCCAGGTCAGTCGCGTGTACTGGCCACTCAAGCTACCACCGCTGGAGTGGGGGAGCCGATTGCTGCTCAAGGGCTTCGATCATGTGTCCGGTTCTCGCTTCAAGCGCGGCCCCGAGGACGAGCCGATGGGGCTGGTGCTGGAAAGCCTGCGCTGGCATCGCCTGTTTGGCCGTTTCGGTGATGCCGAGCGCGACTGGTGGGCAGGTTTGAGTGAGGTACAGGTGCCTGTGTTGGCCGTCACCGCGGCTGGCGATCAGCAGGATCCGGCCTGGGCCTGTCGCAAGCTCGCCGAGCAGTTCAAGGCAGTACCGAGCCGCTATCTGTGCCTGGCGAAGGAGCAAGGGTTTGCCAGTGACTACGGTCACGTCGAAATGCTCATCAGCAAAGAGGCGCAGCAGGAAGTCTGGCCGCTGGTGGCGCATTGGCTGAGCGTGGGGCGTTTGCCGAGCGAGATCGCACAGGACTGAGGTTACAAGGGCTCTGGCATGCGGCTAAGATATGCCGCATTGCAGCCTGGCTGCTTGAGGATGCCGGCATGTTCATCGCACTTGAACGCGTGATCAACCTCAATGAGGGTTATCGCCAGCAAGTTCAATGGGGTGGGGCCGCTTGCTGCTGACCGTGGTAAAGAGCCAGCGCGTGTTGTCGAGAACCGCTCCCCGCACCAGGGCTCGACGCGATTCTGACTGGCGCGGTCCTGTGCTGTTCGCGGCACAACCTGGCATTCAGCCTGTTGATCGGGCCGGGGCTGAATGCCTCGTGCAGCAGCCTCAAGCGCTTCACTCTCGCCTACGATGGCGAGCGTGTTGGTGTCGATCTCTGATCATTTCCTAAGAAGGAGCTTTCCCATGCAATACATCACTCCCGACCTGTGTGACGCCTACCCGGAACTGGTGCAGGTGGTCGAGCCCATGTTCGCCAACTTCGGTGGGCGCGATTCCTTCGGCGGCGAGATCGTCACCGTCAAATGTCATGAGGACAATTCGCTGGTGAAGTCCCAGGCCGATGAGTCTGGCAAGGGCAAGGTGCTGGTGGTCGATGGCGGCGGCTCGCTGCGTCGCGCGCTGCTGGGCGACATGATCGCCGAGAAGGCGGCGAAGAACGGCTGGGAAGGAATGGTCATCTATGGCTGCGTGCGTGACGTCGACGTCCTGGCGCAGACCGACCTGGGCGTGCAGGCGCTGGCCAGCAACCCGCTGAAGACCGACAAGCGCAACATCGGCGACCTCAATGTCGTGGTCACCTTTGGCGGCGTCACCTTCCGCCCGGGTGAGTTCGTCTATGCCGACAACAACGGCATCGTCGTTTCCCCCCAAGCCCTGAAAATGCCGGAATGATCCGCCGCTCCCGTTGAGAGACGGGGCTTAGCAGAGAGGTAGCGGTAGCCGATGCAGGAGCAAGACAATCTTCAGTGGGGGCTGGTGCACGCCTATGTCCTTGATGGACGCGGTGGTGCCCGGGCCGTTACCCGTGCCGAGTTGGAGGACCTGCAGCTCGGCGATGAAGAAAGTATCTGGCTGCATTGGGACCGCGGCCACCCGTTGGCGCAGACCTGGTTGCGCGAGCAGAGTGGCCTCAGTCGTTTCAGCTGTGACCTGCTGCTGGAGGAAAATACCCGGCCACGCTTGCTGGCGTTGCCGGGTAACGAGTTGCTGCTGTTTCTGCGCGGGGTCAATCTGAATCCCGATGCGCAACCGGAAGACATGGTCTCCGTGCGTATCTTCGCCGACGCGAAGCGCACTATTTCTCTGCGTCTGCGGCCTTTGTGGGCGACCGAAGAGCTGATCGCCCAATTGGAAAAAGGCAGCGGGCCGAAGACGTCCGCAGAGCTGATCCTGTATCTGGCGCACTACCTGACCGATCGCGTGGATGCGCTGGTAAGCAGTCTTTCCGAACAGGTTGACGGCCAGGAAGAACACCTCGACGCGGACGAGCGCTACATGCCGGAGCACGGGCTAATGCTGCAGGTCCGCCGACGTGCCGCAGGGCTGCGAAGATTCCTCGCACCACAGCGGGACATCTATGCGCAGCTGGCGCGCAACGGCTTCAGCTGGTTCGTCGAGAGCGACACCAACTACTGGAACGAGCTCAACAACAGCCTGACGCGGTATCTGGAAGAGCTGGAGCTGATTCGCGAGCGGGTAGGGCTGGTGCTGGAGTCCGAACACCGGCGGCTGAGCGAGAAGATGAACCGGACGATGTACCGCTTGAGTATCATCACCGGCTTTTTTCTGCCGATGAGCTTCATTACCGGGCTTCTCGGCGTAAACGTTGGTGGCCTGCCGGGTGTGTCCAGCGACCACGGTTTCATGATTGCCTGCGCGCTGATCGGCGGCGTAGCCACGTTCCAGTGGTGGCTGTTCCGGCGATTGCGCTGGCTGTAGATGTGACGCTGCCAATGGCGGGCACGTCTAGGCAACATACTCACGCGAGGCGCGTATGCACGATCCATTCGAAGAATCCCTGCGAGATCTTTTGCGCTCGCACGCAACCCCGCACGACGATGACGCTACCCTTGGTCGCGTCCTCAAGACGGCCAATCGGCAGGTCGGTGTTGGCGATCTGTTCAGCCTGATCGGGCATTGCTTCGAGGCCATGATGATCGCGCTCAACAACGGCTCGCACCATGTGACGCCGGTTTCGCGCTCCGTTTCCGCACGTACTGAACAGAAGGCTGACTGATATGGAACTCGACCCCTGGACTCATAGCCTGGTCACCGCGATGACAGCGTTGTGGACCAAGGTAGCCAGCTTCATCCCGAACCTGTTCGTGGCACTGATCCTGGTGCTGCTAGGCTTCGTGGTCGCCAAACTGCTGGACACCCTGCTGTCCAAGCTGCTCGCCAAGGTAGGTCTGGATCGACTGATGGCTGGAACCGGCCTGACCAAGATACTGGCTCGTGCGGGTATCCAGGTTTCGGTATCGACGCTGATCGGCAAAATCGTCTACTGGTTCGTATTGCTCATCTTCCTGGTTTCTGCAGCCGAGTCTCTGGGGCTGGAGCGGGTTTCCGCGACCCTGGACGTGCTGGCCCTGTACCTGCCGAAGGTCTTTGGTGCTGCGCTGGTGCTGCTCGCCGGTGTGCTGCTGGCGCAACTGGTCAGCGGGCTGGTGCGCGGCGCAGCCGAGGGCGTCGGTCTCGATTACGCCAATGGCCTGGGGCGCATCGCCCAGGGACTGGTCATCATCATCAGCATCTCGGTGGCTATAGGCCAGCTGGAAGTGAAGACCGATCTGCTCAACAACGTCATCGCCATCGTGCTGATCTCGGTCGGCCTTGCTGTTGCGCTGGCGTTGGGGCTGGGCAGTCGCGACATCGCCGGGCAGATTCTCGCTGGCATCTATGTCCGCGAGTTGTATGAGGTCGGGCAACAAGTGACGATCGACGAGGTCGTAGGGGTGATCGAAGAGATCGGTACGGTCAAGACCATCCTCCTGACCGAGGATGGCGAGCTGGTCTCCGTGGCCAACCGTGCGCTGCTGGAACAGCGAGTTCGCAGCCGCTGATCCACGATCCTGCTATTGTATGCAGCCACGCTGAGCCCTGTTTTTCGGGCAGTGGCTGCCACCTGTCCTGACTGTCGGCACGTCCTGTTTTGAACAAAGGCCAATCGCTTTCTACGCGTTACGACCCGCGCGAGCTCTCGGATGAAGAGCTGGTTCAGCGTGCGCATGTCGAACTCTTTCATATCACGCGTGCCTACGAAGAGCTCATGCGCCGCTATCAGCGCACATTGTTCAACGTCTGCGCCCGCTATCTCGGTAATGACCGTGACGCCGACGATGTTTGTCAGGAAGTCATGCTCAAAGTGCTTTACGGCCTGAAGAACTTCGAAGGCAAGTCCAAGTTCAAGACCTGGCTATATAGCATTACGTATAACGAGTGTATTACCCAATATCGCAAAGAACGGCGGAAGCGCCGTCTGCTCGACGCCCTGAGCCTCGATCCTCTTGAAGAGGCGTCCGAAGAAAAAGCGCCGAAGCCTGAAGAGAAGGGCGGTCTGGATCGTTGGCTGATTCATGTGAATCCGATCGACAGGGAAATTCTGGTGCTGAGATTCGTGGCCGAACTGGAGTTTCAGGAGATCGCCGACATCATGCACATGGGCCTCAGCGCTACCAAAATGAGGTACAAGCGTGCCTTGGACAAGCTGCGTGAAAATTTCGTCAAAATTGGTGAAACTTAATCTGGTTAGCACTATCTGAAGGCCTGGACGGTACGAACTTCTGGTAGAATTGCCGCCAAGTTGTTCCACATGACCGTAGGGCAACTCACAGTCATAACACGATGGGGATTTACGGATGAAATTGAAAAACACCTTGGGCGTTGTAATCGGTTCTCTGATTGCTGCGTCTTCGCTGAACGCACTGGCCCAAGGCCAAGGTGCAGTCGAGCTGGAAGGCTTCGCCAAGAAACAGCAGTTCGATAGCGCTCGTGACTTCAAGAACGACGGGAACCTGTTCGGTGGCTCCATCGGTTACTTCCTGACCGACGACGTAGAGCTGCGCCTGGGCTACGACGAAGTGCACAACGCACGTAGCGACGACGGTCGTAACATCAAAGGCTCCAACACTGCACTGGACGCCCTGTACCACTTCAACGCTCCGGGCGACACCCTGCGTCCGTACGTGTCGGCTGGCTTCTCCGACCAGAGCATCGGTCAGAACGGCCGCAGCGGTCGTAACGGTTCCACCTTCGCTAACCTGGGCGGCGGTGCAAAACTGTACTTCACCGAGAACTTCTACGCCCGTGCCGGCGTTGAAGCTCAGTACAACATCGACCAAGGCGACACCGAGTGGGCGCCGAGCATCGGTATCGGTCTGAACTTCGGTGGCGGCTCCAAGCCTGCTGCTGAGCCTGCTGCTGAGCCGGTTGCAGAAGTCTGCGCCGACAGCGACAACGATGGCGTTTGCGACAACGTCGACAAGTGCCCGGACACCCCGGCCAACACCACTGTCGATGCTGACGGTTGCCCGGCTGTTGCCGAAGTCGTCCGCGTTGAACTGGACGTGAAATTCGACTTCGACAAGTCCAAGGTCAAAGAAGAAAGCTACGGAGACATCAAAAACCTGGCCGACTTCATGAACCAGTACCCGCAAACCGCTACTACTGTTGAAGGTCACACTGACTCCGTCGGTACTGACGCTTACAACCAGAAGCTGTCCGAGCGTCGTGCCAACGCTGTTCGTGACGTTCTGGTCAACCAGTACGGTGTAGGCGGCGAGCGCGTCAACTCGGTAGGCTACGGCGAATCCCGCCCGGTAGCTGACAACGCAACCGACGCCGGTCGCGCTGTTAACCGTCGCGTAGAAGCTGAAGTGGAAGCTCAAGCCAAGTAATTGGTCGAAGCTTTAGAAAAGCCCGGCTTAGGCCGGGCTTTTTTATGCCCGCAATAATCCGCAGGCACTGGTGCTGTAATCAAATCGACGCGGGTTCGTCATCGGTCTGCCACTGCCATCGGCTCAAATCGCAGCAAAAGCAGGCGAGGGCTGAACGATGCGGCTATGTGTGATCGGTGCGGGCTACGTGGGGCTGGTGACGGCATGCTGCTTTGCCGAGATGGGCAACCAGGTCATCTGTATCGAGCGCGATCCGAAGCGTCTCGATTTGCTGCTGGCAGGCACGGTGCCGATCTACGAGCCCGGTCTCGAAGCCATGCTCAAGGCCCATCTGGCCAGCGGCCAACTGAGCTTCAGTGCACAGCTCGCCGATGGGCTCGATGCGGGAATCATCTTCATCGCCGTCGGTACGCCCTCCGGCGAGGACGGTTCGGCCGATCTCAGCCATGTGCTCGCGGTTGCCGATGAGCTGGGGCGTGTGCTCCGGCATTCGGCCGTGGTTGTGAACAAGTCGACGGTCCCGGTGGGCACCGGTGAGCGGGTCAGGCAGCATATCGCTCAAGGGCTTGCTGCGCGTGGCGTGAGCCTCACCGTGCGAGTGGCGAGCAACCCCGAATTCCTCAAGGAAGGTTCTGCGGTCGAGGATTTCATGCGACCGGATCGCGTCGTGCTGGGTTGCGATGAGCCGGCGACCGATGAATTGCTGCGCCGTCTTTACGCGCCGTTCCTGCGTAATCACGAGCGCGTATTGAGCATGGGCATTCGTGCTGCCGAGTTCACCAAGTACGCGGCCAACGCCTTTCTGGCGACCAAAATCTCATTCATGAATGAAATGGCCGGGCTCTGTGCGCGCCTTGGTGTGGATGTCGAGGAGGTCCGTCGCGGTATTGGCAGTGATCGACGTATCGGTACGCACTTCATCTATGCCGGCTGTGGTTACGGGGGCTCGTGCTTCCCCAAGGATGTGCGCGCGCTGATTCGCACGGCGGAGCAGGAAGGTGTCGAGCCGAGCATCCTGCGTGCCGTCGAGGCGCGCAATGCCTTGCAGAAGACGTTGCTGTTCCAGGCCGTGCGCGAGCATTTCGCCGGTCATCTGCAGGGGCGCGTGGTGGCCATCTGGGGGCTGGCGTTCAAACCGGGGACAGACGACCTGCGCGAAGCGCCGAGCCTGGTGCTGCTGGATGCGCTGCTGGCCGCTGGTGTTCAGGTCAAAGCGTGCGATCCGGTTGCCTGCAACGCTGTAGCCAGCCGCTACGAACAGGCGTTGCAGAATGGGCAGCTGCAGTTGGGCGAGTCACCTTATGGAGCGGTTGAAGGTGCTGACGCGCTGGTCCTGGTCACCGAGTGGAAACAGTTTCGCCAGCCCGATTGGCTGCGCATCCGCAGTAGTATGCGCATGCCGGTGGTATTCGATGGGCGGAATATCTACAACTCGGTTGAACTTGCAGCCATGGGCTATATCTATCGTGGAGTCGGCAGGCCAGCGATGGGGCATTGTAAGGCCCATGCCGCCTGATTAGACTGCGCGACAATTTACTGCAGCAGCGCCCAAGGACCCCCATGATCAAGAAATGTCTGTTTCCGGCCGCCGGTTATGGCACTCGCTTTCTGCCGGCCACCAAAGCCATGCCCAAGGAAATGCTGCCAGTGGTCAACAAACCACTGATCCAGTACGGCGTCGAAGAGGCCCTCGAGGCCGGTCTGAGCGAAATTTCCATCGTTACCGGCCGTGGCAAGCGCGCGCTGGAAGACCATTTCGACATCAGCTACGAGCTGGAGCACCAGATCAAGGGCACCGACAAGGAGAAGTACCTGGTCGGTATCCGTCGCCTGATTGACGAGTGCAGCTTCTCCTACACCCGCCAGGTCGAAATGAAGGGCCTGGGCCACGCCATCCTCAGCGGCCGTCCCCTGATCGGCGACGAGCCGTTCGCGGTGGTGCTGGCGGACGACCTCTGCCTGAACCTCGAAGGTGACGGCGTGCTGCAGCAAATGGTCAAGCTGTACAACCAGTTCCGCTGCTCCATCGTCGCCATTCAGGAAGTGCCGCCGGAGGAGACCTCCAAGTACGGCGTGATTGCCGGCGAGATGATTCGCGACGACATCTACCGGGTGAACACCATGGTCGAGAAGCCGCAGCCGGAAGACGCACCGTCGAACCTGGCGATCATCGGCCGTTACATCCTGACGCCGGACATCTTCGATCTGATCGCCAATACCGAGCCGGGCAAGGGCGGTGAAATCCAGATCACCGACGCGCTGATGAAGCAGGCCCAGGATGGCTGCGTGATTGCCTACAAGTTCAAGGGCAAGCGCTTCGACTGCGGTGGTGCCGAGGGTTACATCGAGGCGACCAACTTCTGCTTCGAGAACCTGTACAAGACCGGCCGCGCATACTGATTCGCGGGCGCTGTGAGCAAAAGCCACCTGCGGGTGGCTTTTGTGTTTTCAGGGGATCGGCATGTGCTCCGCGCCAGGCCCCAGTGGCTGGCCGTAGCTGAATTCGACGTAGTTGCCGGCAGGATCGCGCAGGCCGCAGTAGTACCCGACCGGGTAGGGCTCGTCGCGCGGTGCCCAGACCAGGCAGCCGGCGGCGCGTGCGGTCTCGGCGATGGCATCCACCTGCTCGCGGCTCTGCAGGGCGAAGCCGAAGTGACTGTAGTCGTTTTCTGCCAGCTGGCGATCCGTACCGCCGGGCATGATCACGAAGATGAAGCGGTGTTCCTTGCCGGGCTCGGCCATCCAGACGATGCGCGAGCCCTTGCCTTCACGCTGGTGAATCACGCGCATGCCGCAAAAGGTCTCGTAGAACCGTACGCAGGCATCCAGGTCCGGCACGTGCAGGGCCAGGTGCGTCAAGGTCGGGGTCATGCGCGAATCCTCCTGCGGCAGCGTCTGCAGAGTAGACCGCGGCTGGCTGGCGGCGGTTCTTCGGGTATGCTGAAGGCCTGATTCGGGAGACTGTTCATGCCCTACGATTTCGACCTGTTTGTGATTGGCGCCGGTTCCGGCGGCGTCCGCGCGGCACGCTTTGCCGCGGGCTATGGCGCACGCGTGGCGGTGGCGGAAAGCCGCTACCTGGGCGGCACCTGCGTAAATGTCGGCTGCGTGCCGAAGAAGCTGCTGGTGTACGGCGCGCATTTCGCCGATGACTTCGAGCAGGCTGAAGGCTTCGGTTGGTCACTGGGCGAGGCGACATTCGACTGGGCAACACTGATCGCCAACAAGAACCGTGAGATCCTGCGCCTCAACGGCATCTACCGCAATCTGCTGGTGAACAGCGGCGTGACCCTGCTGGAAAGCCATGCGCGTATCGTCGACGCACACACCGTCGAGGTCGACGGCCAGCGCTTCAGCGCCGCGACTATTCTCGTCGCCACCGGCGGCTGGCCGCAGATCCCGGATATTCCCGGCAAGGACCTGGCGATCAGCTCCAATGAAGCGTTCTTCCTCAAGGAGTTGCCCAAGCGCGTGCTGGTGGTGGGCGGCGGTTACATCGCCGTCGAGTTCGCCTCGATCTTCCATGGCCTGGGTACACAGACGTCGCTGCTCTATCGCGGCGAACTGTTCATGCGCGGCTTCGATGGCGCGGTGCGCCAGCACCTGAAGGCCGAGCTGGAGAAGAAGGGCCTCGATCTGCAATTCAACAGCGACATCGCGCGCATCGACCGCCATGAAGACGGTCTACTGGCCACGCTCAAGGATGGACGCCAGTTGCAGGCTGATTGCGTGTTCTACGCCACCGGGCGCCAGCCGATGCTGGAGAATCTCGGCCTGGAGAACACCGGGGTCGAACTCACCGACAAAGGCTTCATCAAGGTCGACGACAACTACCAGACCAGTGAGCCGTCGATCCTGGCGATCGGCGATGTGATCGGCCGCGTGCAGCTGACCCCGGTAGCACTGTCCGAAGGCATGGCCGTGGCGCGGCGCCTGTTCAAACCTGAGGAATATCGGCCGGTGGATTACGCGACGATTCCCACTGCCGTGTTCAGCCTGCCGAACATCGGCACCGTCGGACTGACCGAGGAGGACGCGCGTAGCCAGGGCTACGCGGTGCAGGTCTTCGAGAGCCGCTTCCGGGCGATGAAGCTGACCCTGACCGACAGCCAGGAGCGGACGCTGATGAAGCTGGTGGTGGATGCCAAGACCGACCGCGTTCTGGGCTGCCACATGGTCGGGCCGGAGGCGGGCGAAATCATCCAGGGCCTGGCGGTGGCGCTCAAGGCCGGTGCCACCAAGCGCGTGTTCGACGACACCCTGGGCATCCACCCGACGGCTGCCGAGGAGTTCGTCACCATGCGCACTCCCGTCACGGCCTGAGGAGCACATGGCCCAGCTGTTCTATCTCGCCGACCTGTTTGGTGTCGCGGTATTCGCCATCACCGGCGCGCTGATGGCCGGGCGCAAGTCCATGGACCTGTTCGGCGTGCTGGTGATCGCGATCATCACCGCACTCGGCGGCGGCACCCTGCGTGACGTGATCCTCGACAACCATCCGGTGAGCTGGATTCGCAACGACACCTACATCCTCGTCGCCTCGCTGGCGGCGGTCGGCACCGTGCTCTGGGTGCGCATGACGCAGCCGATCCACGAGCGCGGCCTGCTGATCGCCGACGCCTTCGGCCTCGCGGTGTTCACCGTGATCGGTACCGAAGTGGCGTTGCAGCACAACGTGCCGTACAGCACGGCGGTGATCATGGGCGTGATGACGGGCGTAGCCGGCGGGGTGATGCGCGACGTGATCTGCAACGAGATCCCGATGATCTTCCAGAAGGAAATCTACGCCACCGCCTGCATCTGCGGGTCGCTGATCTTCATCGGCATGCGTGAGCTGGGTACGCCGCACTGGCTGGATACCGGCGTAGCCATGCTGGCGGTATTGCTGATTCGCCTGGCCGCGATCCGCTGGCACCTGGGATTACCGCAGTTTCACCTGCTGGATCGCGACTAGCCCAGCCCTCAGTGGTGCTGTGGTTCGCTGCCGGCGACAGGGGCATCGGCCTGAACGGCGACGTCCACCTCGACCTTGCCGGCCTTTTCGAATTGCAGGGTCAGCGGGAAACGCTCGCCCGCTACCAGTGGCTTCTTCAGGCCGAACAGCATGACGTGATTGCCGTTCGGCTCGAAGCGCGCCTCGCCACCGGCGGGAATGCCCACGGAGTTGATCTGCTGCATGCGCATCACCTCGCCGATGTGCACATGGGCGTGCAGCTCGGCCTTCTCCGCCAGCGGGGTGCTGACCGCGAGCAGGCGGTCGCCGTCCTTGCCGTTGTTGTGCACGATGAAATAGGCAACGCCGTTCGGCACGTTGGGTGGTAACGCACGCGACCAGGGGTGGTCGATATGCAGGTCGGCGAGCGTGTACTCGTGAGCGCTGGCGGTAACGCACAGCAGGGACAGCAAGGCGCTGGCAAACAGGCGGGGCAGCATAGGTCGGTGTCTCCACGCGGGGGCAAGGAACGCACCATAGCACGCACCCGCGAACGTGCCGATGCAGCGCTGCCGCACGCAACGACGGAAGATGCGGGACGCCGCGCCGGCAGCCGATTACTATCTACCCACAGCCGAGTGCGACCGCGGCAACTCCGTGGCCGCAGCCAGCCATCGTGCTGGCAAGCATCACCTGGGGAACGCTTGAAATGGATACGCAAGACCGCACCGGCCAGCCGGTGGATGCGCGGCGGGACCTGCCGCCCCTGTATGACCTGATCGCCTGCCACGAGTGCGACCTGCTGATGCGCCATCCGCATGTGGGCGACGAGCAGAAGGCCTGTTGCCCGCGCTGCGGCTACGAGATGCTTGTGCATCGCTCGCACATGCGCCGCCGTTCGATGGCCCTGGTGCTTACCGCATTGATGCTGTTCGTGCCGGCCAACTTCATGCCGATCATGAGCCTCAACCTGCTCGGTCAGAGTTCCGTCGACACGGTGTGGAGCGGAGTGGTCGGGCTCTATCACTCAGGCATGGAGGGCGTAGCACTGGTGGTGTTCTTCTGCAGCATGCTGGTGCCGCTGCTCAAGCTCCTCTGCCAGTTCCTCGTGCTGCTCAGCCTGCCGGTGCAGACGCTGCGCCCGCTGGGCATCCAGATCTACCGCGCGTACCACCACCTGCGCGAGTGGGGCATGCTCGAGGTGTATCTGTTCGGCATCCTGGTGTCGATGGTCAAGCTGATGGACATGGCTGAAGTGCACCTGGGCTTCGGCATCGTCTGTTTCGTGGGGCTGATGCTGACGCAGGTCTGGCTGGAGGTGACCATGTCGCCGCACCAGGTCTGGGACGCCTTGAGCGAGAAGGAGGATGGCCATGCGCGCACTTGATGCCGGCATTCTGGTCTGCGGCGAATGCCACAAGCTCGAGTACCTCGAGGAAGGCCAGGTGCAGCATTGCAGCCGCTGCGGTTCGCGCCTGCACGCGCGGCGCCCGGACAGCGTGGTGCGCACCTGGGCGCTGCTCATCACCGCGGCGATTTTCTACATCCCGGCCAACGTGCTGCCGATCATGACGGTCAATTTTCTTGGCAGCGGTGAGCCGTCGACCATCATGGCCGGGGTGCTCGAGTTGATTCAGGCGGACATGCTGCCCATCGCCCTGGTGGTGTTCGTCGCCAGCATCCTGGTGCCGACGTTCAAGTTGATCGGCATCGCCACCCTGTTGTACTCGGTGCAGCGTCACCAGCCGATGTCGGCGCGCCAGCGCATCCTCATGTACCGGTTCATCGAGTGGATCGGACGCTGGTCGATGCTCGACATCTTCGTCATCGCCATCCTCGTGGCGCTGGTCAACTTCGGCAATCTTGCGAGCATTTCCGCCGACCTTGGCGCGGCTGCCTTCTGCTGCGTGGTGATCCTGACCATGCTCGCCGCCGTGACCTTCGATCCGCGCCTGATCTGGGACAACCTCAGCGATGCCGACGCGGACGAAGACAGCGAGGCCGAGCTGCCGCCCCGCACGCTGAGCTCCGAGCAGCCCTGAGGGTCGTCCCGCCGCAGCCGATGGCTGTAGCCGCGTAGAAATCCTTGAACCACCGCCAGCCCGGCGTTGCCTAGTGCTATAGAGGCGGCAGTCGCCTGGCCTCTTTACCTGCGCCTGCGGACGCATCCACCGGGACGAACGCATGAGCTTTCTGCTTTGGATGGCCGTCTTGGGCTGCCTGCTACTGTTGCTGGCGCTGGCTTCCGCGTACCTGCGCTGGCTGCCGGTGACCACATCGCTGGTTTACCTGTGCTTCGGCCTCGGCATCGGCCCGCTGGGGCTGGGGCTGTGGGAGCAGAGTTTCAGCGACATCACCGCCTGGCTGGAACACCTCACCGAAATAGCGGTGCTGATCTCGCTGTTCATCGGTGGCCTCAAGCTGCGTCTGCCGTTCAGCCATCCGGCCTGGAAGACCGCCTGCGTGCTCGCCGGTCCGGTGCTGATCCTGACCATTGGTGTCTCCACGCTGTTCTGCAGCGGGTTGCTGGGTCTGGGCCTGGCGACTGCGTTGCTGATCAGCGCCATTCTCTCGCCGACCGATCCGGTGTTGGCCAGCCTGGTTCAGGTCAGCCATGCGCGCGATGCCGACCAGGTGCGCTTTGGTCTGTCCGGCGAGGCGGGGATGAACGACGGCATCGCCTTTGCGTTCGTCACCGGCGCGCTGATCCTGTTCGAGGTGCAGGAGGGCAGTGCCGGCAGCTGGTTCCTCGGTTCGATCGTCTGGGCCGTGCCGGCGGCGCTGTTGCTGGGCTTCTTCATGGGCAAACTGGTTGGCATGGCGGCCATCCGTATTCGCGTATTGCACGCCGATACCGCGGTGTCGGCCAACGTGTTTCTCGGCATGGCGCTGGTGGCGCTGTCTTACGTCGGCGCAGAGCTGATCCACGGCTGGGGCTTTCTCGCTGCGTTCGCCGCCGGGGTGGGCCTGCGCCATGCGGAAATCCGTACCTCGGGCGAGTCGTCGACGCCTGCCGAGGAGGAAACGGTGCTCACTGCCGGGCTCTCTGACGATGGTCAGCCGCTGAGCGTGGAGTTCGGCCAGGACCGCAGTCAGCACTCCAAGGTCGCCGCAGGCACGCTGATTGTCGACATCCTGTCATTCGGCAACCTGCTGGAGCGCTCATTGGAAGTACTGCTGGTAACGATTCTCGGCGCGTTGCTCTACACGCATTGGGATTGGCGCGGGGTGTGGATCGCGCTGGCGCTGTTCTTCCTGATCCGACCCCTGTGCTGCGCGCTGCTGTTGCCGCCGTTTCGCGAGCATCGGGTGCAGCGAGCGCTGGTTGGCTGGTTCGGTATCCGCGGCATCGGTAGCCTGTATTACCTCAGCGTCTCGGTGAACCGCGGGCTGGACCCTGGCGCGGCGCACGAGGTAGTGTCCATCGTCCTCACGGTGGTGGCGCTGAGCATCCTCTGCCACGGCCTCAGTACGCAGACCTTGCTGGGATGGTACGAAGCCGCGGTGTCGCGCCGCCAGGAAGCCCTGGCGGCTACGAGTACGTTGCGGAGTGATGGGGATAATCGGCCAGGCGAGCGCCGATGACCATTTCGCTGATCCAGGCGGTAAGCAGCGAGGTGTAGGCTTTCTGCGCTGCATCACTGGACAGCGCATGATCGGCGTCGTCGACGATGCGGTGGGTCAGCGAATGGGCCTTCTCGAAGGCCGCGCGGTAGCTCATCAGGGTGCTGTGCGGGACGAAGTCGTCGTGTTCGGACTCCACCAGCAACACGTCGCCACTGAACGAGGCGCAAGAAGCCAGCGCACGGTTGTCCTTCGGCGCCCATACCGTGCGCCGATAGAGGGCCAGGCGCTCGCGGTCCAGTTCCTGCTTCGGTGTGGCCCATTCGTCGTCCCAGTACAGCGCCGGTACGCGCAGCGCCAGCCAGCGTACCGGGCGCAACGTGGTGAGGATGGTCGACAGATAACCGCCGTAGCTGCTGCCAATCACGGCGATGGCCGCAGGGTCGATGTTCGGGTGGCTGGCCAGGCGGTCATAGGCGGCGACGATATCCGCCAGGTTGTGTTCGCGGGTGACCGTCTTCTTCTGCACCAGGGTCTTTTCATGTCCGCGCAGATCGAAGGTCAGGCACACGCAGCCCAGGCCAGCGATGCCCTTGGCGCGCGCCAGGTCGCGTTGCTGGCTACCGCCCCAGCCGTGCACGAAGAGCACGCCGGGAACCTGGGTGCCGGGGGCGAGAATGGTGCCGGCGATGTCGTCGTTTTCCACACGGATGTCGATGGATTCACTGCTGGTACTCATAGGGCTCCAACCTTACGGATTTGCTGATGCGGCCGACCTCGGGGTCCTCGCCCTGGAACAGCACGATGGCGTCCGCCGGTGGGTTCGCCGCGCCATAGCGTTCAATGGTCGCAGCACGGATGCAGCGCAGTGACGGGTCAGTGGCCAACGCTGCCAGCGCATGCACTTCAGCGGCACTGGCACCGCCAATACGCCAGGATTGTTCGAGCACGCCCGAGCAGGTTTCACCGCGAGCATTGCGGCCCTGCGCCACGTCATAGTTGCGGCGTGAAGCGAGAAAGCCCGGGAAGCCGGCGATGGCGGCATCTTCATAGGTGCGCGCCTGGTTGATGGCCGTAAGCGCAGCAGCTTCCAGCGGCAGAGCGAGCAGTTCAGCGTAGCCGCCCCTTACCACCAGCAATTCCGAGCCGCCGTACACGCGCTCGCCGCTGTTGTCCTCCGTGAGTGCCTGGGTGCCGTAATAGCTGGCAGTGATTCCGGCAACCTGGACCTGGCCGACGCTGTAGGTGACCACCTCATCGACCAGATCTTCCTCCAGTACCAGGCCCCAGGTGGCGACTTGCGCGGCGTCCTGGGCGGCGATGGCCTCGGCAAGTGCAGTGGCTTCGCTCACCACCCGTTGCCCGCGGCCGGCCTTGCCCAGCACCGGTTTGATCCTCACCGGGCCACGCTCAAGCAGCTCTTCGCCGGCGCGACGACCTTCTTCCAAATCGAATACGGTGTAGCCAACAAGAATGGCGTCGGCAGCCCGCCGGGCAAACTCGCGGCACCATCCCCGCGGGACGTGGCGAGCGAAGCCGGGCAGGGCATGGGTAATTGCCTTGGTCGCCATGAATGGCTGTTCCACGCGCCCGCCGAAGAAATCCGCGGTGCAGCCTATGCCCAGCGATTCGTGGCGAGCCCGACCGAGCAGCGTGTGCGCGGGGATGAAGTAGTAGCGGCCCCCGACGTGACGTTGGGGAGCGTAGTCGCCGAGAAAGCGGCAACCGAGCATGCTCGCCAGGGTCGCGCCAAGCGCCTCATGCACGCTGCGTTCATGTAGCGAAGTCGGCTCGCTCCCTGGCAGCAGCACCACGCCATCGCGCTGCCAGGTCGAGACGTCAGCCACACTCATGGACGGCGCCCAGCCAGCAGGCTATTTGTCCGACCATTTGCCGCCGCCGTTCTCGCAGTCGATCTTGGTCTGCGGCCGGTCGGTGGCGGTGTAGTAGTAAGTGATGACTTGGGCGTCGTCCGGCACGGCGACGGAATTTTCGCCCTGGTTCTCACTGGTGGAGCTGTGGTTGGCAAGCGCTTCCTGGGTCAGTTTGGCGGTGCATTGGCCGAAGTAGCCGGCCTTGCAGTTGGCCACGTTGCTTTTTTCGCTGGCGAGCATTTCCTTGCTCTCGTTGCTGCACGACCAGTCGATGGCGCCAACCGGCATGCCTCGGTATTCGTAGCAGCTCTCGGTAGCCACCGTGGACACCTGGGCGCTGGAAGACTGGCTGTGTACGTGGCAGGCCTCGGCGAATACGCCCGGTGAGGCGAGCACACAGCTGAGCAGTAGCAGGTATTTGCCGTCCATTTCGTTGTCTCCGTGCCCGTACGGGCTTCAGGATGCCTTGCGCAGGGCCTCGACGAGTTCCTGCTTGCGCATGCTTGAACGCCCGGGAATGTTCTTCGCCCGTGCCTTCTGCATCAGGGATGCCTTGCTTTCCTCGGCGAGTGACTGCGAGCGCGGCACACCGTGCTTCGTGGCTACCGCCCGCTTGGCCGAGTCCTCGCGCGCCTGGCGCTTGCGCTCGGCGCTGGTGGTGCGTCCAGAACCACCGACATGTTCACCGCCGCCGGACTGTTTGTTGACCGTGGCCCAGGCGCGCGCCTCGGCTTCGCCCTTGGCCACGCCTTTTGCTTCGTAGCCGGCCTCGATGTGCTCGGCTTTGCGCTTCTGCTTTTCGGTGTATGTGTCTTTGCTGCCGCGGGGCATGAGCAATCCTCCACTGAGTCCGCCGATGGCGGTGGCTTTCACGTTGGAAGGAGGCGGTTGGCGGGGAGTTCGGCCTTTCTGATAAACGGCGGCGGGGAAAAGTTGGAACCTCTGCGGGGAATCGCAGACTGATCCTCAAGGGGCACGCGCGCGTCTCGGCGGGATGTTTGCGCGGCACCCGTCATTCATGGGATGGCACGTCGTCGTGGAGCGCGGTTTCTCCGTGGCGTTATCACGTGCAAGCAAATGGACGGAGGGAGTACAGATGAAACGCGATTGGGACCTTATCCGGGCGCTACTGGTGAAGATTGAAAGCCTGGGCATCGGTCAGCAGTTCACCCCGCACGAATTCGACGGCCACAGTGCCGATGAAGTGACCTACCACATCCACCTGATGGGCCAGGCCGGCCTGATCGAGTGGGCCGATCACAAGTGGAACGGCGAGCCGGTAGTCATTGCCAAGAGCCTCACGCTCGCGGGGCACGATCTGCTCGACATCATCCGCGACGGTGAAATCTGGGTGACGCGCAAGGCCCAGCTGCAGCATCAGCTCGGTGCGGTGTCCTATGACGCCTTGACCCATCCGCAGCGGTTCGAGCTGGTCGTGCAGCAGCGCGGCGCGGCGCTCAAGGTCGTGCCCGCTATAACTGGCTGAGCCCGCTCACCCAGCCATCCACAGCAAGGGGATAGCGCATGCCCAGTGATACAGCTCCGGCGGTCGATCCGGTCGCCGCTTTCAAGGCCAGCATCCTGGCCAAGCTCAAGTACGCCGTCGGCAAGGACCCGCAGAACGCCTTCGGCCATGACTGGTTCGAAGCCGTCGCCCTGGCCGCGCGCGACCACGTCATCGACGAATGGGAAGAGGCCTCGGCCCACGTCAAGGGCAAGAAGCGCAAGCGCGTCTACTACCTGTCTCTGGAGTTCCTCATCGGCCGCCTGCTGGTGGATAACCTGAGCAACCTCGGCCTGCTCGACGTAGCGCGCCAGGCGCTCGGCGAACTGGGGGTGGATTTCGAGGAAATCCGCGGCTGGGAACCGGATGCGGCGCTGGGCAATGGCGGGCTCGGGCGCCTAGCCGCCTGTTTCATGGAGAGCATGGCCACGCTCAACCTGGCCGCCCACGGCTACGGCATCCGCTACGAGCACGGCCTGTTTCGCCAGGTGATCGCCGATGGCTGGCAGCAGGAGCACACGGAAACCTGGCTGGATTTCGGCAACCCCTGGGAGTTCGAGCGCCCGGAAGTCAGCTACAGCATCGGCTTCGGCGGCAGCGTCGCCAGCCATGTCGGTGACGACAACCTGCCGCGACAGGCGTGGATGCCCACCGAGACGATCCGCGCCATCGCCTACGACACCCCGGTGGTCGGCTGGCGTCGCTCCAGCGTCAACACCCTGCGTCTGTGGCGTGCGCGGGCCGAGGAAGACCTGCAGCTGGAGCGCTTCAATGCCGGCGACCACTTTGGTGCGGTGGCGGATGTGGTGCGCGCCGAGAGCATTTCGCGCGTGCTGTACCCGGCCGACAGCACCGAGGCCGGCCAGGAGCTGCGCCTGCGCCAGGAGTTCTTCTTCGTTTCCGCCTCGCTGCAGGACCTGCTCAAGCGGCACATGGACCTGCGCGGTGATATCCGCCTGCTGCCGCGTGAAGTGGCGATCCAGCTCAACGACACGCACCCCTCGATCGCCGTCGCCGAGCTGATGCGCCTGCTGGTCGACGAGCACCACCTGAGCTGGTTCGATGCCTGGGAGCTGACCGTCGGCACCCTGGCCTACACCAACCACACGTTGCTGCCGGAGGCGCTGGAGTCCTGGCCGGTGTCGCTGATGGAGCGCCTGCTGCCGCGGCACATGCAGATCATCTACCTGATCAACGCCTACCACATCGACTCGCTGCGCGCGCGCGACATCCACGACTTCGACCTGCTGCGCGGCGTGTCGCTGATCGAGGAAGACCACGGCCGCCGCGTGCGCATGGGTAACCTGGCGTTCCTCGGCTCGCATAGCGTCAATGGCGTGTCGGCGTTGCACACCGAGCTGATGCGCGAAACCGTGTTCAGCGACTTGCACGGTCTGTACCCGGAGCGGATCAACAACAAGACCAACGGCGTGACGTTCCGCCGCTGGCTGTTTCAGATCAACCCACAGCTCACCGAGCTGCTGGTCGAAGCGGCGGGCCCTGAGCTGCTGGACTCGCCGGAAACCGCCCTGCGCGCCATCGAGCCGTTCGCCGAGAAAGCCACCTTCCGCAAGCACTTCGCCGCGCGTCGCCAGCACAACAAGGAGGTGCTGGCCAAGCTGGTGCACGAGCGCCTGGGCATCAGCCTGAAAACCGAGGCGATCTTCGACGTGCAGGTCAAACGCATCCACGAGTACAAGCGCCAGCTGCTCAACCTGCTGCATACCGTGGCGCTGTACCAGGCGATTCGCAACGACCCGGCCACCGACTGGGTGCCGCGGGTGAAGATCTTCGCCGGCAAGGCGGCCGCCAGTTACCACCAGGCAAAAATGATCGTGAAGCTGGCCAACGACATCAGCCGCACGATCAACGATGACCCGACCGTGCGTGGCCTGCTCAAGGTGGTGTTCCTGCCCAACTACAACGTCAGTCTGGCCGAGGTGATCATTCCGGCGGCAGACCTCTCCGAGCAGATCTCCACCGCCGGCCTGGAAGCCTCCGGCACCAGCAACATGAAGTTCGCCCTCAACGGCGCGCTGACCATTGGCACCCTGGACGGCGCCAACGTCGAGATGAGCGAGCAGATCGGCACCGAGCACATGTTCATCTTCGGCATGACCGTGCAGGAAGTGGAGATGCGCCGGCGTGCCGGGGAAATGGACAGTCATGCCCTGGCGGCGGGCTCAGAGCGCCTGGGCAGCGCCCTGGAGGCGATCCGCAACGGCGTGTTCTCGCCGGACGATCCCAGCCGCTACGTCGAGCTGATCGATGGCTTGCTCAACCACGACCGTTTCATGGTCTGCGCCGACTTCGACGCCTACTGGGCCGCGCAACGGCGGGTCGATGCCCTGTGGCAGACGCCGACCAAGTGGTGGCGCTCGGCGGTGTTGAACACTGCACGCACTGGCTGGTTCTCTTCGGACCGGACCATCCGTGAATACGCCAATGACATCTGGGGCATCGCCCAGACCGGGGATCACCAGAAACCGGCGGGGTGACGCTCGGCGAGGTAGTCGAGTTTCAGCCCGGCGGCCTTGCTGAAGAAGGCCGCCAGTTCGGTGTCGATCACCGTATCGTTGAGCGCCGCCAGGGCTATTTCCTGGCGGTGGCTGTCGCCGTTGGCGTACTGCTGTTCGAGCACGATGTGCTGGCCGGGCAGGTCGCCGCTGATGCGGTAGAGGCTGCGGGCACCTTGCGGGTCGAGCAACGTCAGTTCCAGCTGCGCCAGCCGGTTGTCCGCCAGCGACTCCAGGCTGACGTGCTGGCCGTGGGTGACTGCGTAGCGGCTGGCTTCCTCGAAACGGGCGAGAACCGGGCCGCGCAGGCGCTGTTCGAAGGCGTGCTGAAAGGCGGCGTCGGCGGTGCGGGCGTGTTGGCTGGTCATCGGTTCAACCCCGGGCTGTTCATGGAAAACACGGCCCTGACTTCGGCGAGCAGGGCCTGACCCAATATGTGGACCGACGCCTCGTCGTAAAGGTCGTCCTTTTTCACCCCGATCACGACCAGCTGCTGGCCACTCAACTCCAGGTGAACGGTCAGCGTGCCGTCCTCTTCGCGTACGCAGCGAACCTGCACCGGGTGCATGCAGGCCTGCAACGCCTGCTCGATTTCGCGGGCTCTGAGAGGAACTCTGCTCATGGTCGATCCATCCGCTGCCTGTCTCCGAAGCTGAGCCCAACCTCAGGGGCGTGTGGTTGCCGGTGATTGTTTTTATCAATCGGTGAATCGCGCCGTCAACTCCACGCAGGCCTTGTCGCATGGGCCTTATCGGCCCGGCGCCAGCAGCCTGTGGTTGCGCACGGCTCATTGGTCCGAAATATAGAACCTCATGGCCCCAGCCGGCTCACAACATCAGGTCCGCATCCCCGCGTGACCGCCGGGGCGCCGCCGTACGGTGCCGTCACCGCAGAACAGAAGCGACATGCAGGCCAGCCTGCAGCCGATCGCTCCCGCCTGATCCAAGGAGATACCGATGCCCGCGCCAAAGAAACCCGCATCCGCCGAAGCTGCCAGCGAACTGGCTGGAACCGATACGACGGACCGCCGCAACCGCAATGCCAAGCTCGCGCAACTGCAGGACTTTCGTGAAGACGCCAGCGGCCAGGCCCTGACTACCAATACCGGGACCCGGATCGCCGATAACAAGAACAGCCTGAAAGCGGGGGAGCGGGGGCCTTCCTTGCTGGAAGACTTCATCATGCGCGAGAAGATCACCCACTTCGACCACGAGCGCATCCCCGAGCGGGTGGTGCATGCCCGTGGCGCCGGGGCGCATGGCTATTTCCAGGCCTATGAGGCGGCCACTGACCTGACCAAGGCCGATTTCCTCAACCACCCGGACAAGCAGACCCCTGTGTTCGTGCGCTTCTCCACCGTGCAGGGCCCGCGCGGCTCGGCCGACACCGTGCGTGATGTGCGTGGCTTCGCGGTGAAGTTCTACACCGATGAGGGCAACTTCGACCTGGTCGGCAACAACATGCCGGTGTTCTTCATTCAGGATGCGATCAAGTTTCCCGACTTCGTCCACGCGGTGAAGCCCGAGGCGCACAACGAAATGCCAACCGGTGGTTCGGCGCACGACACCTTCTGGGACTTCGTTTCGCTGCAGCCGGAGTCCGCGCACATGGTGCTGTGGACCATGTCTGACCGCGCGATCCCGGTCACTTACCGCGCCATGCAGGGCTTCGGTGTACACACCTTCCGCCTGATCAACGCCGAGGGGCGCAGCGTGTTCGTCAAATTCCACTGGAAACCGGTCTCCGGGGTGTTTTCCCTGGTCTGGGACGAAGCGCAGAAACTCGCCGGCAAGGACCCGGACTTCCACCGGCGCCAGCTGTGGAACGATATCGAGAACGGTGATTACCCGGAGTGGGAACTGGGTGTGCAGGTGATCGCCGAGGAGGACGAGGACAAGTTCGATTTCGACCTGCTCGACCCGACCAAGCTGGTGCCAGAAGAACTGGTGCCGGTGCGCAAGCTCGGCAAGATGGTGCTCAACCGCAACCCGGACAACTTCTTTGCCGAGACCGAGCAGGCCGCGTTCCACGTCGGTCATATCGTTCCTGGCATCGACTTCAGCAACGACCCGCTGATGCAGGGCCGGCTGTTTTCCTATACCGACACGCAGCTATCGCGCCTGGGCGGGCCGAACTTCAACGAGATCCCGATCAACCGCCCTGTGTGTCCGTTCCATAACAACCAGCGCGACGCCATGCACCGGCAGACCATCAACAAGGGACGGGCGCCGTACGAGCCCAATTCCATCGACAGCGGCTGGCCCAAGGAAACCCCGCCGGCGGCCAGCGGTGGGGGCTTCGAGTCGTACCCGCAGGCAATCTCCGGGGTCAAACTGCGCAAACGTGCCGAGTCCTTCGGTGATCACTTTTCCCAGGCCACGCTGTTCTGGAACAGCATGAGCGCGGTGGAGAAGGAGCACATCATCGGCGCCTACAGTTTCGAGCTGGGCAAGGTCGAGCGAACCTTCATCCGCGAGCGCCAGGTCAATGAAATTCTCGCCAACATCGACCTGACGCTGGCCAAACGGGTGGCCGAGAACCTGGGCTTGCCAGCTCCCAAGGCGCCGACGGTCACGCCGCGCAAGACCCAGCTGAAACAGTCGCCGGCGTTGAGCCAGCTCAATCTGCTGGCTGGCAACATCAAGTCGCGCAAGGTGGCGGTGCTGATCGCCGATGGCGTGCGTGATGCCGACGTCAAACAGCTGCTCGATGCGCTGAAGAAGCAGGGCGCCAGTGCCAAGCTGCTGGCCCCCAGCTCGGCCGCGGTGAAGACGGCAGAAGGCAAGGCACTGACGCCCGATGACAGCATGCTCGGCCTGCCGTCGATTGCCTTCGACGCCGTCTTCGTACCCGGTGGCGCCCAGGCGGCGAAGACCTTCGGCACTGACGGTGCGGCCCTGCACTACCTGCTCGAAGCGTACAAGCACCTGAAAGCCATCGCGCTGTGCGGGGAAGCCGGCGACCTGGCCAGCCAGCTCTACCTGGAAGCGGACGAGGGGCTGCTCAGCGGCGCCAAGGCCGCCCAGGTAATCCCTGCATTCGTTGCGGCAATAGCCCAGCATCGGGTGTGGGCGCGGGAGGACAAGGCCAAGCGCGTGCCGGCCTGACAGAAAAACGCCGGGCTGGATGACTCCAGTCCGGCGTTCTAGGCCCACAGGCCGCAATCAAGCAAAAGGAAGGGATGAGTCAGACCGGGTGCAAGCGCCCGTGACCGGTCATGTGCCGGTGTTTGCGCGGCTTCGGTGGCTTGTGCGCGCGGCGCGCGGGCACCACCTTGAGTTGCTCCAGGGTCTGCTCCTGGCGTTGGCTTTGTTCCGACTGGGCCAGCATGGCCATCGTCTGATGGCGCCGCGCCAGGCGCAGCATGCCCCAGAGCATGGAGGCGGCAACCAGCAGCCAACCGGAAATCATCAACAGAATCACGCTTTCAGGGCTCATCGAGAGGCCTCCTCGACGTTATCTTCAGAGCGGTGGTTACCGCCCTTGGTTGTGACCATCAGTGCGCACCTAAGGTTTAGGCGCTGTGCGCTGCTGGTCGATCAACTGCAGGCGGCAATGCACGTGCAGGTTTAATTCAAGCTCATCCAGCGCGCCTGCGGCGAAGCGTTGCAGCTCGGCGATGAGCGGGCTGGGGGCCTTGACGCCACTGGCGGCGGCCAGTTGCTCGAAATTCACTGCGTCGTCACCGACGGACGGTGCATCCACCAGCGTCCAGACGATCGGGCTTTCGGTCAGCCGGTCCTGCAGATGCTGGGCTGGCGTGTCGCTCAAGGCGTCGTCTTCCATCCAGGCGAAATCGCCGATCAGCAGCAGACGGCGGACCTCGGCCAGGGTCAGCCCTTCGAGCAAGGCGTTCACCGCCTTGAACAGCTGGCTGAAGGTATGGGTATCGGCTTCCGTGTTGCCGGCGCTGAGGTGGGTGCTGGACAGCACGCAGATCACCGCATCCATGCCCGCCACGCTCTGGCTGACGCTGATCGGGTCGAACAGGTCGCCGCGCTTGGCACGAATGCCGGGGCGCGACTGGATCGCGTTGAGGTCGCTGAGGATTGCCGTAGTTTCATACTGACGGCTCAGGGCCTCGACCAGCAGCGCGCTGCCAACACTGCCGGTGGCACCGTAGAGGGCCAGTTTGCGGGCGGGGGTTTCGAGATTCTTCATGGCCGCTACCGGTTCAGGGCTGCTGGTAGTGACCGGGCTCGCTGCCGCCATGCTTGGCGTCATACAGGCCGGTTACCTGGACATCGGTGATCGCGCCGGGATCGTTGGCGTCCTGCAGCTCATACAGGATCGCTTCGGCCTGCTGCGGCGTGAGGCCGGCCTGTTCACTCTCGATTTCCCGCGAGCACGGCTGGTTGGCAGCGATGTAGCTGACCAGGTAGCGGTAGGTCTTGGCCATGATGGTCCCCTGTAACTGGTCTCGCCCAGCGGGCGAGGTCGTTAGCTGTAGACCCTGGCGACCCGGCAATTGGTTCAGCTTTCTTTGCACCGATGAATTTGTTCAAACCTTTACCCTGAAACGCCGCTCGAAACTCATGAAACCTGTGCTCACGGCGCATGCCGAGGAGGGTGTCATGACTTTTCTTTGTTTGATCAACGGTTGTATCTGGGCCCATGCCATGCAGGTGCATTTTGGCAACGAAGATCTGCTGTGCCAGTCCTGCAGCCGCTGCGGCGCCAGCCGCTATCTGCCGGGCAACGTGCTGGAAGGTAAGGTTGGCAAGGCATCGTGAGTACCCTGGAAATCATCTGGGCGACGATAGTCGATGAGTTTTCCGATCTGCGCGAAGTCGAGACCACCACCCGGGTGGTCCTGCGCTTGACGCTGGCCGCCGTGCTCGGTGCGATTCTCGGTTTCGAGCGCGAGCAGCAGGGCAAGGCGGCCGGTATCCGGACCCACATGCTGGTCGCGGTCGGCGCGGCGCTGTTCGTATTGGCCCTGGCCGAGCGCGGCGCCGAGCCGGACGCCCTGAGCCGGGTCATCCAGGGCGTGGCGGCGGGTATCGGCTTTCTCTGCGCCGGTACCATCCTGAAGAACGACGACCTGACCAAGGTCAAGGGGCTGACCACGGCAGCCGGCATCTGGCTGACCACCGCTATCGGCGTGGCCTGCGGCCTGGGCCGCGAAGGCACGGCGGTGTTCTGCACGGTGCTGGCGCTGGTCATCCTCAATCTCATCCCGCATCTGGTCGAACGCTTCGAGCGTCAGGCAAAGCAAGAAGACTGAAACTCTTTGCGCGCTGCGTGGCTCAGAAACCATGCAGCCAGCTGATAAGCGCATCGATCGAACGGGAGCCTGGCATGTTCAAGAACTTTCAACACCACATCGCCTGGACCGACGCCATGAACGACGGTCGCCGCTATGTCGGGCTGATCGAATACCAGCCCAAGCAGCCCGGTGCCGATGTGCAGGTGCTCTGGGTCGTGGGCCTGGACTGCGTCTGCGAGAGCGAGGCGGAAACCGCCGCCGACAACCTGCTGCAACAGATCCGCGACATCACCGCCGAAGGCCGGGTCATTTACTGCGACGACGTGGCGCTGTAGCCAGGGCCGGCCGTTAACCGAGAGGACGCGCCGCCATGGCACGAGCAATCTGGAAAGGGGCGATCAGTTTTGGCCTGGTGCACATTCCCGTGGCCCTGGTCTCCGCCACCACCCGCCAGGGCGTGGACTTCGACTGGCTGGACGAGCGCAGCATGGAGCCGGTCGGCTACAAGCGTGTGAACAAGGTTACCGGCAAGGAAGTCAGCAAGGAGCACATCGCCAAGGGCGTGCAGTACGAGAAAGGCCGCTACGTGGTGCTCAGCGAGGAGGAAATCCGCTCGGCGCACCCGACCTCGACCCAGACCATCGACATCTTCTCCTTCGTCGACAGTGCCGAGGTGCCGCTGCAGCACATCGACACGCCGTATTTCCTCGCCCCCGACAAGCGCGGCGAGAAGGTCTATGCGCTGCTGCGTGAAACCCTGATCAGCACCGGCAAGGTCGCCTTGGCCAACGTCATCCTGCACACCAAGCAGCACCTGGCCGTGCTCCTGCCGATGGATGCCGCCCTGGCGCTGGTGATGCTGCGCTGGCCGTCCGAGGTGCGCAGCGTCGAGCACCTGGAACTGCCCAGCGCGGTGACATCGCCGAAGCTGGACAAGCGCGAACTGGACATGGCCAAGCGCCTGGTCAAGGACATGAGCGGCAGCTGGCAGCCCGATGAGTACCACGACACCTTCGAGGAAAAGATCATGCAACTGGTCGAGCAGAAGGCCAGCGAAGGCAAGATCGCCGAGGTGCAAGGCGTGGCCGAGGAGGAGGGACGGCGCAGCGCCGATGTCATCGACCTCACCGAACTGCTCAAGCGCAGTCTCGGTGGCAAGACCCGGGAAAAGAAGCCCGCAGCGGCCAAGGCGCCCGCCAAGAAAGCCCCGGCCAAGCCCGCAACCAAGAAGACAGCCGCGCGCAAATAGCGGGCGCGCCGAGGTGATCGATGGCCAAGCCCCAGAGTGAATACAGCCGCAAGCGCAACTTCGACATCACCTCGGAGCCGGCCGAGGCCAGGCGCAGCGGCAAGCGCAAGGCTGGCGCACTGCGCTTCGTGATCCAGAAACACGACGCCAGCCACCTGCACTACGACTTTCGCCTGGAACTCGACGGCACGCTGAAGAGCTGGGCGATTCCCAAAGGCCCGAGCCTCGATCCCAAGGACAAGCGCCTGGCGGTGCACGTGGAAGACCACCCGCTGGGCTACGCCAGCTTCGAGGGCACGATTCCCAAGGGCCAGTATGGCGCCGGCGATGTGATCGTCTGGGATCACGGCGTCTGGCAGCCGCTGAGCGACCCGGCGGCCGCGTACAAGGCCGGCAAGCTCAAGTTCACCCTGATCGGCGAGAAGCTCGCGGGCGACTGGAACCTGGTGCGCACCCACCTGCGCGGCAGTGGCGACAAGGAGCAGTGGCTGCTGATCAAGGAACGCGATGAAACCGCCCGCGAGGCCGCCGACTACAACGTCGTCGACGCGCTGCCGCAAAGCGTGATCACCGGCGCGCTGCTTGCCGAAAAGCCGCCCCGCGCGGGCAAGGCCAAGGCTGCGAGCAAGGCGGCCGGCAAGCCTCTTGCAAAACCGCAGAAGGCCGCGGCCAACCAGGCTCGCGTGGCGATTCCGCAGAGCCTCTCGCCGCAGCTGGCGACCCTCGCCGAGCGCCCACCGGAAGGCGACTGGCTGTACGAGATCAAGTTCGACGGTTACCGCATCCTCGCCCGCGTGCTGGACAACGAGGTGCGGCTGTTCACCCGCAACGGCCATGACTGGACCGCCAAACTGCCGCAACAGGCCCGGGCGATAGAGGCGCTGGGCTTGCAGGACGGCTGGCTCGACGGCGAGGTGGTGGTGCTCAACGACGACGGCCTGCCGGACTTCCAGGCGCTGCAGAACGCCTTTGATGCGGGGCTCAGCAACGACATCCTGTACTTCGTCTTCGACCTGCCGTTCCACGATGGTCACGACCTGCGCGAGCAGCCGCTGGAGCAGCGCCGCGCCGAGCTGAAGAAACTGCTCGGCCGGCGGCGCAGTGGTCCGTTGCGGTTCTCCGAGGCGTTTGCCGTGCAGCACGGCGACATCGTCGCAAGTGCCTGCGCCATGTCGCTGGAAGGGGTGATCGGCAAACGCGCCGGCAGCCGCTACGTATCGCGCCGCAGCGACGACTGGATCAAGCTCAAGTGCCGTCTGCGCCAGGAGTTCGTCATCGTCGGCTACACCGCCCCGCAGGGCAGTCGCAGCGGCTTTGGCGCCTTGCTGCTGGCGGTCAACGAGGGCGACGGCCTGGTCTACGCCGGGCGTGTCGGCACCGGTTTCAATGAAGCGACGCTGACCCAGCTGCACGGCCGCATGCGCGAGCTGGAACGTGCCGATACGCCGCTCGCGACTGCACTCCGCGGTGCCCAGGCGCGTGCGGTGCAATGGATCGAACCGAGCCTGGTCGGCGAAGTGGAGTTCGCCGAATGGACCCGTGAAGGCATCGTGCGCCAGGCCGCATTCATCGCCCTGCGCAGCGACAAGCCGGCTGGCGAGATCGTCCGTGAGTTGCCGCGCACGCCGGGGCAGGGCTCGCGTGCGGCAGACCAGTCGGCAGACAAACCCGGCAAAGCGGCCAAGACGGCCAAGGTCGATAAAACCGCGTCGCGCTCAGGCGGCAAGGGCCGCGAAAACGTCGCCGGGGTGCCGATCAGCCATCCCGAGCGGGTGATCGACAGCCAGAGTGGCATGCGTAAGGTCGACCTGGCGCGCTTCTACAGCGAGATCGCCGAGTGGTTGCTGCCGTTCCTCGACAACCGCCCAGTGTCCATCGTCCGCGCGCCGGATGGCGTCGGCGGTGAGCTGTTCTTCCAGAAACACGCCGAACGCCTGGCCATCCCGCACATCAAGCACCTCGATCCGATTCTCGATCCCGGCCATGACCGGCTGATGGAGATCGACTCGGTGCCGGCGCTGGTCGGTGCGGTGCAGATGGGCACGATCGAGTTGCACACCTGGGGCGCCACCAGTTCGAGCATCGAGAAGCCGGACCATTTCGTTTTGGATCTCGACCCGGACGCCGCGCTGCCCTGGCGCAGCATGCTCGAAGCTACGCGCCTGACCCTCAGCGTGCTCGACGAGCTGGGCCTGGATGCGTACCTGAAGACCAGCGGCGGCAAGGGCATGCACATCATCGTGCCGCTGGCGCGGCATGCCGGCTGGGACACGGTGAAGGCGTTCGCCAAGGCCATCGCCCAGTTTCTCGCCACGCAATTGCCGGAGCGCTTCACCGCCACCTCGGGGCCGAAGAACCGGGTCGGCAAGATCTTCGTCGACTACCTGCGCAACGGCCGCGGCGCCAGCACCGTGGCCGCCTACTCGGTGCGCGCGCGGCCTGGGCTACCGGTGTCGGTGCCGATTGCCCGTGATGAGCTGGATGGCCTGCGCGCCTCGAACCAGTGGCACGTCGGCAACCTGCAGAAGCGCCTGAGCGCGCTCAAGGGTGATCCCTGGGCCGGGTACAGCAATCGCCAGCGCATCACCAAGGCCCTGTGGGAACGCCTGGGGGCCGAGCCGGTTTGAGCGCGCGCCTGGAGGGCTTCCCTGCGAAGCGACTGAGGGATTGACGCTCCGCGTCATGGGCCCAGGCGCGGCGCAAGCGGACGCGGAGCATCCCGGGATGCATTGATCAGCCAATCGGTACGCCGCGCGCAGCAATGAGCTTGCCGTCCGACGACCCTACCAGACCGTGAGACTTAACCTGACCGAGGAGAACGAGATGAGCGACAAGCAGACCCTGCCAGCCCAGCACCAGGACCGTCAGCCGGGCCTGGAAAGCGCCATGCACCCGCAGCCGGTGTACATCAGCGACGACTACCGCGCAGCGGGAAAGCTGGAGGGCAAGGTGGCGATCATCACCGGTGGCGACAGCGGCATCGGCCGGGCCGTGGCGGTGCACTACGCCCGCGAGGGGGCGGACGTGGTGATCGTCTACCTCAACGAGCATGAGGACGCCGAGATCACCCGTGACGCGGTTAATGCATGCGGCCGCGAGGCGGTGCTGTATTCGGGGGACGCGGCCAGCGAGGGCTTCTGCCGCAAGGTGGTGGAGGAAACCATGGCGCGCTGGGGGCACCTCGACCTGGTGGTCAACAATGCCGCCGAGCAGCACCCGCAGGAGCGCCTCGAAGACATCAGCGAAGACCAGTGGGAACAGACCTTCCGCACCAATATGTTCGCCATGTTCCAGCTGACCAAGGCAGCGCTGCCGCACATGCAGGCCGGTTCGGCGATCATCAATACCGCCTCGATCACCGCCTACAAGGGCAATGCCACGCTGCTCGACTACTCCTCGACCAAGGGCTCGATCGTCTCCTTCACCCGCTCGCTGGCGCAGAACCTGGCGCCGCGCAATATCCGCGTCAACGCGGTGGCGCCAGGGCCGATCTGGACGCCGCTGATTCCCTCGACCTTCGATGCCGACAAGGTCGCCAGCTTCGGTGCGGAAACCCCCATGCAGCGCCCTGGCCAGCCGGCCGAAGTGGCACCGGCGTTCGTCTACCTGGGTTGCTCCGACTCGTCCTACGTCAGCGGCCAGGTGCTGCATGTGAACGGTGGCGCGGTGGTCAACGGCTAAGCGCCAGGCCGCGGCGCAGACGGCAAATCGGCCTGAACTTTTGCCCGCGAAAAAGGTTCGGAACTAGTAGCCCGGCCGGAACGGCGGGCGCGGAATTTCCTTCCCGCACCTCTCCAGATTGCCCGGGTGGCTTCGTGTCGCTCGGGCCCTGCTCACATGTGCGTCCAAGGACGTGAGGAGTCAGATCCGATGCAGCCAGACAACCTCAGCAAGCCCACCGGCCATCTCGTTGGCGAAGTGCAGCTGGAAGAGGCCGTCGCGCTGCCGCGCATCGCCATCGAGGCCGTGGAGCCGGCGGTCGAAGGCGGGCGTTTCGCCGCCAAGGGCGTGGTCGGGGGCGAGGTCCAAGTCAACGCGGTGATCTTCGCCGACGGCCACGACAAGCTGGCGGCGCGCCTGCTCTGGCGCCTGGTGTCCCAGGAGCACTGGAACGCGGTACCACTGGAAAACCTCGGCAACGACCGCTGGCAGGGCCGCTTCGTGCCGACCCAGGTGGGCCGCGTGGTCTACGTCATCGAGGCCTGGTGGGACGAGTACGCCACTTACGCCTACGAACTGATGAAGAAGTTCTCCGCCGGCGTGCCGGTCAAGCTGGAGCTGCAGGAAGGCGCACTGCTGCTGGACAAGGCGATTGCCCGCACTTCCAGCGGCGAGCAGGCAGACGAGTTGCAGAGCCTGAAGGTGCAACTGGACGAGAGCGCGTCGGTCGAGGACAGCGTCAAGCTGCTGTTGGCCGAATCCAGCGTGGAGCTGATGGCCCGCACCGATGCCCGCCCGCACCTGACCCGCAGCCGGCTGTTTCCGGTCGAGGTGGAGCGGCCGCTGGCACAGTTCGCCAGCTGGTACGAGCTGTTCCCGCGCTCGGAAACCGACGATCCCACGCGCCACGGCACCTTTCGCGATGTGATCAAGCGCCTGCCCGACATCAACGCCATGGGCTTCGACGTGCTGTATTTCCCGCCGATCCACCCCATCGGCCGTGCCCACCGCAAGGGCCCGAACAATTCGCTAAAGGCCGGGCCGGACGACCCCGGCAGTCCGTACGCCATCGGCAGCGCCGACGGCGGCCACGAGGCGGTGCACCCGCAGCTCGGCAGCATGGAGGATTTTCGCGAACTGGTGGACGCCGCGCGCTCCCAGGGCCTGGAGATCGCCCTCGACTTCGCCATCCAATGCTCGCCGGATCACCCCTGGCTGCAGGAGCATCCGGGCTGGTTCACCTGGCGCCCGGACGGCACCATCCGCCACGCCGAGAACCCGCCGAAGAAGTACGAGGACATCGTCAACGTCGACTTCTATGCCGAAGACTCGATTCCCGACCTGTGGCTGGCCCTGCGTGATGTGGTGGTCGGCTGGGTGGAGCAGGGCGTCAGCCTGTTCCGCGTCGACAACCCGCACACCAAGCCGCTGCCGTTCTGGGAATGGCTGATCGCCGATGTGCGTGCCCATCACCCCAAGGTCATGTTCCTCGCCGAGGCCTTCACCCGTCCGGCGATGATGGCGCGCCTGGGCAAGCTCGGCTTCAGCCAGAGCTACACCTACTTCACCTGGCGCAACACCAAGAAGGAGCTGGAAAGCTACTTCACCGAACTCAACCAGCCGCCATGGCGTGATTGCTACCGGCCGAACTTCTTCGTCAATACGCCGGACATCAACCCGTTCTTCCTGCACACCAGCGGGCGCCCGGGTTTTCTCATTCGCGCCGCGCTGGCGACCATGGGCTCCGGGCTGTGGGGCATGTATTCGGGCTTCGAGCTGTGCGAAGCCGAGCCGGTGCCGGGCAAGGAGGAGTACTTCAACTCCGAGAAGTACGAGATCCGCCCGCGCGACTACCACGCGCCCGGCAACATCATCGGCGAGATCGCCCAGCTCAACCGCATCCGCCGGCAGAACCCGGCGCTGCAGACCCACCTTGGCTTCCAGGCCTACACGGCGTGGAACGACAACATCCTCTACTTCGGTAAACGCACCGAGGACCGCAGCAATTTCATCCTGGTCGCCATCAGCCTCGACCCGGTCAACGCCCAGGAAGCGCACTTCGAGCTGCCGCTGTGGGAGCTGGGCCTGCCCGAGGACGCCGTGACCCACGGCGAGGATCTGATGAACGGCCACACCTGGACCTGGCACGGCAAGACCCAGTGGATGCGCATCGAACCCTGGCACCTGCCATTCGGCATCTGGCGCATTCGCGCCGCTGGCTGAGCCACACGAAACGAGGGAGCAACGCATGGCGAAGAAAAGCAGACCGGCCGCCTTCATCAATGACCCGTTCTGGTACAAGGACGCAGTCATCTACCAGGTCCACGTGAAGTCCTACTACGACTCCAACAACGATGGAATCGGCGATTTCCCCGGGCTGATCGACAAGCTCGACTACATCGCCGACCTGGGCGTTAACACCATCTGGCTGCTGCCGTTCTACCCCTCGCCACGCCGCGACGACGGTTACGACATCGCCGAATACCGCGGCATCCATCCGGATTACGGCGGCATGGCCGATGCCAAGCGCTTCATCGCCGAGGCGCACAAGCGCGGCCTGCGCATCATCACCGAGCTGGTGATCAACCACACCTCGGACCAGCACCCCTGGTTCAAGCGTGCCCGCGAGGCGAAGAAGGGCTCCAAGGCGCGGGATTTCTACGTCTGGTCCGACACCGACCAGAAGTACCAGGGCACGCGGATCATCTTCCTCGACACCGAGAAGTCCAACTGGACCTGGGACCCGGTCGCCGGCCAGTACTTCTGGCACCGCTTCTATTCGCATCAGCCGGACCTCAACTTCGACAACCCGCAGGTGATGAAGGAAGTGCTCAGCGTGATGCGCTTCTGGCTCGACCTGGGTGTCGACGGCCTGCGCCTGGACGCCATCCCGTACCTGATCGAGCGTGACGGCACCAACAACGAGAACCTGCCTGAGACCCATACCGTCTTGAAGCAGATCCGGGCAGAGCTGGACGCCAAGTACCCGGACCGCATGCTGCTGGCCGAGGCCAACCAGTGGCCGGAAGACACCCAGCTGTATTTCGGCGGCGAGAACGGCGGGCCGGGCGACGAATGCCACATGGCGTTCCATTTTCCGCTGATGCCGCGCATGTACATGGCCATCGCCCAGGAAGACCGCTTCCCGATCACCGATATCCTGCGCCAGACCCCGGACATCCCGGAAAACTGCCAGTGGGCGATCTTTCTGCGCAACCACGATGAACTGACCCTGGAAATGGTCAGCGACCACGAGCGCGATTACCTGTGGAACTACTACGCCGCCGACCGCCGTGCGCGAATCAACCTGGGCATTCGCCGGCGCCTGGCGCCGCTGGTCGAGCGTGATCGCCGGCGCATCGAGCTGCTCAACAGCCTGCTGCTGTCGATGCCGGGTACGCCGACGCTGTACTACGGCGACGAGATCGGCATGGGCGACAACATCTTCCTCGGCGACCGCGACGGCGTTCGTACGCCGATGCAGTGGTCGATCGACCGCAACGGCGGCTTCTCCCGCGCCGACCCGGCCAGCTTGGTGCTGCCGCCGATCATGGACCCGCTGTACGGCTTCCAGACGGTCAACGTCGAGGCTCAGGCGCGCGACCCGCACTCGCTGCTCAACTGGACACGGCGCATGCTGTCGATCCGCAAGCAGCAGAAGGCTTTCGGCCGCGGCACCCTAAAGATGCTGGCGCCGAGCAACCGCCGCATTCTGGCCTATATCCGCGAGTTCACCGGGGTCGACGGCAAGCACGAGCTGATCCTCTGCGTGGCCAACGTCTCGCGCACGGCCCAGGCTGCCGAACTGGAGCTGGCGGCTTTCGAGGGCAAGGTGCCGGTGGAAATGGTCGGCGGTACCTCGTTCCCGCCGATTGGCCAGCTCAACTACCTGCTGACGCTGCCACCGTACGGCTTCTACTGGTTCCTGCTCGCCGACGAGGCGCAGATGCCCAGTTGGCACGTTCCGCCCATCGAGCGCCTGCCGGAGCTGACCACCCTGGTGATCAAGCGCGACCTGCAGGAGCTGCGGCAGGCACCGAACAACCAGATTCTCGAGCGCGAGTCGCTGCAGGCCTACCTGCCCAAGCGCCGCTGGTTCTCCGCTGCCGGCCAAACGCCGCAACCGCGCCTGGTCAGCAGTGTGCCGTTCGGCGACCTGTGCGTACTCAGCGAGGTGGCGGTGGGCGATGACCACTACCAGATCCCGCTGGCCTATGTCGACGAACACCAGCCCGGCAGCCCGTTGCCGCAGCAGATGGCCCTGGCACGCCTGCGCCGTGGGCGTCAGGTCGGCCTGTTGACCGACGCCTTCACCCTGCCGGAATTCACCTACGCGGTGCTCAACCACCTGTCCAGCCGCCAAATGCTGGAGTGGGAGGGCAGCGAGGTACAGTTCCTGCCGACCGAGCGTTTCAGCGAGATGGAGGCGGTGCCCGGCGAAGAAGTTCGCCTGATCTCGGCCGAGCAATCCAACAGTTCGGCGGTGATTGGCGGGCGCATGGTGCTCAAACTGGTGCGCCGGGTGTTCCCCGGCGTGCATCCGGAAGCCGAAGTGGGTGGTTACCTCACGGCCAAGGGCTTCGCCAATATCGCGCCGCTGCTCGGTGAAGTGCGCCGGGTGGATGCCGATGGCGTGCCGCACACGCTGATGATCCTGCAGGCCTACCTGAGCAATCAGGGCGATGCCTGGACCTGGACGCAGAACACCCTGGAGCGGGCGATCCGCGATGAGCTGGCCGGTGGCCTGTCCTCCGTGGAGAACCAGTACCTGGCGCTACGCGAGCTGGAGCAGTTCGCCCATATGCTCGGCCGTCGCCTTGGCGAAATGCACGGGGTGCTGGCGCAGGAGTCAGACAACCCCGACTTCGGCTGGCACGAAACCAGCCGCGCCGACAGCGAAGCCTGGGGCACGGCGATTGCCGCCCAGGTCGAGGACGCGCTGGATGCCGTCGCCGCAGTGCGCGCTTCGCTGGCCGGCGAGGCTGCCGAGCAGGCTGACTGGCTGCTGCAGCGCCGCGCCGAGCTGCTCAATCTGGTCAAGCGCCTGGCAGCCCGTGCCGGTGGCGGCGTGAGCATGCGCGTGCACGGCGACCTGCACCTGGGTCAGGTGCTGATCGTGCAGGGTGACGCCTACCTGATCGACTTCGAAGGCGAACCCGCACGCAGCCTGGAACAGCGCCGTGCGCGCTACAGCCCGCTGAAGGACGTTGCCGGCATGCTGCGCTCGTTCGACTACGCCGCGGCGATGGCCCGACGTACCAGCCAGGGCGCGGATGCATCCAGTGCAGCCGAACAGGCGCGCACCGCCATTGCCAGTACCTACCTGCACCAGGCACGCACCGCTTTCTACGACAGCTACCGCCTGGCGGCCGCCAACCTGCCGCACGCCTGGCACGAGCGCGAAGGCGAGGGCATGGCCCTGGCGCTGCTGTGCATCGAGAAGGCCGCCTACGAAATTCTGTATGAAGCTCGCTATCGCCCCGACTGGCTGGAAGTGCCACTGGCCGGGCTGATGGAACTGAGCACGCATCTTCTGGGGAGCACTACATGAGTCATGACGACAGCCAGCGCGCGGACATCGAGGCGCTGGTGCGCGGCGAGCACCGCGATCCCTTCGCCTTCCTCGGCCCGCACGAGGATGGCCAGGGACTGCTGGTGCGCACCTACCAGCCGGGCGCTTTGCGCATCGAGTTGCTCAGTGCCGGTAGCGGCGCGGTGATCGGCGAAATGACCCAGAGCGAGACGCCGGGCCTGTTCACCCTGCGCCTGGACCATCAGCAGCCGTATCGCTACCGCATCCACTGGGGCGAAGGCACCCAGGAAACCGAAGACCCCTATGCCTTCGGCCCGCTGCTCGGCGAAATGGACCTGTACCTGTTCGCCGAGGGCAACCACCGCGAGCTGGGCAAGAGCTTCGGCGCGCAGCTCGCCACCCACGAGGGCATCGACGGCGTGCGTTTCGCCGTGTGGGCGCCGAACGCGAGGCGCGTCTCGGTGGTCGGCCACTTCAATGGCTGGGACGGTCGCCGCCATGTCATGCGCCAGCGCTACCCAAGTGGCGTCTGGGAACTGTTCGTGCCGCGCCTGGGTGCAGGCGAGGTGTACAAGTACGAAATCCTCGGGCATGGCGGGCTGCTGCCGCACAAGGCCGACCCGGTCGCCCTGGCCACCGAACTGCCACCGGCCACCGGCTCGGTGGTGTCGGCGCCGCTGGCGTTCGACTGGCATGACAGCGAATGGATGGACAGCCGCCGCGAGCGCCAGGGCCACGACCGGCCGCTGTCGATCTACGAGGTGCACGCCGGCTCCTGGCGCCACGCCGGCGAAGACGAAAGTGCCCGCCCACTGAGCTGGCACGAACTGGGCGAGCAGCTGATTCCCTATGTGCTGGACATGGGCTTCACCCACATCGAGCTGTTGCCGATCATGGAACACCCGTTCGGTGGTTCCTGGGGCTACCAGCCGCTGTCGCAGTTCGCGCCGACGTCGCGCTACGGCAGCCCGCAGGATTTCGCTGCCTTCATCGACGAGTGCCACCAGGCCGGCATCGGCGTGATTCTCGACTGGGTGCCGGCGCATTTCCCCACCGACGGCCACGGCCTCGGCCGCTTCGATGGCACCGCGCTGTACGAATACGAAAACCCGTTCGAGGGCTTCCACCAGGACTGGGACACCTACATCTACAACCTCGGCCGCAACGAGGTGCATGGCTTCATGCTGGCCTCGGCGCTGCACTGGCTGCGCGCCTATCACATCGACGGGCTGCGCGTGGATGCGGTGGCCTCGATGCTCTACCGCGACTACTCGCGCAAGGCCGGCGAGTGGATCCCCAACCGCCACGGCGGTCGCGAGAACCTCGAAGCCATCGACTTCATCCGCCACCTCAACGACGTGGTCGCCACCGAGGTGCCGGGCGCCTTGGTGATCGCCGAGGAGTCCACCGCCTGGCCCGGCGTAAGCAGCCCGACCCGTGAAGGTGGCCTCGGCTTCGCCTACAAGTGGAACATGGGCTGGATGCACGACAGCCTCAAGTACGCCAGCGAAGACCCGCTGCATCGCAGCCATCATCACCACCAACTGACGTTCGGCCTGCTCTACGCCTTCTCCGAGCAGTTCATCCTGCCGATCTCCCATGACGAAGTGGTGCACGGCAAGCGCTCGCTGCTGGACAAGATGCCCGGCGACCGCTGGCAGAAATTCGCCAACCTGCGCCTGTACTTCAGCTTCATGTGGAGCCATCCCGGCAAGAAGCTGCTGTTCATGGGCTGCGAATTCGGCCAGTGGCGCGAGTGGAACCACGATGCCCAGCTCGACTGGTACCTGCTGCGCTATTCCGAGCATCAGGGCGTACAGGGCCTGCTACGCGATCTCAACTACCTGCTGCGCCACGAGCCGGCGCTGTACCAGCAGGACGGCCGCGCCGAAGGCTTCCGCTGGCTGATTGGCGACGACCAGAGCAACAGTGTCTACGCCTGGCTGCGCCTGGGCCAGGACGGCTCACCGCTGCTGGTGGTGCACAACTTCACTCCGGAGCCGCGGCCGGGTTATCGCATCGGCGTGCCGCTGGGCGGCACCTGGGCGGTGGCACTGAACAGTGATGCCGAGCAGTACAGCGGTTCCAACGCCGGCACCCAGGGCGAGGTGCAGGCCGAGGAGCTGATCAGCCACGGCGAGAACCACTCGCTGGTGCTCGATCTGCCGCCGCTGGGTGCATTGATCCTGCGCCCGGTTGAGCGCTAGGGATGGTGCTGCAGCTTGATCGTTCCCGCGCTCCGCGTGGGAATGCATCCGAGGACGAGGACGCTCTGCGTCCGTAACGTCCGGCAGCGTGTGGCGCTCCCACGCGGAGCGTGGGAACGATCAGTTGGTGCGAGCTTCTGTGAGTAGGGTGGGCTTCAGCCCCCCCAGCCTCGCTGCATCTGGACACATCATTCGAGAACCAGCTCAGGCTTCCACCGCGTTGGCCTTGCTGTCCTGGTTATCAGGCTTCCCGCCTGCTTTGCTCGAATCCTGCTGCGCGCGCAGTTTCTTCGCGCGCTTTTCCAGGACCAGGTAGACACCGACGGCCACCGCCAGCGGCAGCAGCAGGTAGATCGCCCGGTAGCCGATCAGCGCGGCAAGTACCGCCCCTTTTGACACCTGATGCTGGAGCATGGCGATGAACACTGCTTCCAGCACACCGAGGCCGGCGGGAATGTGGGTGATAACGCCAGCGATGCTGCTGATCAGCATGATGCCGAGCACGGTGGGGTAGGTGACGCCCTCGGGCAGCAGGAGGAACACCAGCAGCGAGGACAGCGACCAGTTGAGCATGGCCAGCCCGGCCTGGCTAAGGGCCAGGCGCAGTGATGGCAGGGTCAGTTCGTGGTCGCGAAAACTCCAGGCGCGGCGCTTGGCAAAGCGGCAGGCCAGCAGGTAGGTGGCGGACACGGCCAGCAGGGCGAAGCCGATCAGCTGCAGGCCGGTGACGCCGATTGCCCAGCCCTCCGGCAAGTCGACCAGGCGCAGGGCGAATACGCCGCCGGCCATGATCATGTAGCCCAGCCAGTTGGTCACCAGGCTGAAGGTCAGCACCTTGGTGATGGTCGGCACGTCCAGGCCCAGGCGCGAATAGAGCCGGTAGCGCAGGGCGATGGCACCGACCCAGGAGCTGAGATTGAGGTTGAAGGCGTAGGCGACGAAGCCCACCGGCATGATCTGCCGCGCGGGCAGGGTGTGCTTCACATAGACCCGACCCAGCAGGTCGTAGCTGCTGAAGATGGTAAAGCTGAGCGCGGTGATCGCCACGCATGCCAGCAGGATCGGTGCGCTGTAGCCCTGGATCGCATCCTTGACCTCGTTCCATTCCAGATTCTTCACCAGCATGAACAGCAACACCGGCACCAGGATGAAGAACAGCAGGTTCAGCGCGCGCTTGGCCCAGCGGATCTGCGTGGCCCGGCGGCTGCTTTTCGGGTTCTGCTTGGCGTCTTCTTGCGCATCCGTGCTCATGACACCTTCTCCTGTTCGAAACACACTTCGCTGGTGCCATCATTGATGGCCACGGTCTTCAGCGATTTCAGCTTTGGCGTATGCGCCGGTAGCCAGCCGGCAATGGCCGGGAAATGGCGCAGGAAGTGGAAGCTGAGGAAGATGATCGGCGCGCGCCACCAGTAGCCACGCAGAATCCGCTCCAGGCTGATCGGCTTGCAGTGTTCGGAGGCCAGGTTGATCAGGTGGTCGTACAGGCGCTGGTTGAATGCGGGATCACGGATGATCAGGTTGGCTTCCAGGTTCAGCGACAGGCTCAGCGGGTCGAGGTTGCTCGAACCCACGGTCGACCACTCGCGGTCGATCAGCGCGACCTTGCCGTGCAGCGGGCGCTGGCAGTACTCGTAAATGGTGATGCCTTCGCGCAGCAGGTAGTTGTACAGCAGGCGCGAGAAACCACGGGCCCAGGGCATGTCTGGCTGGCCCTGGAGGATCAGGGTGACCTTGACCCCGCGGCGCGAGGCGTTGCGCATTTCGCGGATCAGCCGGTAGCCGGGAAAGAAATACGCGTTGGCGATCACCATGCGGTGCTGGGCGTTGCGCATGGCATCCAGGTACTGCTTTTCGATGTCGTCGTTGCGCTCGTCGTTGTCGCGCACCGACAGGCGAATCCGCGAGTCGCCGGCGTGGCGCGTCACCGGCGTCAGCTTGCTGCTGTCACGCTCGGCCGGGCTGAGCATCTGCAGGGTATCGCGGTGGATGTCAGCGACAATCGGCCCGCGCACCGCCACGGCGTAATCCTGCTTGGCCATCGGCCCGAAATCGCCGAGGTGGTCGGCGGAATAGTTGATGCCGCCGATGAACGCCAGTTCGGCGTCGACCACCACGACCTTGCGGTGCAGGCGGCGAAACAGGTTGGTGCGCATGCCAAGCACCCGCGGGCTGGGGTCGAACATGTGGATCTTGACCCCGGCTTCGATCATCTCGGCGAGGAACGGCGCGCTGAGGTCCGCGGTGCCGTAGCCGTCCACGGTGATCTCCACGCGGGCGCCATTGCCGGCGGCCTGGATCAGCGCCTGTTGCAGCTCGGCACCGACCTTGTCCTCGAAGATGATGAAGGTTTCCAGCAGCACTTCCTTGCGCGCAGTGCGGATTGCCTCGAACACGCGAGGGTAGAACTCCTCGCCGTTGATCAGCAGCTCGACCTGGTTGCCGTCGCGCCATTCGTAACTCATAGGTGTATCTCCACAGCGAGCGGCGCATGGTCGGAGAGGTGCGACCATGGACGGGTTGAAAGCACGATCGGGTTGCGGGTTTGCACGTTGCGCACGTAGATGCGGTCCAGGCACAGCAGCGGCCAGCGCGCCGGAAAGCTCCTGGCCGGTGCACCGTGCTGGCTGACGAAAACTTCCTTGAGGCCCTGGCGGGCGAGCACGGCATCGGCGCGCAGGCGCCAGTCATTGAAGTCCCCGGCGACGATCACCGGAGCATCCGCCGGCAGGCCGGCGACCACATCGCAGAGCAGTTGCAGCTGCTGCTGGCGGTGCGACTCGCGCAGGCCCAGGTGCACGCAGATGGCATGCACTTCATGGCCGGGCACGTCGAGCACCGAGTGCAGCAGGCCGCGTTCCTCTTCGTTGCCACTGATGGACACGTCGAGGTTCTCGTGGCGCAGGATGGGGAATTTCGACAGCAGCGCGTTGCCGTGGTCGCCATCGGGGTACACGGCGTTGCGGCCGTAGGCGAACTCGGTCCACATGCTGTCGGCGAGGAATTCGTAGTGCGGCGTCTGCGGCCAGTTGTCGAAGCGTTTGGCGTGGCGCTGGTGAGCGCCGAGCACTTCCTGCAAAAAGACAACGTCGGCGCCGGTGGTGCGCACCGCCTCGCGCAGTTCGGGCAGGATGAAACGACGGTTGAAGAAGGTGAAGCCCTTGTGGGTATTCACCGTCAACACCTTGAGCGTATTCACCGCCTGGTTCTTGCCGACCAGGTGGAGCATGGGTGAGGTTTGCATCAGGCGGCTCCCTGCAGTTGGCCAGGCACCGCGTCGAGCGTGTCCGCCAGGCCGAGTTTCTCCAGCAGGCGCCGCGCATCGTAGGGCGCACGCACCTTCACATCGTTGTCGAAGTAGCAGTAGATGTCGCGAGCATTGCGGCCCTTGCCGCCGCGTTCCTTGATCAGGTGGGCGTCGTCCGGCTGCCGGCCCTGGCGCCACAGGTCAATGCGTTCACACCAGCGTTGCAGCGCGGTCTCCGAATAACCGCTGCTGTAGAGCTTCTTGTCGCCATGCAGCCGCAGGTAGACGAAGTCGGCGGTGAGGTCCTCGATATACGGCCATTTGCCAGCGGTATCGGCCACGACCAGCGCCACTTTGTGCCGGCGTAGCTGTTCGACGAAGATGGGCGTGAGGAAGCTGTCGTTGCGAATTTCCACGGCGTGACGCAGGCGCTGCTCGCCGGGAATGGCCAGGTAATCATCTGTCGCCATGCGTGCGTCGCAGTGCCGCGCGCAGCGCTTGGCGGCGGCGCCGTCAGCGGGCAGCTGCTGGAGGAATTCGTCGAACAGCGTCTCGTCGAAGGCGAAGCTGGGCGGGAACTGCCAGAGGATCGGCCCCAACTTATGCTTGAGCTGGAACAGGCCCGAGGCGAAGAAGTTGGCCAATGGCTCCTCGATCGCGTGCAGACGCCTGATATGGGTGATGTAGCGCGGCGCCTTGATGCTGAAAACGAAGTCGTCGGGCACGTCCGCATACCAGCCGGCGTAGCGTTGCGGGGTCTGCAGAGCGTAGAACGAGCCGTTGATCTCGATGCTGTTGACCGCCCGCGAGGCGAATGCCAGCTCGCGCTTGTGCGTGAGGCCCTTGGGGTAGAAGTCCCCGCGCCATGGCGCGTAGCGCCAACCTGAAATACCGATGCGGATATCACTGCTCATGGACGGCTTCCTGCCTGCTCATGCGGGGCGCGAAGGGCTGCCGGTCGAGCCCTGGATGGCCTCGTCCAGCTGCGCTTCGCCGACCAGCGTTTCCTCGCTGCCAGTGCCGGACAGGTTCAGCTGCTGCGGGTGCAGCTCGACCTTGATCCAGCCACTCTCGCGGCGGTCGAAGGCCTTGAAGGCCTCGATGGCGTCGTTCATCGGCTTGACCTGGGTGAGGATCTTCGCCGGGTCGATGCGCTTGTTAAGCACCAGGTCAATGAGCAGAGGGATGTACTTGCGGTGGTGGCAATTACCCATGTTGATGGTCAGGTTCTTGTTCATCGCCGTACCGATGGGAAAGTTGCGCGCCTGCTGCGGATAGACGCCGATGATCGACAGCGTGCCAGCCTTGGCCAGCGCCTCGACCGCCCATTGCAGGGCCTGGCTCGGTGCGTCGCCGGGGTGCCAGTTGGCGCCGTCCGGATGGGTTTGCGGGGTGACCTCGGCCATCTCCTTGCGGAAGCTGGCAACCTGATGCTCGTCGGCATGACACGAATGCTCGGCGTCGACCCCGACCGCATCGATGGCACGGTCCACGCCGATCCCGGCGGTGAGACGCTTGAGCGTCTCAACCGGGTCCTCCTGATCGAAGTTGATGGTCTCGGCACCTTGCTGGCGGGCCATCTGCAGGCGGTCGTCGAGGTGGTCGATGGCGAACACCCGGGCCGCGCCGAGCAGCTTGGCGCTGGCGATGGCGAACTGTCCCACCGGGCCGCAGCCGAACACCGCCACGGTATCGCCGGCGGTGATCTCGGCCATTTCCGCACCGAAATAGCCGGTGGGGAAAATGTCGGAAAGCAGGATCGCCTGGTCATCGCTGATCTCGCTGGGCAGCTTGATCAGGCCGATGTTGGCATAGGGGATGCGCGCCTTTTCCGCCTGCAGGCCGTGGAACGGGCCACTGGGCTCCGGGCCGCCGAAGAAGGCGGTGCCGGCCTCCTTGCCGTTGGGGTTGGCCTCGTCGCACTGGGCGTAGTAGCCGGCGCGGCAATAGGCGCAGTTGCCGCAGGCGATGGTCGAGGGCACCACCACGCGGTCGCCGATCTGCAGGTTGCGCACGTCGCTGCCGAGCTGTTCGACGATGCCCACGCCTTCGTGGCCGAGAATGGTGCCGGGCTTCATCGGGCTGACGGTGCCCCGCACGAAGTGCAGGTCGGTGCCGCAGATGGCCGAGGCGGTCAGGCGAATGATGGCGTCGGTTGGCTCGATCAGTGTGGGTTCGGCGACCTCGTCGAGGCGGATGTCTCCGACGGCATGGAAAACAACGGCTTTCATAACGCGTCCTCACGGGAGTAGCAGGCGGACGCGCACTGCGCGAATGCAGGCTGATCAGGCGGCGCAGATACGAGCTGGCGAAGCCTGGAGGGATGGGTCTGCATGCTGTTCCCGGGTGCAGTGAATGAAGGGGTGCCGGGCGGGCGGCACCTACTATTCGGACTGGAAGGGCACGGGGCGGTTCAGGTTTTTTAGGCGTGCGATGGCGCGCCAGACGTGTGGGCGCCGTGGCTCAGCCTTCTTCGGCCAGGGTGCCGGGCAACAGGCCGCGCAGGTAATCGGCAAAGCCGCCGCTGGCGCGGCCCTGCAGGCGCGCGCTGGTGATCACCTGGGGCATGCAGCTCCAGGAAATGCAGGCGCCGTCGCGCTCGAAGGCGCGCACCAGGTTCACGTCCTCGTTCACCGATAGGTGCTGGAAACCGCCGGCGCGCAGGTAGGCCGCCGTGCAGAAACCCAGGTTGGCGCCGTGGATGTGGCGATGACCGTCGGCCTGGGTGTAGGCCTCGGCGTAGCGCTGCTGCGTGGGCAACTGGATGTCGCCCCAGTCGCGCACCTGCACGGTGCCGCAGACCATTTCCGCGCCCAGTGACAGCTGTGCGACCAGCCAGTCCTCGGCGACCTGGCTGTCGGCATCGGTGCAGGCGATCCAGCGCGCGCCGAGGGCGACCAGGTGCTCGACGCCCATGGCCCGTGCGTAGCCGACGTTGCGTGCGTTCACGCTCAGGCATTCGATGCCGGCGTCTGCGGCGATGGAGGCGCTGCCGTCGTCACAGCTGTCGAGCACCAGAACGATCTGCACGGCTTCGCCATTCAGGCCCGGGTGCGCGGCCGCCTGGCGAATGGCCTGGATGCAGGCCGCCAGCAGGGCCTCCTCGTTGTGCGCAGGCACCACCACACCGATCATGCCGAACTCCCGAGCAGGCCCTCGCGTTCGGCGACCGAGGTGGCCGCCGTGCCCCACACATCCAGCAGGAAGTCGGCTTCCTCATGGTGCAGCAGGTGTTCCAGGTGCAGGCGCTCCTGCAGGCAGGTGTGCACCTGGTCGCCACTCTGCGGGCATTCGGCAATCGGGTGGCGCCAGTGGCAGGCGAGCAGGGTGCCATCGACCGCCAGCGCGGCACGTGCCTTGCCGATCAACAGGCGCAGATCGCGCGGGTCGAGGTAATAGCCGAGTTCGCTGATCACGATCAGGTCGAATTCGCCGCGCGGCCATTGCCCCGGCAGACGCGCCTGCTGCACGCGGGCATGGGGCATCGCCTGCAGGCGCTGGCGGGCCAGGCCGACGGCGGCGGCCGAGGTGTCGCAGCACAACAGGTCATCGCAGCGCTCGGCCAGGCGCAGGCTCAGTTCGCCATTGGCGCAGCCGGCCTCGAAGCCGAGGCCGTAACGCTGCTGCGGCAGGGCGGCGAGGGTCAGGTCGCGCTTGCGCTGTTCGTACCAGCGCTGACGCATGGCCCAGGGGTCACTGCTGTGGCTGAACAGATCATCGAAATAGGCATCGGCGACGCTCATACGAACACCACTTCGAAGGCCTGCTGCAGGCGTTCCAGGGTTTGCGGGGCGAGCACCGGTGCCAGACCGGACTCGGCGTCGGGGTGGATCTGGCTGGCGAAGGCCTGGATCGCGTGGCGCTTGCGGGCCTGCGTCCAGCGGTCGAGGTGCAGCTTGCGCGCCCGCTCCCAGGGGATGCGCGGGTCTTCCGGGGTTGCCCAGTGCCATGCCCAGATCGGCACTTCGTGGACGCGGGCGCCGACCTGTGCGGCAGCGGCCAGCGAGGCTCGGGCCACGGCCTCGTGGTCGCAATGGCCGTCGTCGCGCCAGGTGGTGAAGACCTCGTCGCTCGGGCGCAGATGGGCAAGCAGGAGCTGCTGCAGCGCGTCCTCGTGCGCCGCCACCGCCGAATCCGGCAGGCCGGCGTGCAGCCATTTCAGCTCGTTGAGCGGCAGGCCCAGGCGGCGCAGGGCCTCGGCGCTTTCCTGCGGGCGCACGATGCTCAGGCGGTGTTCGGACCAGCGCGCCGAGCCCGGATGGCTGGCGCCGCCGGCGGTCACCGAAATCAGCAGGATCGGCCGCTGCAGGCGTGCCACCAGTTGCAGCAGGCCACCGCAGCCGAGGACCTCGTCGTCCGGGTGCGGCGCGATGACCACCACCCGCGCCTGCGCCGGAACCAGTTCCTCGCAGGTGATGGCATGCACCTTGGCCAGGCTCAGCGAGGTGTTCCAGGCGTGTAGCGAGGTACCGGTGTTGTGGCGGGTTTCGAGTTTCATAGCACCCAGCTCCCTGCGGGTTCGTTGGCGGCCTGTCGGCCCTGTTCGCCGAGGTCGCGCTCGGCGTGGCTCTGACGCAGGTACACCGGCAGGTCGGCGAGGCGCCGGGCCAGGTGTTCTTCACGGCAGTACGGTGCGGCGCCAAGGGCGCGGCCGGTGTGGCGCAGTACGCTATCGGCGGTGTGCTCGCAGATTGCGCGTACCCGGCGCACCGGCAACTCGGCCGTCGCGGTGGGGTTGGCGTCGATCCACGCAGCGCAGCTGCGCAGGCTTGCCGCGGCGGCGTAGAGCGCCGCGTCCACCGCGCCGAGGTGGGCCAGGGCGTGTGCGTCGTCATGCCGGGCACAGTGGCTGCGCAACGCCTCGGCGATGCCCTGCGCGGCGCCGTACCAACAGGCCGCGATGCCGGCGCCGCCCTGCCAGAAGCCAGGGCGCTGCAGATAGCCATCGGCCTGGCCGACGCAATGCCCGCGCGCCTGCTCGAACAGCACCTCGACACTCTGGGTGGCGGCCATGCCCACGGCCTTCCAGCCGGCGTCGGTCACGTTCACGCCGGGCTGGTCGAGTGCCACGGTCACCAGTTGCTGTTTGCCTTCCTCGTCCCAGCCGGTGAGGAGGGCATGGCTGAGTACCGCCGCGCCGGAACACCAGGCCTTGCGCCCGTCCAGGCGTACATCCTGGCGCGAGTCGCGGGCGTTGATATGCACCCGCGCCTGCGCAGGTTCGGCGGCCCAGGTGCCCAGGCTGCAGGTCGCCGCCGGGCGTTCGGCGCCGCACTCCTGGAGGATGGCGAGGGCGTCAGTATGGCCCTCGTAGAGCTTGCACAGGCTCAGGTCATACGCCGCTACCTGCGCCAGCGCCTGCCAGCGTTGCAGGGTTCGTCCGCTGCCGGGCAGCGGCAACTGGTCGAGGCCGGCGGCGATCAGCTCATCCAGGCAGGCGCCGAGCGCCGCGGTATCCGCGGGCACCTGGCGGCGATCCTCGAGGAACCGCGCGAGCCGATCCGCGAGCTCAGGCATGGCCCGGCTCCCGTTGCAGCTCGAACAGCAGCAGCGAGCGACTGGTGACCGCGAACTCGCTGCCGAAGGCGTGCTGCTCGCGGCTGTCGTCGTCCGGCCGGTTGGTGTCGAGCAGGCAGCTCCAACCCATGCCCAGCGCCACTTCCGGCAGGCGGAAATTGACCATGTCGTGGTGCGCGTTGACCACCAGCAGCAGGGTCGCGTCGGCGCCACTGCGGCGGATGCCGGTGGGTTGCGCACGGCCGTCGAGGAGCATGCCCAGGCAGCGCGCGTTGGGATCGTGCCACTGTTCCTCGTTCATTTCCGCGCCGCAGGGCGACACCCAGGTCACGTCCTTGACGCCGAGTTCCTCGTTGTAGGCGCCGACGAAGAACCGCCCGCGGCGCAGGATCGGGTAGCTCATGCGCAGCTTGATCAGGCGGGTGACGAAGCCGAGCAGGGCCTTGCCTTCCTCGCCCAGGTCCCAGTTGATCCAGCCGATCTCGCTGTCCTGGCAGTAGGCGTTGTTGTTGCCGTGCTGGGTGCGGGCGAACTCGTCGCCGGCCACCAGCATCGGCGTGCCCTGGGCCAGCAGCAGGGTGGCGAAGAAGTTGCGCATCTGGCGAAAGCGCAGCTCGATGATCTGCGGGTCATCGGTGGGGCCTTCGACGCCGTGGTTCCACGACAGGTTGTTGTTGCTGCCGTCCTGGTTGTTCTCGTCGTTGTCCTCGTTGTGCTTGTCGTTGTACGAGACCAGGTCGTTGAGGGTGAAGCCATCGTGGGCGGTGATGAAGTTGACCGAGGTGAATGGCCGTCGCCCGCGCTGGTTGTAGAGGTCGCCGGAGGCGGTGAGGCGGCTGGCCAGTTCGGCCAGCTGGCCTTCGTCGCCTTTCCAGAAGCCACGCACGTTGTCGCGGAACTTGTCGTTCCACTCCGCCCAGCCCGGCGGGAAGCCGCCGACCTGATAGCCGCCAGGGCCGCAGTCCCAAGGCTCGGCGATCAGCTTGACCTTGCTCAAAACCGGGTCCTGGCGGCAGGCGACGAGGAAGCTGTGACGCTCGTCGTAACCGTCGTGGGCGCGGGCGAGGATGGTCGCCAGGTCGAAACGGAAGCCGTCCACGCCCATCTCCGTGGCCCAGTAGCGCAGCGAGTCGGTGACCATCTGCAGCACGCAGGGGTGGCTCAGGTCGAGGGTGTTGCCGGTGCCGGAATCGTTGATGTAGAAGCGCTTGTCGTCGGGCATCAGGCGGTAGTAGCTGGCGTTGTCGATGCCGCGCATGGACAGCGTCGGGCCCAGCTCGTTGCCCTCGGCGGTGTGGTTGTAGACCACGTCGAGGATCAGCTCCAGGCCGGCGTCGTGCAGGTGCGCGGCCATCTCCTTGAACTCGTTGATATGACCGCTGGCCAGGTAGCGCGGGTGGGGCGCGAAGAAACCGATGCTGTTGTAGCCCCAGTAGTTGTTCATGCCTTTTTCCAGCAGGTGCTGGTCATTGACGAAGGCATGCACGGGCAGCAGTTCGACGGAAGACACGCCCAGCTTGCGGATGTGCTTGATCACCTCGCTGTTCATCAGCCCGGCGAAGGTGCCGCGCTTGTCTTCCGGCACCGCCGGATGGCGCATGGTCAGGCCGCGCAGGTGCGCTTCGTAGAGCACGGTCTTGTCCCACGGCACGCGTGCGGACTGGTGCGTGCCCCAGGTGTAGGCCGGGTCGATGACCTTGCACTTGGGCACGAAGGGCGCACTGTCGCGCTCGTCGAAACTGAGGTCGCCGTCGGGGTGGCCGATGGTGTAGCCGAACAGCGATTCCGACCACTTCAGCGCGCCGACCAACTGCTTGGCGTAGGGGTCGATCAGCAGCTTGTTGGGGTTGAAGCGATGCCCGGCCTTGGGCTCGTAGGGACCATGCACGCGGTAGCCGTAGACCTGGCCCGGATGGGCGTCGGGCAGGTAGCCGTGCCAGATTTCGTCGGTGTACTCGGGCAGCTCGATGCGTTCGAGCTCATGCTCGCCGGTGCTGTCGAACAGGCACAGCTCAACCTTGGTGGCGTGCGCGGAAAACAGTGCGAAATTGACGCCGAGGCCGTCCCAGGTGGCGCCGAGCGGGAACGGGTGACCCTCGGTGATGCGAGACGTCTGCCTGGCCACGGCGTGCTCGGTGGGCGTGGCTGGGGAGGTGCTGGGGGCGTGCCGCTTGCTCATGGTCGGTCCTTAATCGGGCGCGGGGGCCCATCCATCAGGCTTTCGGGGGCTTCGGTGCTTTGGGCGCCTTGGCCGCTTTCGGTTCTTTCGCCACCGCTGGTGCAGCGCTGCTGCGTGGGCGTGGCTTTTTCAGCAGTTCGGGCTTGTCCGCTTCGGCTTCCGCTTCGGCCAGGGTCACCGCCTTGGGCTTGCTGATGCGCCGGCGCGGCACTGCTTGCGGCTCGCTGACCGCTTCGGCTTCGGCGAGCTTGCGCGCCATTTCCCAATGGCGGGCCTGCTGGCCCTCGGGGCGGCCTTCGGATTCCCAGATCTGGTAGGCGAATTCACGGATGCGATCATCAATGCTCATGGCGATGACTCCTGAGTGGTGGGCTTGAGAAGGAGCAGGTTGACGGGGAAGTCCGCCAACACCTCGCCCAGGGCCAGGCTGCCCTGTTGCGGATGAATGGCGCGGGTGCTGAAGAGGCTGCTCAGGCTGCCGTCGACCAGCGTCGCGGGCAGGATCACGCGGGTATCGCCCCAGCGCGCAGCGGGGATGTGCGGGGTTTCGGCATTACCCAGCAGCGCACTGGCCAGACGCGGTACCACGACCAGCAGGTGGCTGTCGCCCAGGCTGCGGGAGAACGCCAGGACCTGCTCGGCGGCCGGCCCCTCTACAGTCAGCGCCTGGTAATCGCCGTCGCGGAACAGCTCCGGGCGAGCGTAGCGGATGGCCAGCACATTGCTGATCAGCCACTGCTTGATATGGCCGTTCTGCCAGTTGGCCAGTAACTCGGCGAGGGCCGGCAACTGGGTGAGGGCGGCGATGCGTGCGGCAAAGTCGACTTCGCGGCGGTTGTCCGGGTCGACCAGGCTGAAATCCCAGAACTCGGCGCCCTGATACAGGTCTGGCACGCCTGGCGTGCTCAGGCGCAGCAGGCACTGGGCCAGGCTGTTGAGGGCGCCCGCCGGGGCGATCTGCGCTGCGCCGGCAGCGATCTGAGTGCGCAGCTCAAGGCCTTCGTCGCCGGTCAGCAGGCGTTCGAGAAAACCCCGGCAGCCGGCTTCGTAATCGGCATTCGGCGCGCTCCAGCTGCTGGCCAGTTTGGCTTCGCGCAGGGCCTTTTCCTGCCAGCGCACCAGCCGCTCGAAGTACTCGCGCAGGCCGTCCTCGTCATCCACGCGCAGCGTCAGCGGCCAGCTGCCGAGCAGGGCCTGGAACAGCAACGCTTCATCTGCCGCATTCGGTGCCGGCTCCTCGCCCGCGTCGTGCAGCGCGGCGCTCAGGGTGCGCCAGTGTGCGCTGCGTTCGGCGAACCACTCGGCACGTTCGCTGAGCACGGCCAGGCGCGCGCGGCTGTCCTCGCCACGCTTGTGGTCGTGGGTGGCGGTGGCCAGCAGGTTCTCGGGAAAGCGTGCCGCGCGTTGCCGACATTGCGCGTGGAAGTCAGCCAGCGGCGCGCTGAAGTGCTGCGGATCGAAGCCGACGTCGTAGCGCGACAGCAGTACGCCGGAGCGGTAACAGGCAGTGTCCTCGACGGCCTTGGCCGCAGCGGGCGAGGTCAGTTGCTGGAAGCGGATCAGCACCTTTTCACGCAGCTGCCGGGCCGGGCCGGGCGACAATTCGCGCAGTGGCTGTGCGCCGAGCCAGCGATCGAGGTGATCGAGCAGCGGCCAGTCGGCTTCGGCCAGGGTGCTGCGCGCGCCTTCCAGGGCCTGGGCGAAGAACGCCTGGTCCTGCGCCGACCGGCCACCAGCACCGGCGTAGGTGCGGTACACCGGGAAGTGCACGATCAGCTCGATCAGCGCGCGACGGATCGCGCCCAGGGTCAGGTCACGGGTGTAGAGGTCATGCCGGGCGATCTGCAGCAGGCCCTGGGCGACTTCCTCGACATCACCGGCCAGGGAGCTGGTCAGCACCAGGTAACGCGCGCTGCGCGCTTCCTCCATGAAATCGGCGCTGCGCCCGCTGACCGTGCTCCACAATGCGCTCAGCGGCGCTTCGCCACGCGGGTCGTGCTGCAGCAGCGACAGCTGGTTCATGAATTCATAGCCGGTGGTGCCGTTGACGCCCCAGTCGTCCGGCAATTGCTCGCCGTGGCCGAGGATCTTCTCCACGTAGATCGGGAACGGCTGGCCGTGTAGCAACGGTGGGCGCTTGTCGAGCAGGCTGTCGACGCGACGGCGCAGGCGCCGGCAATAGGCACGCGGGTTGGCCAGGCCGTCGACGTGGTCGATGCGCAGGCCGTCGACCAGGCCGCGCTCGATCAACTCGAAGATCTTCGCGTGGGTGGCCTCGAACACCACGGCCTGCTCCACGCGCAGGCCACCCAGCTCGGTAATGTCGAAGAAGCGCCGCCAGTTGATGTCATCCGCCGCGGTACGCCAGTTGGCGACCCGGTAGTGCTGGCGTTCGAGCAGAGCATGCAGGCGCTGCAAGCCGGCTTCGCTATCAGGCCGGTACTGCGCCAGGGCACGCTGGATGGTCGGCGCGATGGCGTCGGCCGGGCACCCCAGCTCCCGCAGCTCGGCACGTAACGCCTGGGCGCTGTGCCAGGCCTGCGGGTCGCCGCTGAGGGTATCGAAACGGCGTGCCAGGGCGCTGAGGGTAGTGTCGTCGCTGTTGCGCAGAATGTCGCCGTAACTCGGCGGGCTGATCGGCAGGCGGTGTTCGAAGTGCTGGGCGTAGAACGCGCCGGTGGTGCAGTCGAAATGCAGGACGATGTCGCCCGCGGCCAGGGCCTCACCGTAGTCGCAGCGCAGGAACGGCACGAGCAGCTGGCCGTACATGGCCGGGTCGTGGGACTGCCACTGGATGTCGAAGAACTGCGCGTAGGGGCTGCTGACGCCCCACTCGAGTACGTCCAGCCACCAGGGATTGCCGTCGCCGCCGACCGCCATGTGGTTGGACACGATGTCGAGGATCAGGCCGATGCGCTGCGCGCGCAGGGCTTCGACCAGGCGCAGCAAGGCCGGCTCACCGCCCAGTTCGGGGTTGATCCGGGTCGGGTCGATCACGTCGTAGCCATGCATCGAACCGGGCCGTGCGGTGAGCAGCGGCGAGGCATAGATGTGGCTGATGCCCAGCCGCGAGAAGTACTGCACCAGGGGCACGGCATCGTCCAGGGTGAAGCCCTGGTGGAATTGCAGACGCAGGGTGGCGCGCAGATCAGTCATGACTAGCCTCTTGCCGAGTCGCGCACAACCGGGCCAGGCGGCGCGCGGCGCCTGGTTGGTCGAGCAGCGTGTCTACCGGGTGGTGCTGGCGGCGGCGCCAGTTGGGGTGGATGTCGCCGGGGCCGGGCAGGTTGGGCTGCTCCAGCTCCGCGGTAAGGTCTTCGAGCGGCAGCAGCACCAGCGGCGCCGGGGTGCTGCCGAGGAAGCCGATGCTGGCTTCGAGGCGTTCTTCGTCGCTACTGTGGTGGCTGTGCAGTTGGCCGCTTTCCACCAGGGTATCGACCAGGGCCGCGCGCTCGCGGTCGCGCTCCGGGCGGTCACTGGCCGCCTGCTCTGCGCTGCTGTGACCGGCCTGCAGGCGCCAGTCGATGTCCTTGCCCTGCAACCAGCCGCTGATGCTTGGCAGGTCGTGGGTGGTGCTGATCGCCAGGGCGTCGCGCGGCCAGTGCTGCGCGGGGATGAAGCGCCCGTGCTGCTGTTCGAACAACAGCACGCGCATGCCGAGGATGTTGCGCCGCGCCAGTTCTTCGCGCAGGCCTTCGGGTACGGTGCCGAGGTCTTCGCCGATGACCAGGGCGCGGTGACGCCAGGACTCCAGAGCAAGCAGGCGCAGCAGATCGGTGAGCGGGTAGTTGAGGTAGGCGCCGGCATCGGACGATGCGCCCTGAGGGATCACCCACAGGCGCTTGAGGCCCATCACGTGGTCGATGCGAATACCCCCGGCGTGGGCCAGGTTGGCCTGAAGCATCTCGATGAAGGCGCGAAAGCCATGCTGCTGCAGGCCGGTGGGCGAGAACGCCGAAACGCCCCAGTTCTGCCCCGAACGGTTGAGCACATCCGGTGGCGCGCCGACGGTGACTGCCTGCAGCAATTCGGCCTGGCGCGACCAGGCCTGGCTGCCGGACGCATCGGTGCCGACGGCGAGGTCGGCGATGATGCCCACGCCCATGCCGGCATCCCGGGCTGCTCGCTGGGCACGCTGCAAGCCGCGGGCGATCAGCCATTGGCCGAAGGCATGGAAGGTCACCTCGTGGTGATGCTGGCTGGCGAAGTGCTGCACCTGGGCGCTTTGCGGGTCGCGGTAATGCTCGGGCCACTGCCGCCAGTCCCAGGGCAGGGCGTTGCTGACCATGTAGCCGTGCAGTGCCTCGAAGCGGCAGTGTTGGGTCAGGGCGTCGCCACCTTCGCGCTGGAAGCGTGCGAAGTCCTCGCGCAGCTCCGGCGTGGCGCTGCCGGCGAAGTCTTCGTAGAGCTGGTGAAGGATGCGCTGGCGGCTACAGGCCACCGCCGGCCACTCGATCAGCGGCAGGGCTTCGAGGCGTTGCAGTTCGGCCAGCAGGCCGGCGTTGGCCACCGCCGCGTGCATTGCCGCATCGCCAAGAATCGCTCCGGGCGCAGCATGCAGGACGTTGAAGAACAGCCGGCTGGAGGGCGAGTAGGGGCTGTACTGAGCGTGATTGGCGGCGAACATCGCGTGCACCGGGCTGATCGCCAGGGCATCGGCACCTTTCTCCGCGGCCAGGCGGGCCAGTGCCTCCAGCGCCTGGGTGTCGCCCAGGCCGGCATCGTTGGCGCGCCGCAGGGAATACAGCTGCGCGGTGATGCCCCAACTGCGCGCGCGGCCGGTCAGCTCCAGCACGCTGCGGCAGGCCGGCGGCGCCACGGCCAGGGCGACCTGCTGATCGGCGATGCGCAGTTGCTGATAACCGCATTCGGCCAGGGCCGGCAGATTGCCCTCGCCATCGAGGCGACCATCGACACGGCTACCGTCTTCGAGAATCACCTGAAATGCGCTGTGCGCGGCGAAGTGCCCATTGAGCGGCAACACCTGACTCTGCTCGGCGGTGAGCAGCGGTGGCAGGCTCGAGCCCTGTTGCTGCGCGTGCAGGGCCGCCAGGCTGGCATCGACCTGCTGTGGCGATTGCGCGGGAAAACCGAGGGCGTCGAGCAGCGCGCGCTGGGCATCCGGCGCCACGTACTGCGGCCGGCCATTGGCATCGACCCAGTGCAGACTCAGGCCCGCGGCTTCGGCCAGCTGGGCCAGGCGCTCGTCGCTCATGGCGCGGCCTCCAGGCTGACTGCAACGCTGCGCGCGGGCAGGGTGCCGAGTTGGTAGCCGGCGCTGTCCACGCCCCAGACGAAGATCACCGCGGCGCTGGTCGGCGGCGGGCTGACCCAGACGTTGCTGGCGCTGAGGTTGAGGTCGATGCGCAGCAGGCTGCGGTCCCCCAGCGTCCACTGCGCACTCACCGCGCCTTCGGCGAGCACCTCGCTCTTCAGCGCCCTGGCGCCGGGCAGCCGCGGAATGATCAGGCGGTGGCGCAGGTCCAGCAGCTGCTGGTACAGCGCATGCCAGTTCTGGTGCTCGACCTGGCTGCTGAGATTTTCCGGCAGCTGCGAACGGGCGAAGGTAGCCGGCGCGTTCGGGTCGGGAATGGTCTCGCGCACCTCGGCATCGGCATACAGGGCGAAGTCGGCGAACTCGTTGCGTCGGCCTATGCGCACCAGGTCGGCAAGCTCGGCATGATGGTCGGTGAAGAACAGGAACGGCTGGCGCGCGCCCCATTCCTCGCCCATGAACAGCAGCGGCACCATGGGCGAGAGCAGCAGCAGTGCCGTGGCGGCCCTGAGGGCGTCCTCGTCGGCCAGCTCGATCAGGCGCTCACCGAAGGCACGGTTGCCGACCTGGTCGTGGTTCTGCAGAAACAGCACGAACGCGGTCGGCGGCAGGTGTGCGCTCGGCTCACCGCGGGCGCAGCCGTGGCGACTATTTTGTCCCTGGTAAATGAAACCTTCACCCAGGCAGCGGGCGAGCTTGGCCGTGGCGTCATCGGCGAAGTCGCCGTAATAGCCTTCGCGTTCGCCAGTGAGCAAGGCGTGCAGAACGTTATGGCCGTCGTCGTTCCACTGCGCGGTGAAACCCTGCTGCAGCAACCGGGCGTTGTTGTCCTCGTTCTCCAGTACCAGGTGCACGTGGCGACCGGGCTCGACCGCCGCATGCACACGGCTGGCCAGTTCGACGAGAAAATCCGGCTCACCGATGGCGTGCACCGCGTCCAGGCGCAGGCCATCGACGCGGTAGTCGAGCAGCCACATCAGGGCGTTTTCGCAGAAGTAGTCCCGCACCTGACGCCGACGGAAGTCGATGGCAGCGCCCCAGGGCGTCTGCACATCGCTGCGGAAGAAGTCGCGGCTGTAGTTGCCCAGGTAATTGCCGTCCGGGCCGAAGTGGTTGTAGACCACGTCGACGAACACCATCAGGCCCAGGCCGTGGGCGCTGTCGATCAGGCTTTTCAGCTGCTCCGGCGTGCCATAGGACGATTCGGGGGCGAACGGCAGGACGCCGTCGTAGCCCCAGTTGCGGCTGCCGGGAAACTCGGCCAGAGGCATCAGCTCGATGGCGGTGATGCCGAGGCCCGCCAGCAGTGGCAGGTGCTGCTCCACGCCGGCATAGCCACCGAACAGACCGACATGCAGCTCATAAAGCACGCTCTCGTGCCAGGGACGGCCCTGCCACTCGGCATGCCGCCAGGGGTAGGCGCGGTGGTCGACCACCTGACTGAAACCGTGCACATCGTCGAGCTGGGCCTGGGAGGCCGGGTCCGGCACGCGCAGGTGTCCGTCGATGACGAAACGGTAGCCGGTGCCCGCCGGGCATTCACAGGTGCCGACGAACCAGCCGTCAGCCTGCGCCTGCAGTGGATGCAGGGCATTGCTGACGAGCTCGACGGTGACCTCCCGACAGTCGGGAGCCCATAGCGCGAAGCGGGTGGTTCCATCCTCTTGCACCTGGGCGCCATGGGTACGCGCCAGGGGAGGCATCAGAGCGATCTCCCAACCTGTTGCCGCGCGGCATTCGCCTCCAGTTCTTCGACCAATTCGGTGTAGAGCCGGTCGTAGGGTGCCACCGATTGCTCCCAGTACAGCGGCGCGGCCATGGCCTTGCAGCGCATGGCGTTGAGCAGCTCGGGGTGTTTGAACACGTTGAGGGCGCGCTCGATGGCCTCGAAGTAGGCATCGGCCGTCGGTTCACGGAACAGGAAGCCGGTGACGCCATCCTCGATGGTGTCAGCCAGGCCACCGGTGCGGCGGGCGATTGGCAGGGAGCCGAAGCGCTGGGCGTACATCTGGCTCAGGCCGCAGGGCTCGAAACGCGAGGGCATGAGCAGGAAGTCGCTGCCGGCGAACATGCGGCGGGCGTCGGTTTCGTTGAAGCCGACATTCACCCCGATCCGCCCTGGATAGCGCTTGCCCAGCTCGGCCACTGCGGCTTCCAGGTCTGGCTCGCCGCGGCCGATGATGGCGATGCGGCCGCCACCGGTGACGATGCGTTCGGCGACGTCCAGGGTGAGGTCGATGCCTTTCTGCTGTACCAGGCGCGAGACCACGGCGAACAGCGGGCCGCCATCGGCATCCAGGCCGAAGGTTTGCTCCACATACTGGGCGTTGGCACGCTTGCCCTGCCAGTGGCGCGCGGAGAAGCCGGCGACCAGATGTGGGTCGGTCATCGGCTGCCAGCTTTCATCGATACCATTGGCGATGCCGCTGAGCAGCCCGGCGTCGGCCTTGAGCTTGAGCATGCCTTCCAGGCCGTAGCCGAAGTCGGCGGTGGTGATTTCGCGGGCGTAGGTCTGGCTCACCGTGGTGATGTGGTTGGCGTAGGTGAGGCCGGCCTTGAGAAACGACAGCTTGCCGTAGAACTCCATGCTCTCCGGGTCGAACGCCTCGTCCGGCAGGCCCAACTCCGGGCTGCATTCCGGTGCGCACAGCCCCTGGTACGCCAGGTTGTGAATGGTGAACACCGAGGGCGTGGCCTGCCCGCGCCAGGCCATGTAGGCCGGTGCCAGACCGGCGGGCCAGTCGTTGGCATGCACCAGCTCCGGACACCAGCTGATGCAGGCGGTGCCGGCGGCGATGTCCGCCGCGGCGAGGCCCAGGCGGGCGAAGCGGATATGGTTATCCGGCCAGTCCCTGCCGTTGGCGTCGCCATAGGGGTTGCCTTCGCGCTCGTAGAGCTCGGGGCAGAGGACGATGTAGACGATCAGGCCGTCGTCCAGGTCCATGCGACCGATCTTGCACGGCGGCAACGCGGCATGGCCGCCGACCTCGCCGATGATGCGGATCGGATGGCCGCTGTCGACGATGGTCTTGTAGCCGGGAATCAGCACACGAACATCGTGGCGGGGCGAGAGCGCGCGGGGCAGGGCAGCTGAGACATCGCCAAGACCACCGACCTTGACCAGGTCGGCGAACTCGGACGTAACGAATAGAATTTTCTTCTTCTGGCCATGCTGGCTTTCGACATGGAGCGAAGGCTGCTGTCGAACAGCGAGCGGGGCAACTTCATCAAAGCGAGCAGTCACAGCAGCATTTCCCATAAGTCCTCCGGTCACTCGAATCCCTGGTGGGCAACGGCTGCCTCATCCCGTGCGCAGGGTCATGCCCGTCAGGCATCGATGACCTGCCGGGAAGCACGCTGCTAAGAGCGACCTTTTGAACCCCACCCTTTTGATGACTGAGGCGTCACGGAGAAAGTTTCGACTTTTTTTCCTGTAGGAACGCGCGCGGGGGATTTTTTGAACTTGCGCTGCCAGGGGGCTTCCCATAGCCATTGATTCCCCGCGCAGAGAAGGTCGAACGCCATGCAAAACGTCGAGCAGGTCATCAGCTTTCTCGAGAAGTACCAGCTGCGTCTGACCACCGCCGAATCCTGCACCGCCGGGCTGATGGCCTCGATGGTTGCCGACGTGCAGGGCAGCGGCCAGGTGCTGGAGTCCGGCTTCATCGTCTACTCGCCGGAATCGAAGAATTCGCTTCTCGGGGTCAGCTTCCAGACCATGCAGACCTATGGCCTGACCAGCGAAGAGGTGGCACGGGAAATGGCAGTTGGCGCGCTCAAGCTGAGCAAGGCCGCCATCGTCCTGGCCAACACCGGCCTGGCCGAGGCCGACGGCGCGATGAACGGCGTGCAATGCTTCGCCTGCGCCATGAGCGTCAACGACCATGAGGGCGTGGTCAGCGAGACGGTCAAGTTCGATGGCGAGCGTAACGAAGTCCGTGCCGCCGCCGCGCAATACGCACTGATGCAACTGCCGTACTACTACGAGCGCCTGCGCTCGATCTGACGCCTACACCGGTGGCTGCCGCTCCGGCTCGCTGATCTCGCCCTTGAGCGGCCGCTGCGCACTGTATTCATCGCCCTTGTCAGCGGCCTGCAGCACCGCACGCAGCTGCGGCAGGCTGTGTGGGTATTCGCGGTTGATGAAGGTGATCAGGTTCTCGCGCAGGTAGCAGCGCAGGTCCCAGCCGCGTGACGAGTCGCCAGAACTGGCCAGCACGCGCACCTGGATGCTGCGCTCGGTGCAGTCGGTGACCTGCAGCACGCTGACGCGACCGTCCCAGAGTTGCGGCACCTCCTGAAGCAGGCGGTCCATCTCGCGGCGCAGCGGCTCGAGCGGTGTCGAATAGTCGACCCAGAACACCACCGCGCCGGTCAGCGACGAGCTGGTCCGCGTCCAGTTCTGGAACGGGTTCTCGATGAACCACTGCAGCGGCACGATCAGCCGGCGGTCGTCCCAGATACGCACGACCACGTAGCTGCCGGTGATTTCCTCGATCCGCCCCCACTCGTTTTCGACGATCACCACGTCATCCAGGCGAATCGGCTGGGTGAGGGCGATCTGCAAGCCGGCGATCAGGTTGCCCAGTACCGGTTTGGCTGCGAAACCCACGGCCAGACCGGCAAGGCCGGCGGAGGCGAGCAGGCTGGTGCCGAACTGGCGAGCGGTGGGGAAGGTGATCAGCATTGCCGAAACGCCGAACAGCAGGACCAGGAAGCTGAGGATGCGCACCAGCACACGGGTCTGGGTCTGGATCTGCCGTGCGCGCAGGTTGTCGATCATGTTCACCGGATTGTGCAGCAGGATGATCTGCTGAATCGCATCCACCGCACGCAGGCCGAGCCAGGTGAACACGCCAATGATCACCAGCGAGGTGATGTGGCGGATGCCACCGATCCACATCAGGTCGTCCGGCGCCGTGCTGCATACGGTCTGCAGGCCGAGCAGGGGGATCAGCAGGTGCAGCGGCGCACGGGTGCGCTGCAGTAGCTCACGGGGAAACAGGAACGGTCTGGCCAGACGCTGCATGCCGTGCAGCACCACACGCGCGAGCACGCTGAGGACCAGCACCACGATGGCGGCGATCAGCAGGGTCTTGAGTTCGGGCAGGGGCAAAAAGGTCAACCAGTCGGCAGGCATCGGCACGCTCTCGCAAGGATCACCTGTTAGTGACCCAGCGAGGCGGCTCGGGTTTCATCGGATGTGCGTGCGCGGAGGGTTGGGGGCCGATCACGCCGGTGATCGACCCTGCTTGCAGCCTATTTCAGGCAGTAGAGGTGATAGACGCCTTCCTCGGCTTCGATGCCGTGGGTGTCGTGGGTGAGCCCCGGGAAGGAGCGGTCGAAGCTCTCCAGCGCCTTGAGGTAGCTGAGCAGCGGGCCATCGGCCGGGCCGGCACTCTCGCCGGGCATCAGCAACGGAATGCCTGGCGGGTAGGGCACGATGCCGGTGGCGACGACGCGTCCCGCGGCCTGCTCCAGGGTGACCAGCTCGATCTCGTCCTTGACCAGTTTTTCGTAGGCTTCCACCGGGCTGAGTTCGGCTTGCGGCAGCATGCCGAACGCCGCCGCCATGTTGGCGGTGGTGCGGGTTTCGCCCATGGCGGTGAAGATCTGCTCGGCCAGGTCCCTGATTCCCATGCCCTTGTAGCGCTGCGGATGGCTCTGCACCAGGTCCGGCAGGCACATCTCCAGTTCCAGGTTGTCGTCGTAGTCGCGCTTGAAGTCGAGGAGGGCGTTGACCAGCGTGCCCCACTTGCCCTTGGTGATGCCGATGGAGAAGAGGAAGAGGATGGTGAAGTCGGTGGTTTTCTCCACCACGATGCCCTGGCGGCCCAGGTAGGCGGTCAGCACGCAGGCCGGAATGCCGCTGGGCAGCAGGTTGCCGTCGTCGCCCATGCCCGGAGTGAGCACCGAGACCTTGATCGGGTCGAGCATGCAGTAGCCGTCTTCGATGTCGCCGAAACCGTGCCAGGTTTCGTTCGGGTGCAGCACCCAGCAGTACGGCTCGCTTTTCAGGAAGGCTGGATCGACTTCGTGGAATGGCAGCTCCATGCCATCGACCTGCAAGGTCGGCGGCTGCCAGCAGGTGAAGAACCAGTCGTCCTTCGCCCCCATGTCGCTGTGCATGCGTGACAGCACCTGGCGGAACGACACGGCTTCGTCGATCGACTCGCTGGTGAGGATCAGCCCGCTGGGTGCTTCCATCATCGCCGAGCTGACATCGCACGAGGCCATGATCGCGTAGTTGGGCGAGGTCGAGGCGTGCATCATGAACGACTCGTTGAAGCGCCCATGCGAGATCGCCCGGCGCCCGTCACGCACGTGGATCATCGAGGCCTGCGACAGGGCGGCGAGCAGCTTGTGGGTCGACTGGGTGGCGAACACGGTTGGCCCGTTCGGGTCGTGGTCTTCCGGGTTGCCATGCATGGCAAAGCGTTCACGGTAGATCGGGTTGAAGCGCGCATAGCCATACCAGGCTTCGTCGAAGTGCAGACGGTCGACGCTGTCGCCGAGCAATTGCTCCACGCGCGTGACGTTGTAGCAGAGGCCGTCGTAGGTCGAGTTGGTGATGATGGCGTGCTGCGGTGTGGTGTCGATGCCGTCCTTGACCAACGGGTTGTCGGCAATGGCCTGTTTCACCGCCTCGGCGCTGAGGGTCTGCGGCAGGATCGGACCGATGATGCCGTAGCGGTTACGCGTTGGCACCAGGTAGGTCGGGATCGCGCCGGACAAGGTCATCGAGTGCTCGGCGGACTTGTGGCAATTGCGGTCGCACAGGGCAATCTGGTTGCGGGTGACGCTGGCCATCAGGATGACGCGGTTGGAGGTCGACGAGCCGTTGGTGACGTAGTAGGTGCGGTGCGAGCCGAACACCTTGGCGGCGTAACGCTCGCCCTGGCCGATCGGGCCGCTGTGGTCGAGCAGCGAACCCAGTTCACCGACCGAGATGGACAGGTCCGAACGCAGCAGGTTTTCCCCGAAGAATTCGTAGAAAGCACGCCCGGCGGTGCTCTTGAGGAAGGCGGTGCCACCGGCATGGCCCGGCGTGTGCCAGGAGTATTCGTAGGTGCGCGAGAACTTCAGCAGCGCGCCGAACATCGGCGGCAGCACGGCCTGCCGATAGCGCTCGATGGCGGCGAGAATCCGTCCGCTGATGAACACGCTGGTGTCTTCGGGCAACCAGATGAAGTCATCGGCGTGCTGCATGACCAGCAGGGGAATGGTCGATACTGCGGCGCGGTCGCTGATCAGGAACACCGGCACCCGCGTATTGCGCGCACGCAGGTCGGTGAGCAGAGAAATGCAGGCGCTCTGGCCTTCGCTCTTGTCCATGTCCCAGTTCAGCAGCAGGCACTGGATGGCCGGATCGGAGCGGACGATGGTGGAGGCGTCACTGAAGGATTCGGCGACCAGCACGCTGATCGAGCGCTCCTCCATGTCGGAGACCAATTGGCCCAGTGAGCGGCCGAAGACGGTGCGGTTGTCTGGTGGGTTGCTGACGACCAGCGCCAGCATGCCCAGGGTATGCCTGTTCTGACTCATGACAGATGCTCCCTCATTCCTTATGGGTTGTGTTTGGCCGCTTCGATCTGCGGAGCCGGGGTCATGTGGTCAACGGCCTTCTGTTCGGCTTCGAGACGCATCAGACGGGTATTGACGTAACCGAACAGCGTGTAGCCGGCGATGGTCGCTACGCCGCCGAGCATCAGCGCCTCGGCCCCGGAGCTGTATAGCGCCAGGTAGCTGTACGCGGCAGCGACCGCGGCCACGATGTTGGTGATGAGCGCCTGCTTGGGCGGCACGTTGGAGACCTTCTGGATCGTCGCCAGCGCAGCCATCGAGAGGATGTACGGGATGATATTGGTGACCACCGCGAGGTTGACCAGGGTGTCGAACTGCTTGGTCAGGTCCGGGCTGATGGTCAGCAGTGCCAGCGCCGTTTGCGCCGCCAGCAGGATCAGCATGCCGACGATGGGGGTGCCAGCCTTGTTGACGATGGCAAAGACCGGCACGAAGTAGCCGGTGTCGGCCGAACTCTTGAACACCTGGGCGATGGTGAACTGCCAGCCGAGCAGCGAGCCGATGCAGGCCAGCACCATCATGCCCATGACGATGCTGCCGACCATGGGGTTGAACATCTTGGCGAAGACCAGGCCGAACGGTGCGGTCGAGCTGACCAGCTCCGGGTTGGCAACGATGCCGGCGATGACGTTGGTCGAGACGATATAAATAACTGCTGCACCGATGGTGCCGCCGAGTACGGCGATCGGGACGTTGCGCTCGGGGTTTTCCACCGCGTCGGTGTTGGCGCAGGCGGACTCCAGGCCGAGGAACGCCCAGAGGGTGATCGCTACCGAGGCGCCGGCGGCCTCCAGGTAGGATTTGCCATGAGGGTTCCAGCCTTCGGCATAGATCGACGAGTCGAACCAGAACCAGCCAATGGTCGACACGGCCACGACGGGCGCGATCACGCCCCAGACGGTGACCGAACCGATCTTGCCGGTGATGCTGGCACCGCCGAAATTGGCGAAGGTGGTGATCCAGAGGAGGGCGATGGTCATCAGGCCGACATTCAGCGGGCTCAGCTGCCAGCCGAACAGCACCTGGATGTAGCCCACTGCCGTGATGCTGATGGCGACGTTGGCGATCAACAGGGAACTGCCGTAGGTGTAGTTGGTCAGGTAGTTACCGGCCTTGCCGAAGGTGTACTCGGCGTAGCCGCCCATGCCGCCGGTCTTGCGGCTGAGCATGCCGCAGCGGGCGAAGGCATAGGCCAGGGCCAGTGAGCCGGTGGCCGTCACCAGCCAGGAAAGAATCGAGATCGCACCGATTTCGGCCAGTTTGGTCGGCAACAGAACGATGCCCGAGCCGAGCATGTTCACCGCGGTCAGCATGGTCAGTTGACCGACGCTCATTTTTTTGGCTTCTGCCATTTCAGCACTCCCTCCACAATAGAAAGCGCGAGCAAACGCCGGCGCTTGACGTAATCAGGTACTGCGACAACGCGATATTTACTTATTCATGTGTGAGAAGACACAAAACACGAATCGTGGAGCGGGGCGGTTGCCCTGGATCAAGCGGAAGGCATGGCGGGAGTCAAAAGAGGCCTTCCTGTGCTCTTTCGACCGATCTGAGGGGGCTTGGATAGTGGCGCAATGACATCCTTTTACTCCCTTTCGAAGGCTCTAGAACGCACCTTTCAGGCGAGATAGAAGCTTTCTGAAGGCTAGCACGAGTTATCCGTTTAGCCAGTCCGGTGGTCAACTTCCGGACGGCGGTCCGAGTCGTTTGTGTGCAGGTGCAGAGGATCAACCTGAAGACAGCAGGAGATGCAATCCGCAAACTGCTTTCGACGCTACCTGGGTAGAGCATCTGGAGATAATGAGCGATGGCGATGACTGCAATCTATGCGGAGCGTGAACCGAGTCGGGCCGAGATCGACAGTTTGCCCGGCGTAACCCTGATCGAGTTCGGGGCGCCGTGGTGTGGCCACTGCAAAGCGCTGCAGCCGATTCTGACGCAGACGTTCGCGGCAAATGCGCAGGTGCGGCATATCAAGATCGAAGATGGCAGCCGCAGACCATTGGGCCGTTCATTCCGCGTGAAGCTCTGGCCGACATTGATCTTCCTGCACGAAGGACAGGAAGTGGCTCGACTGGTACGGCCAACGGAGCAGCGGCTAATCGACGAGGCCTTCGAGCAACTGAAAAGCAGAGGGTGAACGCTGCACAGCGGAATCTGGAGCTGCATCCGTATAATATTCGTAATTTAACATAATATACATTATGCGCAGTTATGTATGATGCGTTATGTACGTAGAGTCACGGATTTGATTGGATTAAACGGGATGCAACGGCCAGGGACCATTGAATGGGTTTTGCTTTGAATGGATGGAGCGCTGTTTACCTCAGCCTGCACGGGTCAGGCTGAGGCTCTGCCTGCGATCAGACTTCGATCACCACGCGGCCGTGGCTCGGGCAGGTTTCCATGCGGCGATGAGCGTCGACGACTTTGTCGAAAGCGAACACCTGATCGATCTGTGCTTTCAGCAGACCATCACCGGTCAACTGGTTGATCGCCAGCAAGGCTTTGGCGACGGCTTCCTTGTCCTGGGGAATGGACAGTTCTTCCTTGCCGGTGAAGTTGCCGATGCAGTGCACGAAGAACTGGATGTTCTTCTGGAACGCTGCGCACGCCGGGAACGGCGTTTCGTTGCCGCCCTGCAGGCCGAACAACACGAGGCGACCACGAGGCGCCAGCACGTCACCGAGCAGGCACATTTGCGGACCACCCAGGGCGTCCATGACGATGTCCACGCCGCGGCCGTCGGTGAGTTTGTTCACCCGGCTGACCAGGTCCTGCTCCTCGGTGAGGATGACCTGATCGGCACCCAGCTCGCGCAGGTAGTCCTTGTCGTCGGGGTTGCTCGTTGCGGCGATCACGTGCGCGCCGAGGGCTTTGCCCATCTGCACGATGTACGGGCCCCAGCATTGGCTGGCCGCGGTGACCAAGACGCTTTCACCCGCTTTCAGGCGCGCCAGGTCGGTAAAACCGAACCAGCCAACCATCGACGGCAGGTAGTGCACGGCAGCCTGTTGCGGCGTGAGCACGTCGGGATAACGGGTCAGCGATGCACGCGGCAGCACCACGTCTTCGGCATAACCGGGATAGCGGTTGACACTGTGCCCAGGGAAACTGGCAACCTTGTCGCCCACGGCCAGGTCATCAACGCCTTCGCCAACAGCCGTGACGACGCCGGCGATTTCGTGGCCGAGCCCGGCCGGAAGCTGCGCCGGTGTGCTGGCCAGGTTCTGCCGCCAGAGCACGTCGATCCAGCTCACGCCGATCGCTTCGGTTCGCACCAGCACCTCGCCAGCACCAGGCGACGGACACGGGCGCTCTTCTATCTTGAGGACATCTGCCTCGCCGAACTGATGAAAACGAATGATGCGGGACATCTCAAACCTCGTCGGTTAACCCCTTATGGCCACGGACTTTATCCGGGCTTTGGGGGCAATACCACCCGGCGGTACTGATAGTGACCATGCCTGGCGATGATTCTGCCGTTATCAACCACGTTTCACGCGGCAGGTAGCTTGCCTGCGGGTACGCATCCGCATTAGCCTGACTCGCGCTGCACTTCACGCAGTTCCTTGCACAGTGGACACCGGATGAACCGCAACGATCTCCGCCGCGTCGATCTCAATCTGCTGATCGTTTTCGAAACGCTGATGCATGAGCGCAGCGTAACGCGTGCCGCCGAGAAATTGTTCCTCGGTCAGCCGGCGATCAGCGCCGCACTGGCACGTCTGCGTTCATTGTTCGACGACCCGCTGTTCGTGCGCACGGGGCGCAGCATGGAGCCTTCGGCTCGCGCGGTCGAGATCTTCGCCCTGCTCTCTCCCGCCCTCGACTCCATTTCCACCGCTGTCAGCCGCGCCGCCGAATTCACCCCAGCCACCAGCAATGCGGTGTTCCGTATCGGCCTCTCGGATGACGTCGAGTTCGGCCTGCTGCCGCCGCTGATCAAGCGCCTGCGCGCGGAAGCGCCCGGCGTGGTGCTGGTGATTCGCCGCACCAACTATCTCTTGATGCCGGGCCTGCTGGCCTCCGGCGAGATCTCCGTCGGTGTCGGCTACACCGAAGACTTGCCGGCCAACGCCAAGCGCAAGGTGCTGCGCCGCAGCAAACCCAAGCTGCTGCGTGCCGACACGATTCCCGGCAACCTCAGCCTTGAAGACTTCTGCGCCCGCCCGCACGCGCTGGTGTCGTTCGCCGGTGACCTCAGCGGCTTCATTGATGAAGAGCTGGAGAAGGTTGGCCAGAAACGTCGCGTGGTCCTCGCCGTGCCGCAGTTCAACGGCCTGGGCACCCTCCTCTCCGGCACCGACATCGTGGCCACCGTGCCGGATTACACCGCCGCGGCGCTGACCGCTGCCGGTGGTGTACGTGCCGAAGACCTGCCGATCCCGATTCGTTCGTTCGAGCTGCACATGGCCTGGCGCGGCGCCCAGGACAACGATCCGGCCGAACGCTGGCTGCGTTCGCGTATCCAGATGTTCTGCGGCGACCCGGACAGCCTCGAGTAATCGCCTGCCGCAGCGTCTGCTGCGGGCATTCCGTCAGCATGGGCGATCAGCCTGGCAAGTAGCTGCCCATCATTCCTGCTGATAATTAACTTCGCATTATTCGATTCGTCGTATGTAAGAGTGCGCAGCAGACTCCGCCCATTCCCAAATCCGATGGCGGAGTCCCACATGGAACAGTCAAAGAAAACAATCTGGCACTTCCCCTTGGCCCTGGCGGCCGTTCTGGTGTTGAGCGCGTGCGGCAAGTCCGAGGAAACCAGCCAGCAGATGCCGGCCGCCAAGGTCAGCGTCGCCGAAGTGATCCAGCAACCGATCAATGAATGGGACGAGCTCACCGGCCGCCTCGAAGCCCCGGAGTCGGTTGAGGTCCGCCCACGGGTGTCCGGCTACATCGACCGTGTGGCCTTCGACGAAGGCACCCTGGTGAAGAAAGGTGACCTGCTGTTCCAGATCGACCCGCGCCCGTTCGAGGCCGAAGTCAAACGTCTGCAGGCCCAGTTGCAACAGGCTCGCGCCGGTCAGACCCGCGCCAACAATGAAGCCCGCCGTGGCGAGCGTCTGCGCCAGAGCAACGCGATCTCCGCCGAACTCGCCGATGCCCGTGACAGCGCCGCTCAGGAAGCCCAGGCTGCAGTCGCTGCGATCCAGGCCGAACTGGACAACGCCAAGCTCAACCTCAGTTTCACCCGCGTCACCTCGCCAATCGATGGCCGCGTCAGCCGCGCGGAAATCACCGAAGGCAACCTGGTCAACGCCGGCCAATCGCTGCTCACCTCGCTGGTTTCCACCGACAAGGTCTACGCCTACTTCGATGCCGACGAGCGCGTGTTCCTCAAGTACGTGGAGCTGGCGCGCAAGGCCGGTGGTGATGCCCGCGGCAAGAGCCCGGTGTACCTCGGCCTGTCCAGCGAGGACGGCAACCCGCACCTGGGGCAGCTCGACTTTCTCGACAACCAGGTCAATCCGCGTACCGGCACCATCCGTGGCCGCGCGGTGTTCGACAACCGTGACGGCGGCTTCACCCCCGGTCTGTATGCCCGCCTGAAACTGGTCGGCAGCGGCACCTACGACGCCACTCTGATCCAGGATGTCGCCGTCGGTACCGACCTGGGCAAGAAGTTCGTCCTGGTCCTCGGCGCCGACAACACCGTCAGCTACCGCTCGATCGAGCTCGGGCCAAAGGTCGAAGGCCTGCGCATCGTGCGTAGCGGCTTGGCCAAGGGCGAGAAGATCGTGGTCAACGGCCTGCAGCGCGCCATGCCGGGCTCCACCGTCGACCCACAGGCCGTGCCGATGGCCGACAAGGACACCGAAGCAGCCCTGGCGCGCTTGCGCCAGGCCGTCGACGGTCGCGACGCTCCCCGCGTAGCAGAAAAGAACAGCGCCGACACCCCACGCGGCTGACAGATAGCGCCCTGGTGCGCGCCGCGCACCCTACCCCTGAATGACCGTAGGGTGCGCCGTCGTGCGCGCCGGAGCCCGAGGATTACCCATGAATTTCTCCCAGTTCTTCATCAAGCGGCCGATTTTCGCCGCGGTGCTGTCGCTGCTGATCCTGATCGCCGGTGCGATCTCGCTGTTCCAGCTGCCGATCAGTGAATACCCGGAAGTGGTGCCGCCCACCGTGGTGGTACGCGCCAACTTCCCCGGCGCCAACCCCAAGGTGATCGGTGAAACCGTCGCCTCGCCGCTGGAGCAGGCCATCGTCGGCGTGGAAGGCATGCTCTACATGTCCTCGCAGTCGACCAACGACGGCAAGCTGACCCTGACCATCACCTTTGCCCTGGGCACTGACCTGGACAACGCCCAGGTGCAGGTGCAAAACCGCGTGACGCGGACCATGCCGACCCTGCCCACCGAGGTGCAGCGGCTCGGTGTGACCGTGGACAAGGCCTCCCCGGACCTGACCATGGTGGTGCACCTGACTTCGCCGGATCAGCGCTACGACATGCTGTATCTGTCCAACTACGCCGCGCTCAACGTGAAAGACGAGCTGGCGCGCCTGGACGGCGTCGGCGACGTGCAGCTGTTCGGCATGGGCAACTACTCGCTGCGCGTGTGGCTCGACCCGAACAAGGTCGCCTCGCGCAACCTCACCGCCACCGATGTGGTCAACGCCATCCGCGAACAGAACCGCCAGGTCGCGGCCGGTGCCCTTGGCGCGCCGCCCTCGGATGCCGGCAACAGCTTCCAGCTGTCGATCAACACCCAGGGCCGCCTGGTCAGCGAGGAAGAGTTCGAGAACATCATCATCCGTGCCGGTGACGATGGCGAAATCACTCGCCTGAAGGACATCGCCCGTATCGAGCTGGGCTCCAGTCAGTACGCCCTGCGTTCGCTGCTGAACAACCAGCCGGCGGTGGCCATCCCGGTATTCCAGCGCCCTGGCTCCAACGCCATCGAGATCTCCGACTCGGTGCGTGAGCGCATGGCCGAGCTGAAGAAGAGTTTCCCTCAAGGCATGGACTACGAGATCGTCTATGACCCGACCATCTTCGTGCGTGGCTCCATCGAGGCGGTGGTTCACACCCTGCTCGAAGCCATCGTGCTGGTGGTGCTGGTGGTGATCCTGTTCCTGCAGACCTGGCGCGCCTCGATCATCCCGCTGGCCGCCGTGCCGGTATCGCTGATCGGTACCTTCGCCGTGATGCACATGTTCGGTTTCTCGCTCAACGCCCTGTCGCTGTTCGGCCTGGTGCTGGCCATCGGCATCGTGGTGGACGACGCCATCGTCGTGGTGGAGAACGTCGAACGTAACATCGGCCTCGGCAAGTCGCCGGTGGACGCCACGCGCCAGGCCATGAAGGAAGTGACCGGTCCCATCGTCGCCACCGCCCTGGTGCTGTGCGCCGTGTTCGTGCCGACCGCGTTCATCTCCGGCCTCACCGGGCAGTTCTACCAGCAGTTCGCGCTGACCATCGCCATCTCCACGGTGATCTCGGCGATCAACTCGCTGACCCTGTCGCCAGCCTTGGCCGCCGTGCTGCTGAAGGATCACCACGCGCCGAAGGACCGCTTCTCCCGCGTGCTCGACAAGGTTTTTGGCGGCTGGCTGTTCAACCCGTTCAACCGCTTCTTCGACCGCGCCAGCCATGGTTACGTCGGCACCGTGAAGCGCGTACTGCGCGGCAGCTCGATTGCCCTGGTGGTTTACGGTGGCCTGCTGGTCCTCGGCTACCTCGGGTTTTCCAGCACGCCGAGCGGTTTCGTGCCGCAACAGGACAAGCAGTACCTGGTCGCTTTCGCCCAGCTGCCGGATGCCGCCACCCTCGACCGTACCGAGGACGTGATCAAGCGCATGTCGGAAATCGCCGGCAAGCACCCGGGCGTGGAAAACACCGTGGCCTTCCCCGGCCTGTCGATCAACGGTTTCACCAACAGCCCGAACAGCGGCATCGTCTTCACCCCGCTCAAGCCGTTCGACGAGCGCCGTGATCCATCGATGTCCGCCAGTGCCATCGCCGCCGAGCTGAATGCCCAGTTCGCCGACATCCAGGACGCCTACATCGCGATCTTCCCGCCGCCGCCCGTGCAGGGTCTCGGCACCATCGGCGGCTTCCGCCTGCAGGTGGAGGACCGCGGCAGCCTGGGCTACGAGGAACTCTACACGCAGACTCAGAACATCATCGCCAAGGCGCGCGCACTGCCCGAGCTGGACCCGATGTCGGTGTTCACCAGCTACCAGGTCAACGTGCCGCAGGTGGAAGCCAATATCGACCGCGAGAAGGCCAAGACCCACGGCGTGGCCATCAGCGACATCTTCGACACCATGCAGGTGTACCTGGGTTCTCTGTACGCCAACGACTTCAACCGCTTCGGCCGCACCTACCAGGTCAACGTCCAGGCCGACCAGCAGTTCCGCCTGGAGCCCGAGCAGATCGGCCAGCTCAAGGTGCGCAACAACCGTGGCGAGATGATCCCGCTGTCGACCTTCGTCAAGGTGGACAACAGCGCGGGGCCGGATCGGGTGATGCACTACAACGGCTTCCTCACCGCCGAGATCAACGGCGCGGCAGCCCCAGGCTACAGCTCCGGCCAGGCCGAGGCGGCGATTGCCAAGCTGCTCAAGGAGGAACTGCCCAATGGCATGACCTACGAGTGGACCGAGCTGACCTACCAGCAGATCCTTGCCGGTAACACCGCGATCTTCATCTTCCCGCTCTGCGTGCTGCTGGCCTTCCTGGTACTGGCGGCCCAGTACGAAAGCTGGAGCCTGCCGCTGGCGGTGATCCTGATCGTGCCGACCGTGCTGTTCTCCGCCATCGTCGGGGTGATCCTGGCCGGTGGCGACAACAACGTGTTCACCCAGATCGGCTTGATCGTACTGGTGGGCCTGGCGTGCAAGAACGCCATCCTCATCGTCGAGTTCGCCAAGGAGAAACAGGAAGAAGGCATGGACCGCGTCGCCGCGGTACTGGAAGCCTGTCGCCTGCGTCTGCGCCCGATCCTGATGACTTCCATCGCCTTCATCATGGGCGTGGTGCCCCTGGTGCTTTCCAGCGGTGCCGGCGCCGAAATGCGCCACGCCATGGGCGTCGCGGTGTTCAGCGGGATGATCGGCGTGACCTTCTTCGGCCTGCTGCTGACCCCGGTGTTCTACGTGCTGATCCGCGGTTTCGTGGAGAAACGCGAGGCCAAGAAGGCCAAGCCATTGAATGAGGTGCACGCATGAAACACCCAGTCTCTGACCTCCTCGTCCTGGCGCCGCTGTACCTGGCCCTGGCCGCCTGTGCCGTAGGCCCCGACTACCAGGCGCCGGCTACCGAGCCGGCCACGGTGGCCAGCGCCGAGGCGATGGAGCTTGACCGCAGCCGCTTCGAAACCACCTGGTGGCAGCAGTTCGACGACCCGACCCTGAACCAGCTGGTGCAGCAGTCGCTCAAGGAAAACCGCGAACTGCGCGTGGCGTTCGCCCGCCTGCGCGCCGCCCGCTCGATCCGCGACGACGTGGCCAACGACCAGCTGCCGACCGTGACCAGTCGCGCCAGTGGCGAGTTCGGCAAGGCCCAGCAGCCGCCGACCAGCGAGGAGCGCGTGCGTCAGGAACGTTATGACCTGGGCCTGGACATGGCCTGGGAACTCGACCTGTTCGGCCGCATTCAGCGCCAGATCGAAAGCAGCGAAGCGCAGATCGACGTGGCCGAAGCCGAGCTGTACCAGCTGCAGGTCAGCCTGATCGCCGAGCTGGTGGATGCCTATGGCGACCTGCGCGGTGCGCAACTGCGGGAACGCATCGCCCGCGAGAACCTGAAGAACCAGCAGGAGTCGCGTGGCCTCACCGAGCAGCTGCGCGACGCCGGCGTCGGCAACGAACTGGACGTGCTGCGTGCAGATGCGCGCCTGGCCGCCACCGAAGCCAGCCTGCCGCAACTGCAGGCCGAAGGGGCGCGGGCGCGCAATCGCATCGCCACCCTGCTCGGTCAGCGGCCGGAGCAGCTGTCGGTAGACCTGTCGCCGCAGCCGCTGCCGGTGATCGCCAAGGCGCTGCCGATCGGCGATCCGGCCGAGCTGCTGCGTCGCCGTCCGGACATCCGCGCCGCCGAACGCCAACTGGCTGCCTCTACCGCCAATATCGGTGTGGCCACCGCCGACCTGTTCCCGCGGGTCAGCCTCAGCGGCTTCCTCGGCTTCACCGCCGGGCGTGGTTCGCAGCTGGGTGCTGCCGATGCGCGAGCCTGGGGCGTGGCGCCGAGCATCACCTGGGCGGCGTTCGACCTGGGCAGCGTGCGGGCTCGCCTGCGCGGTGCCAAGGCCGAAGCCGATGGTGCCCTGGCCAGCTACGAGCAGCAGGTGCTGCTGGCCTTGGAAGAGTCGGAAAACGCCTTCAGCGATTACGCCAAACGCCAGCAGCGCCTGGTCTCCCTGGTGCGCCAGTCCGAAGCCAGCCGCGCCGCCGCGCAACAGGCCGCCGTGCGCTACCGCGAAGGCACCGTGGACTTCCTCGTGCTGCTCGACGCCGAACGCGAACGCCTGGCTGCCGAGGACGCGCAGGCGTTGGCCGAGGTCGAGCTGTACCGCGGCATCGTCTCCATCTACAAGGCGCTGGGCGGTGGCTGGCAACCACAGGCCTAAGAACCCATTAACGGGTTCTGACGCGAAACTGTTCCTCCTGGGCTGACGCTCCCCCTTGTCGGCCATTGCGCTCCCCACGGTCCCGTTCCAGACCGTGGGGATTTTTTTGCCTGGAGAATCCAGGGCGATACAGGCATCGGCGCTTGCCGTTCGGCCTGTCCAGGCGCACACCGATGCGACTGCAGATTGCCCCGACGCGGACCAACTGGTACAAGCGGCGGGCAGTTTTCATCCGCCACATTCCGGAGATCGCAATGACCCGTCGTTCCCTTCCCGTCGCCCTGCCGCTGCTCATCGCCCTGCTCTGTGCCGCGATGCTCGGTGGTGCGCTGCTCACGCAATTCTGGCTGGGTTGGGAGCCTTGCACCCTGTGCGTGCAGATCCGCCTGTGGCTGAGCATCGCCGCTGCCGCTGCGCTGCTGCTGGCCCTGGCCGGGGCGACGAAGCAGGCCTGGCTGGCCGTACTACTTTGGCCGGTGCTACTCGCGGCCGGCGGCATGGCGGTGTTCGACAACGCCCACGTGGTGCTGATCGAGACCGGCCTGATGGACAGCTTCAGCTGCTCGCCCTTCCCCTTCTACTCCGACTACCTGCCACTGCACGAATACTGGCCGGACGTGTTCATGAGCGGCGGCATCTGCGGGCAGAACGATTACTTCATTTTCGGCATCCCGTTCACCGGCTGGACCCTGGCCGCCGTCACCGCACTGTTCATGCTGATCCTCGTCACCCTGTGGCGCAGCATCCGCCGCGCCAGGTAAGGCGCACGACTGCTCGGTGGCCACGGCGCCATCGAGCCGGCCGCGGCTTATAATCGCCGCCCCGCACCCGAGCCTTGCCCCATGTACAACGTCCTCATCGTCGGCTACGTCTGGCCCGAGCCGCGCTCGTCGGCCGCCGGCAGCCGCATGATCGAACTGATCGAGCTGTTCCGTGCCCAGGGCTGGCGGGTGACCTTCGCCAGCGCTGCGGCGCTGTCCGAGCACCGCGCCGACCTGGCGGTCTATGACGTGCCGGAAGTGGCCATTACCCTCAATTGCGACAGCTTCGACGCCTTCGTCAGCGAACTGCAGCCGGACCTGGTGCTGTTCGACCGCTTCTTCAGCGAGGAACAGTTCGGCTGGCGTGTCGAGCGCTGTTGCCCGCACGCCATTCGCGTGCTCGAAACCAGCGACCTGCACAGCCTGCGCGACGCCCGTCAGCGCCTGCTCAAGGAGGCTCAGCGCAACGCCTGCAGCGAGCAGGAACGGCATCGGCAAGGCGCCGTGCAAGCCGACGCCCTGCAGCTGTTCGCCGCGATGGCCGAGGACGACCTGGCCCAGCGCGAGGTTGCGGCGATCTACCGCTGCGACCTGACCTTGCTGATTTCCGACTTCGAACAGGCCCTGCTGCAGGAACAGTTCGGCGTGCCGGCCGCCTTGCTGCAGCACTGCACGCTGATGCTGATCCCGTCGCAGATCGCCGCGCCGGGCTTTTCCGAGCGTCGCGACTTCATCAGCATCGGCAACTTCCGCCATGCCCCCAACTGGGATGCGGTGCTGTGGCTCAAGCATCAGCTCTGGCCGCTGATTCGCCAGCGCCTGCCACAGGCGCAGCTGCAGGTTTATGGCTCCTACCCGCCGCCGAAGGCCACGGCGCTGCACAACCCCAAGCAGGGCTTCAACGTGCTCGGCTGGGCCGCCGATGCCCATGTGGTGATGAGCCAGGCGCGGGTCTGCCTGGCGCCGCTGCGCTTCGGGGCGGGAATCAAGGGCAAGCTGGCCGATGCCATGAGTTGCGGCACGCCCAGCGTGACCACGCCAATCGGCAGTGAAGGCATGTGCGGCGAGCTGCCCTGGGCCGGCGCAGTGGTCGATAGCGCCGATGCCTTCGCCGATGCCGCCGTAGCATTGCATGAGCACGCGCAGCAGTGGAGCGAAGCGCAGCAACGCGGCCAGCGCATCCTCGCCGAGCGTTTCGATCGTCAGGCCGCTGGCCAGCAGTTGATCGAGCGTCTGCAGCGCCTGCGTGACAACCTGCAGACCGAGCGCCGGGCCAACTTCGTCGGCAGCATGCTGCGTCATCACCAGCACAAGAGCACGCAGTACATGTCACAGTGGATCGCCGCCAAACACGCCGCCAGCAAGCCTGTCGACGGCTGAGCCAGACTCATCCTAGGCAGTCTGCTTCCTGTGTAGTGGCGATGTCCCTGGCCGAGTCCGGTACGCCGAACAGCAGGTCGAACGCCCACTGGAAGACGAAGGCGTAGAAGAAGAAAAACACCAGCAGGCCGAGGTCCGCGAGCAGCGCCGTCAGGGCGCTGATCTCCAGCCACCAGGCCATCACCGGAATCAGGATGATCGCCAGGCCACCCTCGAATCCGCCGGCGTGCAACAGGCGCCTCGTGAGGTTGCGAGTGCGGCATGCCTGACGCGTTTCCCAGCGCTCGAACAAGGCGTTGAACAGCATGTTCCAGGCCATCGCGATCAGCGACAGCAGCAGCGCCAGGGCACCCGAATGGGCCATGCTTTCATCGAACGCCCAGGCGATCAGTGGCGAGACGAAGGCGATTGCCACGAGTTCGTAGAGCAGTGCCTGAACCACCTTGCGACGTGAACCCTGCATTGTCGTTGTCCCTCTGCCACACCTCGGTCGAGGCGTGTTCATGGGCGGCAATCTAGGCAGCCTGGAGCGCTGAAACAAATGACGTATAGTGCAGCCAGGTGAGTAAATTTCATCCTTGGAGTCATCATGTTCGCCTGCCTGCCACTGACTGCCCTGCGCACCTTCGAATCCGCCGCTCGCTTGGGCAGCTTCAAGACGGCGGCAGAGGAAATGAACGTCACCCCCACCGCGGTATCGCACCAGATCCGCAGCCTCGAAGACTGGCTCGGCGCGCCGCTGTTCGAGCGTTTGGGCCGTGGCGTGCGCCTCAGCGAAGGCGGCGAGCGCTTGCAGCAAAACATGCATGGGGCATTGCTGGAGATCAGCCGCGGCGTCGAGGCGCTGCGTCCTGTGCAGCACGCTGACAGCCTCAGTCTGAGCACCACGCCGGCGTTCGCCGCGCTCTGGCTGATCCCGCGGCTGGGACGTTTCTACCAGCGCCACCCGGGCATCCGCGTGCGCATCGAAACCAGCAACACCCTGGCCGACCTGCAGCGCGACGCCAGCCTCGACCTCGCCATTCGCTGCGGTTTCGGCGAATACCCGCAGCTGTTGGAAATCCCGCTGATGGAGGAGTGCTTCAGCGCCTACGGCACGCCCGCGCTGGTCGAGCGCCTGCCGGACTGTGCGACGGAGCTGATCGGCGTGGCCTGGGCCACACCGCAACCGGGCCTCCCGGACTGGCAGCACTGGAGCGCTGCAGTTGGCGAGGACTGGTTGCAGCACAGCGTGCGCCGTGATTACCCGGACGAGCACTATGCGCTGCAGGCTGCGATTTCCGGTCAGGGACTGGTGCTGGCCAGTTCGGTACTCGCCTCCGACAGCCTGGCCAGCGGCCTGCTCGTGCCCTACCGCCCGCAGATCCGCCTGGCCGGAGCCCGCTACCTGGCAGTTTGTGTACCTGGGCGGGAACGCCAACCGGCACTGCAGGCCTTTCTCGACTGGCTGCGTGCCGAAAGTGCCGGCGTAAAAATCTAAGCTACAGCTTAGATAACGCCCGCCACGGGCGCTGACACCTATAAATCTAAGCCACAGCTTAGATTTACTTGAATGCACGCCTAAAACCGCACTAATCTAAACCACAGCTTAGATTTAGGTGCTTCGCATGCCGCTCATTCCCATCGACAACACCGCCGACCTCGGCGCCCTCGCCCGCAGCCTGCGGCGCCAACAGGGCATTCGTCAGGACGACCTCGCCGCGATCATCGGTGCCAGCCATGTGTTCCTGCGTGACGTGGAGCTGGGCAAGGAAACCGTGCAACTGGGCAAGGTCCTGCGCCTGCTCGACGAACTCGGCGTGCGTCTGCTGCTGCAGGTGCCGGATGGAGACGAGTCGTGAGGCAGCTGCAGGTCTGGCTCAATGAGCGCTGCGTTGGCCTGCTCGCCGAGCAGGACAACCTGTGGCTGTTCCGCTACGAATCTGCCTGGCAGCAGGATGCGGCGAGCTTCGACCTGTCGCCGCAGCTGCCGCGGGCCAGCGGAGAAATTCGTGACGGTGCCAGCCAGCGCCCAGTGCAGTGGTTCTTCGACAACCTGCTGCCCGAGGAGCAGGCGCGCACCCTGCTCGCCCAGGATGCCAAGGTCGACGTGGCGGACGCCTTCGCCCTGCTCGCGCACTACGGCGCCGAGTCGGCCGGCGCGCTGACCCTGCTGCTGCCAGAGCAACCGCTGCCACCCGGCGGCCTGCAGGTGCTGCCGGAACACGAGTTGGCCCAGCGAATCGATGCATTGCCGCGGGTATCCCTGGGCCAGGCCGCGCCCAAGCGCATGTCGCTCGCGGGGGCTCAGCACAAGCTGGCCGTGGTGTTGCGCGACGGCAATCTGCTCGAACCGGTCGGGCAGACGCCGTCGACGCATATCCTCAAACCCGATCACCCGGACATCGACAACTACCCGCACAGCGCCGCCAACGAGTGGTTCGTGATGAGCGCAGCGGCGGCGGTGAAACTGCCGGTGCCGGCGGTGGAGCTGCGTCGTGTGCCGCAGTCGGTGTACCTGATCCAGCGCTTCGACCGCGAGCCAGCAGGTGAGCAACTGCGCCGCCGGCATGTGCTGGACGCCTGCCAGTTGCTGTCCATCGACCGCGTCTACAAATACCGCATGGCGACCCTGGATACCCTGCAGCAACTGGTCGCGCTGTGCCGCAGCAAGGCCTTGAGCCGCCAATCGTTGTTCCGCTGGGCGCTGTTCAACGCGCTGCTGGGCAACAACGACGCGCACCTGAAGAACCTGTCGTTCTTCGTCGGTGCCCAGGGTGTGGAGCTGACGCCGCACTACGACCTGCTCAGTACCAGCGTGTACGCCCGTGACAATGGCTGGGGCAATGCCGAACTGTCCTGGCCGATGGGCCAGGCGCGGCGTTTCGGTGAACTGCGCCGTGCCGACGTGCTGGCTTTTGGCGAGGTGCTCGGCCTGCCGGGAAAGGTCAGCGAGCGCCTGCTGGATGTGCTGCTCGCTGCCCTGCCGCCCGCGACCGACCGGCAACTGCAGATCGCCCTGGAGCTGGGCCTCGGCGCCGGCGAACTGCGCCTGCTGCGGCAGATCCGTCACGGCGTGTTGGCCGACATGCTGCAGCAGCTAAGCTGAACCCGTTCCTTCCCTGCCCCAAGGATTACCCATGAAAGCACTGATCTTGTCCCTGTTGCTGCTCGCCCTGCCCCAGGCCTACGCTGCCGATCGGCTGACCGAGGACAGCGTTCGCGCCTTCTACAACCAGCTCACCGCCGCCGCGCAGGCCAGGGACATCGACGGCGTGCTCGGGCACATGAGCGAGGATGCGCGGGTGCATATCAAGGCCGCCGCTGCCGGGGGTGACATGAACCTGGACATGAAGCAGTACCGCGAGCTGCTGCGCCGGGGCTGGAGCACACTGGACGGCTATCAGGTAACGGTGGCGATCCAGCATGTCGAGATCGCCACCGATGGCCAGAGCGCCACGCTCAGCGGCCTGACCGAAGAACGCTATCAGCTCCAGGGACAGACACAGCAATCGCGCTCCCAGGAGACCGCCAGCCTGCGTCTGGTCGATGGGGAACCGAAGATCACCCTGGTTGAAGTGGTCATCCAGCCCTGATTCAGGCCCGCGGCGGCGGGCCCTCGCTCATTCTTCGGCTGGCGCCTGCCAACCGCCGCCCATGGCGGCTATCAGCTGCACGCTGGCCGTCAGGCGATTGCCCTGCAGGGTCAGGTTGGTGCGCTCGTTGGACAGCGCGCTGGTCTGCACGCTGACCACATCGGTGAACTCCACGGTGCCGGCCTTGTACTGGTTGAGGATCAGGCGCAGCGATTCACGCGCCGCATCCAGCGCCTGCTGCTGCACCACCGCCTCGCGCTCGAACACCGAGAGCTGCACCAGGTAATCCTCGACCTCGCGGAAGCCTTCGAGCACGGTCTGCCGGTAGTCGGCGACGGTCTGGTCGTAGCTGGCCTCGGCCTGTTCGACCTGGGAGCTGATCAGGCCGGCGTCGAACAGGGTCATGGCGAACTGCGGGCCGATCGACCAGAAGCGGTTCGGCGTGCTGATCCAGTCGTTGAAGCTGCCGCTGCGGTAGCCGCCGGTGGCGCTGAGGGTCAGGTCCGGGTAATAGGCCGCCTTGGCCACGCCGATGGAGGCGTTGGCGGACATCACCCGGCGCTCGGCGGCGGCGATGTCCGGGCGCCGTTCGAGCAGGCTCGACGGCAGGCTCAGCGGCACCGCCGGCAGGCTCGGGATGTAGGCCGCGCGCGCCGCCAGGTCGAACTCCGACGGCGCCACGCCGACCAGCACGGCTAGCGCGTGTTCGAGTTGCGCGCGCTGGTATTCCAGGTCGACCGCTTCGGCCTCGGTGCCGCGCAGCTGGGTCAGCGCCTGGGTCACGTCGGAGCGCGGCACGATGCCGGCGCGGTATTGGTTCTCGGCGATCTTGAACGCGCGCTGGTAGGCCACCACGGTTTCATCGAGCAGACGTTTTTGTTCATCGAGCACACGCAACTGCAGGTAGCTCTGCACCAGTTCCGACTGCTGGCTCAGGCGCACCGCGGCGAGGTCGGCGGCGCTGGCCTGCAGGCTGGCGTTGTCGGCCTCCAGCTGGCGCCGCAGCTTGCCCCACACGTCCAGCTCCCAGCTCACGCCGAGGCTGGCGTCGTAGGTTTTCGACACGCGCGAGGCATTCGAGCCGCTGACGGCAACGCCATCGCTGGTGCTGATGGTGCTGTCGCCACCGCCCTGCCCGGCGCGTGTCACGCCGGTGTTGAGGTTCAGCGAAGGAAAGAACGCCGCCCGTGCGCCGCGGGCCAGGGCGCGTGCCTGGCGGAACTGCGCCTCGGCGCTGGCCAGGCTCTGGTTGTTGCTGTTCAGGCGCTCGATCAGCTGGTTCAGTTCCGCGTCGCCGTACAGCTCCCACCAGTTGCCGCGCAGCGCGGTGTCTGCCGGCGCAGCCGCCTTCCAGCCCGCGGCCTGCTTGAACTGCGCCGAGGGCGCCGACGCCGGGCGCTGGTAGTCCGGGCCGATGGCACAGGCGCCCAGGGCCAGCGTGGTGATGACGATGAACAGCGGGCGAAGCGGTGATGGCGTCATACGGGGGTATCCAGAGCAGCATCGGTGCGCACGCCGCGCCAGCGGTTGACCCGGTGGCGCGCGCGGTCGAGATAGAGGTAGACCACCGGGGTGGTGTAGAGCGTCAGCACCTGGCTGAGGATCAGCCCGCCGACGATGGTCAGGCCCAGCGGCTGGCGCATCTCGGCGCCCTCGCTCATGCCCAGCAGCAGCGGCAGAGCGCCGAGCATGGCGGCCAGGGTGGTCATCATGATCGGGCGGAAACGCAGCAGGCAGGCCTGGCGGATCGACTCGGTCGGGCTCAGCTTGTCCTGGCGTTCCAGCTGCAGCGCCAGGTCGATCATCAGGATCGCGTTCTTCTTCACCACGCCGATCAACAGGAACAGACCAAGCAACGAGATCAGGCTGAATTCGCCGCCGGTCAGGAGGATCGCCAGCAGCGCGCCGACACCCGCCGAGGGCAGCGTGGAGAGGATGGTCAGCGGGTGGATGTAGCTTTCGTAGAGGATGCCGAGCACCACGTAGACCAGCAGCAACGCGCTGAGGATCATCAGCGGCTGGCCCTTGGCCGCGGTTTCGAAGGCGCCGCCGGTGCCACCCATCTGCCCCTGCACTTCGGTGGGCAGGTTGACCTCGGCCACGGCGCGGGCAATGGCGCGGTTGGCCTGGTCCGCTGTGACGTCCTTGGCCAGCGAGTAGCCGATGCTCTCGGCGGCGAACTGGCCCTGGTGGTTGACCCGATCTTCTTCCAGGCTGCGCTTCCAGTGGGCGAAGGTCGAGAGCGGCACGCGTGCGCCATCGGCGGTGATCAACTGGATCTGGTCCAGCGCCTCCGGGTACTGGGCGTATTTCGGATTGATCTCCATCACCACGCTGTACTGGTTGAGCGTGTCGTAGATGGTGGAGATCTGCCGCTGGCTGAAGGCGTTGTTCAGCACTGCGGTGACCATGGCCATGTCCACGCCCAGGCGCTGCGCGGTGGCGCGGTCGATTTCCAGGCTGATCTGCTGCGCGCCCTCGCCTTCGTTGGCGTCGATGTCGGTCAGCTCCGGCAGCGCCGCCAGCGCATCGCGCACCTTGGGCAGCCAGACATTCAGGTCGCCCAGGTCACTGGCCAGCAGCACGTATTCGTTCTCCGTGCTGCGTCCCTGGCGCCCGCCGAACTGCAGGTCCTGGTCGGACATCAGCATCAGCCGCCCGCCAGGCACCTTGGGCATGGTCTCGCGCAGGCGGTCGATGACCTCCTGGGATGAGGCGCCGCGCTCGTTGATCGGTTTGAGACGGATGATCAGGGTGGCGTTGTTGATCCCGCCGGAGCCGCCGATGAAGCCGGCCACGCTGTGAATCGCCGGGTCCTTGAGCAGCGCGCGGCGATAGATTTCCATCTTCGGCTGCATGACCTGGAACGACAGGCCGTCGTCGCCGCGGATGAAACCGAGCAACTGGCCAGTGTCCTGCTGCGGCATGAACGTCTTCGGCACTTCGACGAACAGGTAGACGTTGAAGCCGATGGTCAGCAGCAGGCTGAACAGGGTCAGCCGTGAATGGCGCAGGGCCCAGTCCAGGCTGCGCCCGTAGGCCGCCATGACCCGCTCCTGCACCCGCCCGCCGAGCTGCTGCATGCGGCTGGGGCGGTGCTCGGTGTCTTCCGGGCGCAGCCAGCGGGCGCAGAGCATCGGTGTCAGCGTCAGCGACACCAACAGCGAGACGATGATCGCCGCCGTCAGGGTGATGGAGAATTCGCGGAACAGGTTGCCGACGATGCCGCCCATGAACAGGATCGAGAGAAACACCGCGACCAGCGACAGGTTCATCGACAGCAGCGTGAAGCCGACCTCCTGCGAGCCCTTGTAGGCCGCCGCCAGTGGTTTCTCGCCGGCCTCGATGTGCCGCGAAATGTTCTCCAGCACGACGATGGCGTCGTCCACCACCAGGCCGGTGGCGATGATCAGCGCCATCAGCGACAGGTTGTTGAGGGAGAAATCCAGCAGGTACATCACCGCGAAGGTGCCGACCAGCGACACCGGCACCGCCAGCGCGGGGATCAACGCGGCGCGCCAGCGACCAAGGAAGGCGAACACCACGAGGATCACCAGGCCGACGGCGATCAGCAGCGTGCGCTCGGCTTCGTGCAGGGTGGCGCGGATCACCGGCGAGCGGTCCATCGCCACTTCCAGTTGCACGCTGGGCGGAATCACCGCCTGCAGTCCCGGCAGCTCGGCGCGGATGTCCTCGATGGTTTCGATGATGTTGGCGCCGGGCTGGCGGTTGATCACCATCAGCACCGAGTCGTTGTCGTTGTAGAAACCACTGTTGTAGCGGTCCTCGACACCGTCCTTGACCTCGGCGACGTCACCCAGGCGCACCGGCGCGTTGTTCTGGTAGCGGATCACCAGCGGGCGGTAGTCGATGGCCTTGTCCAGCTGGTCGTTGGCCTGGATCTGCCAGTGCCGCTGCCCATCCTCCAGCGCGCCCTTGGGACGGTCGACGCTGGCCTGGACGATGGCGTTGCGCACCTCGTCCAGGGCAATGCCGTACTGGTCGAGCAGGCGCGGTTCCAGCGCCACGCGCACCGCTGGCAGCGAGCTGCCGCCGATCTGTACCTCGCCGACCCCGGTGACCTGTGACAGCTTCTGCGCCAGCACCGTGGAGGCCACGTCGTACAGCTGGCTCTTGCTGAGGACGTCGGAGGTCAGCGAGAGCACCATGATCGGCGCCTGTGAGGGATTGAACTTGCGGTAGGTCGGCATGCTGCGCATGCCACTGGGCAGCAGGTTGCGCGAGGCGTTGATCGCCGCCTGCACCTCGCGCGCGGCGGCGTCCACATCACGGCCAAGGTCGAAGAGGATGATGATCCGCGTGTTGCCCTGGCTGCTGCGGCTGGTCATCTCGCTGATCCCGGCAATGCTGCCGAGGGATCGCTCCAGCGGTGTGGCCACGCTCGACGCCATGATCTGCGGACTGGCGCCAGGCAGGTTGGCATCGACCACGATGGCCGGGAAATCCATCTTCGGCAGCGGTGCCACCGAGAGCAGGCCGAAGCTGACGGCGCCGAGCAGGATGATCGCCAGGCTCAGTAGCAGCGTGGCCACCGGGCGGGCGATGAAGGGGGCGGAGAGGTTCATACCGCGGCCCCTGTAGGAGCCAACTCGTTGCGGTTCAGCACACCGACGATCATCGGCGACACAAGAGCATCGCGAGCAAGCTCGCTCCTACGCATGGCTGTCACGCAGGAACCCCCGCGGTACCACGGCCCGAGAAACGCCGGGCCAGGCGATCGAACCACAGGTAGATCACCGGCGTGGTGAACAGCGTCAGCACCTGGCTCAGCAGCAGGCCGCCGACCATCACCAGGCCCAGCGGCTGGCGCAGCTCGGCGCCGGAGCCAGTGGCGAGCATCAGCGGCACGGCGCCGAACAGCGCGGCCAGGGTGGTCATCAGGATCGGCCGAAAGCGCAGCAGCGCGGCCTGGTAGATCGCCTCCTGCGGGCTCATGCCCTGGTGGCGCTCGGCCTCCAGAGCGAAGTCGATCATCATGATCGCGTTCTTCTTGACGATGCCGATCAGCAGGATGATGCCGATGATCGCGATCAGGCCCAGGTCGTTGCCGGTCAGCAGCAGCGCGAGCAAGGCGCCGACACCCGCCGAGGGCAGCGTCGAGAGGATGGTGATCGGGTGGATGTAACTCTCGTAGAGCACGCCGAGCACGATGTACATGGTGACGATGGCCGCCAGGATCAGCAGCAGCGTGCTCGACAGCGAGGCGCGGAAGGCCTCGGCGGCGCCCTGGAACTGGCTCTGGATGCCGGCCGGCATGCCGATTTCCTGCTGCACCCGCTCGATCACCGCCACCGCCTCGCCCAGCGACACGCCGCTGCGCAGGTTGAAGGACATGGTCACCGCCGGAAACTGGCCGATGTGGTTGACCACCAGCGCCGCGGCACGCTCCTCGACCCGCGCCAGGGAGACCAGTGGCACCTGCTGGCCATCGGCGGTGGCGACATGGAGCTGCTGCAGCGCCTGCGGGCCGGTGCGGCCGCCGTCCTGGCTTTCCAGCACCACGCGATACTGGCTGGCTTGGGTGTAGATGGTGGAAATCTGCCGCTGGCCGAAGGCGTCGTACAGCGCGTCGTCGATGGCGCTGACGCTCACGCCGAGGCGCGAAGCCGCATCGCGGTCGATCGTCAGGTACACCTGCAGGCCCTGGTTCTGCAGGTCGTTGGCCACGTCGATCAGTTCCGGCTGCTGGCTCAGCGCGTCGGTCAGCTTCGGCGTCCACTCTTCCAGCAACGCGGCATCCGGTGACTCCAGGCTGAACTGGAACTGCGTACGGCTGACCCGGTCCTCGATGGTCAGGTCCTGCACCGGCTGGAGGAACAGCTGGATGCCGGAGATGCGCGCCAGCTCCGGACGCAGGCGTTCGATCACCTCGCTGGCGGTGCCGTCACGCTCGCCGTGGGGCTTGAGGTTGATCAGCAGGCGGCCGCTGTTCAGCGTGGCATTGTCGCCGTCGACACCAATGTAGGACGACAGGCTGGAGACCGCCGGATCGCGCAGGATGACCTCGGCCAGGTGCTGCTGGCGTTCGCTCATGGCGCCGAACGAAATGCTCTGCGGCGCCTCGGAAATACCCTGGATCACCCCGGTGTCCTGCACCGGGAAGAAGCCCTTGGGCACGGCCAGATAGAGCACCACGGTCAGCGCCAGGGTGCCGAGGGCGACCAGCAAGGTCAGCGGCTGGTGGCGCAGGACCCACTGCAGGCCCACGGCGTAGCGGGCGATCAGGTTGTCGATGAAGGCCCCGCTGGCACGGTAGAAGCGGCTCTGGTCCTCGTCTTTCTCCTGCTTGAGCAGGCGTGCGCACATCATCGGCGTGAGCGTCAGCGAGACCACCAGGGAAATCAGGATGGCCACTGCCAGGGTGATGGCGAACTCGCGGAACAGGCGGCCGACCACGTCGGCCATGAACAGCAGCGGGATCAGCACGGCAATCAGCGAGAAGGTCAGCGAGATCAGGGTAAAACCGATCTGCCGGGCGCCCTTGAGCGCGGCGTTGAGTGGAGTCTCGCCCTCCTCCAGATGGCGGGCGATGTTCTCCAGCATGACGATGGCGTCGTCGACCACGAACCCGGTGGCGATGGTCAGCGCCATCAGCGTCAGGTTGTTGATCGAGAAGCCGGCCAGGTACATCACGCCGAAGGTGCCGATCAGCGACAGCGGCACGGCGATCGACGGGATGATGGTGGCCGAGAACTTGCGCAGGAACAGGAAAGTCACCAGCACCACCAGGCCGATGGCCAGCACCAGTTCGAACTGCACATCCGTGACCGCCGCGCGGATGGTCTGGGTGCGGTCGGTGAGCAGCCTGACCTCGATGCTCGCCGGCATCGACGCGGTGATCTGCGGCAGCAGCGACTGGATGCGCTCGACCACCTCGATGACGTTGGCGCCGGGCTGGCGCTGGATGCTCAGCAGCACCGTCTGGGTGCGATCGGCCCAGGCCGCTAAGCGCTCGTTCTCGGCGCCGTCGATGATCGTCGAGACATCGCGCAGGCGCAGCGGCGCGCCGTTCTCGTACTTGAGGATCAGGTCGAGGTAGGCCTCTGCCGATTCCAGCTGGTCGTTGGCGTCGAGCTGGGATACGCGGGTCGGGCCGTCGAAGTTGCCCTTGGGCTGGTTGACGTTGGAGGCGTTGATCAGCGTGCGCACGTTGGACAGGTTGAGGCCGTGGCTGGCCAGCGCCTGCGGGTTGACCTGGATGCGCACGGCCTTGCGCTGGCCGCCGGCCAGGCTGACCAGGCCGACGCCGCTGATCTGCGCGATCTTCTGAGCCATGCGCGTGTCGACCAGGTCGTGCACCTCGGTCAGCGGCATGGTCGCCGAGGTGATGGCCAGGGTCAGCACTGGCGTGTCGGCCGGGTTGACCTTGTTGTACACCGGCGGCGCGGGCAGGTCATCGGGCAGCAGGTTGGTCGCCGCGTTGATCGAGGCCTGCACTTCCTGCTCGGCGACATCCAGGTTCACGTCCAGGGTGAAACGCAGGGTGATCACCGAGGCGCCGCCGGAACTGGTCGAGGACATCTGCTGCAGGCCCGGCATTTTGCCGAACTGGCGCTCCAGCGGCGCGGTCACCGCACTGGTCATCACTTCGGGGCTGGCACCGGGATACAGGGTCAGCACGCGGATGGTCGGGTAATCCACCTCGGGCAGCGCCGACACCGGCAGCATGCGGTAGGCGATCAGGCCGCTGAGGAAGATCGCCACCATGATCAGCGTGGTGGCGACCGGCCGCAGGACGAACAGGCGGGAAACGTTCATGCGCCGGTCTTCGCCGGAGCCTGCGGAGTGGTCTGGGTGGCGTTGGGGTCGCCGATGATTTCCACCGCGCTGCCGTCCTTGAGCTTGTCGGTGCCTTCCAGCACCAGGCGTTCGCCGACCTTCAGGCCATCGCTGATCAGGGTCGTGGCGCCATCACTGGCGCCGACGGACACCGCACGCACCACGACCTTGTCGTCGGCATCGAGAAGGAACACGAAGGTGCCACGCGAACCGTACTGCAGCGCCGCCGAGGGAATCAGCGTGGCGTCATGGCGGGTTTCCACGCGCAGGCGCACGTTGACGAACTGGTTGGGGAACAGGCTCTCGTCGGTGTTCTCGAAACGCGCCTTGAGCTTGACCGTGCCGGTGGCGATGTCGATCTGGTTGTCCAGGCTGTGCAGCACGCCTTCGGCGAGCACCGCCTGTTCGCTGCGGTCGCGGGCCTGCACCTGCAGCTTCTCGTTGGCACGTACACGGGCCAGTACCGGCGCCAGCTCGTTCTCGGCCAGGGTGAAGCTGACCGAGATCGGCTGCACCTGGGTGATCACCACCAGCGGCGTGGTGTCGCCGGCGGTGATCAGGTTGCCCACGTCCACCTGGCGCAGGCCGAGGCGGCCGGCGATGGGCGCGCGGATACGGGTGAAATCCAGGTTCAGGCGCGCTTCGGCGACTGCGGCCTGGTTGCTCTTGACCGTGCCGCGGTACTGGCCGACCAGGGCTTCCTGGGTATCCAGGGTCTGCTTGGCGATGGAATCTTCGGCGAACAGGCCCTTGTAGCGCGCCAGGTCGATCTCGGCGTTCTTCAACTGCGCCTGGTTCTGCCCAAGGGTGCCTTCGGCCTGCTGCAGGGCGACCTGATACGGGCGCGGATCGATCTGTGCGAGCAGATCGCCAGCCTTGACCAGCTGGCCTTCCTCGAACATCAGCTTGACCAGCTCGCCGTCCACCCGGCTGCGCACGTTCACCGTGTTCAGCGCGGTGACGGTGCCCAGCGCCTTGAGCTCGACCTCGAAGTCGCCCTGGCTGACGCTGGTGACCCGCACCGGCACCGGGCCGCCCCACGGGCCTGGCGCGCCGCCCATCGGTGGGCCGCCTACCGGTTTGCTCGGCCACAGCCACCAGAGCAGCACCACGGCGACGATCAGCAGCGCGACGAACAACCATTTACGGGAAAAACGCGAGGCGGGACGAGAATCAGACATGAGCCGGGGGTCACTTTCCTTGGGAGGATGAACGATAAGGATTCTTAGCTGTGGTGCAAAGGGTCTTTACCGCCCATTTACCCTTTGTATTGCTGCACCAAGTGTCTGAGGCAAAAAAGAAAACGGCCTGCTGGGCAGGCCGTTTCGAGATGTAGCGCGGGGTAAACCAGTTACTTGAGCACGGCCAGGGCCGCGTCGTAGTCCGGCTCGCTGCCGATCTCGGCGACCAGCTCGCTGTGCAGCACCTTGTCGTTCTCGTCCAGCACCACCACCGCGCGGGCCGCAACGCCAGCCAGCGGGCCGTTGGCGATGACTACGCCGTAGCTCTTGAGGAAGTCGGCGCCGCGCATGGTCGACAGGTTGATCACGTTGTCCAGGCCTTCGGCACCGCAGAAGCGCGACTGGGCGAACGGCAGGTCGGCCGAGACGCAGAGCACCAGAGTGTTGTCGAGCTTGCTGGCTTCGGCGTTGAACTTGCGCACGGAGGTGGCGCAGGTCGGCGTGTCGACGCTCGGGAAGATGTTCAGCACTTTGCGCTTGCCGGCCAGGCTGGTCAGGCTGACGTCAGCCAGATCCTTGCCGACCAGGCTGAACGCCGGGGCCTGCTCACCGGTTTGCGGCAATTGGCCGTCGACCTGGATCGGGTTGCCACGCAGGGTTACTTGAGCCATGTGAAAAGTCCTTATAGATAGAAAGCGCCGACTGACACGCAAGGTCGTCGGCAGGTTGACCGCCTGGAGTGTCCTCCAGACGAATGGGGAAATCCAGCAACGGCTGACTGGCTGATCGGCAAACCGTAGGTGCATCGTCTGCCCCCTCTGGTGTGCACGGCAGGCCCTACGGCAAGAGGCGGCATCAGAAGTCGCGCCGGTAGAACAGGTCGAGCGAACTGGCCAGGCCGCTGGCGGCTTCCAGGTACAGACGCTTGCTCAGCTCGTAACGTAACGCCACCACGCTCGACGGCTCCAGCACACCGAGGCCGTAGCGGATGCTCAGGCGCTCGGACAGGCGCCCGCTGGCGCCGTCGTCGTCGAGCTGGAAATCCTTGATGCCGAGGCGTTCGGCCAGTGCCCCGGTCACCGGCGCGCTGCCCGACAGGCCCATGGCCAGTGCCGCCTGGCCGAGGGCGTTGCCATCGCCGCCGCTGTTCATCGGCCGGCCCAGCACCAGATACGACAGCGCCTGTTCCTGGCTCATCGCCGGGGTCGAGAACACTTCGCTGCGCGGTGCGTCGGCGCGGCCGTTGAGGCGTACACCGGCGGTGACGTCGCCGACCTTGCGGATGGCTTCCACGTCCAGATACGGCTGATCCAGTGGCCCGGCGAACAGCAGGCGCGCGCGGCGCAGGTCGAGGCGCTGGCCGTAGGCGCGGTAGCGGCCGTTACTCAGAACCAGCTCGCCACGGGTGGCCAGGTTGTCGCCGACCTGCAGACGACCCTTGAGGTCCGCCGTCAGGCCGAAGCCGATGAAGCGCAGGCGGTCGGCGCCGACATCCACCTGCACGTCCATGCCCAGCTGCAGCGGCGAGGCTTCCGGTGTCTGCTCACCGACCACGCGTGCATCGGGCGAGACCTTGACCGTCTGCGGTGGCAGCTCGCGAATCCTGATGGTGCCGCGCGGCACCGCCACCTTGCCGCTGACGGCCAGGCGTCCGGCAGCCAGGGCGATACGCAGGTCGGGGTCGGCTTCCAGGTTGGCATAGGGCTCGACCACCACCGGCAGGCGGCTGCCACGCAGACGCAGGTCGACCTCGGTGGCATCGCCCCAGGCCAGGTCGCCGCTGAGGCTGCCCTGCCCCTGCTCACCACTGCGCCAGTCGCCGGCAAGCGCCATGCGCTCACCCTCGATGCGCGCCTGCACCTGCAACTGCTCGATCACGGTTGGCAGGTCGCCGCCGGCCAGCTTGCCGTCGCTCAGCTTCAGCGTACCGCTCACCCGGGGCGCCTGCAGGGTGCCGCCGAGCGTGCCGGCGCCCTGCAACTGGCCTTCCAGGGTTTCCACCGCGGCGACGAAGGGCCGTGCTACGGAGAGGTCGACGCCGTCGATGCGGAACTGGCCGCTGAGTGGTTTGAGCTGCGGCCGCGGGTCGAGCTGCGCATCCAGCTGCAACTGGCCGAGGCCCTGCCCGGCGAACTCCAGTCGGCTGTCGATGCGCTGCGGGCGCAGGGTACTGTCCAGTTGCAGGCGTTGGTACGGCAGCTCGACCCAGCGCTGCTCCTCGCGGATGCGCAGCACGCCGTTGCCGGCGTCGATCAGCACGCGCCCGCTGGGGCCACCGGCGGGCAGGCGCAGGTCGATGTCGGCGTTCAGTACGCCCTGCCAGGCGAAGTCTTCGGGCAGCCAGGGGGCCAGGCTGGCGAGCGGGAAGTCGCGCAGCTTGTAGTCGATGCGCGGCTCCGGCAGCAGGCGCTGCTCGCCGCCACACAGGCTCGCCTCGCCAGAGCGCCAACAGTGTGCGCCGAACTCCAGACGGCCGTCGGCCAGGTAATCCAGGCGCGCCGGTTTCTCCAGCTGCCAGGTCTGCCCGCCACCCTGTACCTTGCCGCTGGCCAGGCGACCGCGCCAGGCGCTGCCATTCCAGTCGCCGGCCAGGGCCAACTTTAGCTCTGCCGGGCCGCCGTCGAGGGCCAGGTCGAGTTGCTGGCGTTGCCGGGTGCCGCTGCCGTTGAGTTGCAGGTTGCCGATCCGCGTGTCACCACTGGCCAGGCGCTGCGCCTCGATCTGTACGCTGCCGCGCTGGGCGGCGTCAAGCCGGGCATTGAGTGTCAGCGCCTGGGCGCGGTTGTCGGCGAAGGCCAGGCCATTACCGCTCAGCTGCAGCGTGCCTTGCGGCGCCTGCAGGCTGCCGGCCAGGTCGAGTCGGCCTGTGGCGCGCCCGGCCAGTCGTGGCCAGAGTTGGCCGAGCTGTTCCAGTGCCAGGTCGAGCTGGCCGCTGAGCTCACGGTCGAGCCGGCCCTGGCCGCTGATGCGGTTGTTGCCGACCTGCAGATCGAGGCGCTCCAGGCTCCAGCGCTCACCTGCCCCAGCTGCATTGGCCTGCAACTGCGCGCGCTGACCGCGCAGGCGGCCTTGCAGGTCGAGGTTGGCGTTCAGTTCGAGCCGTTCACTCTTCAGGCTGCCCTGGCTGACCAGTGCGCCGCCGAGGTTGCCGGGCAGCTCCGCCAGCCAGTAGGCCGGATCGAGGTCGGCCACCTGCAGTGCCGCGTCCCAACCGATGCCGTCGGCGAAGGCCAGCTGCACATGGCCCTGGGCACTGCCCTGCCCGGCCTGCAGCTTGAGGTCATCCAGGCGCAGCTGGCTCAGGTCGCCGGTCAGGCGGCTGGCCAGGCTGAAGGCGCCGGCCGGGCCGTCCAGCTGGGCCTGCAGGTTGCCGGCGTAGTGTTCGCTGGCGTAACTGAGATCGGCCTGCAAGTGGCGCAACGCCACCGGCGGCGCCTGCTCCTGCGGCAACAGCCGTTGCCAGGGGAAATCCTGCCAGTCGAGCTGGCTGCTCGCGCTGAAGGCGTCCTGCCAATCAAGTTGGCCGGTGAGTGTTACCAGCTGCTCCGGGCCAGCGCTCAGTTGCAGCCGCTTGATCTCGGCACCGGCCGCGTTGACCCGTCCAGCCAGGTTCAGCGCCACCGCTCCACCCTCACCCGGCAGCTGCGCCACGCCGTGTACCGCATAACCTTGCTGCAGGTCGCCACTGGCCTGCAGCTCGACCTGTTGCAGGGTCAGGGGCTCAGGCAGTTCGCTGTCGGCGCGGAACGTTTTGGCGTGGATGCGCAGGCTGGCGGGCAGGTGCTCGGCCAGCGGCTGCAGTTCGCCTGTGAGGGTGGCGGCGAGATACCCCTGGCTTTCACCCTTGAGCTGCACACGCTGGAGCAGTTCGCCCGAGGCGCTGACATCGAGCTGCCAGGGCTGCCCGTCCGGTGCCGGCAACTGTGCGCTGGCCGTGGCCTGCAGTGGCCAGTCACCTTCAGGCAGGACGCTGCCTTGTAGGGTCAGTGCGAGGCCATCGAGCTGCGCGCCGAGTCGTTCGATGTGGATGCCATCGGCCTGCCAGGTCGCCAGCAGTTGCAGCTCTTGCAGTTGCTCGTTGCCATCGAGGACGAACGCGCCGACATGCACGTCGCCCAGGCGAATCGCCAGTGGCAGTTGCAGCGTTGGCAGGCTGAATGGCTCGTCGCTCGGCGTGTCGGTTTGCGCCAGCTGCAGCTCGATGCGCGTGCTGCTCAGCTCGTCGATGCACAGCGTGCCGCGCAATAGGCACGACGGCGACCAGACCAGCACGGGTTGCTGCAGCTCCAGGCGCGTGCCGTCCTGTTCCCAGCTCAGGCGCTCGGCCTGCCAGCGCCCGGCGAGACGCCCCTCGAAGGCGCTGACGTTGAGACCGGGTACCTGCCCCAGCAACCAGCGGCTGCCGGCCTGGCTGCCGAGCAGCACTGCGCAGACAAGCAGGATGAGCAGCAACAGCCCGAACAGGCCGCCGAGTCCGTAGCGCAGTCCGCGCCTCACAGTTCCGGCCCCATGGAGAAGTGCAGGCGCACGCCGCCGTCGTCATCCAGCGCATGGGCCAGGTCGAGGCGAATCGGCCCCACCGGCGAGACCCAGCGCAGGCCCAGGCCGACACCGGTCTTGCTGGCATCGTTGGGCGAATCCAGGGCATTGCCGCGGTCGACGAAGGCGGCCACGCGCCAGCGCTCGGCGACCGGGTACTGGTACTCGGCGCTGGCGACCATCAGGTAGCGACCGCCGACCTTGTTGCCCTGGTCGTCTTCCGGCGACAGGCTCTGGTAGTCGTAGCCGCGCACGCTCTGGTCGCCACCGGCGAAGAAACGCAGCGACGGCGGGATGGCGTCGTAGTCGTTGGTGGCGATACCGCCGACCTGCACCCGGCCAAGGAAGCGATGGCCGCCGGGCAAGGTGTACAGGCCCTTGGCCTGGGCATTGAAACGCGCCATGTCAGCGTCGGACAGCAAGCCCTGCTTGGCCGCGCTGACCTCGCCCTGCAGGCGGTAGCCACGGCTGGGGTCGAGGGTTGAGTCGCTACGCAACAGGTTGTAGCTCAGCCCGGGCATGAGGAAGCTGCTGCGCCCGTCCGGGCTGTCATCGCCGTAGTCGTAGACCTCCTGCTCCCAGCGCAGCGACACCACGCGCTGCCAGTCGTTGGCCAGCTGGCTCTGCCATAGCGCGCCGAGGCTCAGGCGCTCGCTTTCGACATCGACCAGGTGCTCCTGCTGGTAGGCGCTGCTGAACCGCAGGCTGTCGGTGAGCGGTGGGTCGAGCGGAATCTGGTACCAGGCGCCGACGTTCTGCCGCACCGTCGACACCTCGGTTTCCACGCCCAGGCTGTGGCCGTGGGCGTTGACCCAGGGCCGCGTCCAGTTGCCCCGCGCGCGCGGGCCAACGTCGGTGGAATAGCCCAGGCCGAGGCCAAAGCTGCGCGGTTTCACCGCCGCCAGTTCGACGCTGACGGGAATCACCTCGGCCTGCTCGGGCAGCGGCTGGGCATCGACCCGCACCAGGTCGAAGTAGCCACTGCGCTGCAGGTTTTCGTTGAGCTTGGCGACTAGGTCGGCGTCGTACGGCGCACCACTGCGAAACGGCACGAAACGCTCGAGCAGCTCATCGTCGAACGGCGTATCGCCCTGAAATGTCACGGCGCCGAAGCGATAGCGCGGGCCGCTGGCGTACACCAGCTCGATGTCGGCCAGGCCGGCTTGCGGGTCGATCTGCAGGGTCTGACGCTGGAAGCGCCCGGCGAAGAAGCCGTAGCGCAACGCCTGGTTCTCGATGAGTTTCTTGGCGTCTTCGTAGGCGCCGTGATTGAGCTGTGCGCCGCTGCGCAACAGGCTGCTCTGCGGCACCTTGAAGACGGCGAGGCTGGCCGCTTCACCTTCGATACGCACGCTGACCTGACGCAGGTGCACCGGCTCGCCAGGGCGTACCTGCAAAGTCAGGCGTGGCTGACGCTCGCGGCCCAGGTCGACACGGCTGTCTATTTCGGCGTGGTAGTAGCCCAGGGCCTGGGCGGCCTTGGCGGCCTGTTCTTCGGCGCTGCGGCGGAAGTTGCGCAAGGCATTTTCATCACGCTCGCCGAGCTCACCGATGTAGGCCTCGATGTTGGCTTTGAGGGCCGCATTGCCCGGTTCGACCTTGACCACCAGCAAGGCTTTCGCCTGAACGACGACACTCAGGCTAAGCAGGCTCAGGAACAGGAGCCCGCGCAATCCATAGCGAAAATTCATGCCGGGATGCTAACACGCTCGCGCGGCAGGGCCAGCGCCGCCGCGTGTGCGGTGCCGTCGCCAGGGCGAGCGGCAGCCGCGACAGGTGGGTGTTGTCAGGCGCTGTCGCGCACCGTCGCCTGCGGATTGGGATGGAAGAACACGTGCTCGACAACGCTGCCGAGGGCCACTTCGCCGACCTCCTCGTAGCCCTGGCGTTTGTAGAATTCCAGGTAATGCGGGTTGCCGGTGTCGAGCACCACGCCCTGCGAACCGGCGTCCTCGGCGCACCAGTCGTGCAGTGCGCCGAGCAGCTGTTCGCCGAGGCGCTGGCCCTGGAACTTCGGGTGCACGCCGATCAGTGGCAACACGTGGTAAGGCCCCGGCGGCAGGCAGGCGAGCACGGCGTCGTGGTATTCGAGGTAGCGCTTGGTGCAGCGGAAGCCGGTGGTCATCAGCATGCGCAGGCGCCAGCCCCAGCTCTCGGTGATGCCCAGGCGCCGCTGTGGCGGTGCGATCAGGGCGATGCCGACCAGGCGCTCGTCGATCAGCAGGCCGATGGCCGGCAGGTCTTCGAGAAAATGCTGGTGAACCAACTCGCGCACGGTGGCGCGCACACGCTGGTCGAAGCCGGGCCGTTCACTCTCGAACAGGTAGGCGAAGGTCGGGTCGTGGCGGTAGGCGTGGTACAGCAGGGAACGCGCCTCACGGCTGTAGCCGTGATCGAGCAGGCGCACTTCGGCGGGACGATTGGGCATCAGGCGACCTCATTTGTTATAGGTTTTGCGGGTCAGGCCCCACGTTAGCACCGCATTCCCAGCCCCGCCAGACGCTGGCCGTCATGGGGTGGCTGAGCTAGCATCGCGGTTTTCCTTCGCCGGTAGCTGCTCATGAAGATCGTTTCCTTCAACATCAACGGCCTGCGCGCCCGTCTTCATCAGCTCGCGGCACTGATCGAAAAGCACCAGCCGGACGTGATCGGCCTGCAGGAAACCAAAGTCTCCGACGAGCAGTTCCCGGAAGCGGAAATCCGCCAGCTTGGCTATCACGTGCACTACCACGGGCAGAAAGGCCACTACGGCGTCGCCCTGCTTTCGCGCCAGGCGCCGCTGGAGCTGCACAAGGGTTTTCCCGGTGACACCGAGGAATCCCAGCGTCGCTTCATCTATGGCACCTACGCCGACGAGCACGGCAACCCGGTAACCGTGATGAACGGCTATTTCCCCCAGGGCGAAAGCCGCGACCACCCCGTCAAGTTCCCGGCCAAGCAGCGTTTCTATGCCGACCTGCAGACCCTGCTGACCACCCGCTTCCGGCCCGACCAGCCACTGGTGGTGATGGGCGACATCAATATCTCCCCGGAAGACTGTGACATCGGCATCGGCGAACCCAATCGCCTGCGCTGGCTGAAAACCGGCAAGTGCAGCTTCCTGCCGGAAGAGCGCGAGTGGCTGGCCACGCTGAAGAGCTGGGGCCTGGTCGACACCTTCCGTCTGCACAATCCGACGATCAACGACCGCTTCAGCTGGTTCGACTACCGCAGCCGCGGCTTCGAGGACGAGCCCAAGCGCGGCCTGCGCATCGACGTGATCCTGGCCAGCGCACCGCTGCAGAGCCGGATCAAGGACACCGGCATCGACTATGACCTGCGCGGCATGGAAAAGCCTTCCGACCACGCGCCGATCTGGCTTGAGCTGAGCTGATCGATCCAGCCGCTCAACCTGAGTACCGGGCCGCTCTAGAGCGGCCTTTTTGCCTCTGTGTCTGTCATCTGCCTGAAACCTTACCGTCTTACGCTGCGCGCACTTTCCACTCCCTAGAGAAGGTCCACGCCGCATGTCGCGCGCCCTGCCTGTTAACGATCGGCAAACCTGGGGTCATGCCTACGCATGGCTCGTCCTCGGCTTCATCTGCTACGCCTTGCCCTGGTCGGTATTCGCCGCCCAACCGGTGGATGTACTGCGCATCCAGGGCTCCAACACCATCGGCGCAAAACTCGGCCCGGCGCTGGTCAAGGGCCTGTTCGAGGCTCAGGGGATGCGCGACATCCGTATCGAGAAAAGCGGCGTGGAGAACGAGCAGCAGGTACTGGCCGAGAACGCCGACGGTCAGCTGATTCGCGTGGCCGTGGCCGCGCATGGTTCGGGCACCGGTTTCACCGCGCTGCAGGATGGCAGCGCCGAACTCGCCGCCTCCTCGCGGCCGATCAAGGATGGCGAAGTGCAGGCGCTGAGCAGCCTTGGCGACATGCGCGGCCAGGCCGCCGAGCAGGTCATCGCCATCGACGGCCTGGCGATCATCCTCAACCCGAACAACCCGCTCGATGCCCTCAGCACCGAACAGCTGGCAGCGATCTTCGCCGGCGAGATCAAGACCTGGGAGTCGATCGGCGGCAAGGGCGGCGCCATCACCCTGTATGCCCGCGACGACAAGTCCGGCACCTATGACACCTTCAAGGAACTGGTACTGGCCAGCCACGGCAAGAGCCTGGCCGCCGGCGCCAAGCGTTTCGAGTCCAGCGACCAGCTCTCCGACGGCGTCAGCCAGGACCCTAGCGGCATCGGCTTCATCGGCCTGCCCTATGTGCGCCAGAGCAAGGCCGTGGCCATCGCCGACGGCCAGTCGCAACCGATGTACCCGAGCACCACGCTGATCGCCACCGAAGACTATCCGCTGTCGCGCCGCCTGTTCCTCTACAACGCGCCGCAGCAGACCAGCAACAACAGCTGGACCAAGGCGCTGATCGATTTCGCCCACAGCCCGCGCGGCCAGGCCATCGTCGAGAGCTCCGGCTTCATCGCCCAGACCGTGCAGGCGACCAAGGTCTCGGCCAACACGCAGATGCCGAGCAACTACCGCGAGCTGAGCGAACAGGCGCAGCGCCTGTCGGTGAACTTCCGCTTCCAGGAAAACAGCGCCACGCTGGACAACAAGGCGCTGCGCGATATCGAGCGGGTCAGCGACTACCTGAAGAGCCACGACAAGCTGCAGCACAAGGTGGTGCTGGTCGGCTTCGGTGATGTGAAGAACGACCCGGCCCGCGCGGCCCTGCTGTCGAAACTGCGCGCCATGGCCGTGCGCCGCGAGCTGTCCAAGGCCGGGGTGATCTTCCGCGACATCACCGGGCTCGGCGAGCAGTTGCCGGTCGCCGCCAACTCCGCCGATGAAGGACGGATGAAGAATCGCCGGGTCGAAGTGTGGGTCTACTGAGCCATTGATTAGGGTGCGCCATGCGCACCGGAGATCACCGTCGATCTTGCCGGTGCGCGCGGTGCCCCCCTGAGCCTCGCCGATCTATGTAACCCGGCGTTGAGGAAACGCGGCGTTACAGTCCGGCACCCTGCCGGGCGAAATGCACGAGAACCATTTATCGCTTCCGCGGCTCGAACCCCAGGCACGACCTGGATTGGTTCAGCCGCTCACAAGGAGCTTTCAATGTTCGACATGCACCGTACCGCCCCACGCCTGGCCATGGCCGCCACCCTCACCGCCCTGCTCTCCGGCACTGCCTTCGCTGCGCCCTTCAGCCTGCCGCCATTGCCCTACGCGAACGATGCACTGGAGCCGGCAATCGACGCGCAGACCATGGAAATCCACCACGACAAGCACCACAAGGCGTACGTCGACAACGTCAACGCCAAGGTCGCCGAATTCCCCGAATTGGGCAAACAACCGATCGAGAAGATCCTCGCCTCCATCACCCAGTACGACACCGCGGTGCGCAACAACGCTGGCGGCCACTACAACCACAGCCTGTTCTGGACCACCCTGGCGCCAGTCGGCAAAGGGGGTGAACCGGACGCCAAGCTGGCCGCGCAGATCAAGAAGGACTTCGGCTCGCACAGCGCCTTCACCGAACAGTTCACCAAGGCCGCGAGCACCAACTTCGGCTCTGGTTGGACCTGGCTGATCAAGCGCAGCGATGGCTCGCTGGCCATCGTCGCCACCGCGAATCAGGACAACCCGCTGATGGATACCGAGAAGACCCGCGGCACCCCGCTGCTGGGCCTGGATACCTGGGAACACGCCTACTACCTGAAGTACCAGAACAAACGCCCGGACTACATCAAGGCCTGGTGGACGGTGGTCAACTGGAAGGAAGTGAACCGCCGTTTCGCCGAGTGACGCGGCGCGCCAAACCAACCATCGTCTGAACACATGATGGATGGGAGGCGCGCTGATCGAGCGGCATATCGCCGCATGAAACCGTCTGCGCAGCCCGTGTTTTCGGGCTGCGCAGGGCCTCGCCAGAACCTGGCGTAAAATCTCGCAACGCTCGGCAGTTGCCGCCCGTCGCATCCAGCACTAGCCTTTCCCTTGAGTGACGCCGGGCCCCTCTGGCGGTGAGCAATCACCGTGATGTCGGAGTCACTGTCTTTATCGACAGTCCGGAGGAGCCATGCACGAATTGCTCGAATTTCTCACGTCCCCCCTGCTCGGCACCGCCACCTGGCTGTGGCTGAGTTTCCTTGCCGTGGTCGTCGCCCTGCTGGTGTTCGACCTCGGCGTACTGCACCGCGACCAGCATGAAATCGGCATGCGCGAGAGCCTGCTGCTGTACAGCGGCTACTTCAGCGTCGGCCTGTTGTTCGGCGTGTGGGTCTGGTTCGAACTGGGCGCGCAGAGCGCACTGGAGTTCTACACCGGCTTCCTGGTCGAGCAGTCGCTGTCGATGGACAACGTGTTTGTCATGGCGATGATCTTCGGTTTCTTTTCCATCCCCCGGCGCTACCAGCACCGCGTGCTGTTCTGGGGCATCATCGGGGTGATCGTGCTGCGCGCGATCATGATCGGCCTGGGCACGGCCCTGGTGCAGCAGTTCGACTGGATCCTCTACGTGTTCGGCGCCTTCCTCCTGCTCACCGGGGTGAAGATGATGTTCAGCAGCCCGGACGCCCATACAGACCTGGCGCAGAACCGCGTGCTGTTGTTTTTGCGACGGCACATCCGCATGACCGACGAGCTGCATGGCGGCCAGTTCTTCGTGCGCAAGGAGTCGTCGTCGGGCAAGGTGCTGCTGTATGCCACGCCGTTGTTCCTGGCGCTGGTGCTGATCGAGCTGGCCGATCTGGTGTTCGCCGTGGACAGCGTGCCGGCGGTGTTCTCCATCACCCAGGACCCGTTCATCGTCTACACCTCGAACATCTTCGCCATCCTCGGCCTGCGTTCGCTGTACTTCGCCCTGGCGGCGATGATGCACCGCTTCGTCTACCTCAAGTACGCCCTGGCCCTGGTGCTGATCTTCATCGGCGGCAAGATTTTCCTGCATGGTTTCATCGGCAAGATTCCCGCGCTGCTTTCCCTTGGCGTAACCTTCGGCCTGCTGGTGGGCGGTGTGTTGCTGTCGTTGTTGAAAACGCGCAACGAGCCCACGCAGGACCCAGGGCAACAGCCATGATTCGGGATGCAGGCGATGCAGGATGTACAGATAGAGACGCGCGAGCGTGAGGGCCGGCTGGAGTGGCTGGTACGTATCGGCCGCCGCGCGCTGAGCTTCCGTGAGGAACTGGCCGCCCGAACCTTCGCCGCGCAACTGCATACGCGCCTGAGCTGGTTGCGTGAGCAAGCCACGCAGGACGAGAACGTCGACAACCTTCAGTAGCGGACCGGCGCGCTCTACGGGAAGCGTCCGCAAGACTGTACCGCCCCGTTCAAGCAGAAACGACAAGGCCCGCATCAGCGGGCCTTGTCTTTACAGCGCGCCAGACTCAGCGGCTGGCTTTCATCGCGTCACGTGGTACGTACTTGCCGATCTCGAACTTGCCGATCGCCATGCGGTGCACTTCGTCCGGGCCGTCGGCCAGGCGCAGGGTGCGCTGCATCGCCCAGAAGTAGGCCAGCGGGGTGTCGTTGGAAACACCGGCGCCGCCGTGGATCTGGATGGCGCGGTCGATGACGTTGAGCGCGACGTTCGGGGCGACCACCTTGATCTGCGCGATCTCGCTCTGCGCCACCTTGTTGCCCACGGTGTCCATCATGTACGCGGCGTTGAGGGTCAGCAGGCGCGCCTGGTTGATCTCGATGCGCGAGTTGGCGATGTGGTCGATGTTGCCGCCCAGACGGGCCAGCGGCTTGCCGAACGCGGTACGGCTGGCGGCACGCTTGCACATCAGTTCCAGGGCGCGCTCGGCCATGCCGATGGAGCGCATGCAGTGGTGGATACGGCCTGGGCCGAGGCGACCCTGGGCGATCTCGAAACCGCGGCCCTCACCCAGCAGCACGTTTTCGTAAGGTACGCGCACGTTCTCGAACAGCACTTCGGCGTGGCCGTGCGGCGCATCGTCGTAACCGAACACTGGCAGCGGACGCAGAATGGTCACGCCGGGGGCGTCGGTCGGCACCAGAATCATCGAGTGCTGCTGGTGACGCGGCGCATCCGGGTTGGTCAGGCCCATGAAGATCATGATCTTGCAGCGCGGGTCGCAGGCGCCGGAGGTCCACCACTTGCGGCCGTTGATCACCCACTCGTCACCGTCACGCACGGCGTTGGCCTGCATGTTGGTGGCGTCGCTTGATGCCACGCCCGGCTCGGTCATGGCGAAGGCGGAGCGGATTTCACCGCTGAGCAGCGGCTCCAGCCATTGCTTCTTCTGCGCTTCGCTGGCGTAGCGCACCAGGGTCTCCATGTTGCCGGTGTCCGGTGCGGAGCAGTTGAACGGCTCGGAGCCCATCAGCGAGCGGCCCATGATTTCGGCCAGCGGCGCGTATTCCATGTTGGTCAGGCCGGCGCCGTACTCGGATTCCGGCAGGAACAGGTTCCACAGGCCTTCGGCTTTGGCCTTGTTCTTCAGCTCTTCCATGATCGCGGTCGGCTGCCAGCGATCGCCTTCGTTGACCTGCTGCTCGAACACCGCTTCGGCCGGATAGACATGGGTATCCATGAATGCGGTAACGCGTTCACGCAGTTCCTGGACTTTGGGGGAGTAGGCGAAATCCATGGGCAGCTACCTTTTGACAGCACGTGGAGAGGATGTGGTTCGAAACTGAAAATGATGCTAGAACAGCGACCTGGATTTATCTAACCTATTTTCGTAGCTTATTAACATTCATCACCGATATATAATCGGCGTGACCAATCGTCACAGACGAGAGCCCCGCATGAATCTGAGCAAGGTTGACCTCAATCTCTTCATCGTCTTCGATGCGATCTACACCGAAGCCAACCTGACCCGCGCCGGGCAGATCGTCGGCATTACCCAGCCTGCGGTATCCAACGCCCTCTCGCGCCTGCGTGAAACCTTCAACGACCCGCTCTTCGTGCGCACCGCTCAAGGCATGGTGCCGACGCCCATGGCGCAGAACATCATCGGCCCGGTGCGCAACGCCTTGCAGCTGCTGCGCGTGTCGGTGCAGGAAAGCCGCAGCTTCAACCCGCTGCAGGCGAACAAGACCTACCGCATCAGCATGACCGACCTTACCGAGACGGTGATCCTGCCGCCGCTGTTCCAGCGTCTGCGGCGCATGGCGCCGGCGGTGCAGATCGAGAGCTTTCTCTCCAAACGCCGCGAGACCACCAAGGAGCTGGCCGCCGGGCGCCTGGACTTCGCCGTCGACGCGCCGCTCAACACCGACCCGCAGGTGCGCCACGTCAAGCTGATGGAAGACCGCTATGTCTGCGCCATGCGCACCGGTCACCCGTTGGCCAAGGACAAGATCAGCCTCGACGAATACCTCGGCCTGACCCACATCCAGATCTCCAGCCGCCGCAGTGGCCTCGGCTACGTCGACCTGTCGCTCGGCAAGATGGGCCTGCAACGCAAGGTGGCGCTGCGTTCGCAGCATTACCTGATGGCCTCCACCGTGCTGCAGAACACCGACATGGCGATGACCGTGCCCGAGCGCTTCGCCCGCCGCCACGGTCTGCATTTCGTGCAACTGCCGGTGAACGATGTGCCTTCTCTGGAAACCCATCTGTACTGGCACGAAAGCACCGACCAGGACCCCGCCAACCGCTGGATGCGCGAGCAGATCATCGAAATCTGCCAGCAGGTCAGCGCCCAGGAGAAGAAGGCCGAACAGGCCTCCTGATCAACCGGCGGGCTTGCGTAGTACCACCAAGCCCGCGCGCACCCTACGGGAGCCATCGACGCTTAGGTCGCGGATATCTACGACCAAGGGCTAGAGACTAAGGGATGGTTGCGACGCGCGTCGTCGCAACGGCAGACTGAGCCGCGACGTAGAGCGGCTGGCCAGGTCCAAGCGCTCGGGCAACCCATCCAGAACAAGAGAGCCGAGATGCACAAGACGCGACTGTCCACCTGCCTGGCCGCGCTGTTTGCGCCCCTGGCGAGCACGGCCGATACGCTCGATCTCGATCCCCAGGTCATCACCGGCAGCCGCTACGAAACCAGCGGTTTCAGCCTGCCGTTTTCCGTCGATCACATCAGTGCCGAACAGGCCACCGCAGGCAAGCCCGGTGTCAGCCTGGCCGAAGCATTGGCCCGGGTGCCCGGACTGGTGGTGCAGGATCGCAACAACTACGCCCAGGATTTACAGGTTTCCTCCCGTGGCTTCGGCGCCCGTGCCGCCTTCGGCATACGCGGCATCAAGCTGCTGGCCGACGGCACCCCCGCCTCCAGCCCCGATGGCCAGGGCCAGGCCGGCACCTTCGACCTCGACACCCTCGACCATATCGAAGTGCTGCGCGGCCCCTTCGCCACTACCTACGGCAGCAATGCCGGCGGCGTGATCCAGGTGTTTTCCCGCGATGGCGAAGGCGCGCCGAAGGTCAGTGCGAAAACCTCGCAAGGCGCCTGGGGCTCCCGGCGCAATCAGATCGGCGCCGAGGGCGGCAACGACAAGGCCGGCTTCATCGTCAACCAGTCGCACTTCGAGACCGATGGCTACCGCGACCACAGCAGCGCCACCATCGACAAGACCTTCGCCAAGCTAACGCTCTACCCCGACGATGTCAGCAAGCTGGCGCTGACTTTCAGCGACCTCAACCAGAACGGCACCGACGATCCGCAAGGGCTGAGCTGGGGCGCCTACAAGCAGGACCGCGACGCCGCTGCAGCCAGCGCCCTGCAGTACGACACGCGCAAGACCATCGACCACCGCCAGCTCGGTCTGAACTACGAGCGCCATATCGGCAGAGGCACCTGGCAGGCGACGCTGTATGGCGGCGAGCGCCGGGTCATCCAGTACCAGTCGATTCCCACGGGGCCGCAGGCCAACCCGCGTCATTCGGGCGGCGTGATCGACTTCGAGCGCACGTTCTACGGCGGCAGCAGTCGCTGGATCCAGCCGTTCGAACTGGGCGCCAGCTTGCTGACCCTGACCGCGGGCCTCGACTACGACTTTTCCAGCGACGACCGCCAGGGCTACGAGAACTTCGTCGGCACCACCCTGGGCGTCAAAGGCAACCTTCGCCGCGATGAGCGCGATGACGTCACCAGCCTGGCGCCCTACGTGCAGCTGGGCTGGCAACTGGACAAGCTGCAGCTGCAGGCCGGCCTGCGCTACAACGAGGTGGAGTTTGACGTCGACGACAAGTACCTGGCCAACGGTGACGATGGCGGTCGCGTCACCTACCGCGAAGCCACGCCCAGCCTCGGCGCCAGCTACGCACTGACGCCGCAGGTCAATGTCTACGCCAGCTGGGGAAAGGGCCTGGAGACACCGACCCTGAACGAGCTGTCGTATTCCGGCCCTGGCGGCAGCTTCGGCTTCAGCCTCGACCCGGCCAGCAGCGAGCAGCTCGAAGTCGGCCTGAAGAGCCACCTGGGTGAACGCAGCCGGCTGAACCTGGCGCTGTTCCGCATCACCACCGAAGACGAACTGGTGGTGGCCAGCGCGCTGGGTGGCCGCACCAGCTACCAGAATGCCGCCGAGACCCTGCGCCAGGGCCTGGAGCTGTCGTTCGACAGCCAGCTCAGCGAGACCGTGCAGGCGCACCTGGCCTACACCCGCATCAGTGCCACCTACAGCAAGGGCTTCACCGCCGGCGGCAACCGGATCGAATCCGGCCGACACATTCCCGGCGTGCCCGCCAACACGCTCTACGGCGAGTTGAACTGGACACCGGTCGAGGGCTTCAGCACCGGCGTCGAAGGCATTTACCGCAGTAAGCTCTACGTGGAAGACAGCAACACCGCCAAGGCGGCGCCGGCTTACGCCCTGTTCAACTGGCAGGCGCGCTTCGAGCAGAAGCTCGACGCCCTGACCCTCAGCCAGACCTTGCGCATCGACAACCTGCTGGACCGCGACTACATCGGCTCGGTGATCGTCGGCGACGGCAACGGTCGCTACTACGAACCCGGCCCGGAGCGTGCCTGGTACGTCGGGGCAGGCCTGGAATACACCTTCAACTGATACATTACCTGATAGCCATATCTAGCTGTTTTATATAAATATGCAATCCAAGAAAGCGCGCTCCCAGGAGCGCGCTTTTGCGTTGGGCGTTGACCGCATGGCTTTTCATCTTTACGTTAACGTAAAGGTAAACAAGCGAGTGCTTTCCCGTATGGCGACTTACAGCATTTCCGACCTGGCCCGCGAGCTGGACATCACCACCCGCGCCATCCGCTTCTACGAGGAGCAAGGCATGCTCGTTCCCGAGCGCCGCGGCCAGGAGCGCATCTACGCGGCGAAGGACAAGGTCACGCTCAAGCTGATCCTGCGCGGCAAGCGCATCGGCTTCTCCCTGGCCGAGTGCAAGGAACTGATCGAGCTGTACGACCCTGCCAGCGGCAACCGCAAGCAGCTGGAAACCTTCATGGACAAGATCACCGAACGCCGCGCCCAGCTCGAACAGCAATTGCTGGACATCCAGCAGATGCAGTTGGAGCTCGATACTGCCGAGGAGCGCTGCCAGGCCGCGCTAGCTGAAACCATTACGAATCAAAGCGTTACTTCCTGAACCTAATTCAAATAATTACAGGTGGAACCATGAGCTACCCGTCTCTGAACTTCGCCCTCGGCGAAACCATCGACATGCTCCGCGAACAGACCCAGGCCTTCGTCGCCAGCGAACTGGCGCCGCGTGCCGCCGCAGTCGACAGCGACAACCAGTTCCCCATGGACCTGTGGCGCAAGTTCGGCGACATGGGCCTGCTCGGCATCACCGTGGAAGAGGAATACGGCGGTTCGGGCCTTGGCTACCTGGCCCATGTGATCGCCATGGAAGAGATCAGCCGGGGCTCGGCTTCGGTCGCCCTCTCCTACGGTGCTCACTCCAACCTGTGCGTCAACCAGATCAAGCGCAACGGCACGGCTGAACAGAAGGCCCGCTACCTGCCAAAGCTGGTTAGCGGCGAGCACATCGGCGCCCTGGCCATGAGCGAGCCCAACGCCGGCTCCGACGTCGTCAGCATGAAGCTGCGCGCCGACAAGCGTGGCGATCGCTACGTGCTCAACGGCAGCAAGACCTGGATCACCAACGGCCCGGATGCCAACACCTACGTGATCTACGCCAAGACCGACCTGGACAAGGGCCCGCACGGCATCAGCGCGTTCATCGTCGAGCGCGACTGGAAGGGATTTTCCCGTGGCAGCAAGTTCGACAAGCTCGGCATGCGTGGCTCCAACACCTGCGAACTGTTCTTCGATGACGTCGAAGTGCCGGAAGAAAACGTCCTCGGCCAGCTCAATGGCGGCGTGCGCGTGCTGATGAGCGGCCTCGACTACGAACGTGTGGTGCTCTCCGGCGGCCCGACCGGGATCATGCAGGCCTGCATGGACGTGATCGTGCCGTACATCCACGACCGCAAGCAGTTCGGTCAGAGCATCGGCGAATTCCAGCTGATCCAGGGCAAGGTCGCCGACATGTACACCCAGCTCAATGCCAGCCGCGCCTACCTCTACGCCGTGGCCCAGGCCTGCGACCGCGGCGAGACCACGCGCAAGGACGCCGCCGGGGTGATTCTCTACACCGCCGAGCGCGCCACGCAGATGGCCCTGGACGCGATCCAGATCCTCGGTGGCAACGGCTACATCAACGAATTCCCCACCGGCCGCCTGCTGCGCGACGCCAAGCTCTACGAGATCGGCGCCGGCACCAGCGAGATCCGCCGCATGCTGATTGGGCGTGAGTTGTTCAACGAGACCAAGTAAGGCGTGATTGATGGTTCCCACGCTCGCGCGTGGGAAGAGTCGGACGCTCTGCGTCCGGGCAGATGACGCGGAGCATCCAAGGCTCCACTCCCACGCAGAGCGTGGGAGCGATCAGAACACAATGGAGCGCGCCAGATGGCCACCCTGCACACCCAGATCAACCCACGTTCGCCGGAGTTCGCCGCCAATAGCGCCGCACTGCTCGGCCAGGTCAACGAGCTGCGCGCCCTGCTCGCCCGCGTCCACGAAGGCGGCGGTGCCAGGGCGCAGGAGCGGCATACCTCGCGCGGCAAGCTGCTGCCACGCGAACGGATCAATCAGCTGCTCGACCTCGGCTCGCCGTTTCTCGAGATCGGCCAGCTGGCCGCCCATGAGGTCTACGGCGAAGACGTGCCGGCCGCGGGCGTGGTCGCCGGCATCGGCCGCGTCGAGGGCGTGGAGTGCATGATCGTCGCCAACGACGCCACGGTGAAAGGCGGTAGCTACTACCCGCTGACCGTGAAGAAGCACCTGCGCGCGCAGACCATCGCCCAGCAGAACCGCCTGCCGTGCATCTACCTGGTCGACTCCGGCGGCGCCAACCTGCCGCGCCAGGACGAGGTGTTCCCGGACCGCGAGCACTTCGGGCGGATCTTCTTCAACCAAGCCAACATGAGCGCCATGGGCATCCCGCAGATCGCCGTGGTCATGGGCTCGTGCACCGCCGGCGGCGCCTACGTGCCGGCGATGGCTGACGAGGCCATCATGGTGCGCAATCAGGCGACCATCTTCCTCGCCGGCCCGCCGCTGGTGAAGGCCGCCACCGGCGAAGTGGTCAGCGCTGAGGAGCTGGGCGGCGCCGATGTGCACTGCAAGACCTCCGGCGTCGCCGATCACTACGCCGAGAACGACGAACACGCCCTGGCTCTGGCCCGGCGCTGCATCGCCAACCTCAACTGGCGCAAGCAGGGCGAGATCAACAGCCGTGCGCCGATCGCCCCGCGCTACGCCGCCGAGGAGCTGTACGGGGTGATCCCGGCGGACGCCAAGCAGCCGTTCGATGTGCGCGAAGTGATCGCCCGTCTGGTCGACGATTCGGCCTTCGACGAGTTCAAGGCGCTGTTCGGCGCCACCCTGGTCTGCGGTTTCGCCCACCTGCACGGTTACCCGGTGGCGATCCTGGCAAACAACGGCATTCTCTTCGCCGAGTCGGCGCAGAAAGGCGCGCACTTCATCGAGCTGGCCTGCCAGCGCGGCATCCCGCTGCTGTTTCTGCAGAACATCACCGGCTTCATGGTCGGGCAAAAATACGAGGCCGGCGGCATCGCCAAGCACGGCGCCAAGCTGGTCAACGCCGTGGCCTGCGCCAAGGTTCCGAAGTTCACCGTGATCATCGGCGGCAGCTTCGGTGCCGGTAACTACGGCATGTGCGGCCGCGCCTACGACCCGCGCTTCCTGTGGATGTGGCCCAACGCGCGGATCGGCGTGATGGGCGCCGAGCAGGCCGCCGGCGTGCTGGTACAGGTCAAGCGCGAGCAGAGCGAACGCAGCGGCCAGGCGTTTTCCAGCGAAGAAGAGGCGCAGATCAAGCAGCCGATCCTCGAACAGTACGAACGTCAGGGCCACCCCTACTACTCCAGCGCCCGGCTGTGGGACGACGGTGTCATCGACCCGGCGCAAACCCGCGACGTGCTCGGCCTGGCGCTGTCCGCCAGCCTCAACGCGCCTATCGAGCCGAGCACCTTCGGCGTATTCCGCATGTAACGCCCCTCTCCTGAGGGAGAGGGAGCAAAAGCACAAAGCCTGGAGCCGCCATGACCGACTTCACCACCGTACAGCTCGAAACCGATCCGCGCGGTTTCGCCACCCTGTGGCTGAATCGCCCGCAGAAGAACAACGCCTTCAATGCCGAGATGATCCGCGAGCTGATCCTCGCCCTCGGCGCCGTGCAGGCCGACAAGAGCCTGCGCTTTCTCGTCCTGCGCGGCCGCGGCCGGCACTTTTGCGCCGGTGCTGACCTGGCCTGGATGCAGCACTCGGCGACTCTCGACTACAACGCCAACCTGGCCGACTCGCGCGAGCTGGCCGAGCTGATGTACAGCCTGCAGGCCTTGCCGATCCCGACCCTGGCCGTGGTTCAGGGCGCCGCATTCGGCGGTGCCGTGGGCCTGGTCAGCTGCTGCGACATGGCCATCGGCGCGCTCGATGCGCAGTTCAGCCTGTCCGAGGTGCGCATCGGCCTGGCGCCCGCGGTGATCAGCCCCTTCGTCGTGCAGGCCATCGGCGAACGTGCCGCCCGCCGCTACGCGCTCACCGCCGAGCGCTTCGACGGCCAGCGCGCCCGCGAACTGGGCCTGCTCGCCGAGCGCTACCCGGCGGATGAACTGGAAGCCCACCTGGATGAGTGGGTCGCCAACCTGCTGCTGAACAGCCCGCAGGCCATGCAGGTGAGCAAGGAGTTGCTGCGCGAGGTCGCCAGTGGCGTGCTCAGCCCGCCGCTGCGGCGCTTTACCGAGAATGCCATCGCCCGGATTCGCGTCAGCGCCGAGGGCCAGGAAGGCCTCAATGCCTTCCTCGAGAAACGCACGCCGGCCTGGCAGGAGCAGCAAGCATGACCGCGCAGAACGGAATGAGCCCCTCGGCGCAGCGCATCACCACGCTGCTGGTGGCCAACCGCGGCGAGATCGCCTGCCGGGTGATGCGCACGGCCAAAGCCATGGGCCTGAATACCGTCGCCGTGCACAGCGCTATCGACCGTGACGCGCGGCATGTGTGCGAAGCGGACGTGGCCGTCGATCTCGGTGGCGCCAAACCGGCGGACAGCTACCTGCTGATCGACAAGCTCATTGCCGCCGCTCAGGCCAGCGGCGCCCAGGCGATCCACCCGGGCTACGGCTTCCTGTCCGAGAACGCCGGTTTCGCCCGCGCCATCGAAGCCGCCGGCCTGGTGTTCCTCGGCCCGCCGGCCAGCGCCATCGACGCCATGGGCAGCAAGTCGGCCGCCAAGGCGCTGATGGAAGCCGCCGGGGTACCCCTGGTGCCCGGTTACCACGGCGAAGCGCAGGACGTGCAGACCTTCCGCGAGGCCGCCGCGCAGATCGGCTACCCGGTGCTGCTCAAGGCCGCCGCCGGTGGTGGCGGCAAGGGCATGAAAGTGGTCGAGCGCGAAGCCGATCTCGCCGAAGCGCTGCAGTCCGCCCAGCGTGAGGCGCAGTCGGCCTTTGGCGACTCGCGCATGCTGGTCGAGAAGTACGTGCTCAAGCCACGCCATGTGGAGATCCAGGTGTTCGCCGACCAGCACGGCAACTGCCTGTACCTCAACGAGCGTGACTGCTCAATCCAGCGCCGCCACCAGAAGGTAGTCGAGGAAGCACCGGCGCCAGGGCTGTCCGCCGAGCTGCGCCGCGCCATGGGCGAGGCCGCGGTCAAGGCCGCGCAGGCCATCGGCTATGTGGGGGCCGGCACCGTGGAGTTTCTGCTCGATGCGCGCGGGCAGTTCTTCTTCATGGAAATGAACACCCGCCTGCAGGTCGAGCACCCGGTCACCGAAGCCATCACCGGCCTCGACCTGGTGGCCTGGCAGATTCGCGTGGCCCGTGGCGAGGCGCTGCCGATCAGCCAGGATCAGGTGCCGCTGCTCGGCCACGCCATCGAAGTGCGGCTGTATGCCGAGGACCCGGACGGCGACTTTCTCCCCGCCGCCGGCACCCTCGCCCTGTACCGCGAGCCGGCTGCGGGGCCGGGACGGCGCGTCGACAGCGGGGTCAGCGAAGGTGACGAGGTGTCGCCGTTCTACGACCCGATGCTCGGCAAGCTGATCGCCTGGGGCGACAACCGCGAGGAAGCCCGCCTGCGCCTGCTGGCCATGCTCGATGAAACCGCGGTCGGTGGATTGAAGACCAATCTGGCCTTCCTGCGCCGCATCCTCGCCCACCCGGCCTTTGCCGCGGCGGAGCTGGACACCGGCTTCATCCCGCGCCACCAGGCCGAGTTGCTGCCCGCACCTGGCGAGTTGCCGGACGCCTTCTGGCAGGCCGCCGCCGATGCCTTCGTGCAGAGTGAAGCGCCCGCTGTGCGCAGCGATGACCCGCACTCGCCCTGGAGCGAGCGCAGCGGCTGGCGCGCTGGCCTGGTTTCGGAAACCACACTGCACCTGGCATGCGGGAGCGAGCAGCGTCGTGTACAGCCAAGTGGAACCGCGCAGCTGATTGGCGAAACACTTGTCTGTAGGAGCCAGCTTGCTGGCGATCAGGCTGTTGCCGAATCCACCATCGCCAGCAAGCTGGCTCCTACAAAAGCTTTCCGCCTGCAGGCGTTTCGCCGTGACGAAACCCTGTACCTGCAGTGGAACGGTGAACTGCACGCCCTCACCCGCGTCGACCCTATAGCCGCGGCGCAGGCCAGCCACACCACGCACGGAGGGCTGACGGCGCCCATGAACGGCAGTATCGTGCGCATCCTGGTGGAGGCCGGTCAGGCAGTCGAAGCCGGCACCGCGCTGGTGGTGCTGGAGGCGATGAAGATGGAGCACAGCATCCGCGCGCCCCATGCCGGAACGGTCAAGGCGCTGTATTGCGCCGAGGGCGAGCTGGTCGCCGAGGGCACCTCGCTGGTGGAGTTGGAGGGGGCCTGATAGAGCACGGCCCCGTAGGGTGGACAAGGCCATAAGTCCGTAGGATGGGTAGAGCAGCGCGAAACCCATCAGGCCGTGGCGCCGATAATGTTGAGAGATGACGCGATGACGATTCCCAAGAAAGTCCGCCTGGTCGAAGTCGGCCCCCGTGACGGCCTGCAGAACGAGAAACAACCGATCAGCGTCGCCGACAAAGTGCGCCTGGTCGATGACCTCAGCGCCGCCGGCCTCGGTTATATCGAGGTGGGTAGCTTCGTCTCGCCCAAGTGGGTGCCGCAGATGGCCGGCAGCGCCGAGGTGTTCGCGCAGATCCAGCGCCAGGCCGGCGTGGTCTACGGCGCGCTGACGCCGAACATGAAAGGTTTCGAGGCCGCCGTCGAAGCCGGGGTCAGGGAAGTCGCAGTGTTCGCCGCCGCCAGCGAAGCCTTCTCGCAGAAGAACATCAACTGCTCGATCAGCGAGAGCCTGGCGCGCTTCGTGCCGATCATGGACGCCGCCCGTGCCCACGGCATCAGCGTGCGCGGCTACGTCTCCTGCGTGCTCGGCTGCCCGTACGAAGGCGCCGTGGCGCCGGAACGCGTGGCCAGCGTGGCCGGTGAGCTGTTCGCCATGGGCTGCTACGAGGTCTCGCTGGGCGACACCATCGGCACCGGCACTGCCGGCGCTACCCGCCGCCTGTTCGAGCTGGCCGCCGCCCAGGTCCCGCGCGACAAACTCGGCGGGCATTTCCACGACACCTACGGCCAGGCCCTGGCCAATGTCTACGCCAGCCTGCAGGAAGGCATCAGCGTGTTCGACAGCTCGGTCGCCGGCCTCGGCGGCTGCCCGTACGCCAAGGGCGCCACCGGCAACGTCGCCAGCGAAGACGTGCTCTACCTGCTCGAAGGCCTGGGCATTCATACCGGTATCGACATGGACCGCCTGATCGACGCCGGCCAGCGCATCTGCGAGGTGCTCGGCAAGGCCAATGGCTCACGGGTGGCCCGCGCGCGCCTGGCCAGCCGCTGACCCTTTAGGGGCCAGCTTGCTGGCGATCGACTCGGTGCAGGATGCTGGCTCCTACAACGACGCTGCAGCCTGCCAGCGGGTAAATCGGCAACAAGGAGACACGCATGAGCTTGCACGGCAAAACCGCGCTGGTCACCGGTTCTACCAGTGGTATCGGACTGGGTATCGCCCTGGCGCTGGCCGAAGCCGGCGCCAACCTGATGCTTAACGGCTTCGGCGACAGCGAGGCGGCTCTGGCGGCCGTGCGCGCCCTCGGTGGTAACGTTGCCTACCACCCGGCGGACATGAGCAAGCCGACGGAGGTCGAGGCTCTGATTCACGCCACCGAGGCCGAGTTCGGCAGCCTCGACATCCTGGTCAACAACGCCGGCATCCAGCATGTCGCCGCGGTCGAGGAGTTCCCCGTCGAGCGCTGGGACACGATCATCGCCATCAACCTCAGCTCGGCCTTCCACACCATGCGCCTGGCGCTGCCGGGCATGCGCGCACGCAACTGGGGACGGATCATCAACATCGCCTCGGCCCACGGCCTGGCCGCATCGGCCGGCAAGAGCGCCTACGTGGCGGCCAAGCACGGGCTGATCGGCCTGACCAAGAGCGTGGCGCTGGAAACCGCCACCACCGGCGTCACCTGCAACGCCATCTGCCCCGGCTGGGTGCTCACGCCGCTGGTGCAGCAGCAGATCGACGCCCGCGCCGCGGCCGATGGCGACATTGCCCGTGCCCGTCACGAGCTGCTGGCGGAAAAGCAGCCGTCACTGGATTTCGTCACCCCGCGTCAGCTCGGCGAGCTGGCGGTTTTTCTTTGCAGCGACGCCGCCGTGCAGGTCCGCGGCGCGGCCTGGAACATGGATGGCGGCTGGCTCGCGCAGTAGCGAGCAACGCCACGAACCCATCGGCTGATGGCCGCCCAAACAACCGCCGGTGGGTGTGAAGAACGACATCCAGCCAACGCACACGAATCAGGACAACCGGAATCCGTTATGTCGCAAGCCCTCTGGACACCCTCTGCCGACCGAATCGCCGCCACGCGGATGGATGCCTTCCGCCGTTACGTCAACCAGCGCCATGCCCTGCAACTGGCCGACTACCCGGCGCTGCACGCCTGGAGCGTGGCCCGCCGCGAAGCCTTCTGGCAGGCCATCGTCGACTTCTTCGAGATCCGCTTCAGCGCCCAGCCCGAAGCGGTACTGCGCGAAGGCGCGGCCATGCCCAGCGCGCAGTGGTTTCCCGGTGCCACGCTGAACTTCGCCGAACACCTGCTGCGTCGTCGTGACGACCACCCTGCCCTGGTCGCCATCGCCGAGGACGGCTCGCGTGAGCAGCTCAGCTACGCCGAACTGGCCGCCCATGTCGCCGGCCTGCAACGCAGCCTGCGGGACGCGGGCGTGGGTGTCGGCGACCGAGTGGCCGCCTTCATGCCCAACACCTGGCAGACCCTGGTCGGCATGCTCGCCACCGCCAGCCTCGGCGCCACCTGGTCGAGCTGCTCGCCGGACTTCGGCACCCAGGGCGTGATCGACCGATTCGGCCAGATCGAGCCGACCGTGCTGATCGCCTGTGCTGGCTACCGCTACGCCGGCAAGAACCTCGACCTGACCGCCAAGCTCAACGAGATCCTCGGCCATCTGCCGACCTTGAAGCAGCTGGTGGTGGTGCCCTATTCGCGCACCGAGGCGCAACCGACTGATTACACGTCGGTTGCTCGAACCACGCTCTGGCAGGACTTCTATCAGCCGGGCGGCGAACCGCAGTTCACCGCCGTACCCTTCGCGCACCCGCTGTACATCCTCTACTCCAGCGGCACCACCGGTGTGCCCAAGTGCATCGTCCACGGTGTCGGCGGTACGCTGCTACAGCACGTCAAGGAACTCGGCCTGAACAGCGACCTGCACGCCGACGACACGCTGTTCTACTACACCACCTGCGGCTGGATGATGTGGAACTGGCTGGTCTCGGGCCTGGCCCTGGGCGCCACCCTGGTGCTGTTCGACGGCTCGCCGTTCCATCCGGGGGCCGAGCGCCTGATCGACCTGATCGATGCCGAGAACATCAGCATCTTCGGCACCAGCGCCAAGTTCATCGCCGCCCTGGAAAAGGCCGGCGCCAACCCGCGCGAGACGCACAAGCTGGACCGCCTGAAGGCCATTCTCTCGACCGGCTCGCCGCTGGCGCACGAGAGCTTCGACTACGTCTACCGCGACATCAAAAACGATGTCTGCCTGTCGTCGATTTCCGGCGGCACCGACATCGTGTCCTGTTTTGCCCTGGGCAACCCGGTGCTGCCGGTGCGTCGCGGCGAGCTGCAGTGCAAGGGCCTGGGCATGGACGTGCAGGTGTGGGACGACACCGGCAAGGCGGTGGTCGGCGAGAAAGGCGAGCTGGTTTGCGCACAGCATTTCACCTCGATGCCGGTCGGCTTCTGGAACGACGCCGATGGCGAGAAGTTCCACAGTGCCTACTTCGACACCTTCCCCGGCATCTGGGCCCACGGCGACTACGCCGAGGAAACCGAACACGGCGGCCTGATCATCCACGGCCGCTCGGATGCGGTGCTCAACCCCGGCGGCGTGCGCATCGGTACCGCCGAGATCTACCGCCAGGTGGAAAAGGTCGAGGAAGTGCTGGAGTCCATCGCCATCGGCCAGGAATGGGACGGCGATGTGCGCGTGGTGCTGTTCGTGCGCCTGCGCGACGGCGTGCTGCTCGACGAGGCGCTGCAAGCCCGCATCCGCCAGGTTATCCGTGCCAATACCACGCCGCGTCACGTGCCGGCGAAGGTCATCGCCGTCGCCGACATTCCGCGCACCATCAGCGGCAAGATCGTCGAACTGGCAGTGCGCAACGTGGTGCACGGCAAGCCGGTGAAGAACACCGACGCCCTGGCCAACCCGCAGGCGCTGGAGCTGTATCGCGACCTGGCAGCGCTGCAGGACTGAACGCTTACTGCTGACGGCTGATCGGCGCCGTGTCACGCGCGCTTCCTGCGGGGCACGCGTCGACCACGTAGCGGGCGTTGGTTCGCCGGGAGAAGGCGTAGGAGAAATGGACGCCGAAGAAGGCGCTGTAGCAGCGCGACAGATGCGCGGCGTCGGTGAAGCCGGATGCCTTGATCGCCGCGGCAACCGGAACACCCGCCAGCGTCAGCTCGACGAAGTCGATCAGCCGGTACCACAGGCGATGCCGACGCAGCGGCGCACCGACATGCAGGCTGAACAGGCGGATCAGCCCGGATTCGGACAAGCCCACCTCTGCCGCCAGCTGCTTGACCGAAATGTTCAGCGAGGCGGTATGGCGCAGCCGGTCGACGACATGGGCAACCCGGCTATCGCCGCTGGCCATCGCGCTGCCGGCGCACTGCTGAAGGAGACTCTCCATGCGCTGCTGGGCTTCGGCAAAGCCAGGTGCGTCATCACGCAGGCGAATAAGGCTGTCCGCCAGCTGACGTTCGCCCGGCAGGTTGAAATAGACCCCGTCGCTGACCGACTCCATCTTCCTCTTCAACAGCAGGAAATCGGCTTTTGCCGCATCCAGGTAGCAGGCGGCCAATACCGCGCCCTGGTTGTCGATGCTGATCCTGCTGCCAGCCGGAATCAGCAGGCTCTTCGCGCTGTTCCACAGCTGCGCACTGCTCGCGCGGAACTTCACCGTGCCGTCGAGGCAAACCAGCAATGAGGCGGCAGCCGAGTGCAGATCGCGGATGCGCAACTGCGTACGCCCCAGGTACAGGTAGCGCTTGTTGGAGACGTAGACCAGGGCCGGAAGACCGTCGTCTTCGGCGATAACTGTCTTCATATAATTATTATTGTTTGATTGGCGCAGTCTTATGACTCGATAACACGCCGAGTCCGTCGCACCTGCGTGTTCACGTGATTAATCCAGACAATACAGCCGGATTGGCATGCCTGCGAAACCGGCCTGTAAAAACAGAACTAAGTATGAGCAGCGCAAACTGGAGGATTAACTTCACTACTCATACCAATGAAGCACTCCCTCAGTAACAGGAAAACAACGCCGTTACTGCGCGAATTTTATTAGGCGATAACAAACAAGCAGATAAGTACAGCGTTCGGGTTCAACTCATACTTTCGGGGCCGCAACGGCTGTGTTCTGCGCGCTACGGCTTCCAGGCCTTGCGCCTGTTGCTGCTGAGGCGTTTGGTAACTGCCCATGGGCATGTGGTGTCACCCTCGTTTTATTGGCTATCGCGACATGCTGACAAGCCGCGCACGCTCTGTGCGTTGTTGTATGAACTGAGAGTGATTGCAGATTGTTGCACCTTTCCCCTCGTTGTTATTTTCACTCGCCAGCCCGTCGCACGTTATAGCCGGACTGACCCCACCATCATTCTCGCGATAAAAATAACAACGAGGTAAGTGACATGACCCACAAGGCTTTACTGGCAAAGGCCGCATTGTTCTGCGCCACCTTGCTGCTTAGCGCGTATGCGTTTTCTGCCACGGGCCCTTCCAGCCCCTGCACCAACTGCACCCGCGGGCCAAACCCCACCGTTGCTGCGTTGAAGAGCAACTCCGGGCCGTTCAGCACCGCCAAGTTCTCCGTGTCCGGCTACCTCAAGGGCTTTGGCGACAGCACCGTGTATTACCCGACCAACACCACCGGGAAGATGGGCGCGATTGCGGTGATTCCCGGCTATCTGTCCTATGAGAGCAGCATCGAGTGGTGGGGCCCGCGCCTGGCGTCCCACGGTTTCGTGGTCATCACCATGAACACCAACACCATCTATGATCAGCCTGACAGCCGCGCCACCCAGCTGAGCAAGGCGCTCGACTATGTGATCGCCCAGAGCAACTCCAGCTCCAGCCCGATTGCCGGCAAGGTCGACAGCACCCGCCTGGGCGCTATCGGCTGGTCGATGGGCGGTGGGGGTTCGCTGAAGCTGTCCACGCAGCGCTCGCTCAACGCCATCATCCCACAGGCGCCGTACTACGCCGGGAGCAACAGCTTCAACACGATCAAGACGCCGACACTGATCCTCGCCTGCGGCGTGGACGCCGTAGCCCCCGTAGCCGCGCATGCATCGCCGTTCTACAACAAGATCCCCAACACCACGCCCAAGGCGTTTCTGGAGATCTACGGCGGCTCGCACTTCTGCGCCAACTCCGGCTACCCCAACCAGGACCTGCTAGGCATGTACGGGATTTCCTGGATGAAGCGCTTCATCGACTTCGACAAGCGCTACAGCCAGTTCCTCTGCGGCCCGAACCATCAGGCCGACCTGGCCATCTCCGAATACCGGCAGAACTGCAACTACTGAGGCCTGAATGCACAGAGGGCGAATCCACCGATTCGCCCTCTTCGTTCTAACGTACTCAGATGCCGTGGCGCCCCGGGTCTTCCGGTGGCGGCGCTTCGGTTTCGATCTCCTCCAGTTTCAGCTCCATGCTCCAGCTGGCCGGTTCAGGCGCTGCAGCGGCGACAGGCGCCGGGCTCGGCGCTGCGGCCGCCGTCGGTTGCGGCGTGCTCGGCGTATCGCGGTAGAGCTTGAGCTTGAGACGCACGTTGTTCGCCGAGTCGGCGTTCTTCACCGCTTCCTCTTCGTCGATGGAGCCATCGTTGACCAGGTCGATCAACGCCTGATCGAAGGTCTGCATGCCGAGGTTCTTCGACTTCTCCATGATCTCCTTGATCTCGGAAAACTCGTTGCGCTTGATCAGGTCACGGATGGTCGGCGTGCCCAGCAGCACCTCCACCGCGGCGCGGCGCTTGCCGTCGACGGTCTTGACCAGGCGTTGGGACACGAACGCCTTGAGGTTGTTGCCCAGGTCGTTGAGCAGCTGCGGACGACGCTCTTCCGGGAAGAAGTTGATGATGCGGTCCAGCGCCTGATTGGCGTTGTTGGCGTGCAGGGTAGAAATCGCCAAGTGGCCGGTATCGGCGAAGGCCAGAGCGTGCTCCATGGTCTCGCGGTCGCGGATCTCGCCGATCAGGATCACGTCCGGCGCCTGGCGCAGGGTGTTCTTCAACGCGGCGTGGAAGCTACGAGTGTCCACGCCGACTTCGCGCTGGTTGATGATCGACTTCTTGTGCCGGTGCACGTACTCCACCGGATCCTCGATGGTGATGATGTGCCCGCCGCTGTTGCGGTTGCGGTAGTCGATAAGCGCCGCCAGCGAGGTCGACTTGCCCGAGCCGGTACCGCCGACGAACAGCACCAGGCCGCGCTTCTCCATCACGGTCTTGAGCAGCACCTCGGGCAGCTTGAGGTCCTCGAACTTGGGGATTTCCATCTTGATGTTGCGCGCAACGATGGACACCTCGTTGCGCTGCTTGAAGATGTTGATGCGGAAACGGCCGATGTTGGGCAGCGAGATCGCCAGGTTCATCTCCAGTTCGCGCTCGAAGTCGGCACGTTGCTCGGCATCCATCACGCTGGCGGCGATGGCGGCCACGTCACCCGGTTTCAATGGTTCGGCGCTGAGCGGCTTGAGGACGCCGTTGAACTTGGCGCAGGGCGGTGCCCCGGTGGAGAGATACAGGTCGGAGCCATCCTGGCTGGCCAGGATTTTCAGCATGGCGGAGAGGTCCATGAGCAACGCTTCCATCACAAGGGAGTTAATAAGGTAGGCCAGGATGACGCGCACGTCCGGCCGCAAAAAGTCTGTAAATTGGCGTCATTCTGATGGCGCATCAATTGCTGGCACAATAGCGCCCCCGAAAATTTGAGGAGGCCGTCATGGCAAAAGCAATGGCCCGCCACATTCTGGTCAAGACCGAAGCGGAAGCTGCTGCGCTGAAGAAGCGCATCGCCGCCGGCGAGGCCTTAGATGTGCTGGCACGCAAGCACTCGACCTGCCCGTCGGGCAAGAAAGGTGGCGATCTGGGTGAGGTCCGTCCCGGGCAGATGGTGCGTGCCATCGACCAGGTCATTTTCAAGAAGGAGCTGCGCACCGTGCACGGCCCGATCAAGAGCCAGTTCGGCTATCACCTGGTGCAGGTGTTCTACCGCGACTGAGGCGTGCCGTTACGACCAGGGCTGAGTGCCAACCACCGCGTCGAAGCTCACCAGCTGGTTGCGCCCGCGCTCCTTGCCCCAGTACAGGCGCCGGTCGGCGCAGCGGTAAAGCTCGTCGGCACTGGCGCCGTCCACCGGCCACTCGGCCAGGCCGAAGGTTGCCGAGAGCGGAATGACCTGGTCGTCATAGTGCAGCGCGTTGCTGGCGATCTGGTGCCGCAATTCCTCGACCATCGGATCGGCACCGATCCGGTCGGTATCACGCAGCAGCAGGCCGAACTCTTCGCCACCCAGGCGCCCGAGGTAGTCGGTGACGCGCAGGCGCCGCTGCAGGCAGTCGCAGATGTGCTGCAACGCGCGATCGCCCGCCTCGTGACCCCAACGGTCGTTCACCTCCTTGAAGTGATCGATGTCGAGGATCACCAGTACCAGATGGCTGTTGCTGCGCGTCGCCTCCTGGATGCTGCGCTCCAGCGCCTGCTGGAAGCTGCGCCGGCTGGCGGCACCGGTGAGCGCGTCAGTCTGTGCCAGGTAGGTCTGGTACATGAACGCAGCGGCGCGGCGGGTTTCGTAGAGGTGGACGAAGAACATGATCATCAGGCCGCAGAGCACGGCATTGCCCAGGTCGATCAGCCCTTCCGGGGTCAGCGCGCTGGGATAACGGTCCATGTAGAGGACGATGGCGATCAGGCCGAACGGTAGTGACAGGCCGAAGCCGCGGTTGCGCCCGAGCAGCAGGTAGGACAGCAGCGGGATCATGTAGACCCAGACAAAGGCCGTTGGCGAGGCCTTGGGCATGATCATGATGTAGACGAGAAAGCAGTAGGTCGGGATCAGGTACAGGTAGATCCACGGCGTCAGGTTGCGTACCCGCACGATGCGCCAGGCGCCCCACAGCATGACCAACCCGACCAGGATTTCGAAGGTTGCCAGCAGATGGTTGCCGGCCAGCATCTGCAGGACGCTGAACCCGCACAACGTCACGCCGGTGGAGGCCAGAATGACGCGCATGAGCGTGCGCTGCCCCGCTTCCTCGAGGGCGCTCTTGTCCATGGGCATTCCTGGGCGAAACAGCTCGGGGGCTTCGCGTTTCATGTGCTTTCCTAGCGCCGCATCCAGCAACGCATGTGCAGGGGTGTGGCACATAGTCGCGCGCCACGCTGTTAGGCGCGCACAATACCACCCGGTGGCCTCGGCTGGCACCCAAGGAGTGACCGATGAAAACGCTGATCTGGCGTGGCCTGTGGGACGCGCGGCATCCCTCCTGGGAGCATCTCGACCTGGCGCCGCTGCAGGCCGAAAGCCAGTTGCGCGCCTGCGACGAGCACGGCCATCCCTTCCAGCTCGACTACGCACTGAGTCGTTCTAATTTTCGTAGACGCCTCCGAATCTCAAAATCGAGCACAAGCGAACGTCCGCCTCTGGCCGGTCCTTGCCTGATGCAACAGGCTTAAAACGGCCATTAGCGGTCACTTCTGATTGCTCAGAGATGCCTCTAGCCGGTCGAGAAAGACCCGAACGCGATGAGGTACTTGCTGGCGGGTTGGAAGCACAGCGGTGATGAAGAGTTGTTCGGGTGTTGCGTCCCCGAGCTCCACCAGTCGCAAGCTGTTCTCCTCCAAATCGTCACGTACATCCCAGTAGGTGAGCATTGCTAGCCCCAACCCTTGTTTGCTCGCTGTTCGCACTGCTTCGACACTATTCGCAGAAAATACACTTTCACCTTTGAAGCCAACTGCTTCCCCCTCCCGCACGAAGGGCCAATGCGGCATACCGTGAAGCGCGATGCAGCGATGACGACGAAGGTCATCGAGAGTAGCAGGCACGCCATGCTGCGCCAGGTATGTGGGGCTTGCGCACAGCACTCGGGGATTGGAGGCTAGTGAGCGAGCAACCAAAGCGGAGTCGCGCAGGGTCGCAATACGGATCGCCACGTCGATGCCCAGGCTGACGATGTCTACGATGCTGTCCGAAAGGTGGAGGTCAACTTGCAGAGCAGGATGATCGGCCAGCAACTGTGGGATGAGCGGCATGATGACGGCCTGACCGAACACTGTTGGAGCCGTCACCTTCAATACACCGCTGGCCGCTCCAGCGTTCGCCTTCAAGGTGACTTTTGCTGCCTCGCTCGCTCCAAGAAGCGTTTTGGAAAATGGGAGGAAAACCTCCCCTTCGGGCGTGAGCGAAACCGCACGCGTGGTGCGATGCACCAATCGAACGTCCAGCTCATGCTCAAGAGAAGCGAGCCGACGTGACACTGTCATGGGTGACAGTCCTAGTCGCCGAGCAGCCCCGGAGAGGCTGCCGCTTTCAGCAATGGCTGCGAACACCTCGACGTCCGAAATCTGCATCTTTATATCTCTTTTGGTTAAAGCGCTTTATCCATTTTGCCTGATTCTCTTCGCCACCATTGATGTCTAGCCTTTGCGCATTGCCTTGCACGGCAGAAAGCACAGAGAGGACACCGATAATGCTCAATCCACAAATTCTAACCCCATACGATATTGCTGGCCGCTCACTGAGGAACCGACTGGCGGTAGCTCCAATGACACGCGTTAGCGCCACCGAAACGGGGCACGCCACTCAGGAGATGGCGCGGTACTACGAGCGCTTTTCCCAAGGAGGCTTTGGCCTAGTCATCACTGAAGGCATCTATACCGACCAAAAGCACTCGCAGGGTTACCCCTTCCAACCTGGCATCACCGATGAACAGCAGGCCCAGGCTTGGCAAATGGTTACGAACACTATCCACGCTCATCAGGGCGCAGTCTTTGCCCAACTCATGCACGCAGGAGCCCTTAGCCAAGGCAACCGCTTCGTCGACTTTCCGGCAGCTCCCTCAGCGCTGCGCCCCAAGGGAGAACAGATGAAGTTTTACTACGGATCGGGTCAGTACCCCCTGCCCCGAGCGATGACCGAAGAAGATATTGCCGACGCCATCGAGGGATTTTCCCAGGCCGCAATTCGGTCAATTAGATCCGCAAAATTTGATGGCATCGAAATCCACGGCGCGAACGGCTACCTGCTTGATCAGTTCCTCACGGAATACACAAATCGGCGCGAAGACCGTTGGGGTGGCTCCGTACAGGCTCGAATGTACCTGACCCTGGAAGTCGTCAAAGCGGTAAGGAAGGCGATAGGTGCGGTGCCTGTGGGCGTACGAATCTCGCAGAGCAAGGTCAATGACTACGAGCACAAGTGGGCCGAGGGAGAGCAAGCTGCGGAGGTGATCTTCGGCTCACTCAGCGACGCTGGCGTCGACTTCATTCACGTCACGGAATTCGAAGCTTGGAAGCCAGCATTCCCCGCCGGCAACACCAGCCTTGTGTCCCTCTCACGTCGCTACGCACCACAGGTGGCGTTGATTGCAAATGGCGGCTTGCATACGCCAGAACATGCTTTATCCGTGATGGAGGAAGGTGCCGACATCATTGCAATCGGAAAGGCCGCGCTTGCGAACCCCGATATGCCTCGACGACTAGCCGGCAATGAAGCTCTAGATGAGTTTGATTCTTCGATCTTGGGGCCAATTGCCAACATCAAGAGTAGCGAGTTGGCTTTGGTTTGAGAGCAATGACAGAGGCGGACGACCGTGTCCGCTTCTGGCCGATGCTGTTGAAAAACTAGATGTGCGACAGAGCCGCTTGCTCGTAGCCTGAAAAACGTCTAAATCAGGCGTTGCTACGCGAAATCTACCGCAGGTTCGACCACCGCAACGATTTAGACTTCAGCCTCAGTCACGCACTTTCGGCGAAGGAAATCGGCGAGGCAGTTTTCAACAGAGTCAGCCAATAGCAACCGTTCAAATCACTCCCCATTACTTCACGCAGCATTGATGGCGCTGGACAGCAATCACTCACGTACAGCGCCAGCGGCTGGATGGACTTGGCGACTCGATGCAGAGCTTCAGTGATTCAACTAGCGATTTACTCCGCAGCGGTATCGACAGGGCCGGCTTCGGTTGGCGCCTTCGGTGCTGACTGATCGCGTCGCGCTTGCCTGCGCTGCCGCTGAGCCTGCTGCTTGGCATGTAACGCCTGAGCCGCCGTCACTATGCCAACTGCCTGGCCGCTCAAATCCAGGCGCGGTGCATTCTCCGTCATGCTGGCCCAGTAGCGGCCTCCTCGGCACCAGGTAGCGATACCCAGCTTAAGCTGTTCGCTTGACACGCCAAGCAGCTCCAAATGCTGCTCGGCATCTTTGAGGATGCCCTCCTTGAGCGGAACTTTGGGGGCCGGATTGACCGGAAAGGCCAATGGAAAGTGCTTCTGCAATCGCCAGATCGCGTCCACCGCAGGGTCTTTCTCTCGAGGTTTCTCTTGCTGCGAAGGCTGTCGTTTACGCTGCTTCGTGCGATCTGTCTTGGCCTGTTCTTTTTCCGCTCGCAGGCGGTCACGTAACTCAGCTAATTGTTCAAAACCCATACTTCAGTTCGCAGCTTCTATTTAATCCGTGGCACAAGGTTATCTCATGCCGTCTCTTACATCAGCCTAATCAGGAAGTGGCGCGATGAAGTGGAGTGATTGCCGCGCTCCAATCGCTCGCCGGCATGTAATGACGCAGTGCCCTAGCGAACGTAACCAGACACTCGGTAGCCTGCCGGCCCCGCGCTCGGTTAGTTAGATTGATCGTTCCCCCTCCCTTGCTGTCTTCCACATACACCAAGGGAGTCAACTATGTGCGGACGATTCACCCAGTACCGTCCCCCACAGCGCTACGCCCAGGAGATCGGCCTGAGTGCAGACCAGCTCGTCCTGCTACATGCAGCCCACGCCAAGGAGCGCTACAACATTGCCTCCGGCGCACACGCGCATGTCATGCACATCACGCACGGGTTGCTCCATGACGTTGAGGTGCCATGGGGATGGGGGCCGATGCGCACCGACGTGAAGGCCATCAATGCTCGCATGGAGAGCGTCGCCAGCACGCCGTTCTGGAAGCCCATTTGGCCGTCAGGTCGAGCCATTGTGGGGATTGATGGCTGGTACGAGTGGAAGAAGCATCCAGACATCGAAACGATCACGCAGCCCTACTACATACGCCTCAAGTCTGGCGCACCGATGCTGGTTGCCGCCATCGGCGAACTGCCAGACGGCATCGATCCGCCGAATCGAGGATTCGCCATGCTCACGGGCGCAGCCGACAAGGGCTTCGTCGACGCTCACGCACGTAAACCCTTGCTGTTACCGGCCGACCTCGCCCGCACCTGGCTCAGCGAGGCAACAGCGCCCGAGGACGCATTGTCTATCGTGGAGCATCGGGTGCTACAGGCGGCCGACTTCGAATGGTTTCCGGTCGGCAAGGCGATCGCACACCCAAGCAACCAAGGTCCTGAGCTAATTGAAGAAATCAGCGACCCGATGCTGTAAGTAACTTCACCATGGATTTCACATGGCCAAGGGGGCAGGATGCCGCGGCTGTTCGCTACGCCTACGAATGAAAGGTGACAGCAAGACAGGCTTTAATTTACTGTATATAGATACAGTAAATTGGATTTCCCACCATGGCAAAACGCGTCCTTCCCGCGACACCCTCCGCTTATGAGGCCCTTGCCAGCCGACTGCTGCGCATCATCAACTCCCCCACGGCCCAACGCGCCAAGCACGCATGCTTGCCGAGGCTGCCTGAAGACAGTGACGGAGACTGGCAACGCGTGATGGACGGTCTGGCAGAAGAAGACAACGTTACCGTCGCCCATCGTGACGATGGCAGCGTCGACGTATTCTGGACCGTGCTCAAGGACGACTGAGCCAACCGGCGCCACGAGTAGGCTGATGACAAGCGCGCTACAGTGCCAGGCATTATGGGGGGAGACTGACCATGCATTGGCTCGTCACCTATCGCTTCGCGGGCGACAATCACGCACTGACGATGCGCTCGCAGAACATTCCCAGTCTCAAGGCAATCGCCTTCAAGACCGTCATGACGGCCTATAACGAAGCGCCTCCCGTACCACTGGATGGCATGCCGCTCGAACAGTGGATGCGCGAGTGCGGCATCGAGCTGATCGATGTCACTCTGCAGCGCCGCAACCGCCCCCACCGCGCGGTGGGCACCCCATAAATGCCTGCGACGAATATCCACCCCGACGGTCCACTCTGAACCAGCGTTCGGAGATGGCCATGTGTAGCGGTGTAGAGACGCGCAACGGGGACAAGATCAGCAAATCCCTTTTCATCGGTGTGCGCCCCAGGCTGCCCGTGCTGATTGCCAATAGCGCCGAGGTCGAATGGATTTGCTGGGGGCGACGCAAGAAGGAAAAGGGCTCCGGCCCACAAGGCGGCTGGGCTCGGATCAGTACTGTGCAAGCCGGGGACTGGGAAATGATGCAACCGCAACGGGGCTACGCCTTGATCGAACGTTTCTTGCAGAAGGAAGGCAGCTCGGGCACCCCAGGCCGGCGCCTTTCCCAGTGGGTTCTGGTGCCGCGTGGTCAGGTCGTCGAATGCCTGGTAGTGGGTCTGGGCGCCGAGCGACGCGCTTACATCATCACAACAACACCGCCAGTAGAGTTCCAGAGGTTTCGTGACCGCTGGCCGCTGATGGTGGATCTCCAGCCCCACGCCCTCCTTGTCGACACAGTGACAGTGCCTACCTCATGAAACGGTCTGAAGTGATAACGCGCTGCGAACAAATGCTGATGGCCCTGCAGGCAGGCGTGACCGATACTGCCAGCCACAGTCCCGAGAAAACGCGCAAGTTGATCGAAATCCAGAACGAGATCATCCAGGCCTACAGCAACTCTCAGCTCAGCGATGAGGATTTCGTCATTGCCAAAGGCCTGATCCGTCAGATCTCGGATGAATTTCGCAAGCAGTGACGACCGGCGCGGTCTAGTCAGATGACTCCCTGCCTACTTGCTGTGCTCCGGCGAAGAAGGCCCGCTGCCCAACCCGCGCGGCCCGGCGATACCCCAATACACCAGCCCTAGTAACGGGACGACGGTGATGCCGATCGCCCAGGCTGATTTCACGCCAACCGTCTTATCACTACGAAAAACGCTGACGATTGCCCAGATATCAAGGGCGATCAAGATGCTGCACAAGGCTATCCATACGAGTGGATTTACGTCTTGCATGACCTTCTCCTCCAATAGCGCCGCCATGGAATGGCGCAGAGCTCATCGGCCCTGCAATTCGGCCGCTTCCAAATAGGAAGTCAGCGGCTCAACAACGTTGATAAAAAACGCGAAGCCTTGGGACATGGCCTCGCATGCTCGGTACACCGTTAGCGCTAGTTGTAAGGCTCCACTTCCAGGCAGCGCCACTCTCCACCCTCTTGCAGCAGGCGTTTCAGATAGGCGTCGGCGCTCAACAACTGATAGGGAAAGTAGAGTCCGGGCGGGGTCGCCGGCTGGCCGTCCAGCCCGAGCAGCCGCTCAAGAATCATCGACACGCTGAGGCCGGTCAGCGGAGCTGCGCCGGCCGGGTGGATAACCGCGTGACGTGTTCGCAGCGGTTCGCCCTTCAAGCCCTCGCCAGCAAGTTCGATGATGATTTCGGTCGACATCGGCAGTTCCTGGCGTCGCGTCGAGCTCACGGCGGTGGCCATGTTGAACTGAATATTGGACGCGCCCGTGGCGGCTGCCAGGCCGACGACATCGATGGACGAAAATCCGGATGCGTCGATCTGCGTCCCGTCCACTGCGCGGAACCGAACCTTTGCATCATCTCCCTCACGCCAAACAAACACGCCATCGCGCCGGGTCAGCGCGGCGGGCAGCATATTGTTCAGGTGTTCGAAATCGGCTGCGACGGTCGGGCCGCCAGTATCCTGCTCATCGACCAGTGCGCTGATGCAGATGTCGTGTACTCGGCCGAACGCCTTGGCAGCGCTCAGCGTCGAGACTGTCGTCGCGCCCACCAGCCACTCATAGCCGAGAACAATCGGCGCGCTGTCTGGCTTGTGCATGTAGAAAGCGATTTCCGGCGCGATTTCAAAAACGCCGGAGGAAATACTGAGGTGAGGCACGCCGCGGGCCTGGGCGAAACGCAATCCGGCGAGCGCATGATCCATGTAAAAGACCACGACCGCGCTGACCGAACGATCACCGAGCCCCAGATCGTTGGCCGATGGATCTATCACTACGCCTTGCGCGCCGCCGACGTTTTCCGCAACCCGTTGGGCCTTGGCCAAATCGCGGCCACCGATCAGCAGCGGTATGTCGGGGTGGGCAGCGCGAAGCGCCTCAATGGTGCGCTGGCCTATGGCGCCAGAACCGCCCATTAGCAAAACCGGATTAGGTGACATGGGTCGTCCTCCTTGTTTTTCAAGATTCGCACTGGCGGAGAACGCAGTGCGTGGAGCAACTGCATCGCCACGCACTGCACGTCGAACGGACGGTGGTAAATAGCCCATCACAGGATGGAGAACGCGCGCCCCTCATTCACCGCGTGCGCGTTACGGTAAGCACCACCGCAGCGATGCGTTCGACCTGTTCATAGCCAGGCTTTAGCAGTTCCTCGCCAAATACATCAGGGTCGACCTCCTCATAGCGCCACGCCAGTTCCCGCCCGGCCACGGCATGGCGAACATGCTCGAGAAACGGATCACCGGCAGCGGTCATCGCCACACCGGTGTAGAGCAGCAGGCTGCCGCCCGGTGCCAGGCGTGACAATGCCGCGTCGAGGATGGCCACGGACAACCCGGCGCCCAACTCGCCGCCGCCATCCCGGTAGGCACGGCGCTCGCTGTCGAGCATGTACGGCGGGTTGGCGACGATCAGGTCAAACGCCCCTGGTGCCTCGTCGAGCAAATTGCTGTGCATGGCCTGCAAATTCTGCGCACCGGCCAGGGCGGCGTTGACCTCGGTGAGTTCGAGCGCACGGGGATTGATATCCAGCGCATGCACCTGAGCAGCAGGCCGCGCCAGGGCGATGCGCAGCGCGCCTGGCCCGGCGCCGCAGCCAATATCGACGGCACGCTGGATCGGCGGCGTCGACGGCGCACTGAGAAAAGCATCGATGGCTCGCACGAAGCGGTAGGTGTCAGGGCCAAAAAACACAGCGTCGGCCTGCTGGGTAGGGTACTGCGAATGCACGAACAACTGCCCGCCGAGGCTCGACCAACGCACCGCGCTGCGCCACTGCTCGCCCTCCTCGATCAGTACCCCGGCAGCGCGCATCAGTTCGATCAGCTCGGCGTCGAGCAGTTGGGGAGAAAAAGCTCGGCTCCAGCCAAACACGCCAGCGAGGTCGCGAGCCAGAGCATTCTGCGGTCGCGCGTTGACGTGGCTGTGAGTCAGTGGAGTGCCCGTGATGAAGCGATAGTCGCGTGCCTGCAGGGCGCAACCCAATTGCAGCAGGGCCTGCTGCTGCGGCGAGAAATGTTTCGGGCTCATGGCGTCTCCGCGTGAGTCAGTCGAGGTAGGCGTTGAACAGCCGTGTGGCCAACAGACCCGCCGGGGTGAAATGGCTGGCGGGCGAGATCAGCTCGATCAACCGCGCAGGCCGTTGCGCCGCCGGAAGCGCTCGCAGCTGGTCGTGTAGCGCTTGCGCGTCATCGTTGAGCGCATCGCATTGGGCCAGCGTCGGGACCTGCCGCCGTCGGCTGCGTGCACTGGGTTTTGCAGGCGTCCAGTCGCCGGCAATCCAGTCGTGCAGCAACTGCTGTTCGTAGGGGCTGAACACACCGAACATCGCTGCGCCCTCGCCCTGCACCAGTGTCCAGAAGCGGCTGTGCTGCGGGTCTTCATTGCGACGAATCCAGCCACGCGCCTCGAGTGCGGCGAGGAAGCCCGGCATCTGTCCGGACTCGCTCAGCCACTGGTTCACCGTGCGGCCCTCGATGCGGCAGTAATCGGAATGGACCATGCCGGCCACTTCGCGCTTGCGCTCGAACATGCCGAGCAACTCTTCTTCGAGGTCAAAGGACGCGATCACCGCCTTGGAGCCGAGGCCGAGGTCATTCAGCCGATAGCCCAGGGCTACACGGCGATAGAACGCCTCGCGGTCACCCACCAGTGGCAGATTCTCCAGCACGGCCTGCACGGCTTTCTGCGCGTGGCCGCTGCTGGCGTTGTCGATGGTTACGTGCAGTTGGAAGTAGTAGGGGTCGATGCCCAGCTCGGTCAGTTCGTAGCTGGTGATGAGCAGATGCAACGGCAACTGCTCGTAGCCCAGGTTGTAGCCCAGCACCTCAGGCAGGTACTCGTCGGCCAGATGACCGAGCGCCAATTGCTGGGCACCCTGGATGAAGTGTTCTTCATCCAGCTCGGCCAGTTCATCGCAGCCATGGTTGGAGAGCAGCTCCTTGTACAGCAGCACATGGTTCTGGGCCGGAACGCCGTCGCCCAGCTCTTCCAGGTAGGTACGAATCAACGGACGCAGGCGCAGTTCCTGCCAATGCGGCAGCAGGCCGTACAGCCAGGCACCATCGACCAACTTGGTCGGTGCGACGCGACGCAGGAAATACAGCGCCTGCGCACGGTTGGCAAAGTAACGCCGCGGTTGCCCCTGGCGTCGCTCGTCCAGATAGTCGGCGTAGGCCTGCGTGGTGCGCTGGGCGCCCTCGCGCACCCATTGCAGCAACTCTTCTGGATGGGCAGGCATGTCGCAGGAGAGCTGGGCTGCCTGCTCCAGCTGGGCATCGAGATAACTCTTGGCGTCGGCGCGGGCGCTATCGCTCAGCGTGGTCTGCAGCAATGCCTCGTACAACCTCCGCACGGGGCCGGAACGGCCGAGACTGGCGTCGTAGCGAGAGGCGGTAAAGATCGGGGTCAATGTCGTCATGGTCGAGCCTTGCGTGGGCAGTACAACGTGTTGCCAAGGACGGTCTGGTACAGCGAATCAAAAGGCGTTGATCCGATGCGAAAAGCCGCTTATACCGGTGAGCGAAAACTGCAATCGCCACTGGCTGTATGGAATAAGGAGTGGGCCACGCGGGGAAAGATTCCACCTATAAGATCAGCGGCAACCCCCCCCAACAACGTTTGCCCTGAACTCGCCCACCATGGCGGCATCCCTTGCATAGGAACCAGCCCACGCGAGCGCCTCATGCACGACTCCAACCGCTCATCCAAGAGTCCCAGTTTCGGCATCGAGGAGGAGTATTTCCTCGTCGATCCCCTGACCCGAGACATGCCGCCCGCCCCACCCGATGGCTTCATCGCAGCCTGCCGTGATGAGTTCGGCGAGCTGCTATGCGCTGAAATGTTCCAGAGCCAGATCGAACTGGTGACGCCGATCCTGCATCACCTCGACGACGCCCGTGAGCACCTGCTGCAGGGACGGCAACGGCTGATCGCGGTAGCTGAGCGGTTCGATCTGGACGTGATCTGCGTCGGCGCGCACCCGTTCGCGGACTGGCGCGAGCAACGGGCGAGTGAAGCAGGCAGTTACCCGCAGCTGTTCGCCGATCACCAGATGGTGGCGCAGCGCAGCCTGCTCTCCGGCCTGCACGTACACGTCGGCATTCCCGCAGGCCACGATCGCATCCGGGTGATGAACCGTGTTTTACCGTGGCTGCCGCTGCTGCTGGCATTAAGCAGCTCATCGCCGTTCTGGGGCGGGCGCAACACCGGGCTGAAGAGTTATCGCCAGGCACTGTGCGGCGAGTGGCCGCGCATGGGCATGCCCGAACACTTCGCCGATGAACCGGCATTCAACGCTTACGCGCAGATGCTGGTGCGCGCGGGGGCCATCCGTAAAGCCAACGATGTCTGGTGGGCCATCCGCCCCTCTGCGCGCTACCCGACGCTGGAGCTGCGCATCGCCGATGCTTGCCCACTTGTGGAGGACGTGTTGTGCATCGTCGGGTTGTTTCGCGCCCTGGTTGCTCACGCCCTGCAACAGGATGACGACATTGCCGACGGCCATGCCCAGCGGCTACTGACCGCCGAGAACTACTGGCGCGCCCGGCGCTTCGGCGTGCAAGCGGCATTTATCGACGTTGAAGGCGCAGCGCTGCGAAACCTCGATAGCTGGCTGGACCACGCCGAAAGCCTGCTCGGTGAGGCGCTGGCCGAGCCGTGGATCTTTGCCCGCGCACGACAGATCCTGAGCAACGGCAGCAGCGCCGACCGGCAACTGGCGATCTTCAATCAGGCGCTGGACTCCCACACGGCCCCCAGCGAAGCGCTGGTGCGCGTAGTGAGTAGCCTGGTCGAAGAAACCGCACGCGACGCATGACGCAGGCCAGCCCGCTGGAGCAGGGTTATAGCGAGTAGGCCTCAGGGCCGCAGGATCACCTTGCGGCAATCCTCTTCCTTCTTGTCGAAGATGCGATAACCCTCGGCGGCCTCCGCCAGAGTCATGCGATGACTGATGATGATCTCCGGGTTCAGCGCCCCCTGCTGGATACGCTCCAGCAGCTCCGGCAATAGACCATGCACATGGGTCTGGCCCATCTTGAACGTCAGCCCCTTGTCAAAGGCGTCGCCGAACAGGAAGCCATGAATGAAGCCGGCATAGACACCCGGCACGCTCACCGTGCCGCCTCGGCGCACAGCCGCGATGCACTGGCGCAGCGCCTTGCCACTACTGCCTTCGAGTTTTAGCGAGGTCAGCACGGTCTCCGTGGTGCTGCCCTTCGCCTCGAAGCCAACCGCATCAATGGCCGCATCGACCCCACGGTGCCCCGCAGTCTGCTCGATGATCGCTTCGGCCGGGTCGTCGACCTTGTCGAAGTCGATGGGAATCACGCCATACGCCGACTGCGCGTAGGCCAGGCGATAGGGATGGTGATCGACCATGAAGATCTGCTCCGCACCGAGCATCCGTGCGCAGGCTGCCGCCATCAGTCCGACCGGACCGGCGCCGTAGATGGCCACGGTGCTGCCGCGCCCGATGCCGGCATTGATCACCGCCTGGTAGCCAGTCGGCAGAATATCGGTGAGAAACAGTACCTGCTCATCGTTGAGTTCATCGGGCACCTTGAACGGCCCGACGTTGGCCTTGGGCACACGCACCAATTCCGCCTGGCCGCCCGGCAGGCCGCCATACAGGTGGCTGTAGCCGAACAGCGCGGCCCCTGAGGGGATCTGTTTCTTATTGAGAATCGCGCCGCGCCCGGGGTTGGTGGTTTCGCAGGCGGCCTGCAGGTTCATCTCGCAAAAGAAACAACTGCCACAGGCAATCACGAACGGCACGATGACCCGATCGCCCTTGCGGACGGCGGTCACGGCACTGCCGACCTCCTCTACCACGCCCATGAACTCGTGGCCGAACACGTCGCCATGTTTCACTTGGGGAATCTTACCGCGGTACAGGTGCAGGTCCGACCCACAGATAGCCGTGGCGGTGACGCGCAGGATGATGTCGTCCGGTTCCTGGATGACCGGGTCCGGGACGGTGTCGACTCGGACGTCGTGGCTGCCATGGTAAGTCAGTGCGCGCATGTTGTTCTCCAGGGAATGAGGGCCGGTAAGGCTCCTAACGTCCGAGGAGGTGCTGTGTCGGTAAGTTCAGGTATGAGGATGAGTGGCCCGCTGGCCGACTGCGACCGCCGGTCTTGGCGCACGAACCTAACGGGGCACCACGGGCCGAATCCTGTATCCGCCCGCCCAGAGAGACACGCCATGAAAACCTTGCCCGCTGCCACCCTCGCGGCTGCCCTGCTGCTCAGCGCCGCCATCCAGGCGCAGACACCGACTGACGACGCTGCACAGCCGCCTGCCAATACGCCCCATGACCACTCGGCGAACGAGCCACTGTCCGATAAGCACCACAAGGTCAGGGAAGACAGCAAGGGCAAAGACGATGCCGCCGTGGATACCCTCGATGGCGACAACACCCCGGAGGGCCAGCACGGCGACTCCGACAATCCGAAAAATCCTGGCGGCGCCGGAGGTGATGGCCGCAACGATCCGGGCATGCTCGAATAAGCGCGCCACACGAGGCATTCGCGATGGTAGTCAGGCACGTCACCGCCCAGCAACTGGGGCTGGATAAAGGGCTCGCGGAAGCGGATGACGACGCGCTGTTCAAATGGCTGATTGCGAGTTTCCTGTTCGGCAAGCCGATCCAGCAGCGCATCGCCGAGCAGGCCTACCGGGTGATCGTCGAGCAACAGCAGCTAGATACGCCACGCAAACTGGGCACCTCCAGCAAGGGGCAACTGGTGCGCATGCTGGGCCAGGCGCATTACGTGCGCTACGACCACTCAACGGCCGAACGCCTGTTGAAACTGTGCCGCACACTCATCGATGAATACGACGGCAAACTCAGCACCATGCGCCAGCGCAGCCCGGATCGAGCCGTTTTTGAACACCACCTGTTGGCATTCGAAGGCATCGGGCCCAAGACCGTGGAAATATTCATGCGTGAAGCAGCGGCTGGACTGTACTGATTGATCAACGGCCTTCGCGGCCCTATGGGCAAAACTCGATGGCTCTGATTTGATTGGGTGCGCCGCAACCACCGATCCTCTCCGACACGTGAGTAACCCGCTCTGAAAGACTTATCCCGCAGCGAGCTTGAGGCAGAGGTCACCCGCCTCCGTGCCGCCCTGGAAAATACCGGGAGCGCGTCACAACACCCAACCGCGCGCGCACTCGAAGAAGCCCAGGAGCGTTATCGACTGGCAGCCAAAGCGACCAACGATGCCATCTGGGACTGGGACCTCAACGCCAACCACGTGCTGTGGAACGAGGCGCTGGAGCAAGCGTATGGCCACCCGGTCGCTACCATCGAGGCCACCGGGAACTGGTGGATCGCTCACATTCATCCTGATGATCGTGCCCGCATCGACACCTCGATCCATGCGGTGATTGATGGCGATAGCAGTGCCTGGTCCGACGAGTATCGATTTCAGCGCCTGGACGGTTCGTACGCCGAGGTGCTCGACCGGGGGCACGTGATACGTAATGCCGATGGCCGTGCTGTCCGCATGATCGGTGCAATGCTGGACCTGACCAAAGTGCGCACCACGGAGGCCGCCCTGCGCCAGAGCGAGGAGCGTTTCAGAACGATTCTGGAAACCACCGAGCATGCGTTTGCCATCGTCCAGGTCAAGTTCGATGACGACGACCGGCCGGTGGACTACCGCTTCGTCGAGGCCAACCCCGCGTTCGAGCGCCAGGCTGGGGTAGACCTCAAAGGCAAATGGGTCACCGAGTTCGTGCCCGACCTGGAGCGCTTCTGGTTCGAGACATACGGCCACGTCGCCAAGACTGGCGAGCCTGCCAACTTCGAAAACTACGCCAAGGGATTCGAGCGCTGGTTCGATGTGCGAGCCCTGCGCATTGGTGAGCCTCACGAACGGCAGATAGCGATCATCTTCAGCGACGTCACCGAAAGGCGTGATGCGCAGGAGCGCCTGCGGGTCAGTGAAGCCGCGGCTCGAAAAAATGGCGAGCGCGTGCAGCTGGCACTGGCCGCCGGGGCGATTATCGGAACCTGGCACTGGCACCTGCCCACCGACCGATTCACGGTCGACCAGGCGTTTGCACATGCCTTTGGCCTTGACCCTGCACTGGGACGCGAAGGCCTCAGCCTTGAGCAAATCATTGCCACCGTTCACCCGGAAGATTGCGAGGGGCTCAAAGCAGCGATTGAAGAGGTCGTTGCACGTGGAGGGGCGTATGCCTACCAGTACCGCGTCCGCCGTACGGATGGAAAATACTACTGGATTGAGGCAAACGGGCGAGTCGAGCTGGCCGAGGACGGCACACCCCTTAGTTTCCCCGGCGTACTCATTGACGTCGAAGGACGCCGTACCGTCGAGGCGGAACGGGACCGCGCGATCACCGCACTGCGTGCACTCAACGACACCTTGGAGCAGCGTGTCGTCGAACGGTCGGCGGAGCTGATGCAAGCGGAAGAAAAACTGCGTCAGTCGCAGAAGATGGAAGCCGTTGGACAGCTCACCGGCGGCTTGGCGCACGACTTCAACAACCTGCTGGCAGGTATATCAGGCGCCCTGGAGTTGATGAGCGTGCGAATTGCCCAGGGCCGCGGGCACGAAATTGAAAGATACATCGGCACAGCCCAGACCTCGGCCAAGCGCGCGGCGGCGCTGACCCATCGGCTACTCGCCTTCTCCCGGCGCCAGACACTCGACCCACGACCGACCGATGTGAACATGCTGATCGCGGGGATGACCGATCTGATCCAGCGGACGGTTGGCCCTGCAATCCAGGTGGAGACGGCCGGCATTCGCGACCTCTGGCCGGCCCTAGTGGATGCGAGTCAACTGGAAAATTCGTTGCTAAATCTGTGCATCAACGCGCGCGATGCGATGCCCCACGGTGGCCACATCAAGATCGAGACGGCGAACCGGGTTATCAATCAGGCGTCTGCCGTCACCCTCGACATAGCCGCGGGCGAATACCTTTCGCTGTCCGTCACGGATACTGGCATCGGCATGTCGCCAGAGATTATCGCCAAGGCATTCGATCCGTTCTTCACCACCAAGCCTATCGGCCAGGGAACCGGGCTGGGGCTTTCGATGATTTACGGCTTTGCCAAACAGTCTGGCGGGCAAGTCCGCATCCGCTCGGAAGTTGGCCAGGGCGCTTCCATCTGCATCAACCTGCCGCGCTACCTGGGTGAAACGCCTCAGGAAGAAACCAGCGCCAGCAGCTCACCGACAACACTGACCGAGGCCGGCGAAACGATACTGATCGTGGACGATGAGCCGACGGTTCGCGCGCTCCTCACCGAAGTGCTGCACGATCGCGGGTACAGCCTGATCGAGGCCGCCGACAGCCTGGCCGGGCTGAAAGTGCTGCGCTCGGACGTACACATCGACCTGCTCATAACCGATGTCGGCCTGCCTGGTGGCATGAACGGCCGACAGATGGCGGACACGGGACGAGAGCTTCGCCCTGAGCTGAAAACCCTGTTTATTACCGGCTACGCAGAGCATGCAGCCTTCTGGCATGGCCGCCTCGAGCCGGGAATGGAAGTACTGACTAAGCCCTTCGCCATGGAGACGCTAGCGGCGCGTGTCCGGGAGTTGATCAGCAAATAGGTGAGCTGGGGACCTTACCCAGCCAGTCCGCCGACACCTCTTTCAGGCAATTTTCCAGTTGAGTTCCCGCGAAGTCGCCAGTCTTCAGCCGAGAGATAGCTGCAATCGCCTCATGGGTGTCACGATATGGCTGTCGACTTCCCTGCGGCCTCATTGGCAACCTTGAGTTCGTAGCGCAACTGGGCAACGAGCTCAGAAATACTCCGACTGTTCACCAGCCGATCCGCTGAGATACCCAACACCGTCAATTTTACCGCCCGGGTCTCAGGGTCAGAAATCACTACCGTCATATGGCGACCATCTGGGATCGTGCACACGCAACGATCTGGCAGAAATGCGGACTCAAGAATTCTTCGTAGCTCTAGGGAAGAAAGACTGGTGAATAGCGCCATACCACTCTCCAAATCAATGGTCAGATGGTCATCGAAAGAGGCTGATTCCTAGGTATAGACGCCAAGGCTTGCAAGGTAAATACGTGCTTTAGACCATTTTTGAACTAGGCATTTCATATCGCCACGCCACGCAAGCGATGCCCCCTCTGAACGAATTCCATGCGGGTTGTATCTTGGCCGCGGAAGTCTGCTTTTAGCTTATTCCATTAACCCCCCTGGCGATTTTAGCTATCGAAAGTACGTGGTTCAGAGAGCATCCACTTTCGAATTTTATCCGGACAGTTTCTTAGATCATAAATTTCAAGGCCACTTCGCCAAGCTTAGTCTTCTCTTCATCTAACACTAGAGCGATGTTAGCTCTCTTTATTAAACATAGTGCTTGCTCGCGGCATACCCTTTCGTACCGATGAGGATCAATTTCGGACAGGCTGACGAGTGCCTTCATCATTCGAATATTCACCTCCAAAACGCTGGCGCCGTCCCGGCCTATCGGTGCAAAAAAATCGTCGAAAAGGTCATCCACTTCAAGCCCGCGCAGATGCACCTGCAAACAGTTAGAACCGACCTCCTCGGCCAAGTGGGCTTGATTGGCCCATTGCGTAAAGCACCGGACGCCACGACCGACAATATCAATTGCCGTACCTGGGTCATTCACCGCCGGAGACAATGCCCGAGAAGCGATCTCTGAAAGCACGGAAAGCCCAAATCGAGGGTCATGCTCGAAGGTACGACGCACGCCAATCGTGATAGCAGCCAGGATCCGATCATCGATGGTATTGATATCCCCACCGCGCTCACGGTTTGAAATAACAACCCTGGCTAAAACCATTCCTTGATGCACAAAGGCGCCAGGCAGTACCTCTACATAAATCAGGGCGCCACACTGCTGAGCCACATTTCCAAGCGCTTGAACGTCAATGTGCTGTACGTAGCCAGTTTGGTTACTGTTCACTGCCGGCGTCGAATTTAGTAGCTCGAGCTCTATAGGGTATTGCGACGCACCAAGAAAAGGCCACTTGGCACGACTATTCATAGCTTCGAGTGTGGCCCGCTCAACTCGGTCAATGGTCTCGCCGACACGGCCAAGTTTGGACAAATGATCAATCCAGCTTAGAAGGGTATAAACGATCAAGATTACAACTACGATCGTGACAGTAAATAAAACAGTTCGACCTTGAGCACCGTAGGCCCCGGTGCTCAACGCAATGATCCCAACTAAGCTGAATAAAAACGAGCCTATAAAGGTTGCAAGCGCATTTTGTGTCGTACTGTCTTCCATCACCAGCGTTGTGGCACGCGGTGTCACGCCACTGCTAGCGGCACTGTAGGCAGACACCATCGTAGTCAATGAAAAGGTTGTAACGGCGAGCATGCTGGAAGCAATGATCCCCAAAATTTTATCGACGGCGTCGGCTCCGATCCTAGTTGCTATGGACTCGGGAACGAAGTCCTTGAAAAAAATCGCAGCTAAAGCAGTGGCTATACCCAATAGAGAAAAAAGGCTCGCCCGGAACCATAGCCGCTTTGTCAGTTGTGCCAGGGCCCAGCGCCAGCGAGCAATCATCGTTTGGATACCTTGGTTCAATCTGTAAAACGAAGAGGAGCAGTCAAGTACTGTAAAGAGCCACCCATGGACTGGGCTGGGACAACGAAAGTTTCAGTCCAAAGCCCTGCTCGGGCTCTTTCGAATTCTCGATGCCGCATCCCCCGGCCACAGACCATACAATTAGGGGGCGCTGCCGCATTGCGTACGGGGCAAGTTAAATGCTCGGGTCGCCAGCTTCAGCACCTGATTCTGGGTGTTCAATAGCTGGAGCAGCAAGGCCAACTGCGGTTCGCGCTTCATAAAAACTCGCGCGCCATCAGGCCAAAGGTTGCTGGGGTCCTCGATCTTGTGCTCGATTACTGAAGCACCGTTTTCGGTGAAACTGACATAGCAGTCGCTATCACCATCATCACGTAGATGCATCCACTCGATACCCTCCTGGCTATCCTTACTCTCCGGGCTGTACTGGACACTGAACTCACGGGTATCAACCCCCGCCCGTTCAAGGAGTTCGATGATGTACGGCACGATTGCTTCCATTTTCCGACCAACCGGGCTGGTTTTTTCTTTCATTGCGTAGGACTCCCTTCTCCGAAGAGCAAGCGACTGTTTGCCCTGGAGAAATCCTGCCCCAGGTTTGCCTAGGGGATAACCCGAGTTCGGCCAATTTGAGGTCTCGGCGATTTTGGAGCTGAAACAGCAAAAGCTCTTCGTCACCGATGGCGCTCGTTTACAAAGTGCGGAGTCGCCACTGGCTGTCGTTCGTGATCGGAAATTATCGGCCTATTCCGTGGTTGCACCACCAGTGGCGGCCAGTTTTAAAGGCGCTAGGCGTCCGTTATCGGCCGCCGTACAACTGTCGTCATACCTATGCGACAATATGCTTAATGTCTGGCATGAACCCCGCATTCATATCCCAGCAGCTCGGCCATAGCGTGCAGATGCTGCTCCCTACGTATGCCCGCTGGATCAACTCAAGCTCCGACTGGAGCAAACTGGAAAAGCTGAAAATTGGTATCGAATTGGTATCAGGCTCTCCAGACCACAGCTAAGTTATTGATAGGTAAGCCCTTTGATCTCCACCGCCAACATCACTATGCAGTTCGGCGCCAAGCCGCTGTTCGAGAACGTTTCCGTCAAGTTCGGCAACGGCAACCGCTACGGCCTGATCGGTGCCAACGGCTGTGGCAAGTCGACGTTCATGAAAATCCTCGGCGGCGATCTGGAGCCTTCCGGCGGCCAGGTGATGCTTGAGCCGAACGTGCGCCTGGGCAAGCTGCGCCAGGATCAGTTCGCCTACGAAGAATTCAACGTGATCGACACCGTGATCATGGGCCACGAGGAGCTGTGGAAGGTCAAGGCCGAGCGTGATCGCATCTATTCGCTGCCGGAAATGAGCGAAGAAGACGGCATGGCCGTGGCCGAGCTGGAAACCGAGTTTGCCGAAATGGATGGCTACACCGCCGAGTCCCGTGCCGGCGAGCTGCTGCTGGGTCTGGGCATTCCGCTGGAACAGCACTTCGGCCCGATGAGCGAAGTCGCCCCGGGCTGGAAGCTGCGCGTACTGCTGGCCCAGGCGCTGTTCTCCGATCCGGAAGTGCTGCTGCTCGATGAGCCAACCAACCACCTGGATATCAACACCATCCGCTGGCTGGAAAACATCCTCACGGCGCGTAACAGCACCATGATCATCATTTCCCACGACCGTCACTTCCTCAACTCGGTCTGCACCCACATGGCCGACCTGGACTACGGCGAGCTGCGCCTGTTCCCGGGCAACTACGACGAGTACATGATCGCCGCGACCCAGTCGCGCGAGCAGCTGCTTTCGGACAACGCCAAGAAGAAGGCACAGATTTCCGAGCTGCAAAGCTTCGTCAGCCGCTTCTCGGCCAACGCCTCGAAAGCCAAGCAGGCCACCAGCCGTGCCAAGCAGATCGACAAGATCCAGCTGGCCGAGGTCAAGCCGTCCAGCCGCGTCAGCCCGTTCATCCGCTTCGAGCAGACCAAGAAGCTGCACCGCCAGGCCGTGACCATCGAGAAAGTGTCCAAGGCCTTCGACGACAAGGTGCTGTTCAAGAACTTCAGCTTCGTTGTCGAAGCCGGCGAGCGCGTGGCCATCATCGGCCCCAACGGCATCGGCAAGACCACCCTGCTGCGTACCCTGGTCGGCGAGCTGGCCCCGGATGCCGGTGCGGTGAAATGGACCGAGAGCGCCGAGCTGGGTTACTACGCCCAGGACCACGCCCATGACTTCGAAGACGACGTGACCCTGTTCGACTGGATGGGCCAGTGGACCCAGGGCGAGCAGGCGATTCGCGGCACCCTCGGCCGTATGCTGTTCTCCAATGACGAGATCCAGAAGTCGGTCAAGGTCATCTCCGGTGGTGAACAGGGCCGCATGCTGTTCGGCAAGCTGATCCTGCAAAAGCCCAACGTGCTGGTGATGGACGAACCGACCAACCACCTGGACATGGAATCCATCGAGGCGCTCAACCTGGCGCTGGAGAACTACCCAGGCACGCTGATCTTCGTCAGCCATGACCGCGAGTTTGTCGGCTCCCTGGCCACGCGCATCATCGAGCTGTCGGACAACGGCGTGACCGACTTCAGCGGCACCTACGACGACTACCTGCGCAGCCAGGGCGTGATCGTCTGATCGCCTGACCTGCCATGAAAAAGCCCCGCAATTGCGGGGCTTTTTCATGGGCGTGGATCTCAGGGCCGACCGAGATAATCCATCTTGCCGATCTCCAGGCCGTTGTGACGCAGGATCGCGTAAGCCGTGGTGACGTGGAAGTAGAAGTTGGGCAGCACGAAGTGCAGCAGGTAATCCTGACCGCTGAACTTCAGCTCGGCGCCCGGAAAGCGCAGGACGATTTCGCGCTCGGCACCCGCCTCGATCTGCTCGGCGGAGAACCCCTGGATGAACGCCAGCGTCTTGCGAATGCGCGCCTGCAGTTCAGGGATGCTGGTTTCAGTGTCGGCAAAGCTCGGCACATCGGCACCGGCCAGCCGCGCGGCGCAGCCTTTCACCGCGTCGCTGGCGATCTGGATCTGTCGCACCAGCGGGTGCATGTCCGGCGCCAGGCGCGCGTTGACCAGCACGGCTGGGTCGATCTTCTTCGCCTCGGCGTGGGCCGCAGCCTTGTCGAGGATGGTCGAAAGGTTGCCGAACATGCGCACGAAAACCGGGATGGAAGCCTGGTACAGGGAAAGCGACATCGACGTGATTCCTGTTGAGAAAGAGGCGGTACGACTCTGCTAGGGTAGCCGCCGACCAGCCTGGGAGATGGAGCCTGATGACCAACGAACAGATCGCGGCGTTTTGCCTGAGCCTGCCCGGCACCCGCGAAGACCTTAAATGGGGCAGCAACCGGGTGTTCTCAATAGCCGGCAACAAAATGTTCGCCATCCTCGACTTCATGGGCGCGCGATTGGCGTTCAAGGTCGAGCCGGAGCTGTTCCTCGGCTATGTCGACCGGCCGGGCATTCACCCCGCGCCCTATCTGGCCCGTGCGCACTGGATCAGCATGACGCCGCCCTTCCCGCTCGGTGAGACCGAAATGCGCGAATGCCTGCAGCGCTCTCATCAACTGGTGGTACAGCGCCTGCCGAAGATTCGCCAGGTTGGCCTGCTGCTCGATCAATAGGGCAACAGATGGCCGAGGAAGCGCCCGGCCAGCAGCAACTGATCGACCCAGAACGCCTGGTGCAGCAGGACGATCAGCCAGAACACAGCCTGGAACGACACTTTGCGCGTCTTGTGGCGGAACACCTGTTGCGCCAGCAGCGCGCCCGGCCAGCCGCCGAGCAGTTCGGTGATGTGCAGGGTGTTTTCCGGGGTGCGCCAGCGACCGCTCTGGGCGCTGTTCTTGTCCGCCCAGTACTGCAGGAAGCTGACCGCGCTGAGCAGCGGATACGCCAGCAGCAGCCAGGGCATCTGCAACACCATCAGAGCATGCAGCGAACCGGCGAACGGCAAGGCACAGAGACCGACGAAGATCACCAGCTTGAGCGGCAAAGACTGGATCGACGGGCCGGGCTGGCGCCGCGCAGGCTTGTGCGGTGCCGAACGCGCCGCACTCGGCACGGCCTTGCGCGGTTCGCTAGCCCGCGGCTTGCGGCGAATCGCCGGACGATCCAGGCTCAGCCCTTCGCTGCGCATGTGCTCGGCGCGCAGGCGGCCCTGCCCATCCTTGCCAGCCAGATAGAGCACGGTCTGGCCGACCTCCGGGCGCTGGTCGCCGCGCATCGCCGAGATGTGCACGAACACGTCGCCACCGCCCTGCTCCGGGCGGATGAAGCCGAAGCCCTTGTCGTCGTTCCAGCTGCGCAACGTGCCGCGTAGTTCCATGTCGGTCGGTTCCGCTCGATCAGCCCTGGGCTGTGCTCCAGTCGATCAGATTGAACTGCCAGGTAGCCAGGATCAGCAGGCCGAAGACGATGCGATACCAGGCAAACACCGCGTAGCTGTGGTTGGCGATGAACTTGAGCAGCGCACGCACCGCGATCATGGCGAAGATGAACGACACGATAAAACCGATGGCGAACACCGGCAGGTCGCCGGGCTGGAACAGGTCACGGTACTTGTAGCCCGAGTACACCGCCGCACCGACCATGGTCGGCATCGCCAGGTAGAAGGAGAATTCGGTGGCCGCGCGGCGCGACAGGCCGAACAGCAGGCCGCCGATGATCGTCGAGGCCGAGCGCGAGGTGCCGGGAATCATCGCCAGGCACTGCGCACAACCGATCTTCAGGGCTTCCTTCCAGGTCATGTCGTCGACCTCTTCCACCGTCACCTCATGCGGGCGCTGCTCGGCCCAGAGGATGATCACCCCGCCAACCACCAGCGCCGTGGCCACGGTGATCGGGTTGAACAGGTAATGATGGATCTGATCGGCGAAAGCGACGCCGAGAATCACCGCAGGGATGAAGGCGATCAGCAGGTTGAGGGTGAAACGCTGTGCGGCAGCCTGTTTGGGTACGTTGAATACCACTTCGAGGATCTTGCGCCGGAATTCCCAGACCACCGCGAGAATGGCGCCCAGCTGGATGATGATGTTGAATGCCATCGCCCGGTCTCCGCCGAAACCGATTAGGTCCGCGACGATGATCTGGTGGCCGGTACTGGAAATCGGCAGGAACTCGGTCAACCCTTCCACGATGCCCAGAATCAGTGCCTGGACAGCTGCCCACATATCCATAAAAAACCTCTCGTAGCAGGGTTCAAAACGCGCAAAACCAGCGCATGCTAGCAGAAGCCATCGCCCTCGCCGACCGCGCTACAGACGGGCGCAAAGCATCTAGACTGGCTAGCAGTGAAAGCACAACGCCATTACAACAATAAAATTCGGAGATTCCGAGCATGAACAGTCTGCGCAGCTTGCCGATAAATCGTCGTCTCTGGCTGATTTTGCTGTGTTCCATCCTCATGCTGCTGGCCCTCGCCGGGCTCATGCTCAAGCAGATCCATAACGACCTGTACGCCGCCAAGTCGCTGAAGACGCAACACGTGGTGGAAAGCGCGGCGAGCATCCTGCGCCATTTCCACAGCCTGGAAAGCGCCGGCAGCCTGAGCCGCGAAGACGCGCAGAAACAGGCCATGCAGATCGTCCGCGACTTGCGCTACGACCGCGACGACTACTTCTGGATCAACGACCTGACGCCGGTGATGGTCATGCACCCGACCAACCCCAAGCTCGAAGGGCAGAACCTGTCGGGTATCAAGGATCCGGACGGCAAGTTCCTGTTCAACGAAATGGTGACCATCGCCAAGAAGGACGGCGCCGGCCTGGTCGACTACCGCTGGCCGAAGCCGGGCGCTGCCGAGCCGCTGCCGAAGGTGTCCTATGTCGAGCTGTTCGAGCCCTGGGGCTGGATCATCGGCTCGGGCATCTACATCGAAGACATGCAGGCCGAGTTCCGCACCCAGGCCATGCGCGCCGCCGGCATCCTGCTGCTGATTTCCCTGGCCCTGGCCGTGCTGATCATCCTCATCGCCCGCAGCATCTCCCGCCCGCTGGATGAGGCGGTCAACGCCATGGCCAACATCGCCAGCGGTGAAGCGGATCTCACCCGCAGCCTGGACAGCGCCGGCCAGGACGAGCTGACCGCCCTTGCCCGCCATTTCAACGGCTTCACCGACAAGCTGCGCAGCGTCATCGGCCAGTCCCTGCAGGTCGCCGGCACGCTGGACCAGTCCTCGGCCTCGCTGGGGCGCATCGCCAGCGCCGGGCAACAGCACAGCCAGCAGCAGTCGCAGCAGATGGAGCTGGTCGCCACGGCGATCAACGAAGTGTCCTACGCCGTGCAGGACGTGGCGAAGAACGCCGAGCACGCCTCCAACGAAGTGCGCCAGGCCGAGGAACAAGCGCTGCAGGGCCAGCAGAACATCGACGCCAGCCTGCGCCAGATCGGCCAGCTGTCCGGCACCATCGACCAGGCCGTGGAGGTGATTCGCACCCTGGCCGAGGAGAGCACGCAGATCGGCAGTGTGCTGGAGGTGATCCGCGCCATCGCCGAGCAGACCAACCTGCTCGCCCTCAACGCCGCCATCGAAGCCGCCCGCGCCGGTGAACAGGGCCGCGGCTTCGCCGTGGTCGCCGACGAGGTGCGCCTGCTGGCCCAACGCACCCAGCAATCCACCGCAGAAATCCACGGCATGATCGAACGCCTGCAGGGTAATTCCGAGGCGGCGGTCAAGGTCATCAACGCCAGCAGCGTGGCCTCGCAGCAGACCGTCGAGCAGGCGCGCCAGGCCGGCGAGAGCCTGAATCAGATCACCAGTTCGCTGCGCAACCTCACCGGCCTCAACGCCTCCATCGCCAGCGCCACGCTGCAGCAGTCGCACGTGGTCGACGACATCAACCAGAACGTCACCCAGGCCGCCTCGCTGGCTCATGAAAACGCCCTGGCCGCCGATCAATCCAGTGAGGCCAGCCAGCAGCTGGGGCAGCTGGCCGGGCAACTGAATCGTCTACTGGGTCAATTCCGGGTGTGAGAACCGCATGAGCAGCATGGAACATCAGGAAGTCGACCTCAGTCGCCCGCAGAACCAGGACCTGATCTGGGACCTGGACAGCATCGCCCGGCGCGAACTCGCCGAGCGCTTCATCAAGTTGTTCGAGAACCGTCTGTGCGTGTACTCCGAGTCGACGCGCCAGCTCTATACCAACTATGACCTGCACTTCCCCAGCGACCTGGGGCGCAAGATGGTGGTGCTGCCCAACCCCTACGCCTTCCACGACACCCTGCACGGCATCGAGGTGTTCGCTGTGCGCCAGACCGGCCTGTGCGTGCTGCCGGGTGTGGTCCTGGGCAAGCCCGGTCTACTGCTGACCACGCAGATGAAGAACGGCGGCCCCGCGCCGAAGACCATGCCGTTCAAGGCCGCGCTGGCGCAGATCATCAGTAATCAGAAGAAGATCGGCGACGTGTTCCTGCCGATCCTGATGAAGGGTGACCTGCGCGAGTTCGACCAGCAGACGCCCTACCTGCACCTGCACCGTTTGCAGGTGCAGAAGCTCGAGCGTCTATCGACCTTTGAGCGCGACGATATCCAGCAGACCATCACGCGCAAGCTGATGACCCTGTACCGCCAGGCCGACAGCCTCGGCTGCTGAGGTTCACAGCAACTGGTGCTTGTGCAGCAGGCGATAGAAGGTCGGCCGGGAGATGCCCAGGGTCTTCGCCGCCAGACTCAGATTGCTGCTGTGCCGGGCCAGGGCATCGCAGAGCGCCTGGTATTCGGCGCGCCGCTTGTAGTCCTCCAGGGTGGCGCCCGGACCTGCATCGAAGCCGCCGTGCAGGCCGAGGTCGCTCGCCTCCACCTGCGCGGCACTGCCCATTGCCAACGCCCGCCGCACACGCATCGCCAGCTCGCGCACATTGCCCGGCCAGTCGTGCTGGAGCATGGCACTCAGGGCCGATTCGCTGAACGCACGGCTGGCGCCCAGTGGGCTGCTGTACAGCTGAGCGAAGTGTTCGGCAAGCAGCACGATGTCGCCCTGGCGCTGCCGTAAGGGCAGCAATTGCACCGTCTCGCACACCTCTCGCAGGTGCGCCAACGAATCCGTCGAGGTGGTGGTCGCCAGTACACGCACATTGACCCTGCCGGCGGCCTTGAGCACCTGGTCGAAGGTGGCCGGCGCCAATCGCTCGGCCTGCTGCAGGCAGAGGCTGCCGCCGCGCAGCCCTTCGCAGGGGTTTTCCGCCAGGTGCTCAGGCGTCAGTGCACGCAGTGCGGCCGTCCCGCGCGTGCGCTGATGCAGCAGTTTCACCAGAAAACCCTTGCCCGCACCGATTTCCCCTTCGATCAACAGCGGTCGCAGGCTGCCGGACAGCGTATCGAGGCGCTTGCGCAGGTCGCGAATGCTCTTGCTGTGACCGAGCAGCTGCGCACCGGCGCTGCTGACCTGGCTGCGCGCCGCCTGGCAGGCGGCAGTCAGGCTGAGTTGCAGCGCCTGCGGGTCGAGCGGCTGCAGCAGGCGCTGGAAGTACCAGGCATCGGCAAATCCGCTCGCCTCGAAAAGCGGCGGTGCGCCGCCTGCCTGCACCAGTGCCAGCCACTGGTTGGCGCTACTGCGCATACGCTGTGGCAGCTGCAGCAGCTCGGCGCTGGCCTCCTTGCCGACACAGACCAGGGCAACGTCCACGCGGTAATCGCCGGCATCGGCCAGGTCGCAGCTGTCGACCTGCCAGCCGCTCGCGCGCAGACGCGGTATCAGGTGCTGGCATTCCGCGCAGGGGGCGATGAACAACAGGTGACCGGGTGAAGCGGAGACTGCTTCCAACATGCTCCATCCTTGGCGCCAATATTTTGTAAAATCAATAAAAACAACGAGTTGGCGCTAACAGCTGTAACCGTAGCAATAACCTGACGCCCGCTAGGATCATTTCTCTATAGCCGTTCCAGCGAATCGGAATATGTAGCGGTTTTGCCCGCGCGTTTCGCGGCCCGTAAAGAATCCGCTGCCCCACTTGCCATTGCCCCAGCGCCTTGGCATAAACCACCGCATACCTATAAATCACCACACGGATGTTAATGTCATATGCGGATCCTGCGCCGTGCTTTGCTCCTGGTCGTATTGCTGGCACTGATCGCGCTCGGCGTGGTGCTCTACTACATCGCCAATCCCAACCTCCCTACGTTCACCCGGCCCACCCAGCTGCACTACCTGCAGCAATGGGACGAGCAGTCCCGGCAGACCTACTACTACACCCCGCAGGGCACCCAGGTGAAAGGCCTGCGCTACGACTGGTTCACCGCCCTGGAGCTGCCGTTCTCACGAGACAAGTTCGCCGCGCCGGATCACTTGGCGCGTTTCGGTTTCCTCACCGATCCTCAACAACACGCCAGCACGCAGAACCCCGGCAACCTCCCGGTCGGTTTTGCCCGCCATGAGGACGCCAAGAGCGGCGCAGCATTTCTCGATATCAGCTGCGCCGCCTGCCACACCGGCGAGCTGCGTTACCAGGGCCAGGCCGTGCGCATCGACGGTGGCGCGGCCCTGCATTCGCTGGCGTCCACGGTACCGACGCTCAAGGGCGGCAGCTTCGGCCAGGCGCTCGGCATGAGCATGGCCCTCACCTACTACAACCCGATCAAGTTCACGCGTTTCGCCAAGGCGGTACTGGACGACAACTACGAGCGTGACCGCGCGCAGCTGCGCGACGACTTCAAAACGGTGCTCGACCGCCTGCTCGGCACCGCCTTCAACGACTGGCACCGCGGCCTCTACCCCACCGAGGAAGGTTTCGGCCGCACCGACGCCTTCGGCCGCATCGCCAACAGCGTGTTCGGCGATGCCATCGACGCCAGCAACTACCGTGTGGCCAATGCGCCGGTGAGTTATCCGCAATTGTGGGATATCTGGAAATTCGACTGGGTACAGTGGAATGGCTCGGCCATGCAGCCGATGGCGCGCAACATCGGCGAGGCCCTTGGCGTCGGCGCCACGTTGCAGCTGTTCGACGAACACGGCGCGACCCTGCCGGCCGCCGAGCGTTACCCGTCCAGCGTGCGCCTGCACGACCTGTACGTGCTGGAAGAAACCCTGAAAAAGCTGCAGCCACCCACCTGGCCCGAAGACGTCTTCGGCAAGGTCGACATCGCCCTGGCCAGCCAGGGCCGCGCACTGTTCAGCGAAAACTGCGCCTACTGCCACGCACCGGATCCGAAACCGCGTGACGAACGCCTGGCTCCGACGCGCGATCCCGAGTGGCGCATGCGCATCGTGCCGACCCGCCTCGTCGGCACCGACCCGACCACTGCCAACAACATCGCCGACCACCGCTTCGATATCCGCAAGCTGGGCTGGAGCAAGGCCGAGCTGGCCAAGCTCGATGTCACCCTGTTCGGCAGCGACCTGGACGAGGTGGACTTCGCCAGTATCTCCAGCGCCAAGGGCCTGGCCTACGTCACCGCCTTCGTCGAAGACCGGGCCTACCGCGATGCCGGCATCCAGCCGGATGAACGCGCACGCATGGACGGCTACGGCCTGGCCATCGGCGTGCAGGAAAAACGCGGCTACAAGGCGCGCCCGCTCAACGGCATCTGGGCCACGCCGCCATTCCTGCACAACGGCTCAATCCCCAACCTGTTCCAGTTGCTCTCACCGGTTTCCGAGCGCGATACGCAGTTCTGGGTCGGCAACTTCGAGTACGACCCGAAGCACGCCGGCTTCGTCAGCGACAAGTTCGACGGCGGCTTCCTGTTCAATACCTCGGTGACCGGCAACAGCAACCGTGGCCATGAGTTTCGCGAGGGCTGCCGCCAGGACGGCGTGATCGGCCGCGCCCTGGCGCCGGAAGAGCGCTGGGCGCTGATCGAATACCTCAAGGTGATGGGCAATCCCGCCCTGGAAAAACAGCTGCAAGCGGTCGAGGCCAAGGCCTGGGCGCCTGGCCCGAACTGCCAGGGCTGACTCCTACAACAACTCGAACAAGGATTCGTCCCATGCTCAAACGTTTCTGGCTGTGGCTTGGCCGTCTTCTCGGCAAGGTGCTGGGGTTTCTTCTGGTCGTCGGTCTGCTTGGCTGGGGCATTGGCGAGGCGTACTACGCCTGGAAGTTCTCCGGCCCGGTTGCCGCCGAGGAAAGCATCCCCGCCGATGAGGCCGCGCTGACCCAGGGCATCATCGAAGACGCCATTCGTATTGTCGAACAACACCGCGATAACACCCGAGTGATGCGCGATGCCCACGCCAAGGCGCACGGCTGCGTGAAGGCCGAAGTCAGCGTGCTGGGCGATCTCGACGCGGATCTGCGCCAGGGCGTGTTCAGCGAACCGGGCAAGACCTGGCAGGCCTGGATGCGCCTGTCCAACGGCAACGCCTACCCGCAGTTCGACCGCGCTCGAGATGCCCGTGGCATGGCGATCAAGCTGCTCGACGTGCCCGGCGACAAACTGCTCAGCACACCGACCGGCGCGGGTGACCAGGACTTCGTCATGTTCAACCACCCGGTGTTCTTCGTTCGTGATGTCGCCGAGTACAAGCAGAACTTCGCCGCCCAGGCCAGCGGGCAGAAGGTCCTGGCCTTCTTCCCCAGCTGGGACCCGCGGCGCTGGGAAATCCGCCATCTGGTGACGGCGCTGAGGACCCTCGCTCCGGCGCCGGAAAGCCCGGTGGCCACCACCTACAGCTCGGTGGCGCCGTTCAAGTTCGGCCGGCACAACATCAAGTACCGGGTGATCCCCGACCCGCAGAGCTGCCCGCCCTACGAGCTGCCGCAGCAGAACCAGGCGTTGCCGAACTTCCTGCGCAGTGCGTTGTACCAGCAGCTGTCGCTGGATCGCACGCCGGCCTGCTTCGCCCTGCAGGTGCAGCGGCAGAACCCGGACTACTACATGCCCATCGAGGACACCAGCGTGGAGTGGAACGAGGAGATCGCGCCATTCGAGACGGTCGCCAGCATCAAGGTGCCGGCACAGGATTTCGATAGCCGTGAGCAGAACCTGTTCTGCGACAACCTGTCCTTCAACCCCTGGCATGCCCTGCCCGCGCACCGCCCCATCGGCGGTATAAACCGCCTGCGCAAGGCGGTGTACGAGGCGGTCAGCGTCTACCGGCACCAGCGCAACGGCGTGCCCCAGGGCAGCAACTAGCGGGTTCAGTGAGAACTGGCGATGACGCGGCGCGGGCCGATCCACAGCCAGTTGAACAGGCCGAGCAGCGGAAACAACACCAGCAGTGCCGTCCACAGCACCTTCTGCCCTGGCCGGCTGGCGCTGCCGAATACGTTGAACAGCGCCCACAGCGTGAGCAGCAGGTAGATCGCCGCCGGCACGCCGTAGAACAGCCAGTCGGGCAGGCTCATTACGCTGGATGCAGGCATGACGGACCTCCGCAGGTATTTCCTGTTAGGGCCTGGCCGCCAGCCAAGGTTCAACCCGCCCGCTTGCGTCTGCCGCGGCACTTTGGTTAATCTGCGAATAATTCTTATCTACAGTCAGCACCCCCTTGCTGACCGATGCAGTCGCCATGTCCGCAGACGCGCCGCCGTTCCAGCAAGCCATCCATGACCTGTACAGCGACCACCACGGCTGGCTGTTCGGCTGGCTGCGAAAAAAACTCGGCTGCTCGCACAACGCCGCGGATCTGGCGCAGGACACCTTCATGCGCATCCTCGCCTCGCGTGATGCGCTGGCCGGCATGCGTGAGCCACGCGCCTACCTGACCACCACCGCCCGCCGCCTGCTCATCGACCGCGGGCGCCGTCAGCAGATCGAGGATGCCTACCTGCGTGAACTGGCGCTGACCGCCGATGCGCTGTCCGCCGCCGGTTTCCAGTCGCCGGAGCAGATCCTCACCACGCTCGAAGCGCTGGAGCAGATCGCTTTCGTCCTCGACGGCCTGAGCGAGAAGGCCCATCAGGTCTTCCTCGCCTACTTCCTCGATGGCTGCAGCCAGGCCGAAATTGCTCAGCAGCAGGGCATTTCCGAGCGCATGGTGCGCAAATATCTGACCCAGTCCCTGCTGCACTGCAACCACGCGCTGGATATCTGAGATGAGCAGCAGCGCAGACATCAACGAACAGGCGGCCGACTGGCTGCTGCGCCTGCATGAAGGCAGCCTCGAGGCAGATGAACTGGCGCGCTTCGACGCCTGGAAGCACGCCGATAGCCAACACACTGCCGCCCTCGAGCGCATGCAGAACTTCGTCGCGCAGATGCAGGCACTGCGCCTGCAGAAAGCCCCGGTTCGCGCTGCATTGAGCGTCGGGCGCCGACGCACGCCACGTGGCAAACGCAGCATCAGCGCCCTTTTGCTGGTAATTGCCCTGGCCCTGCCTCTCGGGTTGCTGGTACGCAGCCAGGCTGCGGTCTATTGGCTGGCGGACCTGCGCACCGCCCCGGCGCAGTGGCAAACCCGCACGCTGGCCGATCAATCGCAGATCAGCCTTGCCGGCAACAGCGCGGTGGACCTGCACTTCGACGACCAGCAGCGGCGCGTCGAACTGCTGCGCGGCGAGATCCTCGTCGACGTCGCCCACGACGCTCAGCGCCCGTTCATCGTCGCCACCGAACAGGGTGAGATCCGTGCGCTGGGCACGCGCTTCCTGGTCAAGCGCGAGGATGGCAGCACCCTGCTGACCATGCTCGAGTCACGAGTCGCGGCACATGGCGTGCGCTCCAGCGCGACGACCGAAGTGGCGGCAGGCGAGCAGGCCCGCATTTCGCCGGACCAGGTGCAGACGCTTGGTACGGTGGACACCGCCAGCGTTGCCGATGCCTGGCAGCAGCGCCAGTTGGTGGTGCAGGACCAGCCGCTGACCGCCGTGCTCGATGAACTGGCGCAGCAACGCGCTGGCTACGTGCACTTCGACCGCGCGGCCCTTGCCGAACTGCGCGTGTCGGCTGTGTTGCCGCTGGATGACAGCGACCGTGCGTTGCAGCTGATCGCCGATGCGCTGCCGGTCGATGTGCAGCGCATCACCCCCTGGCTGGTGCGAGTCAGCCGGCGCTGAGGCACCGCACAAAATGATTGTTGATCGCTCCCACGTCGAGGTGTCGAACCGTCCGCGTTGATCGTTCCCACGTCGAGGCGTCAAATATTGATCGTTCCCACGCTCCGCGTGGGAATGCGCTTACAGACGCTCTGCGTCTGCGGGACGCAGAGCGTCCCCGGATCTGCTCCCACGCTGGAGCATGGGCGCCAGCAACTAATTTCGAATCTGTGGTTCCGCTTTGGCAACGCTGCCCGTCAAGGAAGAAGCCAATACGACAACAGGAACTGTCCCCGCCATGCACATGAAGTCTCCGCGCCCTGCCCTGGCGCCCATCGCCCTCGCCGTTCACCTGGCCTGCACCGCCGCGCTCGGGGTTGCCGTACCCGGCCTGGCCCTGGCCGAGAACAACGCCGCCAGCAGCCAGCACTACAGCATCGCTGCCGGCCCGCTGGGCGCGAGCCTGAACCGTTTCGCCCAGCAGTCGGGCGTGGCGATCATCTTCGAAGCCCAGGGTCTCGCCGGTAAAAGCAGCACCGGACTGAACGGCAGCTACACGGTGGCAGAGGGTTTCGCCGTGCTGCTGCGTGGCAGCGGCTTTACCGCCCAGCAGAGCGGTAATGGCTATGTCCTGCTGCCGGTGGCCAAGGATGCCAGCGCAGTGGAACTCGGCCCCACCGCCGTCACTGGTAGCGGCCTGGGCAGCACCACCGAAGGTACCGGCTCCTACACCACGGCGGCGACCGCGACCGCTACCAAGCTGCCGCTGTCGATTCGCGAAACCCCGCAGTCGGTCAGCGTGATCACCAGCCAGCGCATTCGCGACCAGCACATGAACAGCCTCGAAGACGTACTGGCCCAGGCGCCGGGCGTCCTCTACAAGAAAAAGAGCACCTCCTCCGACGAGGAAGTCGGCATCTTCTCCCGCGGCATGAAGATCGAGACGTTCCAGGTCGATGGCATCCCGACCATCTTCGAGCCGTCGATGAGCAACCAGTCCAACGACATGGCGGTCTACGACCGGGTCGAGATCGTGCGCGGCTCCACCGGCCTGCTCAGCGGTACAGGCAACCCGTCGGCCACCATCAACATGGTGCGCAAGCGCCCGACCCGCGAATTCCAGGCCTCGATCCAGGGCACCGCGGGCTCGTGGGACAACTACCGCACCGAGTTCGACGTGTCCGGCCCGCTGACCGAAACCGGCAATGTGCGCGGCCGCCTGGTCGGCGCATACCAGACCGCCAACTCGTTCATCGATCGTCTCAGCACCGAGCGCCAGGTCGCCTACGGGGTGATCGAGGCCGACCTGACCGAGCGCGACACCGTCAGCCTCGGCATCGACTACCAAGTGCGCAACTGCGATGCCTGCGCCTACTTCGGCTTCCCGGCCTTCTATAGCAACGGTGAGCGCACCGACTTCAAGCGCTCCTTCAACTCGGCGGCGGACTGGAGCTATGCCGACCGTCAACGCACCTCGATCTTCGCCACCTACGAACACCGCTTCGACAACGACTGGCTGGCCAAGGTGGCCTACACCAACATGCGCGACGACAACGATGTCGAATACGGCTGGTTCAGCAGCTACGGCTACCCCGACCAGCAGACCGGCGCAGGCACCAACCTGTTCATGGCCAAGTGGCCGAGCAAGCCCGAGCAGAATTCAATCGATGCCTACGCCACCGGCCCGTTCAGCCTGTTCGGTCGCGAGCACGAACTGGTGGTCGGCGTCAGCGCCAGCAAATACCGCAGCAACACCGGCGCCTACCCGCTGTGGTACGACTACAGCGGCAGCAGCTGGGACCCGGCGATTCCCAACGTTCACGACTGGCATGGCGACATCGAGAAGCCGCCGCTGGACCGTTTGGGCGATATCGAATACGCCCAGCGCCAGTACGCCGGCTACACCTCTGCCCGCTTCAAGCCGACCGACGACCTGTCGCTGATCCTCGGCGCGCGCGCCAGCTACTACAAGGTCGAGCAGTCGCAGCTCTACTACGGCGACCCGACTGACTATGCGCCGGGTGACGGCAAGAAGCAGGAGAATGGCGAATTCACGCCATACGCCGGTCTGGTCTACGACCTCGACCAGCACCACTCGGTCTACGCCAGCTACACCAGCATCTTCAAACCGCAGTCGAGCAAGACCCCGGAGGGTGCCTTCCTCGACCCGACCGAAGGCGACAGCTATGAAGTCGGCGCCAAGGGCGAGTACTACGACGGCCGCCTCAACATCACCGGCGCACTGTTCGAGTCCAAGGTCAGCAACTACCCGGTCGGCACCGGTTTCTACTTCGACAATGGCGAGGAAGCGGTACAGGCCGCCGACCTCAAGGTGCGCGGCGTCGAGCTGGAAGTGGCCGGCGAACTGCTGCCGGGCTGGCAGGTGCAGGCCGGTTACAGCCACGTGAACACCTATTACCCGCAGGGTGTGGACGTCAACGTCGGTTTCCCGCGCAACAGCGTGAAGCTGTTCAGCACCTACAACCTGCAGGGCGAGCTGAACCGCCTGACCCTGGGCGGTGGTGTGCGCTGGGAAAGCGCAACCAGCTACGGCAACAGCGAGGTCATCCCCGGCACCACGCTGGAAGCGACGCAAGGCAGCTACGCCCTCGTCGACCTGCTGGCGCGCTACCGCTTCGACGAGCACTTCACCGGCACGGTCAACGTCAACAACCTGTTCGACAAGGCGTACTACGCCAGTACCAGCGTCTACAGCGACCTGTATGGCGAACCGCGCAGCCTGAGTGCGACCCTGCGCTGGGAGTACTGAGGGCGCAGGGTGGATGGCCTCTCAGCGATCCACCCTGCGGAGTTATCTGCCAGCGCCACGCACTGTGGCGAACGGCTCGAATCAGAAACGCGTCAGGTCGATCACCGCGAAGCTGGCCACGGTGTCATGCCCGGCCAGCACACCGCCCTCGCGAGCCAGGCCCACGGTCTGCAGGCCAGCCTGCTGCGCGGCGTCCAGCTCTTCGACGATGTCCGACAGAAACAGGATGTCCTGCGCCGGCACACCGATGGCCTCGGTGATGGTGCGGTAGGACTGCACCTCGCGCTTGGGGCCACTGGTGGTATCGAAGTAGCCGGAGAACAGCGCTGACAGGTCGCCCGCCTGCGAACAACCGAAGATCAGCTGCTGCGCCTGGATCGAACCGGATGAATAGACGTACAGCGCGTAGCCCTCGTCCTTCCAGCGCTTCAAGGCCTCCACGGCATCCGGGTAGACATGCCCCTTGAGCTGGCCAGCCCGGTAGCCCTGCGCCCAGACCATGCCCTGCAGCGCCTTCAGCGGCGTGGCCTTGCGGTCCTCGGCGATCCAGCCCAGCAGGATTTCGATCACCCGCTCCACGTCGGCGTCGGCCTCGCTACTCTGCGCGCGTACCGCCGCCAGCTGTTGCGCGACCTCGGGCTGCTCGGCGTGGTCACGGACGAACTGCGGCAGGTGCTCGGCGGCATAGGGAAACAGCACGTCGAAGACGAAGCTCACCGCGCTGGTGGTGCCTTCGATATCGGTGAGGATGGCGTTGATCGGCATAGAGACTCCAGGTATTCACATCCCCTCTTTCTTCGGGAGAGGGCTGAGGCGACCGGCGTACCGGTGAGGGAGACAGCCCTCATCCGCCCCTATGGGACACCTTCTCCCGGTGGGAGAAGGATTGAACATTCAGTCTTCGAGGCGCGGGAAGCGCCCGGCGATATCGTCACCGGTGAAGTTGGCCACCCAGCCCTCGGGGTTGTTGAACAGGCGAATGGCCACGAAGTGCGGAAACTCGCCCATGTCGAACCAGTGGCGGATGCCGGCCGGTACCGAGATCAGGTCGTTCTTCTCGCACAGCACCGCATACACGTAGTCGTCGATGTGCAGGGTGAACAGCCCCCGGCCGGCGACGAAGAAACGCACTTCGTCCTCGGCGTGGCGGTGTTCGTCGAGGAACTTGGCGCGTAGCTCGTCCTTTTGCGGATGGCTCTTGTCCAAGCTGACCACGTCGACGGTGACGTAGCCGCGCTCGTTCATCAGCGTGTCGATCTGCGGGCGGTAGGCGGCGATCACCTCCTCCGCGCTGGCGCCGGGCTGGATCGGCGCAGCGGCCTGCCAGCGCTCGAAGCGCACGCCGACCTCGGCCAGGGTCGAGGCAATGTCCTCGACATGGGTCAGCATCTTGTTCGGTACGTCCGGGCTGGACTGGTGGTAGACGGTCAGGCTGCTCATCGGCGGCGTCCTCGCGGTTGGGTCGCTCAGCTCGTGCTGTAGCTGGATTCTTATGGATTGATTGGTGGCAGTCGGATTGCTGGGCGCTCCACCTCAGCGTTGCAACGCACGCACCTTCAGTTCGCACTCGAAAAGAAACTCGAAGGCCTCGATCTGGCGCAGGGCGTCGCTCATCTGCGCGCCCCAGGTGTACAGGCCATGGCCGCGAATCAGGTAGCCGACACAATCGGGGTGGGTATCCAGCCAGGGTTGGATGCGTGCAGCCAGGCGGGCGATATCCTGGTCATTGTCGAAGATCGGCACCTCGACCTGCGACTCGTGGCTGCTGATACCCGTGAAGGCTTTCTGCAGCTCGTAGTCGGCGAACACCAGCGAATCGCTCAGGCTCAGGCGCGAGAGCACCGTGGCGTTCACCGAATGGGTGTGCAGCACCGCGCCAATCTCGGGTTTCCAGCGGTACAGCTGGGTGTGCAGCAGGGTTTCCGCCGAGGGCTTCTTGCCTGGCTCCAGGCTGTGTCCATCGAGATCAGTGGCCAACACGTCGTCCAGTTCGAGCTGGCCCTTGTGCTTGCCGGACACGGTAAGCAGCGCCTGGTCGGCGCCCAGGCGCAGCGAATAGTTGCTGCTGGTGGCGGGCGACCAGCCGCGGTCGTAGAGAAAACGGCCGGCGTCGACGATCTGCCGGGCCAGATGTTCGCGGTTCATGGCCGCTCCTGTTGCGGTTGGGGTTGCGCGTGGGTGGCCATGATAACGGCTGCGGCGAATGCTGCCAGGCTGGCCAGGGCAAAAGTCCATTCCGGGCCCAGCGTCTTCCAGCTGTAGCCGGCATACAGCGCACCCAGCGCGCCGCCGACACCGGCAAGCGAGGCGTACAGCGCCTGGCCCTGGCCCTGCTGCTGGGCGCCGAAACTACGCTGGACGAAATGGATCGCCGCGGCGTGGAAGCTGCCGAAGGTCGCCGCATGCAGCACCTGGGCGAACAGCAGCACGCCCAGGTGCTCGGCCTGAAAGCCCAGCAGCAACCAGCGCACGGCAGCAATGAGAAAGCTGGCCACCAGCACCTGGCGCAGGCTGAAACGCTGCAGCAGGCGCACCATGACCAGGAACACCAGCACCTCGGCGACCACGCCCAGGGCCCAGAGCATGCCGATCACGCCGCGCGCATAGCCGAGGTTTTCCAGGTGAATGCTGAGAAAGGTGTAGTACGGCCCGTGGGACAGCTGCATCAGCCCGACACAACCATAAAACGCCAGCACCCCCGGTTGGCAAAGCTGGGCGAGAAAACCGCCGGCCTGCTGCGGCCGGGCACTCACCAGCGGCTGCGCATCCGGCACCCAGAAGCTGCTCAGGGCGATACCGGCGATGATCACGATCAGCGCCCAGGGGTATGCGGCCAGGCTGAACAACTCGAACAGCTTGCCCAGGCCGACCACCGCGAGGATGAAGCCGATCGAGCCCCACAGGCGGATCTGCGCGTAGCGCGCCGACTGCTCGCGCAGGTGCGCCAGGGTGATCACCTCGAACTGCGGCAGCACCGCGTGCCAGAAGAACGCGTGCAGCGCCATCACCAGCGCCAGCCAGGCATAACTCTGGCTGACGAAGATCAGGCTGAGGCTGAGCAAGGTGCAGATGGCGCCGATACGCACGATCAGCAGGCGCCGACCCGTGTAGTCGCCGAGCCAGCCCCACAGGCTCGGCGCCAGGCAGCGCATGAGCATGGGTATGGCCACCAGCTCGCCGATGCGTGCCGGCGAAAAACCCAGGTGGGCGAAGTACAGGCCGAGAAACGGCGCCGTAGCGCCGAGCAGAGCGAAGTAGAACAGGTAGAAGCCGGACAGCCGCCAATAAGGGAACGTGGCGTTCATTGGCGGCCCAACATCCATGGCGGCATGACGAACGACCGCCTGGCGATCAGAGCTGACCGAGCACCGGCGTGGCGACCCGCACTCCGGCATTCTGCCCGCGATGACGCAGCAGATGGTCGAGCAGCACGATGGCCATCATCGCCTCGGCGATCGGCGTGGCGCGGATGCCCACGCACGGGTCGTGGCGGCCCTTGGTGATCAGCTCGACCGGGTTGCCGTCGACATCGATCGAGCGCCCCGGCGTGGTGATGCTGGAGGTCGGCTTGAGCGCCAGGTGAGCCACGATCGGCTGGCCCGAGGAAATACCACCGAGAATGCCGCCAGCGTTGTTGGACAGGAAGCCTTCCGGTGTCAGCTCGTCGCGGTGCTCGGTGCCGCGCTGGGCGACGCTGGCGAAACCGGCACCGATCTCCACGCCCTTGACCGCGTTGATGCTCATCAGCGCATGGGCCAGATCGGCGTCCAGGCGGTCGAAGATCGGCTCGCCGAGGCCCGGCATCACGCCCTCGGCGACCACGGTGATCTTCGCGCCAACCGAGTCCTGGTCACGACGCAACTGGTCCATGTAGGCCTCCAGCTCCGGCACCTTGTCCGGGTCGGGGCTGAAGAAGGCGTTCTGCTCGACGCTGTCCCAGGTCTTGAACGGAATCTCGATGGGCCCAAGCTGGCTCATGTAGCCACGCACCTGGATACCGAGGCCGGCCAGCACCTTCTTGGCGATGGCGCCGGCGGCGACGCGCATGGCGGTCTCGCGCGCCGAGCTGCGGCCGCCGCCGCGGTAGTCGCGGATGCCGTACTTGTGGTGGTAGGTGTAGTCGGCGTGGGCCGGGCGGAACAGATCCTTGATCGCCGAGTAGTCCTTGGACTTCTGGTCGGTGTTGCGGATCAGCAGGCCGATGGCGCAACCGGTGGTCTTGCCTTCGAACACGCCGGAGAGGATTTCGACTTTGTCGGCTTCCTGGCGCTGAGTGGTGTGGCGGCTGGTGCCCGGTTTGCGGCGGTCGAGGTCGCGCTGCAGGTCGTCCAGGGACAGTTCGATGCCTGGCGGGCACCCGTCAACGATGGCGACCAGCGCCGGGCCGTGGCTTTCGCCAGCAGTGGTGACGGTGAACAGCTTGCCGTAGGTATTGCCGGACATGCAGGGCGCTCCGCGAATCAGCCTCGAACGAAAGGCGGCGAGTATACCTGAGCTTCAGCGTGTCATGATCGCCGAAACCTTCCCGGCCACTCGCGGCTCCAACAGCGACATTCCCCCAGAATCACACCGATGCGCCCATTGTTGATGCTCTGCCTGCTCGCCCTGGCCCCCCTGCTCCACGCCCAGACCACCTTGCACCGCCCCGCCGAACTGCACACCCCGAGCGGCACCCTGTATGGCAGCCTGCTGTTGCCGGAGAGCGATGGCGCGGTGCCGGTCGCCCTGCTGATCGCCGGCTCGGGCCCCACCGACCGCAACGGCAACAACCCGCAAGGTCGCAACGACAGCCTGCGCCGCCTGGCCCAGGCGTTGGCCCAAGGTGGCGTGGCCAGCGTGCGCTACGACAAGCGCGGCATCGCCGCCAGCTACGCGGCCGGCCCCGACGAACGCCTGCTCAGCGTCGAAGGCTACGCCGCGGATGCCGCGGCATGGGGCAAACAGCTGAAGGCCGATCCGCGTTTCTCCCGTCTGATCCTCATCGGCCACAGCGAGGGAGCGCTGATCGCCAGCCTCGCGGCCCCCGAAGCCGGTGCCGACGCACTGATCAGCATCGCCGGCAGCGGCCGTCCGGTGGACGAGGTGCTGCAGGAGCAACTGCACAGCCGCCTGCCTGCCGAACTGTTACTCGAAGCCCTGGCCCTGACCGCCTCGCTCAAGGCGCAGCAGCCGCAGGCACAGGTCAGCGACCCGCTGCAGGTGCTGTTCCGCCCCAGCGTGCAGCCGTACATGATGTCGCTGTTCCGCCAGGAGCCGGCCAAGGCCATCGCACGGGTACAGGTGCCGGCTCTGATCGTTCAGGGCAGCACCGACATCCAGATCAGTCGTGTCGATGCGCAGCGCCTGAAGGCCGCCAAGCCCGACGCCGAGCTGCTGCTGATCGAGGGCATGAACCATGTGCTGCGTATCGTCCCGGACGACACCGAGCAGCAGCTGGCCTCCTACGCCGACCCCGAACGGCCGCTGGCCAGCGAGCTGGCCCCGGCCCTGCTGGCATTCATTGGCAAAGTGCCAGCCTCCAGCGCCGGGAAAAGCGGCCGATAAGGGTTTGCCGACGGCTCTGCCGCTGGCATGCTGCATTCAGGAGGACAGCGCCCATGGACACTCAAGCCGAACCCCAGCCGGACACCGAAGAGGCTGCGCCGAAACCGCATCCTTGGCAGGACCTTCCCGCCGAGCAGTTCCGTTTGTTGCGCCTGGCGCCGCTGCCGACCGACCGCACGACCGGCGCGCGGCCGCTGCGTTTTGTCCAGGCGGGCCGTGTCGAGCGGCACAGCAGCGAGCAGAGCCTGCTGCGCCTGAGCATCGACCTGCCTGGCCAGCGCGTGCGCCAGGAGCAGAACGCGCTGGAGGTGTGGGTCGACCATCGCAGCCAGGAAGTTCGTTTCGGTGCCGACAAGGGCCTGCAGATCGAGCCGGCGAACCGCGGCATCGGCCGCTACCTGATGGCCCAGGGCATCATCTGGGCACGCCAGCGCTGGAGCCACTATCAGGTCGAAGGTGGCGCCCTGGCGGTAAAGGACGTGGTCAACGAAGAGGCGCGCCTGCGCCGTGATCACTTCCTGCGCGTCCACGGCTTCGATGTCGACTACCAGGACCTGCTGCAGCTGAAGGCCAACTACAGCGCGGCCAGCGTCAGCGCCCTGAAAGGGGAATGGAATGGCGACAAGGTGCAGGTGATCGAGCTGCTGGACGCCGCCGCGATGCTGCAACAGGCCGACCAGAGCCTGCGCGAACAGGACGTGAAGCTGGCCAAGCTGGAGCAACGCGTCAATCAGTTCAAGCGCGAGGACAGCAGCCTGCGCTTCACCATCGCCTGCCTGGTGACGTTCGCCGTGTTCCAGGCCGGACTGCTGATCTGGATCGCCACGCACTGAGCCCGCGCTGACTTCAGGCGCTAACTCTTGCCTGGAACAGCGCCTGGTGCGCACGGCACTGCGCAGCGGTCAGCAGGAACACGCCATGGCCGCCCTGGTTGAATTCCAGCCAGGTGAAATCCACCTCCGGGTACAACGCCTCGACATGCACCTGGCTGTTGCCGACCTCGACGATCAGCACGCCGCGCTCGTTGAGGTGGTCCGCGGCTTCGGCGAGCATGCGCCGCACCAGATCCAGACCATCGTCGCCACAGGCCAGGCCCAGCTCGGGCTCGTGCTGGTACTCGGCCGGCATGTCGGCGAAGTCCTCGGCATCGACGTAGGGTGGGTTGGACACGATCAGGTCGAAACGCTGGCCCGGCAGCCCGGCGAAACCGTCGCCCTGCACGGTATAGACCCGCGCATCCAGTTCATGCCGCTCAATGTTCTGGTTGGCCACTTCGAGGGCATCGAAGGACAGGTCGGCGAGTACCACTTCCGCCTGCTCGAAGGCATAGGCGCAGGCGATGCCGATGCAGCCCGAGCCGGTGCACAGGTCGAGGATTCGCGCCGGCTCGCCGCTCAGCCAGGGCTGGAAGTGCTGGCCGATCAGCTCGGCGATGGGCGAGCGCGGCACCAACACGCGCTCATCGACGATGAACGGCAGATCGCAGAACCAAGCCTCACCGAGCAGATAGGCCGTCGGCACGCGCTCTTCGATGCGGCGTTTGAGCAGTGCCTGCAGGTGCGCCTGCTCGTCGTCCTCGAGGCGGCAGTCGAGATAACTGTCGGCGATTTCCCACGGCAGGTGCAGCGCACCCAGGACCAATTGTCGCGCCTCGTCCCAGGCGTTGTCGGTGCCATGGCCGAAGAACAGCTGCTCGCCATGAAAGCGGCTGACAGCCCAGCGAATATGGTCGCGCACGGTGCGCAGGCGGGATTGGGACACGGGACAAACCTCCTGAACGGGTGCGCGATTCTAGCCGCAACCGTTGCCTTTTGCCGGCCGTGTATGCAAAGCGATACGCCGCAAATCACGTAAAAGGTTCACAGACGCGGCCAGGCGGCAGAGAATAGACGCATCGCCGCATTTGGAGCCCGCACCATGTCCGATCCCAAAACCCTGTTCCAGCTGACGGGCCGCGGTTATGCGCCAGCCACGCTGAGCAAGGCCACGCTGCTGATCATCGACGCGCAGGAGGAGTACCGCAGCGGGGCGCTGCAACTGCCTGACGTGGATGCCGCCGTCGAGGAAATCGCCACACTGCTCGCCGCCGCACGCAAACTCGGCACGCCGATCCTGCATGTGCGTCACCTGGGTATTCCCGGCGGCCTGCTCGATCCGCAGGGTCCGCGCGGCCACTTCATCAGCGGCCTGGAACCGCTGCCGGAAGAGCCGGTGGTGGAGAAGCGCCTGCCCAATGCCTTCGCCGGCACCGAGCTGCACGAACGTCTGCAGCAGCTGGGGCACCTGGACCTGATCGTCTGCGGCTTCATGACCCACTCCAGCGTCAGCACCACCGTGCGTGCCGCCAAGGATTACGGCTACCGTTGCACTCTGGTCGACACGGCCTGTGCCACCCGCAGCCTGCCCCACGCCAGCGGTCTGATCGACGCCCGCGTGCTGCACGATGCGGAGATGGCCGCGCTGGCGGACAACTACGCGATCCTGGTACCCCAGGCTCGCGCCCTGCTCTGATTCCTGCGGACGGCGTTCACATCCGCAGGCCACCCGGCTGAACCCTCGATCCCCCAGCCGGTCATACCGCCGATATCTCAGAGGAAATCGGGATGAAGTCCGAAGGTTTCGATGCACGACGTCTACGCCCTCGTGGGTCCGCCACCTGGCGCTGGCGGTTCTTCGCCGGCTGCGGCGCAGTGTTCGCCGGCCTGGGCATTCTGTTGCTGATGGCCGGTGCCGCCACCCTGCTCGGTCGGCCCTCCGCACTGGGCCCGCTGAACGACAGCATCGGCGCGGCCCTCTCGATTCTGGTCGCCGGCATCCTGCTGCTCTGGGCCGGGGTCTACATCTGGCGGCGTTGCCGCCGACGCCTGCGTCGCCCGGACGACCTGAGCATGTCGCCAGGCCTGCTGAAAAAACGCGGCTGATCCCGGTAAACTGACGGCCTTCCAGATCGTGTGAGCCCGCGGGTGATGGTTGCCAGGCGTGCTCAGCGCCGCAACCGAACAGCAGCGGCAGCACACGGCCTGCTTCGCGGAGGCTTCATGCAAGACGACGACTTTTCCCTGTTCAAATCCGCCGTGCACGGCGTCAAGCCGATCAGCCATGATCGCGCCGACACCGGCAAGCCGCGCGCCGACCGGCAGCGCATCAGCACCCTGCGCCAGGCCGCAACGATCAAGACCGACGACATCCGCGTCGACGGCCTCTCCGACCAGTTCGTCATCGACGTGGCCGCCGAGGAAGAACTGTACTGGGCCCGCGACGGCGTGCAGGACGGCCAACTGCGCAAGCTCAAGGCCGGGCAGATTCCCTTCGAAGGCAGCATCGACCTGCACGGCATGTCCGTGGAAAAGGCGCGCGACACCTTGTGGGAATTCTTTGGCGAGGCCGCAAAGCTGGAGATCCGCTGCGTGCGCGTGACCCACGGCAAGGCCGCACGCACGGACGGCAAGCGCCCGCTGATCAAGAGCCACGTCAACACCTGGCTGCGCCAGCACCCACAGGTACTCGGCTTCACCTCCTGCCTGCCGCGCCACGGCGGTACCGGTGCGCTCTACGTGCTGCTCAAACGGACCATGCTCGACGGGCGCGACGACGACTGATCGTGCGTTGCAGGGATGCGGCGCGGCGAAGCCGATCGGCTCAGACCGCGCCCGCCGCATGCGGACAACACCGGGCGACGGGCCTGCCGATCACGCCGGAAAAGTGACTGCCGCTGGCGCACGGCGCCCTTGCCAGCCAGGGCGCATCGCCCTACCCTGCGCGCCTGTGCATTTCCGATCCCCACAGGAAGACCCATGTCCCTGGAACAGCAATACACCGCGATCCTCGGCCAGCTCGGCGAGGACGTGTCCCGCGAAGGCCTGCTCGACACCCCGAAACGTGCCGCCAAAGCCATGCAGTACCTCTGCCGTGGCTACCAGCAGACGCTCGAGGAAGTCACCAACGGCGCCCTGTTCAGTTCCGACAACAGCGAAATGGTGCTGGTGAAGAACATCGAGCTGTACTCGCTGTGCGAACACCACCTGCTGCCTTTCATCGGCAAGGCCCACGTGGCCTACATCCCCAGCGGCAAGGTGCTTGGCCTGTCCAAGGTCGCCCGCATAGTCGACATGTACGCACGTCGCCTGCAGATCCAGGAAAACCTCAGCCGGCAGATCGCCGAGGCCATCCAGCAGGTCACCGGCGCCCTGGGCGTTGCCGTGGTCATCGAGGCCCAGCACATGTGCATGATGATGCGCGGCGTGGAGAAGCAGAATTCCTCGATGGTCACCTCGGTGATGCTCGGCGAGTTCCGCGACAACGCCGCCACCCGCAGCGAGTTCCTCAGCCTGATCAGCTAAGGCGATTCGCCAAAAAAAACCGGCCATGAGCCGGTTTTTTTTATGACGTTCATTCAGCGCTTGCCGAGCGCATCCGCTTCGGTGACGAAGGCCTTGGCGGTCTTCTTGTCGTACAGGCACAGTTCCTGCCCATGCTGGTTCTTCATGTGCGGCTGCGGGTAACGCCCTTCGATCAGCAGTGCGCTCACGCCCAACTGGTCCGGGTATTCGATCAATCCGCCCAAGGCCTTGGCCTGCTTCAGCTGGCTAGCCTTCAGACAGGCGCTGGTGACCTGCTTGTCATGTGCCTTCCAGGCAGCCGAAGACGACGCCTGGGCGGTACCTGAAACGACCAGCAGCATGCCGGCCAGAACCCATCCTTTCTTCACTGCAAACCTCACGGGTTATCAGAATGCCTGCCTTGTGGAGTGATCGGCGCCCCGCGAAGTTCCTCGGCACAGGCGCAAAAAAGCCGGCACGCAGCCGGCTTTTTCGATAACGCTGGAGCACTCAGCCACGCATGGTCACATGGCGCGGATGGCTGGCGACCCGCGCCAACCACTCGTTGATGGCGGGGTAGCCGCTGATGTCGAAACCGCCTTCATCCGCCACGTGGGTGTAGGCATACAGGGCGATGTCGGCAATCGAGTACTGGTCGCCGACCAGGTACGGCGTGCGCTTGAGCTGCTGCTCCATGACCTTGAACGCCTTGTGGCCGCGCACCTGGCACAGCTCGAACTCTTCCTGACGCTCGGCAGGCATGCCCTGGTACAGCTTGATGAAGCGCGCCACGGCGACGTAAGGCTCGTGGCTGTACTGCTCGAAGAACTGCCACTGCAACACCTGGGTGCGCAGGCGTGGCTCGCTCAGCAGCAGGTCGCTGCCGTCGGCGAGGTAATTGAGGATGGCATTGGACTCCCACAATGTGGTGCCGTCTTCGAGCTCAAGCACCGGGATCTTGCCATTCGGGTTCTTGGCCAGGAATTCCTCGCTCTGGGTCTCGCCCTTGAGGATGTCGATCGGCAGCCACTCGTAGGGTTTGTCGAGCAAGTGCAGGGCCAGTTTGACCTTGTAGCAATTGCCGGAAATCACATCACCGTAAACCTTGTACATGGGGTTCTCCTCAGGCGGCTTGGGCAGCCAGGGCTTCGCGAATCACTTCGGCCAGGCGCTTGAGGCCTTCGTCCAGGCGCTCGGGGGCGACGTGGCTGAAATTCAGGCGCAGATGACCGGGGTTCTGCTCCGGGTCGATGAAGAACGGCTCGCCCGGCATGAACGCGACATTGCGCGCCAGCGCCGGCGCCAGCAAGGTGCGGGTGTCCAGCGGCTGCTTCAGGGTCAGCCAGAAGAACAGCCCGCCTTGCGGCACCTGCCAGTCGGCCAGGTCGCTGAAGTGCTCTTCCAGCACCGCCTGCATCGCGTCGCGGCGCTGGCGATAGAAGTCACGCAGCTCGGCGAGGTGCTCACGGTAGCGCTCGCTACCCAGCCACTGCAACGCCTGCCACTGGCCGATGCGGTTGGTGTGCAGATCGGCGGACTGCTTCAGACGCAGCAGGTGCGGGAACAGGTCCGGAGTGGCAATCAGGTAGCCAACGCGCAGGCCCGGCAGCAGGGTCTTGGACACGGTGCCGGTGTAGATCCAGCTGGCCCGCTGCAGGCGGCTGACGATTGGCTTGGCGCTGCCGGCATCGAACACCAGTTCGCGGTACGGCTCGTCTTCGATCAGGGTCACGCCGAACTCGTCGAGCAGCGCGGCCACGGCGTCGCGCTTGGCCTCGCTGTAGCGCACTGCGGACGGGTTCTGGAAGGTCGGGATCAGGTAGGCGAAGGCCGGCTTGCTCTGCTGCAGACGGCTGCGCAGTGCTTCCAGCTCAGGGCCGTCGGCTTCTTGCGGCACGCTCAGGCAGTCGGCACCGAATAGCTGGAACGACTGCAGCGCGGCCAGGTAGGTCGGCGCCTCGACGAGGATTTCGGTACCCGGATCAATGAACAGCTTGCTCGCCAGGTCGAGGGTCTGCTGGGAACCGGAGACGATCAACACCTGGCTGGCGTCGCACGGCACGCCGAGGGCGCGGGCTTCGGCGGCGATGGCTTCGCGCAGGGCCGGCTCGCCTTCGCTCATGCCGTACTGGCCGATGCTGGCCGGCATCTCGCTCCAGTCGACCTTGGGCAGCATCGGTTCGGCAGGCAGGCCACCGGCGAACGACATCACCTCGGGACGCTGCGCGGCAGCGAGGATTTCACGGATCAGAGAGCTTTTCAGGCGGGCAACACGTTCAGAGAAGGCCATAACAATCACCGGTAGCAAAGGCAGAACAAACTGGGTCAAACTGATTGACCGAAACTACGACGCCTTGGACAGATACGTCAATATGCTTGACCTGAAAAAGACCACCAGTCAGCAGGCCGCCATGGAAGCGTTCTTCTTTGGCTACCAGGCCTTTACCGCCAAGCCCGATGAAATTCTCGCGCGTCGCGGTCTGTCACGGGTGCACCACCGCATCCTGTTCTTCATCGCCCGCTACCCGGGCCTGAGCGTGAAACAGTTGCTGGGTTACCTAGGCGTCAGCAAGCAGGCGCTGAACACGCCACTGCGGCAGTTGCTGGAAATGCACCTGGTGGAAAGCGTGGCGGCAGACAACGACAAGCGCAAACGCCTGCTCGGCCTGACCGGCGACGGCGCAAAGCTGGAACAGGCGCTACGGCGCGAGCAGGTCAAGCTGCTCGACCGCGTGTTCAAGGAGTCCGGCGAGATGGCCGTGCGCAACTGGCTGGCGGTCAACCAGGCACTGGGCAACGCCCACCAGCCGGCGAGCGACGACTAGTCCCCCCTGGCCTGCTCCCGGGCGGCGCGGAAGAACACCAGCGCCAGCGCCGCCGCGGCAGCCAGCAACGGCAACACGCCGATCACCATCAGAATCACCGATGCCACCAGCGCACCGCCGACGATGTGCAGCCAGGCCATCACCCGGAATACCGGATAGACGTTCTGCGTCTTCAACAGACGAGTACCCAGCCACAGAGTGGCAGCGCCGACGATCACGATCAGCACGCCATAAACGATCGTCGCTGGGCCGATGCTGCTGAACAGGCTGTCACCCCAGATTACGTCGATCCCCTGCAGCAGAATGCTCACCACCACGATCAGCCAGGTCGGAATCGTCAGCCCCTGGGAGCCGAAACGCTGCTCGGCGAATGCTTTCACGCGCAGTGACAGGTAGCAGCCCAGCAGAATAGTGGCGATCCCCAGGGCATCGGTGCTGCGCGCCAGGCTCGAGGTGCGGTCTTCACCAACGAAAAACGCCAGCACCAAGCCGGTCACCGTACCGAGCAGCGATACCAGTGACAGCCAGCCAAGCAGGCGCAACTGTTCTGCGCTCCAGCCCGGCAGGTTCGGTGCCGGTTCGTCGACCAGTGCCACCTGCGGCGCTGCGTAGGGGTTTTGTTGTTCTTCCATGGGCCATCCTGTGCGTGAGTGAAACAAGAACAGTCACAACCTAACTGCGGCATCAGCAAAACTGTACCCCTGATTGCCGCCGTGGCTGTACCGCGACGCTGGCGACGTCTGGGCATAGGCTGCCAGCTCTTTCGGAGAACTGCCATGACGCTGGAACTGCTGCTCGCCTTTGTCGCCTTCGCCTTCGTCACGTCGGTGACGCCCGGCCCGAACAACATGATGCTGCTCGCCTCCGGGGTGAACTTCGGCGTGCGCCGCAGCGTGCCGCACATGCTCGGTATCAGCCTGGGTTTCATGGTGCTGGTGATGGCCGTCGGTTTCGGCCTCGGTCAGCTGTTCGAACAGTTTCCGCCGCTGTACCTGATCCTGCGTTATGCCGGTGCGGCCTATCTGATCTACCTGGCGTGGAAGATCGCCGGCTCCGGGGCGCCGGACGCCAGTGGCAAAGAACGCGGCAAGCCGTTCACCTTCCTCCAGGCCGCTGCGTTCCAGTGGGTCAACCCAAAGGCCTGGATCATGGCCATTGGGGCAATCACCACCTACACGCCGCAAGAAGGCTTTCTGTTCAACGTGCTGGTGATCGCCGCGCTCTTCGCCCTGGTCAACTGCCCCAGCGTCGGCCTCTGGACGGTTGCCGGCAGCCTGCTGCGGCATTGGCTGGAGCGCCCGGCGATACTGCGTGCGTTCAATTACGGCATGGCTTTCCTGCTGGTCGCCTCGCTCTACCCGATCCTGTTCAACGTCTAGGAAGCACTGATGAAATCCGCAGAAGTCGTTCGCCTTCGCCCCTTCGCCGACTCCTCGCCGTCGGCGGTAGTCGCCGGCTTCGTCGCCATGCTCACCGGCTACACCAGCTCGCTGGTGCTGATGTTCCAGGCTGGCCAGGCCGCGGGCCTGAGCACCGAGCAGATTTCCTCCTGGCTGTGGGCGCTGTCGATCGGCATGGGTCTTTGCACCATCGGCCTGTCGCTGCGCTATCGCTCACCCATCGTGGTGGCCTGGTCGACGCCGGGCGCGGCGCTGCTGATCACCAGCCTGCCGGGCGTGACCTACCCCGAGGCCATCGGCGCCTTCGTGGTCTGCGCGGTGTTGCTCGCCCTGCTCGGCCTGTCCGGTGCCTTCGAGCGGGTCATGCGTCATCTGCCAGCCTCGCTGGCTGCGGCACTGCTGGCCGGCATTCTGTTTCGCATCGGCAGCGAGATCTTCGTCGCCGCGCAGCACAGCACCGCGCTGGTACTGGCGATGTTCTTCACCTTCCTGTTCGGCAAGCGCCTGCTGCCGCGCTATGCGATCCTCGCTGCGCTGTTGGTCGGCGGCGCGTTGGCAGGCATCCTCGGCCTGCTCGATTTCAGCCACTTCAAACTGCAGGTGGCGATGCCGGTATGGACCACGCCGAGTTTTTCCCTGAGCGCGGCGATCAGCATCGGCCTGCCGCTGTTCGTGGTCGCCATGGCCTCGCAGAACATACCCGGCATTGCCGTGCTACGCGCCGATGGCTACCACATTCCACCGTCGCCGCTGATTGCCACCACCGGTCTGGCCTCGGTGCTGCTGGCGCCATTCGGCTCCCACGGGATCAACCTGGCGGCGATCAGCGCGGCGATCTGCACCGGCAAGGAAGCCCATGAGAATCCGCAGAAGCGCTACACCGCCGCGGTCTGGTGTGGCGTGTTCAACTGCATCGCCGGCGTATTCGCCGCCACCCTGGCCGCACTCTTCGCCGCCCTGCCCGCTGCTCTTGTGCTGTCCATCGCCGCCCTGGCGCTGCTGGGCTCGATCGGCAATGGCCTGGCCCAGGCGATGAACGAACCCGGCGAACGCGACGCCGCGCTGATCACCTTCATGGTCACCGCTTCGGGCATGACCCTGGTGGGTATCGGTTCAGCCTTCTGGGGCCTGATCGCCGGCGGCCTGACCCTGCTGATCCTCAATGCGCGCAAGCGCTGAGCCCATGCGGTATCGACCGTAGGGGCGTTCCGCGCACCAGCCTGCAAACGACCACAAAAAAGCCCGGCATTGCCGGGCTTTTTCGTCTCTAGCGCAAACTCACTCCGCGCGTGCCGCTTCTGCCGCCAGCTGCTTGCCGTGGGCGAAGTTGACCCACCAGCCGAACGCCGCGGCGGTGAAGAACATGATGAAGCTGTAGATCGCCGCCGGAATGCCCATGGTCGGGTTGTTCAGCAGCATCGGGCTGAGCGCCAGGGCGATGGCCAGGGTGCCGTTGTGAATGCCGATTTCCATGCCGATAGCCACCGCCTGACGCAGCGGCAGCTTGAGCAGGCGTGGCACGAAGTAGCCGACGCCGAGGCTGACCACGTTGAACACCAGCGCCGCAGCACCGACCACCGGGGCGTACTCGACCACGGTCTGCCAGTCCTTGACGAAGGCCAGCACGATTACCAGCACCAGGAACAGCGCCGAACCGATCTTCACCGGCTTGTCCATGCGCGCGGCAAAACCGGGGAAGCGGCTGCGGATGAGCATGCCGATCACCACCGGGCCGAGCACGATGGCGAACACCTGGATGACCTTGGTGAACTGCAGCGGCAGCGCCTGATCGGCCGTCATGAAGTACTGCAGCGACAGGTTGACGATGAAGGGCATGGTCAGCACCGCGATCACCGAGTTGACCGCGGTCAGGGTGATGTTCAGCGCCACGTCACCGTGCGCCAGGTGGCTGTAGAGGTTGGCCGAGGTGCCGCCCGGCGAGGCCGCCAGCAGCATCAGGCCGACCGCCAGGGCCGGCGCCAGACCGAAGCCCTTGGCGATGAAGAAGCACAGCAGCGGTAACAGGATGATCTGGCAGGCCAGACCGATGAGCACGGGTTTGGGGAATTTCGCCACCCGGGCAAAGTCCGCCAGGGTCAGCGACAGACCCAGCCCAAGCATGATGATGCCCAGAGCGATGGGTAGGAAAGCGGTCAGCAGGGGACTAGCGGTCATTCTTATTGTTCTCCGAAATCGAAACGGGGTTCCGATTCTTTATGAAGACGGCCCCTCTTGTAACTGTCTTTACGCGCCAAGGGGCGGCCAGCGCTGTAACAGAATGCAAAAAAGGCGCCTTGCGGCGCCCTTTCGGCTGAATCAGATGATGGTTGCGCCGCCATCGAGGAGCAGCGAGTGCCCAGTGGTGAACCCGGCACCGTCGCAGCAGAGATAAAGCACGCCAGTGGCGATTTCCTCGACCTTGCCGATACGTCCGACCGGGTGCATGGCAGCGGCGAACTCGGCCTTGCGCGGATCGGCCTCGTAGGCGCGGCGGAACATGTCGGTATCGATCACCGCCGGGCACACGGCGTTGACGCGGATTTTCTTCTTCGCGTATTCCACTGCGGCCGACTTGGTCAGGCCGATCACTGCGTGCTTGGAAGCGGCGTAGATGCTCATCTTCGGCGCGGCCATCACACCGGCAACCGATGCGGTGTTGACGATGGCGCCGCCGCCCTGGGCCAGCATCAGCGGGATCTGGTGCTTCATGCACAGCCACACGCCCTTGACGTTGACGCCCATGATCGCGTCGTACTCTTCCTCGCTGCCTTCGGCGATTTTGCCCTTTTCGATCTCGATGCCGGCGTTGTTGAAGGCATAGTCCAGGCGGCCATAGGCGGCCAGGGTGCGCTCCATGAGCACCTTGACCTCGGCTTCGCGGGTCACGTCGCAGCGCACGAACACGGCATCGCCACCGGCGTCGCGGATCAGTTGAACGGTGCCTTCACCGCCAGCCACGTCCACGTCGGAGACCACGACCTGCAGGCCCTGGGCAGCGAATGCCTGGGCGGTAGCGCGACCGATACCTGCCGCGGCGCCAGTGACCTGGGCGACTTTGCCGGAAAAACTCATGCTCATTGCTGCGTCCTCGCAGGGCGTTGAAGTGAGCGAAGTCTAGCCAGCGCGAAACGCCGGCGGCAGCACTATCAGGGCTGCGGTGAGCGCTTCATCCAAACGAATGATAGAGAGCCGCGTGAGCAATCATCAAAAATCATACTCAGGCATTCGGTAGAGCGACAAAACTTGCCCATTGATGCCTCGAGCGCTATCACCACTGCTTCTCTTTCGGAGTCACTGCCATGTCCCAGATCAATCGCCAGTTCCTGCTCGCCAACCGCCCGGTCGGCGCTGCCACACGCGACACCTTCTCCTACGTGGAAAACCCGGTCGGCGAACCGGGTCCGAAACAGATTCTGGTGGAAAACCTCTACCTGTCGCTGGACCCGGCCATGCGCGGTTGGATGAACGACGCCAAGTCGTACATTCCTCCGGTCGGCATCGGCGAGGTAATGCGTGCACTCGGCGTCGGCAAGGTGATCGCCTCGCAGCACCCGGACTTCGCCGTGGGGGACCACGTGAACGGCGCGCTCGGCGTGCAGGACTATTTCCTCGGCGAGCCGCGCGGCTTCTACAAGGTCGACCCGAACCGCGCGCCGCTGCCGCTGTACCTCTCCGCGCTGGGTATGACCGGCATGACCGCCTACTTCGCCTTCCTCGACGTTGGCCAGCCGAAAGAAGGCGACACCGTGGTGATTTCCGGCGCCGCCGGTGCGGTCGGCAGCGTGGTCGGGCAGATCGCCAAGATCAAGGGCTGCCGCGTGATCGGCATCGCCGGCGGGGCCGAGAAGTGCAAGCTGCTGACCGACGAGCTCGGCTTCGACGGCGTGATCGACTACAAGAATGAAGACCTGCACGCCGGCCTCAAGCGCGAGTGCCCGAAAGGCGTGGACGTGTACTTCGACAACGTCGGCGGCGAGATCCTCGACGCCGTACTGACCCGCATCGCGCCGAAGGCGCGCATCGTCATCTGCGGTGCGATCAGCCAGTACAACAACAAGGAAAACGTCAAAGGCCCGGCCAACTACCTGTCGCTGCTGGTCAACCGCGCACGCATGGAGGGCTTCGTGGTGATGGACTACGCCGCGCAGTTCGCCGATGCCGCCAAGGAAATGGGCGGCTGGATGGCAGCCGGCAAGCTGAAGAGCAAGGAAGACATCGTCGAAGGGCTGGAAACCTTCCCGGAAACCCTGGGCAAGCTGTTCAGCGGCGAGAACTTCGGCAAGCTGGTACTCAAGGTTCGCTGAGGCTAAAGCTGCAGGCTGTCGTCAGGTGGGTTAGCCGCGTAGCGGCGTAACCCACCTGCACGGCCAAACGTCGAGCTGTATCTACTGCGCTCGCGGGCTACGCCTTTAGCTAACCCGCCCTACGCCGAGCGACATGCCGGCCCCGGCATCTCAGCCCGGAAAACCCTTATAAAGAAGTATCAAGCCAGCTCGGCGACGATGTCCGCCAGCGCCTTGGCGGGATCGGCTGCCTGGCTGATCGGGCGACCGATAACCAGGTAATCCGAACCGGCCTGCAGCGCCTGTGCCGGGGTAAGGATACGGCGCTGGTCGTCCTGCGCGCTGCCGGCCGGGCGAATGCCGGGGGTGACCAGTTGCAGTGCCGGGTGCGCGGCTTTCAGCGCCGGTGCTTCCTGGGCAGAACAGACCAGGCCGTCCATGCCGGCACGCTGGGCCAGCGCGGCGAGGCGCAGCACCTGCTCCTGCGGTTCGATGTCCAGACCGATACCGGCCAGGTCCTCGCGTTCCATGCTGGTCAGCACGGTCACGCCGATCAGCAGCGGTTTCGGGCCGTTGAAGGCATCGAGGGTCTCGCGGCAGGCCGCCATCATGCGCAGGCCGCCGGAGCAGTGCACGTTGACCATCCACACGCCCATCTCGGCGGCAGCCTTGACCGCCATCGCCGTGGTGTTGGGGATGTCATGGAATTTCAGATCGAGGAACACCTCGAAGCCGCGCTCGCGCAGGGTACCGACGATCTCCGACGCGCAGCTGGTGAACAGCTCCTTGCCCACCTTGACCCGGCACAATTTCGGGTCGAGCTGATCGGCCAGCGCCAGGGCTGCGTCACGGGAAGGAAAGTCGAGGGCAACGATGATCGGGGTCTGGCAGGACATGGCGGGCTCACAGGCGGGTCGAAAACGCCGCGCATTGTAGCGAAACCCGCCGCCGCCGTCAGAGCGGCGACGGCTCGCCCGACTAACCGCCGATGGCCAGTGCGGTCATGAACCCGGCCAGGGTGATCAAACCGGTGAGCGCATGGGTCTCGGCAAAGGCTTCGGGGATCAGCGTATCGACCAGCATGCACAGCACCGCCCCCGCGGAGAACCCCAGCGCCACTGCCAGCCAGTGCGGCGGCAGGTCGGCGAACAGGGCCGGGCCGGACATCGCCGCCAGCCCGGAGAGCAGCACGATGGCGCCCCACAACAGGAAGATCCAGCGCCGGCTGTGGCCTTCCTCACGCAACCCGCTGGCGCTGGCCAGGCCCTCGGGCAGGTTGGAGAGGAAGATCGCCACCAGCAGCATGCTGCTTACCGAGCCACCATCGAGCAGCCCGAGGCCCAGGCCGAGGGATTCCGGAATGCCGTCGAGAAAAGCCCCGGCGGCGATCAGCAGGCCGAGGATCGAGCCCTTGCCCACCGTGTTTCGCCGGTGCTGCTGCAGGTGTTCCAGCCATTGACTGGCGAGCACGAACACCACGCCACCGGCACACATGCCGATCAGCGTCGGCAGGTCGCCGCCCAGACGGCGCGCCTCGGGAATCTGCTCGAAGCAGATGGCGGCGATCAGCACGCCACTGCCGTAGGCCATGATCGACGCCACCACCTTGCGCGGCAGCGCGCAGAACACGCCGATGGCCGCGCCGACCAGCAGGCTGCTCGCCGCCAGCAGGCCCCACAGGCCGGCGGCCAGGATGGTTGCACTGTCCATGTCGTCTCCCTTTTCTGCACGCAGACTAGCCGCGGCCCATTCACTCCGGCAATGCTTCCGCACACGCCTGCCACGGGTAGACTACGCACCTCTCCCCCCGTTCAGGCAGTTGTCATGGCGCGCATCACCCTCGATTTCTCCACCCGGCAGTTCTGCTACAGCACCCACATGACCGTGCGCAGCACCGACATCAACGCCAGCAACCACCTGGGCAACGATTCGATGATCTCGATGATTTCCGAAGCGCGGGCCCGCTTTCTCTTCGACTTCGGCATCAAGGAAGCGGCCGAGGCCGACGGCATCATCGTCACCGACCTGGCGACCATGTACCGCGCCGAATCCCACGCCCGCGACCAACTGCTCTTCGAGATCGGCGTGATGGACTTCAACCGCTACGGCGGCGATATCATATTCCGCATCAGCCGCCCGGCCGACGGCACGCTGATCGCCCTGGCGAAGTCCGGCTTCGTGTTCTTCGACTACCGCCACGGCAAGGTCACCACCATGCCCGACGCCTTCCGCGCGCTGTTCCCCGAGGTCAACTGGCTGGACTGAGCCTTGCTCGGCCTCACCCGCGGCCGTGAACCATTGGTGAACGATCGGTTGTTACAAGGTGCCCGTCACTTCAACGCGGCACACAGGAACGACCCGCATGACCGTCACCCACTCCCTCTTCCGTCTCACCCTCGCCACCTGCCTGGCCGGGTTCTGCGCCCTGGCCCAGGGCGAACCCTCCATCGAGCGCGGCCGCTACCTGGTGCAGGTATCCGGCTGCAACGACTGCCACACCGCTGGCTACTCCATGGCGCCTTACCAGGTGCCGGAACGCACCTGGCTGCAGGGCGACTCGCTGGGCTGGAGCGGCCCCTGGGGCACCACCTACGCCAGTAACCTGCGCCTGCTGCTGCCACGCCTCGGCGAAGCGCAGTGGCTAGCACTGGCGCGCAAGGCCAACTACCGCCCGCCGATGCCCAACCAATCCCTGCACCTGATGGAGGAAGACGACCTGCGCAGCATCTACCGCTTCGTCGTCGCCCTTGGCCCGGCGGGCAACCCTGCACCGACTGCGCTGCCGCCCGGCCAGGCCGCGCTGACTCCGGTGGTGCAGTTCCCCGCGCCTCCTGCGCCCTGAACATCGCCTCAATACGGTGCGAGCACCGCCTCACCGCACCGTATTGAGCCGGGGAATGCTCATGGCCGTGGCTGTAAAGCGGCGTTTCAGGGCCTTCGCGGCCTTGGCCCGGCTCTTGCTGTAGGCACATCACCAGGCATCCAACGGCGGTTGCCCAGAATCACGACAAAGGCGTCGCATCACTCCCGCTCCCAAGCGGCCAGGTGGTGCGACGCCTTTTGCGTTTCGGCCCCAGCGATGGGGCGGGCCGACGGACCGCGATCCGGACATCGGCCGGCAATGCTCTCCCAACTGCTGTGGCTTCGGCCTCAGGGGCGGATGCCACAAGCAGCCGCCCGACCCGGCCGGTGGCGGCACGCGATGCCCACGATCATCGCGCGTTGCCACCAACCGGGACCCCATTCTGCTGACGAGGTGTTGGATGAATACAAGTTTCTGGAAAGCCGGCCATGCTCCGACCCTGTTCGCCGCCTTTCTCTATTTCGACCTGAGTTTCATGGTCTGGTACGTGCTCGGCCCGCTCGGTGTGCAGATCGCCGCCGACCTCGGCCTGACCACCCAGCAACGGGCAATGATGGTCGCCACGCCGATCCTCGCCGGTGCCGTGCTGCGTTTTCTCATGGGCCTGCTGGCCGACCGCACCTCACCGAAAAGCGCCGGTCTGGTCGGCCAGGTGATCGTCATCGCCGCCTTGGCCGTAGCCTGGGTGCACGGGGTGAAAACCTACGAGCAGGCCCTGCTCCTCGGCCTGTTCCTCGGCTTCGCCGGTGCGTCCTTCGCCGTCGCCCTGCCGCTGGCCTCGCAGTGGTATCCGCCGCAACACCAGGGCAAGGCCATGGGCATCGCCGGCGCGGGTAACTCTGGCACGGTGTTCGCCGCCCTCTTCGCCCCGTTGCTGGCCGGGATGTTCGGCTGGAGCAACGTGTTCGGCCTGGCGCTGATCCCGCTGATCCTGGTGCTGATCATCTTCGCCAGCGTGGCGCGCAACGCCCCGGAGCGGCCGCCGGTGAAATCCATGGCCGACTACCTCAAGGCCCTCGGTGACCGCGACAGCTGGTGGTTCATGCTGTTCTACAGCGTGACCTTCGGCGGTTTCCTCGGCCTGGCCAGCACCCTGCCCGGCTACTTCCACGACCAGTACGGCTTCGACCCGGTCAAGGCCGGCTATTACACCGCCGCCTGCGTGTTCGCCGGCAGCCTGATGCGCCCGCTCGGCGGCGCCCTGGCCGACCGTATCGGCGGCATCCGTACGCTGCTGGTGGTGTACACCTGCACCTCGATCTGCATCGTTGCGGTCGGCTTCAACCTGCCCAGCTCGTTCGCCGCCCTGGCCCTGTTCGTGGTCGCCATGCTCAGCCTCGGTGCCGGCAACGGCGCGGTGTTCCAGTTGGTGCCGCAGCGCTTTCGCAAGGAAATCGGCGTGATGACCGGCCTGATCGGCATGGCCGGCGGTATCGGCGGCTTCTGTCTGACCGCCGGGCTCGGCGCGATCAAGCAGTCCACCGGTTCCTACCAGCTCGGCCTCTGGCTGTTCGCCAGCCTCGGGGTACTGGCCTGGTTCGGCCTGTATGGCGTCAAGCAGCGCTGGCGCACCACCTGGGGCAGCGCGGCAATGACCGTCGCCCGCGTTTAAAGCGCAGGATGGGCGGGCAGCGATACCCATCGCGGCACTGATGGATATCGCTGCGTTCAACCCGCCCTACGGTCTCAAAAGATCGTAAGCCGGTTCTGAGAGCCTGCCTTGGTCCATCCTCAAGACAGACTCTTCCGATTGATCACTCAGGTCGGTTGCGACAAAGGCGAAGCCCGTTCAGCCTTCACGCACTGGTCAGGAAAGGTGGAAAACCGCCGGCAACGGCGGCGCTCCAAGGAAGCCGGACAGGCTTCGCCTTTGCCGCAACCGACTTGCTGTCCCCCCACTCACGAGAGCAGCAGATGGCCCTGCAACTGACATTCGGCGAAGCCAGCGCCACCGGCCCGCGTGCGGAAAACCAGGACGCCATCCGCGTGGTCACCCCCGCGCCGGCCCTGGCCGCGAGCAAAGGCCTGCTGTTCGCCCTCGCCGATGGCGTGAGCCAATGCGCCGATGGCGGCCTGGCCGCCCGCGCCACCTTGCAGGCCCTCGCCCTGGACTACTACGCCACGCCGGAAACCTGGGCCGTCACGCAATCGCTGGATCGTCTGCTAGTCGCCCACAACCGCTGGCTGCAGGCCAATGGTGGCGGCCAGCCACTACTCACCACGCTCACCGCCCTGGTCCTGCGCGGGCGGCGCTTCACCCTCGCGCATGTCGGCGATTGCCGCGCCTACCGCTGGCATGACGGCACGCTAGAGCGGATCAGCGAAGACCATGTATGGGAACAACCGGGCATGCAGCACGTGCTCAAGCGCGCCATGGGCCTGGACCAGCACCTGGTGGTCGATTACCTGGAAGGCGAACTGCGCGAAGGCGAAGCCTTCCTGCTGGTCAGCGACGGCGTCTGGTCGACCCTCGGCGACCGTGGCATCCACAACATGCTCGCCGACGAAACCGACCCTGGCACCGCGTGCAAGGCGCTGGTCGCCGCCGCACACCTGGCCGGCAGCCAGGACAACGCCAGCGCGGTACTGGTACAGGTTCAGGAGCTGCCGGAGAACGACCTCGCCGACACCCTCGCCCAGCTCGAGCACTGGCCGCTGCCGCCAGTGCTGCGTGAGGGCCAGTCGTTCGAGGGCTGGCAGGTCGAACGTCTGCTCGCCGAGTCGCGTCAGTCGCTGGTCTACCGCGTGCGAGACAACCAGTCGCGCCGCTGGCTGCTGAAAACCCTACCGGCCAGCCGCCATGACGAACCCCAGGCCGGCCCCGCGCTGTTGCTCGAGGAATGGTTCCTGCGCCGCGTGGCCGGGCGTCACTTCGCCGAGGCGCATCCGCTGCCGCAGCGCCAGCATCTTTATTACGTGCAGCGTGAGCATTCGGGGCAGACCCTGGCCGAGCACCTGCGCCTGTCCGGGCAACTGGCCCTGCCGGAATGGCTGGAACTGGCGCCGCGCCTGCTCAAGGCCCTGGGCATGCTGCATCGGCGCAATATCCTGCACCGCGACATCAAGCCGGAAAACCTGCTCTGGTGCGACGACGGCGAGCTGCGCGTGCTCGATTTCGGCCTGGCCTATTGCCCTGGTCTGTCCCGCGACGAAAGCCACTCATTGCCCGGCACCCCCAGCTACATTGCCCCGGAAGCCTTTTCTGGCGGCAAACCCAGCCCGCAGCAAGACCTCTACGCCGCCGGCGTGACGCTCTACCACCTGCTCACCGGGCACTATCCCTACGGCGAGATCGAGGCGTTCCAACACCCGCGTTTCGGCAAACCGACCGCGCCCAGCCGCTATCGCCCGGACCTGCCGGCCTGGCTCGACGACTGCCTGCTACGCGCCGTCGCCAGCAACCCCGCTGAACGCTTCGAGACCGCCGAGGAATGGCTGCTGAGCCTGGAACAGGGCGAGCGCCAGGCACTCAGCGTACGCCCGCGCCCGCTGCTGGACCGCGAACCTCTGCTGGTCTGGCGCGGCGTGGCATTGGGCTCTCTGCTGCTCAACCTGGTGCTGCTCATCGCTTTGCTGCGCTGACCGCACCAGCACGGCGCGTCTTGCCTTAAACGGGTGCAGAAAACTCGTCGAAAACCATCCGATGGCGCCGTCATTGCAGCAAACCGCGGTATCCAAACAGTTGGCACGCCACCTGCTTTAGAGAAAACGACAGACATAAGGCACGGCCCTCAACGTAGAGCGGCTCTGCTTCCCGGCAGATCGGGACAGGACAAAGGCGTCCTCGCTAGGCAACTAGCGGGACGCCTTTTTTGTTGCTCACGATTTTTACCCAGGAGATGACCGGCATGAAAAAACTCAAGCTGGTAATGGTTGGCAACGGTATGGCCGGCGTGCGGACGCTGGAGGAGCTGCTCAAGCTCGCCCCGGACCTCTACGACATCACCGTGTTCGGCGCCGAGCCGCACCCCAACTACAACCGCATCCTGCTGTCGCCGGTGCTGGCCGGCGAACAGAGCTTCGCCGACATCGTGCTCAACGACCTCGATTGGTACGCCGCCAACGGCATCACCCTGATGCTCAACCGCAAGGTCGTGCGAATCGACCGCAAGAAGCGTCTGGTGATCGCCGACGACGGCAGCCAGGCCGAATACGATCGCCTGGTCATCGCCACCGGCTCCAACCCGTTCATGCTGCCGATTCCCGGCAACAAGCTGCGCGGAGTGATCGCCTACCGCGACGTCGCCGACACCCAGGCGATGATCGACACCGCCAAGACCCACAGCCATGCCGTGGTCATCGGCGGCGGTCTGCTCGGCCTGGAAGCGGCCAACGGTCTGCGCCAGCGCGGCATGGACGTGACCGTGGTGCACCTCTCCGAATGGCTGCTCGAACGCCAACTCGACAAGACCGCCGGCGTGCTGTTGCAACGCGCACTGGAGGCCCGCGGCATTCATTTTCGCCTCAATGAACAGACCGCCGAGCTGATGGACAACGGCGATAACCGCGTCTGCGCGGTGACCTTCAAGAGCGGCGACGCCATCCCCGCCGACCTGGTGGTGATGGCCGCCGGTATCCGCCCCAATACCGAGCTGGCGGAAAAAGCCGGCCTGCCGTGCAACCGCGGCATCCTGGTCAACGACACGCTGCAGACCTTCGACCCGCGCATCTACTCGGTTGGCGAATGTGCCAACCACCGCGGCATCGCCTATGGCCTGGTCGCGCCGCTGTTCGAGCAGGCCAAGGTCTGCGCCAACCACCTGGCCCAGCTCGGCTTTGCCCGTTACCAGGGTTCGGTGACCTCGACCAAGTTGAAGGTGACCGGCATCGACCTGTTCTCCGCCGGCGACTTCATGGGCGCCGACGGCACCGAGACCATCACCCTCACCGACCCGTTGGACGGCGTGTACAAGAAGCTGGTGGTCAAGGACGACGTGCTGGTCGGCGCCTGCCTGTATGGCGACACCGTCGACGGCGGCTGGTACTTCAACCAGGTGCGCGAGCACGCCAACATCAGCGAGATCCGCGATCACCTGATGTTCGGCGCCAGCTGCGTCGGCGCGGCCGGTCTCGACGATGCGGCGCAGTGCGCCTGAGCCGAGCACAGATGACGGATACCACGCACATGCCCAACCCCATCCGCACCACCGCCTCGACCTGCTGCTACTGCGGCGTGGGCTGCGGCGTGCTGATCGAACACGACGACGAGAAGATCCTCGGCGTGCAGGGCGACCCGACGCACCCGGCGAACTTCGGCAAATTGTGCAGCAAGGGCTCGACCCTGCACCTGACCGGCGACCTCGACGCCCGCGGCCTGTACCCCGAGCTACGCCTGGGCAAGGGCTTGGCGCGCAGCCGCAGCGACTGGGACAGCGCGCTGGACCACGCCGCCCACGTGTTCGCCGAAACCATCCGCGAGCATGGCCCGGACAGCGTGGCTTTCTATATTTCCGGCCAGTTGCTGACCGAGGACTACTACGCCTTCAACAAGCTGGCCCGCGCGGTGGTCGGCACCAACAACATCGACAGCAATTCGCGCCTGTGCATGTCCTCGGCCGTGGTCGGCTACAAGCGCAGCCTGGGCGCCGACGCGCCGCCGTGCAGCTATGAAGACATCGAGCAGAGCGATTGCCTGCTGATCGCCGGCAGCAACATGGCCTATGCCCACCCGATCCTGTTCCGTCGCCTGGAAGCAGCAAAAGCCGCGCGGCCGGAGATGAAGATCATCGTCGTCGACCCGCGCCGTACCGACACCTGCGACCTGGCCGACCTGCACCTGGCGATCCTGCCGGGCACCGACGTGGCACTGTTCCACGGCATCCTGCACATCCTCATGTGGGAAGGCTGGATCGACCGCGACTACATCGACGCCCACACCGAAGGCTTCGATGCGCTGAAAAGCCTGGTACGCGACTACAGTCCGGAGCTGGTCGCCGATATCTGCGGCATCAGCGTGGCGGACCTGCAGCAAGCCGCCGAACTGATCGGCACCACGCGCAGCTTTCTCTCGTTGTGGTGCATGGGCCTCAACCAGTCCACGGCCGGCAGCGCGAAGAACAGCGCGCTGATCAATCTGCACCTGGCCACCGGGCAGATCGGCAAGGTCGGCGCCGGGCCGTTCTCCCTCACTGGTCAGCCCAACGCCATGGGCGGCCGCGAGACCGGTAGCCTGAGCAACCTGTTGCCCGGCCACCGCGAAGCGGGCAATGCCGAGCACCGCGCCGATGTCGCCGCCTACTGGGGCGTCGAGGCCTTGCCACAGACCACCGGGCTGACCGCCATCGAGCTGTTCGACGCGGTGCACGCCGGTACCATCAAGGCGCTGTGGATCGCCTGTACCAACCCGGCGCAGTCGCTGCCGAACCAGAGCAAGGTGCATGAAGCGCTGCGTGCCTGCCCGTTCGTGGTAGTGCAGGAAGCCTTCTTCACCACCGAAACCTGCGCCTACGCCGACCTGCTGCTGCCCGCCGCCAGCTGGGGCGAGAAACAGGGCACGGTGACCAACTCGGAACGGCGCATCAGTCATGTGCGTAGCGCCGTGCCGGCCCCCGGCGAGGCGCGCCCGGACTGGGCCATCACCAGCGACTTCGCCCGCCGTCTGGAAACCCTGTTGCGTCCGGGCCAGCCGAGCCTGTTCGACTTCACCGATAACCAGCAGCTGTTCGACGAGTACAAGCAGCTCACCCGTGGCCGCGACCTCGACTATAGCGGCCTGAGCTACGCCATTCTCGACGAACGCGGCCCGCAGCAATGGCCGTTCCCGCACAGCACCAGCCCGGGCACACCGCGCCTGTACGCCGACGGCCACTTCGCCACCGCCAATGGCCGTGCGAAGTTTCTCGCCGAGCCGTATATGGCGGCGCAGGAGCAGCGCGAGGTGCACTTCCCGCTGACCCTCAACACCGGCCGCCTGCGCGACCAGTGGCACGGCATGAGTCGCACCGGTACCGCTGCCCGCCTGTTCGGCCATGTCGAGGAAGCCGTGCTCGGCCTGCACCCGGACGAGCTGCGCGCCCGCCACCTGCTCAACGGCGACCTGGTGAAGATCGACAGCCGCCGCGGCAGCCTGGTCGTCCCGGTGGAGGCTGACGAGGCCGTGCGCGTTGGCCAGGCCTATCTGCCGATGCACTGGGGCGACCGCTTCCTCAAGGGCCTGGGCACCAACGTGCTGACCCAGCCGGCATTCGACCCGCTGTCCAAGCAGCCGGAGCTGAAGCAGGCGGCCATCGAAGTCAGCGATGCGCGCCTGCCCTGGCAGTTCTTCGCCCTGGTCGAGGGCGATGTGCAGCAGCGTTTCAGCGCCCTGCGCCCCCTGTTCGAGCCCTTCGCCTTCGCCAGCCTGACGCTGACCGGTCGCGAGCGCCCGGCTCTGCAGATTCGCGCCGCCAGCCCGGAGGCCCCGGATTCCGCCCTGCTCGCCCAGATCGACGCCCTGCTCGGCATCGACCAGGGCCCGGTGCTGGCCTATGACGACCCGCGCCGCGCCGTGGGCAAGCGCGTGCGCATCGAGGACGGGCGCATCACCGCCATCCGCCTGGCCGGTGAAACGGCCGCGCGCCACTGGCTCAAGGCGCTGTGGAGCGACGGCAAGGCCGACGCCAGCCTGCGCCGCTGGCTGCTCGCGCCGTTGTCGACACCTCCTGGCGCGGCCGGCACGAAGAAAACCAGGACCCTGTGCAACTGCCTGAACGTCAGCGAAGACGCTGTTTGTGCAGGAATCTTGCGCGGGCTTGACCTGAACGGCTTGAAACGCGAGCTCAAGTGCGGCACAAGCTGCGGCTCTTGCGTTCCGGAAATCAAACGACTGCTGGCCACGCAGCCAGTGGCAGTAACCGCCTGACCTGATTATTGATCGTGCCCACGCTCTGCGTGGGTACGCAGCCCGAGACGCTCCGCGTCTCAAGGGATGCGCAGCGCCACCTGATTTCGGTTTTCCACGCTGATGCATGGGAACCGTAGGAACTGAATGAGGATTCGAACATGAGCGCAAAAGTCTGGCTGGTCGGTGCCGGCCCCGGTGACCCGGAGTTGCTGACCCTCAAGGCAGTCAAAGCCCTGAATCAGGCCGAGATCGTGATGATCGATGACCTGGTCAACCCGGCCGTGCTGGAGCACTGCCCCTCGGCCCGCATCGTGCCGGTCGGCAAGCGCGGCGGCTGCCGTTCCACCCCGCAGGCCTTCATCCATCGGCTGATGCTGCGTTACGCCCGCCAGGGCAAATGCGTGGTGCGCCTGAAAGGCGGCGACCCGTGCATCTTCGGCCGTGGCAGCGAGGAAGCCGACTGGCTGGCCGAGCACGGCATCGAGGTGGAAATGGTCAACGGCATTACCGCAGGTCTCGCCGGTGCCACCAACTGCGGGATTCCCCTGACCCTGCGCGGCGTGGCCCGTGGCGTGACCCTGGTCACCGCCCACACCCAGGACGACAGCAGCCTGAACTGGCCAGCACTGGCGCAGAGCGGCACCACCCTGGTGGTGTACATGGGCGTGGCCAAATTGCCGGAGATTCGCGAAAGTCTGCTCGCCGGTGGCATGCGCGACGACATGCCGGTGGCGATGATCGAGAACGCCTCCCTGCCCCATCAACGCGAGTGCCGCAGCACCCTGGCCGCCATGCAGCAGGCGGCCCACGACTTCCAGCTGAAAAGCCCGGCGATCCTGGTAATCGGCGAGGTCGCCGCGCAACAGCAGATCAATGCCCTGGCAGAGACAGCCTGATCCCCTTCGCTCCTGCGGAGCAACCTTGGCCCGGCCGTTTGGCCGGGCTTTTTTATGCGCAGTGTCGCGTGATGCCCAGGTTTCCCCGTAGGGTGCGCCATGCGCACCGGCCCCCGCGGAATCATCTGGTGCGCACGGCGCACCCTACGATACAGCGCCGGCTCCCTATTCCTGCCAGAGCACCTCGCCCGCTTCACCCCAGGCCGGGAAGTGCTTGCCGTAGGCATTCTCGACCACGCTGCGTTTGATCTTCAGGGTCGGCGTGAGGAAGCCGTTGTCGACCGCCCACATCTCGGCCACCAGCACCATGCCGCTGAGGCGCTCGGGTTTGTCGAGCTGCTGGTTGATGTCCTGCAGCAAGGTGCGCAGGCTGCTTTCCAGCTGCTCGCGCGGCTCCTTGCGCCCCGCCTCCGATAGTACGCACAGCGCCAGCGGCTGCGGCAGGCCATCACCGACCACACACACCTGCTCGATGTGCGAGTGCACGGCCAGGCGATTCTCGATCGGCGCCGGGGCCACGTACTTGCCCTTGCTGGTCTTGAAGATTTCCTTGATCCGCCCGGTCAGGCGCAGGTTGCCGTCGCCATCCTGCTCGCCCTTGTCACCGGTGCGCAGGAAGCCGTCGGCGGTGATGGTCTCGGCGGTCTTCTCCGGCTCCTTGTAGTAACCCTGCATGGTCGCGCCGCTGCGCACCTGTACTTCGCCATCCTCTGCGATGCGCACCTCGACGTTGGTGTTCGGCTGGCCGATCCAGCCGGACTTGTACAGGCCGGGACGGCAGACATGGGAGTAACCGCAGTTCTCCGTCATGCCGTAGACCTCCTGCAACTCCAGGCCCAGGCGGCGGTACCAGTTGAGCAGGGTTTCCGGGACCGGTGCGGCGCCGGACAGGCCGAAGCGCACGGCGTCCAGGCCCAGGCCCTTGAGCACCTTGCGCCCAAACAGGCGACCGAGCAGCGGCAGGCCGAGGAGGAAATCCAGCTTCTTGGCGGGCATCTTGGCGTAGACCCCCATCTGGAATTTGGTCCAGATCCGCGGTACGCCGAAGAACACCGTAGGCCGCGCGCGGCGCAGGTCGGCGAGGAAGGTATCCAGGCTCTCGGCGAAGAACACCGTCATCCCGCTGTACAGCGACGACAGCTCGACGAACATGCGCTCGGCCACATGGCACAGCGGCAGGTAGGACAGCACGCGGTCGTTCTCACCGACGCCGAACAGCTGGATGGCATTGCCGGCGGCGAAGGAGAAATTGGAGAAGTTGTGCATCACGCCCTTGGGCATGCCGGTGGTCCCGGAGGTGTAGACGATGGTGGCGAGCTGGTCGGGGGCCGGGCGCGGGGTGTCCTGGATCGGCGCGCAGGCCTGCAGGTCCGCCCACTGGCGGTCGAAGCTGCCCTGCGGGTGCAGCGGCAAGGCCACGGTCTGCACGCCTTCGGGTATGCCACCGACCATGCCAGGCCAGTCGTCCAGCTTGCCGACGAACACCACTCGGACCTCGGCGTGCTCCAGCACCTGGCGTACGGTTTCCGCCGTCAGGTTTGGGTACAGCGGCACGGACACATGGCCGGCCATCCAGATCGCCAGGTCGGTGATGATCCAGTGCGCACAGTTCTTCGAGACGATACCGATACGGCTGCCCGGCGCCAGTTCCAGGCTGCGCAGCCAGCTGGCGGCGCGGCGTGCCTGTTCGCCGACATCGGCCCAACTCAGCTCCAGCAGCTGGCCATCGCCCAGGGGCTGAACCAGGTAACGCTTACGCGGATGACGCGCTTCTCGCTCGAAGAACACGTCGAGGGGTGACAGGACTGCACTGGCCACAGGGCCTCCTTGTTGTTTTTATTGTTCACAGGGAGCAACCAAGCACTTGCTTGGTTGAATATTCCATGAGCAACAAGGAGGCGCAAGTAGAGAAATGTATCCGAAGACTGACAGGCTCTATTACGGGTGATGCAGGGCAGAAAGCTGCATGGCGCCAGGCATGATCAGGTCACCATCGAGGGCCGCCAGGCTCGCCGTGCGCATCGCCGCAGGCAGCTGCAGATGGCCATGAACGAGGAATCCCACCAGTTCGCCAAGCAGCGGATTGTGGCTGACCACCAGTACGTCGCCGCCCTCGAACGGGTCGAGGTGGCGGGCCACCTCGCGGGGATCGTCGTCGGGTGTCAGCCAGTCGAGCGTGGTCAGGGGCAAGTCGAGGTTCAGCGTGCTGCGCACCAGTTCGGCGGTCTGCTGCGCCCGCAGGTAGGGGCTGACCAGAATCCGCTGCAGCGCCTGGCCCCGCAGGTGTTCGGCGCTGCAACGGACTTCATCACGGCCCCGTGCGGTCAGCGGGCGTTCGGCATCACTGCGCGCATACGCCGCGGCTTCTCCGTGGCGCAGCAGCCACAGCCTCACAACTTGGGTTCTTCATCGCGCACGGGGTGTGGCGCAGGCGGGATCACGTGCGGATCATTGTGCTCGGGCGCCACTGGAGTCGGCCAATCGGCGAACGGCCAGGGCTTTTCTTCCGTATTGAAGGTGCCGAAACGGCCGATCTGCCGCAGGTACTGGCTGAGGCTGTCACCCAGGCCCTGCAGACCCGCATTCGGCGCACCGTAGATCAATCGGTAGCCCAGCTGCAGCAGCACCACACCGGCGAGGACGATTTCCGCCAGCTGCCAGACGATGGCGAAGATGACCATCCACAGAATGCGCAGCACAATCGACTCGCGCTCCAGTTCCTTGTTCGGTTCGCTCATGTGTTTCTCCGTTACGGCGGTGGTGGATCAATGACTGGTGGAATCAGAAGCCGCTGATCGAGATGAAATCGACGTCGGTCTTCGGCTCGCCGCGCATCAGCGCTTCGATGACCTGGGTCAGCGTGCGTCCCTCGAAAAGAATCGCATGCAAACCCGCGACCAACGGCATGTAGACCTGCAGCTCTTCGGCTTTGTTCTTCAGCACCTTGAGGGTATTCACGCCTTCCGCCACTTCACCCAGGCGTGCCACTGCGTCTTCCAGGCTGAGGCCTTCGCCGAGGGCGAAACCGACCTGATAGTTGCGGCTTTTCGGCGAAGAGCAGGTGACGATCAGGTCGCCCACGCCGGCCAGGCCGAGGAAGGTCATGGGGTTGGCACCGAGCTTGACGGCGAACCGGGTCATCTCCGCCAGCGCCCGGGTAATCAGCATGCTCTTGGTGTTCTCGCCCATGCCCAGGGCCACCGCCATGCCGGCGATGATCGCGTAGACGTTCTTCAACGCGCCACCCAACTCGACGCCGAAGCGGTCGCTGCTGGCGTAAACGCGGAAGGTGCGACCGTGCAGTGCCTGCTGCACGCGCTTGCACAGCGCCTCGTCGTCGCTGGCGATGACCGTGGCGGTCAGTGCCTGCTCGGCGATCTCACGGGCCAGGTTGGGGCCGGAGATCACCCCGATGCGTGCCTCCGGTGCAACTTCCTCGAGAATTTCGCTCATCAGCTTGAAGCTCTGCGCCTCGATACCCTTGGTCAGGCTGACCAGCAGCTTGCCGCGCAGCAGCTCGGCCACCGGCTGCAAGGCCTGACGCAGCGCCGATGAGGGCAAGGCGACGAACACCAGCTCGCAATCCTGCAGGGTCTGCGCCAGATCGGTGACCGGCTCGACCCCCGCGTGCAGCTTCACACCCTTGAGGTAGCGCGGGTTCTCGCGGTTGCTGCGCATAGCCTCGGCCTGCTGCGGATCGCGCATCCACTGGCGCACGCGCTGGCCGTTCTCGGCGAGCAGATTGGCAATGGCAGTGCCGAAGCTGCCGCCCCCTAACACTGCGACAGGTTGTTGCTCGGTCATGATGCGTCCATACGAGGCCATCTACATGGCGGGTCGCGGCATTATTACGGAGCCTCGAGCGGGCGGCCAGCCCTGCGACCAATAGATGCATTCGATGCGCTGGCAAACGTTCGCATGTCGGTTAACATGCTGGCACTCTGCCCCCGAACCAAGGTCGTTTCGTGCGCACACCTCATCTGCTGTCCCTGCTGGCTCTGGTCACCACGACACCGCTCGTGGCCGACGACCTGTTCATCGATGACGCCGTGCCCGAGGTACTCACCGCCACTCGCCTGAAGCAGGCGCCAGCGGCCGTACCCGGCAGTATGACCGTGCTCGACCGGGCCCTGATCGAGGCCACCGGCGCGCGTGACATCCCCGAGCTGATGCGCCTGGTGCCGGGGATGATGGTCGGCTACCTCAGCGGCCACGAGTCCACTGTCAACTACCACGGCACCAACGTCACCGAAGCGCGGCGCATGCAGGTGTTGATCGACGGCCGCTCGGTGTATCGCCCCGGCCTCGCCACCGTGGACTGGACCGACATTCCGGTGGCCATCGAGGATATCGAGCGCATCGAAGTGTTCCGCGGCCCCAACAGCGTGAGCTATGGCGCCAACGCCCTGATGGGGGTGATCAACATCCTCACCCGCAATCCGGCGGACAGCAGCGGCACGCGCCTGAAATACACCCAGGGCCAGCGCGGCATCCGCGACTTCTATGCGAGCCAGGGCTTTGAACTGGGCTCGGGAGCCATGCGCCTGTCGCTTTCAGGTAAAGAAGACGACGGCTTCGACCACGACCACCGTGGCGACGATTACCGTGACAGTCGGCGCCTGACCCGCTTCAACCTGTCGGCAACCCATACCCTGGACGAGAAGCAGTCGATCGACTGGCAACTGGCGGCCAAGGAAGGCAGCAATCAGGAGCCTTACGATTACGAAAGCATCTTCCTTGACCTGCCGCCCGGAGACAGCGACTCCGACGTAGTCGCCCGCGACTACGCCGGCTCGCTGCGCTGGAACCTCGACCTCAACCCGCAGCACAGCCTCTATGTGCAAAGCAATGTGCAGCACTGGGAGCGCAAACAGGAATGGCGTGCCTGCGAGGGGGCTATCGCGTTTAGCCCGCAGTTGGCCGAGCTGTTTCAACTCGGCTCAGACTACTTCTATGAAGTCCTCAAACGCCCAGCAAGCATCTCCAGCGGCACGCCCCAGCAGCAGGCCCTTGCCACTCAGGTCTTTGGCCAGATACTCGGTGGCGGCAATCAACCTACCTGCGGCAACGTCAACAAGCACTTGCGTGAAACCCGTTACGACCTGGAGCTGCAAGACACCTACAGCCTGTCCGACAACCTGCGCCTGGTCAGCGGCCTCAGTTATCGCTATGACCAGGCATCGTCAGATACTTTCTTCAACGGCAAGTTGAGTAATCAGCTCTGGCGCGCCTTCGGCCACGTTGAATGGACGCTGGGAGAGCATTGGGTACTGCAAGGTGGTGCAATGTTCGAAGACGACGAATTGACCGACTCTTCGCTGACCCCGCGCCTGGCAGTCAACTATTTGATTACCCCGCAGCATGGTTTGCGCGCGGTGTACTCCGAAGCAGTGCGCTCGGCGGACATGTATGAGAACAATGTCGATTGGCGCTACCGAATCACGAACCTGACTCCCACTATCAATGGAAACAGCAGCGCCTACTTCTTCACCCACGCACGCGGTCCTGGCGATCTTGATCAGGAAATAATGCGCTCGCGCGAGCTTGGCTATAACGGACTGTTTACCGATCTCGGGCTGGCCGTCGATGTAAAGCTGTTCTACGACGAAATTCACCGCATGATCAGCGCACCGCTGCAGGCGGACAATTTCGAGCCCAGCAACGACGATATGACCCGCTTCAAAGGCGCGGAAACCCAGCTCGACTGGCGCCTGGGCTCTGCTGACCGTTTGCGTCTGACCTATGCCTATGTCGACTTCGTCGCCACCAGCCGCCAGGATGACCGCCTAACTGCTCGTAACAGCGGCTCGGCCGGCTGGCTGCGTGATTGGGGCCACGGCTGGTCAAGTTCGGTGTTCTACTACGGCGCCGACATGCTCAACCAGTACCGTTTCGAGCGCCTCGACCTGCGCCTGGCCAAGCGGATTCGCTTGGGATCGACGGATCTACAGCTGGCCGGCGTTATGCAGCAGCGTCTGGATGACGAACCGCTGACCTGGAAGGAAAATCTCTACGACGAGCGACGCCTGCTCTACCTCAGTGCGGAGCTAGAATTCTAGGATGCTGACAGCCCGCTCATGGATGCAGCCACTTCGAGGGCCAAGGATGCGCCTGCTGCTGATGCTCTGTTGCACGCTATTGATCAGCCCCTCTTGGGCTGCGTCGGTGCTACTGAGTGCGCCCGAGCAAAGCCCAGCCCTGGAAGCATTCACCGAGGCGTTGCAAAAGCGCCGCCCGCACGACCAGATCCGCTTCGCCCTCTCCAAAGAACTGCCGAGCACTGCCCCAGGCGCCGATACCCGGTTGATTCTGTTCGGTACCGAAGCACTGAAGCACTATCTGGAGCAGGCCAACACCACGCCAGCGTTGGTGCTACGGGTGTCCCGCCTGCAAGCTGACGTACTGCTGCAGAGGAAGCCGAGCAACACCATCAGTCTGTTATGGAGCGATCCGCCACTGGATCGGCAACTGCGCCTCGCGCGCGCACTGCTGCCGAAAAGCACGCGTATCGGCGTCCTGTACAGTCCGGCCAGCGCAGGCCTGCTCGATGAGCTGCGTCGCACCGCGCAGTCGCTGAACCTTGAGGTGATCGCCCGCCAGTGGCGTGACAACCGCGACAACAAGGCACTGCGTCAAGTCCTGGAAGACAGCGACCTGCTGTTCGGCCTGGATGACCCACTTATCTATAACCGCCAAACCATCAAGAATCTGCTGCTGAGCAGCTATGCCCATCAGCGTCCGCTGTTCGGCCCCACCGTCAGCTTCGTCCGCGCCGGTAGCCTGGCCAGCACTTACAGCGACCAGAGCAACTGGCTGGACACCCTCGACGAGCTGCTCGACCAGCCGACCGCGCAATGGCCACGCGAACAGTATCCCGCCCGTTTCAACGTGCAGAGCAACCGACAGGTCGCCCGCGCACTTGGCATTACGCTACCCGACGACGCCGAGCTGGCGCGCCGGCTGGCCGCAGGAGAGTCACGCCCATGATCCTAGGCCGTAAATGGGATATTCATACGCGAACGCAGTTGATCAGTGTCGGGCCAGCCTTGTTGTTGACCTTGCTGCTGACCGGTTTCTTCACCCAGGCGCGCCTGGAAGATCTGCGCCAGGAGCTCAACCACAATGGCCAGTTGATCGCCAACCAGCTGGCCCCTGCCACCGAATACGGGGTGATCTCCGGCAATATCGATGTGCTTGACGGCCTGCTGCAGGCCACCTTGAAGACACCCCACGTACGCTTTCTCGAAGTGCGCGATCAGGAGGAAAACATCCTTGTCTACGTCGAGCAGCCGGACAATCCAGGCAATCTCAACGTGGACGTGTTCCATGCGCCCATCAACCTGCAGCGCATCACCCTCGATGACGAGTTCAGCAGCCAGGCAGATGGCCCGCCGCAGAGTGACGGCTACCTCGGCCGGGTGGTCGTCGGCATGTCCAGCGAAGCCTTTACCGACCGGCAGCAGGCGATTCTGCTCAAGGCGACCGTGCTCGGCCTGTTCGCCCTGATTCTGACCTTCCTGCTCGCTCGCCAGTTGGCCAGGCGCCTGTCTCAGCCGCTCAGCGACATGGGGCGTACGCTGGATGCGTTGCAGGCCGGCAACTACCACACACGCCTGGTCGAGTCCGACGAAGGCGAGCTCGGTGACTTGGCACGGCATATCAATACACTCGCCGCCAGCCTGGCCAAGGCCAGTAGCGAACAGCAGCAATCCATGACCCAGCTGATCAAGACGCGGGAAGAAGCCGAACAGGCCAACCGCGCCAAGTCCGACTTTCTGGCGATGATGAGCCATGAGTTGCGCACCCCGATGAATGGCGTACTGGGCATGCTGCAACTGCTGGAAACCACTGAAATGACCCAGGAGCAGGCCGAGTACGCGGCGCTGGCCACCGAGTCCACCGAACACCTGCTCAAGGTGATCAACGACATCCTCGACTTCTCTCGCATCGAACGCGACGCGCTGGAACTGGAGCGCATTCCATTCAGTTTGCTGGAACTGCTGCAGGGCTCGATCCAGGTGTTCCAGCACAGCGCACAGCAGCATGGGCTTTATCTACGCCTGGAAAACCAGCCAGGCCTGGAGGCCTTCGAGGTGCATGGGGACCCGACCCGTATCCGCCAGATCCTGGTCAACCTGCTGGGCAACGCACTGAAGTTCACAGAGGAAGGCGGCATCCGTATCGAGACCCGCTGGCAATCGCTGGACGACGAAGTGCTGTGGTTCACCTGCGCGGTCCACGACAGCGGTATCGGCATTGCCCAGCAGCGTCTTGAGCGCATGTTCGACGCCTTTCAGCAGGCCGACACCTCGATTTCCCGGCGCTATGGCGGCACTGGCCTCGGTCTGTCGATCGCCCGCACCCTGGCCGAACGCATGGGCGGCACCTTGCACGCGCAGAGTATCGAGGGACAGGGCTCGACCTTCACCCTGGAGATTCCCCTGCCGTTCAGCCTGCGCACCGCCGCGCAGCAGCTGGCGAGCAACCAGCCGCTACCATCCGGCGATGGCCAGCAGGTGCTGCTGGTCGAGGACAACCCGGTGAACCAGACGGTGATCGAAGCCATGCTGCGCAGCCTCGGTTATCAGGTCAGCCTGGTCGGCGATGGCGTCCAGGCCGTGCACAGCGCCAGCCAGTTCACCTACGCAGCGATTCTCATGGATTGTCGTCTGCCGGTCATGGACGGTTACGAAGCCACGCGCCAAATCCGCCTGCAGAAGCCTTACAGTACGACACCGATCATCGCCCTCACCGCCAACGCCCTACAGGGTGATCGGGAGGCCTGCTTGCAGGCAGGAATGAACGATTACCTGGCCAAACCGTTCAAACGTGCTGATCTGGAGCGGGTGTTGCTTCGTTGGCTGAACCGCCCCGACTAGTTGTAAATCAGGAGTGCTAGAGTCAGACCGGGACTGCTGAAACACCCGCCGCAGCAATATCGGTATACGAGTGTTCACACGAACTGTGACTTTCACTAACACGCAACAGTCTATGACTACGCTGCCGACAGACGCCCAGAGCCTGCGGCGACCAGGATGTATCGCTTAGCCCCGTGCGGCGGGGCCATTGAGGAGCTCGCATGACCAAGCAAAACGCCTTCACCCGGGAAGACCTGCTGCGCTGTAGCCGCGGCGAGCTGTTCGGCCCGGGTAATGCGCAACTGCCCGCCCCCAACATGCTGATGATCGACCGCATCGCTCACATCAGCGAAACCGGCGGCAAGTACGGCAAGGGCGAAATCGTCGCCGAGCTCGATATCACCCCGGACCTGTGGTTCTTCGCCTGCCACTTCGAAGGCGACCCGGTCATGCCCGGCTGCCTCGGCCTCGACGCCATGTGGCAGCTGGTCGGCTTCTACCTCGGCTGGCAGGGCAACCCCGGCCGCGGCCGTGCGCTGGGTTCGGGCGAAGTGAAGTTCTTCGGCCAGGTGCTGCCCACCGCGAAGAAGGTCACCTACAACATCCATATCAAACGCACCATCAACCGCTCGCTGATCCTGGCTATCGCCGATGGCAGCGTCAGCGTCGATGGCCGCGAAATCTACAGTGCCGAAGGCTTGCGCGTCGGCCTGTTCACCTCCACCGACAATTTCTAAGGGTTATCCGCATGCGTCGCGTCGTGATCACCGGTCTGGGCATCGTTTCGTGCCTGGGCAATGACAAAGACACCGTTTCCGCCAGCCTGCGCACAGGCAAGGCGGGCATCCGTTTCAACCCGGCTTACGCTGAAATGGGGCTGCGCAGCCACGTGTCCGGCTCAATCGACCTCAACCTTGAAGAGCTGATCGACCGCAAGGTCTTCCGCTTCATGGGCGACGCCGCGGCCTACGCCTACCTGTCGATGGAAAAAGCCATCGCCGATTCCGGCCTCACTCCGGAGCAGGTATCCAACCCGCGCACCGGCCTGATCGCCGGCTCTGGCGGCGCCTCCACGCTGAACCAGATGGAAGCCATCGACACCCTGCGCGAGAAAGGCGTCAAACGCATCGGCCCATACCGCGTCACCCGCACCATGGGCAGTACTGTGTCGGCCTGTCTGGCCACGCCGTTCCAGATCAAGGGTGTGAACTTCTCCATCTCCTCGGCCTGCGCCACCAGCGCACATTGCATCGGCCAGGCCATGGAGCAGATTCAGCTGGGCAAGCAGGACATCGTCTTCGCCGGCGGCGGTGAGGAAGAACACTGGAGCCAGAGCTGCCTGTTCGACGCCATGGGCGCCCTCTCCACCCAGTACAACGACACCCCGGAAAAAGCCTCGCGCGCCTACGACGCCAAGCGTGACGGTTTCGTCATCGCTGGCGGTGGCGGCATGGTAGTGGTCGAGGAGCTGGAGCATGCACTCAAGCGTGGCGCGAAAATCTACGCCGAAGTCGTCGGCTACGGCGCCACCTCCGACGGTTACGACATGGTCGCCCCGAGCGGCGAAGGCGCGATCCGCTGCATGCAGCAGGCGCTGGCCACCGTCGACGCACCGATCGATTACCTGAACACCCACGGCACCTCGACCCCGGTCGGTGACGTCGCGGAAATCAAGGGTGTGCGCGCCGTGTTCGGCGACAAGGCACCGCCAATCAGCTCGACCAAGAGCCTTTCCGGTCACTCCCTGGGTGCCGCTGGCGTGCAGGAAGCGATCTACTGCCTGTTGATGATGGAAGGCAACTTCATCGCTGGCTCGGCCAACATCGATGAGCTGGATCCGGAAGTCGCCGACCTGCCGATCCTGCGTGAGACGCGTGAAAACGCCACGCTGAACACCGTGATGAGCAACAGCTTCGGCTTTGGCGGTACCAACGCCACGCTGATCCTGCAACGCTACAAAGGCTGATCAGCGTGCAATGAAAACGGCGCCCAAGGGCGCCGTTTTTTTATTCCTCAGGGAAAATGGATCAGGTACGGAACTGCGCCACCAGGCTGTTTAAGTCCACGGCCAGGCGCGACAGTTCCTGGCTGGCAGCACTGGTCTGGTTGGCACCGGCCGACGACTGCAGCGACAGGTCACGGATGTTCACCAGGTTTCGGTCGACCTCGCGCGCCACCTGCGCCTGCTCTTCAGAGGCGCTGGCGATGACCAGGTTGCGCTCATTGATCGAGGCAATGGCCTGGGTAATTTCTTCCAACGCACGGCCGGCCGCCTGCGCCAGCTCCAGGGTCGAGTGTGCACGCGAGTTGCTGCCCTGCATCGCGTTCACCGCCTTCTCGGCGCCCTGCTGGATGCCGCCGATCATCTGCTCGATTTCCTGGGTCGACTGCTGCGTGCGATGGGCCAGCGCGCGCACCTCGTCGGCTACCACCGCGAACCCACGTCCCGCGTCACCGGCACGTGCCGCCTCGATGGCAGCGTTGAGGGCCAGCAGGTTGGTCTGTTCGGCGATTGCGCGAATCACGTCGAGTACCTGGCTGATATTGCGCACCTTGCCGGCCAGCTCACCGACTTCGCTGGAGGTGCTGGTCACATCCTGGGCCAGGTGACTGATCGACTCCACGGTCTGGCGCACCTGTTCCTGCCCCTGCTTCGCCGTGCGGTCGGTCGAGCGTGACGCTTCCGAGGTGTCCACAGCGTTACGTGCCACTTCCTCGACGGCCGCGGTCATCTGGTTGACCGCGGTGGCGGCCTGTTCGATTTCGTTGTTCTGCTGATGCAGACCGCGGGTCGAATCCTCGGTCACCGCATGCAACTCCTCGGAGGCCGAGGCCAGTTGGCTGGAAGAGTCGGCGATGCGCTGGATGGTATCGCGCAGGCTGCGCTGCATGGTTTTCAGAGCCTGCAGCAGTTGTGCAGGCTCGTCCTCACCCTCGACAAAAATGTCCTGGGTCAGATCCCCGGAGGCGACAACCTGCGCCACGCCTACCGCCTGAGCCAGCGGCCGGACGATGCTGCGAGTCAGCAGCAGGGCCAGGAATATGGTCAGCACCACGGCGGTGACCATCAGCAGGATGACCAGAGTAGTGGCGCTGTCGAACACCGCACGGTTTTTCTGCGCGGCCTGCCCGGCACCCTGCTTGTTGAGTTCAGTGAGGTCCGTGAGCGCCTTGACCATGGCATCGGCGTGCTGGTTTAACTCACCGCTGGCGACATCGATGGCCTCGTCGATCATGTCCTTGCGCGAGTAGTCGACCACTCGCTCCTGCTCGCGCATGTACTGCGCCTTGACCGAGTTGAAGCTGTTGTACAGCGCGCGTTCTTCGTCCGTGCTGATCAGGCCTTCGTAGCGGTTCTGGGCCGCCTGCAGGTCCTGCTTGATGGCCTCCAGGCGCTGCTCGTTGTCACGCAGGGCCTGCTCGTCACGGATCACCAGCAGGCGCAGGGTCAGGGCGCGCACGCGCAGCGCGTTCTGGCCGACGTCATTGAGGGCGAGGATGCTTGGCAACCAGACCTGGTCGACCTCGCTGGACTGCGCATTCATGCGCTGCATCTGCACCAGGGCGAAACCACCCAGAATCAGCACCAGCAGGGCCATAAAGGCGAAGCCAAGAGCGGCTCGCGTGGCGACTTTGATATTTCTCAACGACATGACAGCGTCCTTTCCAAGAGATCCGAATGGCAGTGGCTGGTCTTGCGCCAGCTCTGCGAGCCGATTGCCCGTCTCCCTCTATCGACCTGTCTACCCCGCGGCTTTAGCGACAAACGCAAAAAAGCCCGGCGCATCGCTGCGCCGGGCTCTTCTCGACGGCGGGGTCAGCGAACCTGGAAGCGCTGCTGCGCCAGCAGGCGATCTCCCTGGAACACCATGAAGGTCCACTCTCCGGCGACCACTTCATGCGGCTCGGTGAATTCGAAGGCCATCACGTCCTGCGGGGCATCTGGCACCAGTTGCTGGACCAGCTCGATCTTGTCCTGGCGCTTGCCATCGACACTGACCAGGCCCGGCGTGAGGTACAACAGGGTCAGCGGCTGATCACCGGCCACCTTGCCGCGCAGGTTGTAACGCATGCCGAACTTGCTACCGAGGCGCGCCGGCACCTGGTCGGTCTGCTCGATCTTCTGGTTGGAACGACTGAGAATGCGCTCGCCGGGTTGCGGGTCCTTGAACTGGGTGGCGAACACACCGTACTCGACCGGCCCGTCGACGTGGACCTCGGCCAGGGTCATGGTCGAGACCAGGCTCAGCGCCAGGGCAGTCAGGCTGAAGACTTTCATATCGCGCTCCTTGATTGGGATGGCGCGAGGCTATGACCACTGCGTTACAGCCTGATGACAGTTAGTCGGCGATCTGCGCCTGACGCTTGCGCGGCAACACGGCGAGGAAGTTGTCCCGCGCGACCTGCTGCGCGACCTTCTCCGGCAACGCGTCGAGAAATGGATCGAACGCCCGGAGGTAGTCGCCCAAACCCTCGAAGCGCCCCACGACATCGGAGCCGAGCATGAAGCGGTCTGGGTAAGCCTCCACCAGCTTCAGCCATTTCGGATCGGGCGTGCCCTTGGCATCCAGCAGGTACGGCTGCAACACGCTCCAGGACAGGTCGATATACAGGTTCGGGTATTCGCCAAGCATGCGTTCGAGCGTGCCGTGGAGAAACTCCAGGTGTTCCTGATGACGGTGGATTTCCAGGCTGGTGCCGGCATGCGCCCAGATGAACCGCACGTGCGGATGATTGCGCAGCGGGTCTTCGATCTCCGCCAGGTACAACGGGTTGCGCTCGCGCTTGGAGGTGACGTTGGAATGCACCATCACCGGCAGGTCGTACTCGGCAGCAAGGTGATAGACCCGCGCCATCGCCTCGTTGTTGGCCCGCGGCGTATCGCCATAGATCAGCGCGGTGAGGTCGTCATGGCGGGTGAACACTTCCCCCAGACCCTGCCACAGCCCCGGATCGAGTTCGAGCATGCGACGGATGTGCGCATCGGCGTTCTTGTCGGTGGGATTGAAGCCGGAGAGGAATGGGTGCACGCGCTTGCGCTGCTCCGGCGAGAGCTTCTTCACGGCGGCCGCAACAAACACGTCGGTGGCGCTGTACCAGTAGGCACCGGCGTCGTCACCGGCGTAGTAGCGCGGGCGCTTGGGTTCGTCCTCGTGCCACTTCTTCGCCACCGGTATGCCGGAGACCATCGCATGGTCGATCTTGCCGGCATCCATCGCCTTCAGCAGCGTGCTCATGCCCTCGGTTTCCTGGAAGAAATCCACGTAGTGCAGGTGCGAATCGCTGTAGTGGTAATCGCGCGCCAGGCAATCCAGTGCGAGCAGGGCCAGGGTCGTGGCGAACAGGTGGCGCGAGATACGCAAGGGCAATCCTCCGTGAATGGGCAAGGCAAGGATAGACCGGCGAAGCGCGCTGCTGGTTCACTGGCAAGACGCCGCGCGAGGCGCCATCATGGTGCGTTGCCATCCTCGATGAGTCGCTGCATGTCATTCGCCCGCCTGCTCGGTCTTCTGCTGTTCTGCGCCCCGCCGTTGTTCGCCGGCGAGACGCTGGTCTATCCGCTGCACTCTACCGGTACCGACCCGGAAGCCTACGTGGTCGAGCTGCTGCGTCAGGCGCTGACCAAGAGTGGCGGCGACTATCAACTGCGCGCCTCCGACCAGGCCATGCCGCAAAGTCGCGCGCAGCGCTCGCTGGAGCACAACGACGGCGCCGTGCAGCTGATGTGGACCATGACCACCCGCGAGCGGGAAAACACCCTGCTGCCGATCCGCATCCCGATTTATAAAGGCCTGATCGGCTGGCGCGTGGCGCTGGTTCGCCGCGAGGACCAGCACTGGCTGAAATCGGTCGATAGCCTGGCCGACCTGCGACCGATGCGCTTCGGCCAGCGCGCCGACTGGCCAGACACCGCGATCCTGCGCAGCAACGGCCTGCAGGTGGTGACCAGCCAGAGCTACGCCAGCCTGTTCCGCATGCTCGATGCCGGGCGCTTCGATGTCTTTCCGCGTGAGGTGGTGGTGGCCTGGAGCGAACAGGCCGAAGCGCACAAGGAAGGCCTGGCCCTGGAGGTCGACGAGCACATCGTCCTGCACTACCCCACCGCGTTCTATTTCTTCACCTCACGCGCTCGCGCCGACCTGGCCGAAGCCATCGAGAGCGGCCTGGAAAAGATGATCGCCGACGGCAGTTTCGAGCGCCTGTTCCAGCAGCATCATGGCGACGCCATCCGCCAGGCCGGGCTCGACAAGCGCCGCATCATCGAATTGCAGAACCCTGACCTGCCCGACAACATCCCGCTCCTGCGCGAACAGCTCTGGTACCACCCCACAAACTCTAGATCGGGCGTTGGCGCCGCCTCCAAATAGCGCACCACGTCAGCGAATCGCCTTGAAATGGCGCACGAAAGCGCCGTTGGGCTGACGCCAGCCTTGTGACAGCCATCACAGATGCTGGCACCGTGCTTGCACGGCGGACTGCAGACCTCAGGAGATTCGCCATGCTGCAGCTACTGCGCAAACCATCGCAGCGTACTCGGGACGAAGAAGCCCTCAGCGCGCTGTTCAACAGCCATGATCTGACCACCCGCCTACCGGAAAATCAGCCCTGGATGGGCCGCCTCAACCGCTTCAGCGACAGCCTGCACCAGCGCATCCGCACCAGCCTCGGCGCCGCCGTGGGCATCGCCGCGCACGCCCCGCAACTGGCGACCATCGCCAGCGCCAACCAGGAAAGCGGGCAGAGCCTGGCGCAATCCTCGGAGCTGATCGCCAGCGCCAGCGAACAGGTCACTACCACCCTCGATGTCGAACTGGTGCCCGGCGCCGCCGAAGTCGCCCGCCTCTCCGGCGAGGTCTCCAGCACCCTGCGCCAGTGCCAGCAGAGCGGCCAGGATGTACTGCGCCAGGTCGACGTGATTGGCGCCTGCGAAAGCGATCTGGGCCAGGTGATCGGCAACCTCAGCTCGCAGCTGGAGGAAGTCAGCAAGGTCATTGGCGTGATCGCCAGCATTTCCCAGCAGACCAACCTGCTCGCGCTCAACGCCGCCATCGAGGCCGCCCGCGCCGGCGAGCATGGCCGCGGCTTCGCCGTGGTCGCCGAAGAGGTGCGTCGCCTGGCCGGCCATACCACCGAGGCCACCGGCCAGGTCAGCACCATCATCGAACGCTTTCGCGAAGGCATGCAGCAACTGAGCAGCGCCGGCGAACGCATGCACCAGGCCGTCGACGACGGTCGCCTGGGTATGCTGCAGGTCGGCAATGGTCTGGACAGCACCCGCGACGTGATGGACCGTCTCGACGAGCGCGTCGGCCACATCGCCACCGGCACCGAGCAGATCGGCCAGGCCGTGCGCTCGATCAATGGCGATGTACAGCAAATTGCCCAGGTTGCCGGCGACCTGCTTGGCAAGGCCGGTCAGGTGCTGCGTCACAGCAAGGCGGTGCGCGAAGATGGCGACCGCCTGCTGCAGGGGCTCGGCGACTTCCGCCTGGAACTGCACCGCGCGGTGCAATCCAGCGTCGAGCAACTCGCCAGCCAGGCCCCACTGGCCGGTGATGTCGCCGGTGCCGAGCGCCTGCTCGTCGACACCCTGCGTCGCGATGCCCGCTTCGAGCTGTTCTACCTGGTCGACGGCAACGGCGTGCAGCTCTCCGACAACATCTTCGCCAGCGACGTGGCGCATCAGGACGGCCCGTCCTGCCGCGGCCGCAACTGGAGCCAGCGTCCGTGGTTCCGCGCCGTGGCGGACTCGCTGCAGAGTCACATCACCCAGGTCTACCGCTCTTCGGCCACCGACGATTTCTGCTTCACCGTATCGGTGCCGATCCGCGGGGCGGATGGTCGCCTGCAACGTGTGTTGGGTGCTGACGTGCGCCTCTCAGCGCTGGTCTAGAGCCGTTGCCCGCGTGTTGGCGGTAGGCTGCGGACGATTCCTGGGCTAGGCTGGTGCCTCCCGACCAGCCCAGGAGTTGTCATGATCGAGATCACCACGGAAAGCGGCCTGCGCCAGCGCATCACCATCGGCGAACACACTCTGCACAGCGACGTGCCAGTCGCCTTCGGCGGCGCCGCCTCGGCACCGGAACCCCACGACCTGTTCGACGCCGCCCTCGGTGCCTGCAAGGCGCTGACCCTGGCGCTGTACGCGCGGCAGAAAGGCATCGCCCTGGACAACGTCGACGTGCAGGTCAGTCGCGACGACAGCGAGGAACGCAAGGGCACCTACCGCCTCAACGTCGCGCTGCAGCTGCATGGCGCACTCGACGACGCCCAGCGCGAACAGCTGCTGCGCATCGCTGACAAGTGCCCGGTGCACAAGCTGATGACCGAGACCGACGTCGTCGTCAGCACCCGCCTGAGCGATGCCTGAGATGAGTGGCCTGCTGCTGATCCAGCCGCGCGCCGAGGACATCGCCGGCCAACCGATCCTGCGTCCGCTGCCGTCGGCCAAGTGCCGCAGCATCGGCCCGTTCGTGTTCTTCGACCACATGCTGGAGCAGACCTACGCGCCCGGCAGTGGGATGAACATCAACGCGCACCCACACATCGGCCTGTCTACCCTCACCTACCTGTTCGACGGCGCGCTGCAGCACAAGGACAGCCTCGGCTCGGACCAGTTGGTGCAACCCGGTGACGTCAGCTGGATGACCGCTGGCCGTGCCGTGGCGCATGTCGAACGAACCCCGGCGGCGCTGCGCGCCAGCGGCTCGACCCTGCATGGTTTGCAGGTCTGGCTGGCATTGCCCCAGGCCGACGAACAAGGCGATCCGAGCTATGCGCACTACCCGGCAGCGAGCCTGCCAGTCAGCGACAGCCTGGGCGTGACGATCCGCCTGATCGCCGGCAACGGTTTCTGCCTGCAGTCGCCAGTGGCCGTGCGCTCGCCCACGCTGTACGCCGAGCTGCACCTGCAGGCCGGCGCCAGCCTGCTGATTCCGGCGGAACACCGCGAACGGGCACTGTACCTGATCGACGGTGACGCCCAGCTGGAAGACAGCGACCTGCCCCTGCACGGGCTGGCAGTGTTGCCGGAAGGCGAAGCCATGACCCTGATCGCCTGCAGCGAATGCCACCTGGTACTGATCGGCGGGGAGCCGCTGGGGCCGCTACGGATGTTCTGGAATTTCATCGCCAGTGATCCGCTCGTGCTGGAGCAGGCCCGGCAACGCTGGGCGGATGGCGACTGGCCACGCGTGCCGGGCGAAGACGCACGCATTGAGCTGCCGCGACGGCCATGACGCGCAGCTAGGCGAAAACCTCGTCGAGCAGCTCGTACATTGCGGCGAAGGCGCGCTGCGAAGCTCTGGCGTCGTACTGCATGCGGCCGGGCGTATTGGCGAGCGGGTCGGTGAAGGAATGCACGGCCCCGGCGAAGCTGCTCAGCTGCCAGTCAACGTCGGCCAGAAGCATCTCGGCGACGAACTCGCCCAACTGCTCACGTGGTACCAGGGGGTCGGCGGCGCCATCGAGCACCAGTACCGCGCCCTTGATGTTCAGTGCATCGGCCGGGTCGGCAGTGCTCAATGTGCCGTGGAAGGATATCGACGCCTGCACCTCAGCGCCTGAACGGGCCAGCTCCAGGGTGCAGTGACCGCCAAAGCAGAAGCCGAAAGTGGCCAGGCGCGCTGCGTCCAGCGGGATATCGCGCTGCTCGCGCAAGGTCATCAACGCCGCCTGCATGCGCTGGCGCAGGGCCGGTGTGTCTTTCACCGCCATCATCGCGGCGCTCGCCTGCTGCGCATCCTGCGGGCGCACATCGGCGCCATACAGGTCGGCTACCAGCACCACGTAACCACGCGTGGCCACGCGCTCGGCCATGTCGATGGCGCGTGCAGAAACGCCCATCCAGTTCGGCGCCATCAGCAGCCCTGGACGCGCACCCTGGCTGGAGCCATCGAACAGCAGCCGTCCCTCGAATGAACGGCCTTCGACCTCATAGCGCACGGCGCGGTTGACGATCTGACTCATGCAAGCCCCTGTTTGCGGCGGAAGATGAGTAGTTGGCCCTGCCGCAGCGGAAAGGTTCCTGACAAGTCTGTGATACCTGTCTGGCACATGGGCTTTCGATCGCACCTCTCGCGCTGAGCGGGATAGCACTTCAGGCGCGCGCGCCTAGTGACGGGAAGCCTGCCAGCGGGCTATCAATGCTCCGCCCAGCGCGCCTTGATCTCGAGAATCGCAGGCATCTGCTCGATGAACAGCTCGACCAGCTGCGGATCGAAATGCCGCCCGCTTTCGCGCTGGATCAGCGCCAGGGTGTCTTCCACCGTCCAGGCCGACTTGTACGGGCGCACGCTGGTCAGCGCATCGAACACGTCGGCGATCGCGACGATGCGTCCCTCCAGGGGGATTTCCTCACCGCGCAGGCCGTTGGGATAACCGCTGCCGTCCCACTTCTCGTGGTGCGTCAGGGCGATGCTGCGGGCCATGCGCAACAGGCCGGACTCGTGCTCGCCAATGATCTCCGCGCCAATCTGGGCGTGATTGCGCATCACGTCCCACTCGGCGTCATCGAGCTTGCCGTTCTTCTGCAGAATGGCGTCGGGAATGCCGATCTTGCCCACATCGTGCATCGGCGCGGCATTGAGCAGGTCGTCCGCCGCGGTTTCACTGAAGCCTGCGGCCAGGGCCAGTACGCGCGAATAGTGGCTCATGCGGATGACGTGCAGGCCGGTCTCGTTGTCCTTGTACTCGGCGGCCAGGCCGAGGCGCTGGACGATCTGCAGGCGCGTCTGCTTGAGCTCGTCGACCCGCACCAGCGACAGGTGCGTGCGCACGCGGGCCTTGACGATCAACGGGCTCACAGGCTTGGTGATGTAGTCCACGGCGCCAACGTCGAAGCCCCGGGCCTCGTCGGCGGTATCGGCCAGCGCGGTGACGAAGATCACCGGAATACCGGCCGTGCTGGCCGTTTGCTTGAGCGTGGTGCAAACCTCGTAGCCGGTCATGCCCGGCATCATCACGTCGAGCAGCACCAGATCCGGCTGCTCGCGAAAGGCCAGCTCCAGTGCCTTCTCACCATCCTTGGCGAACAGCAGGCGGTAGTCGTCCTGGAGGATATGCCGCAGCACCTGCAGGTTGGTCGCTTCGTCGTCGACCAGCAGGAGCGTGGGACGGGCATCGTTGGGCTTGATCATTGCGGTGTAACCCCGGCGTGCTGCTCCAGCCAGTCGAGTAACTCAGCGAGGAGCGCGTCGGCGTGGTCGAAGTCGAAATCATTGATCGCGCCTTCCAGGGCACTGGCGCGTACTGCCTGCCCATGCAGCGCCAGGCTGCCGGTCAGGCTGTGCAACGCCTCTTCATCCAGTTCACCGCGCTGCAGGGCGACGCGTGCCCGCTCGGCCAGCGGCTGCAGCGCCCCCAGGGCCAGCCCGGCTGTGTCGCGGGCCGGCGCGATAACGGCGCTCTCCGGCAATTCGGCGTGCACCCGCGCCACGGCATGCAATAAATCTGGCAGCAGATCCGCCGCCGCGTCCAGTGCGCCGGCCTTGAGCGCATGCTCCAGTTGCCCGGCAAGCCGGTTGACCTGCACCAGCGCAAGGTTGCCGGCGGCGCCCCGGACCTTGTGCGTGAGCTCGACGGCTGCAGGCACATCAGCCTGGACCAGCAGACGTTCGACCTGATCGAAGGCGCCGACGTTATCCTGCAAGAAGCGCCGGATCGCCAGGGTCAGCGCCGGCGCATCGCCCCACAGGCGCGCCCCTTGCGCCCAGTCGATCACCGCATCGACCTCGTTGGCCGCTTCGGCCTGCAAGGCCTCGACGAACTCCGGGGCGACCCCGGTGACACGGGCGATTTCGGCGAGCAACTTGGCGACTTCCAGCGGCTTGGAGGCAAAGCCATCCATGCCCGCCTCACGGGCCGCGCGCCGGTCCTGATCGAGCACGCTGGCGGTCAGTGCGATGATCGGCGTCGCCGCCACGCCCAGCTCCTGCTCATGCCGGCGGATGCGTCGGGTCGCCTCCAGACCGTCGACCCGCGGCATCTGCACATCCATCAGCACCACATCGAAGCGGCCCTTGAGGAAAGCCGCCACCGCTTCTTCGCCATCGGCCGCCACGGTGACTTCATGGCCGAACTGGCCGAGGGTCAGCGCCAGCAACTCGATGTTCTGCGGTACATCGTCCGCCGCCAGGATGCGCAACGCCGGCAGACCGCTGGCCACGCCCTGCAGTTCGGCGATAACCGCCTGGCCGACCTGCAACGGCAGTGTCGCGGTGAATACGCTGCCCTCGCCCAGCTGACTTTGCACCTGCAGCGAGCCGCCCATCAGCTTGACCAGTTGCAGGGCAATGGTGGTGCCCAGTCCGGTGCCGCCGAAGCGCCGGCTCATGGAGGCATCCGCCTGGGCGAAGGGATCGAAGATACGCTCCAGGCGGTCGGCGGCAATACCGATACCGCTGTCGCGCACGGCCAGTGCCACCTGCCCATCGTGCCCCGTCACTTCCAGACGCACCCAGCCCTGCTCGGTGAACTTGACCGCGTTACCGACCAGGTTGGTCAGCACCTGCTGAATGCGCAGCGGATCGCCCTTGAAGAACTCGCCGAGGCTGTCGTCGTACACCAGGCTCAGCTTCAGGCCCTTGCTCTGCGCGCCGAGGCGCAGCGATGCACAGACCTGCTCGCAGAGTTCGTGCAGCGAGAAGTCGACCTGCTCCAGCTCCAGCGCGCCCTTTTCCAGCTTGGCGGTGTCGAGGATGTCGTTGAGCAGGCCGAGTAACGAGCGTGCTGAGTGGCGCACAGTGTTGAGGTGGCGCTGCTGCATGGCGTCCAGTGCAGTGCCCAGAAGCAGATCGGTGAAGCCGATGATGGCGTTCATCGGCGTGCGGATTTCATGGCTCATGTTGGCCAGGAAAATGGTCTTGGCCGCCGCCGCCTGCTCGGCGCGGTCGCGTTCGGCGCGCAGCTCTTTCTCCATCGCCCGGCGCAAGCTGATATCGGTGGCGAACTTGACCACCTTGAACGGCTTGCCCTCGGCATTGAAGATCGGGTTGTAGCTAGCCTGGATCCATACCTGCTTGCCGTCCTTACCCAGGCGCAGGTACTCGCCAGAGTCGATCTCGCCGCGCCCCAAATGCGCCCAGAACGCCTCGTATTCCGGGCTGACGATGTACGTTTGCTCGCAGAACATGCGGTGATGCTGGCCCTGGATGTCCTCCAGGCTGTAGCCCATGAGATCGAGGAAGTTCTGGTTGGCGGTGAGGATATGCCCGCACAGGTCGAACTCGATCACCGCCAGCGCGCGGCTGATGGCCGTCACCGTGCCTTCGAACTCGGCGTTGCGCAGCTTGGTTTCGGTGACGTCGAGGATTACCCCGTCGATCCATTTGGTCTGGCCGAACTGATCGGCCACCGCCCCGCCGCTTTCCCAAGCCCAGATCTCGCTGCCGTCACGGCGCTGCAGACGGTACTCGACCACGTAATTGCGCCCGGCGTCGAAGGCATCGAGAACCTGCTGGGCCACCACATCGCGGTCAGCCGGGTGGATCAGGCGGCTGAAAGCCAGGCGTTGCTCGGTGAAGGCTGCGGGCTCCCAGCCGGTGAGCTGTTCCACCGCCTCGCTGATGAACAGCATGGTCCAGTCTTCGTCCAGCAGGCAGCGGAACGACACGCCAGGGATGTTGCGGATCAACGAGCGGTACTGCTGTTCGCTGTCGCGCAAGGCCCGCTCCATCGCCTTGTTTTCGCTGATATCGCTGATGAAGCCGACATACAACTGCCTGCCCGGCAGGTCAGCCAGACCGATGGCCAGACGGATCGGCAGCAGGCTGCCGTTCTTGCGCTGCGCTTCCACTTCAAGACTGCCGCCGATGATGGCGCTCTCGCCTCGGCGCATCAGGTTGGGCAGGTAGTTCGGGTCGCCCAGGTGGTAGCTCGCCGGAATCACCGTATTGACGGACCTCCCGATCAGCTCATGCTTCTGCCAGCCATACAGGCGCTCGGCAGCGGGATTGAGGCCCTCGATCATGCCCTTGTCGTCGATGATGACCACGCCGTCGACGGCGGTATCGAGGATCGCGCGCATCCGCAGCTCGTTGTTCTGCATCTGCCGGTACAGCAGGCGATAACGCAGCAGGCCATTGACCCCCGCAACGAAGATGGTCAGGGAAACGGTGATCAGCGACACCGCCAGGGCGATGAACACACTGTCGGCGTTGCCCTGGTTGGTGGACAGCTCCGGCGTACCGATGAAACGGGCGGCGGCCATGCCGGTGTAATGCATGCCGGCGATCGCCAGGCCCATGACGCAGCCACTGGCCATGATCGCCCGACCGGACGACAGGCGCCCGCGCAGGCCGAAGCGCACCCACAGCGCAAGGATTGCCAGTACTACCGCGACTAGAATCGACAGGGCGAACCACCAGGGGTCGTAGCGCAGCAGCGGCGCCATCTGCATGGCTGCCATGCCGGTGTAGTGCATGGCGCCAATGCCGGCGCCGACCAGCACGCCGGCGATACAGAGCTGCGGCCAGCTGATCTGTCGACGCGCGAGAAACTGCAGGGCGACCCAGGACGCGCCGAGGCTCGGCAGCAGCGACAGCAGTGTCAGGCCGGGCTGGTAGTCGACCCGCGCGCACAGCTCGAACGCCAGCATACCGATGAAGTGCATGGCCCAGACCCCGCCGCCGAGCGCCAGCGAGCCGGTGATCAGGGCGATCTGCCGATACAGTGTGTTGCGGCTCAGGCGCGCCATGCCTGCCACCTGCAGGGCCATGCCCGAGGCGAAGATGGCGATGCCGATCGACAGGGCGACCAGCCAGGGATTGTGGTTGCCATACAGCAGCAGGCCCGGATCGCGGGCATCGATGAACAGGCTGGAGAGGTAATTCATGGCGGGCTCATCGACTGCACAACGAAAAAGCTGATGACCAGGAACCGACGGCGGAAAGATCGGCTGGGTGACGGAGTTGGATATTAATTAGCCACCATGCCGGTCCGCCAGAAAAATCCGCTCATTGGCAGAAGAAAGATCATTTTTCGACTAAACGGTCGAAAAATTCGCTGTCCGGCAGAAAATAGCGGATACGAAAAGGCCCGCAGCAAGCGGGCCTTTTCCTGGAGCGGTGGTGCTTACGCGGAGAGTTCGACCAGCAGCTTGTTCAGACGCTGCACATAAGCGGCCGGGTCCTTCAGACTGTCGCCGGCGGCCAGGGCAGCCTGGTCGAAGAGGATGTGCGAGAGGTCGACGAAGCGATCCTCGTCCGGCTCGGCATCGAGCTTCTCGATCAGCGGGTGCGCCGGGTTGATCTCGAAGATCGGCTTGGAATCCGGCACTTTCTGCCCGCTGGCTTCGAGGATCTGGCGCATCTGCAGACCCAGGTCCTGCTCGCCGATGGCGAGGATGGCTGGCGAGTCGGTGAGGCGATGCGAGACACGCACCTCGGCCACCTGCTCACCCAGCGCACCTTTCAGGCGCTCGACCAGGCCTTCCTTGGTCTTGGCGATTTCTTCCTGGGCCTTCTTGTCTTCTTCCGAGTCCAGCTTGCCCAGGTCGAGGTCGCCACGGGCCACGTCGACGAACTGCTTGCCGTCGAAGTCGCTCAGGTAGCTCATCAGCCACTCATCGATGCGGTCGGTGAGCAGCAGCACTTCGATGCCTTTCTTGCGGAAGACTTCCAGGTGCGGGCTGTTCTTCACCTGCGCGTAGGTTTCGCCGGTCAGGTAGTAGATCTTGTCCTGACCTTCCTTGACCCGCGCCAGGTAGTCGGTGAGCGAGACGTTCTGCTCGCCGTCATTACCGGCGGTAGAGGCAAAGCGCAGCAGGCCGGCGATCTTCTCCTTGTTGGCGAAGTCTTCCGCCGGACCTTCCTTGAGCACCTGACCGAAGGCCTTCCAGAACGCCTTGTACTGCTCAGGCTCGTTCTTCGCCAGTTTCTCCAGCATGTCGAGGACACGCTTGGTCAGCGCCGACTTCATCGACTCGATGATCGGGTCTTTCTGCAGGATCTCGCGGGAGATGTTCAACGACAGGTCATTGGAGTCGACCACGCCCTTGATGAAGCGCAGGTACAGCGGCAGGAACTCGTCGGCCTGGTCCATGATGAACACGCGCTGCACGTAAAGCTTGAGGCCTTTCGGCGCTTCACGCTGGTACATGTCGAACGGTGCGCGGCCTGGTACGTAGAGCAGCGAGGTGTATTCCAGCTTGCCTTCGACCTTGTTGTGGCTCCAGGCCAACGGGTTCTCGTAGTCGTGGGCGACGTGTTTGTAGAACTCCTGGTACTCCTCGTCCTTCACCTCGCTGCGCGAGCGGGTCCACAGCGCGCTGGCGCGGTTGACGGTCTCCCACTCGGCTTCAGCCGGCTTGTCGGCCTCTTCGCCGTGCTCTTGAGAAGAGATGGGGTCCTTGGGCAGCTCGATCGGCAAGGCGATGTGGTCGGAGTATTTCTTGACGATGTTGCGCAGGCGCCAGCCATCGGCGAACTCGTCTTCGCCGCTTTTGAGGTGCAGGACGATACGCGTGCCACGCTCGGCCTTGTCGATGGTGGCGACCTCGAAGTCGCCCTCGCCCTTCGACGACCAGTGCACGCCTTCGCTGGCCGCGAGGCCGGCACGGCGGCTGTACACGTCGACCTTGTCGGCGACGATGAAGGCGCTGTAGAAGCCCACGCCGAACTGACCGATCAGGTGCGAGTCCTTCTTCTGGTCGCCGGTGAGGTTCTTCATGAAGTCGGCGGTGCCGGACTTGGCGATGGTGCCCAGGTGGGCGATCGCTTCTTCACGGCTCAGGCCGATGCCGTTGTCCTCGAGGGTGACGGTCTTGGCGTCCTTGTCGAAGCTCAGGCGAATCTTCAGCTCGCCGCCGCCCTCGAGCAGCTCGGGCTTGGCCAGCGCTTCGAAGCGCAGCTTGTCCACCGCGTCGGAGGCGTTGGAGATCAGCTCGCGCAGGAAGATTTCCTTGTTCGAGTACAGCGAATGGATCATCAGGTGAAGCAGTTGCTTCACCTCGGTCTGGAAGCCCAGGGTTTCTTTTTGAGTTTCCACACTCATGGTCGTCTAACTCCACATGCAGGACAGGCCGCAATCGCGGCGGGATGTCCTGCAGATGGGGACTTCGGAATGAATTTCAAGGGCTTGGCGAAAAACCCGTTCAGGGTTCGAGCAGCTCGACGCGGCTGATTTCGTCCGGGTGCAGGGTGAAACTGGCCTGCCCGGCACCGCCGTGCTGCTGGCTCAGGCGGATGCTGCCGTCGCTGTCGAGGCCGGCAAAACGCCCTTCGGCAGCGCCGCCACTGACCTTGAACACGCGCATGCTGAGGTTCTGGTATTGCTGCGGATTGCTCAGCAGACGCAGCAGCGAGAAGCGCACGCGACGGTCGACCGTCGGCCGGCTTGGCTCACGCGGCGTCGGCACCTGGGCGCTGCTCGGTTTGCTCGGGGCACTCGTCGACTGCGCCAGCTGCGGGTAGTGATCGCCCTCGACCTGCCAGCCGCTCTGCCCTTTGCGCAGCACCAGTTCCACCTGTTGATCCTGGCCATTGACCCTGGCCGTGACGGTCAGCGGTACGCGGGTGGTCGGAAAAGTCACCAGCGGGATCGGCTGCACCTGCACAAGCCGGCTGGCGAAGCGACGCTGCAGGTGATCCTCGACCACATGCACCAGGGTTTCCTGGGAGTCGAACGCGGTGTCGAGCTGGCCGTCGCGGTAGCGCAGGCGATCGGTGAACAGCTCCAGGCGGCCGCTGAGGGTAGTGCCGTACTGCGCGGGCAGCACCAGGTGGAAGTCGCCATTGAGCTTGTTCGGCGGCAACGCCTGCAGGTCCAGGTGCAGGGTGTAGCCCTTGCTCAGGCGCCGGGCCTCCGGCAGGTCCTGTTCGGGCAGCAGCCAGCTCACTTCGACTTCCGGCAGGTTGCCGCTGTCCTCGGGCAGCACGTCGAGGCGGATCGGCGCCTTCGTCGCGCCCTGCGGCAGACGGATCTTCACCTCGCGGCGGGCGAAGAAATCCTGGCCCTCGCGCAGGCTCAGCACGCCATCGATCAGCTCGGCGTGCTGCGGGGCAAAGGCCTGGCCATTGAGTTCGCCATGCAGATCGATATCCAGTTCGGCCGGTGCCTGGTAGGCCGGTTTCGCCCAGTCCAGGCTGAGGATCGCCGCCAGCCGCACCGGGTCATGGCTGGCCAGCAGGGTCAGGCCGACCACCAGCGGAATGAAGCCGAGCCCAGCCAGCGCCACCGCCTTGCGCGCGGTACGCCAGTGGCGCAGCACGTAGACCAGGGTGATCGGCGGGATCAGGCTGCCCCAGCCCCACAGCAGGCTGGTGCCGAAAGCCAGCATGACCAGCCAGATCAGCCCGGCAAGAATCAGCAGCAGGCCGCCGAGGATCAGCAACGCATCCATTGAGTGTCCTTATTCTTCTATTTCCCGAGCGTGAACGGCGCAGAGTCTGTTTACGAACTTTTGGACTAGAGCCAGACAAGGCAAAAACAGTCGAGGAAGCGGAGTTTACGGGCTGTAAATGAGCATTCCGAGACTGTTTTTAACGCGGTATGGCCGACGGGCAAGAGATCGTAAACAGGGTCTTAGGGCTCATCGACTTTGAAATGCGCCCGTGCGGTGGCAATCGGCTCGGTCTGGTTGGTCTGCCAGGCGGTGATCGCCACATTGGCCACCCGGCGCCCCTGGCGCCAGACCTGGCACTGCGCGTAGGTGTCACGATAATGGCCGGCGCGCAGGTAATCTATCGAGAAGTCGATGATTTTCGGCAAATGCGGGATGCCCATGAACATCAGCAGGTGGAGCATCGCGGCGTGCTCCATGAAACCGGCGATCACTCCGCCGTGCAGCGCCGGCAGTGTCGGGTTGCCGATGTTGTCCTTGTTCGCCGGCAGGCGGAAGACCATGTCATCGCCCAGGCGCAGGCATTCGATGCCGATCAGCTTGGCGTAGGGAATCAGACTCAGCAGCGTGTCGTAGTCGTTCTTCTCGTGGGCTTCGCGCACCAGCTCGTTGAGGTTCAGCGTGGTCATCAGGCCACTCCCTTGGCAGAGCGCTTGAGTTCGGTCGGCTTGCCCATGCGCATGAACGCGCCGACCACGTGGGCGATCGGCTCCTGCGGGTTGTCCTGGTAGGCGTAACCGCGGGTGAAGATGATGTTCTCGGTGACCCGGTAGCACTCGGCGAAGCCGAACACGTCCTTGTTCGGCTGGGCCGGGCGCATGTAGTCGATGCGCAGGTCGAGCGTCGGGCAGATCTCGAATTCCGGCAGCACGCACACGGTGGAGATGCCACAGGTGGTGTCCATCAGAGTGGTGATCGCGCCACCGTGGATCACCCCGCTCTGCGGATCGCCGACGATCTGCGTGCTGTACGGCAGGCGCAGGGTCAGGCCGGAGGCGACCGCCTCGTGCACCTGCAGGCCCAGCACCTGGCAGTGGCGCAGGGCCGAAAGAAAGCGCTCGGCGCGCTCTAGAATGGGGTTATCGCTCATCGTCAGGACCTCGTGGCGACTGCATGAAGCTGCGCATGATACCCGCGCCCCGGCGCCGTCACACCTCCGGCAGCGGCAAACACAGTGAACTTCTGACGCCCAGGCAGCCTCGAAAATGTGCTGGCCATTTTTCCAAGGAGAACCAAACCATGCAGAAGTCACTCGCCTACGCAATGATGTTAGCTGCCACCCTCGGTCTCGCCGCGTGCGACAAAGCCTCCGAGGACAAAGCCGAGGACGCCCGCGAGGCGCAGTCGGAAGCACAGGAATCCCTTAACGACGCCGCCGAACACAGCAATGAAGCGGCCAAGAAGCAAGCTGAAGCCGCACAGGAGCGTGCCGAGGAGAATGCTGAAGAGTCGGCTCCCATGACGCCTCCGCCTGCTCCGGCCACTCCGGCGCCAACCACGCCGCCGGCCAATCAGCAACAGTAATACCCGGATTGCCTGCGGCCCTGCCGCAGGCAATTTTCCTCCCTGCCCTGCGCACTACCCCCGCCCCGCCGTCGCCGTAATTCATCCCGGAACTTCGCCAACGCCCCCGGCTCCAAGACGCACGGATGATTCATCGCATCCGCAGCCAATGGAGATTCAATCGTGCAGAAACCGCTGACATATGCCCTGCTGCTGGCCGTGACCCTGGGTCTGGCCGCCTGCGAAAAGACCCCTGAAGACAAGATGGAGTCGGCCAAGGAGTCCGCGTCCGAAGCCATGGAGTCGCTCGGCGATGCCACCGAGGAAACCGGCGAAGCCATCGGTGACAAGACCAACCAGGCCCTGGGCCGCGAACCCACCACCGGCGAGAAGGTCGAAGACGCCGCGGATGACGCTGGCGATGCCATGGACGACGCGGCCGATGAGATCGGTGACGCCGTCGACGGCAAGTAACCGCCACCGCGCACACGCAACAAGGCCCGCTCATGCGGGCCTTGTCGTTTGTGGCATATGCAGCAGGCCGGGCCTGCGTGCGCTAGCAGGTCAGACGCTGACCAGCAGCCAGCGAATCGCCGGGGCCAGCATCAACAACAGGCAGCAGAGCAGGCCGACGATCCACACCGCCGAGCGCGGCGTGGCGATGTCACGCCAGTAGAAGACCAGGTAGAGCACGCGGGTGACGATGAACAGAATCGCCAGCAGGTCCACCCACCAGCCGAACACCTGGGTGGTGTGCGCCATCAGCACGCCAGCGGCGAACAGCGGGAAGATCTCGATGCTATTCAGGTGCGCCGCATAGGCCCGCGCGCCGAGCCCGGTCAGGCGGCCCTGCTGAGCCCGTGGATGATGGTTGTCGTAGCCGCCCGACTCGGCAGCCATGGCCTTGGCCACGGGCAGCTTGGCGAGGTAGATCAGCAGCGCGGCGATAAATACACACCAGAACGGAATGCTCATTCGTTTTTCTCCTTCGGCAGTTCGCCTGCCTGAGTTGGGGTAAACACCATCACATCGAGTACATCGGAGTGAAACTCACGGCGGTACAACACGACGACCACCCCCACCGTGACCAGCATGAAGAACCAGGGATTGATGAACCATGCCAGCGTGGCCATGCCGAAATAATAGGCGCGCAGGCCCAGGTTGAACTGGTTGGCAGCCATCGAGATCACCCGTGCCGCACGCACGGCGAAGGCCTTGCGTTCCTGCTCGGAAACATCGCGCTCGCCCACCATCGGCGCCGAGCCGATCAGCACCGCGGAGAAGTTGTATTGACGCATGCACCAGCTGAAGGTGAAGAACGCGTAGACGAACACCAGCGCCAGGCACAACAGCTTGAACTCGGCCATCTCGCGGCTGACCGGCTGCACCAGCGGCAGATCGGCCAGCAGGGACAGCGCCCGGTCGGAAGCACCGAGCACGGTGAAGATACCGGCGAGGATGATCAGCGTGCTGGAGGCGAAGAACGAGGCGTTACGCTCCAGGTTGCCAATCACGCTGGCGTCGGCAATGCGGTTGTCGCGCAGCAGCAGGCGGCGCATCCAGTCCTCGCGGTACAGGTGCAGCACGCTGGACAGGCACGCCGTGTCGCGGGCCTTCCAGCTGGCGTAACGGGTGTAGCCGAACCAGCAGCCGACAAACCAGATGACAGCGAGCAGATGAGAGACAACGGTAGGATCGATCGACATGCCAGCTCCTTGGACGTACCGATTATAGACAGCAGGCCGTAAGTATTTCGCCAACTAATTGAGCGTCCGAAAGTTCAATCGCCAACGGCGAGCCTTGGCATCACTATGCGCCAAGTACCCTCGCCAATGCGCCTTCAAACTCTTTCTAGATTTCGACACGAACCTTTTGCTAGTCTCCTTCGTTTTAAAAGGAGAGTGAAAATGAGTCGATGTGTAAAGATGTGCTTAGGCTTGTTCGTCTTTGCCCTGATTTCGGGCTGCGCGGTTGGAAATAAGCACTCTTATCATGAAACGCTCGCGGACATAAAAGTCACCAAGGGCCTAGCCGTGGCAGTTGCCGTACAAGATCAGAGACCATATGTGCTTTCGGGAAGTAAAACGCCCACCTTTGTAGGCGTACAGCGCGGCGGCTTCGGCAACCCGTTCGATATAAACACTCTCAGCGGTGCGGCATTGTCCGATGATATGGCCGAGTCTATTGTCCGCACATTTATTAAGGCAGGAGCAAAGGCATCAGTAATATCGGTCCCTCAATCTGTAAACAAGAGCGTTCTAGCTGAGGGCTATAAAGAAGAGAAAGCAAAGCGAATTATTTTGTTCACAATTACTGAGTGGAAAGCCGATACGATGAACAATACGGCTCTCATATATGACATGAAAGCCTCTGTATACGACTCTAGCTGGATCTTAATCGGCGAGAGTGAAGTTTCGGGCCGTGACAATCTTGGCGGCAGTGCATTCAATCCACCAAAGCACGCAAAAAAAGCTGTTCCTGCAGCATTCAAAGCGAAACTCGAAGAACTCTTGAGTGACGAAGGTATCCAGCGGTCGCTCAATTAATTCATAGCACTTGAGCAAAAACGATGCGGCGCAATATCTAGTGCGGATACCAGCGCGGCGTGTAGGCCCACTCGCTGCCGTCATCGCGGGCGAAACGGCGGGTGGTCGACGAGCCGATGATCACCAGCGTGCGCATATCGACCAGCTCTGCCGTCAGCTCACCCAGGCTGAGGATGCGTAAACATTCGGCCGGGCGGCCGATGTCACGGCCCAGCACCACCACAGTGTCCGGCGTGCGGTGCTGACGGACGATTTCCAGTGCGCGGCCCAGCTGCCAGGGGCGCGACTTGGAAATCGGGTTGTAGAAGGCCATCGCCAGGTCGGCCGCCGCGGCGTGATCCAGGCGTTTCTCGATCATCGCCCAAGGCTTGAGGTTGTCCGACAGCGACAGCATGCAGAAGTCATGGCCTAGCGGCGCACCGGCTTTGGCGGCCGTGGCCAGCGCGGCAGACACGCCCGGCAGCATCTGCAGCTCGACCTGCCGCCAGGCGGGCTCGCTCGACGCCTCCAGCGCTTCGAGCACCGCCGCGGCCATGGCGAACACACCCGGATCGCCGGACGACACCACCACCACACGGCGTCCTTGCGTGGCCAACTCGAACGCGTGGGCAGCGCGCTGCAATTCTTCGCGATTGTCGCTGCAATGCAGCACCTGGCCGGCATGGAACGGCCCGGCCATGTTCACGTAGGTTTCGTAGCCGAGCACATCCTCGGCCTCGTCCAGCGCCTGGCGTACTGCCGGCGCCATCAGCTCAGCAGCGCCGGGGCCGAGACCGACCACACTGAGGCGGCCGCGTGGCTTGCCATTTGTCTCGGCATGCTGTGGCGAATCGGCCAGGTGCAGTGCCACGCCGGCGCTCTCGATCAGCGCAGCGGGCAACTCGACGTCAGTGCCTATGAAACGCAGCGGCACCTCCAATTCAGCGGCCACGGCTGCCAGCTGCGCATCGCTCATTCGCTCGCGCCCGGCCAGCAAGGCCGCCAGCGACACCGAAGCCAGGCCCGCCGTCTGCAACAGCTCGCGCACGGCATCGGCCGAGGCGTCGGCCTGGGCATCGATGCGCGCCAGCACCAGGCGCGGATGAATCAGCAGCGCATCGCCCTGCCCGCCCACATGGGGGCTGATACGCAACGTGCGGCTGCCCTGCTCATCCAGCGGCAAGCTGGCCTGTTCCAGCCAGGGCGCCTCGCCCTCGATGCGCAGCGAATCGCCCGCCAGCAAATCGCTGACCAGGCGCTTGCCCTGCTCCAGATCAGCCAGCACGTAGCCCGGCGGCGGGTTGAGCACGCAGGTGCCGAAGCGCAGTTCGCCGCTGGTGGTGATCGCTGCCGGCACCGCGAGCAGCACGCCAATCTCACGGGCCATGACGTTGACGCCACCCAGGCCACCGAGCAACGGCACCACCGCGCTACCGTCTTCGGCTACAGCCAGCACCGGCGGCTCGGCGCCTTTGCTGGCCAGCAGCGGTGCCAGGCAGCGAATGACAATACCGGCCGCGCACAGGGCGATGATCGGCGTACCGGCGCGATACAGGCTGCGCAGGGTATCGCCGAAATCGTCGTAGGGCTGTTCGACGCCCTCGACGCGCCCGCGCAGGCCGTGGATCTGCGCCTGCGGGTAGAGCGTCTGCAACCGGCGCGCGGTGGCCAGCGCACTGTTACCGAGGATGATCAGGGCGGGAATCGAAGACATGGAAAACCTTGAATGAAGAGGCTGGGGCGTGTGAATCAGGCGTTCGAGGACTCAGCCGCTCCATTTCTCGCCGGGAATCACCACCAGCGAGAAATATGGCGAGGCCATCGGCTCGACTTCGTCCAGCGGCACGATGCGCTGGTTGTCCATGGTCGCGCGCTCCACATACAGCGCGCGCCCGGCCAGGCCGAGGTCGCCAAGTACGCGACGCACCTTGTCGAAGTTGCGCCCCAGCTTCATCACCACCGCCGCGTCGGCCACTGCCAGGCGCTGCTTCAGTTCCTCTTCCGGCAACACGCCGGAGAGCACCGACAGGCTCTGGTTGCGGTACACCAGCGGCACGCCGAGCACGGCCGCGCCGCCGAGCATCGAGCAGACGCCCGGCACCACATCGGCGTGATAGGCGCCGGACAGGCGATCATGCAGGTACATGTACGAGCCGTAGAAGAACGGGTCGCCCTCGCAGATCACCGCCACATCGCGACCAGCGTCCAGATGCGCGGCGACCTGCACGGCGCAGGTGTCGTAGAAGTCGCTGATCACCGTTTCATAGGTCAGCGGTGGCTCCAGCTTCTCGGTGGTCACCGGATACACCAGCGGCAGGCGCTGCTGCGCCGGGGTCAGGTGCTGTTCGATGATGCCGAAAGCGTTGCCGCCCTGGCCCTTGTTCGCCTTGGCCTTGGCCACGAAATAGCCCACCACCGGCGCGCCTTGCAGCAGACGCAGTGCCTTGAGGGTGATCAGTTCCGGGTCGCCGGGACCGACGCCAATGCCGAGCAGACGCCCCTTGCCGTTGCTCATCATTCGACCTCCGTGGCCAGGGCGTTGACTGCCGCGGCGGCCATGGCACTGCCCCCGCGGCGGCCGCGCACGATCACGTAGGGCACGCCGCGGCTGTCGGCGGCGAGCATGTCCTTGGATTCGGCAGCGCCGATGAAGCCCACCGGCATGCCGATGATCAATGCCGGCTTCGGTGCGCCGGCATCGAGCATTTCCAGCAGGTAGAACAACGCGGTCGGCGCATTGCCGATCACCACCACGCTGCCTTCCAGGTGCTCGCGCCAATGCTCCAGCGCGGCGGCGGAACGGGTATTGCCCAGCTCGCGCGCCAGGGCCGGCACGCGTTCGTCATGCAGGGTGCAGATCACCGGGTTGTTGGCCGGCAGGCGCGCGCGGGTGATGCCCTCGGCGACCATCCGCGCATCGCAGAGGATCGCTGCACCGGCCGCCAGGGCGCTGCGCCCGGCCGCGCCGGCACCGGGCGAGAAGCGGATGTCCTGCACCACGTCGACCATGCCGCAGGCGTGGATCAGGCGCACGGCGAGCTTCTCCAGGTCGGTGGGGATGGCCGACAGATCGGCCTCGGCGCGGATGGTGGCGAACGACTGGCGGTAGATTTCCTGGCCGTCGCGGATGTACTCGATCATGCGGTTTTTCCTGGTTCGGACTGCGCGGCGAACCAGGCGCCAGCGTCATCGATACTGAGAGATGGAGCCAGCAGGCGGCCGAAGCCGCTCACGCCGGGGGCGCGCTGGTACAGCTGGTAGCGGCCACCGGGCTGCGCCAGCAGGGTGAAAGGGGCGGTGTGTGCGCTGGAACACGAACGAGCGCAGCCACTCAGGTGCACCTGCGGCCGTGCACCACCAGCGCGCAGCAGTTCGGCCAGGCGCAGCGCGTCGGCCTTGGTATCGGCGTGGCCCTTGATGCAGGCGGCGGAGCCCGTGCAGGCGACCAGCTGGGTCAGCGGCTCTTCCGCATCCACGCGCAACCTCAGCGCGGCCACGGCAGCACGCACGGCGGCCGCACGGTCACTGGCAATGTTCGGCAGCAGCACGCCCTGCCACGGCGTCAGGCGCAGGCTGCCGTCGCCATCACGCTCGGCGATGTCGGCCAGCGCCGTCAGTTGGCTGGCGTCGATGCGCCCGAGGTCGCTGGCGGCCAGCAGCATCTGCAGGCCGGTTTGGCGCTGGGGGAGAAGGCCGAGCGGTAGGCGTGTCAGCACCGGCTCGCGTGCAACCCTCTGTGCAGGCAGCAAGGCGAATGGCAGCCGTGCCTGCAATTGCACGAGAAAATCCTCGGCCGCGAGGCTGCCCAGCAGCTGACGCATGCGCACCTGCTCGTCGCTCGCGATATCGAGGAACAGCTGCAGCACCGCCTCGACCAGCGCCACGGCATGCTCGCGCGGCACCCGCGCCAATGGTGCATCCAGCGGCCTGCCTGCCAGGCCGAAGGCCAGTGCGGCGTCATCACCCGGCACTGCGCTCAGCCACAGGTCATGCGGGTGTTCGAGCATGTTCAGGGCTTCGCCACCGTCGAGTTGCAGGGCGAATTTGGGCGACAGGCCGTGGAACGCCGGCGTGTCCTGCAGCAGATCGAGGATCTGCTCGGCCAGAGGGCGCACATCGAGGTGTGCAGCCGGATCAAGGCCGGCCGCCGGGCTGACCAGCAGGTTGCGCACATCGTCCGCACCCAGGGTGCGCGGGCCGAGGCCGGCGTCGAGCAGGGCCGCGATCAGCCGATCCGCCTGGTCGCTGCGCACGCCACGGACCTGCAGGTTGCTGCGGTTGGTCAGTTCCAGCACACCGCTGGCGCAGGCCTGCGCGGCACTGGCGATAGCGCGGGCCTGGGCGCTGCTGAGCACGCCGCAGGGCAACTTGACCCGGCAGACGCCGCCGTCCAGTGCCGCGACGATGCGCAGCAGCCCGGGGCACGCCGAAGGGCGTGGCACGGGCAGGTCGGCGATGGCGGGCAATTCGTTCAAAGGGTCACCAGAAGCAAGGCGCGGCGACCGGACCAGCAGCACCCGAACAGACAGGTACTGCGGCATCGGTACACCCCGCCCGATGTTGGCACTCGCGACAGCGTCGTCGGCAGGTCTCCTGGCTGGCAGGTCAAGATCGTTCCACCACCTTCCCGATTGCTCAGAACCCGTCTCGAATCCCTTGATCGTCGGCCAGGCTGCGTTGAAATCAGGCTCAGAATGCTCATTTACACCTCGTAAATTGCGCTTCTTCGCCTGGTTTCGCCTTGCCTGGCTCTAGTTCAAGAAATCCGAAACAGGGTTCTCTGTGGTATCTGCGCGGAACGACTCGCTGCTTACAGTTGCGGGGGCAGCCACGGTTGGAAGCGACGCCTCCTCCGTATTCCCTCTTCGGCCTGCGGGCGAACCCATCAGGCACCGACGAAGGCGCTATTATGCCCGCTTTGTCCGGCGCAGCGACAAGCCTGCTCGTCGCACGGGTTTTACAGTGAGGAAGGCGCATGGCGCAGTGGCTGACGGTGGTGGGAATCGGTGAAGACGGCTATGCCGGGCTAGGCAAGGCCGCGCGGCGCGCGCTGCTGGGCGCCGCGAGGATCGTCGGCGCACCGCGCCAGCTCGACCTGTTGCCTCTCTGTATTCGCGCACCACGCCAGGCCTGGCCCAGCCCGTTCAGCCTGGCGCCCGTGCTGGAGCACCGCGGCACGCCGGTCTGTGTGTTGGCCAGCGGCGATCCGATGCTGTTCGGCGTCGGCGCCAGCCTGGCGCGGCAGATACCGACGGACGAGCTGTTGGTCCTGCCCGCACCCTCCTCCTATTCGCTGGCGGCTGCGCGCCTCGGCTGGCCGTTGCAGGAGGTCAGCCTGCTCTCGGTAGTGGCCCGCCCGCTGGCAGCGTTGCATGCACACATCCACGCGGGCCAGCGCTTGCTGATTCTATGCAACGACGGCAGCAGCCCCGCCGCCATTGCCACGCTGCTGCGCGAACGCGGTTTCGGCCCCAGCCGCCTGACCGTGCTCGAACACCTCGGCGGCCCGCTGGAGCGGCGCATCGATGGCCTGGCCCAGGACTGGGCGCTCAACGAAGCCGCGGCGCTCAACCTGCTGGCGGTGGAATGCCTGGCCGATGCCGATGCCACTCACCTGCCGCTGACCTGCGGCCTGCCCGACGACGCCTACCGCCACGATGGCCAGCTGACCAAGCGTGACGTGCGCGCCATCACCCTCGCCCGCCTGGCGCCTCGGCCCGGCGAGCTGCTGTGGGATGTCGGCGCCGGCTGCGGCTCCATCGGCATCGAGTGGATGCGTGCGCACCCCAGCTGCCGCGCCATCGCCATCGAAGCCGACAACAGTCGGCAGCAACTGATCCAGCACAACCGCGACGCCCTTGGCGTGCCCGCCCTGCACCTGGTATGCGGCGCCGCACCCGAGGCACTGCACGGCCTCGAACGCCCCGAGGCGATCTTCATCGGCGGCGGCGTGACCATTGCCGGCGTGCTCGAACACTGCTGGCAGCAGCTAAAGCCCGGTGGCCGGCTGATCGCCAACGCCGTCACCCTGCAGAGCGAAGCGGTGCTGGTCGCCTGGCGCGAAACCCACGGTGGCGAACTGACCCGCATCGCCGTGGCCCAGGCGCAGCCGCTGGGCGGCTTCGACACCTGGCGCAGCGCCCTGCCGATCACCCTGCTGGAACTGCACAAGCCTGCGAGCGCCGTGCCGGCATGACACGCCTCCTCCTGCTCGGTGGCGTCGGCGATGCCCTGGCCATCGCCCGTCGCCTTGGCCCGCCGCATATCTACAGCCTCGCCGGGCTGGGCAAAGTGCCCAGTGACCTGACCTGCCAGGTGCGTGTTGGCGGCTTCGGCGGCGCTGCGGGCCTGGCCGCCTTCATCCGCGAACAGGGCATCGACCTGCTGCTTGACGTCACCCATCCCTATGCCGCGCAGATCAGCGCCAACGCCGCCCGCGCCGCCGAACAAACCGGCATCCCCTGCTGGGCGCTGCGCCGCCCCGGCTGGCAGGCTGGCGCCGGGGATGACTGGCGCGAAGTGGCCGACTGGGCCGAACTGAGCACCGCGCTCGGCCTCTTTCAGCGGCCGTTCTTCACCCTCGGCCGCGAACCGCTGCAGCACCTCGACGAGATCCCGGCCGGGCAGTTCTGGACCGTACGCATGCTCGACGAGCATCCTGGCAACGTCCGAGCACGTGTGATCGGCGACCGCGGCCCATTCAGCCTGGAGCGTGAACGCGCGCTGTTCGCCGCGGAAAATTTCGATGTGCTGATCAGCAAGAACAGCGGCGGTAGCGCCACCGAGGCCAAGCTGCAGGTGGCTCGCGAGCGCGGCCTGCCGGTGCTGATACTGGCGCGCCCGACACTGCCTGCGGTGGCGCGCGAATTCAGCACCGGCGAGGCGCTGTGGCAGGCACTGCAAGCCTTGCCCGGCGGGCTCGGGTAAACTGCCGGCCGCTTTCCTTGCCGTACACGGAACCGCCATGCCCGCCTCACCTTACGCCCGCACGCTGCTCGTCGGCCCTGACCTGCAGCGTGGCTCCTACGCCGACCTGTTCCAGCGCCAGCTGATTGCCCTGCGTGGCCCCGAAGCCCTGGCGGATATCGTCGATACCAGCGAGGGCTTCGCCGATCTCTGGCAACAGGTACGCGCCTGTGTCGCCGCTGGCGAGTTGCCGCTGCTGCTGATCGACCTCGATCCGAACAGCAGCAGCCCGTACCTGGACTGGCTGCGCAGCGAACTGCAGAGCATCGGTGGCGAACAGGCGAATCGACTGTTCGTGGCCCGCGGCAACAGCGAGGCGCTCGACGCGATCGGTGCGCTGATCGAGCAGCGCGACAAGCACCTTGGCTGCGTCGACGTGCCCGTCCTCCCCGATGCCCACGCCTGGTCCTGCATCCCCGAGCACCAGTACCGCGTGTTGCTGTGCAACGGCCCGCGCTGCACCCGTCGCGGCGCGCTGCCGTTGTGGAAGGCGCTACGCGAACAATTGAAAGCGGCGGGCAAGCTGGAGTGCGCGGGTGGCGTGCACATCACCCGCACCCAGTGCCAATTCCCCTGCGACCAGGGCCCGACCCTAAGCGTCTACCCGCCGGGCGCCTGGTATCAGATCGCCAGCGAAGCCGATGTGCAGCGCCTGGTGCAGGAGCAGTTCGTCGCCGGGCGCGAGGTGCCCGAGCTGATCATGCGTCGCGGCTGAACCCGCTCAGCGGGACTGCAGCGCCATCTCCTCGATATGCTGGTATTCGGCCCCCAGCTCGGCAGCCAGGCGTTGCGCACGGCCCAGGCGGATCGGCGCGCACTCGATGTCCACCAACAGCGCCGGGCAGGCAGCCGGCAACAGCGCCGGCCAGTCATGCAAGCGGCCATCGGTGAGCACCAGCAGGCGCTGGTTTTCGGCGGGTTTCAGGCGCTGGCGGCGCAGCAGCCAGTCGGAAGCCTGCTGTAGCGCTTCGATCAGCGGTGTGCCGCCACCGGCACCCAGATCCTGCAGCCAGTCGTTCAGCGCAGTGGAGGCCTTCTGCCCCTGCCAGCGCCAGGTCGCGTCCTGACCGCTGGCCGCCAGCACGGCCAGTCGCACGCGTTGCCGATAGGCCTGGTCGAAGACGCTGGCCAGTAGGCCCTTGGCCTGGCTCAGCGCACCCTGCCGGCGGGTCGAGGCCGAGGCGTCGACGATCACCAGCCAGAGTTCATCCGCTTGTGCGCTGCGCGGGCGCCGCAGCAGCTCACGCACGCTGCGCGGGCGGCCCTTGAGCAGGCTCGCCGGCCAGTCGACGGCGCCCAGCCGGCCGCTGCGGCTGGCGCCACTGCGTCCGCCGATCAGGCTGCCCGGTCGAGGTCTGGCATCCGCGCCCTGGGGCTGGCGCGGGCGGATGCTCAGGGCTTTTTTGCCCAGCGTGGCGGCTCGCGCCGCTCGCCTGCCGCCTGCGGTTGCGCCGGCAGCTCGCCCCATTGACCATCAGGATTCGATTGCACGGTTTCGCCAGGAGCGGCCTGGTTCGGCTGCGACTGAGGTGGCTGCGCGGCAGGTGGCGAAGCGTGACGGCGGCGATGGCGCAGGACGAAATCGGCGACCGCCTCGATGTCGAGGTTTTCAATCTGCGCCGAGCCGCGCCAGGCGGCATGGGCGCGCGCGGCGCGCAGCCAGACCAGGTCGGCGCGCAGGCCGTCGACGCCGGCGTCGAAGCAGCGCTGGCTGATCGCGTTCAGCGTCGCGTCATCCAGGGCGATGCTAGGCAGCAGATCACGCGCGGCCTGGCAGCGGCTGCGCAGCTCGTCCTGGGCACCGGCCCATTGCTGCAGGAACGCCTGCGGGTCCGCGTCGAAGGCCAGACGGCGGCGCACGATCTCGGCACGCAGGGCCGGTTGCGGCTGGCCATCGAGCGCCAGGTTGAGGCCGAAGCGGTCGAGCAGTTGCGGGCGCAGTTCGCCCTCCTCGCCGTTCATGGTGCCGATCAGCACGAAGCGCGCGCTGTGCCGATGGGAAATACCGTCGCGCTCGACATGGTTTACCCCGCTGGCCGCCGCATCCAGCAACAGGTCGACCAGGTGGTCGGGCAGCAGATTGACCTCATCGACATAGAGCACCCCGCCATCGGCACGGCTCAGCAGGCCGGGCGAGAACTGCGCGCGACCTTCGCCCAGTGCCGCATCCAGATCCAGCGTGCCAACGATGCGCTCCTCGCTGGCGCCCAGCGGCAGGGTGACGAATTGCCCGCTCGGCAGCAGCTCTGCCACGCCACGCGCCAGGGTCGACTTGGCCATGCCGCGCGGGCCCTCGATGAGGATGCCGCCAATCGCCGGATCGACCGCCACCAGGCACAGCGCCAGCTTGAGGTCGTCGGCGGCGACGACGGCGGCGAGGGGGAAATGCGCAGTGCTGGTCATGGCGACATCCGGCGGAAAACGAAGGCGGCATTGTAGAACAGCGGCCACGACGAAAGTGCAACGGCCGCGGTGTGTCCTGCCCGGGAAGGGTCTGCTAAGGTCGCCGCCCTCGATGCGCGCAAAGGAGATTCGTCATGCGTCTGTGTGTTTTCTGTGGTTCCAGCTCCGGCCGCCAGGCCGTCTACGGCGAGGCTGCCAGTCAGCTCGGCCGCGCCCTGGCCAACGCCGGCATAGGCCTGGTCTACGGCGGCGCATCGGTCGGTCTGATGGGCGCCGTGGCCAATGCGGCGCTGCAGGCACAAGGCGAAGTGATCGGCGTGATCCCGCGCTCGCTGTGGGAAAAGGAAGTGGCGCACACCGCCCTCGACGACCTGCGCATCGTCGACTCCATGCACCAGCGCAAAGCGCTGATGGCCGAGTTGTCCGACGGTTTCATCGCCCTGCCCGGCGGTGTCGGCACCCTGGAGGAACTGTTCGAGGTCTGGACCTGGGCCCAGCTGGGCTATCACCACAAGCCCTGCGCACTGCTCAATACCGACGGCTATTACGATCGCCTGATCGGCTTTCTCGATCACTTGGTCGAGGAAGGCTTCGTCAAGCCGGTGTACCGCGACATGCTGATCGTCGAAGACACCATCGACGGCCTGCTCGCCGCCATCCACGCCTATACGCCACCAAGCGTGGCCAAGTGGATCCAGCGCGACGAGACCTGAGCCCGCGGGAAATTAGCGGTTGAAGCCCTGCAGCCGATGAATTAACGTGCCAAAACCTGATCGGAGCGTGCCATGCCCCATACCCCTCACCTGCTGACCACCCACCTCGATGCCCTGCGCGTCGCGGCGCGTGCGCAGGCGGTATTGGCCGTGGCCGCCGATTATTTTTATGGGTATTGGTTTAGCCACAGGCGCGCCTGATACCCCACAGGCGCCCTAGCAGCACAGGGTCGCCACCAGACAGTTTCTCGAAACCCCCGGTCGGCCTCCCGACCGGGGGTTTTGTTTTTTTCCGGCCCGCAGGGGCCACTCGCACAGAGGATCAACCATGAACGCTTACACCACCGCTTACGCCTATTACCGCTACGACTGGCGATTTAGTGCCGTCACCCGCTTGCTCAGTCGAACACCCCATCGCCCCAGATAGCACGCCGCGCGCGACAGCCCTCGCGCCGGCCAAGGAACCGATCATGTCCGTAGCCGTTACCGCCCTCGCCCCCGTCACCCTCATCGGCGATCTGCCACCGGCGCCTAGCCGCCCGCAGCGCCAGACCACCGCCCTGCCCAGCGCCGACCAGTTGCGCGAGCAGCTGCCGCTTACCGCCACCCTCGCCCGTCAGGTTCAGCAACAGCGCCAGGCCATTCGCGATGTTCTCGATGGTCACGACTCACGCCTGCTGGTGGTGGTCGGCCCGTGCTCACTGCACGAGCCACGCGCCGTCCTGGAATACGCCACACGCCTGGCCGAACTGGCCCGCCGCGTGGACGACAGCCTGTTGCTGGTGATGCGCGCCTACGTCGAAAAACCACGCACCACCGTGGGCTGGAAAGGCCTGGTCTACGACCCGCACCTGGATGGCAGCAGCGACATGGCCGAAGGCCTGCGCCTGTCACGCCAGCTGATGCTCGACTTGCTGGAAATGGGCCTGCCACTGGCCAGCGAGTTGCTGCAGCCGCTGCTCGCCGGCTACTTCGACGACCTGCTCGGCTGGGCGGCGATTGGCGCACGCACCAGTGAATCTCAGGTGCATCGCGAACTGGTCAGCGGTCTGGAGATGCCGGTGGGATTCAAGAACGGCACCGACGGCAGCCTCGGCATCGCCTGCGACGCCATGCGCTCGGCGGCGCATGCGCATCAGCATTTCGGCGTCGACGACTACGGCCGACCGGCAATCGTGGCGACGCAGGGCAACCCGGACACCCACCTGGTGCTGCGCGGCGGCCATGGCGCGCCGAACTACGACGCCGCCAGCGTTGCCACGGCGCGTGCTGAGCTGGAGCGCCAGGGCATTGCCCCGCGGATCATGGTCGACTGCAGCCACGCCAACAGCGGCAAGAACCCGCAACGCCAACCCGAGGTGCTGCGCAGCGTGCTCGACCAGCGCCTGGCCGGCGACGGCGCCCTGCGCGCGGTGATGATCGAAAGCCACCTGTTCGACGGCGCTCAGAGCCTCGGCGGCGAGCTGCGCTACGGCGTATCGATCACCGATGCCTGCATCGGCTGGGATGGTACCGAACGCATGCTGCGCGATGCGGCTGAACGGATGCGCACTCTGCTGTAGATCGCCGGATGCCTGTGGCCATTGATAGGTATCGCTGCGCGCCACCTGCGCGGCCCGCCCCATCCTACGCAAACGTGACCCCAATGATCGTTCCCACGCTCCGCGTGGGAATGCATCCGAGGGCGCTCCGCGCCCGCAAGACATACAGGCTTACGTGACATTCCATGGCGCAGAGCGCCACAAGCGGCATTCCCACGCGGAGCGTGGGAACGATCAGAGCGACCGGACGGGCTGCGCAACTACAGGACTCGCGTGGCAGTCACGACTCTTCGCTGTCCAGCAGCAGGTTCTCCAGCGCCTCGCGGTACTCGCCCGGCTCCTGCCAGAGGCCGCGCTGCTGGGCTTCGAGCAGGCGCTCGATGATGTCCTGCAGGGCACCGGGGTTGTGCTGCTGGATGAAGTCACGGGTGTCTCTGTCCATCAGGTAGGCGTCGGTGAGCAGCGCGTACTGGTGGTCGTCGACCAGCTCGCTGGTGGCGTCGAAAGCGAATAGGTAGTCGATGGTCGCCGCCAGTTCGAAGGCGCCCTTGTAGCCGTGGCGCTTCATGCCCTCGATCCACTTGGGGTTGGCTGCGCGAGCGCGCACCACGCGGGCCAGCTCCTGTTTGAGGCTGCGGATACGCGGGGTGTCCGGCTGGCTGTTGTCGCCGTGGTAGCTGGCCACCTTGGCGCCACGCAGGGTTTCCACCGCCGCCAGCATGCCACCCTGAAACTGGTAATAGTCGTTGGAGTCGAGGATGTCGTGCTCGCGGTTGTCCTGGTTGTGCAGCACCGCCTGCAGTTGCTCCAGGCGCTCGGCGAACTGGCCCCGTGCGGGCGTCCCCTCGCTGCCTTTGCCGTAGGCATAGCCGCCCCAGTTCAGGTACACCTCGGCAAGATCCGCGCGGCTTTCCCAGAGACGTTCCTCGATGGCGTTTTGCACGCCGGCACCATAGGCGCCGGGCTTGGCGCCGAAGATCCGCCAGCCGGCCTGACGCCGTGCCTCGAGTTCATCCAGCCCACCATCCTGCAGTGCCAAGGCTTCCTGCCAGACGCGCGCGGACAACGGGTTCATGTCCGCCGACTCGTCCAAATCGGCGACCGCCTGCACGGCGTCGTCGAACAGGCGGATCAGGTTGGCGAAGGCATCACGGAAGAACCCGGAGACCCGCAAGGTCACGTCGACCCGTGGGCGGCCGAGCTGCTCGAGAGCGAGCACCTCGAAGCGCTCGACCCGCTGGCTACCCGCCTGCCACACCGGGCGCACCCCCATCAGGGCCATGGCCTGGGCGATATCGTCGCCGCCGGTGCGCATGGTCGCGGTGCCCCACACGGACAGGCCCAGCTGACGCAGATGGTCGCCTTCATCCTGCAGGTGACGCTCGAGCAGGCGGTCGGCAGCCTGCACGCCGAGGCGCCAGGCGGTGGGTGTTGGCAGGTTGCGCACGTCCACGGAATAGAAATTGCGCCCGGTGGGCAGCACGTCGAGCCGCCCACGGCTCGGCGCACCACTGGGGCCGGAGGGCACGAAGCGGCCATCGAGGGCATCGAGCAGGCCATGCATCTCGGCATCGCCACAAGCATCCAGCAACGGTGCAATTCGGCTGCGCAGGCTGTGCAGCACTGCCTCGCTCGATGCACCGGATTTGCAGTCCGGTGCATCGATCAACCTGAGTCCCAACAGCTCCAGGCGCTCACGGGTATCGCCGACACTGCGCCAGGGCTCATCGCTGAGGCCAATCAGCATCGCTGGGCGCGGCCCCACCCACGGCGCGGCCATGTCGCAATCGAGGGGGTCGAAGTCGAGCGCCAGGTCATGGGCCAGGGCACGCAGCAGGCTGGCATTACCGCCCTGGCCATCGCCACGAGGAATGCGCAGCAGGGCCAGCAGAGTGTCACGGCGCAACGTACCGGCCGGCGATTCGCCGAACACATGCAGGCCATCGCGGATCTGCGATTCCTTGAGGTCGCACAGGTAGGCGTCGAGTTGCGGCAACCAGCTGGCGGGGTCGTCATTGAGCTGCAGACCCAGTTCACGATCGAGGCTGGCCTCGCGGACCTTCTGCAGGATCTCGCCGCGCAGCTCACTGGCGCGGCGCAGGTCGAGCTGGCTGGCGTCGTAGTACTCGTCGGCCAGCCGCTCCAGATCCCGCAGCGGGCCGTAGCTCTCGGCGCGGGTCAGCGGTGGCATCAGGTGGTCGATGATCACCGCCTGGGTACGGCGTTTGGCCTGGGCGCCTTCGCCGGGATCGTTGACGATGAAGGGGTAGATGTTCGGCAGCGCCCCGAGGATCGCCGTTGGCCAGCAGTTTTCGGACAAGCCGACGCTCTTACCCGGCAGCCATTCCAGGTTGCCGTGCTTGCCGACATGAATCACCGCCTGGGCGGCGAACACATGGCGCATCCAGAAATAGAAGGCCAGGTAGCCATGCGGTGGCACCAGGTCGGGGTCGTGATAGACCGCCGCCGCATCCACCTGATAACCCCGCGCCGGCTGGATGCCGACGAAGGTCAGGCCGAAACGCAGACCGGCGATCATCAGCCGGCCACTGCGGAACATCGGATCGTTTTCTGGGGCACCCCAACGCGCCAGCACCGCCTGGCGGTTGGCCTCGGGCAGGGCTGCGAAGAACCGCTGGTAGGCGTCCAGCGCCAAACTTTGCGCGCAGGGCCGCAGATCGAGGTTGTCGAGATCGTTGGTCACGCCACCGAGCAACTGGTGGATCAGCGCGGTGCCGCTGTGCGGCAACGCCTCGACCGGATAACCCTGCTGTTGCAAGGCCTGGAGGATATTCAGCGCCGCCGCCGGGGTGTCCAGGCCGACACCGTTGCCGATACGGCCGTCGCGGGTCGGGTAGTTGGCCAACACCAGGGCAATGCGTTTGTCCGCAGCCGGCGTGCACTGCAGCTCGCACCAGCGCCGTGCCAGTTCGGCGACGAAATCCATGCCCGGCAGGTGCGCGCGGTAGCAGACCACATCGCTCTGGCTGCGCTCGCTGCGCCAGGCCAGGCCCTTGAAGCTGATCGGCCGGGTGATCAGTCGGCCGTCCAGCTCCGGCAGCGCGATATGCATGGCCAGATCGCGGGGGCCGAGGCCCTGGGCGTTGCCTTGCCACTGCTCTTCGCTGTCCAGCGCGCAAAGCGCCTGCAGCACCGGCACATCGCGGCGAAACGGCCTTGCCTGGGGCGACTCCGGGTTGGATTGGGCGAAACCGGTGGTGTTGAGGATCATGCTCGCGCCGGCTTCGTCCAGCCAATCCTCGACTTGCGCCAGGCAGGCCGCCTCCTTGAGGCTGGCCACGGCAATGGGCAATGGATTGAGGCCCTGGGCCTGCAGCCGCTGGCAGAAGGTGTCGACGAAGGCGGTGTTCGCCGCCTGCACATGGGTGCGGTAGAAGAATAGCGCCGCCACCGGCGCGTCAGGCTGCCACTCGGCGCGCCAATCATCCAGGCGCACGTCACTTTTGTGCGGATGGTAGAGCCCGACACGCGGCAGCGCGCGGGGGGCATCCCAGGCGTAGTCGCGACTCAGGTAGCGATTGGCGATGCAATGGAAGAACTGCAGCGCGTTATCCACCCCGCCCTGGCGCAGATACTGCCAGAGCCGCTCGGCATCCTCGGCGGCGACGTTGCCCAGGCCGGTCAATTCGGGATCGGGGCTGTCATCGCCGGGCACCAGAATCAACGTCTTGCCGCGCCCCGCCAGCTCCACCAGACGCTCGATGCCGTAGCGCCAGTAGCTGACGCCGCCGTGCACGGAAATCAGGATGACCTTGGCGTGCTGCAGCACCTGCTCGACGTAGAAATCCACCGAGGCGTGGTTGCCCAGTTGCGCCGGACTGGCCAGACGCAGGGTTGGGTAATCCTCGGGCAGATGACGAGCGACCTCTGCCAGCAGCGACAGGTGCGAGTCGCCGGTGCACAGCACCACCAGCTCGGCGGGCGTCTGACCGAGATCGGCAACGCTGTCGGCTGGCAGGGCAACGCCGGGCTGGGTGCGCAGCAGGTGCATGGGTCAGGGCACCATCGAGGAAACCAAAGCGCCCTCACCCCAACCCTCTCCCGGGGGGAGAGGGAGTTGGATCAGCGCAGAGGTTCCGGCCATGCATGCGAGTGCTCCCCTCTCCCCTCGGGAGAGGGGCCGGGGGTGAGGGTGGGCAGTCCGCGCAAGGGGCATCAGCTCAACGATGCCTTCAATTCGGCCTCGATGGCAGCCTGATCCAGCTCCTGCCCAATCACCACCAAGCGGCTGATGCGGGCCTCCTCGGCGCCCCAGGCGCGGTCGAAGTGTTTGTCGAAGCGCTGGCCAACGCCCTGTACCAGCAGGCGCATCGGCTTGCCTGGAATCGCCGCGAAGCCCTTGATGCGCAGGATGCCGTGCTTGGCCACAACGTCTTTCAGCGCCTGCAGCAGGCGCGTTTCTTCCGCTTCCGGCAGATCGACGGAGAAGGAGTCGAACTCGTCGTGGTCGTGATCCTCGTCCTCATCGTCGTGATGGGTGCGACGGCTGTCGATGTGCAGCTCGGTCTCGCTGTTCAGACCCAGCAGCACGTCCAGCGGCAGTTCGCCGTTACGCGCCTCGATCACCTTGACCGCTTCCGGCAGTTCTTCCGCCACTTCGGCGCGCACCGTCGCCAGGGCGTTGGCGTCGAGCAGGTCGGTCTTGTTGAGGATCACCAGGTCGGCGCTGGCCAACTGGTCGGCGAACAGCTCGTGCAGCGGCGACTCGTGATCCAGGTTCGGGTCCTGCTTGCGCAGCGCGTCGACCTGATCGGGGAAGGCGGCGAACGTGCCGGCGGCCACGGCCGGGCTGTCGACCACGGTGATCACCGAGTCGACCGTGCAGGCGTTGCGGATTTCCGGCCAGTTGAAGGCCTGCACCAGTGGTTTGGGCAGGGCCAGGCCGCTGGTCTCGATGAGGATATGGTCGAAGTCGCCACGGCGCGCCACCAGTTCACGCATCACCGGGAAGAACTCTTCCTGCACGGTGCAGCACACGCAGCCGTTGGCCAGTTCGTAGACGCGGCCAGCGGCCTCTTCCTCGCTGCAGCCGATGGCGCACTGCTGGAGGATGGCGCCATCGATGCCCAGCTCGCCGAACTCGTTGACGATGACCGCGATACGGCGACCCTCGGCGTTGCCGAGCATGTGGCGCAGCAGTGTGGTTTTGCCGGCACCGAGGAAGCCGGTGACGATGGTGACGGGAAGTTTGGCGAGCGATTTCATGCGGGGCCCTGCGTCGATGATGGCGGCGAACGGGGGCAGCAGGACAGGCATGTACGGCCGGGCCGTCATGCGTGCACCACCGGATCACCCCGCCCGGTTGTCAAAGCGTCATCGAGGCAGGTCTCCTGGCTGGCAGGTCGGCATCGCTGCGCTGCCTTCCCGGTTGCCCAGTGGCGTCACGCGCATCGACTCGCTGCATACAGTTGCGGGGGCAGCCACGGCTTGCCGTGTTCCCTCTTAGCCGCGACGCAAGCGCCGCAGAACCTCGAAAGCGCGAAGGCTACGCAGGCCGCGGTGGCAGGTCAATCGCCAGAGTTGACGCTCGCGCCCGCTTCGTGATGTTCTAGAAAGGCTGTTTCAGGTGTCTCGCGCCGGCGTGCGCGAGGTGAAACGGGAAGCCGGTGGGTCATCCGCTCGATTGCGAGCGAAGACGAGTCCGGCGCTGCCCCCGCAACGGTAAGCGTACGTAGGGTTGTCGTAGTCACTGTGCCAGGCGCATGGGAAGGCTGACCCACACTGTCGAGAGACGGTCGTCGCAAGCCCGGAGACCGGCCTGAACCCCTTAGTTTGGCAACCCGCGGTGGGCGGGTACGCGCCGGATTCAGGCCCTGCCGGGCCTGCTCGTGCTGCGTCCTTCTGCCCTGCCCCTTTTCATCAGAAGGTCAGATCATGTCCAGCAGCACGCTTCCGTCTTCCGCAGCCGTCACGCTTCCCCTGTCGCAACGCCTGGTTCTCGCCGTCGGCAGCATCCTGCTCGGCGCGGCGCTAATCTTCGTTGCTGGTTTCTCGCACATCGAGGCGATGCACAACGCCGCCCACGATACCCGCCACAGCGCTGCGTTCCCCTGCCACTGAGCAGCCCGACGCCCACTCTTTCGAGAAGCCGACTCCAATGATCAAACGTATCGCCCAAACCGCCGGGTTCGCCGGCCTGCTCGCCGCCATCGTGCTGACCCTGCTGCAAAGCCTGTGGGTCACTCCGCTGATTCTCCAGGCGGAAACCTACGAAAACAGCGAACCGGCCACCGAGGTCGTCGCCGAACACAGCCACGCGGCCGACGCCGCCGCTCACGAGCACAGCCATGACGCCGAAGCCTGGTCGCCGGAAGACGGCTGGCAGCGCGTGCTCTCCACCGGCCTGAGCAACCTGGTGGTTGCCGTCGGTTTCGGCCTGATGCTGGCCGGCCTGTTCACCCTGCGTGCGCCGAACAAGACCTGGCAGGGCCTGCTCTGGGGCCTGGGCGGTTTCGCCACGTTCTCCCTGGCGCCATCCGCCGGCCTGCCGCCGGAACTGCCGGGCACCGCCGCTGCCGACCTGCTGCTGCGCCAATACTGGTGGATCGGCACGGCACTGGCCACTGCAGGCGGTCTCGGCCTGCTGGCCTTCGGTCGTAACTGGGCGCTGCGCATCGGCGGCCTGGTACTGCTGGCCATCCCGCACCTGATCGGCGCACCGCAGCCCGAGGTGCACGAGAGCCTGGCCCCGGAAGCCCTTGAGCACGAATTCATCCTCGCCTCCCTGCTGACCAACGCGGTGTTCTGGTCCGCCCTCGGTCTGGCTGCCGCCTGGTTCGCCAGCCGCACCAAGCAACCGTCCGCCTGAGTCATGCGCGCCTCGCTCCGGGGCGCGTTTTCTCGATGAGCATCGTGGTAGCCGGGATCGGTTGTCGCAAGGACTGCCCACTGGCCGACCTGCTAGCCTTGCTCGAGCAGGTCGTTGCCGAAGCAGGCCTCACACTCGATGATCTCAACGCCCTGGCCAGCAGCACGCACAAGCGCGATGAGCCGGGCCTGCAGCAACTGGCGCACCACCTTGCCCTCCCCCTCGCCTTGCTCCCCAGCGAGCACCTGGCCGGTTACCATGCACGCCTGAGTCAATCCTCGGCGCTTGCGCTGGCCATCACCGGCAGCGCTGGCGTGGCCGAAGCCAGCGCACTGGCGCATGCCGAGGCCCTGAGTGGAACAGCGGCCAGGTTGCGCTGCGAAAAGCGCAGCAGCGCCCGCGCCAGCATCGCCCTGGCAGTCGCCAGCGGCGCCTGACCGCCCCCCCCCTGAGTTGTGGAGAACGCATGACCGTCTATTTCATCGGCGCCGGCCCTGGCGATCCCGAGCTGATCACCGTCAAGGGCCAGCGCCTGCTGCGCAGCTGCCCGGTGATTCTCTACGCCGGCTCGCTGGTGCCCGAGGCGGTACTCGCCGGGCACAGCGCCGAGCAGGTGGTGAACACCGCACCGTTGCATCTCGATGAAATCATCGCGCTGCTCGCCGCCGCCCACGCCAACAGCCAGGATGTGGCCCGCGTGCACTCCGGCGATCCCTCGCTGTATGGCGCCATCGGCGAGCAGATCCGCCACTTGCGCGCGCTCGGCATCCCTTTCGAGATCATTCCCGGTGTCACCGCCACCGCCGCCTGCGCGGCCTTGCTGGAAAGCGAACTGACTCTGCCCGAAGTGTCGCAGACGGTAATTCTCACGCGCTTCGCCAGCAAGTCGCCGATGCCGCCCGGCGAAGAACTGCACGACCTTGCCCGCCATCGCGCGACCATGGCCATCCACCTGGGCATCAACCAGCTCGCGCAGATCGTCGAACAGCTGTTGCCGCATTACGGCCGCGATTGTCCGATCGCCGTGATCCATCGCGCCAGCTGGCCCGATCAGGACTGGGTCAGTGGCACCCTCGCCACCATCGAGGCGCAAGTACAGGCCAAGGGCTTTCGCCGTACCGCACTGATTCTGGTCGGCCGCGTGCTGGGCGCCGAGCAGTTTGCCGACTCAGCCCTCTACAACGCCGAAACCCGTCACCTGTTCAGGGCGAGCGACGACGCAGGCAATAGCGGCTCAGATTGACCTTGCCGAGGTTCTCGGCAATGGCGATTTCCATCCCCTGCTCGCCCAACTGCTGGTTGATGTCGCTGGCGAATAGCGCGCGGATGAACGACTGGTAGTCCGGCGCGCCGCCACCCATTTCGCGCACCATAAACCCATGCAGCGCAGGCAGGCTAAACGCCCACTCGCCAGGCGCACACGTAAAGCCCTGTGCCTGCAAACGCGCCAGCCATGCGTGGTTGCCCGCGACAACGTGCTGGCAGCACTCGAGAAAAACATCCACGGCATCGGGCATGGCGACCGGTCTTCACTTGGCTGGAGAGGTATTTCAGCAGACGCGGCAAATCGCGCTACTGGCGCTTCGATGGTCAAGCCTATACGGCCGCGCCACGCATTTACAGCCGTGCAACGACCGCTCACACCTCGGGTAAAACCATCGCCCTCATGCAGGGTCACAGCAGATGAGCACGATCAATCCACCCGATCACGCGAGGTCACCATGTCCACCGACAAAGAACTGGAAAAAGAAGTCCTAACCCGCCTGCTCCACGCCCATCCCGGCGGGCTGGGCAAGGAGATACTGGATAACTACCGTGGCGAGAGCGCCGTCGCCGAGGCCATCACCGACTTGCAATCGCGCGGGCTGATCCAGGACAGGAAAGCCGATGCGAACATCAACACCGACCCGATCAAACTGACCGCATCGGGCGTGGAAGCCGCCAAGCAGTTCGAGCACTGACAAAAAAGCCCCGGCACTGCCGGGGCTTTTTGTTTACGCGCGCCGCGATACTGCTCGGCTGCCTGGACTTACTCCACCTGAGACTCATCCGGGTCGCGTGGCTGCTCACCATCATCGCGATCCGGATCGACCGGTTCCGGGTCATGCTCCGCAGGGGGCAATTGCTGATCCTGCGGTCTTCCGTCGACGTGTCCCATCATCATGCTCCTCTGATTGCCTTCCTGTATCTGAAGACCCGAAGGCACGCGTGAACGTTCCAGAAACCCGCATGAGCACACGTCACGCAGGGCGACAGAACGCCGCAGGATTTTGGGCCGTGATGCAGCGCACAGATATCGAAAAGCCATCACCCCGCTGATATGCTCCGTGCAGCCAACAGGGAGCTCACTCAATGGAAGAAAAAAGGACATACCACGCGCTGCGCTCACACATCGATGCACTGATCGACCAGGGTGCGCAGATCGTCAGCCGCAGCCCTTTCAGCCTTCGGGTAAACGGCCGCCTCTATCGCATTCAGCACGGCATGATGGTCAGCTTCGGCCCAGGGTCGTAGCAGGCGAGGAATGTGATCGTCGAGCGTCGCGCAAGGGCGAGAGGAAAAGCAGAGAACTGAAGCCTCTGCGAACTGGTGCCCGAAGCCGGACTCGAACCGGCACGCCCTTACGAGCGAGAGATTTTAAGTCTCCTGCGTCTACCGATTTCGCCATTCGGGCGGTAGCGCTGCAAAGCGAGGGCTGGACTATATACAGCCATCGCACGCCTCGCAAGGCGCAAAAACAAAGCTGATGCAGATAAGAAAAAGCCCCGTAAATCAGTGATCTACGGGGCTTTTCTATAATGGAGGCCGATACCGGAATCGAACCGATGTACGCGGATTTGCAATCCGCTGCATAACCACTCTGCTAATCGGCCTCAAACGAAGACGCCGCAAAAAGCGGCGTCAACGTCAACAAATTGGAGCGGGAAACGAGACTCGAACTCGCGACCCCGACCTTGGCAAGGTCGTGCTCTACCAACTGAGCTATTCCCGCGTCTTGGTGACGGGCGCCATTTTATAGTTTCAAAACGCCGCGTCAACCCCTTGATTCAAAAAACTTTATTTCTTGTCAGTAGCAAAACCGAGATGCGGCCAAGCAGCCAGCAGATACTGCAGCATCGACCACAAGGTCAGCGCTGCGGCAATGATCAGCAAACCAAAGCCCAAACCGACCCAGACCGTCATGTGCGGCGGATTGGCCAGCAAAATGACCAGCGCCACCATTTGCGCCGCCGTTTTCCATTTGCCCAAGTTCGACACGGCCACATGCGCCCGCGCGCCCAGCTCGGCCATCCACTCGCGCAGCGCGGACACTACGATCTCACGACCGATGATGATGGCCGCCGGCAGGGTCAGCCAAAAGTTCGCGTGCTCCTCAACCAGCAGAACCAGGGCCACTGCAACCATCAGCTTGTCCGCCACCGGATCGAGAAAGGCACCGAACGGCGTGCTCTGCTCCCAGCGACGCGCCAGATAGCCATCGAACCAGTCGGTAACCGCTGCCAGCGCAAAGACACCACTGGCCGCCAGGTAGCTCCAGGAAAATGGCAGGTAGAAGAGAAGGATGATGACCGGGATCAGTAGTACGCGCAGAACGGTGAGAAGGTTTGGGATATTCATCTGGACCACTGACCAACGAGTTGAGCCGGCATTCTACTCGCTGTGCAGAGCGGCATAAATCGACTCGGCGAGCTTTTTGCTGATTCCCGGCGCCTTGGCGATCTCATCGCTGCTGGCACGCGTGAGCTCCTGCAAGCCACCGAAATGCTTGAGCAATTCGCGCCGGCGCTTGGGCCCGATGCCCGGCACATCTTCCAGACTCGATGTGCGCCGCGCCTTGCCCCGGCGCGCGCGGTGACCGGTAATCGCAAAGCGGTGTGCCTCATCGCGAATCTGCTGAATCAGGTGCAACGCGGGCGAATCACCGGGCAGTGTGAATTCATGCTCGGCATCGTTCAGATACAGAGTTTCCAGACCTGGCTTGCGCGTCACGCCCTTGGCCACGCCAAGGAGGATCAGCTCCGGCACGGCCAGCTCCTGCAGCACCTCGCTGGCCATGTTCATCTGCCCCTTGCCGCCGTCGACCAGCAGAATGTCCGGCAACTTGCCTTCGCCTTCCTTGAGCTTGCTGAACCGTCGCGTCAGCGCCTGGTGCATGGCGGCATAGTCGTCGCCCGCCGTCACGCCCTCGATGTTGTAGCGGCGATAGTCGGACTTCAACGGACCTTCCGGACCGAACACCACGCAGGACGCCACGGTGGCCTCACCGCTGGAATGGCTGATGTCGTAGCACTCCAGCCGCTGCGGAGGCTCGTCCAGACCCAGCGCCTCGGCCAGCGCATCGAAACGCGCCGCAACATGCTGACGATTGGCCAGCCGTGCGGACAGCGCCTGCTCGGCGTTGGTGACCGCCAGCTGTTGCCAGCGTGCGCGGGTACCACGTACGCGATGGCTGATGGCCAACTCGCGCCCACGCAACTCAGCCAGCGCCGCGGCGAGCGTGGGCAAATCCTCGTGCAGCACGTTGACGATCAGCTCGCTGGGCAGGTCGCGCTCATGGCTGCTGAGGTAGTACTGGGCAAGGAAAGCCGCCAGCACCGCACCGCCCTCTTCCTCAATGCCCACCTGGGGAAAGAAATTCTTGCTACCCAGCACACGTCCGCCACGCACGCTGATCAGGTGCACGCAGGCGCCGCCTGGGTTGACCATGGCCGCGACGACGTCCACATCGCCAGTGCCGCCCTCCATGCTCTGCTGGTCCTGCACGCGCCGCAGCAGCGCCATCTGGTCGCGCAGCTCGGCGGCACGCTCGAACTCCAGGTTCATCGCGGCCGCCTCCATGCTGGCCGAAAGCTCATCGGCTAGGGCGTTACTGCGACCTTCGAGGAACATCACCGAATGGCGCACGTCCTCGGCGTACTCGTCGGCATCGACCAGTCCCACGCACGGCGCCTTGCAGCGCTTGATCTGGTACTGCAGACAGGGCCGCGTGCGGTTCTTGAAGTAGCTGTCTTCGCACTGGCGAACCAGAAAGGCCTTCTGCAGCAGACCAAGGCTTTCACGCACGGCTCCTGCGCTGGGATAAGGGCCAAAGTAGCGGCCCTTCTCCTTCTTCGCTCCGCGGTAGATACCCAGCCGCGGAAACGCGCCGTCGGACAGCAGCACGTAGGGGTAGGACTTATCGTCACGCAGAAGAATGTTGTACGGCGGCCGCCACTGCTTGATCAGCGTCTGCTCGAGCAGCAGCGCTTCGGTTTCGTTGGCAGTGATGGTGGTTTCGACCTGTGCGATGCGTGCAACCAGCGCCGCGGTCTTCGGCGCGAGGCCGGTCTTGCGGAAATAGCTGGCCAGGCGTTTCTTCAGGTTCGAGGCCTTGCCGACGTACAGCAGCTTGGCCTCGCCATCGAACATCCGATAGACACCGGGGCGGCCACTGCAGGTGGCGAGAAACGCACTCGGATCGAACTGCACGGGCATCTCAGCTGATGGCATCGACCATCCCATGACGCACGGCCAACAGGGCCAGCTCCACGTCACTGGTAATGGATAGCTTCTCGTAGATGCGGTAGCGGTAGGTGTTCACCGTCTTCGGCGACAGGCACAGCTTGTCGGAGATGGTCTGCACCTTCTGGCAGTTGGCGATCATCAGGGCGATCTGGATCTCGCGCTCGGAAAGCGAGTCGAACGGCGAGCCGCTGCCATTGGGCTGGAAGGACTTGAGCGCCAGCTGCTGGGCAATCTGCGAGCTGATGTAACGCTGCCCGGCAAACCCCATGCGAATAGCCTGAACCATCTCTTCCAGCGCCGCGCCCTTGGTCAGGTAACCGGCCGCGCCAGCCTGGAGCAAACGCGTCGGGAACAGATCGTCCTCACACGCGGTGACGGCAATGATCTTCAAGTCGGGATAGCTGCGCAGGAGCTTGCGCGTGGCTTCAAGGCCGCCGATGCCGGGCATCTTGACGTCCATGAGGACGACATCGGGCTTGAGCTCGCGGACCTTCTTCAGCGCTTCTTCGCCGGAATCCGCCTGGCCAATGACCTGCAGGCCATCGATGTCGGCCAGCATGCGGGTAATTCCTGTACGAACCAGATCGTGGTCATCGACCACCAGCACCTTAATCAAGCGACACCTCGCTGCATCAAACACGCCGCTTAAGCGGTCTTTTGGGCAGGCAGTGAATCTGTGATGGCTTTCACGAACCTAGCTTGGCGTAAATTCGTCAAAAAGCAAACGCCAAAAAGGCATCACTTTATAAGGCAACAACCGAATTTGGCGGAAGCGGTGAGATTCGAACTCATACGCTTCAAAGCCGCGCCTCTGCAGGCCGCGTGAGACGCGGCCCCACCTGTTACCAAGTCATGAATTTCGTTCCCAACGTGTTCCCAAGCTTCCTTGGGAGGAATGCTCTGGAACGACGCAGCGGCGATTCTACCGGATTTCAGGTTGACCCACGGGAAAAAGGTAATTTTGGTAAGTCGATTCAATTTTCTGCAATTTATCCTTATGTATCAATTGGTTATCTAGACGATATTAAGGTAAGAATTTGGTAAGTCCAGGTGCATAAATTACCTTTCCGACGGGCATTCCCCAATCAAATAAAAACCTTTGATATCAGATAGATAGCAAAAAATTACCTTCTGCCTGACCTTAAATTACCCCTAAAGGTAAGTCCTAAATGCCTAGTGCCACGCGGCTTCTGGGTGCCCTTCTTCAACACCTGACCAAAATTACCTTATCCCGGCGCCACGCTTGAAACTGGCTGTGCGCCCCCTTCCGCAATCACTTCAACATCAAATCACCTCATCGGTGCAGGGTTTCGCAGGGATTTCTAGTCCCACCAATCTGCACGCACGCCCCGGAGCTAACCGCCGGGCTCGCTATGCAGGGGTGCAGGTAAAACGACACATTTAGCCCGCAGGCGTGGCGGGGGGACGACGGCGCGCGCCAGAGTGGGCCCCATCCACGGGGCAGCGGCGTGGCCTGACTCTGGTGGCGTGATGACGGGAGGCCCAGAATTCGTGGCAAGTACATGCCTCGCTCTGTATATTCGCGGGCTTTTGGCGTGAGGGTCAGGCATGAAGAGTTACATCGAGATGTTTGCCGAAGCGATCGCTCTGACCAACACCATCAATCAAGGGATGTCGAACTACCCCCTCCAGATCATCACAGACGCCTCCGTCAACCTGAAGATGGTCGTTGCCGCAATTGCCAAGGACTTCTCTGAGTTCATGCCTGGCTCCGAGATTCTTCCAGGCCGATGCTTCTGGGTGGTGAGGGAGCTGTCGTACGTATTGTTCGATCTAGGTATCAGACACACAGTAACGATTGGGGACATCGAGCTGGCAGAGGGCATGTATACAGGCGCAACTGCGGCTGACCTGCTTGATGAAATCTCAGAGGGATATCAATACGAGATAAGAGACGGGGCAATACACGGGAAACCCGCCAAGGGGCACGCCTGGATCACCTTGGAATCAGGCGATGTGATTGATGGCACGATCCTGGCCTCACAGCACCGCAAGTTGCGAAGCGCAGCTGAGCCATTGCCCCTTAATGAGGCGATCTTCTACACCGGCAAGCCGGGCACACCTATGATCCGCCACATCCCAATGCTGACAGGCCTGATCTATCACCAGAAGGTCCTAATCGGTGAGCATGATGGTTTCTTGGCTGAGTACTGTCAGTGGTCAGAAGACTATGGTCGGCTGATGTCCCGGCTGGACCTAATGCGAGCGGTCCCCTTCCTTACAACCCAAAAACGCTGAGAGGGCTTGAGGTCCAGCTCACGGTCCGGCGATCCCTTCTATATCACTGAACCGCACCACCTCCTCCCCTAGCCACTCATTCACCAGCGCCAGGCGCCTTTGCAGCGGCTCCAGCTCCAGCGCAGCCCACACCTCAAACGCCTCTTTCGGCGACCCAAACCCACCAGCGTTCTTCGGCACGATCCCCATCAGCTGCGGATACACCCGCAGCGCCGCCAGCACGTCACCCTGGGTCTGGTCCTTGATCGAGTTGAACTCATCCTTCGCCGCCACCTCGCTCACCGGTATCAGCTGGATGCCCTCCTTCTTGCCGTTGGGCGCGTACACGAACAGGTTGCGGAAATTCCCTGGGCCCTTGGCGTTCCTCAACGCGGTGCGTAGGTCATCGATGTCCTCTTCGTTCTGCGCCGCATCGGTCATATAAAGGATGAACCCGGCGTGACTGCCGTTCTCGAAGTACTTCCTGCGGAACAACGTGGCCGACTGGTTCAACAGCGCCGACTGCAACGCGCTGATCCACTCCGGCAGCCCGTAGATTTCCTGATGTAGATCCACCTCTCGCAGGTGGAACACGCTGCCCGGCTCGAATTCGTGCTCATCCTTCCAGCCCTGCACCTGGAAGAACCGCCCCTCCTTGCCCGCCCGCATGTACTTCGCCAGCGGCGGCTGCAGCGCCATCGTCTGGCGCAGCATCGAGCGCCGCCCTTCCAGATAGGCATTGCCCAGGCACAGGTAGTCCTGGACGTACTGCTCGAAGGCCGGCCGGCTGAGCAGCCGGTGCGGAATAAAGGTCCGGCTCAGCTGGTTACGCTTGAAGCGCAACCCCGAATCCAGGTGCACACTGGCCCGCGTCGACCGCGCCAAGCCATCCATCGACAACGGCGGCTCATACCACCGCCCGTTAAACCAGCACTCTAGGTAATCGAAGATCTCCCGCGCCGACAGCACCGACTCCGGCTCCCCGAAGGTGAACGCCATCGCCCCCTTGCTTACGCCCTGACCTGCGCCGGCCACAGCCAGCTCCGTACCTGTACCCATCAGAAAATCTCCATGCGCCCGGTATTGGCAGCGGTCTGCCCTTCCAGGGGTTCGTTGTGCAATGCGTGGAACAGCGCCCAGGCCAGGTCGGCATGGCCCGTCTCGTCGCTGCGCCCGGCGGTGTAGGTGAATTGCCGCCCACTGGCGGTCATCGTTTTGCGGATCGCCATCAGCGACTGCGCCATGTCCGTCCAGCCGCCGTCGAACTCCAGGCGGCCCTTGTGGATCACGTCATACGCCTTCAGCACCAGGCGGGTTTTCACCTCGGGCGAATAGCTGAAGGTCGTCAGGTTCGGGAAAAACTGCTTAACCAGCTGCGCCACGCCCGAGCCCATGCCCGTCATGTCGATGCCGATATAGGTCACCCAGAAACGCTTCGTCACCTGGCGGATGGCCTCGGCCTGCGCCGAAAAATCCATCCCGCGGAACTGGTGGCGCTCCAGAATGCGGAACTTCCCGCCCGGCACCTGCGGCGGCGCCACCACCACCAGGCCGGCGCTGTCGCCAGTCTCGGCGGGGTCATAGCCCACCCACACCTGCCGGTCAGCGAAAGGCCGTGCAGCGAAAGGCTTGTAGTCCTCACCCCACTCAACCCAGCTATCCACCATGCACGGCTGCAGCATCGCCAGCGGGAAGATGCTCGCCCCGTCGTCGACGAACTCGCACATCAGCAGGTTCTGGAACGCCTCGGCGTCGTACTCCTGGCGCAGTTCATCCAGGTCGAACAGGTCGCACCCGCGTTGCTCGGCATCAATGATCGTGACGATCTGCCGCCACACCTTGTCCTCGCACAGACGCCCCTGCTGCAGGGCATCGTGCGAAACATCAATCTTGATCCGCTTCGCCGCCGGCTTACCCCGGTTGAACCGCTCCCCCGTCCAGAACGTGTACGCCTCATGCGCCATGCTCGAAGGCGTCGAGAAATAGGTCCTCCGATATTGCTTCTGCATCGCCATGCCGCTGGCGACCTTGTTCAGCTCGCGGAACTTGAACGTCCAGAAGAATTCGTCGAAGTAGAAATTGCCGTGGTAGCCCTGGGCTGTGCGCGCGTTGGTACCCAGGAAGTGCAGCTCGGCGCCGTTGCCCAGGATGATCGGGTCTCCCGTCAGCTCCAGCCCGCACACCTCCCGCGCGAAGGCCTGGATATACGCCTTGAAAATGTGCGCCTGGTTCTTCGAGGCCGACAGGAATATCTGGTTACGCCCCGTCACCAGCGCATCAATCAGCGCCTCCCGGGCGAAGTAGTACGTGGCACCGATCTGGCGTGACTTGAGGATGGCCCTGGTGCGTTGGTCGCCCGCCCGATACCAGTCCAGCTGATACCCGAAGCACCCATCGCGGAAGGCCTCCGTCAGCTGCTCGACATGCTCCTCGCTGAACTCGTTGCGCTTCGGCTTCGCCTTGGGGCCGCTGTTCCGATTGTTCAGTTTCGGGTTTAGCTCGGCGTCGGTACCGCCGCCCTGGTAACGCTCAATCCGCGCCTGCCGCTCCAACTGGCGGTGCAGCAAGTCGATTTCCTTGAAGTCCCCGCCGCTCTTCCCGTCCTTCAGAATCAACTGCACCAGGCGCGCTTCCAACGCGCCCCCGATCCGCTCTACATTGTCAGCCCGGTCCCACTCGTCCCTAGCCTTCCAGGCGTGGACCGTCTTCTCCTTCTCGCCCAGGTGCTCGGCGATCTCGCACACGCGCCAGCCCGTCCAGTACAGAAACTTGGCCTGGCGGCGGTTGTCACGGATGGGAATTTCGACGGCTGCATTCATGGCAGCGATGCTGCCGCCCTCGCGCGAGCCTCTGTAGCGCTGCGCCCTGTAGCGCCGCCCGCTACAGGGCGAGTCCGTTGCCCGCCACCCCCTCAGATATCGAACATGCCCTCAACGCAACGGCAGACCGCCGCCACCGCATCGAGGACAGCCCGCATGGCCGCCAGCAACCAAGCCACCAAGAAATACCGCTCCAAGTGGACCCGCATTGCAGTCGAAGGCGCGACCACCGACGGCCGCACCATTGAACGCAGCTGGATCGAGCAAATGGCCGCTCAGTACAGCCGCAACACCTACGGCGCCCGCCTCAACTGCGAGCACATGCGCGGCCTGTGGCCTGGTAGCGACTTCGGTGCGTTCGGTGACGTATTGGCCCTCAAGGCAGAAGAGGCCGATATCGGCGGCAAAAAGAAGCTCGCCCTCCTGGCGCAGATTGAGCCCACCGACTCCCTCATCGCCCTGAACAAAAAGAGCCAGAAGATCTACACCTCGATCGAGGTCAACCCCGAATTCGCAGACACCGGCAAGGCGTACCTGGTCGGCCTGGCCATCACGGACAGCCCCGCAAGCCTCGGCACCGAAGCACTCAGCTTCAGCGCCCAACACGGCACCCTGGCCAACCGCAAACAGGACAAAGACAACCTCTTCTCAGCAGCAGAGGAAGTCGAACTCGAATTCGAAGAGGTCACCGATCAGCCCGGCATGTTCGCCTCGCTGACCAAGGCAATCCGCGACCTCACCGGCAAGACCAAGGAAAAAGAAGGCACGGACGCCGCCCTGTTCTCCGAACTGGGCGAGGCCCTCCAAGGGCTGGTCACCTTCAGCACCCAGCAGGCCGAAGCCGCTGGCAAATCCGCAACCGACCTGGCCGATCTGCAGAAAAAATTCACCAGCCTGGAAACCGAGCTCAACACCCTCAAGGCCACGCTCGGCGGAACCGCTGACCACAACCAGCAGAAGCGCCCCGTGGCTACCGGTAGCGAAAAGCACGAACTGACCGACTGCTAACCCCAGCTCCCCAGCCCTGGGCAACGACCATCCAAGGATTTACCGGAGAACACCATGCGTAACGAAACTCGCAAAATTTTTGACAGCTACCTGAGCCAGCTCGCAAAGCTCAGCGGCGTATCTGACGCCACCAAAACCTTCGCGGTAGACCCAACCGTCCAGCAGCGCCTGGAAAAGCGCATGCAGGAATCCAGCGAATTCCTCGGCCGCATCGGCATGATCGGCGTAGACGAAATCAAAGGTGAAAAGGTCGGTCTCGGTGTCAGCAGCACCATCGCCGGCCGTACCGACACCACCGGCGCCGGCGTGCGTGTACCGCGTGACGTGTCTGACCTGTCCAGCGATGGCTACGAGTGCCGCCACACTGACTTCGATACCGCCGTGCGCTACGCCCAGCTCGACGCCTGGGCCAAGTTTCCCGAGTTCCAGGCAATGCTGCGCGACGCCATCCTGGAGCGCCAAGCGCTCGACCGCATCATGATCGGCTTCAACGGTACCAGCGCCGCCGCCACCACCAACCGCACCGCCAACCCGCTGCTGCAAGACGTCAACATCGGCTGGCTGCAGAAGTACCGGACCCACGCCCCGCAGCGCGTCCTAAAGGACGGCAAAGAAAACGGCAAGGTCCGCATCGGCACCGGCGCCACCGCGGACTACAACAACCTCGACGCCCTGGTGTACGACGCCATCGCCAACCTGATCGACCCGTGGCACCGCAAAGACCCCGGCATTGTCGTGATCCTCGGCAGCAACCTGGTACACGACAAGTACTTCCCGCTGATCAACAAGGAACAGGCCGCCTCTGAAAAGCTGGCCACCGACCTGATCATTTCTCAGAAGCGCATGGGCGGTAAGCAGCCGGTCGAGGTTCCGCACGTACCGGACAACGCCATGCTCATCACCAGCCTGAAAAACCTCGCGATCTACTGGCAAATCAGCGGCCGCCGCCGTCACATCCAGGAGAACCCGAGCAAGAACCGCATCGAGAACTTCGAGTCCAGCAACGACGATTACGTCGTAGAGGACTACGGCCTCGGCTGCCTGGTCGAAAACATCGAGCTGCTGGAGGCCTGATCGCCATGGCACTGAGCCCCGCCAAACGCCACTTCCAGCAAGTCACCGCAGCCCAGGCTGCGGAGGCCGCTGGCCCAGCCGATACCATGGAAGGACTCGACGCCTACGACCAGCAGCGCGCCCAGCTCCTGCAGGACCAACTGCGCCTCAAGCAGGTGCAGTCCACCGAAGGCAAGTGCGCCCTCAAGGCCCAGCTTCTGCCCGCCTACGCACCCTACGTGCAAGGCGTGCTCGAAGCCGGCCAGGGCGCCCAGGACGAAGTGCTCATCACCGTCATGCTCTGGCACATCGACGCAGGCGCCTTTGCCGAGGCCCTGCCCATCGCTGAATACGTGCTCAAGCACAGCCTGAAAATGCCGGACCGCTTCAGCCGCACCGCCGGCACCGTCATCGCCGAAGAAGTGGCCGAAGCGGCCCTCAAGGCCTTCAAGGCCGGCAACCAGTTCGACGTGGCCATCCTGGCCAAAACCGAAGAGCTCACCGCCGAGCAGGACATGCCCGACCAGGCCCGCGCCAAGCTGCACCTCGCCTTGGGCAAGGCAGCAGCTGCGCAGGTCGACGAAGCCAAACCGGACGCCACCGATGCCGTCTGGCTCGAAGCCGCCAAGCGCCACCTGTCGCGCGCCATCGAGCTGCACAGCAACTGCGGCGGCAAAAAGGACATGGAGCGCGTAGACCGCCTCCTCAAGAATCATGCTGGCCCAGCCAGCTAACCGAGCCGTCCCCGGCAACCCGAGCGGCTCGGGGCTGATCAGCAGGTTCGCTCCTTCCTCGCTGTGACGCCCCGACCACCGCTCTCCTATTCCGAGCGCAGACCATGAGCGGATTCGTCGCAGGCGGCACCACCACGCCCAGCGCCCACATCAACACCGATCCGTTCTGGCCATCGATCGACCTCGACGCCTTGCGTGCAGCGCTGCGCATCGACTCCAGCGTCACCCAACCCCGGCTAGAAACCGCCGTCATCGCCGCCGCCATCAACGTCAACAGCGAGCTGGCCGAATGGCGCGAAATGCAGCAGGCCGCCGGCCTCGCCACCCTGGGCGAAGTACCAGGGCCCAAGATCAAAGACCTCACCGTACGCGAGCACCTGTACATCCGGGCCATCCAGGCCGCCAGCGGCGCCGAGGTCTGCGAGCGCTACCGCAGCTTCGACAGCACCGGTACCGGCGACAAGAAAGCCGAGGATCTGCAAACCAACATCGACGACTACCGCCGCGACCTGCGCTGGGCCATTCGCGACTTCCTCGGCAAACGCCGCACCACCGTGGAGCTCATCTGATGGCCACCATCCGCGCCGTCCAGGGCGACACCGTCGACGGCATCTGCTGGCGGCACTACGGCCGCACCGCCGGCGTCACCGAAGCCGTGCTCGAAGCCAACCCCGGCCTCGCCGACCTCGGCCCGCACATCCCGCAAGGCACCCTCGTCACCCTCCCCGATGAAGCCCCACAACCTCAACGCCAGATGGTGAACCTATGGGACTGATCTACCTCGCGCTCTACAAGGGCAAAGGCAAGCTGTTCAACCGGCTCATCCGGCTGTGGACGCGCTCCAAGTACAGCCACTGCGAGCTGGTCATGCCAGACGGCCGCTGGCTGTCCGCCAGCGCTATGGACGGCGGCGTGCGCGCCAAACGCATCGACCTCGACCTTGCGCACTGGGACCTGATCCCGCTGCCCTGGGCTAACGCTGCGCACATCGAAGGCCTCTTCCAGCGCCACCAGGGCAAGGGCTACGACTGGGTCGGCATCCTGCTCAGCCAGGTAGTACCCATCGCTATCCAAAGCCCGGCCCGCATGTTCTGCAGCGAGTTCTGTGCCGCTGCCCTCGGCCTGCAAGCCAGCGCTTCCAGGTTCAGCCCGATGCTGCTCGGTGAGGTAGTACAGCGCATCAACGCCCTGCCGTTCGTGCAGCTCGCCCACTCAGTACCCCAGGACGCAAGGAATGAACATGCCTGACAGACCGGAAACCTGGGCCCTGCTGCTCGCCTGGCTGGAGCATCACCACCCGCTAATCTACGCCGCCATCCTCTCCGGCATGCTCGCCGCCGCCCGCTTCATCTACAGCGGCGGCAGCCTCCGGCGCGCCATCGGCGAGGGCTTCATCTGCGGCCTCATCACCCTGGCCATCAGCAACGGCCTCACCCTGTTCGGCATCCCCGCCGAGTACGCCCCGTTCTTCGGTGGTGTGGTCGGCCTGCTCGGCGCCGACTTCATCCGCGACCGCCTCAAGCGCGTTGCCATTCGCAAGGCAGACCAACTATGACCACCCTCCGCCACGGCGACCGCTCGCAGGCCGTCCAGCAGCTGCAAAAAGCCCTCAACGCCCGCGGCGCCACGCTGCTCGCCGACGGCCACTTCGGTGACAGCACCGAGGCCGCCGTGCGCACCTACCAACTCAGCGTCGGGCTGGTCGCCGATGGCATCGCCGGGCCCAAAACCCAAGCCGCCATCGCCGGCGCCGACTGCTCGCGCTTGCTCAAGAATGCGGACCTGGTCGCAGCAGCCAAACGCCTCGGCGTCGAGCTGGCAGCCGTCTACGCCGTCAACGAAGTCGAGAGCAACGGCGCCGGCTTCCTCAGCAACGGTAAGCCGGTCATCCTCTACGAACGCCACATCATGCACCGCCAGCTCGGCCTGCCTCGCAGCAAGGCGGACGATGCCGAGCAGCTCCAGGCCCACGCCAACAAGCTCGCGCAACAGTACCCCGGTCTGGTCAACACCAAGCCCGGCGGCTATGCCGGCGGCGTGGCCGAACACAGCCGCCTCAGCACCGCCCGCTTGTTCGACCCGCTCTGCGCCAACGAGTCCACCAGCTGGGGCGCCTTCCAGATCATGGGCTTTCACGCCACCGAGCTCGGCTACGCCAGCGTCGACGACTTCCTCGCCCGCATGGCCCTCAACGAGTCAGAGCAGTTCGAGGCTTTCGTCCGCTTCATCGAGTTGGACCCGGTGCTGCATAAGGCACTCAAGGCCCGCAAATGGGCCGACTTCGCCAAGCGCTACAACGGCCCGGCCTACGCCCGGAACCTGTACGACGTGAAGCTCGAACGCGCCTACCAGCGGCACGCCGACTGCGGCTGCGGTAAGGCGGCCGCGTGACCACCCTCCGCCAGGCCCTCTACGGCGCCGCACTCCTCGGCGCCCTCGCCCTGCTGCTCTGGGGCACCCACCAGCGCAGCCAGGCCGAGCAGGGCCGCACCGCCCTGGCCGAAGAACGCCTCACCACCCTGCAGGCCCGCAGCGCCCGCCAGTCCGCCGCCATCATCCGCCTAGGCGGTGAAGTGGCCGCGCAACGTGCCGCCCAGCAAAGCCTGCACACCGCCCAGGCCGGCGTGCGCCAACAGCACGCCACCGCCCAGCTGCAAAAACAGGAGATTGTCCGCAATGACCCAGCATCGAAAGATTGGGCTGCTCTGCCTCTCCCTGGCGCTGCTCGCCGGCTGCATGAGCGCCCCGCCCTCACCGGAGCAAACGGTTACCGTCAGTGGCTGTCCGGTCGTAACGCCCTGCAGCCTGCTGCCAGCGGCGCCGCAGAATAACGGCGCACTCAGTGACGACACCGACTACCTGGTGAGCGCCTGGGCCGAATGCGCCGCCCAGGTCGACACCGTCTACGAGTACAACCAGCAGCAGCCGAGGGCAGACCCATGAACAAACCCAACAGCCTGCGCGAACACCTATTGGCCAAGGTCCCGGCACTGGAACACAACGCAGACCGCCTCCTGGTGTTCATCGACCAAGGCAGCGTGCGCTGCACCGCGGCCAAGTCCTTCTCCTGGGAATACGGCTACAAGCTGCAGGTCATCCTCACGGACTTCGCCGGCCATCCAGACACCGTCTTTCTGCCCGTACTCGGCTGGGTCAGCGTCCACCAGTCCGAACTGCTCACCAACCTCGAAAAGTCCGCCCAAGGCATCCAGTTCGAGGCCGACATCATCGACGCCAGCAAGGTCGACCTCGCCATCACCCTGCAGCTAACCGAGCGCGTCGTCGTCGGCCAGGATGGCCAGGGCGCAACCACCATCACCCACCCGGCAGAGCCCCAGCCTTCGCCGGACTTTGCAGACCCGGCCTGGCCACCAGCAGGCGCAGATGGCACCCAGGAATGGTACGTGCCAAATGGCTGACACCTTCGACGACCTCAGCAACTGGCTCACCCCGCTCATGCTGCGGCTGGCGCCAGCAGAGCGCGCCAAGCTCGCCCGCGAGGTCGCCCAGGGCCTGCGCCGCAGCCAGCAGCAACGCGTCATCGCCCAGCGCAACCCAGACGGCACGCCCTACGAGCCACGCAAAGAGCGCCAACTGCGCGGCAAACAGGGCCGCATCAAGCGCAAGGCCAAAATGTTCACCAAGCTGCGCACCGCCCGCTACCTTAAGGCCACTGGCAACGCCGGCGCCGCCACCGTCGCCTTCGCCGGCCGCATCAGCCGCATCGCCCGCGTGCACCAGTTCGGCCTGCGCGATCGAGCAGAACGCGGCGCGCCCGACGTGCAATACGCCCAGCGCGAGCTGCTCGGCTTCACCGATGCCGAGCGCGACTACATCCTCGACCGCACCCTCGCCCACCTCACGCTGTAACCCCGCGCTATACAAACCCCGCCAGCTGCAACCCTCGCGCGAGGCCGCCACCATCGGCGGTATGAACTCACTCGCCGCCCTCGCCCGCCTCGTTGAAAACCTGATCCGTTTCGGCACCATTGCCGAGGTGGACCATGGCGACCCTGCGCAGCAGAAACCGCCGCGTGTTCGGGTACAAACCGGCACGCTGCTCACTGGCTGGCTGCCGTGGCTCAACCCGCGTGCGGGTGCGGACCAGGAGTGGAACCCGCCCACCATCAACGAACAGGTCGTACTGCTCAGCCCCTCCGGCCAGCTCGCCAACGGCGTCGTCATCACCGGCCTATTCAGCGACCACACCCCAGCCAACGGCGACCGCGCCGGCCTGCACCGCCGCACCTACCGCGACGGCGCGGTGATCGAGTACGACAGCGTCACCCACAAGCTCACCGCCACCATTCCGGGCGATGCAACGCTCACAGCACAGGGCAAGGTCAACGTCACTGCCAGCGGCGATATCGTCGTCAGCAGCAACGCCAACATCACCATCACCGCGGCCGGCACCTTCAAGGTCAGCGCCGCCACCATCGAGCTCAACTGATGCCGGCCGTAACTCGCCAGGGCGACGCCTGCACCGGGCACGGCGGCTTCCCTCCGCGCGCGTCCAGCAGCGGCAGCCCCAACGTGCTCATCAACGGCATCCCGGCCCATCGCCAGGGCGACGCCTGGCCCAGCCATTGCGACCCCAATTCCTGCCACGCCAGCACCCTGGCCCAGGGCAGCGGCACCGTACGCGTCAACGGCAAACCGCTCGGCCGCGTGGGTGACGCCGTCGCCTGCGGTTCCACGGTTGCCGCCGGCAGCCCCAACGTATTCGCCGGAGGCTGAGCATGAATCGGCACACCGGCGGCACCATCACCACCCTGGCCCACATCAGCCAGTCCGTGGGCGACATCCTCACCACCCGCATCGGCACCCGTCTCATGCGTCGTGAGTACGGCAGCCAACTGGTAGACCTGCTCGACCAGCCCGGCAACCAGACCACCCGCCTGCTCTGCTACGCCGCCATCGCCATGGCCCTGCTGCGCTGGGAGCCGCGTATTCGCGTCGGCCGCATCCAGCTCGCCAGCGCCACCCTGGCCGGGCAGTTCGAGCTGGCCCTCGACTTCTCCATCGTCGACACCAACGAGCAGCAGAGCCTGCGCATTCCCCTCAGCATGGGCGCCGCAGCATGAGCGACTTCACCCCGATTGACCTGTCCCTGCTGCCGCCGCCCGCCGTGGTCGAAACCATCGACTACGAGGCCATCCTCGCCGCGCGCAAGGCCGAGCTGCTGGCCCTGTACCCGGCAGACGAACGCCCAGCCATGGCCGCGCGCCTCGCCTTGGAGTCGGAGCCGCTCACCAAGCTGTTGGAAGAGAACGCCTACCGCGAAATGCTGCTGCGCCAGCGCGTCAACGAAGGCGCGCTAGCCACCATGCTCGCCTTCGCCCGCCGCGCCGACCTGGAGCAGATCGCGGCGCGCTTTAACGTCGCCCGCTTGGTCATCACCCCGGCAGATCCCGCCGCAGTGCCGCCCGTGGCGGCGGTCATGGAGGGTGACGATGGCCTGCGCGAGCGTGCGCAAATGGCCATGGAGGGCCTGTCTGTTGCAGGCCCGCGCAACGCCTACATCTTCCACGCTCGCAGTGCAGACGGCCGCGTGGCGGACGCCTCCGCCGCCAGCCCATCGCCGGCCGTGGCTGTTGTCACCGTGCAAAGCGCCCTGGGCGACGGCACCGCCAGCCCCGAGCTGCTCGCCATCGTCGCCGCCTACCTCAGCGACGACGACCGCCGCCCCGTGGCGGACCGCCTCACGGTGCAAAGCGCCACCGTGCTGCCTTACACCGTCACCGCCGTGCTCCACCTGGCAAGCGCCGGGCCGGAGGCCGAACCCATCCGCGCAGCCGCCGAGGCGCGCCTTGCTGCGCTGGTCACCAAGCGCCGCCGCCTGGGCATGGAGGTCAACCGCTCCGCGCTGGATGCCGCCCTGCACATCGAGGGCGTCAAGCGCGTGGTCCTAACCGGCTGGGTCGATATCGTCGCCACCCAGCAGCAGGCCCCGTACTGCACCGCCTTCACCGTGTCGGTGGCCGAGTAATGGCCGCGCGCCTGCTGCCCTCCAATAACACCCAGCTGGAGCGCCTGGCCGCGCAAGCCCTGGCCCAGCTCGACCGCGTGCCGTTACCGCTGCGCGACCTGTGGAACCCGGACACCTGCCCCGTCGCCTTGCTGCCGTATCTGGCCTGGGCGTTCTCGGTGGACCGCTGGTCCCAGGCCTGGCCCGAAAGCGCCAAGCGCGCCGCCATCCGCGCCGCCTACTTCATCCATGCCCACAAGGGCACCATCGGCGCCCTGCGCCGCGTGGTCGAGCCACTCGGTTACCTCATCGAAGTGCGCGAATGGTGGCAAGAAACGCCCCTGGGCGAGCCCGGCACCTTCCGCCTGCTGGTCGGCGTGCTCGACACCGGCATCACCGAGGCCATGTACCAGGAGCTCACCTGGCTCATCGATGACGCCAAGCCCCTCACCCGTCACCTGGTCGGCCTGGCCATCGGCCTGGAGGTCCGCGGCACCACCTACATCGGCGCCGCCGCCATGAGTGGCGAAACCATCACCGTCTACCCCTACGAACCCGGCCCCATCGAGGTCGGCGCGCCCGCCCTGCTGTTCGGCGGCGCGGCCCACATCATCGAAACCACGAGCGTCTACCCATGAGCCAGACCTACTTCGCCCTCCTTACCGCAATCGGCGAGGCCAAGCTCGCCAACGCCACCGCGCTCGGCACTCCCCTGCAGATCAGCCGCATGGGCGTGGGCGACGGCAACGGCGAGCTGCCCATCCCCATCGGCACACAAACCGCCTTGGTGCGCGAAACCTACCGGGCAGACCTCAACAGCCTGATCATCGACCCGCTCAACGCCAGCCAGATCATTGCCGAGCTGGTCATCCCCGAGGCAGAAGGCGGCTATTGGTTGCGCGAAATGGGCCTGTACGACGCCACCGGCGCGCTCATCGCTGTGGCCAACTGCCCGCCCAGTTACAAGCCCGTGGTGGCCGAGGGCTCCGGCAAAACCCAGGTCATGCGCATGGTGCTCATCGTCTCCAGCACCGCCGCCGTGCAGCTGAAGATCGACCCATCCGTGGTCCTGGCCACCCGCGCCTATGCGGACGCCATCATGGTCGGCCACCTGGCAGCAGCAGACCCGCACCCGCAATACACCACCGTGCCGGAGGTGAACGCGCTCATCGCCGCCGAGATGAACAGCCGCGACAGCAAGCAAAGTGTGCTCTACACCACCACCGCCAACATCAACCTCAGCGGCCTCGCCGTGCAGGCCGGCGGCGACTGGGCGGTGCCACTTACCGCGGGTGACAGAGTGCTGGCCAAGGACCAAACCACCGGCGCGGACCGGGGCCTGTACACCGCAGCCGCCGGTGCCTGGTCCCGAGCCCAGGACGCAGACGCCTCAGCTGAGGTAACTCCCGGCATGCTGGTCACAATCGAGGCCGGCACCGCCCTGGCAGACACCGTATGGGAGCTCACCACCAACGGCCCCATCGTCCTGGGTACCACTGCGCTCACTTTCGAGCTGACGGCCGCCCTCACCGCCACTCAGGCAGACGCAGAGAACGGCACCAACAACGTCCGCCGCATGACTGCCCTGCGGGTGTTCCAGGCCATACGCTCGCTGGCCGCCAACGCCACCGAGCTGCTGCGCGGTGTGCTGCGCGTAGGCACTCAGGCAGAGGTAAACGCCGGCGCCCTGGATGACGTAGCCGTTACCCCCAAAAAGCTCCGGGCCGGCTTCGCCATCAGCCTCGCTGCCAACGGCTACATCGCGTTTCCGTCGTGGCTGGGCGCGCTCATCCTGCAGTGGGGCAACAACTCCAACGGCACGGTCACCTACCCCCTGACGTTCCCCACGGAGGTCCTGCACCTGCACATGGTCATCAACCAGCACGTCTCCACAGGCGTGTCTTCGGGGCAGTACACCTCCACCACCACATCAACGAACGCGGGCTTCACCCTGGTCGCAGCTGCCAGCAGCAACAGCGCCGTCATGCGTTACATCGCCCTAGGCCGTTAAGGAGGCAGCAATGCTCTATTCAAGACAAACCGGTGGCATCTACAGCCACGCCATCCATGGCGCTGCCATACCGGCGGACGCGGTAGAAATTTCGCAAGAGGTCTACAACACCGTCTTCGCCAACCCGGCACCCGGCAAAGTACTCAGCCACAACCCCGAGGGGCTGCCTGTGCTGGTAGATCCCGTAACCAGTGCAGCCACGCTCTGCGCCGCCATCGACGCAGCCGCCGACGCAGCCCGCTCCCTCGTCGCCGGCGACCCACTGCGCGCCGTGGAATACGACCGCGCCCGCATCGAGGCCGAAGGCTTCGCCGCAGCCGGCTACCAGGGCGAGGTGCCGCGCACCGTCGCTGCCTGGGCCATCAACGGCCGCACGCCGCAGCAGGCAGCGGCCAGCATCCTGGCCGAGGCTGCCGCCTACACCGAGGCCCTCTACCTGCTGCGCGAAACCCGCCTGCAGGCCAAGGAGCTGGTACGCACCCAGATGGCCCTGGGCAACGCCGAAGCCGCCCGCGACATCGCCGCCGAAGCCATCGCCTCGATCGAGGCCGCTGTCTCCGGCGTGGGCAACGCCACCACCTGACCGGTTCCCTGGGGAGGGATTTGCCTCGCGTGAGCGGGGCATTTTTTTGCCCGCGCCCTGTAGCGCCTGCCGCTACACCGTCCACCGCTCGCCCCGTCGGCGCGCGCGCGGCAGCCTGTGCACTGTCATCCACATTCGCGCAGGCACACCCATGGCCGACTATCTACACGGCGTCCGCGTCATCGAAATCAGCGAAGGCACCCGCCCTATTCGCACCGTATCCACCGCCGTCATCGGCCTGGTTGCCACTGCCTCCGATGCCGATGCTGCCACCTTCCCTCTCGACACCCCGGTGCTCATCACCAACGTGCAAACCGCCATCGGCAAGGCCGGCCTGCTCGGCACGCTGCGCGCCAGCCTGCAAGCCATCGCAGACCAGACCAAGCCCTTCGTCATCGTGGTTCGCGTGGCGGATGGCGTCGGCGCCGATGCAGCGGCCAAAGAGGCAGACCTCGTCTCCAAGCTGATCGGCACCACCACCGCAGACGGCAAGTACACCGGCATGAAGGCCCTACTCGCCGCAAAGGGCCAGCTCGGCATGGTGCCGCGCATCCTCGGTGTACCGGGGCTGGACAGCCTGCCGGTGGCCACTGCCCTGGTATCGATCGCCCAGGACCTGCGCGCCTTCGCCTACGTCAGCGCCCACGGCTGCAAAACCAAGGAAGAGGCCGTCGCCTACCGCGAAGGCTTCGGCGCCCGTGAAGTCATGGTCATCTGGCCCAACTTCCAGAAGTGGGATACCGCCACCAGCGCCACCGTCGTCGCCCCCGCCGTGGCCATCGCCCTCGGCCTGCGCGCCAAGCTCGACAAAGAAATCGGCTGGCACAAGACCCTCTCCAACGTCGCCGTCAACGGCGTCACCGGCATCAGCGCGGACGTGTGGTTTGACCTGCAGAACCCGGCCACCGACTCCAACTACCTCAACGGCAATGAGGTCACCACCCTCATCAACGAGGCCGGCTACCGCTTCTGGGGCTCGCGCACCTGCAGTGAAGACCCGCTCTTCGCCTTCGAGAACTACACCCGCACCGCCCAGGTGCTGGCCGACACCATGGCCGAGGCCCACTTCTGGGCCGTAGACAAGCCTCTGCACCCGTCCCTGGTGAAAGACATCATCAACGGCATCAACGCCAAGTTCCGCGAGCTCAAGTCGGCCGGCTACATCATCGACGGCGAGTGCTGGTACGACGAAACCGCCAACGACGCCACCACCCTCAAGGCCGGCAAGCTGTTCATCGACTACGACTACACACCCGTGCCGCCGCTGGAAGACCTCACCTTCCGCCAGCGCATCACCGACCGCTACCTGATGAACTTCGCCGCCCAGGTCAACGCCTGACCCCAATTGTCCGCGCGGCCCCGGCCGCGTCGTAGGAGAGCGCCGCCATGGCCATGCCTCGCAAACTGAAAAACATGAACCTCTTCAACGAGGGCAATAGCTACCTCGGCGTCGCCAAGTCCTGCACGCCACCGCCCCTGGCCCGCAAGATGGAAGGCTACCGCGGCGGCGGCATGAACGGCCCGGTCAAGGTCGACCTCGGCATCAGCGACGACGGCATCCAGTTCGAGTGGACCCTTGGCGGCCTGGATCTGATCGCCCTGCGCCAATGGGGCGCGGTGAAAGCGGATGGCGTGATGCTGCGCTTCGCCGGCGCCTACCAGCAGGATGACACCGGCGTCACCACCGCCGTCGAAATGGTCTTCCGCGGCCGCCACGAAACCATCGACATGGGCGAGTCAGCCCCGGGTGAAGACACCGAGCACACCATCACCACCACCTGCAGCTACTTCAAGCTGGTGATCGACGGCGAAGAAATCATCGAAATCGACCTCCTCAACTTCGTCGAGAAGGTCAACGGCGTTGACATGCTCGAAGCCCAGCGCAAGGCACTCGGCATCTAGCCCGGCGCACCACCGTTTCACACCGCCGGCTCCGGCCGGCCCTCCCCCCAGATAGGAGCCTCCCATGGGCAGCATCATCGACAACGCACACGACCAGCAGCAGGACGCCACACACGAAGCCAGCCCCGCCGCCACGACCGGCACCGCGGCAGCCACACCCGCGCCTGTCGTCGCTCCAACTGCCGCCACCTACCAGCCAGCGCCGGTCGAGAATCCCAACGAGGCCATCGTCGAGCTGGACGAACCCCTGCAGCGCGGCAACACCACCGTCACCCACGTCACCGTGCGCAAACCGATGTCCGGCGAGCTGCGTGGTGTCTCCCTGGTCGACCTGCTCAACCTTGAAGTCAACGCCTTGCGCAAGGTCCTGCCGCGCATCACCACCCCCAGCCTGACCGACCACGAAGTCGGCCGCCTGGACCCAGCAGACATGGTCGAGCTGGGCAGCAAGGTGGCCGCTTTTTTGGTGCGGAAGTCGGTGAAGGCGGAAGCATTCCTCACCGCGTAGAAGACGCCATGGCGGACCTCGCCGTGGTGTTTCACTGGGCCCCGGCCGACATGGATCGGCTGGGCCTGCAAGAACTGATGGACTGGCGCGAGCGGGCGCGGGTACGGAGCCAGGTCGATGGCAGCTGACAAACTGCAACTACAGGTAGTCCTCTCCATGCTGGAGAAGGTCACCGGCCCGCTCCGCAAGATCCAGGGCAACAGCGTCGGCGCTGCCCGGGGCCTCAAGGAAGCCCGCGACCGCCTCAGGGAACTCAACACCCAGCAGAAGGATGTCGGCGCCTGGCGCACCCAGCGCACGGCAGCCGCGCAAACCGAGCAGGCCCTCGAAGCCGCACGCGCAAGGGTCACCCAGCTCGGCCGCGACATGGCCGCCACCGGCGTCCCGACGCGCCAGATGACGCGCGACCTGAAGGCCGCCATCCGTGAGGCCACCAACCTCAAGCGCACCCACAGCGAGCAGCAAACCCAGCTGCAGGGCCTGCGCACCAAACTCAACGCTGCCGGCATCAGTACCCGCAACCTCGTCGCCGGCGAGCGCGAGCTGCGCAGCAAGATCGCCCTCACCAACCAGACCATCAGAGAACAGGGCAAACGCCTGGAGCGCATCACCGCGCAAACGCGGCAGCTTGCCCGGGCGCGTAGTGAGTTTGATCGCGCGCAAGGCCTCGCCGGCAGCATGGCTACCGGCGGCGCAGCAGGGCTTGCCTCCGGCTACGCGCTGGCCAGGCCCCTGCAGGGCATTGTCAACGCCTTCGCCCCGGCCGAGAACGCCGCCACCCAGCTGAAGGTGGCGATGATGGACAAAAACGGCCAGGTCGCCGCCGACTTCCAGCGCATCACCGAGCTGGCAAACAGCCTGGGCGACCGCCTGCCGGGGACCACCGCCGACTTCCAGGACATGATGACCATGCTGCGCCGCCAGGGCATCAGCGCGCAGTCGATCCTGGGCGGTACTGGCGAGGCAGCGGCATACCTCGGCGTGCAGCTGCAAAAGCCGGTGGCGGAAGCCGCCGAATTCGCAGCCAAGATGCAGGATGCAACGCGCACCAGCGAAAAGGACATGATGGGTCTGATGGACACCATCCAACGGGCCTTCTACTTGGGCGTCGACGACAACAACATGCTCAAGGGCTTCAGCAAGATCAGCCCCGTGATGGACATCATCAAGCAGTCAGGCCTGGAGGCGGCCAACACCTTCGCCCCGCTGCTGGTGATGATGGACCAGACCGGCATGGCCGGAGAGTCCGCCGGCAACGCCTTCCGCAAGGTGTTCCAGGGCATCATGGATTCCGACGGCGTCAAGGAGGTCAACAAGATCCTCGCGCTCCAAGGCCACAAAATCTCCCTGGAATTCACCGACGGCAAAGGCGAGTTCGGCGGCCTGGAGAACATGTACGCCCAGCTCTCCAAGCTGAAAGACCTCAACACCTCCACCCGCCTGTCCGTGATGAAAGACCTGTTCGGCGACGACGCCGAAACCCAACAGGTCCTCAACACCATGATGAACAAAGGCATCGACGGCTATCGCGAAGTCGCCGAGAAAATGCAGGCCCAGGCCGACCTACGCAAGCGCGTCAACGAGCAGCTCGGCACCCTCACTAACACGATCGAGGCCGCCCAGGGCAGCTGGACAAATGCCATGTCCGAAATCGGCGCCACCATCGCGCCGGAGCTCAAGGAAATCATCAACGGCCTCGGCGGCGTGGCCAACGGCATCAAGGAATGGGTACGTGCCAACCCTGGCCTCACCTCAATCATCTTCAAAACAGCTGCAGGCCTCGCACTGCTGCTCACCGTAGGCGGCAGCCTGGCCGTCATGCTCGCCGGCATGCTCGGCCCGTTCGCCATGGTGCGCTACGCCCTCACCCTACTCGGCATCGCCACGTCGGCCACCCTCTGGCCGATCCTGGCAGTGGTCGCAGCGGTTACCGCCTTGGGCGTCGTCGCCTACCTCATCTACAAAAATTGGGACCCGATCAAAGCCTACTTCCTCGGCCTGTGGGCAGAGATCAAGGCCGGCTTCGACGGTGGGCTCCTGGGCATCCTGCAGCTCATCACCAACTTCAGCCCCATCGGCCTGTTCTACCGCGCCTTCGCTGCGGTGATGAACTACTTCGGCTTCGAGCTGCCCGGCAAATTCACCGAGTTCGGCAGCATGCTCATGCAGGGCATGGTCAACGGCATCACCAGCGGGCTGGCCCAGGTCAAAACCGCCATCACCGGCGCTGCGGACCAAACCGTCAACTGGTTCAAAGAGAAGCTCGGCATTCACAGCCCCTCGCGCGTGTTCGCCACCCTCGGCGGCTTCACCATGGCCGGCCTCACCCAGGGCCTGGCTGGCGGCGAGAACGATGTGCTGCGCCAGGTGGCCAGCACCGCCAAGCGCCTCACCAACGCCGGCGCCGGCATGCTCACCGCCAGCAACGCCTTCACCTTCGACAAACGCCCACCCATCAGCGCACGCGGCTCGGCGCCTGCAGCAGCTCAGGCGCCGGGCAACATCACCATCAACATTCACCCGGCCCCGGGCATGGACGCCGCCGCCATCGGCCGCGAGGTGCAACGCCAGCTCGCCGCCGCCCAGCAACAGCAACAGGCCCGCGGCCGCTCCCGCCTGGCCGACCAGGAGTAACAAGCCATGATGATGGCCCTCGGCATGTTCGTGTTCAGCCTGCACACCCTGGCCTACCAGGAGCTGCAGCGCCAAACGGACTGGCGCCACCCCACCAGCGGCCGCGTGGGCACCAACCCCGCCCGCCAGTTCGCCGGCCGCGGTGAAGACTCAATCACCCTGCCCGGCATCCTCCTGCCCGAGCTGGCCGGCACACCGCTCAGCCTCGCCGCGCTGCGCGCCATGGCTGACACCGGCAAGGCGTACCCCATGGTCAACGGCTCCGGCTACGTCATGGGCACCTGGGTCATTGAGAGCATCAGCGAAACGCAGACGATCTTCTTCCAGGACGGCACGCCCCGCCGCATCGAATTCACCATCAGCCTCAAGCGCGTCGACGACGGCAGCAGCGACATGCTCGGCCGCCTGGTCAGCGCCGGCGTCAACTTCGTCAGGGGCCTGCTGTGATCGAGGCGGCCCTCGCCAGCGTGGTCGGCATGGTGCGCGACGCCGCACAGAACCTGCAGGGCGCCGCCGACTACCCCGTGCCCATCTACCGCATCACCGTCAACGGCACCGATATCGCCCAGCTCATCAGCCCGCGCCTGATCAGCCTCACCCTCACCGACAACCGCGGCCTCGAGTCAGACCAGCTCGACCTGACCCTCAGCGACCACGACGGCCTGCTCGTCATCCCGCCCAAGGGGGCAGCGGTGCGCCTCTGGCTCGGCTGGAGCAACAGCGGCCTGGTGGACAAGGGCACTTACACCGTCGACGAGGTCGAGCACAGCGGCACGCCCGACGTGCTCAGCATCCGCGCCCGCAGTGCGGATCTGCGCAAGCAGCTCAAGTCCAAGCGCGAAGGCAGCTTCAGCGCCACCACCCTCGGCGCCGTGCTCACCACCATCGCCGAACGCAGCGGCCTGCTGCCGCAGATAGCGCCAGCCCTCGCCGCTCTGCCCATCCTGCAGCTGGACCAAGCCAACGAGTCCGACGCCAACATCCTCACCCGCCTCGGCGAAGACTTCGACGCGGTGGCCACCGTCAAGGCCGGGCGCCTGGTGTTCATGCGCGGCAACGGCGGCAAGTCCGCCAGCGGGCTGGATCTGCCCCACATCACCCTCACCCGCGCAGACGGCGATGGCCACCGCTACCTCAACGCCAACCGCGACAGCTACGACGGCGTGCGCGCCTATTTCTACGACATCAACAGCGCCAAGAAACAGGAAGCCATCGCCGGCGGTGGCGACAACCTCAAAGACCTGCGCCACACCTACAGCGATCGAGACAGCGCCCTGCGCGCTGCCCGCTCGGAATGGAACCGCCTCCAGCGCGGCACCGCCACGCTCAGCTACACCCTCGCCCTGGGCCGGCCAGAGTTGTTCCCCGAACTCACCTACACCCTGGTCGGCGTAAAGGACGAAATCGACGCCATCATCTGGCACGGCGGCAACGTGCAACACAGCCTCACGGCAGACGGCGGCTACATCACCAGTCTGGAGCTGGAGAGCCAACTGCCCGAAGACCTGGTCGACGCCCTGTACGAGGAAGTGCCCGGCGACTACACCGGCGTTATCGCCTACTACCGCGACAAGAAAACTGGCACCCAAAAAACCATCACAGCCGGCGACCAAACCAAGCCGCGCCGGCTGCGCCACCTCTACGCTACCAAGGCTAATGCCAAGCGGGCGGTGGATCGGGAATGGGCAAAGATTCAGGATGCAACGGCTCAATAAACAGGTTTCCCAGGCTGTCGCTTTTCCGCACCGCGCGATAAGGTCGCACGCTGCCAACCACCTCAAGGAAAGAGCATGATCCGCAGGAAACGGAACACCACTCGAGTCGAGCTAATTCAGCCGGCTCACTCCGCCTCGGCACCTCAGAATCGGGCACCTGCAGCTGAATCCCCATTCGTAGATTTTGGACTTGCCATAAAGCTCATCGCTGGGCTCTATCTGGTGATCCAAGGCAGCCTGCTCATCTATGGGTATTCAGTCCTGATTGGCTATTACTCGCTCTACGGCATCGACTTGGGCGAGCTTGAAATCAGTAAAGCCGAGCTTCTCTTCAGTGGCTACGTTCAGGTGTTAAACGCTCTGTTCGGCACATCTACTGCGGTCAGCGCCGTCATACTGTTCTTGGTGTCTGACCTCATATGCGGGCTGGTGATTTTCTCGGTCACAGGGCGTGCTAAAGGTAAGCTGAAACTACTTGCTAGTACGTTCGCAGGCGTGGGTGTTGGACTTCTTTTTCTCGCACCCGCCTGGGGCTATATCCGAGGGCTTGAGGTCGCGACCGAGAGTTATAACGAGCAAACTACGAACGCTGCCGCTAAATACAAGTCAGTCCACAAACTGACGATTGAGGGTGGCCGGGAGCTGGAAGGCCGTATCGTTTTCGCCACCGCCAAGGTCACGTTTCTCCTGGCCGTGGCCACCGACGAAAAAGGCGACAAAACGCACCTGGTGTACAAGATCAACAACGCCAACAATCGGGTCATGCGCACCACAACGCTGGTCGCCAAGCCGGCAGATAAACCGAGCTGAGACGCCCAAACAAAAAGGCCCTGCACTGCAGGGCCTTCTTCCATCAGTCGGGTACCGTTCGCGCCGTCAGGGCTACAAGCATCCTTCTCACGATCTTCCGGTCAGGCTCCCCGAGCCCGCGATAGAACCGGACAATCAACCACTCTTCCGGCGTCAGGCTGTCAGCGTCGGGCAGATCCTGCCCCTTCTGTTCCAGCTCCTGAACAGCAACCTCGCAACTCATCTGCATACTCCGTTATTGGCAGTGAGCTATGGACGATAACGGCTGACATTCCCCACTCCACTGACCCGCGACAAATTGACTACATGGGCAGAAACGGCAGCTCCGTGCGATTCACCTGCACCATCCAGCCGGGTGCGCTGTCTTCCACTTACCTGCCCCCGGGAGCCAACCATGTGCGGTCGCTTCGTTCAGTATCGCCAGCCACACCGCTACGCCCAGGCGCTTGACCTCGGGCCCGATCAGCTCACGCTGATCCTCGAGCAGCCAGCCGCGGAGCGCTACAACATCGCCCCCACCTCCCTCGTGCACGTCCTGCACATGCCGCAGGGGCTGCTCCAGGATGAAGTGGTGCCATGGGGCTGGAGCCCCGCGTGGGCCAAGGGCAAGCGGCCGGCGCCGATCAACGCGCGCATCGAAGGCGTGGCCACCAGCCCGTTCTTCCGGCCGATCTGGCAACACGGCCGCGCCATCGTCGGTGCCGATGGCTGGTACGAATGGAAGAAGGACCCGGCCAACCCCAAGGTCAAACAGCCCTACTTCATTCGTCTGAAAAGCGGCGCACCCCTGCTCTTCGCCGCCCTGGGCGAGTTGCCCGATGGCATCGACCCGCCCAACCGCGGCGTGGTCATCATCACCGGCGGTGCGGACTCGGGCCTGGTCGACGTGCACGACCGCAAGCCCCTGGTATTGCCGCCCGACTTCGCCCGGCAATGGCTAAGCCCCGACACCTCACCCACCGATGCCCAGCACATCGCGGAGAATCTGGCGCTGCCCGCAGATGCGTTCGAGTGGTACCCCGTAGGCAAGGCTGTGGGCAACGTCCGCAACCAGGGCCCGCAGCTCATCGAGCCAATCAGCGATCCCCTGGTCTAGCCCCTTACCCCAATCACCTCATCCCAGCGCGTGGTGTAGTTGCGACTTTTCATGTCGCGGCGCATGCCCCAGCCAGGGTCGATTGGCACCCGGCCGAGCCGCACGGTGCCGCGCCCTTCCCGCTGGTTAATCGAGTCCAACACCGCCATCAGCCGCTCACTGCCACGCCGCGGCGCCGGCGCGAACAGGTCGCCCGTCACCTCGCCGCGCTGGCTCAGGTCCGTCAGCAGAATCGAACACTTGGAATAGGCATACCCCGGCCGGTAGATCTGCTCCAGGCCGCGCAGCGCCCACTTGAGGATGTCGCGCGTGTCGTCGGTCGGCGTGGGCAGCGGAATGGTCACCGCATTCGCGTAGCGCGGCTTGTACGGGTCCATCATCTGCGTCTGAATACCCACCTGCAGGGCGCCGGTTACCGACTGCTGGCTGCGCAGCTTCTCGGCCGCGCGCGTCACGTAGGTGGCCAGCGCCTCGCGTATCGGCGGCAGGTCATGCAGCTTGGTGCCGAACATTTTGCTCGAGCAAATGGCCTGCTTCGGCGGCGGCCCTTCGTTGAACCCGATGCAGCTCACCCCGCGCAGCTCGCGCACCGTGCGCTCCATGGTCACACCGAAGGTTTTGCGAATCAGCGCCACATCGCACTGCGCCAAGTCCCAGGCAGTGGCGATATTCAGCGTGGCCAGCTTCACGCCGGTGCGCCGGCCAACGCCCCACACCTCGTCAACTGGTGCCAGGCGCAGCAGCTTCTCCTGGCGCGCGCGGTCGGTCAGGTCCACCACGCCGCCGGTGGCCGGCCACTTCTTCGCCGCCCAGTTCGCAAGCTTCGCCAGCGTCTTCGTGGTGCTAATGCCAACCCCCACCGGCATGCCCACCCACTGCAACAAGCGCTGGCGAATGCGCAGGCCCAGCGCAGCACGTTCATGCACACCGGTCATGTCTGCCCAGCACTCATCCACGCTGTACACCTCAATCGCCGGCACCATGTCCGCGATGATGGCCATCACCCGGTTCGAGATATCGGCGTACAGCGTGTAATTGCTCGATCGCACTGCCACGCCCAGGTCGGCCAATTGCTCGCGCACCTGGAAGTAAGGCGCCCCCATGGGAATGCCGAGCTTCTTCACCTCCGCCGTGCGCGCGATGATGCAGCCGTCGTTGTTGCTTAAAACAGCAACCGGCACACGCTTCAACCCCGGCTGACAAATACGCTCACAGCTGCAGTAAAACGAATTGCAGTCGATCAGCGCGAAGATGGTCACGCGGCCCCCACATAGCTGATTACCCAGCGCACCACACCCCAAATGGCCACACAGTCATCGGTTTCCAGGTTCACTGGCGGGGTAAACGGGTGGGAGGCTTTCAGCATCAAGCGGCCTTGCTCATCGCGGCTCATCAGGCGCACGCGCAACGTGTCGTCGCCGTCCGCCTCAACCACCACAAAGCAGCCATCAGCGCACGCGGCGGAACGGTCCACCACCAGGCGGTCGCCGGGGTACATGCCAAAGCCGATCAGGTCATCGGCATTCACCATCACCACCCAAATCTGCGGCGCGCCCAGGCCCGTGAGCTTGTCCAGGGAGAGGCGTTCTTCCTTCTCGTCTTCGGCGGGTGACTGGAAGCCTGTAATGCGCAGGTCGGCGACCTCTGGCAGCAGGTGCCGCAGCCGCTCGCTGCGGCCAAGAATGGAGAGTGACATCGGGGACTTCTCGAATTACTGTATGCACATACAGTAATTGAGATTCCCCATCGTGGCAAAACGCTCCTTACCAACGGCACCCTCTTCTTACGAGCTCCTGGCCGGCCGCCTGCTGCGCGCCATCAACTCCCCCGCGGCCCAGCGCACAAAGCACGCCTACCTCCCGCGCCTGCCGGATGACAATGAGGACGACTGGCGTCAGGTTCTAGACGGGCTGGCAGAGGAAGACAACGTCACAATCGCGCACCGCGACGATGGCAGCGTGGACGTGTTCTGGACGGTGCTGAAGGACGATTAAGCGGCCTAGTTCTGCTCTGCAGCCGGCGCTACACCTAACGAGCCATTGGCCTTGAAGTGTTTGGCCGCATCCTCAAGGCAGATGTCGCGCTCCCGTGGGTCCACCTCTGCGGCGCACAGGCTGGCCACCTCCGCGCTCGCGCCATCGTCCCGCAGCAGCGGCAGGCCGAACGCCACGAGCAGGCCCACGCCAACGAGCATGCACAACGCGATAAGTGCTTTCGACACAGCAACCTCCTACAGCACCTCGGGGGCGCCTTCATCACAGAGCTCGGTGCGCAGTATCAGCATCTGCGGTGGAGCATCGATACCCAGGCTCACACGGTGAGCCTGAGCATGATTGACGTGGATTGTGATGCCGTCACGCAGCAGGTGCTTCAACAGCTTCTCAGTGTCGACGCCAGGGTCGATGGTGATGCGGATCTGTTCGCCTTCCTGGCGGGTGAGCGCGAGATAACCCATGTAAACCCCACTTCAATATTCGTACTGAATGATTCAACACTACGTCAAAGTACGATTTACTCGTCAGTTGGTTTTCTCTCAGAAAATTTATTAGCTTCGAGTCGTGAAGTTTCAAAATCAGTTCTAGCACGCTCAAGCGCAGCAATAGAAGTTCCGGGATGTGCCAGCCCTACCTCCTTTAAATACCGCTGCCGATCAAACCGTTGTTCATTTGCCACAATCTCCATCTGCTTTTTTGCTTCTAGCTCTTGCTGCTTTAATTCAGCAAGCAAAGCTGAAGTATGCGAGGAGAATTTAGCTAGTTCAGCTGCCGCTTTAGCTTGATCTGAAATAGGTAAATGCGACTGCGAAGAAGCTTTCTTGGAGCGATGACTCATTAACGACTCAGCAAATTTTTCAGCTTTTAGCTTAGCCTCAGTCAAGGACGTAATTTTCTGCTCAGCAATGTCAAGTTCATCTTTCAGCCTCGCAGTCTCGTCTGCAAGAGAGGAATTATTTTGTAGAATCTGCTCATTTGAACCCCTAAGCCTATTGATGACCTTCTTATTTTCAGTAGCATCTTTTGCTATGAGATCAAGCGAAACATCACGTTCTCTTACTGATTCCTGACTATCCAAAAGCTGCCGCTGAAGTTTATCGACATCGGCCCTAAGCGTGTCAATAATATCATCGCGAGAGTCCAAGTCTGTTTGTAGCTCGGCAACTTGGACTTTTAGCTCTTTCCGAACGCGGACCCACTCTAGATGAGTATGAGGGGAGACTTCATCAGCCTCTTGCCGCTGCTTTCTCAACTCGTTCTGCTCGCGCAGCCAATATTTATGGACTCTCTTTGCAGGAATTGGGTAAAGATACAAATAGAGCAAGGCAGTACCAATTGGACCTAGAAAGCAGAGCACGCCGATATCCAGAGGCGTTGTCCAAATATGATTCTGGATGTAAGAGAATTTTACGTGAATCTTCATATCCGAGAACATAACGAAAATGAATTTATAGTTCCACAGAAGCCATGAAACTATAAATGACCCTGTAAGAGGGCTACTAAACCGTTCGCTCACACTACTTTTTACCGAGTCGATCATACTGAACATGGGAGAACTCTCTTCTTATAATTTTAGAGTTGACCTGGACGCGCTCTCACATCCAAAATTGCGTTAGTAGTCGGATTAAAATCGCACTCATAAATGTGTTTTTGGAATGCGCCAAACCCATTCTGAAATTCGATTTTGTCCCCAATGAAAGTAACTATTCCCTGTGCTTCATTGGCCCAGCGGAAGTGGCTGAATTTGGTTTCGAAGGTTCCGTCAGTCCAGCGAGCGCTGAACTTCCCGAGTTTCTCTACGTGGTCCTTGCAGTAGACGCTGGCAGAAACCAGGTGCCTGTCGCCCCAGCAGCTCAGGCTCTTCATGCAAGTGGCGTCGTCAATCTTGGGCGGCGCGGCGGTCTTTTTTTCATCGTCATCGCCGCTGCACATGGAGACGACGACCGCGATAATCACCAGCAGGATCGCCACGCCGGCGAACTGCTGCCCGAACGTGACTCCGGGGTTGGCAACGCCACAATTTGGGCAGGTTTTAGCTGAGGTATCGACTTGGTGTTTGCAGGACTTGCAGGCAGTAAGAGCCATGGAATTCTCCCCTTTGATTCATCCAATGAAACGCCGGCCCCCATGGCCAGCGAACGCAAAGCAATCGGGCGATCTGCTGCCGCCCTGATACAACGCTTTAATCCGGAAACGACATCCCAATCGTGGCGGCCAGCGCCGACGTGGTTCGCATCACTCCAGCCTGTTCCTCGGCCGGCAATTTTCGATAGTGGTCGACCAGCGCAGCTTCCGATGCAGTGAAGCTCTCGGCAGCTACGGGCCTCCGCTCGCCGGTGACTACGTAAAGCACATCCACACCAAGCCGAGCGACCGCAGCCAAGTAAAAGGCGTCGGGGCTTCCGTTGCCTTTCTCGTAATTGATCTGAGTGGTTTTCCCCACCCCGCCTGCAGCACCCAAATCGGTCTGGCTGAACCCCAGGCGCGACCTTTCTTCCTTCAGCCGTTCGCCGATGGTCATATTTTTTGCACCTTAGGCGTTGACAGGTTCATTTATCTGAACCAATATCGCCGCACACCACACGAAATCACACGAATTTGAACTATGCCCAACGGATACCCAACCGAGCAAGCGTGCTCGGCAGCGCGTGACCGCCTTTCAGCACTCGGCCTGTCCGCCAAAGAGTGGGCGGAACAGAACGAGCTGACTCCCTCTACCGTGTACGCGGTGCTCAATCGCCAGAAGAAGTGCCTGCGCGGCGAGTCCCACCGCGCCGCAGTGCTGCTCGGCATCAAGCCCGGCGAGGTCGCACAGTAATGCGCAGCCCTTCCCAAACAAACGAGAAGAACCGGCGGCCGATTCTCGACAGCCGCCGCAAGGTGGTCATGGCCGTGGTGGGTGCCTTCCCCGGTGGCCGGGACTGTGCCGCCGCGTGCCTGGGCATCGACCTCAAGAAGCTCGACAACCAGGTGTACGAGAACCCCGGCCACAAGCCGCTCAGCGACGCCCAGGTGCGCCAGCTGGAGCTGGTGAGTGGCACCAGCTTCCTCGTCGACTACCTCACCGGGCTTTACGGCGGCGTGTTCGTACCGATGCCAGCCGCCACGGACCTCGACAACCTCGACCTCTACACCCGCTCCCTGGCCGCCGACGTGGCCGAGGGCAAGGTCGACCAGATCATCATCAAGGCCCTGGAAGACGGCCGGCTCGACGAGGGCGAACTCGCCGATATCGTCGCCGCGCACCGCGTCCATGTGGCTGCCATACACGCCGAAGTCGGCGCCGTGATCACCCTGCACCGGAAAAATCCGGGCAGGCCCCAGGACCAGCAGTAAGCGCACGAAGCGCCAACACTTTTTGGCTACGGCCATGGCTGCGACTAGCGGCCGGGGAGATTGAATGAGCACCTACAAACTGGTGTGCCCAGCATGCAATGGGCGCATGCGTATCCGAACGTCCGAGGGGCAAACGCCCTGTTTCCGCTCCACGTACTACCAGTGCCAGAACCTGGCCTGCGGCGCCACGTTCAGCGGCTCGGTAACTATCGACTTCCAGCTCAGCCCATCCGGCATGGAAAAACCGCTGATGGTGCTGCCGCTCGCCCCGGCGCTGGAGCGGATGCGCGCCCTGCGCCTGGCAACAGAAGGCGAACAACCGGACCTGCTGGACCAACTGCTGGAGGCACACGCATGAATACCACCGCTCTGCTCGACCCTGCCAAGGAATACCGCGCCAGCATGCAGCGTGCCGCCCTGTGCTTCATGGAACGCCACCAGGCGGAACACCTGAGCAACGAGGCCGCCCTGCTCGATCGCGCCACTAGCTACTTGGTCAAGTCGCTCGACGTGCCCCTGTTCATGGCCCCGCGCCTGGCCCAGCTGGCCCTCAGCGAGCTGAGCCCCACGGTCATCGGCATCGACTTGGCCACCCAGCCCGACGTGGCCGTGCTGGCGCGCTGGGAACAAGGCCAGCACCGCGACCTGGTGCTCGTTGCCAGGCGCATTCTGCCGCACCGTTTCCTGGCCGCTCCGGCCGCCCCCTAACCGAATCCCACACCCTTCCCACGCAGTGGGTTTGGGCAAGTTGCGCCCAGCGCCCGGAGAACACCCATGACCAAGGCCTTGGAAATCCGCTTGCAACTCACCCAGGAGCAGGCCCAGGCGCTGCTCGAGGACGAGCGCCAGCGCCTGCGCATGGCGTTCAACGAGCACTGGTACGCAGACCGCTACCGCTACACCCCGGCCGGCCTGCGCAGCAAGGCCATCCTCGCGGACTACCCCGCGCTGGCTGGCCACAAACGCACCATCGGCGCACTGCGCGCCGCCCTCACCCAAGCTCAGTAAGGCCAACCATGCACGACCAACTCCGCTCCGACGTGCTCCAGCGCCTGGAGTTCGACTACGGCCTCAAGCACCGCACCGGCACCGATTACATGCGCGGCGGTGTGTGCCCGAGCTGCAACAAGAAAGAGCTGTTCACCAGCCACAAAAAGCCCTGGGTCATACGCTGCGGCCGCGAGAGCAAATGCGGCAAGAACTGGCACGTGAAAGAGCTGTACGACGACCTGTTCGACGACTGGAGCGACCGCGCACCGGCCACCGAGCAGCAACCCAACGCCAGCGCCCGTGCCTACCTGGAATTCGCCCGCGGCTTCCGCCTGGAACTGCTGGAGGGCGAATACACCCAGGAGAACTACTTTTCCCGCGACCTGAACATCGGCAGCGCCACGGTGCGCTTCCCGCTGGCCAAGGGCGGGTACTGGGAACGCCTGATCGACCGCCCCCACCGCTTCGGCAAGCAAAAGGCGCGCTTCCAGCCAGGCGCCAGCTACCGCGGTGTGTGGTGGAGCCCGAAGGGGCAGGATCTGCTAGCGGCCAAGGAGGTGTGGATTGTCGAGGGCATCTTCGACGCCATCGCCCTGATGCACCACGACATCACCGCCGTATCGGCGATGAGTTCCAACGCCTTCCCCGAGGAATCCTTGCGCGAGCTGGCCCGCCAGCGCGGCGGCAAGTTGCCCCGCCTGGTGTGGGCACTGGACAACGAGCCCGGCGCGCACAAGTACACCCGCCGCTGGGTGCGCCAGGCCCGCGAGCTCGGCTACTTCTGCGAGGTGGCGCAGATCCCCCAGCGCGACGGCCGCAAGGTCGATTGGAACGATCTGCACCAGCGCTGGCAGTTCCTCGACGAGGACAAGCGCGCAGACCGCATCGACGCCGACCTACGCGAGGCCCGCCACCACGGCGCCCTGCTCATCGCCGAAAGCGCCTCGGAAAAAGCCCTGCTCATGTACCAATGGCGCGAGCGGGAAGAGTTCCACTTCGGCTTCGACAGCCGCCTGTACTGGTGGAAGCTCGACATCGAGAAATTCAACAAGGCCGTGCAGGCCCTGGAGTCCAGCGACCAGCAGGAAGAGAAGCTGCTCGACAAGCGCGCCATGCGCGAGAAGGCGTTGCGCATGTCGGGCTGCGTGGTGGAAATCGCCAACTGCTACCCCGAGGCCCTGTACTTCCAGCGAAACGAGGTGACGGACGAGTCCTGGTACTACTTCCGTGTCGACTTCCCCCACGACGGCATGTCGGTGAAGAACACCTTCACCGGTGGCCAGGTGGCCGCGGCGAGCGAGTTCAAGAAACGCATGCTCGGCATGGCCGCCGGCGCCGTGTTCACCGGCAGCGGCCAGCAGCTCGACAAAATCCTCAAGGACCAGCTCTACGGCATCAAGACGGTCGAAACCATCGACTACGTGGGCTACAGCAAGGAATACGGCTGCTACGTCTACGGCGACGTGGCCATCCGCGCCGGCGCGGTGAGCGAGGTCAACGAAGAGGACTACTTCGAGTTCGGCAAACTGCGCCTCAAAAGCCTGCAGAAGGGCGTAACCATCCGCCTGCAGCGTGACGTAAAGGAATACAGCGACGACTGGCTGCCGCTGCTCTGGACGTGCTTCGGCGCCCAGGGCGTGGTGGCGCTGGTGTTCTGGTTCGGCTCGCTGTTCTGCGAGCAGATCCGCGCCCGCTTCCAGTCCTTCCCCTTCCTGGAGGCCACCGGCGAGGCCGGAGCCGGCAAAACCACCCTGCTCAACCTGCTGTGGAAGCTGCTCGGCCGCGAGGGCTACGAGGGCTTCGACCCGATGAAGTCCACCAAGGCCGGCCGCAGCCGCCTGATGGGCCAGGTGTCGGGCATGCCGGTGGTGTTCCTCGAGGCGGACCGCCACGGCGATGACAAGGCCCATGCAAAAACCTTCGAGTGGGACGAGCTGAAGGACTTCTTCGGCGGCGGTACGCTGGCCACCAAGGGCGTGAAAACGGCGGGCAACGAAACCTACGAGCCACCGTTCCGCGGCACCATTGCCATTAGCCAGAACGCGGCCGTGGTAGCGCATGAGGCCATCATGACGCGCATCTGCAAGCTGCACTTCGTGCGCCCCACCGTTACCCCGGAAAGCCGCGCCGCGGCGGACAAGCTCAACGCCCTGGACGGCCGCAAGCTCAGCCACTTCCTGCTCAAGGCGGTGCGCCAGGAATCCGCGGTGCTGGACCTGTTCGCCCAGCGCATGCCCGAGCACGAAAGCCGCCTGCGGCGCCTGCACACGCATTGCATTCAGTGCGGCACCGAGTACCCCGGCAACGTCGACAGCAGCGCCTGCAAGGCCTGCGGCAACGACCTGCGCGGCTACCTGCGCGTAGAGCGCATCAGCAAGAACCATGCGCAGATGCTCGCCCTGCTCGACTGCATCCGCCTGATGGTTCCGCTCAGCGACGCACAAGTCAGCGCCACCCAACGCCAGATCGTGCGCATGGCCATCGAGCGCCAGGGCTCCATCAGCGCCGACCACGCCGCCGTGGCGGAATTCTGGGAGGTGTACGACTACCTCGAAGGCCTGGACGCCGACGGCCCGGTGGTCAACCACAGCAAAAAGCCCGACCTCATCGCCATCAACCTCAACGAGTTCGCCGAGCGCGCCGCCGAGCACCGCCAGAAGCTGGCCGAGGTCAGCGTGCTGCGTGACCTGCTCAAGGAATCGCGCAGCCGCAAGTTCATCGAATCCAACCGCACCGTCGACAGCGCCGTTCGCGCGTACCAGGCCACGCGGCACAACAGCACAGTCAGCAAGTCACCTTCGGTGAAGTGCTGGGTGTTCAAGGCGTAGGGCGGCAACCCGCGCCGATCACAACCCCAAGGAGAAGCACCATGCAAACCGACGACAACGACACCTTCTACCCCGCCGGCCGGCGCGAAGCCCTCGGCACCCTGGTCGTCACCGGCCTGACCATCGCCCTGCTGGCCCTCGCCGGCTACTTCGCCCCAACCCTGCTGGCCGCGGCCATCCGCTAACCCCCACCCAGGCGCGGCAACGCCTGGGCACCACCCCAAGGAGAAGCACCATGCAACTCAACGTAATCCGCGGCGAACGCGCCACCGGTAAAACCACAAGGCTGCGCCAACTGGCCGCCGAGGCTGGCCATGATGAAGCGGTAATCATCGCTGCCCCCCATTTCAGCGAGTTCGACCTCGGCCTGCTGATCCGCGGCCGCCTGCATCGCGGCCACAAGATCGTGCTCATCGACGACTGTTCCCCTGAGCAGATCCACCAGCTGGAAAAGCTTCAGCCCGAGCTACCCGACAGCCTGACCATCCACGCCGTTGCGCAAGCGGGGTCCTGATCATGGCCCTCAGCGCACGCATGCAAGACGACCTCAACCGCCTGGCGGTGGAGGAAGCCGAGCGCCCTTACCTGCGCGCTGCCGGCATTGAAGCGCTCAACCGCCTGCTCCCCGTAGCCCAGCGCCGCACCGGGCAAAGCCGCATCGTCGGCACCTTTCTGCTCAGCCTCTACAACGGCTCCGCGTTTCCCTTCCCGCTCACCGACCTGCGCGGGCTCGACACTGCTCTCTGGAACGACTGCATGGCGCTGCTGCGCATGGACAGGCGCCCCGAGCAAGAGGTGCACCTGTACGTAGAGAACGGCGAGGCCATCTGGTCGCTACTCAAAGCAGCCTGGGCCCCACGCACCAACTGAAGCCGGCACCAGCAGGCCCCGCCGAGCGGCAACTCGGCAGGGCCGCCCCCCAAGGAGAAGCACCATGCACCCCATTCATCAGCACCACCGCTGGGCATTGCTCGCCATGGTCGCCACGCTCGCAGGCGTCACCGCCACGTCCGTGGCGCTGGCCATCAGCGCGCTCATCGACAACACCCTGCTCGCCGTCCTGTTCGCCTCGGCGGCGGTGGTTCTGGACCTGTTCAAGTACATCGCCTGGCCCTTGGCCCTCGGCCTGCTGACCATGCGACGAATCCTGGCCGCGCTGCTGATGATGGCCTGCGCGCTGGCCCTGGGCGCCGTATCCAGCTGGGCCACCTATGACCGACTCATGACCTCGATCATCACCAGCCGCGCCGAGCACCAGGTGCGCTTCGGCCTACGCCAGCCCGAACTGCTGGAGCTACGTCAGGCCGAAGCCGACCGGATCGAGCAGCTCGACGCCGAAGCGCTCGCAGTCCACCAACAGGCCAACGCCCTGCGCGAGCGCGGCATGGTCACCCGCGCCCTGGAACTGGAAACCGCCGCCCTGGCCCGCATCGACACACAACGCCAAGCCGCCCAGGTACGCCGCGAAGCAGCCTCACAGGAACTCACCGCCATGCGCAGCCAGCCGGCCAAGGCCGCCGGCCTGCCACTGCAACTGGCCACCCTGCTCTGCCTCGGCTTCGCCGCCGCGCTGGAGGTTGTCCCCGCCCTGATCCTCGCCGCCCTGCGCCCGCCCCCGGCACAGCAACGCACGCCTGTAGCAGCAACGGCCACGCGGAAACAGACCGAGGAACGCGGCCAGAAACAGGCAGAAACCGAGCAGGAAACAGGCCTGCCGCCAGCGCTACAACAGCTCATCGCCGGCACGGCGAGCGGCGCCAAGGTGGCAGTCAGGCAGGTGGCGAAGGAACTACAGATAGGCAGCGCCAAGGCCACCAAGTTGCTGCAGCAGGCCGCCGAAATGGGCGTGCTGCACAAGACCGCAGGCGGCTACGTCGCCGCATAAAAGACGGCCTCGGAGGGCGGCAACCCTCCGAGGCCAGACCAACCCCAAGGAGAAGCACCATGCAAGTGAACCCCCAAGAAGTCAGCGAGGCGAAGGCTACCACACGCCTGCGCACCGTCACCCGATACGGCCTTGTCAGCCAGGCGACCATAACCGGCTGTAGCAGCGACAGCCTGTCGCCCTGGTTCTTCGGCAAGTTCGGCTTCGAGCTGGCCGAGGCCAAGCCGCTGCCGTTCCAGCCCTGCAAGGGCCGGCTGGGCTTCTTCGAGATCGACCAGGTAGGCGGGGGTGCATGATGAGTTCGCTCCGCCAAGGCGACATCTTCTCCTCCGGCGCCCAGCGCCTGCAGATGACCGAGAGCATCGAGCTGACGATCCAGTCCCTGCAGGCCTACGGCGCCGATCACGACCATTGGGGAGTGGCGTGGTCGGGCGGTAAGGACTCCAGCGCCACTCTTACCCTGCTCATCTGGCTGATCGACACCGGCCGCATCAAACCGCCTAAGTCCCTCACTGTTTTCTATGCCGACACGCGGCTGGAGCTGCTGCCCCTGGCCAATGCGGCCAAGCAGATCATGGACGAGCTGGAAGAGCGCGGAATCCACGTCGAGGTTGTCACCGCGCCCATGGACAAGCGCTTCATGGTCTACATCCTTGGCCGTGGCGTGCCTCCACCGAACAACAACACGCTGCGCTGGTGCACCCGCCAGATCAAGATTGACCCAATGACCCAGGCCTTAGAGCAACGCCTTGCCGAACTGGAAGGCAATGTCCTGATGATCACCGGTGTGCGACAGGGCGAAAGCGCGATCCGCGACAAACGGATCGAGATGAGCTGCGGCAAGGATGGTGCCGAGTGTGGCCAGGGCTGGTACCAGAAGGTGCTGCCCGAGGCTAAGGGCCTGAAAGGTCGGCTCGGTACTCTGGCACCGCTGCTGCACTGGCGCGTCTGCCACGTTTGGGAATGGCTCAAGCACTGGGCGCCGTTGGTGGAGTACGGCGACTGGTCGACTGCCACCATTGCCGACGCTTACGGCGGCGACGAAGCCGAGGAAATCAACGCCCGTACCGGTTGCACCGCCTGCCCGCTTGCCAGCGAAGACAAAGCGCTCGACACCATCCTGCTCAATCCGGCCTGGGCCTACCTCGCCCCGCTCAAGCGCATCAGGGCCTTGTGGCGCGAGCTGCGCGAGCCACAGCACCGCCTGCGCAAAGCCGGCATCGAGCGCCTGAAGGACGGCAGCATTGCTGCCAACCCGCAGCGCATGGGGCCGATTCTGCTGGAGTCGCGTCTCATGGCCCTGGAGCGCCTGCTCGGCATCCAGGCCGAAATCAACGAGGCAGCGCAGCGCCTCGGCCGGCCGCTGGTGGATCTGATCAACACCGAGGAAGAGGCCCGCATCCGCGAGCTGATCGCTACCGAAACCTGGCCAGACGGCTGGGACGGCGACGAGCCTATCGCCACCACCCCGCTCGATAAGGTCTATGCGGATGGTTCTGTGCAGCCGCTGCTGTTCCTGGAGTCCCAGTCATGAGCCGCATCATGTACGGCACCACCGGTCAGCGCGGGGGGAAACGGCTGCTGCCACTGTTCCAGTACGCCAAAGAACACGGCTGGCAGATCGGGAAAACGAACAGCGGTCACTTTCGCATCACGAAACCAGGCCGCCCGATCATCCACACCAGCTGCACACCGAGCGATTGGCGTGCCGTGCGCAACGCAGTGACCATGCTGGCCAGGGCTGACCGCTATGTCGTGGTGATGGTGGACCGCCCAGCCCGGCCGACTTCCATGCCCGACGCGCGGCCGGGTGGACAGCTCGGGATGGACCATCGCGCAACCAGGTAATTCCTGGCGAACAAGAATATCGATTCGCTGTTTCTCGCCTTGGCAACGGGGCGAGCTTTTACGGGGCCAATACACTGGCCCCGTTTTCTATGCGTGGGGACGCACATGGCAGAGGGTGTAGAAGTACGCGGCAACCGCGTGCGCGTGTATTTCCGGTTCGAGGGTGAGCTATGCCGGGAGGCGATCGCCGGTGACGCAACGCCGGCGAACATCGCCAACGCCGAGCGACTGGCCGGCATCATCAATTACGAAATCAAGAACGGCACCTTCAGCTACGCGCGCCACTTCCCCGACTCCCCGCGGATCAAGACCAACACCCTGGGGCACTACATCGACCTCTGGCTCGACATCAAGCGCAACCACCTGGCGGCCAGCGGCTTCCGTGGTTACCTGAGCCGGGTGGAAAACCACATCCGCCCGCGCTGGGGTAACCACCAGGCCGACCAGATCGACCACCTGGACCTGCAGAGCTGGGTGCAGCTGGAGCTGATGCCCAAGCTGCACAACAAGACCGTGCGCGAGATCGTCAGCAACATGCGGCAGATCTTCCGCCTCTATCGCACCCGCAACAAAACCGCGCACGACCCTACCGACGGCATCGTCATCACCCTGCCCGACTCCGACGACCCGGACCCGTTCACCCGCGCCGAGATCGCGCAGATCCTCAGCACGGAAAGCGATCGCACTCAGGAGCTGAACATGGTCGAGTTCATGATGTGGACCGGGCCGCGCATCAGCGAGGCAATGGCGCTGGCCTGGGAGGATGTCGACCTCGAGGCCGGCACGGTGATATTCCGCCGGGCGCGGGTGCGCAGTCAGTACAAGGTGACGAAGACCAGACGCTCCACACGCAAGGTCACGCTGCTGGCCCCATCCCTACGGGCGCTGAAAGCCCAGGTGAAGCACACCAAAAACCTGCCACCCGTCGAAATCGAAATTACCGATCGGGACAACCGAACGAAGAAGGTGCAGAAGGTGCGCTTCGTGTTCCACAACACGGCCAGCGGCGAGGCGTATTCGACCTCAGACACGCTGCGCAACGGCTGGTGGAAAGCTCATCTGAAGAAAGCAGGCATCCGGCCGCGCGGACCGAACCAGTGCCGACACACCTTTGCCAGCCAGATGCTGACCAGCGGGATTGCGACACCAGAGTGGATTGCAGACCAGATGGGGCACACGTCGACGGCGATGATCTTCAAGCACTACGCGACGTGGATCAGTAAGGACGGCCCGGACTTCGTGGGCCTGCTGAATCAGGCGCTAAAACTGTCCTGAAACCAGCTGCAGGGGCTGTTTTGCGCCCCTCTCAAGCATCACTCATTCCCAAAATGTTCCCAAATCGTTCCCGCAGAGGGTTTCGATTAGAAAAATTCGTTTAGAAATAAGGACTTAGATGGCGGAAGCGGTGAGATTCGAACTCACGGAAGAGTTTCCCCTTCGACGGTTTTCAAGACCGTTGCATTCAACCGCTCTGCCACGCTTCCGGCGTTAGTGCGGGCGGCAATCTTACCCGAACGCAACACACTGTCAAACTCTCGCAATTGGCACAGCGGAGTCGTCTGTTATGATCCCTTGGACTGCGGTCACGGACCCAATAGCTCGCTAGGAGAGTTGCCATGCACGAACAAGATTACGCGCTTAACCACGCGCAGGTCGAACAACGCGAAGTCAGCCAGGTGCTGCGCAACACGTATGGCCTGCTCGCCCTGACCCTGGCCTTCAGCGGCCTGGTCGCTTTCGTCTCGCAGCAGATGAACCTCCCCTACCCGCATTTCTTCGTGGTGCTGGCCGGGTTCTTCGGCCTGTTCTTCCTCACCATGAAGCTGCGCAACTCCGCCTGGGGCCTGCTCTCCACCTTCGCTCTGACCGGCTTCATGGGCTATACACTGGGCCCGATTCTCAACCTCTACTTGGGCATGGGTAACGGCGCCGAGGTGATTGGCTCGGCATTCGCCATGACCGCCTTGGTGTTCTTCGGTCTCTCAGCCTATGTGCTGACCACTCGCAAAGACATGAACTTCCTCTCCGGGTTTATTACCGTAGGCTGCCTCGTTCTGCTCGGTGCGATGATCGCAGGCTTCTTCTTCCAGATCAGCGGCCTGCAACTGGCCATCAGTGCCGGTTTCGTGCTGCTGTCCTCCGCAATGATTCTGTTCCAGACCAGCGCGATCATTCACGGCGGCGAACGCAACTACATCATGGCGACCATCAGCCTCTATGTATCGATCTACAACCTGTTCATCAGCCTGCTGCAGATCTTCGGCATCATGGGCAGCGACGACTGATACCCCGCAATGAAAAAGCCCGCTTCGGCGGGCTTTTTCATGCCTGCGGGAAACATCCGCGTCATTCTGGCTTTATCATTGCGCCAGGACTCTTCCACCAGGTTCACCATGAAGTTCGCCATCGCCCTGTTCGCTCCGGCCCATTCCCCTGCCTCACGCCGTGCTCTGCGCTTTGCTCAGGCCGTACTGGCCGGCCAGCATGAGATCGTGCGCCTGTTCTTCTATCAGGATGGCGTGCACAGCGCCTCGGCCAACACCGTGTTCGCTCAGGACGAGCCGGATATTCCCAGCGAATGGCGGGCCTTCGTCGAGCAGCACCAGCTGGATGCTGTTGTCTGCATCGCAGCCGCCCTGCGCCGCGGGGTATTGAATGAAGAAGAGGCGCAGCGCTACCAGAAGCCCGCGGCCAACCTGGGCGCACCCTGGGATCTATCCGGTCTCGGCCAGCTGCATGAAGCCAACCAGGTAGCGGATCGGCTGATCTGCTTCGGAGGCCAGTGATGAGCAAATCCCTGCTGATCATCACCCGCCAGGCACCGTGGGCCGGACCGTCCGCACGCGAAGCACTGGACATCGTACTGGCCGGCGGCGCCTTCGATCTGCCACTGGGCATGTTGTTTCTCGACGACGGCGTATTCCAGCTGCAACCCCAGCAACAGCCCGCCGCCTTGCAGCAGAAAGATCTGGGCGCCAACCTGCAGGCGCTGCCGCTGTTCGGAATCGAAGCGCTGTATGCCTCGCAGCGCAGCCTCGACGAGCGCGGCCTGCACGGCCAGTCGCTGGCCATGCCGGTGGAGTGCCTGGATGACGCCGCACTGACCCTGCTTATCGACCATTACGACCAGGTGATCACCCTCTGATGGCCACCCTGCACATGCTTTCCCACTCGCCCTTCAGCGACAGCCGCTTCGCCAGCTGCCTGCGCCTGCTCGGCCCGCAAGACGCCTTGCTGCTGACCGGCGATGCCGCCTACGCTCTGCAACCAGAGACCGTGCAACTACAGGCCCTGCAACTGATGCCCGCAGGAATCGAGCTGTACGTGCTCGAAGAAGACCTGCACGCGCGTAATCTCGCCGCGCCCAAGCGTGCTCAGGTGGTCGACTACCCGGCATTCGTCGAACTCTGCGCACGCTATGCCAAGGTCAACAGCTGGCTATGAAACTGATCGTCGACGAACGCAGCATCGAACTGGACAAGGACGGTTACCTGGTGGAGTTGACCGACTGGTCGCCCGCGACCGCCGAAGCCCTGGCCGCCGCCGAGCAGTTGCCGCTCAGCGCCGAGCACTGGGAGATCATCGAGCTGCTGCGAGCTTTCTACACCGAGTTCCAACTGTCGCCAGCCACGCGCCCACTGATCAAGTACGCAGCCCTGAAACTTGGCCCGGACAAGGGCAATAGCGCGCACCTCAACCGCCTGTTCAACGGCACCCCGGCGAAACTGGCGGCCAAGCTCGCCGGCCTGCCGAAACCGACCAATTGCCTCTGACGCAGCGCCGTAACGGCGTTGCGTCCCTTCAGGATCACTCCATGCACCTCGTAGCGCCACCGGAACACCCCTTCGCCCAGTTCGTGCGCATCCTTGGCAAAGGCAAGCGCGGAGCCCGTGGCATGAGCCGCGAGGAAGCGCGCGAGGCGATGGGCATGCTGCTCGACGACAAGGTCGAGGACACCCAGCTCGGCGCCTTCCTCATGCTGCTGCGACATAAAGAAGAAAGCGCAGAAGAGCTGGCCGGCTTCACCGAAGCCCTGCGCGCGCGCCTGCAGCCGCCGAAGATCGCGCTCGACCTGGACTGGCCCAGCTATGCCGGCAAGAAGCGCCACTTGCCCTGGTTTCTGCTGGCGGTGAAAGCCCTGGCCGCCAGCGGCGTGCGCATCCACATGCATGGCGGCGGCGCGCACACGGCTGGGCGCCTGTACACGGAGCAGCTACTCGGCCTGCTGGAAATTCCGCTCTGCGCTGACTGGCAGGCCGTCGCCGCAACACTCGATCAGCGCAAGCCGGCCTTCACCACCCTGGGCTCCTGGTCGCCGCAACTGCAACGGATGATCGATCTGCGCAACACCCTCGGCCTGCGCTCGCCGATCCATTCGCTGGCTCGCGTGCTCAACCCGCTCGGCGCGTCCTGCGTGCTGCAGAGCATATTCCACCCCGGTTACCAGGCCGTGCACCGCGAGGCCAGCCAGCTGCTCGGTGACACGGCCATCGTGATCAAGGGCGAAGGCGGCGAGATTGAGGCCAATCCGGATGCCAGCAGTCATCTCTACGGCACCGCCAATGGCGAGAACTGGGACGAGGAATGGCCGGCCCTGTCGGCGCAGCGCCACGTCAAACCGGAAACCCTCGATCCGGCGCACCTGCTTGCCGTCTGGCGTGGCGAAGTACAGGACGACTACGGCCTGCTGGCCATCCGCGCAACCACCGCCCTGGCCTTGCGCGCACTGGGTCGCAGCCGCGAGCAGGCCTTTGCCGAAGCCGAGACCATCTGGCAGAACCGACACTCATCGAATTGATCGATAATCAGTGTCGGTACTTTGCGCTTTTTTATCGAACGCATGCCAAGCAGACTGACTCCCATACCTTAAAGGCAGGAGTCGGATCATGGGTTTGCTTATCGATGGCCAATGGCAGGACAAGTGGTACCAGACGCAGAGCGGGCGCTTCCAGCGTGAGAACGCCCAGCGTCGCAACTGGATTACCGTCGACGGCGGCCCTGGCCCGAGTGGCGAGGGCGGTTTTCCCGCCGAAGCGGGCCGCTATCACCTCTACGTGTCGCTCGCCTGCCCTTGGGCGCATCGCACCCTGATCCTGCGCAAACTCAAGGGCCTGGAAAGCCTGATCGACGTGTCCGTAGTCAGCTGGCTGATGGCCGAAAACGGCTGGACCTTCGACCGCAGCCACGGCTCCTCGGGCGACCCGCTGGACGACCTGCAGTACCTGCATCAGCGCTATACCCGTGACGACGCCCAGTACACCGGGCGCGTAACCGTGCCGCTGCTGTGGGACAAGCACGGCCAGCGCATCGTCAACAACGAGTCGTCCGAGATCATCCGCATGTTCAACGGTGCCTTCGACGAGCTGACCGGCAACCGCATGGACTTCTACCCCGCCGCCTTGCGCAGCGAGATCGACGCGCTCAACGAACGCATCTACCCCCGAGTCAATAACGGTGTGTACCGCGCCGGCTTCGCCACCACCCAGGAAGCCTACGACGAGGCATTCGACGAGTTGTTCGCCGAGCTGGATCGCCTGGAACAGCTATTAAGCGAGCGTCGCTACCTTGTAGGTGAATACCTGACCGAAGCCGACATCCGCCTGTTCACCACACTGATTCGCTTCGATGCGGTCTACCACGGCCACTTCAAATGCAACCTGAAGCGCCTGGAGGACTACCCCAACCTGTCCAACTGGCTACGCGAGCTGTACCAGTGGCCCGGGATTGCCGAGACCGTGGACTTCACCCACATCAAGAGCCACTACTACGCAAGCCATAAGACCATCAACCCGACCGGGATCGTCCCGCGCGGCCCGCAGCAGGACTTCACCCGTCCGCATGACCGCCGGCGCCTGAGCGGCCGGGGCATCTTCGGTGCGTAAACGTCAGGCCTGCTGAGCCCCCTCAAACCAGGCGAGCTTCTCGCGCAACTGCACCACTTCGCCGACGATCACCAGGGTCGGCGCGTGCACCTCGTGCTCGGCGACCAGCTGGGGCAGATCGCCCAGGGTACCGGTGAACACACGCTGGCTCTGCGTGGTGCCCTGCTGCACCAACGCGGCCGGTGTAGCGGCGCTGCGGCCATGAGCGATCAGTTGTGTGCAGATCGCCGGCAAGCCGACCAGGCCCATGTAGAACACCAGGGTCTGCCCCGGCGCGCTCAGTTCCTGCCACGGCAGGTCGCTGCTGCCGTCCTTGAGGTGCCCGGTGACGAAGCGCACCGACTGCGCATAGTCACGGTGAGTCAGCGGAATACCGGCATACGCCGCGCAGCCCGAAGCCGCAGTAATCCCCGGCACCACCTGAAAGGGAATGCCGTGGGCTGCCAGCTCCTCGATTTCCTCGCCTCCACGGCCGAAGATGAACGGATCGCCGCCCTTGAGGCGCAGCACCCGCTTGCCCTCCTTCGCCAAGCTGACCAGACGCTCGTTGATCTGCTCCTGCGGCAGCGCATGGTCGGCGCGGCGCTTGCCAACGTAGATGCGCTCGGCATCACGGCGGCACAGCTCGATGATCGCCGGCGCCACCAGGCGGTCGTAGAGCACCACGTCGGCCTGCTGCATCAGGCGCAACGCGCGAAAAGTCAGCAGATCCGGGTCGCCAGGGCCGGCACCGACCAGATAGACCTCACCCAGCGCACGCGGCGCAGCCCCTGCCACCTTGGCCGCGAGCAGGCGCTCCCCCTCGCCCAGCTTGCCGGCGAACACGTTTTCGGCAATCGGCCCTTGAAACACGTCCTCCCAGAACACCCGACGCTGCTGCACATCGGGGAACAACGCCTTGACCTGGGCGCGAAACTTCTTCGCCAGGCCAGCCAGCTGACCATAAGAAGAGGGAATCCAGGTCTCGATCTTGGCGCGAATCAACCGCGCCAGTACCGGCGCATCACCGCCGCTGGTGACCGCGACGATCAACGGCGAGCGGTCGACGATGGCCGGGAAGATCACGCTGCATAGTGCCGGCGCATCGACCACGTTGACCGGGATACCACGGGCCTGGGCGTCGACCGACACCTGGGCATTGAGCGCCTCGTCGTCCGTGGCGGCAATGACCAGGGCCACGCCGTCCAGATCGTCGAGTCGATAGTCACGCAGCAGCAGCTCGCCACGCGCCGACTGCCGGGCCAGCTCGTTCAGCTCATCGCGCACCTGCGGTGCCACCACACGCAGCGCCGCGCCGGCATCGGCCAGCAGCCGCGCCTTGCGCAAGGCAACCTCGCCGCCGCCAATGACCAGCACCAAGCGATCCTGCAGCTTGTGGAACAGGGGAAGGAAATCCATGGCGCACGCTCTCGATCAGGAAAAACAAAACGGGGCAGCTCTGGCCACCCCGAATTTGACGGTAAAGCAGAACCTGTTCAGCGATTCATGAGCAGGTTCTTAGCCGATGACGTCGATACCGCCCATGTACGGCTTGAGCACGTCCGGCACACGGATGCTGCCGTCGGCCTGCTGGTAGTTCTCCAGCACCGCAACCAGGGTACGGCCCACCGCCAGGCCGGAGCCATTGAGAGTGTGCAGCAGCTCCGGTTTGCCGGTTTCCGGGTTACGGTAACGCGCCTGCATGCGCCGCGCCTGGAAGTCGCCGCAGTTGGAGCAGGAGGAAATCTCGCGGTACTTGTCCTGGCTCGGCACCCAGACTTCCAGGTCGTAGGTCTTGGTCGCACTGAAGCCCATGTCGCCGGTGCACAGCGCCAGTACGCGGTACGGCAGCTCGAGCAGTTGCAGAACCTTCTCGGCATGGCCGGTGAGCTCTTCCAGCGCCTGGTACGAGGTGCTCGGCTCGACGATATGCACCATCTCGACCTTGTCGAACTGATGCTGGCGGATCATCCCGCGGGTGTCGCGGCCCGAAGCACCCGCTTCACTGCGGAAGCACGGGGTGTGGGCGACGAACTTCAGCGGCAGCTGCTTGGCCTCGAGAATCTCGCCGGAAACGATGTTGGTCAGCGACACCTCGGCCGTGGGGATCAGATAGAAGTCGGCCTCGCCTTCACGGCTGATCTTGAACAGGTCTTCCTCGAACTTCGGCAGCTGGCCGGTGCCTTGCAGCGCTGGTGCCTGCACGAGGTATGGCGTGTAGGCCTCCTCGTAGCCGTGCTCGGCGGTGTGCAGGTTGATCATGAACTGCGCCAGGGCACGGTGCAGACGGGCAATCGGCCCGCGCAACAGGGCGAAACGTGCGCCAGAGAGCTTGGCGGCGGTCTCGAAATCCAGCCAGCCGTGCTGTTCACCCAGGCTAACGTGATCCTGGATGGCGAAATCGAATGCCTTCGGCGTACCCCAGCGGCGCACCTCGACGTTGCCCTCCTCGTCCTCGCCCACCGGCACTGACTCGTGCGGCAGGTTGGGGATGTTCAGCAGCAGGTTGTCCAGTTCGACCTGGATGGCATCCAGCTCGCGCTTGCCGTCTTCCAGATCGCTGCCCATGCGGTCGACTTCTGCCAGCAGCGGTGCGATGTCTTCGCCACGCTGCTTGGCCTGGCCGATGCTCTTGGAGCGCGAGTTGCGCTCGGCCTGCAGCTGCTCGGTGCGCGTCTGCACAGCCTTGCGCTGGGCCTCGAGCGCTTCGAAGCGCGCCACGTCGAGTTGAAAACCACGGGAAGCCAGGCGGTCCGCAATGTCCTGCAGTTGGGTACGAACCAGTTTGGAGTCGAGCATGAGAGGGTCTCTATCGAAAGCAATCAGATTTTGGTTAATGCCAGGCCGGCCCAGGTCGCGAGCAGGCCACCCAACACACTGAGCACCGCATAGCCAATGGCGATGGGGGCCTGGCCGCTTTCCAGCAGGCGCAAGGTGTCGAGCGAAAACGATGAAAACGTGGTCAGGCCACCGAGAAAACCGACGATCAGGCCAGCGCGTACTTCCAGAGGGATTTCCGGGCGCAGCAGGAAGGCCCCATACAGGTAGCCGATCAACAGGCAACCGACGATGTTGACGGCCAGGGTAGCGCCATAAAAATGTTGCGGGTAGTGGGCAGTGACCCAGTTACCGGCGGCGAAGCGCATCAGGGTACCGACAACGCCGCCGGCAGCTACGGCGAGAACGGCGCCGATCATGGTTTGCGCCTTCTGCGCGGGCTGGCGGCATCGAGCGCCACCAGGTGCGTGAGCTTGTCGCGGATCTTCAGCTCAAGGCCGCGCGGCACCGGCTGGTAGTAGCTGCGCGGCTCGAATTCGTCGGGAAAATAGTCCTCACCAGCGGCGTAGGCGTCCGGCTCGTCGTGGGCGTAGCGGTATTCGTCACCATAGCCCAGTTCCTTCATCAGCTTGGTTGGCGCGTTGCGCAGGTGCAGCGGCACCTCCAGCGAACCATGCTCGCTGACATCGCGCATCGCGGCCTTGTAACCCATGTACACGGCGTTGCTCTTTGGCGCGCAGGCCAGATAAACGATGGCCTGGGCCACTGCCAGCTCGCCTTCCGGGCTGCCGAGGCGCTCCTGCACGTCCCAGGCGTTCAGGCACAGGGTCAGCGCACGCGGGTCGGCGTTGCCGATGTCTTCGCTGGCCATGCGCACCACGCGTCGCGCCAGGTACAACGGGTCGCAACCGCCGTCGATCATCCGCGCGTACCAGTACAGCGCGCCGTCAGGGCTGGAGCCGCGCACCGATTTGTGCAGTGCGGAAATCTGGTCGTAGAACGCCTCGCCCCCCTTGTCGAAACGCCGACGGCTGTCGCCGAGCAGGTTCTGCAGCAGTTCCGGGGCGATGTCGCTGCCGTCCTCGGCGAGGTCGGCGGCATTCTCCAGCAGGTTGAGCAGGCGCCGGCCATCACCATCGGCGGCAGCCATGAGGATCTGGAAGCTTTCTTCCGGCAGGCCCAGGCGTTGCTTGCCCAGGCCTTTGTCCTCACTCAGCGCGCGCTGCACCAGCTTGCGCATGGCCGCCTCGTCCAGGCTTTTCAGCACATAGACGCGGGCCCGCGAGAGCAAGGCGTTGTTCAGCTCGAACGAGGGGTTCTCCGTGGTCGCGCCGATGAAGATCAGCGTGCCGTCTTCCACATAGGGCAGAAACGCATCCTGCTGCGACTTGTTGAAGCGGTGCACTTCGTCGACGAAGAGGATGGTGCGGCGGCCGTACTGCGCCGCCTGCTGCTTGGCCATGTCCACGGCCTGGCGGATTTCCTTGACCCCGGAAAGCACCGCGGAGATGGTCTCGAAATGCGCCTCGGAAACCTGCGCCAGCAGCTTGGCCAGCGTGGTCTTGCCGACACCGGGCGGCCCCCAGAAGATCATCGAGTGCAGCGCGCCCTGCTCCAGCGCATCGCGCAGCGGCTTGCCCTGGCCCAGCACGTGCTCCTGACCGACGTACTCATCCAGACTGGTGGCGCGGAGGCGCGCGGCCAGGGGCTGAGCGACGGGAGCAGCACGAAACAGATCCATAACAGGTCGAGCCGGCCTCTTATTCCTGGATGACGTCCGCGCCCTCAGGCACGTCGAAGGTGAACTGGGTCGAATCGACCTTTTCGTTCATCTTCACGCTGAGGAACAGGATGTTGGTGCGCTGGCCGATGCTGTCGATCAGTTGCATGTCGTTGATCACGCCACGCCGGAACGACAGGCGCAGGTTGTCGAACAGGGTGTCCTTGGCCTTAGGCTTGAGCATGAAGTCGACTACTTCGCCGGCCTCCTTGAAGGTGATCTCGAAATTCTCGCGGATCTTCGACACGTCACCGGACAGCAGCAGCGCCGGGGTGTGGGTCAGGCGCTGGTCGAGGGTCTGGATGGTCACCTGCATCAGGTCCGGGTCGTACAGCCAGACCTTCTTGCCGTTGGACACCAGCAGCTGCTCCTGCGGCGCATCGGTGTGCCAGCGGAACAGGCCCGGGCGCTGCAGCACCAGCTGGCCGGCGGTTTCCTGCAACTGGGTGCCGGTACCGTCCAGGGTCAGCTGGGAGAAGCGCGCGCTCATGGTCTGCGCCTGGTTGAGCAGCACGGTGAGGCGCTTCACGGCGGCCTCGTCGTCGGCATGGGCAGGAATGGCCAGACAGGCCATGGCGGCCAGCAACAGCATGCGGATCAGGCGCATGGAAATCCTCTTCGGGAAACGGACTACTTAATCTCGGACCGGACTCGGTGCGAGCACTTCACGCGAACCATTGGTATTCATCGACGTCACCACGCCGGCCATTTCCATGGCTTCGATCATGCGGGCGGCGCGGTTGTAACCGATCTTCAGCTTGCGTTGGACAGCAGAAATCGAGGCGCGGCGGCTTTCAGTGACAAATCGTACGGCTTCGTCGTACAGCGGGTCTTCCTCGCTGCCCTCGCCGCCTTCGCCACCACCGCCGCCGTCGAAGCCGCTACCAGCCTCTTCGACACCGGCGAGGATATCTTCGATGTAGTCCGGCGTGCCGCGCTGTTTCCAGGCTTCGACCACGCGGTGGACTTCCTCGTCGGAGACGAAGGCACCGTGCACGCGAATCGGCAGGCCGGTGCCCGGTGGCAGGTAGAGCATGTCGCCATGGCCGAGCAGCTGTTCGGCGCCGCCCTGGTCGAGAATGGTCCGCGAGTCGATCTTGCTCGACACCTGGAACGCCATGCGGGTTGGGATGTTGGCCTTGATCAGGCCGGTGATCACGTCCACCGACGGGCGCTGGGTCGCGAGGATCAGGTGGATACCGGCGGCACGCGCCTTCTGCGCGATGCGCGCGATCAGCTCTTCGACCTTCTTGCCGACGATCATCATCATGTCGGCGAATTCGTCGACCACCACCACGATGGTCGGCAGGGTCTTCAGCAGCGGGGCTTCGTCCTGCATGCTTTCGCGGCGGTACAGCGGGTCGCTCAGCGGCGTGCCGGCTTCCTCGGCGTCCTTCACCTTGCGGTTGAAACCGGCCAGGTTGCGTACGCCCATGGCGGCCATCAGCTTGTAGCGACGCTCCATCTCGGCGACCGACCAGCGCAGGGCGTTGGCCGCTTCCTTCATGTCGGTGACCACCGGGCAAAGCAGGTGCGGAATGCCTTCGTAGATCGACAGTTCGAGCATCTTCGGGTCGATCATGATCATCCGCGCCTCTTCCGGCGTGGACTTGAACAGGATCGACAGAATCATCGCGTTGACTCCCACCGACTTACCGGAACCGGTGGTACCAGCCACCAGCAGGTGCGGCATCTTCGCCAGGTCGGTGATCACCGGTTTGCCACCGATGTCATGGCCCAGGGCCAGCGTGACCGGCGACTTGGCGTCGTCATATTCCGGCGAGGACAGCACCTCGGAAAAACGCACGATCTGCCGATCTTCGTTGGGAATCTCGATACCCACGGTGGTCTTGCCCGGAATTACTTCCACTACGCGCACGCTGATGATCGCCATCGAGCGCGCCAGGTCCTTGGCCAGGCCGGAAATGCGACTGACCTTGACCCCGGCGGCGAGCTGGATTTCGAAACGGGTGATCACCGGGCCCGGGTGCACGGACTCGACCATCACCTCGACGCCGAACTCCTTGAGCTTGATTTCCAGTAGACGCGACATCGCTTCGAGCGACTCCGGCGAATACTGCTTCTGTTTCTTCTCGGCGGCATCGAGGATCGAAATCGGCGGCAAGGTACCGGCCACGGCACTGTCCTCGAACAGCTGCACCTGTTTTTCCTTGAGCACACGCTTGCTCGGCTCCGGCGCCTTGGGCGCGGGCGGCGGCGCGATGACCGGCGCGGTACGGCTCTCGCGCTCGCTCATGTGCTTGCTCAGTGCCTCCTCGCGGGCGATCAGGCGCTCCTTGACCTTGGCCTGCTCGCGGCGGTCATGCACCACCGGTGCGGCCACTTCGCTGACGCGGTCATCGACCTCGCGCAGCTTGGCCACCAGTTGCTTGCGCTCGACCCGCGCACTCCACCAGCGGTTGATCAGGCTGTTGATCAGCTCGAACAGGTCGAGGGTGATCTTGCCGGTCAGGTCCATCACCTTGAACCAGGACAGGTCGGCGAACACGGTGAGGCCGAAGAGGAACAGCGCGATGAACAACAGGGTGCTGCCCTGGATGTTCAGGGCATTGACCGACAGCACGCTGAGGCTTTCGCCCAGCGCCCCACCTGCCGAGGCCGGCAGGCCGGTACTGTCGACGAAATGGATATCGGCCAGGGCCGCGCCGGAGAGAATCAGGAAAATTAGACCAATCAACCGCCAGGAGAATAGCCAGCCGCTCCATTGCCACGGCTGGTGGCGATTGCGGAACACCTGCCAGGTCTTCACCGCCAGCAGCAGCGGAAACACGTAGGCGAAATAACCGAGGGCCATGAACAGGATGTCGGCGAACCAGGCGCCCGCGCGGCCGGCGGCGTTCTGCACCTGCTCGACGTTGCTGGTGTGGCTCCAGCCCGGATCATTCTGGTCGTAGGTCAGCAATGCCATCCACAGATACAGGCACAGGGCACCGAGTGCGATCAGCGCGCCTTCCTTGAGTCGGTAGTGCAGTTGCTGGCGCCAGAGCGGCGCCTGAGCGGTAGAGGTGGAATTCTTCAAAACGCTGCTATTCCTGCGCCCGAGGCGCGCCCAACGATCAGTTGAATACGGATGTGCGGGCCATTGTACGGATTTACAGGTCCGATGCCACGCCAGCCACAGCCGGGCGGCCCGTTTTGCCGCCCCCGCGCGCTTCGGTGTAGCATACCCGGCAACATCGTCTGTGCGGCTCAATTGGAGCACGCATTCTCTTATGTGACAAAGGCTTATGGGGTCTTTTTATGAGCGAAGTCAAGCATTCACGCCTGATCATTCTGGGCTCCGGCCCAGCCGGCTACACCGCTGCCGTCTATGCCGCGCGCGCCAACCTCAAGCCCCTGGTCATCACCGGCATTCAGCCTGGCGGTCAACTGACCACCACCACCGAAGTCGACAACTGGCCCGGTGATGTCGAAGGCCTGACAGGCCCCGCACTGATGGAACGCATGCAGAAGCACGCCGAGCGCTTCGACACCGAGATCGTCTACGACCATATCCACACCGCAGAGTTGCAGCAGAAGCCTTTCACCCTCAAAGGCGACAGCGGCACCTACACCTGTGACGCCCTGATCATCGCCACTGGCGCCAGCGCCCAGTACCTCGGCCTGCCCTCGGAAGAAGCGTTTGCCGGCAAGGGTGTTTCCGCCTGCGCCACCTGCGACGGCTTCTTCTACCGAAACCAGGTGGTGGCAGTGATCGGCGGCGGCAACACCGCCGTGGAAGAGGCCCTGTACCTCTCCAACATCGCCAAGGAAGTGCATCTGGTCCACCGCCGCGACAAGCTGCGCTCGGAGAAGATCCTGCAGGACAAGCTGTTCGACAAAGCCGCCAATGGCAACATGCGCGTGCACTGGAACCAGACTCTGGACGAAGTACTTGGCGATGCCACCGGCGTAACCGGGGTTCGCCTGAAAAGCGCCCTGGACGGCAGCACCCAGGAACTACCGCTGGCCGGCGTGTTCATCGCCATCGGCCACAAGCCCAATACCGATCTGTTCCAGGGCCAACTGGAAATGCGTGACGGCTACCTGATCATCCAGGGTGGTAACGAAGGCAATGCCACCGCCACCAGCATCGATGGCGTATTCGCTGCCGGTGATGTGGCCGATCATGTCTATCGCCAGGCCATCACCTCTGCCGGCGCCGGCTGCATGGCCGCCCTCGATGCCGAAAAATACCTCGACATCTGACGGCGCGGGCGGACGCTTAGCGCCCGCCCTGCCCTCCTCTCCATGCTGAATTGGCTGAAACGCGACGACCTGAGCTTCCCGGCGCTGGACAAGGCGCTGCGTGAACCCAATGGCCTGCTCGCGGCCGGTGGCGACCTCTCTGCGGAACGCCTGCTGGCTGCCTACCGTCACGGCTGCTTCCCCTGGTACCAGGATGGCCAGCCACTGCTCTGGTGGTCGCCCGATCCCCGCACCGTGCTCTTTCCCGAGGAGTTCCACCTGTCACGTAGCCTGGCCAAACTCATGCGCCAGCAGCGTTTCGCGGTGACCTTCGATCAGGATTTCGCCGGCGTCATCCAGGCCTGCGCGGGCCCGCGCGACTATGCCGACGGCACCTGGATCACCAGCGCCATGCGCGACGCCTACCTGGAGCTGCACGACCGGGGCATCGCCCACTCGGTGGAGGTGCGCCAGGGCAGCGAGCTGGTTGGCGGGCTGTACGGCCTGGCGATGGGGCAACTGTTCTTCGGTGAATCTATGTTCAGCCACGTGGACAACGCCTCGAAGGTCGGCTTCGCCACACTGGTCGGCGCACTGAAGGAATGGGGCTTCGTGCTGATCGACTGCCAGATGCCGACTCAGCACCTACACAGCTTCGGCGCCCGCGCGATTGCGCGCCGGGAGTTCGCCGAATACCTGCAGCGCCACCTCGATCAACCAAGCCATGCCGATTGGTGTCTACTCAACACGTGATGGCACGCTTCACCGCGCAACCGCCTCGGTGGTAGCACCGCAGACACTGGCATACACTTACCGAGTGTTTCCCGAGGGTTGAACATGGCCGAGCTGGCTCGCCTCAAGTTCTATGCCACCCAGCCACATCCGTGCAGCTATCTGCCCGAGGAACAAGCCACCACCCTGTTCCTCGATCCCAGCCAGCCGATGGATGTGCAGGTGTACGCCGAGCTGTCGGAGATGGGTTTCCGTCGCAGCGGCGATCACCTGTACCGCCCGCACTGCCAACGTTGCACCGCCTGCGTACCGGCACGCATCCCGGCCGATCAGTTCATTCCCAATCGTCAGCAGAAACGCATCCTCAAGCGCAACGCGGAAATCCAGGTCACCGGCGTACGTCCGGCGTTCAACGAGGAGTACTACGACCTCTACGTCCGCTACATCGAGCAGCGTCATGCCGATGGCGACATGTACCCACCGAGCCGCGACCAGTTCAGCACGTTCCTGGTCCGCGACCTGCCTTTCGCCCGCTTCTACGAGTTTCGCCTGCAGGGTCGCCTGCTCGCCGTCGCGGTGACGGACGTCCTGCCCAACGGTCTTTCCGCGGTTTACACCTTCTATGATCCAGCCGAAGAGCGCCGCAGCCTGGGCCGTCACGCCATCCTCTGGCAGATCGGTGAAGCCGCGCGACTGGGCCTCGAGGCGGTTTACCTCGGTTACTGGATCAAGAACTGCCGCAAGATGAACTACAAGACCCAGTACCGCCCCATCGAGCTGTTCGTCAACCAGCGCTGGGTCGTACTTTCCTGAAGCCCTTGGCGGGCGACTGATTTTTCGGGCACAATGCACGCCGCTTTTGCCCGGGGCCAGTTGCGCCGGGCATTCATTGGATACCGAGGGTTCTACTGCATGTCGAAAGAAGACAGCTTCGAAATGGAAGGTACTGTCGTCGACACCCTGCCCAACACCATGTTCCGTGTGGAGTTGGAAAACGGGCACGTCGTTACAGCGCATATCTCCGGAAAGATGCGCAAGAATTACATCCGAATCCTGACTGGCGACAAGGTCCGTGTCGAACTGACACCTTACGACCTGAGCAAAGGCCGCATCACCTACCGCGCCCGCTAAGCCCAGTCAAAACGAAAACGCCCGGCAATGCCGGGCGTTTTCGTTTATCTGCAGTTGGTGATCAGGCCGGCTCAGCCGTGGTTTCGAACTCGAAGTTCAGCTCATCGCCGGTCAGGTCGATGTGCACCACACCACCATGCTCGGCAAGCTCACCGAAGAGAATTTCTTCCGCGAGCGGACGCTTGATCTTGTCTTGAATCAGGCGCGCCATCGGTCTCGCCCCCATCGACACGTCATAGCCCTTCTCTGCCAGCCAGCCGCGTGCGGCGTCGCTGACTTCAAGCTGGACGCGCTTGTCCTCGAGCTGCGCCTGCAGCTCGGTGAGGAACTTGTCGACGATGCTCTTGATCACTTCGTGACTGAGGCGACCGAACTGGATAATGGTATCCAGGCGATTGCGGAACTCCGGTGTGAAGCTCTTGCGGATGACTTCCATCGCATCGGACGAGTGATCTTGATGGGTGAAACCGATCGACGCCCGCGCCGCGGTTTCCGCCCCGGCATTGGTGGTCATGATCAGGATCACGTTGCGGAAGTCGGCCTTGCGTCCGTTGTTGTCGGTCAGCGTACCGTGGTCCATCACCTGCAGTAGCAGGTTGAAGACCTCCGGATGCGCTTTTTCGATCTCGTCGAGCAACAGCACGCAGTGCGGCTGCTTGGTGATGGCCTCGGTCAACAGACCGCCCTGATCGAAACCGACATACCCTGGCGGCGCGCCAATCAGACGCGAAACGGTATGCCGCTCCATGTATTCCGACATATCGAAACGTACCAGCTCGATACCCATGGCCTTGGCCAGTTGGCGCGCCGCTTCGGTCTTGCCGACCCCCGTCGGGCCAGCAAAAAGGAACGACCCTACTGGCTTGTCCGGCGCCTTGAGGCCTGCACGCGACAACTTGATCGCCGTCGACAGCGAGTCGATTGCGGCATCTTGACCGAAGACGGTCAGTTTCAGATCGCGCTCGAGGTTACGCAGCAGCTCCTTGTCGGAGCTGGTGACGTGCTTCGGGGGAATCCGCGCGATCTTGGCCACGATGTCTTCGACCTGAGCCACTTCGATGCGCTTGGCGCGCTTCTCTTCCGGCTGCAGACGCTGGTAGGCACCCGCCTCGTCGATCACGTCGATGGCCTTGTCCGGCATGTGCCGATCATTGATGTAACGAGCTGCGAGCTCGGCAGCCGCGCGCAGTGCCTCGTCGCTGTACTCGATATGGTGATGCTGCTCGAAACGCGCCTTCAGGCCGCGCAGGATACCCACGGTATCCTCTACCGATGGCTCGCTGACATCGACTTTTTGGAAGCGACGCGCCAACGCCCGGTCCTTCTCGAAGATGCCGCGGAACTCCTGGAAGGTGGTGGAGCCGATGCAGCGAATCTCGCCGGACGACAGCAGCGGCTTGAGCAGGTTGGAAGCATCCATCACCCCGCCGGACGCCGCACCGGCACCGATAATGGTGTGGATCTCGTCAATGAACAGAATGGCATGTGGGCGCTTGCGCAGCTCGTTGAGCAACGCCTTGAAGCGCTTCTCGAAATCGCCCCGGTACTTGGTACCGGCGAGCAAAGCACCCAAGTCCAACGAATAGACCACGCTCTCGGACAGCAGATCAGGCACTTGGCCATCGACAATGCGTTTGGCCAGGCCTTCGGCGATTGCGGTTTTACCCACGCCCGCCTCACCAACCAGCAGTGGGTTGTTCTTGCGCCGCCGGGCGAGAATCTGCGCCACGCGCTCGACCTCGCTTTCACGCCCGACCAGCGGATCGATACGGCCCTGGCGGGACAGTTCGTTCAGATTGCTCGCGTAGGCATCCAGCGGATTGCCCGACGCCGAGGACTCGCCGCCCTCTTCATCCTGCATATCCTGCTCGCCATCGGAATGGTCCGCGTGCCCAGGCACTTTGGAAATCCCGTGAGCGATGTAATTGACCACGTCGATACGCGCGACATTCTGCTGCTTGAGCAGGAACACCGCCTGACTCTCCTGCTCGCTGAAAATCGCGACCAGTACGTTGGCACCGGTGACCTCGCGCTTGCCGGAGCTTTGCACATGGAACACCGCGCGCTGCAGCACGCGCTGGAAACCCAGGGTTGGCTGGGTTTCACGTTCTTCATCGTGTTGCGGGATCAGGGGGGTGGTGGAATCGATGAACTCCTGCAGGTCATGCCGGAGTTTGTCCAGGTTGGCGCCACAGGCGCGTAGGACAGTTGCAGCGGCCTCGTTGTCCAGTAGCGCGAGCAGCAGGTGCTCGACCGTCATGAACTCGTGGCGCTTAGCGCGCGCCTCCTTGAAGGCAAGATTCAGGGTGACTTCCAGCTCTCGGTTCAACATAGCTTCACCTCTTACCCAAGCGGCCGGTATTAACCGTCCTTCTCTATCTCACAGAGTAGCGGATGCTGGCTTTCCCGGGCGTATTGGTTGACCTGCGTAGCCTTGGTCTCTGCGATATCGCGGGTATACACGCCGCACACTGCTCGCCCCTCTGTATGGACGGTCAGCATGATCTTGGTAGCCAGCTCACGATTGTGGTTGAAGAACACTTCAAGTACTTCGACCACAAAATCCATTGGTGTGTAGTCGTCGTTGAACAGCAGCACCTTGTACATCGGTGGTGCCTGCAGCAACGGCTTGGACTCTTGAACGGCCAGACCCGATCCATCGTCTTCGTGCTCGGCCGGACGGTCCTGATTGAATGTTAGACGAATCTGACTGCTTGCATGCATGCGAAATTCAATGCTTCGAGGGTGGGCGAATTCGGATCTAGACAGGTTTATGACCGGCTTCTCAGCCAGCCGCCGTATGACCTTGACTATGGGCAAAACGGTGTTACAAACAGTGAATACCCTACTTGGGGTATCGGGGTTTCGCACCTTCGCCCAACCCGGCTGAATGCGGTGCGAAACTGAAGTGGATGATACTCCAGAGATGGAGTCCTTTGCAGAGGGATATCAGCATGCTCAGTGGTAAGGTCAAGTGGTTCAACAACGCCAAGGGCTACGGCTTCATCGTCGCAGATGGCCGAGATGAGGACCTGTTCGCCCACTATTCGGCCATCCAGATGGACGGCTACAAGACATTGAAGGCCGGCCAGCCAGTCAGCTTCGATATTCTGCAAGGCCCCAAAGGCCTGCACGCAGTGAATATCAGCGCGGCCCTGGCAACCAGTGAGGCGGCGACACCCGCAAGCACGCCGCAGAGCGCGCCTGTAGAAGCCTGAGTATTCCTCGGCAATAAAAAAGGCCGGTCATGTGACCGGCCTTTTTTTGTTTACACCTTTCGCCTTACATGTGGGCGATCAGGGCATCACCGAACTGCGAGCAGGACAGCAGCTTGGCGCCTTCCATCAGACGCTCGAAGTCGTAAGTCACGGTCTTCGCAGCGATGGCACCGTTGGTGCCCTTGATGATCAGGTCGGCCGCTTCGGTCCAGCCCATGTGGCGCAGCATCATCTCGGCGGAGAGGATGACCGAACCTGGGTTGACCTTGTCCTGGCCAGCGTACTTCGGCGCAGTGCCGTGAGTCGCTTCGAACATGGCGATGTTATCGGACAGGTTGGCACCCGGAGCGATACCGATACCACCCACTTCGGCCGCCAGGGCGTCGGAGAGGTAGTCACCGTTCAGGTTCAGGGTGGCAATCACGTCGTACTCGGCCGGACGCAGGAGAATCTGCTGCAGCATGGCGTCGGCGATAGCGTCCTTGACGACGATGTTCTTGCCGGTGTTCGGGTTCATGAACTGCATCCAAGGACCGCCGTCGAGCAGCTCGGCGCCGAACTCGTCACGGGCAACTTCGTAGCCCCAGTCTTTGAAGGCACCTTCGGTGAACTTCATGATGTTGCCTTTGTGCACGATGGTCAGCGATTCACGGTCGTTGTCGACAGTGTATTGCAGAGCCTTGCGCACCAGACGCTTGGTGCCTTCTTTGGAAACCGGCTTGACGCCGATACCGCAGTCCTGGTCAAAACGGATCTTGGTAACACCCATTTCTTCTTTCAGGAACTTGATGACCTTGGTCGCTTCTGGCGAACCGGCCTTCCACTCGATACCGGCATAGATGTCTTCCGAGTTCTCGCGGAAGATGGTCATGTCGACGTCACCCGGGCGCTTGACCGGGCTAGGCACGCCTTCGAACCAGCGTACTGGACGCAGGCAGACGTACAGGTCCAGCTCCTGGCGCAGGGCAACGTTCAGCGAACGGATGCCGCCACCGACCGGAGTGGTCAGAGGGCCTTTGATGGAGACGACGTAGTCGCGCACCGCTTCGAGGGTTTCTTTCGGCAGCCAGGTGTCCTGGTCGTAAACCTGAGTGGCTTTCTCGCCGGCGTAAACTTCCATCCAGGAGATCTTGCGGTCGCCGCCGTAGGCTTTCTGGACAGCAGCATCAACGACTTTGATCATGACCGGGCTGATGTCGACACCAATGCCATCACCCTCGATGAACGGGATGATCGGATTGTTCGGTACGTTCAGGGACATGTCGGCGTTGACAGTGATTTTGTCACCGTTCGCAGGCACCTGGATTTTTTGGTATCCCATGCTGGACTCCGTTGTTTTCGTGGTCTGACATTGCGTCACGCGGATGGCGCGACGAATGGAACTGGGTCGCGGAAAGGCGCTGCATTCTTGTAGTTTTTCTACAGAAAGTCACGCCCTTTCGACATTTTCTTGCCGCAATGCGGCCGCTGAAACTGCATCAATGCTGCCCTGCAGCCATTCCTGTAGTCAAACTACATATTCACTACATATTCGCCAGCTCAGGACGACTTTTATCCTAGCAGCTCAATCCCGAAATGCGCTTTTTGGCGGCCGACGGCATCTGTCGATACCATGCACCCACCATGCAAAGGAGGCTCGCAATGCGCTTCACCCCCCACGTTACCGTTGCCACAGTCATCGAAGACCAGGGCCGCTTTCTCCTTGTCGAGGAGCTTGCCGACGGCAAGGCCGTATTTAACCAGCCTGCTGGCCATCTGGAAGCCGACGAAAGTCTCATCGACGCCGCGTTGCGCGAAACCCGCGAGGAAACCGGCTGGGCAGTCGAGCTAACCGGCGTCACCGGCATCTACCTGTATACCGCGCCAAGCAATGGCATCACCTACCAGCGCGTGTGCTTCGCCGCCAAGGCCCTGCATGCGATACCCGACAGCCCGCTGGACGAAGGCATCATCGGCCCGCGCTGGCTGACCCGCGCCGAGCTCGCCGCGCAACCTGAGCGCTGGCGCAGCGAACTGGTGATGCGCTGCATCGACGACTACCTGGCGGGCGAATGCTTTCCCCTGAGCCTGATCCGCGACCCGGCCTGATTCCCCCTTGCCCGGCCGCGCCTGATAGAATCGCGCCTTTTCCGACGTTGCCCTGTCAGATTCCTATGTCCGCATCCGCTCTCGAACCCTCCCAAACACGCGTCATCGTCGGCATGTCCGGCGGTGTCGACTCGTCCGTTTCCGCCGTCCTGCTGATGGAGCAGGGTTATCAGGTGGAAGGCCTGTTCATGAAGAACTGGGAAGAGGATGACGGTACCGAGTACTGCACCGCCATGGATGACCTGGCCGACGCCCAGGCCGTGTGCGATCGCATCGGCATAAAGCTGCACACTGCCAATTTCGCGGCCGAATACTGGGACAACGTCTTCGAGCACTTCCTCGCCGAATACAAGGCCGGGCGCACGCCCAACCCGGACATCCTGTGCAACCGCGAGATCAAGTTCAAAGCCTTCCTCGACTACGCCCTGAGCCTGGGCGCCGACCTCATCGCCACCGGCCATTACACGCGTCGCCGCGATATCGACGGCACCAGCGAGCTGCTCAAGGGCCTGGACCCGAACAAGGACCAGAGCTACTTCCTGCATGCGGTAGGCGGCGAGCAGATCGGCAAGACCCTGTTCCCGGTTGGCGAACTAGAGAAACCGCAAGTTCGCGCCATCGCCGAGAAGCATGGCCTGGCGACTGCGAAAAAAAAGGATTCGACCGGCATCTGCTTCATCGGCGAACGACGTTTCAGCGACTTCCTCAAGCAGTACCTGCCAGCCCAGCCGGGTGACATCGAAACCACCGAAGGCGATGTCATCGGCCGCCACCACGGCCTGATGTACCACACCATCGGCCAGCGCCAGGGGCTGGGTATCGGTGGCCTCAAGGACGCCGGCGAAGAGCCCTGGTACGTGCTGGCGAAAGACCTGAATCGCAATGTGCTGGTGGTCGGCCAGGGCAACGAGCATCCCTGGCTGTTCTCCCGCGCCCTGCTCGCCTCGGACATCTACTGGGTCAACCCGATTGACCTGAGCAGCCCGCGCGCACTCACCGCCAAGGTCCGCTATCGCCAGAGCGACCAGGCCTGCACCCTGGAAAAGACTGCCGATGGCTACCGCGCCGTGTTCGACGAACCACAGCGTGCGGTCACGCCCGGCCAGTCGGTGGTGTTCTATGACGGGGAAATCTGCCTGGGCGGCGGTGTGATCGAGCGCGCCGAACCCTGGTTTGCTGGAGCAGGACTGGTATGACGCCGACGCAGGAACAGCTGGTCGCACTCGCTGCGGTTTTCCAGGCCACCACACTGGTCGACAAGATCGCCCGCACCGGCCAGTCCAGCGAGGCCGACATGAGCTGCCTGCTCGGCAGCCTGCTGGTGCGCGACCCGAAGAGCACGCTGGATGTCTACGGCGGCGACGACCTCAACCTGCGCGAAGGCTACAAGGCCCTCGCCAGCGCCCTGGAGCGCAACCCGGCGAGCCTGCAGCGCGAACCGCTGCGCTACGCCCTGGCGTTGCTCGGCCTGGAGCGGCAACTGGACAAGCGCGGCGACCTGCTGCAGCTCATGGGCTCGCGCCTGGACCAGGTCCAGCAACAGGTCGAGCACTTCGGCCTGACCCACGAAAACGTCGCAGCCTCCTGCGGCGCCCTGTACCAGGACACCATCAGCACCTTCCGCCAGCGCATTCAGGTGCAGGGCGATATGCGCTTCCTGCAGCAGGCCAGCAACGCCGCGAAGATCCGCGCCCTGCTGCTCACCGGCATCCGCTCGGCGCGCCTGTGGCGGCAACTGGGCGGGCATCGCTGGCAACTGGTATTCAGCCGCGGCAAGCTGCTGAAGGAACTCTATCCCTTGCTGCGCAGCTGACATGCAAGCGCCCGCGCGGAGCGTGAAGCCGATCCACGGCGCCCTGTTGCTGGCGCTCTCCGCGCTGCTGTTCGCACTCATGGGCGTGGGGATTCGCGAGGTCTCCAGCAGCGTCAACAACGAATCGGTGGTGTTCTTCCGCAACTTCGTCGGTGTGCTGTTCTTCCTGCCCCTGGTGCTCGCCAAGGGCCTGCAGCCACTCAAGACCCGGCACCTGAAATCGCACCTGTGGCGCACTACCTACGGCCTGGCGGCGATGTACTGCTTCTTCTACGCCATCGCCCACCTGCCGCTGGCCGATGCCATGCTGTTCACCTACTCGGCGCCGGTGTTCACCCCTTTCATCGCCCGCGTCTGGCTGAAGGAACCGCTGACCCGGCGCATGCTGCTGACTTCGCTGATCGGTCTGGTCGGCGTGCTGATGGTCGCCAAGCCTAGCGAAGCCCTGCTCGACACCCAGGCCCTGGTCGGCCTTGCCGCCAGCATTCTCGCCGCGTTCGCCTTCGTCTCGATCCGCGAGATGAGCAATACCGAGCCGGCCTTTCGCATCGTTTTCTATTTCGCCCTGTGCAGCGCACTGATCTCCGCCGTGCCGCTGACCTGGGCCTGGCAGGCGCTCGACACCCATGAGCTGAGCCTGCTGCTGGGCATCGGCCTGCTCGCGACCATCAGCCAGATCGCCATGTCCAAGGCCTACGCCCTTGCACCGCCCGGCCTGATCGGCCCGGTCGCCTACCTGTCCATCGTCTTCGCCGGGGTGATCGCCTGGCTGCTGTGGGGCGAGATTCCCGACCTGCTGTCAGTGATCGGCGCCGCGCTGATCTTCTGTGCCGGCCTGCTGTCGATAAGCCGGCGCTGAACGACCGATCGCCGGACCGCGGAACGCCCGACGTTTTCATGTATGATGTGCGCCCTTTTCGTCGACCGACTGCCCGAGAACACCTCCATGCAGCTCTCCTCGCTCACCGCGGTTTCCCCCGTTGATGGCCGCTATGCCGGCAAAACCAGCGCTCTGCGCCCGATCTTCAGCGAATACGGCCTGATCCGTTTCCGCGTTCTGGTCGAGGTCCGCTGGCTGCAACGCCTGGCCGCCCACACCGGCGTCAACGAAGTGCCGCCCTTCTCCGCCGATGCCCAGGCGATTCTCAACGAGCTGGCGGAGAACTTCGCCATCGAACACGCCGAGCGCGTGAAAGAGATCGAGCGCACCACCAACCACGACGTCAAGGCCGTGGAGTACCTGCTCAAGGAACAGGCCGCCAAGCTGCCAGAACTGGCCGCTGTGAGTGAGTTCATCCACTTCGCCTGCACCAGCGAGGACATCAACAACCTGTCCCACGCCCTGATGCTGCGGGAAGGCCGCGACGGCGTACTGCTACCGCTGATGAAGCAGATCGCCGCCGCCATCCGCGAACTGGCGGTCAAGTTCGCCGACATACCGATGCTCTCGCGCACCCACGGCCAACCGGCTTCGCCGACCACCCTGGGCAAGGAACTGGCCAACGTCGTCTACCGCCTCGAGCGGCAGATCAACCAGGTCGCCGCCGTGCCGCTGCTGGGCAAGATCAACGGCGCCGTGGGCAACTACAACGCGCACCTGTCGGCCTACCCGAGCATCGACTGGGAAGCCAACGCCCGCCAGTTCATCGAGAAGGACCTGGGCCTGCAGTGGAACCCCTACACCACGCAGATCGAGCCGCACGACTACATCGCCGAACTGTTCGACGCCATCGCGCGCTTCAACACCATCCTCATCGACTTCGACCGCGACATCTGGGGCTACATCTCCCTCGGCTACTTCAAGCAGAAGACCGTGGCCGGTGAAATCGGCTCCTCGACCATGCCGCACAAGGTCAACCCGATCGACTTCGAGAACTCCGAAGGCAACCTCGGCATCGCCAATGCGCTGTTCCAGCACCTGGCCAGCAAGCTGCCGATCTCGCGCTGGCAGCGCGACTTGACCGACTCCACCGTGCTGCGCAACCTCGGCGTCGGCTTCGCCCACAGCGTCATCGCCTACGAAGCCAGCCTCAAGGGCATCGGCAAGCTGGAGCTGAACCAGGCGCGCATCGCCGCCGACCTGGACGCCTGCTGGGAGGTCCTCGCCGAGCCGATCCAGACCGTGATGCGTCGCTACGCCATCGAGAACCCCTACGAAAAGCTCAAGGAGCTGACCCGCGGCAAGGGCATCAGCCCGGAAGCCCTGCTCAGCTTCATCGACGGCCTGGACATGCCGGCCGCCGCCAAGGAAGAACTCAAGCAACTGACCCCGGCCAACTACATCGGCAACGCCGTAGCCCAGGCCAAGCGCGTCTGACCGACGCACCTTCTCTGCACGCCCGGCTGTGCCGGGCGTTTTTATTTCAAAGGCTTGAACATGACTACTGATGTACCTCTTCAACTGCTCGGCGGTCTTACAGCTCGTGAATTCCTGCGCGACTACTGGCAGAAGAAGCCCCTGCTGATCCGCCAGGCCATTCCTGACTTCGAAAGTCCGATCAGCCCGGACGAACTGGCCGGCCTGGCCCTGGAAGAAGAAGTCGAGTCGCGCCTGGTCATCGAGCACGGCGAGCGCCCCTGGGAACTGCGCCGCGGCCCATTCGCCGAGGACACCTTCGGCCAGCTGCCCGCGCGCGACTGGACCCTGCTGGTACAAGCTGTCGACCAGTTCGTGCCGGATGTCGCCGAACTGCTCAAGCACTTCAATTTCCTGCCCAGCTGGCGCATCGACGACGTGATGATCAGCTTCGCTGCACCTGGCGGCGGTGTCGGCCCGCACTACGACAATTACGATGTGTTCCTGCTCCAGGCTCACGGCCAGCGCCGCTGGCGCATCGGCCAGGTGTGCGACAGCGACAGCGCTCTGCTGCCGCATGCCGACCTGCGCATCCTCGCCGATTTCGAACAGACCGAGGAATGGGTGCTCGAGCCCGGCGACATGCTCTACCTGCCGCCGCGTCTGGCGCATTTCGGCACGGCCGAAAACGACTGCCTGACCTACTCCGTGGGCTTCCGCGCACCCAGCGCCGCCGAAGTACTGACCCACTTCACCGACTTCCTCGCCCAGTTCCTGCCGGACGAGGAGCGCTACAGCGACGCCGGCACCGCGCCCGCCGAAGACCCGCACCAGATTCAGCTCGACGCCCTCGACCGCCTCAAGGCACTGCTGGCTGAGCACATGAGCGACGAGCGCCTGCTGCTGACCTGGTTCGGCCAGTTCATGACAGAGCCGCGCTACCCGGAGCTGGTCGACGGCACCGAGCTGGAGGAAGACGACCTGCTCGCCGCCCTCGACGACGGCGCCGTACTGGTGCGCAACCCCAGCGCACGCCTGGCCTGGAGTGAACTGGACATCGGCCTGGTGCTGTTCGCCAGCGGCCAGAGTCGCCTGCTGCCGGCCGAGCTGAAGGAACTGCTCAAGCTGATCTGCGCTGCCGACGCCCTGCACACCGACAACCTGCAGCCGTGGCTCGCCGATGAAGACGGGCGTAAGCTGCTCTGCGAACTGGTCAAGCAAGGAAGCCTGGAGTTTGCTGATGAGTGAGATACACGTCCGCCTGGCCCACTGGCAGAGGGACCACCTCGAACTGCGCCGCATCCGCGAGGCGGTGTTTATCGCGGAACAAGCGGTACCCGCCGAGCTCGAATGGGATGACGAGGACAACGAGGCCGTGCACTTCCTCGCCCTGGAAGGTGACTACCCGATCGGTACCGCGCGCCTGCTGGCCGACGGCCAGATCGGCCGCGTGTCGGTACTCAAGGACTGGCGCGGGCTGAAGGTTGGCGATGCACTGATGCACGCCGCCATCGCCGAGGCCGAGCGCCGCGGCCAGAGCGAACAGAAACTCAGCGCCCAAGTCCACGCCGCAGCGTTCTACCAGCGCCTGGGTTTTGAGATCGAAGGCGAGGAATACCTGGAAGCCGGCATTCCTCACGTGATGATGGTGCGTCGCAGCGACTAGAGGTCCACATGAACGACGATAGCGCCCCGCTGAACGAAACCGAGCCGGACCTTCCGGCCATCGACTTTCAATCGCCGGGGCGCTTCAGCGTGCATAACCCGGCCTCCGACGCACTGCCACCGCGCCTCCTCGAACCCGCGCCGTTTCGTCTCGGCGAGCATGCGGCACTGGAGCGCTTCCATACGCCCGAACAGGCCCAGGCACATGCCCTGGCATTGCTCCAGCAGGCTCAATCGAGTATCTGCCTGTACTCCCCCGATCTGGAACATCTGCTGTACAACCACAGCAGTGTGCAGGACGCCTGCACCCAACTCTTGCTCGCCAACCCGAGAAACCAGCTGCGCATTCTGCTGCGCGACGTCAGCCGGCCGATCAAGAATGGCCACCGCCTGCTCAACCTCGCCCAGCGCATCACCAGTAACCTGCACATCCGCAAGATCAACCCGGACCTGCCCAGCGAAGACAGTGCCTACCTGCTGGTCGACCGCTGCGGCCTGTTGCTGCGGCCCAAGCCCGAGACCTATTCTGGCTACGCCCTGTACAACGACGCGGGTCGCGTCCGCGGACAGCAGGCACAGTTCAACCAGGCCTGGGACACCAGCCTCCTCGACCCCGATCTGCGGAGCTTTCTGCTATGACGTTGCGCGCCTGCCTGTTCGCCCTGCTGCTTAGCCCCTGCCTGCCGCTGCTGGCTGCCACCGAGCTGATCCCGCTGAACTACCGCACCGCGGACGACGTGATGCCCGTGGTGCAATCGGCACTCGACGGCCAGGGTAAGGTCAGCTTCTACGGCAACCAGTTGGTGATCAACGCCTCGCCGGAGAAGATCCGCGAGATCCGCGAGCTGCTCAGCCAGCTCGACACTGCCCCGCGCCGCCTGATGATCAGCGTCGACACCAGCGAGTCGGGGTATCAGGACAACGAAGGCTACGCGGTCAATGGCTCGGCCAGCGTCGGCAATGTCGACATCGAGGCCGGGCGTGGTGAAGTCCGAGGTCGCGACCAAGTGCGCATCATCCGCCGCTCGACCGACAGCCGCAGCGGTGGCGTGCAGCAGGTCCAGGCTACCGAAGGCTATCCGGCGCTGATCCAGGTTGGCCAGAGCGTGCCCCTGACCACCACCAGCGTCGGCCCGTACGGCCAGGTCTACAACAACACCCAGTACCGCAATGTGACCCAGGGCTTCTACGTCACCGCCAGCCTCTCCGGCGAGATCGTTCACGTCACCATCAGCAGCAACAACGACCGCATGAGCCGCAGCCAGCCCGGCGCCATCGATATCCAGAGCACCGACACCCGCGTCAGTGGCCGGCTGGGCGAATGGATCAGCCTAGGCGGCGTCAGCGAGCAGAGCCAGGGCAACGATGACGGCTTCCTGCGCCGGCATTCCACCCAGGGCGCCAACGACATGAGCATGCGCATTCGCGTACAGGCCCTGGACTAGCTGGGGCGGCCCTGCCAGAGGATGTAGTGGCGACGCACGGGCACTACAAAATCGTTGACGAACACCTGTTCGAGGCGCATCATGGCGCCGCTCCCGCTAGCCAGGGGCTCTGTAACAGGAGCCTCCAGATCGGTCCCGTAACACCATTCGGGCAGGTCCGTGTTTTAACAGCCCACAAGGCAGTTCGACGAGGTTGCGACTGGAACGAAAGTTGTCCTGAGGGACGGGGAAGCCTTAAGCGTATCAGCCAGATTGAAGACCTTCGCCTTGCGCGTGCGGCCCTCGACCTGTTTGTCTCGTCATCCCCCCTCTCCGCTCGACCCCTTTCTCGTCTCAGTCGACATTTCGACGTTCTGCAATGTGTCGCCCGCAACAGCAAGTTTTTTGCACGTTGGTTTTGGGTGGGAAGTCGGTGCTCAACCAAACTCACACTTTGAAGGATTGACCATGTCAGCTTATCAAAACGACATCAAAGCCGTTGCCGCCCTGAAAGAAGCCGCAGGCAGCAGCTGGAGCGCTATCAACCCGGAATACGTGGCCCGTATGCGCGCCCAGAACCGTTTCAAGACCGGCCTGGAAATCGCTCAGTACACCGCTGACATCATGCGCAAGGACATGGCCGAGTACGACGCCGACTCGTCCGTCTACACCCAGTCCCTGGGTTGCTGGCATGGCTTCATCGGTCAGCAGAAGCTGATCTCGATCAAGAAGCACCTGAAGACCACCAACAAGCGCTACCTCTACCTGTCCGGCTGGATGGTTGCTGCTCTGCGTTCGGACTTCGGTCCGCTGCCGGATCAGTCCATGCACGAGAAAACCTCGGTTTCCGGCCTGATCGAAGAGCTGTACACCTTCCTGCGTCAAGCCGACGCCCGTGAACTGGATCTGCTGTTCACCGCTCTCGATGCCGCTCGCGCTGCTGGCGACAACGCCAAAGCCGCTGAAATTCAGGCTCAGATCGACAACCACGAGACTCACGTAGTCCCGATCATCGCCGACATCGACGCTGGTTTCGGTAACCCGGAAGCCACCTACCTGCTGGCCAAGAAAATGATCGAAGCGGGTGCATGCTGCATCCAGATCGAAAACCAGGTTTCCGACGAGAAGCAGTGCGGTCACCAAGACGGTAAAGTCACCGTGCCGCACGCTGACTTCCTGGCCAAGATCAACGCTGTTCGCTATGCATTCCTCGAGCTGGGCATCGACAACGGCGTGATCGTTGCTCGTACCGACTCCCTGGGTGCCGGCCTGACCAAGCAGATCGCTGTTACCAACGAGCCGGGCGACCTGGGTGACCAGTACAACTCGTTCCTGGATTGCGAAGAAGTATCCGCTGCCGACCTGGGCAACGGCGACGTCGTGATCAACCGTGGCGGCAAGCTGCTGCGTCCGAAGCGCCTGGCTTCCAACCTGTTCCAGTTCCGCGCTGGCACTGGTGAAGCACGCTGCGTACTGGACAGCATCACCTCGCTGCAAAACGGCGCTGACATGCTGTGGATCGAAACCGAGAAGCCGCACGTTGGCCAGATCAAAGGCATGGTTGACGAGATCCGCAAGGTCATCCCGAACGCCAAGCTGGTCTACAACAACAGCCCGTCCTTCAACTGGACTCTGAACTTCCGCCAGCAAGTGTTCGACGCTTTCGCTGCCGAAGGTAAAGACGTTTCCGCCTACGACCGCGCCAAGCTGATGAGCGTCGATTACGACGAAACCGAGCTGGCTCAGGTTGCCGACGAGAAGATCCGCACCTTCCAACGCGACGGCTCTGCCCAGGCTGGTATCTTCCACCACCTGATCACCCTGCCGACCTACCACACCGCCGCGCTGTCCACCGACAACCTGGCCAAAGGTTACTTCGCAGACCAAGGCATGCTGGCCTACGTGAAGGGCGTTCAGCGTCAGGAGATCCGTCAAGGTATCGCCTGCGTCAAACACCAGAACATGTCCGGCTCCGACATTGGCGACGCTCACAAAGAGTACTTCGCTGGTGACGCTGCGCTGAAAGCCGGCGGCAAAGACAACACCATGAACCAGTTCCACTAATAGGAACTGGCTCACTCGGCGAAGGCCACGCCCCGAACCGAGAGGGTGTCTGAAAAACCCCAGCAGCGATGCTGGGGTTTTTTATTGCCCACAGGAAAGCCTTGCGGCAGCCGAACAGCTGCGGTAGCAAGGCAGAAACCATGAGGCGAGCCTACATGCTCAAACACCTTCTGCTTTGCCTGCTGATCACAACCCTGGGCGCTCAGGCCGATGATCTGGATCAGCATGCGCCGCCCGCCGCCATCGCACTGATCCTCGAACAGCTCGAGAACAACAGCCAACCGTATTTCGCGGTGATCGATTACGCCCGCCACTCCAGTCAACCGCGCCTGATGATCTTGCGCCGCAGCGACCACACCCTGATCGCCAGCTATCGTGTCGCGCACGGCAAGGGCTCCGACGCCAACCACGACGGCTATGCCGAACGCTTCTCCGATGAACCGAGCAGCCTCGCGTCATCGCTCGGCATTTTCAGAACCGGCAGCGTTTACCAGAGCACGGCGCCCGGACACGGGCTATCGATGCGCCTGCAAGGACTCAGCGAGAGCAATCGCAACGCTGAACAACGCGACATCGTCCTGCACGGCAACCGCTACATGGAAAAGGACTTCATCGAGCGCCATGGTGTTGCCGGGCGCAGCCACGGTTGCCTGGTACTAGCCGATCGGGATCGGGATGCTGCGGTACAAGCGCTGGAGGGTGGCGCACTGATATTCGCGCTCGACTCACGGCAAAAGCAGCAGCGCTACCTCGCGCCATCGTCGAATAGCCCTCGCGTTACAAAAAAACCATGAACAGGCTGTTGCCGTTAACGCACCAACAAGCCGCTGATCTGTAAACAATTCCAGACAGGGTTCATTCAGAAAGGCGCCAACGGCCTACAGATAAACGCCATAAGCACCATAAGACCAAAGCAGTAGAGTACCCTGCAGGCACTGGCGGGCCGGCATTCACGTGCTGCCGATACACGCTAACCACTGCAGTCCGTTCATTTTTTTATTCAGAAAAATTTACTTAGCGCCTAATGCGCGCATAAAATTGCGCCCATACTTTGCAGGGCAATCCGATTCGGCTTGCACCTGACCATAATAGAGCCGCCCCTTTACCCAAGGAGTAACGGCATGCCTGATGCGGTATCCACCATGTCCCACAACTGGGCGTTCGCCATTTTCTTGCTCGGGGTCTTCGGACTCATCGCCTTCATGCTCGGTCTTTCCGCCCTACTCGGCAGCAAGGCTTGGGGGCGCAGCAAGAACGAGCCTTTCGAATCCGGCATGCTGCCTACCGGCAGTGCCCGCCTGCGCTTGTCCGCAAAGTTCTATCTGGTCGCGATGCTCTTCGTGATCTTCGACGTTGAAGCCCTCTTTCTCTTCGCTTGGTCGGTGTCGGTTCGCGAAAGCGGCTGGGCCGGGCTGATCGAAGCTACAGTTTTTATAGCAATTCTGTTGGCAGGTCTTGTCTACCTATGGCGTATCGGTGCGCTCGACTGGGCACCCGAGGGCCGTCGTAATCGGCAGGCGAAGCTAAAACAATGAGGCTTTGGCGATGCAATACAAACTTACTCGGATCGATCCGGATGCGCCTAACGAGCACTATCCGGTCGGCGAGCGGGAGACTGTCTCCGACCCGCTGCTAGACGATCAGGTCCACAAGAACATCTACATGGGCAAGCTCGAAGATGTTCTCAATGGTGCGGTGAACTGGGGGCGCAAGAACTCCCTGTGGCCGTACAACTTCGGCCTGTCCTGCTGCTACGTGGAAATGACCACCGCCTTCACCGCGCCACACGACGTTGCGCGCTTCGGTGCGGAAGTCATTCGTGCGTCCCCGCGCCAGGCGGACTTCATGGTCATCGCCGGTACCTGCTTCATCAAGATGGCGCCCGTCATCCAGCGCCTGTACGAGCAGATGCTGGAACCCAAGTGGGTGATCTCCATGGGTTCGTGTGCCAACTCCGGTGGCATGTACGACATCTACTCCGTGGTCCAGGGGGTCGACAAGTTCCTCCCGGTCGACGTCTACATTCCCGGCTGCCCGCCCCGCCCCGAAGCGTTCCTGCAAGGCCTGATGCTGCTGCAGGAATCCATCGGCAAGGAGCGTCGCCCGCTGTCCTGGGTCGTTGGTGATCAAGGCATCTACCGTGCCGAAATGCCTTCGCAGAAAGAACAGCGCCGCGAACAGCGTATTGCTGTGACCAACCTGCGCAGCCCCGACGAAGTGTGAGCATGGGCTCCTGTTCGAGCCCTTTCACTGACGCCGTTGACCGATAGCGACCGAGACCATGACTGCAGACAGCATTCTGTCCATACCGCCATACAAGGCCGATGACCAAGACGTGGTTGTTGAGCTGAACTCCCGTTTTGGCGAAGAGGCGTTCACCGCCCAGACCACCCGTACCGGCATGCCCGTGCTGTGGGTGGCGCGTGACCGCCTGATCAATGTCCTGACGTTCCTGCGCAACCTGCCGCGCCCGTACGTCATGCTGTACGACCTGCATGGCGTAGACGAGCGCCTGCGCACCCAGCGCCGTGGCCTGCCAGGCGCCGACTTCACCGTCTTCTACCACCTGATGTCGATCGAGCGTAACAGCGACATCATGATCAAGGTCGCGTTGAAAGAAGGCGATCTCAACCTGCCCACCGTCACCGGTATCTGGCCAAACGCCAACTGGTACGAGCGCGAGGTCTGGGACCTTTACGGCATCAACTTCCAGGGCCACCCGCACCTGACCCGCATCATGATGCCACCGACCTGGGAAGGTCACCCGCTGCGCAAGGACTACCCGGCGCGCGCCACCGAATTCGATCCGTTCAGCCTGACCCTGGCCAAGCAGCAGCACGAAGAGGAAGCCGCACGCTTCAACCCCGAAGACTGGGGCATGAAACGCGGCGGCGAGCACGAGGACTACATGTTCCTCAACCTCGGCCCCAACCACCCGTCCGCGCACGGTGCGTTCCGCATCATCCTGCAGCTGGACGGTGAAGAGATCATCGACTGCGTACCGGAGATCGGCTACCACCACCGTGGTGCCGAGAAGATGGCCGAACGCCAGAGCTGGCACAGCTTCATCCCCTACACCGACCGTATCGACTACCTCGGCGGGGTGATGAACAACCTGCCGTACGTGCTCTCGGTGGAGAAACTGGCCGGCATCAAGGTGCCGCAGAAGGTCGACGTCATCCGCATCATGATGGCCGAGTTCTTCCGCATCACCAGCCACCTGCTGTTCCTGGGTACCTACATCCAGGACGTCGGCGCCATGACCCCGGTGTTCTTCACCTTCACCGACCGCCAGCGCGCCTACAAGGTCATCGAAGCCATCACCGGTTTCCGCCTGCACCCGGCCTGGTACCGCATCGGCGGTGTTGCCCACGACCTGCCGCGCGGCTGGGATGGCCTGGTCAAGGAGTTCGTCGACTGGCTGCCCAAGCGCCTCGACGAGTACGAGAAAGCTGCTCTGCGCAACAGCATCCTCAAGGGCCGCACCATCGGCGTGGCCCAGTACAACACCAAGGAAGCGCTGGAATGGGGCGTCACCGGCGCCGGCCTGCGTTCCACCGGTCTCGACTTCGACCTGCGCAAGGCCCGTCCGTACTCCGGCTACGAGAACTTCGAGTTCGAAGTGCCGCTGGCCGTCAACGGCGACGCCTATGACCGCTGCATGGTCCGCGTCGAGGAGATGCGCCAGAGCATCCGCATCATCGACCAGTGCATGCGCAACATGCCGGAAGGCCCGTACAAGGCGGATCACCCGCTGACCACGCCGCCGCCGAAAGAGCGCACGCTGCAGCACATCGAGACCCTGATCACGCACTTCCTGCAGGTTTCGTGGGGCCCGGTCATGCCGGCCAACGAAAGCTTCCAGATGATCGAAGCGACCAAGGGCATCAACAGCTACTACCTGACGAGCGACGGCAGCACCATGAGCTACCGCACCCGGATTCGCACCCCGAGCTTCGCCCACCTGCAGCAGATCCCCTCGGTGATCCGCGGCAGCATGGTGGCCGACCTCATTGCCTACCTGGGCAGTATCGACTTCGTTATGGCTGACGTGGACCGCTGACATGAGCCAGACATCCCTGATTCAAACCGATCGTTTCGCCCTGAGCGAAGCCGAGCGCTCGGCCATCGAGCACGAGATGCACCACTACGAGGACCCGCGCGCGGCGTCCATCGAAGCCCTGAAGATCGTGCAGAAGGCTCGAGGCTGGGTGCCTGACGGCGCTGCCGATGCCATCGGCGCGATCCTCGGCATCCCGGCCAGCGACGTCGAAGGCGTAGCCACCTTCTATAGTCAGATTTTCCGTCAGCCGGTGGGCCGCCACATCATCCGCGTATGCGACAGCATGACCTGCTTCGTTGGCGGGCATGAAAACGTCCTCGCCAGCATCAAGGACCAGCTCGGCATCGCCCCAGGCCAGACCACTGCCGATGGCCGCTTCACCCTGCTGCCGGTGTGCTGCCTGGGCAACTGCGACAAGGCGCCGGCGCTGATGATCGACGACGAGACCTTCGGCGACGTCCGTCCCGATGGCGTCGCCCAACTGCTGGAGAGTTTCCAATGACCAGCCGCAGCTCGACCCAGCTGACCTCCTTCGGGCCGGCCAACCGCATCGACCGCAGCGAAGAAACCCATCCGCTGACCTGGCGTCTGCGTGAAGACGCGCAGCCGGTATGGCTCGACGAGTACCAGCAGAAGAACGGCTATGCCGCCGCACGCAAGGCCCTGGGCGAAATGGCCCAGGCCGACATCGTGCAGACGGTCAAGGACTCCGGCCTCAAGGGCCGCGGCGGTGCGGGCTTCCCCACCGGCGTGAAGTGGGGCCTGATGCCCAACGACGAATCCATGAACATCCGTTACCTGCTGTGCAACGCGGATGAGATGGAGCCGAATACCTGGAAAGACCGCATGCTCATGGAGCAGCTGCCGCACCTGCTGGTGGAGGGCATGCTGATCTCCGCGCGTGCGCTGAAGGCCTACCGCGGCTACATCTTCCTGCGCGGTGAGTACGTCGACGCGGCAGCCAATCTCAACCGCGCTATCGAGGAAGCCAAGGCCGCCGGCCTGCTGGGCAAGAATATCCTCGGCAGCGGCTTCGACTTCGAGCTGTTCGTCCACACCGGTGCCGGCCGCTATATCTGCGGTGAAGAAACCGCGCTGATCAACTCTCTGGAAGGCCGTCGTGCCAACCCGCGCTCCAAGCCGCCCTTCCCCGCCGCCGTTGGCGTGTGGGGCAAGCCGACCTGCGTGAACAACGTCGAGACCCTGTGCAACGTCCCGGCGATCGTCGCCAACGGTGTCGACTGGTACAAGACCCTGGCCCGCCCGGGCAGCGAAGACATGGGCACCAAGCTCATGGGCTTCTCCGGCAAGGTAAAGAACCCTGGCCTGTGGGAACTGCCGTTCGGCCTTCCAGCCCGCGAGCTGTTCGAAGACTATGCCGGCGGCATGCGTGACGGCTTCAAGCTGAAGTGCTGGCAGCCTGGTGGCGCCGGTACTGGTTTCCTGCTCCCGGAGCACCTGGACGCAGCCATGTTCGCCGGCGGTATCGCCAAGGTCGGCACCCGCATGGGTACGGGCCTGGCCCTGGCCATCGACGACAGCGTCAACATGGTCGCGCTGCTGCGCAACATGGAAGAGTTTTTCGCCCGCGAATCCTGCGGCTGGTGCACACCGTGCCGTGACGGCCTGCCGTGGAGCGTGAAGATCCTTCGTGCCCTGGAACGCAAGCAAGGCACCCAGCAGGACATCGACACCCTGCTCGGCCTGGTCAATTTCCTCGGCCCTGGCAAGACCTTCTGTGCTCACGCACCAGGCGCCGTCGAGCCATTGGGCAGTGCGATCAAGTATTTCCGTCCGGAGTTCGACGCTGGCGTGGCCAGTACCTCGACTCCGGCAGCGACGGGGCAATTCGCCCCCGCGTGAAGATTTGCGTTGCGGCGGCCAGCAACCTGGCCCCGCGGCACACCGAGATTCCATTAGCCAAGCCCGCTCACGCGGGGCAAGAAGAAACCTGAACCATGGCCACTATCCACGTAGACGGCAAAGATCTTGAAGTCGATGGTGCGGACAACCTGCTACAGGCCTGTCTGTCCCTCGGTCTCGACATCCCCTACTTCTGCTGGCACCCGGCGCTCGGCAGCGTCGGCGCCTGCCGCCAGTGCGCGGTGAAGCAGTACAGCGACGAGAACGACAAGCGCGGCCGCTTGGTCATGTCCTGCATGACCCCGGCAACCGACAACACCTGGATTTCCATCGAGGACGAAGAGGCCAAGCAGTTCCGCGCCAGCGTCGTCGAGTGGCTGATGACCAACCACCCGCACGACTGCCCGGTCTGCGAGGAAGGCGGCCACTGCCACCTGCAGGACATGACGGTGATGACCGGCCACAACGAGCGCCGCTATCGCTTCACCAAGCGTACCCACCAGAACCAGGAGCTCGGCCCGTTCATCGCCCACGAGATGAACCGCTGCATCGCCTGCTACCGCTGCGTGCGCTACTACAAAGACTACGCCGGTGGCACCGACCTGGGCGTCTACGGTGCGCATGACAACGTGTACTTCGGCCGCGTCGAAGACGGCACCCTGGAAAGCGAGTTCTCCGGCAACCTGGTCGAGGTCTGCCCGACTGGTGTGTTCACCGACAAGACCCACTCCGAGCGCTACAACCGCAAGTGGGACATGCAGTTCTCGCCGAGCATCTGCCATGGCTGCTCCAGCGGCTGCAACACCAGCCCCGGCGAGCGTTACGGCGAGATCCGCCGCATCGAGAACCGCTTCAACGGCTCGGTGAACCAGTATTTCCTCTGTGACCGAGGCCGCTTCGGCTACGGCTACACCAACCGCGACGATCGCCCGCGCCAGCCTACGCTGGGCACCGAGAAGCTCGGCCTGGACGCGGCACTGGACAAGGCCGCCGAGCTGCTCAAGGGCAAGCGCGTGATCGGCATCGGTTCGCCCCGCGCCAGCCTGGAAGGCAACTTCGCCCTGCGCGAGCTGGTCGGTGAAGGCAACTACTACTCCGGTATTGCCGCGGGCGAACTGGACAACCTGCGCCTGATCCGCGACGTACTGCAGAACGGCCCATTGCCGGTGCCGAACCTGCGTGACGTGGAAAGCCACGACGCCGTGTTCGTTCTCGGCGAAGACCTGACCCAGACTGCCGCACGCCTGGCCCTGGCCCTGCGCCAGTCGGTCAAGGGCAAGGCCACCGAGATCGCCGCGGCGGCGAAGATCCAGGATTGGCACATGGCGGCCGTGCAGAACGTCGCCCAGCACGCGCTGAACCCGCTGTTCATCGCCAGCGTCACCGCCACCCGCCTGGACGACATCGCCGAAGAAACCGTCCACGCCGCACCAGCCGACCTGGCCCGCCTCGGTTTCGCCGTGGCCCACGCCATCGACCCGAGTGCCCCGGCCGTCAGCGGCCTGGAAGCCGAGGCCGCCGAGCTGGTCCAGCGCATTGCCGACGCCCTGCTCAACGCCAAGCGTCCGCTGATCGTTTCCGGTGCCTCGCTGGGCAGCAAGGCGCTGATCGAAGCCGCAGCGAACATCGCCAGCGCACTGAAGAATCGCGAGAAGAACGGTTCGATCACCCTGGTCGTGCCGGAAGCCAACAGCATGGGCCTGGCCCTGTTCGGCGGCGACTCCGTGGATGCCGCACTGGATGCCCTGAGCGCCGGCCAGGCCGACGCCGTGGTCATCCTCGAAAACGATCTGTATCGCCGCGCCGATGCCGCCAAGGTCGATGCAGCCCTCGCCGCCGCCCAGGTGGTGATCGTCGCCGACCACCAGCAGACCGATACCACCGCCAAGGCCCATCTGGTGCTGCCGGCTGCCAGCTTCGCCGAAGGCGACGGCACCCTGGTCAGCCTGGAAGGCCGTGCACAGCGCTTCTTCCAGGTGTTCGAGCCGAGCTACTACGACAGCAACATCCTCGTACGTGAAGGCTGGCGCTGGCTGCACGCCCTGCATAGCACGCTGCAAGGCAAGCCGATGGCGGATTGGACCCAGCTTGATCAGGTCACCGCGGCCTGCGCCGCCAGCAGCGCATCGCTCGCCACCATCACCGAAGCCGCACCAAGCGCCTCGTTCCGCATCAAGGGCCTGAAGCTGGCGCGCGAGCCGCTGCGCTACAGCGGCCGTACCGCCATGCGCGCCAATATCAGCGTGCACGAGCCGCGTCAGCCGCAGGACCAGGACTCGGCTTTCGCCTTCTCCATGGAAGGTTACTCGGGCAGCAAGGAAGACCGTCAGCAGATCCCGTTTGCCTGGTCGCCAGGCTGGAACTCGCCGCAAGCCTGGAACAAGTTCCAGGACGAAGTCGGCGGCCATCTGCGTGCCGGCGATCCGGGCGTGCGCCTGATCGAAGCCAAGGGCGCAGTACTGCCGTGGTTCAGCGTTGCCAATGCTTTCAACCCACAACCAGGCACCCTGCAGGTCGTGCCGCTGCATCACCTGTTCGGCAGCGAAGAGAACTCTTCGCGCGCCGCTCCGCTGCAGGAGCGCATGCCGCAGCCTTACGTAGCTCTGGCCAAGGCCGAAGCCGACCGCCTCGGTGTCAATGATGGTGCCCTGCTGGCGCTGACCGTCAACGGCCAGGCCCTGCGCCTGCTGCTACAGGTGCGTGAAGAACTGGCCATCGGCCTGGTCGGCCTGCCGGCCGGTCTGCCGGGTATTCCGGCGGCCATCGCCGGCGCCGTGGTCACCGGCGTTCAGGAGGCCGCGCAATGATGAGCTGGCTCACTCCTGATGTGATCGACGTGGTCGTCGCGGTGCTCAAGGCCATCGTCATCCTGCTCGCCGTGGTCATCTGCGGCGCGCTGCTGAGCTTCGTCGAACGTCGACTGCTCGGCTGGTGGCAGGACCGCTACGGCCCGAACCGTGTAGGCCCGTTCGGCATGTTCCAGATCGCCGCCGACATGCTGAAGATGTTCTTCAAGGAAGACTGGACGCCACCGTTCGCCGACAAGTTCATCTTCACCCTGGCGCCGATGATCGCCTTCGCCTCGATGCTGATCGCTTTCGCGATCATCCCGATCACCCCGACCTGGTACGTTGCCGACCTGAACATCGGCATCCTGTTCTTCTTCGCCATGGCCGGCCTGTCGGTGTACGCCGTGCTGTTCGCCGGCTGGTCGAGCAACAACAAGTTCGCCCTGCTCGGCGCCCTGCGCGCCTCGGCCCAGACCGTCTCCTACGAGGTGTTCCTGGCCCTGGCCCTGATGGGCGTGGTAGCGCAGGTCGGCTCGTTCAACATGCGCGACATCGTCGATTACCAGGCCGAGAACCTGTGGTTCATCATTCCGCAGTTCTTCGGCTTCTGTACCTTCTTCATCGCTGGCGTCGCCGTGACTCACCGTCACCCATTCGACCAGCCGGAAGCGGAGCAGGAACTGGCCGACGGTTACCACATCGAATACGCCGGCATGAAATGGGGCATGTTCTTTGTCGGTGAGTACGTGGCCATCGTCACCGTATCGGCGCTGCTGGTAACCCTGTTCTTCGGTGGCTGGCACGGGCCGTTCGGCATCCTGCCGCAGATCCCGTTCATCTGGTTCGCCCTGAAAACCTGCTTCTTCATCATGATCTTCATCCTGCTGCGCGCGTCGATCCCACGCCCGCGGTATGACCAGGTCATGGCGTTCAGCTGGAAGTTCTGCCTTCCGCTGACCCTGATCAACCTGCTGGTGACCGGCGCGCTCGTGCTGGCCACCCAGTAAGGAGAAACACGATGCTCAAATACATATGGGACGTGCTGGTCGGTACCGGCACCCAATTGCGCAGCCTGGTGATGGTGTTCAGTCACGGCTTCCGCAAGCGCGACACCCTGCAGTACCCGGAAGAGCCGGTCTACTTGCCGCCGCGCTACCGCGGCCGCATCGTCCTGACCCGCGACCCCGACGGTGAAGAACGCTGCGTGGCCTGCAACCTGTGCGCCGTGGCCTGCCCGGTCGGCTGCATCTCGCTGCAGAAGGCCGAAACCCCGGACGGTCGCTGGTACCCGGACTTCTTCCGCATCAACTTCTCGCGCTGCATCTTCTGCGGCCTGTGCGAGGAGGCCTGCCCGACCACCGCGATCCAGCTCACCCCGGACTTCGAGATGGGCGAGTACAAGCGCCAGGACCTGGTGTACGAGAAGGAAGACCTGCTCATCAGCGGCCCGGGCAAGAACCCGGACTACAACTTCTACCGCGTTGCCGGTATGGCCATCGCCGGCAAGCCGAAAGGCGCCGCGCAGAATGAAGCCGAGCCGATCAACGTGAAAAGCCTGCTGCCTTAAGGACGAACGATGGAATTCGCTTTCTACTTCGCCGCGGGCGTTGCCGTGGCTTCAACCGTGCGGGTGGTGACCAACACCAACCCCGTGCATGCCCTGCTCTATCTCATCGTGTCGCTGCTGGCCGTGGCCATGACTTTCTTCGCCCTCGGCGCACCGTTCGCCGGCGCGCTGGAGATCATCGTCTACGCCGGTGCGATCATGGTGCTGTTCGTCTTCGTGGTGATGATGCTCAACCTCGGTCCGGCTGCGGTCGACCAGGAAAAGCAGTGGTTCAAACCCGGTATCTGGACCGGCCCGGCGATTCTCGCCGCGCTGCTCCTGGGCCAGCTGCTGTACGCCCTGTTCAAGGCGCCGAGCGGTGCCTCCATCGGCCTGGTCACGGTCGATGCCAAAGCCGTGGGTATCACCCTGTTCGGCCCCTACCTGCTGGTCGTGGAGCTGGCCTCCATGCTGCTGCTCGCCGCGCTGGTCGCCGCCTACCACCTGGGCCGCCACGAAGCCAAGGAGCTCAAACCATGAACGCGATTCCCATGGAGCACGGCCTGGCCTTGGCCGGCGTGCTGTTCAGCCTCGGCCTGATCGGCCTGATGGTGCGCCGCAACATTCTCTTCGTGTTGATGAGTCTGGAAATCATGATGAACGCCACCGCCCTGGCCTTCGTCGTTGCCGGCAGCCGCTGGGTGCAGGCTGATGGCCAGGTGATGTTCATTCTGGTGATCACCCTGGCAGCCGCCGAGGCCAGTATCGGCCTGGCGATCCTGCTGCAGCTGTATCGCCGCTTCAACACCCTCGATATCGACGCTGCGAGCGAGATGCGCGGATGAACCTTCTATTCCTGACATGCCTGTTTCCGCTGCTTGGCTGGTTTCTCCTGGCCTTCTCCCGCGGACGTTTCTCGGAAAACCTCTCGGCGCTGATCGGCGTCGGCTCGATCGGCCTGTCGGCGCTCACCGCCGGCTGGGTGATCCTGCAGTTCAACGTCAATCCGCCAGAAAACGGCGTGTTCACCCAGGTGTTGTGGCAGTGGATGAGCGTCGGCGGTTTCGCCCCGAGCTTCACCCTTTACCTCGACGGCCTGTCGGTGACCATGCTCGGCGTGGTCACCGGGGTCGGCTTCCTGATCCACCTGTTCGCCAGCTGGTACATGCGCGGTGAAGAGGGTTACTCGCGCTTCTTCGCCTACACCAACCTGTTCATCGCCAGCATGCTGTTCCTGGTGCTCGGCGATAACCTGCTGTTCCTCTACTTCGGTTGGGAAGGCGTGGGCCTGTGCTCGTACCTGCTGATCGGCTTCTACTTCAAGCACGTGCCCAATGGCAACGCGGCGCTGAAGGCGTTCATCGTCACCCGTATCGGCGACGTGTTCATGGCCATCGGCCTGTTCATCCTGTTCCTCCACCTCGGCACCCTGAACATCCAGGAGCTGATGGTGCTGGCGCCGCAGAAGTACGTGGCCGGCGACACCTGGCTGTGGGTTGCCACGCTGATGCTGCTCGGCGGCGCGGTGGGTAAATCCGCCCAGCTGCCACTGCAAACCTGGCTGGCCGATGCGATGGCCGGCCCGACGCCGGTTTCCGCCCTGATCCACGCGGCCACCATGGTTACCGCTGGCGTCTACCTGATCGCCCGTACCCACGGCCTGTTCCTGCTGACCCCCGAGATCCTCGAACTGGTCGGCATCGTCGGCGGCGTGACCCTGGTCCTGGCCGGCTTCGCCGCCCTGGTGCAGACCGACATCAAGCGCATCCTCGCCTACTCGACCATGAGCCAGATCGGCTACATGTTCCTCGCCCTCGGCGTTGGTGCCTGGGACGCGGCGATCTTCCACCTGATGACCCACGCCTTCTTCAAGGCCCTGCTGTTCCTCGCGTCCGGTGCGGTGATCAACGCCTGCCACCACGAGCAGAACATCTTCAAGATGGGCGGTCTGTGGAAGAAACTGCCGCTGGCCTACGCCAGCTTCATCGTCGGCGGCTCGGCCCTGGCCGCACTGCCGCTGATCACCGCCGGGTTCTACTCCAAGGACGAGATCCTCTGGGAAGCCTTCGCCAGCGGCCACAGCGGCCTGCTGTACGCCGGCCTGGCCGGTGCCTTCCTGACCTCGATCTACACCTTCCGCCTGATCTTCATCGCCTTCCACGGCGAACAGAAGACCGAGGCCCACGCCGGTCACGGCATCGCCCACTGGCTGCCGCTGTCGGTGCTGATCGTGCTGTCGACCTTCATCGGCGCACTGATCACCCCGCCGCTGGCTGGCGTCCTACCGCAGAGCGTCGGCCATGCCGGTGGCGAAGCGCAGCACAGCCTGGAAATCGCCTCGGGCGCCATCGCCCTGGCCGGCATCCTGCTCGCTGCCCTGCTGTTCCTCGGCAAGCGCCGTTTTGTCACAGCGGTGGCGCAGAGCGCGCCGGGCCGTTTCCTGTCGGCCTGGTGGTTCGCCGCCTGGGGCTTCGACTGGCTCTACGACAAGCTGTTCGTGCGCCCCTATCTGCTGCTCTGCCGTCTGCTCGGGCGTGACCCGATCGACCGCGGCATCGGCCTGGTTCCGCGCCTGATTCGCGGCGGCAACGCCCTGCTCGCGCGCAGCGAGACCGGCCAGATCCGCTGGTACGCCACGTCCATCGCCGGGGGTGCCGTGCTGGTGCTCGGCCTGCTGCTGATTCTGAATTAAGGAAATCCAACCGTCATGATTCTGCCCTGGCTAATCCTGATCCCCTTCATCGGCGGCCTGTTGTGCTGGCAAGGCGAGCGTTTCGGCAACACCCTGCCGCGCTGGATCGCCCTGCTGACCATGAGCCTGCTGTTCGGCCTCGGCCTGTGGCTGTGGGCTACCGGCAACTTCGCCCTGGCCCCGGTGCCGGGCGCGGACCCGGTCTGGGCCGCCGAATTCAAGGTGCAGTGGATCGAGCGTTTCGGTATCAACGTGCACCTGGCGCTGGACGGTCTGTCCGTGCTGATGATCGCCCTCACCGGCCTGCTCGGTGTGCTCTCGGTACTGTGCTCGTGGAACGAGATCCAGAACCGCGTCGGCTTCTTCCACCTCAACCTGATGTGGATCCTTGGCGGCGTGGTCGGCGTGTTCCTCGCCATCGACCTGTTCCTGTTCTTCTTCTTCTGGGAAATGATGCTGGTGCCGATGTACTTCCTCATCGCGCTCTGGGGTCATAGCGGCAGCGAAGGCAAGACCCGCATCACCGCCGCCACCAAGTTCTTCATTTTCACCCAGGCCAGCGGCCTGATCATGCTGGTGGCCATCCTGGCCCTGGTGTTCGTCCACTTCGACCAGACCGGCGTGCTGACCTTCAACTACGCCGACCTGCTGAAGACCCAGTTCACCGCGGGCACCGAATACCTGCTGATGCTCGGCTTCTTCATCGCCTTCGCGGTGAAGTTCCCGGTGGTGCCGTTCCACTCCTGGCTGCCCGACGCCCACGCCCAGGCACCGACCGCAGGCTCCGTGGACCTCGCCGGTATCTTGCTGAAAACCGCGGCCTACGGCCTGATGCGCTTCGCCCTGCCGCTGTTCCCCAACGCCTCGGCCGAGTTCGCACCGATCGCCCAGTGGCTTGGCGTATTCGCGATCATCTACGGTGCCCTGCTGTCGTTCGCCCAGACCGACATCAAGCGCCTGGTGGCCTACTCCAGCGTCTCGCACATGGGCTTCGTGCTGATCGCCATCTACTCCGGCAGCCTGATCGCCCTGCAGGGCGCAGTGGTACAGATGATGGCCCACGGCCTATCGGCCGCGGCACTGTTCATCCTCTGCGGCCAGCTCTACGAGCGCCTGCACACCCGCGACATGCGCCAGATGGGCGGCATCTGGTCGCGCCTGCCGTGGTTGCCTGCGGTGAGCCTGTTCTTCGCTGCAGCGGCACTGGGCCTACCAGGCACCGGCAACTTCGTCGGCGAGTTCCTGATCCTCATCGGTGCGTTCCAGACGGCGCCGTGGGTCATCGTCCTGGCGGCCACCGGCCTGGTGTTCGGCTCGGTCTACTCGCTGATCATGATCCACCGTGCCTACTTCGGCACCGCCAAGTCGGACGAACCGCTGCAAGCCCTCAAGGTTCGCGAGTTGGGTATGGTGCTGGGCCTGGCGGTCCTGCTGATCCTGCTCGGCGTCTACCCGCAGCCGGTTCTCGACACCTCTGCCGCCACCATGAACGGTGTGCAGCAATGGATGGGCAGCGCCCTCAATCAACTCGGTAAGTAGTGCTATGCAACTGACGATTCAACACTTCATCGCCCTGCTGCCGCTGCTGGTCACCAGCATCACCGTCGTCGTGGTGATGCTGGCCATCGCCTGGAAGCGCAACCACTCGATGACCTTCGGCCTGTCCGTGGTCGGCCTCAACCTGGCGCTGCTGTCGATCATCCCGGCCCTGGGCGTGACGCCGCTGGAAGTCACCCCGCTGCTGCTGATCGACACCTACGCCTGCTACTACATGGCACTGGTGCTCGCCGCCACGCTGGCCTGCATCACCCTGATCCACGCGTACCTGGGCGGCGATTCGGGCAAGGGTTATCCGGGCAACCGCGAAGAGCTGTACCTGCTGATGCTGCTGTCCGCCACCGGCGGCCTGGTCCTGGTCAGCGCGCAACACCTGGCCGGCCTGTTCATCGGCCTGGAACTGCTCTCGGTGCCGACCTACGGCATGATCGCTTACGCCTTCTTCAACAAGCGCTCGCTGGAAGCCGGCATCAAGTACATGGTCCTGTCGGCCGCCGGCTCGGCGTTCCTGCTGTTCGGCATGGCCCTGCTCTACGCCGAATCCGGCAGCCTCAGCTTCGCTGGTATCGGCGCCAAGCTGGCGGCGGATGGCCTGCCCAGCCTGATCGCCCAGATCGGCATGGGCATGATGCTGATCGGCCTGGCCTTCAAGCTGTCGCTGGTACCGTTCCACCTGTGGACGCCGGACGTCTACGAAGGCGCGCCGGCACCGGTCGCCGCCTTCCTCGCCACCGCCAGCAAGGTCGCGGTGTTCGCCGTGTTGCTGCGCCTGTACCAGGTTTCCCCAGTTGCCGCTGGCGGCTGGCTGAACGAGCTGCTGACGCTGATCGCCATTGCCTCGATCCTCTTCGGCAACCTGTTGGCCCTGCTGCAGAACAACCTCAAGCGCCTGCTCGGCTACTCCTCCATCGCCCACTTCGGCTACCTGCTGGTGGCGCTGATCGCCAGCAAGGGCCTGGCCGTGGAAGCAATTGGCGTGTACCTGGCCACCTACGTGCTGACCAGCCTGGGCGCGTTCGGCGTGATCACCCTGATGTCCACGCCCTACAGCGGCCGCGACGCCGACGCCCTGTACGAGTACCGCGGCCTGTTCTGGCGCCGTCCGTACCTGACCGCCGTGCTCACCGTGATGATGCTGTCGCTGGCGGGCATCCCGCTGACCGCCGGTTTCATCGGCAAGTTCTACGTGGTCGCCGCCGGCGTGCAGGCGCAGCAGTGGTGGCTGCTCGGCGCGCTGGTCCTGGGTAGCGCCATCGGCGTGTTCTATTACCTGCGCGTGATGGTCACCCTGTTCATGGTCGAGCCGAACCTGCGCCGCCACGATGCGGACATGCACTGGGCGCAACACGCTGGCGGCATCATGCTGCTGCTCGTCGCCCTGCTCACCTTCGGGCTGGGCGTGTACCCGCAACCGCTACTGGAGCTGGTGCAGCACGCCGGTCTTGTGCCCCTCGCGCCCTGAGCACCCAGGCAAACAAAAAACCCGGCACATGCCGGGTTTTTTCTGCCTGCGAAAACGCTACGGCAGACGCACGGTGCGCTTGCTACTGCTGTAGAGATCCCAGCAGGCGATAAACAATGCGGCGATCAGCGGCCCGATGACGAAGCCGTTGAGGCCGAACAGGGTCAGGCCACCGAGGGTGGAGATGAGGATCAGGTAGTCCGGCATGCGCGTGTCCTTGCCCACCAGCAACGGGCGCAGGATGTTGTCGACCAGGCCGATCACCAGCACGCCGAACAGCACCAGCACCACGCCCTGGACCATCTGCCCGCTGAGCAGCAGGTACAGCGCGACCGGCACCCAGACGATGCCGCAGCCCACGGCCGGCAGCAGCGACAGGAAGGCCATCAGCACCCCCCAGATCAGCGGGCTGGGAATACCGAGAATCCAGAAGATCACCCCGCCCAGCGCACCCTGCACCGCGGCGACAACGATGTTGCCCTTCACCGTGGCGCGCACCACGCGGGTGAACTTGATCTGCAGGCGGCGCTTCTGCGTATCCACCAGCGGGATCGCCGTGCGCACGGTGCGCACCAGCTCCGGGCCGTCACGCAGGAAGAAATACAGCAGGTAGAGCATCAGGAAAAAGCCGATGACGAACTGGAACGTGTCCTGGCCGATGGAGAACGCCTTGGTCGCGAGGAACTGACTGCCGGCCAGCGCACCTTTGGCGATACGATCACGAACCGCATCGAAATCGCCCAGGCCAAAGCGGTCGAGCTGGGTCTGCACGCTGCCGGGCAGCATGGCCTTGGTTTGTTCGACATAGGCGCCGACATCCAGCTCACCGGACTCGATGCGCTGGTAGATCACCGTGCCTTCGCTGACCAGCATGCTGGTGATGGCGATCACCGGGAGGATCGCCACCGTCAGGCAGATCAGCAGCGTGATCAGCGCCGACAGGTTGCCACGCCCACCGATGCGCAGCGCCAGGCGCCGCTGCAGCGGGCCGAAGATCACCGCCAGCACCACCGCCCAGAACACCGCACCGTAGAACGGCAGCAGAATCCAGCCGAAGGCCAGGGTGACGATGACCAGCAGCAGGAGAAAGGTTTTCTGTTCGATACGGTCTGACGACATGGCAGGGGCGAACCTCAGAGACTGTTTCTGTTTAGTCCGCCGCTGGTCGGGCAAGTGCCAGTCATTTGCAGCCGGTCTTGCGGGCATGAAAAAAGGCGCCGCAGCGCCTCGTTTCACCACATCACGGTCAGATGCGGAACTGCCGCACCAGCGAGCTCAGGCGCTCGCCCAGAGCCGCCAGGCTGCGCGCGGTCTGCGCTCCGTGCTGGGTTTCATCGGCCACGCTGTCCACCGCCACGGCGATCTGGTGCACGCTGCGGTTGATCTCCTCGGCCACCGCGGTCTGCTCCTCGGCGGCGCTGGCGATCTGCGCGTTCATGGCGTTGATGGTGCCGATCAGCTGGGCGATGGCATCCAGTGACGAACCGGCCTGGTTGGCCTGCTCGCTGGTGATGTCACCGGCATCGCTGGAGCGGCGCATCGACGTCACCGCCTCCTGGGTGCCCTGTTGCAGGCGGTCGATCATGCCCTGGATTTCCTGGGTGCTCTGCTGCGTGCGGCTGGCCAGCGCACGCACCTCGTCGGCGACCACGGCAAAGCCTCGCCCGGCCTCGCCGGCGCGCGCCGCCTCGATGGCCGCGTTGAGCGCGAGCAGGTTGGTCTGTTCGGCGATGGAGCGAATCACGCCGAGCACGCTGACAATCGACTGCACGTCCTGCTGCAGGCTGTCGAGCGACTGCCCGCTGCTGCGGATGTCGCCGACCAGGGCATGGATGCGCGTGATGCTGCCATCCACCACCTTCTTCGCCGCCTGGCCTTCCTGATCGGTCTGCTGCGCCGCTTCGGCCGCGCCCTGGGCACTCTTGGCCACCTCATGGGCGGCGGCGGACATCTCGTTGATCGCCGTCGCCACCTGGTCGGTTTCGTGACGCTGGCGATCCATCGCCTGTTCCGAGCGCTGCGCCTGGGACGACACCTCGGCCACCAGGCCGGTGAGCTGGCCGGTCATGTCGACGATCTGCCGCACCAGGCCGTGGATCTTCTCGACGAACTGGTTGAACGATCCGGCCAACTGGCCCAGCTCGTCATTGCTGTTCACTGGCAGGCGTCGGGTCAGGTCACCTTCACCGGCGGCGATGTCGTCGAGGTTGTCCTTGATCTGCTGCAACGGCTTGAGGAAAGCATTGGCCAGGGCCAGGCCAGCGATACCGAAGATCACCAGAAGGATCACCGCGATCACCAGCACGCTGCTGAGGATGGTGCTGATGCGCTCGTCGATGGCCAGTTGCACCTTGGCCACCTCGGCCTCGACGCCATCCAGGTTGATCGCGGTACCGAGCGCCATGTCCCATTTGCTCAGGTAATAGCTGTACGCCAGCTTGGGCACCATGACCTTCTCGTTGGTCGGCAGCGGCGAGCTGTATTGCACGTAGTAGCTGCTGTCCTTGGCCACCCGCACCAGTTCGCGGTTGACGTAGACGCCGTTGGGGTCCTTGCGATCGGAGAGGTTCTTGCCCACGTCAACCGGGCTGTCGCCGCGGAACAGGCGCACCACGTTGGAGTCATGGCCGAAGAAGTAGCCATCCTTGCCGTACTTGATCTTCGACAGGATGGCAATGGCCTGCTCGCGGCTGGCGGTGTCGCCTGGTGCCGCCTGGTCATAGAGCGCCTGCACCGAGCCCAGGGCGATCTGCATGTAGTTCTGCAGCTCCTTGTGGCTTTCCTCCATCAGGCGGTCGCGGGTTTCCTTGACCTCGCCCTCGGCGAGGTCGAGCAGAATCTTGGCAGCAGCGCCACTAAGAACCAGGGCGAAGAGGATCACCGGCACCAGGGCCAGCAGCAGTACTTTTGTTTTTAGTGTGAGGCGCATGCGCTCATCCTCGATAAATTGCCGGCCCAAACGAAAACGGGGTTACCGCTATGTCGGCAACCCCGTTCGCAACTGAAGCCCGACGTGCGTTAAAGCACCATAGCCGCCACCCAGCCGAATACCAGCAACGGCAGGTTGTAGTGCAGGAAGGTCGGCACCACGGTGTCCCAGATGTGGTCGTGCTGACCGTCGGCATTGAGGCCGGCGGTCGGCCCCAGGGTCGAATCCGATACCGGCGAGCCGGCATCGCCCAGGGCGCCGGCGGTGCCAACGATGCAGACGATGGCCAGCGGGCTGAAGCCGAGCTGCGCACACAGCGGCACGAAGATCGCCGCCACGATCGGCACGCTGGAGAAGGACGAGCCGATGCCGGTGGTCAGCAACAGGCCGATCAGCAGCATCATCAGCGCGCCGATGGCCTGGCTGTGGCCGATCCATTGGGTGGCCGACCCGACCAGGGCGTCGATCTCGCCGGTGGCGCGCATGACTTCGGCGAAACCGTCGGCGGCGATCATGATGAAGCCCATCATGGCCATCATCTTCATGCCCTCGGTGAACAGGTCGTCCGACTCGCGCCAGCGCACCACGCCGGACACCGAGAAGATCACGAAGCCGACCAGCGCGCCGATGATCATCGAGTCCAGCCACAGCTGCACGGCGAACGCCACCGCTACCGCCACGCCAGCCACCAACAGGCTGTAGGGGTTGTACTGCACGGCAACCTTTTCCACCTGCTCGATGCGCTCGATGTCGTAGCTGCGCTTGCGCCGGTAGCTGATGAACACCGCGAACAGCAGGCCACAGAGCATGCCCAGCGCCGGCAGAAGCATGGCCTGGGTGACATTGACGCCGGAGACATCGGCGCCGCCCTTGCTCACGCTGGCGAGCAGGATCTCGTTGAGGTAGATGTTGCCGAAGCCGACCGGCAGGAAGATATACGGGGTGATCAGGCCGAAGGTGATCACGCAGGCGATCAGCCGGCGATCCATCTGCAGGCGCGCCATCACATAGAGCAGCGGCGGTACCAGCAGCGGGATAAAGGCGATGTGGATCGGCAGGACGTTTTGCGAGCAGATCGACACCACCAGCAGCAGGCCGATCAGCAGCCAGCCCACGAGGCTGCCGCCCTTCTCCTGCTGACGCCCGACGAGGTTCAACGCCTTGTCGGCCAGGGCATGGGCCAGACCGGACTTGGAAATCGCCACGGCGAACGCGCCGAGCAGCGCGTAGGACAGCGCCACGGTGGCACCATTGCCGAGCCCCTTGTTGAACGCCGCCAGGCTGGCCTGGATATCGAGGCCGCCGATCAGGCCGCCCGCCAGTGCGCCGGCAATCAGGGCGATGACCACGTGCACGCGACACAGGCTGAGGACCAGCATGATGCCGACAGCGGCAACAACTGCGTTCATGGGAAGCTCCAGAGGGATAAAGAGCAGGCAGGCGCCTGGAAAAAAAGCGCAAAACTTTGCCCGATTGGTCAGCTTCTGTCAAAAACAACTTTGTGCAGAATACTGAGCAAAACGTGCATAATTCTTGCCTTGAAATTCCCCAGCTTCCTTGAACATCAAGTAGCCCGTCTAGATCGGGGTCTGTGGCGCTTCAACTTATGGCGCGGCGCACCGATACAGCGCTAGTAGTCTGACTTTAAAGGACCTCCCCATGCTGCCCCGTCTGTCCATTCAATGGAAAATCACGCTACTGGCGGGGCTCTGCCTGCTGGCCATCGTCACCCTTCTGGTAGGGGCGTCGCTGTACCAGTCCAAGCACAGCGCCGAGCTGGTGAAGTCGTCCAGCTCGAAGATGCTCGAGGAGTCGGCGCGTGAACGCATGGCTGCACTCGGCCAGCTACAGGGCATCCGCATCCAGCGCTATTTCATGGACGCCTACCAGTACGGCAAGGGCTTTTCGCGCCAGGTACTGTTCCTCAAGGAACAGGCCGAGAAGCGCTTTCTCGACGCCTATGACCTGCGCGAAGACCTCACCCGCCAGGTGCGTACCGCGCTCGATGCCAACCCGGATCTGCTCGGCCTGTATGTGGTCTTCGAGGCCAATGCCCTGGATGGCAAGGATGAACTGTTCGTCGACCAGGCCGAGCTGGGCAGCAATGACAAGGGCCGCTTCTCCCTCTACTGGTCGCAGAGTACGCCAGGCAAGCTCGAAGCCGAGGCGATGAACGAGGAACTGCTCAACGACACCAGCACCGGCCCCAGCGGCAGCCCCTACAACGCCTGGTACACCTGTCCGCTGGCCAGCCAGAAGAGCTGCGTGCTCGACCCCTACTTCGACGAGATCAATGGCAAGCAGGTGCTGATGACCAGCATCGCCTTCCCGCTGATTCTCGATGGCAAGGTGGTCGGCGTGCTCGGCGTCGACATCAGCCTGGAAAGCCTGCAGGAACTCAGCGAGCAGGCGCACAAGGACCTGTATGGCGGCCAGGGTGAAGTCAGCATCATCAGTCCGGCACCGCTGCTCGCCGGCCACAGCCGTGACGCCGGCCTGCTCGGCAAACCGCTGAAAGCGGCCTTCCCCAACCAGGGCGACGAAATCGCCGCCGCCATGGGCCAGGGCCAGTCGCAGTTCTTCGAGCGTGCCGAGCACCTGCGCGTGCTCGAGCCGCTGCTGCCGATCCCCGGCGCCAAGCCCTGGGGCGTGCTGCTCGAAGTTCCCCGCGCCGCCCTGCTCGCACCAGCCGTGCAGCTGGAAGGCCAGCTCGACCAGCAGCGCACCCGTGACACCAGCCTGTCGCTGCTTCTCGCCCTGGTCGCCATCGTCCTCGGCGCCGGCCTGATGTGGCTCACCGCGCGCGGCGTGACCCGGCCGATCCTCGACGTCGCCGCCATGCTGCAGAACATCGCTAGCGGCGAAGGCGACCTGACCCGGCGCCTGGAATACGCGCGCGACGACGAACTGGGCACCCTTGCCGGCTGGTTCAACCGCTTCCTCGACAAGCTGCAACCGGTGATCGCCGACGTCAAACACAGCGTGCAGGACGCCCGCCACACTGCTGACCAATCGGCCGTGATCGCCAGCCAGACCAGCTCGGGGATGCAGCAGCAATTCCGCGAGATCGACCAGGTCGCCACCGCGTCCCAGGAAATGAGCGCCACCGCCCACGATGTCGCCAGCAGCGCCGCCCAGGCTGCAACCGCCGCCCGCGGCGCGGACCAAGCCACCCGCGACGGCCTGGCGGTGATCGACCGCACCACCCTGTCCATCGAGCAGCTTGCCGCCGAGCTGAACGACGCCATGGGCAAAGTGGAGAAACTGGCCAGCAGCAGCGAGAAGATCGGCTCGGTGCTGGAGGTGATCCGCGCCATTGCCGAACAGACCAACCTGCTCGCCCTCAACGCCGCCATCGAGGCCGCCCGTGCTGGCGAAGCCGGACGAGGCTTCGCCGTGGTCGCCGATGAGGTGCGCAACCTGGCCAAGCGTACCCAGGATTCGGTGGAGGAAATCCGCCAGGTCATCGAAGGCCTGCAGAGCGGCACCCGTGAAGTGGTCAGCTCCATGCACAGCAGCCACCAGCAGGCCCAGGGCAGCGTCACCCAGGTCGAGCAGGCGGTCACCGCGCTGCGGCGCATCGGCGATGCGGTCACGGTGATCAGCGACATGAACCTGCAGATCGCCAGCGCGGCCGAGGAGCAGAGTGCGGTCGCCGAAGAGATCACGCGTAACGTCGCCGGCATCCGCGATGTCACCGAGGCGCTTTCCGGCCAGGCCGAGGAGTCCGCCCAGGTCAGCCAGGCATTGAACAGCCTGGCCAACCACCAGCAGGGGCTGATGGACCAGTTCCGCGTCTGATCAGTCACGGGCGCCGGTCTGGCGGTCGCTGGCGTGAATGGCCGGCATGGCTGACGCGCATGCCCTTGCCGCACCGTTGAGCGCTCGCTAGCCTGCCGTCACTTTTCCAGAGAGACATACCGCATGTTGAACATTGCCCTCGTCGCCGGCTCCAGCCGCCGCAACAGCCAGTCGGCCAAGGTCGCCGGCTTCCTCCGCCAGCGCCTGATCGAACTCGGCCTCACCAGCACCGAACTGAGCAGCGTGCTCGACCTGGGCGAACGGCCGCTGCCACTGTGGCCAGCTGACGACAACGGCCCGTGGAACGAGTACCAGCAGCAGCTGCAGGCCGCCGATGCGGTGGTGATCATCGCCCCCGAGTGGAACGGTATGGCCGGTCCGGCGATCAAGAACTTCTTCCTCTATGCCGGCAAGGCCGAGCTGGCCCACAAACCCGGCCTGCTGGTGGGTGTGTCATCGGGTATCGGCGGCGCCTACCCGATCAGCGAACTGCGGGCGTCCGGCTACAAGAACTGCCGCCTCTGCTACCTTCCCGAGCACCTGATCGTGCGCCACGTCGAGAAGGTGCTGAATGGCAGCGATGTGACCAGCGATGACGATCAGCGCCTGCGCAACCGCATAGATTTCGCCCTGGATATCTTCGCCAAGTACGGCGAAGCACTGAAGCCGGTGCGTGCCGCCATCGACATCGACCAGCCGGCTTTCGCCACCGGCATGTAAATGAAAAAGCCCGGTATCAACCGGGCTTTTTTCTGCGCGTGTGCCATGCATCCGCGTTGAAGCAAGAAGGCTACGGGCTCAGGCAACGCCACGCTGCGGCAGGCGAATCGCCACCTGCAAGCCGCCGAGTTCGCTCTCCGTCAGCTTCAACTCGCCGCCCCAGGCTTCAACGATATCGCGCACGATGCCCAGCCCCAGGCCATGGCCGTCGACCTGCTCATCCAGGCGCACTCCGCGCTCGAGCACCTCATCGCGCCGTGCCTCGCTGATGCCGGGGCCATCGTCCTCGACATCGATCCGATAGCCCTGCCCGTCCAGTGAAAACCGCAGGCGCACCAGACTGTCGGCCCACTTGCAGGCGTTATCCAACAGGTTGCCGAGCAGCTCGAGCATGTCCTCGCGGTCCCACGGCAGACGCAGGCCGGATGGTGCCTGCCAGTCCATGTCCAGACCGGACGCGTGGATCATCTGCAGGGTACTGAGCAGGCCCGGCACTTCGGTATCGCAGTCGAAGTGCGCGCCGGGCAGCACATCGCCCGCCAAACGTGCACGGCCGAGCTCACGCGCCAGGCGTTGCTCGATCTGTTGCAACTGCTCACGCAGGCTACTCTGCAACTCCGGTTGCGCCGCCAGGGCTTCACGATTGGACAGGCTGACCAGCACCGCCAGTGGTGTTTTCAGCGCGTGACCAAGGTTACCGAGGGCGTTGCGCGAGCGGCGCAGGGTGTCCTCGGTGTGGGCCAGCAGGCGGTTGACCTGCCCCACCAGCGGCTCCAGTTCTACTGGCACCTGATCATCCAGCTCGCTGCGCTGGCCTCGCTGCAACTGGGCGATCTGCCGGCGCACCCGCTCCAGCGGACGCAACGCCGCGTGCACGGTGTAACGCTGGGCCAGCAGGATCAGCACCAGGGCGCCGATGCCGAGCGCCAGACCAATCCACTGGATCTGCCGAAAGCTCTGCAGAATCGGCGTGTAATCGCGCGCCACGGTGATGGAGAAACGCTCGCCGTAGCGGGTGAAGTCTTCGCGGTAGATCAGGAGCATCTGATTACGCGGCCCGTCGCCCAGCCCCTCCTGCAGGCCGACGGCCGTTGGCTGCTGCAGCTCGCGGTCCCACAGCGAGCGCGAGCGCCAGACCTTGCCAGCGAAATCGATGCGAAAGTACAGGCCGGCGAACGGCCGCTGGTAGGTCGCGCTCAGGCGCTGTTCATCCAGCTGCAGGCCCTGCGGCCCGCGCACGATCGCCACCAGCAGCGAGCGCGCCTCATCATGCAGGCCGGCCTCCAGATAGCTGCGCAAGCTCTTGTCGAACAGCCACAGGCAGGTCTGCGCCAGGGCCAGGCCGACGATCAGAAGAACGCCGATCAGCCCCAGGCTGAGACGCCGCTGGATCGAGGTCACACGGCCGCTCCGGTGAAGCGATAGCCCTGGCCGCGACGAGTCTCGATCACCTCGCGACCGAGCTTGCCGCGCAGCCGGTTGACGTGAACCTCGAGCACGTTGGAGTCGCGCTCGGTTTCGCCGTCATACAGGTGCTCGGCCAGGTGACTCTTCGACAACAGTTGGCCGGGGTGCAGCATGAAATAACGCAGCAGGCGGAACTCCGCAGCGGTCAACTCCACTTCCTGTCCGGCACGAGTCACGCACTGGCGTCCCTCGTCCAACTGCAGGCCGGCGGCTTCCAGCTGCGGCTGGTTGGCCAGGCCGTGGGCACGACGCAGCAGCGCCTGGATACGTAAGGCCAACTCCTCCGGATGAAAGGGCTTGGTCAGGTAATCGTCGGCCCCGGCCTTCAGGCCATCAATGCGCTCGGCCCAGCAGTCGCGCGCGGTGAGGATCAGCACCGGCGTGGCCAACGCCCCGGCGCGCCATTCGCGCAAGACCTCGAGCCCCGGCTTGCCGGGCAGACCGAGGTCGAGAATGATCAGGTCATAGGGCTCGCTGGCTCCCTGGTAAACCGCATCGCGGCCATCGGCCAACCAGTCAACGGCATATCCCTGACGGCCAAGATCGGCGAGCAGTTCATCCGCCAGTGGTACGTGATCCTCTACGAGCAACAGACGCATCAGTCCTCCACTTCGTCCTTAAGAATGCGGCCATCACGGGCATCCAGTTCCAGCTCGCGGACCACGCCGTCGCTGGTCAGCAACTCGACCTCATAGACGAAGACGTCGTCCTCTTCTTCCAGTTCCGCCTCAAGCAGCGTAGCCCCGGGGTAACGCCCCAGAGCTGGCTGCATCAGCTGCTCGAGGGGCATGATCACGCCTTCGCGGCGCAAGCGTAGCGCCTCGTCCTGGTCCAGATCGCGGGCCTGCGCCTCAAGCGCAAGCACCCCGAGAACCAGCACGACGATACCGATGTAACGCGCGACGAACTTCATCAGTCATCCCGGTGGTCTTTCAGCACCTGGCCGCTGGTGGCGTCGAGCTCGACGTCCCACTGCACGCCCTGGGCATCACGCAGCTCGACCTGATAGATGTAGCGACCGTGCTGCTCTTCGAGTTCGGTGTCTTCGACAGTGGCGCCCGGGTGCTTGGCGATAGCGGCGGCGTTGAGCTTCTCGAACGATTGCACGGTGCCGGCATCGCGCAGCTTCAGCGCTTCGTCCGGGCCCAGATCACGCGCCTGGGCGACGCCGACAGCGGCAGTCATGGCAAGGATGGAAAATACGGCAGTCAACTTATTCATGGTGGTCTCTCCTTGAGGCAGCGGGTATGTGCTGTGTACGGTGCCCAAGATACTGCTACGGACTTAACTGAAACTGAATTTGCCTGAACGGCCCTCGCCACCATCTGCACAGCGGCAGATGCGTCATTCATCCGTTGAACCCGCTTGGCCTGAAAACTCAGCACACTATAATCGCTGGCTTGCCTTATGGAGACCAGCATGACCGCCATCCACATCAAGTCCCCGGCCCTGACTCTGCGCGCGGGTAAACGCGCGCTGGCGCGGATTCGTGAACAGGGTCTGCGCCCTGAAGATGTCGGCGTTCTGCCTGGTGCCGCTGGCGGCCCCAAGGGGCTGGGCATCCAGGGACTGGATCTCGCACTCTTTGGCGACTGGCTACCTCGCGCACCGCGTGTGCGCACGTTGATCGGCGCGTCGATCGGCTCCTGGCGCTTCGCCAGTGCCTGCCTGCCCGATGCACGCGCTGGGATTCGTCGGCTTGGTGAGCTATATACTAGCCAGCGCTTCGCCAAAGGCGTAAGCATGGCGGAAGTTTCGCGTAGCTGCGTGACCCTGCTCGATGAGCTGCTCGACGGTCAGGACGCCGCCGTTCTCGACAATCCGCTGTACCGCCTGAACATCGTCGTGGTGCGCAGTCATGGCCTGCTGCAGCATGATCGTAAGGGCGCACTCGGCTTTGGCCTGTCCTCCGTGATCGGCAACAACCTGCTCAGCCGCAGCCGCCTGAGTCGACACTTCGACCGCGTGATCCTGCACGACGCGCGCCTGGCGCCACCGCTCGGCGAGCTGAAGGATTTCCTCTCGCACTTCCACACGCTGGACACCCTCAACCTGCGCCATGCGCTATTGGCGTCCGGCTCGATCCCGATGGTCATGGAGGCTATTCGCGAGATTCCTGGCCTGACGCCCGGCGCCTACCGTGATGGCGGCCTGCTGGATTACCACCTGGACCTGCCCTACAACAGCGATGGCATTGTGCTCTACCCACACTTCACCGATCGGGTGATCCCTGGCTGGTTCGACAAGGGACTACCCTGGCGACGCGGCGACAGCGAACGTCTGCAGGATGTGCTGCTGATCTCGCCATCCAAGCAGTACCTGGCCGGTCTTCCCCATGGAAAGCTGCCGGATCGCAGCGACTTCAAGCGCTATCTGGGCAACGACAGTGGGCGCGAACGTTACTGGCGCACAGCCATGGACGAAAGCGTCCGCCTCGGTGACGAGTTCCTCGAACTGACAGAAACGGGCCGTCTGGGCGATAGGCTGCAAGCACTCTGAACAACCCAGCAGACACGGAATGGTTTGCCTTATGAAATCTCAGCACTACCTTCGCCCGCTCTGCGCAAGCGCCCTGCTGATCACGTCGATCACCAGCGTCGCATTGCCAAATGCAAGTCAGCAGGAAATCGACGCACTCTTGCGATTTGTCGAAGACAGCGGCTGCACCTTCATTCGCAATAGCACGGAACACGACTCAAGGGACGCCAAAGCTCACTTGCAGAAGAAGCTCGACTACTTGAAGCGGAAGGAGCTCGTCGACTCGACGGAAGACTTCATTACCCGGGCTGCAACAGAAAGCAGTTTCAGTGGTACAGCTTACGAAGTCGACTGCAACGGGCACAAACTGCGCTCGGCCGACTGGCTGAATCAGGAGCTGCAACGGCTTCGACAGGACTGACGGGCGAGGCTTGCAGCAGGCATAGCTGGTAAACTTCTCGGCCGCTGTAATCGACCTTCAGAGCGCTATACATCTTGGAACTGTTCAAAGAATTCATCTTCGAATCCGCACACCGACTCCCCCACGTTCCGGAGGGCCACAAATGCGGTCGCCTTCACGGCCACTCGTTCCGGATTGCCATCTACATCGAGGGCGAAGTGGACCCGCATACCGGCTGGATTCGAGACTTTTCCGAGATCAAGGCGATTTTCAAACCGGTCTATGACCAGCTCGACCACAATTACCTGAACGACATTCCCGGCCTGGAAAACCCAACCAGCGAAAACCTGGCGAAATGGCTCTGGCAACGGGTGAAACCGCTACTGCCAGAACTCTCCCGTGTCCGAATTCACGAAACCTGCACCAGTGGCTGCGAATACCGCGGCGATTGATCGGATAGCTCCTGGCACAAACAGAAAAGCCACCTGCGGGTGGCTTTTTTATGAACGAGATATCACTAGGTCATAGGAGAACACACTTTGTTGGGATGCTCTTCAGCCAAGACGATAGTTGCCCGGCGTAAATATCGTGCACGAGCAGGTCAACGAGTAGACCAACAAGCCCGCTGCGCTGCAAGCGCACCTGAACGCTTAGGTTACAAAGGTGCGAGTAAGGTTCAGCGTGCTGGTAGGCTCGATTGCCTGTTGAGATTTTCCATCGCCCAAAGCCAAACCCCCAACCCGATTTCTCGGATTGGGGGTTTGGGGATAGGAGCT